>NZ_JADKSD010000008.1:0-401 GCF_015350895.1 Frigoribacterium sp. VKM Ac-1396 | reverse complement strand
GCACTGTCGGGGGCCGTGTCGTGCCGGGTGAACGTCAGGTACGGGACCGCGATCGCGCTGACGAGGCCGAGCACCGTGCCGATGGTCCACAACACCCAGTCGATGCCGACCGCCAGGGGCGTACCGAGGACGTCTTTGCCCAAGAGGAGGGTGCCCGCGCCGACGGTCAGCAGCGCCATGGGCGGTGCCCCGTAGAAGTGCGCCATCACCGGATTGAGATGATGCCCCCGCGCGGTGGCTCGGTAACGCACCCAGTGCATGACGGTCGCTGTGCTGAGAGCGACCAACAACACGCTGGCCAGTGCCCAGACGATGGTCGCGGCCGGGCGCAGCCCCGGGAACTGCAACGGCAGGGTCGCCGCGGCGTTGGCGACGATGCCGGTCCCCATGATCGACGCGAA
>NZ_JADKSD010000007.1:0-437 GCF_015350895.1 Frigoribacterium sp. VKM Ac-1396 | reverse complement strand
CCCAGAGTGGGCACACCGTAGACGAGCCCGAAGACGAACAGGGCGTGCGAGGTTCCCTGGTCGACGGCGAGGTGGGCGTTGCCACCGAGCAGGTTGGCCGCGGTGATCGACTGCCCCAGGGGGCCGAGGACGATCCAGAGGGTCGGGACCATGCCGGCCGGGCCGATCTTGTGCTGGGCCAGGCGTGACCAGATCAGCGTGATGATCACGATCGACGCCAGCAACGACAACCCGAACATCGCGTAGCACCCCCAGAGCATGTTCTGCCTGGCCTGCCCCGCGGGCAGGAAGGGCAGCAGCAGCGCACCGGTCGAGGCAGACACCATCGGGGGAACCACGGGCATGAGCCAGCCGCCGAACGCACTGTCGGGGGCCGTGTCGTGCCGGGTGAACGTCAGGTACGGGACCGCGATCGCGCTGACGAGGCCGAGCACCGT
>NZ_JADKSD010000006.1:0-540 GCF_015350895.1 Frigoribacterium sp. VKM Ac-1396 | reverse complement strand
ATCGGCAGCCGGACGCACGTACGAAGATCGAGGCATGCCTGCCGCGATCACACCGACTGTCGCCCCTCCCCGCACGCACGGTCTGTTCCGCCAGCTCGAGCACCGCGGGCAGATCGTGTCGAACCTGACCCCGAACTGGTTCGCGTCGATCATGGGGACCGGCATCGTCGCCAACGCCGCGGCGACCCTGCCGTTGCAGTTCCCGGGGCTGCGCCCTGCCGCGACCATCGTCTGGGCACTGGCCAGCGTGTTGTTGGTCGCTCTCAGCACGGCGACCGTCATGCACTGGGTGCGTTACCGAGCCACCGCGCGGGGGCATCGACTCAATCCGGTGATGGCGCACTTCTACGGGGCACCGCCCATGGCGCTGCTGACCGTCGGCGCGGGCACCCTGCTCTTGGGCAGAGACGTCCTCGGTACGCCCCTGGCGGTCGGCATCGACTGGGTGTTGTGGACCATCGGTACGGTGCTCGGCCTCGTCAGCGCGATCGCGGTCCCGTACCTGACGTTCACCCGGCACGACACGGCCCCCGACAGTGC
>NZ_JADKSD010000005.1:0-5635 GCF_015350895.1 Frigoribacterium sp. VKM Ac-1396 | reverse complement strand
GTGCGTTTGGTCCTTGAGAACTCAACAGCGTGCACATTGTCAAATGCCAAATTATACCCTGGCATTGCTTGTGGCTTCACCGTTTGGTGGGGTTGTGAGTGGTGTTTAGGTTTCTTTGAGATTGATGGACAACAACAATCGTCAGATTGTTTTGTTCTTTAGTCAGCATCAAATTCAGCAGTCATGGCCTATTCCGGTTGTGCTGTTTTTTCTTTTACGGAGAGTTTGATCCTGGCTCAGGACGAACGCTGGCGGCGTGCTTAACACATGCAAGTCGAACGATGAACTGGAGCTTGCTCCAGGGATTAGTGGCGAACGGGTGAGTAACACGTGAGTAACCTGCCCTTGACTCTGGGATAAGCGCTAGAAATGGCGTCTAATACCGGATACGAGCTTCAGCCGCATGGCTAGGAGTTGGAAAGAATTTTGGTCAAGGATGGACTCGCGGCCTATCAGCTAGTTGGTGAGGTAATGGCTCACCAAGGCGACGACGGGTAGCCGGCCTGAGAGGGTGACCGGCCACACTGGGACTGAGACACGGCCCAGACTCCTACGGGAGGCAGCAGTGGGGAATATTGCACAATGGGCGAAAGCCTGATGCAGCAACGCCGCGTGAGGGATGACGGCCTTCGGGTTGTAAACCTCTTTTAGTAGGGAAGAAGCGAAAGTGACGGTACCTGCAGAAAAAGCACCGGCTAACTACGTGCCAGCAGCCGCGGTAATACGTAGGGTGCAAGCGTTGTCCGGAATTATTGGGCGTAAAGAGCTCGTAGGCGGTTTGTCGCGTCTGCTGTGAAATCTGGGGGCTCAACCCCCAGCCTGCAGTGGGTACGGGCAGACTAGAGTGCGGTAGGGGAGATTGGAATTCCTGGTGTAGCGGTGGAATGCGCAGATATCAGGAGGAACACCGATGGCGAAGGCAGATCTCTGGGCCGTAACTGACGCTGAGGAGCGAAAGCATGGGGAGCGAACAGGATTAGATACCCTGGTAGTCCATGCCGTAAACGTTGGGAACTAGATGTGGGGGCCATTCCACGGTCTCCGTGTCGCAGCTAACGCATTAAGTTCCCCGCCTGGGGAGTACGGCCGCAAGGCTAAAACTCAAAGGAATTGACGGGGGCCCGCACAAGCGGCGGAGCATGCGGATTAATTCGATGCAACGCGAAGAACCTTACCAAGGCTTGACATATACCGGAAACGTCCAGAGATGGTCGCCCCGCAAGGTCGGTATACAGGTGGTGCATGGTTGTCGTCAGCTCGTGTCGTGAGATGTTGGGTTAAGTCCCGCAACGAGCGCAACCCTCGTTCTATGTTGCCAGCACGTTATGGTGGGAACTCATAGGAGACTGCCGGGGTCAACTCGGAGGAAGGTGGGGATGACGTCAAATCATCATGCCCCTTATGTCTTGGGCTTCACGCATGCTACAATGGCCGGTACAAAGGGCTGCGATACCGTAAGGTGGAGCGAATCCCAAAAAGCCGGTCTCAGTTCGGATTGAGGTCTGCAACTCGACCTCATGAAGTCGGAGTCGCTAGTAATCGCAGATCAGCAACGCTGCGGTGAATACGTTCCCGGGCCTTGTACACACCGCCCGTCAAGTCATGAAAGTCGGTAACACCCGAAGCCAGTGGCCTAACCCTTGTGGATGGAGCTGTCGAAGGTGGGATCGGTGATTAGGACTAAGTCGTAACAAGGTAGCCGTACCGGAAGGTGCGGCTGGATCACCTCCTTTCTAAGGAGCATGTACCCGCCCCGCTGTTTACACGGGGAGTTTCGGGTCAAGTCGGTTTCGAAGCGAATGTCTTCGGCCGGCGCTCATGGGTGGAACTTTGACAATGGCTCGTCACGATGAGCATCAGCGCTAGTACGACACTTTCGGGTGTTTGGAAGGTGAGGGTGTTCGGGTGGGGGAGCGTGCACGCTGTTGGGTCCTGAGGGACCAAGCACCTGACACGGTTGTGTCGGGGGTTTTACCTCTGGACCATGACTGTTCCGCATTACTTGCGGGGTGATCATGGTGCCGCCCGTATTTTGAGAACTACACAGTGGACGCGAGCATCTTAGTCGCAGATTATGGCCGGCCTTTTAGGTTGGTTGTTGTTTGTGATACTAAGTGCAATTTCTTAGACCAACCCGCCCTTTGGGGTGTGGTTGGCGAATGAGATAACACTGAGCTGTCAGTCTTTGGCTGGCAGCAACTTTGTGGTCAAGTTTCTAAGAGCAAACGGTGGATGCCTTGGCATCTGGAGCCGAAGAAGGACGTAGAAATCTGCGATAAGCCTCGGGGAGCTGATAATCGAGCCCTGATCCGAGGATCTCCGAATGGGGAAACCCCGCCAGGCGTTATGTCTGGTGACTCCCGCCTGAATATATAGGGCGGGTAGAGGGAACGTGGGGAAGTGAAACATCTCAGTACCCACAGGAAGAGAAAACAACAGTGATTCCGTCAGTAGTGGCGAGCGAAATCGGAAGAGGCTAAACCGGTCATGTGTGATAGACGGCGGTCGTTGCATGGTCGGGGTTGTGGGACCCGTTGTCCTGTTCTGCCGGACAGGAGCAGTTACAGCGCAGTATAGGCGAACAGCTTTGAATGGCTGGTCATAGAGGGTGCGAACCCCGTAGCCGAAATGCTGGCGCTGGCTGAATGGGTATCCCAAGTAGCTCGGGGCCCGAGAAATCCCGTGTGAATCTGTCAGGACCACCTGATAAGCCTAAATACTCCCAGATGACCGATAGCGGACAAGTACCGTGAGGGAAAGGTGAAAAGTACCCCGGGAGGGGAGTGAAATAGTACCTGAAACCGTTTGCTTACAAACCGTTGGAGCCTCCTTGTAGGGGTGACAGCGTGCCTTTTGAAGAATGAGCCTGCGAGTTAGCGATATGTGGCGAGGTTAACCCGTGTGGGGTAGCCGTAGCGAAAGCGAGTCTTAATAGGGCGATCCAGTCGCATGTCCTAGACCCGAAGCGAAGTGATCTATCCATGGCCAGGTTGAAGCGACGGTAAGACGTCGTGGAGGACCGAACCCACTTAGGTTGAAAACTGAGGGGATGAGCTGTGGATAGGGGTGAAAGGCCAATCAAACTTCGTGATAGCTGGTTCTCTCCGAAATGCATTTAGGTGCAGCGTTGCGTGTTTCTTGCCGGAGGTAGAGCTACTGGATGGCCGATGGGGCCCAAAAGCTTACTGACGTCAGCCAAACTCCGAATGCCGGTAAGTGAGAGCGCAGCAGTGAGACGGTGGGGGATAAGCTTCATCGTCGAGAGGGAAACAACCCAGACTACCAACTAAGGTCCCTAAGCGTGTGCTAAGTGGGAAAGGATGTGGAGTTGCATAGACAACCAGGAGGTTGGCTTAGAAGCAGCCACCCTTGAAAGAGTGCGTAATAGCTCACTGGTCAAGTGATTCCGCGCCGACAATGTAACGGGGCTCAAGCACACCACCGAAGTTGTAGATTTCGTATTATAGACAAGCCTTCGTGGTTCAGTCGTACGGAGTGGTAGGAGAGCGTCGTGTGGCCAGTGAAGCGGCGGTGTAAACCAGCCGTGGAGGCCACACGAGTGAGAATGCAGGCATGAGTAGCGAAAGACGGGTGAGAAACCCGTCCTCCGAAAGACCAAGGGTTCCAGGGCCAGGTTAATCCGCCCTGGGTAAGTCGGGACCTAAGGCGAGGCCGACAGGCGTAGTCGATGGACAACGGGTTGATATTCCCGTACCGGCGAAGAACCGCCCAAGCTAATCCAGTGGTGCTAAGAGTCCTAACCCGGCTGAGTGGATCCCTTCGGGGTGATGCCGGCCGGTCTAACGCTCGACCCCATGCTGGTGCGGTTAACGTATTAACAGGTGTGACGCAGGAAGGTAGCTGAGCCAGGCGATGGTATCCGTAAGGTGAACCTGGTGTAAGGATGTAGGGCTGACGATAGGCAAATCCGTCGTCAATGCGCCTGAGATCCGATGCGTACCCCGATTGGGGGAAATCAGTGATCCTATGCTGCCGAGAAAAGCATCGACGTGAGGTTCAAGCCGCCCGTACCCCAAACCGACTCAGGTGGTCAGGTAGAGAATACCAAGGAGATCGAGAGAATCGTGGTTAAGGAACTCGGCAAAATGCCCCCGTAACTTCGGGAGAAGGGGGGCCGGAACCGTGATGGGATTTACTCCCGGAGCGGGAAAGGCCGCAGAGACCAGTGGGAAGCGACTGTTTACTAAAAACACAGGTCCGTGCCAAGTCGCAAGACGATGTATACGGACTGACGCCTGCCCGGTGCTGGAAGGTTAAGAGGAAGGGTTAGCGCAAGCGAAGCTCAGAATTTAAGCCCCAGTAAACGGCGGTGGTAACTATAACCATCCTAAGGTAGCGAAATTCCTTGTCGGGTAAGTTCCGACCTGCACGAATGGCGTAACGACTTCCCAGCTGTCTCAACCGCGAACTCGGCGAAATTGCACTACGAGTAAAGATGCTCGTTACGCGCAGCAGGACGGAAAGACCCCGTGACCTTTACTACAGCTTGGTATTGGTGTTCGGAGTGGCTTGTGTAGGATAGGTGGGAGACTGTGAAGCTTGGACGCTAGTTCAGGTGGAGTCATTGTTGAAATACCACTCTGGTCACTTTGGATATCTAACTACGAACCGTGATCCGGTTCTGGGACAGTGCCTGGTGGGTAGTTTAACTGGGGCGGTTGCCTCCCAAAAAGTAACGGAGGCGCCCAAAGGTTCCCTCAACCTGGTTGGCAATCAGGTGTCGAGTGTAAGTGCACAAGGGAGCTTGACTGTGAGACTGACAAGTCGAGCAGGGACGAAAGTCGGGACTAGTGATCCGGCAGTGGCTTGTGGAAGCGCTGTCGCTCAACGGATAAAAGGTACCTCGGGGATAACAGGCTGATCTTGCCCAAGAGTCCATATCGACGGCATGGTTTGGCACCTCGATGTCGGCTCGTCGCATCCTGGGGCTGGAGTAGGTCCCAAGGGTTGGGCTGTTCGCCCATTAAAGCGGTACGCGAGCTGGGTTTAGAACGTCGTGAGACAGTTCGGTCCCTATCCGCTGCGCGCGTAGGAAATTTGAGAAGATCTATCCCTAGTACGAGAGGACCGGGATGGACGAACCTCTGGTGTGTCAGTTGTCCTGCCAAGGGCACCGCTGATTAGCTACGTTCGGAACGGATAACCGCTGAAAGCATCTAAGCGGGAAGCCGGCTTCGAGATGAGATTTCCATACCCTTCGGGGTGAGAGGCTCCCAGCTAGACTACTGGGTTGATAGGCCGGATGTGGAAGTGGGGACTAACGACCCATGGAGCTGACCGGTACTAATAAGCCGATAACTTGACAACACTCCCTCCCTGTAGAGGTGGGGGAAAGCTGCTTGCGTCCACTATGTGGTTCCCGAAATACGGTCGGGAACAACTCAATACAGATCTACATCAAGACAGACAAGACGCCGCACCCTTCACGGGTGTGGTGCATGGTCTGAAACAGACTTCACCGCCAGCAATGGTGTGTGGTAAATGTTTCGGCGGCCATAGCGAGAGGGAAACGCCCGGTCACATTCCGAACCCGGAAGCTAAGACTCTCAGCGCCGATGGTACTGCAAGGGGGACCTTGTGGGAGAGTAGGACACCGCCGGACTCCTTTTAGTGC
>NZ_JADKSD010000004.1:0-253653 GCF_015350895.1 Frigoribacterium sp. VKM Ac-1396 | reverse complement strand
CGACGGGCGCCATCCGGGCGGCCATCGCCGGCGGTGTGGGTCCGGGAGTCATCAGCTCGTTGCTGGTCGAGGACGACCTCCGTGCCGGGCGCCTCGTCACCGTCCCGGCAGCCGTCGACCTGAGGCGCCCGTTCCGCGCCGTGTGGTCGGCCGGTCTGAGCGCCGGGGCGCAGGATCTCCTGGCCGTGATCGCCGCGTCGCAGCACAGCCCCGACTCCTCGCCGAGATGATCAGAGAAGCGAAGCGTGCCGTAGGGCCGTGACGGCCCGCAGGTGCTTCTCGCCGGCGCGGGTGGCGTTCGCCGGCGACAGATGGGGTGCCGCGAGCACGGGCACGACCCTCGCACGCGGTTCCAGGGTGAAGTACCTCATCACGCCCGTCAGGGCCGGAGTGCCGAAGGTCACGATCGCCCGCAGCTGCGGCAGAGAAACGAGCAGCTGAGCCAGGGCAGGGCGTGCCTCGTCGAGATCGGTGACGGTCGGCGCCCGACCAAGGGCCCACGGGACGATGTTCCATCGCAGGTAGACGTTCCTGCCCAGACCCGACTCGATCCGTGCTCGCCTGAACGCAGACGCCGTCGGCCCCGGGTTGTCCTCACTGCTGATCGCGTCCTCGCCCTGCTTGATCGTGGCAGGACCGGGTGATTCCATCAGCACGAGAACTGTCGCCGCTGCTCCTCCACCTGATGGGTCGAAGCCCGGCACGAAGCGCGCACGTCCTGGTCCGGAGCTCCGCCATTCCGATACGAGCTGATCGAGGCCCCTGGGCTGCTGCATCCCTAGACGCTACGACGTTAGGGACCGTTTCCGCCCACGCTCACCGACGACACGGAACGACCACGACGGCGTCCTCTCCGAGTGCGCTCGCCCCACAGCAAGTGATCCAGTGGGGGATCGTCTATCGGGACGCACGACCATCTTCCGCAGTAAGCGCACCGGCCGTGCTCGCCCGGAGTGAGCATTATGCGTCCGCATCGGCCCTCGGCGGCAGGTTGCTGAGTGTCAGTTCGGCGGTGCGATCGGTGGCGATGACGTAGCGCAGTTGCGCAACGGCTTCGTAGCCGTTGGAGCCGGTACGGAAAACGACGTCGTCAAGCATGAGGAGCGCCCAGTAGCCGTCGCGGTTGACCATGACCAGCACATCACCAGGAGCAGTTGTCTCGACCCGATTGGACATAGGCAAAGTGGCGAGGTCTCCGAATGCCTCCAGCTGTTCCGTGGCGCCGGCGATCAAACCGATGTAGCCGATCTGATCACTCAAGTGGCGGACCCGCTTCTCTCTGCCAGGCCAGGGACCGCCACCTACGGGGTAGTCCAAGGCCAGGCCAAAGCGGGTCTCGTCGCTCCCGAGGACAAAGTGGCCTGAGTTCTCGTTCATGTTCACCTCGATCAGGCCGCTCATTCGAGCATCACTCCACCGGGCGGGATCGTTGCGGATCGCGGCCCTCGCCTGGGCTTCGGTCGTCCCGGTGAAGGGGTTAGGACCTAGGGACGGGGCAGCCTCAATGGGGACTCCGTGCAGCTCGCGGAGAAGCCGCTCATAGGCATATTCGTGATCCCCACGGAAATCGATCCATGATCTGCCATCGAGGTACGCAGGCGGAATGGGATCCCCTGCGACGGTCCCAGAATCCGGGATGACAGGAATCACCCGATTGCCGCCCAGATCGCGGTAAACGGTCGGGGAGACGATGGTCGTCTCCGTGCCGACACCTGAGGTCCTTAAGCCGCGGCTGTCGGCCTTGGGGCCGTAATCATCGGAGAGTACGACCAGGACACGGGCTGACAGATCCCGGTATCGCTCCATGAACAAGTTCAGGTCGTGCCCTAGGCGGACATCCCACCGATCAAGGTGAACGTCAACACCATTGGCACGCAGCCGCCGAGCAAGGTTCGTGACCCACGCGATGTGCCCTTCGGACGCCCATGAGTAGGAGATGAAGGCGACCGGCGGATCGGACTGCTCGGGATCCTTGAAGGTCTGCACACCCTCAGTGTGGCCGCCGACGGTGAAAGGAACGAGCCCTGCGAGGGTATTCCCTTAGGCCACAGCTCAGCGGACGCACGGGTGCCACTCACAACCGTAGGGACACGATACGTCTCGTGCGCCAGCCAGCGCCCCGCAGCACCCCAAGATCGGCGCGTCTCGGAACCGTGTCTCTCTGGCGGCAGCCACGGCAAGCATCTCTGAGGTGGCTTGCGTAACGGGCTTCAACCGCCCTCGGACCGATCGTCCAACGGGCACTTCGGATCATCGATGCAGGGCAGCGAACCTTTGAGTAAAGCCCACGTTAGTGTTGCTAAATGACAGATGAGGCAATGGACAGCCTGGACGAACTTGCTCAGCTTCTGGGCGCTAGCGAAACCTTGCCTGTACTTTTCGTCGGATCAGGACTCTCCAGAAGGTATTCGGGTTCTCCCGACTGGGAAGGCCTGGTGACGCACGCAGCAAGCCTTACTCGTTTCCCGTTCGAGTACTACTCCGGCCAGCTACCCGCTGACGTGGTGAGAGATGAACGCCTGCCACAAATTGCGTCACTCATTGCGAAGCAGTTTCACGAAGAGTGGTGGACATCCGATGCGTACAAGCAGGCACGCGAGGACAACTCTGAGCCGCTGCCCGCTGGGAGTGACCCACTTAAGCTTGTCATCGCAAGGCACATCGCCTCCCGGACCTACCTTGACGATGCCGACCTTCACGGCGAGCGGGAAAAACTGGGTCGGGCGAAGGTTCACGCCATCATCACGACGAACTACGACCAGATGCTCGAGGAAAGTTTTCCCGGCTACAAAGTCTTTGTCGGCCAGCAAGACGTACTTTTCGCCTCGCCACAGTACGTAGGCGAGATCTATAAGATCCATGGCTCAGTCGAGCAACCTTCCTCTCTTGTCTTCACAGGAGAGGACTATGACGCCTACCGCCGCAAGAATCCCTATCTCATCGCCAAGATCATGACTTTGTTCGTCGAACATCCCGTCATCTTTATGGGCTATAGCTTGCGCGACCCGCACATTCTGGAACTGCTTGGAACGCTAGTGTCCTGCCTCTCCGAAGAGCAGCTAGACACCTTCAATAAACGGCTCATCTTTGTCGGCCGAGTCAGTTCGGCCCGAGCGAAGGGCTTGTCGAACTCGAGCATTACCGTCCCGGGCTACACCTTTGGCGTGCAGGAGTTTGGGATTGATGACTTTGGCGGCGTCTACGACGTCCTGGCAGACCTGCCTGAGCTCTATCCCGTCAGACTCCTCCGGAACCTCCAAGAGAGAGTCACGCAAATGGCGTACTCCGACACGTCAAGTGAACGAGTGCACGTACTCCCCCTCCAGGAAGGCGAGAGCGTCGACGACGTACAGGTGGTCGTTGGCGTCGGCGCCTTCGAGCGCCTCGGGGAGAAGGGCTACACCGCATACAGCCGCTCAGAGTTCTTCCTAGACATGATCGCAGGAGCTGAGGACCACAACGTTGAGAACGTCCGTGACAGCTTGATGCCCCATTGCTTCCGAAACGCGAAGTTCTCACCAATCTTTTACCCGAAGTACCTTTGCGAGCTGCATGGAGTCGAGTTCGACGAGGACAAGCTGCCGGCCAGAGCCCTTGCGCTCCTCGAGGGACACACAAAAATCGAACCGTACGCAGGCAGGCGTCCGGCCGGGTGGCAAGAAATGGGGTTTAGAGACCTGCTGTCCGCCTATCCGGAGCTGGCAGAAAACCTCGCCACCGGTTGCTCCTACGACGTTGATGACGTCATCGCTCTAGGCCAATACATCTGGTCGCGTTTCGAGGGCAACAAAGCCCCGGCCACACCGCTGGCGAAAGCAGGTGCAAAGTTTGATCGACTTGTTTATGGGCTGGATTTCACGGGCGATATCGAGGAATTGCGCGCCCGAGTCAAGGCTGAGCTGGGACAGCCTCGTTACTAGGAACGGCCGACCGCTGGATGGCTCGGTAGACCGTCGAGCGGGCGACGCCGAATAGCTCGGCTATCTCGCTGGTCGTGTGGGCTCCGGTGCGGTGCAGCTGCACCAGGTGCTTTTCCTGCGAGGGAGTGAGCTTGGGCTTGCGGCCGCGGAGCTTGCCAGCGGCTTTCGCGATCGCCATGCCCTCTCGGGTGCGGGCACGGATGAGGTCGGCCTCGAACTCCGCGACCATGCCTAGGACGTTGAACAGGAGCCGGCCGACCGGGTCGGTGGGGTCGTAGACCGCTCCCCCGAGGTTCAGTGCGACACCCTTCTTCGTCAGCTCGTCGGCGATGTCCGTCGCGTCGCGCAGCGAACGGGCGAGGCGGTCGAGCTTCGTGACGACCAGGACGTCGCCGGCACGGCACGCAGCCAGTGCCTCGCGGAGACCTGGCCGCGCTCGAGTCGTCCCCGACAAGCCGTGGTCAACATGCACATGTTGATCGTCAACACCGAGCGCTGCAAGACCGTCACGCTGTGCTGCGAGATCTTGTCCGGACGTCGAGACGCGGGCGTATCCGATGAGCATCCGACGACCGTAGCGTTTAGACCCCCATCACCGGGCAATTATGCGGGACAGGCATACGCGAATCCGCAGGCCAGGCGCCACTTAGCCTCAGCCAGCCAAGCCGGGCCCGAGAAGGGTGTCCCGATGAACGACCGTTGTCCGGGCGCACTCCTGACGCCAGTCCGTCAGGACGGGCATCGGGCATCTCCTACTCGGGCCGCGTGGCCCGGGCTCTTGCACCCGCGCCGGCCGTCTGGCGGCAGTGCAGGTCGTCGACGAGCCCAGTCGAGTCACTCGGCGGGGAGGCTCCGCCCCGCTCAGCCGGGCGAGCTCGGGGGCAACGACGCGCAACCTGACGACCGTCGCGAGGGACCCCCGCCGGCTCGGCAGCGGGCGCGTCGATGCTGACCTGTCGGTGCTCTTGAAAAGTGCATAGGCTGCACCAAGCAACTCGCCAGACGATGACGTCACTGAGGAGAACACATGCGCCCGACCGCTCCCACCCGAACCCGGAGGTCGCGACTCCTCGCGACCGCACTCGCGGCCTTCACCGCGGTGGGGGCGATCGGGTTCGCGGCGGTGCCGGCCCAGGCCGACGACGCCGCCGGCCGGGCGGTCGTGTCGGGCGAGGCCCGCTTCGAGGTGCTCTCGCCCACCCTGATCCGCACGGAGTACGCCGGTGACGGTCGGTTCACCGACCGCGGCACCTTCAACGTCGTCGGCCGCGACGACTTCGGACCCACCCCGTTCAGCCAGACCCGTGCCGACGGATGGTTGACGATCGACACCGGGTCGATGGTCGTCCGCTACCGCGAGGGCACCGGCTCCTTCACGAGCGAGAACCTGTCAGTCGCCCTCACGACGGACGCGGGCCAGGACGTCACCGGCTCGCCGTGGACGTCCGCAGAGGTGCCCACGTGTGCCGTCGGCGTGCTCTGCGAGGCCGAGGACGCCGGGCTCGAGGGCATCTCCCCCGCGACGAACCACGCGGGTTTCACCGGGACGGCGTTCGTCGGCGGCTACGAGGCCGTGGGCAACGCCCTGCAGTTCGACACCACGGTCGAGGCGGCCGGCCCCCTCGACCTGACCTTCCGCTACGCGAACTCGCAGGGCGGCGACGGCCAGGTCACGACCCGCTCGCTGAGCGTCGTGGTCGACGACCAGCCCGGCGTGCCCGTCGACTTCGCCCCCGGCACCGGCTGGGACGACTGGCGCACCGCCACGGCGAGCCTCGACCTCACGGCCGGGCCCCACAGCATCCGCGTCGTGCGGACGGCGGACGACTCCGGTCAGGTGAACGTCGACAGCTTCGCGCTCACCGCTCCCGGTGCCGCCTACCCGGCACCCGCCGCCACGGCCGCCGGGGCGGACTGCACCTTCGGCGACGTCTGCGAGGCGGAGGACGCCGGCAAGACCGGCACCGCCACCCGGGCGACCGACCACAACGGCGCCTCCGGCGACGCCTTCGCCGCCGGCCTGTGGAGCGACGGCGCAGCCCTGACCACCCACGTGGTGGACGTGCCCGCGGAAGGCGACTACCGCCTCCAGGTCCGGTACGCCAACGGCGGCACCGGCACGCCGACCCTGTCGACCGACGCCGGCGCCGACACGGCGGCACTGCCGCCCACGAGCGGATGGGACCACTGGGACACCGTGAGCCTGCCCGTGCACCTGGCCGCCGGGGCGAACGACGTGCGGCTCGACTGCCCGACGACCGCGGGCAACTGCAACGTCAACCTCGACACCGTCGCGGCCGTCACCGCCGACAGCCCGACCCTGGCGCCGCACGCCGCGCTCGGCGGATACCGACGCGACCTCGACACCGCGAACGGCGACGTCGCCACGAACCCCGGCCTGCTCTACCAGGACGGCTGGTCGCTGCTCGACGACACCGACTCGGCCCTCTACGACCCGGCGGCCGACGTGGTCACCCCCCGGCCCGACCGCGCGGGCACGACCCTGCAGGACGGCTACGTCTTCGGCTACGGCTCCGACTACCGGACGGGCCTCGCCGACCTGTCGACCCTGACCGGGCCGACGAAGCTGCTGCCGCGCTGGGCGTACGGGGTCTGGTACAGCGAGTACTACGACCGGTCGCAGGCGGACTACGAGGCCATCGCCCAGGAGTTCCGCACGAGGGGCGTGCCGGTCGACGTCATGGCCATCGACACCGACTACAAGATCGGCAGCACCACGAACGTCGACGACAGCAAGTGGGACGGGTGGAGCGTCGACCCGGCCCGCATCCCCGACATGCAGGCCCTGCTCGCCGCGTGGCACGACGAGGGCATCCACAACACCCTCAACATCCACCCCTCCATCTCGGGCAGCGACCCGAAGTTCGCCCAGGCGCAGGCCGCCGCCGGCGGCAAGCTCACCAAGGGCGACGGCGACCGCTGGCTCTTCGACTGGTCGGACCCCGACCAGTTGCGCGCCTACTTCGACCTCCACGCCGACACGCAGGCCCAGGGCGTCGACAACTGGTGGCTCGACTGGTGCTGCAGTGAGAACTCGCGCTACTCGGCCAACGGCGTCACCCCCGACGCGTTCATCAACCAGCAGTACGCCACCCAGACCGACGCGGCGAACGACGGTCGCGGGTTCGCGTTCTCGCGGGCGTACGGCTCGCTGACCGCCGGCGGCTACGGCAACCCCCAGCCCGTCTCGACCGGGCCGTGGGCCGACAAGCGCACCACCCTGCACTTCACCGGCGACACGACGTCGTCGTGGGAGATGCTGAAGACCCAGGTCGGCTACACGCCGGGCGAGTCGGCGGCGACCGGACTCGCGTCGATCAGCCACGACATCGGCGGCCACAACGGCGCCCAGTACGGCATCACCGGTGCCGAGCCCGGCACGACCCAACTGCCCGAGGACCTCTACGCCCGCTGGGTGCAGATGGGCGCCTTCCAGCCCGTCGACCGCCTGCACAGCAACCACAGCGACCGACTGCCCTGGCAGTACCCGGCCGCGGCGGACGAGTCCGCGACGCAGTTCTTGAACCTGCGCGAGGACCTGCTGCCCCTCACGTACACGCTCGCCGCCGAGGCGACCGCGACGGGCACGCCGATCGTCCAGCCGCTGTACCTGCAGTACCCCGACCAGCAGCAGGCGTACTCCGCCGCCGGATCGGAGTACCTGTACGGTCCCGACGTGCTGGTGGCACCCGTGACGACCCCGAACGGCGACGCGGGCACCGCGACGACGTCGGTCTGGTTCCCCGCCGGCAGCTCGTGGACGGACTGGTTCACCGGCACGACCTACGCCGGTGGCACCACGGCCGACGTGACGACCGACCTGACGGCGATGCCCGTCTTCGTCCGGAGCGGCGGCATCGTGCCCACCCGCTCCGAGCACGTCGCGAACGACGGCTCGGCACCGCTCGACGCCGTGACCCTGACCGTGGCCACCGGGGCCGACGGCGCCTTCTCGCTGTACGAGGACGCCGGCACCTCGGCCACCGCCTCGTCGAGCACGGCCGTCACGTACACGCAGCGCCCCACCGGCGGCCTGCTCGAGATCGCCCCGGCCGACGGCACCTTCGACGGCCAGGTCACCGACCGCTCGTGGACGGCGACCTTCACGAACGCGGACGAGCCGAAGAGCGTCCTCGTCGACGGCGAACCCCTCGCCGCCACGGACTGGACGTACGACGCCGCGACCCGCACGGTCTCGGTGCCCACGACCGCTCGGGCGGTCTCGGCGGGCACCACCGTCGAGTTCTCGTCGGTCGCGGCCGTCGACCCGGCGCCCTCGCCGTCGCCGACGCCCGGCGACGGGACGACGCCCGGCGGGACGACGCCCGGCGACGGCACGACGCCGACCGCTCCCCCCACCGCGACGACGCCCGGCACCGGCGACGCCGGCGGAGCCGACGGCGGCACCACCCCGGCCGCCGACCGTCCGACCGACCCCTCGACCGGCGGGCCCCTCGCGTTCACCGGAGCCGACGTCGTCCCCCTCGGCCTGATCGCCCTCGGCCTCGTGGCCGCCGGCGGGTTGCTGCTGTGGCGACGCCGCCGAGCGGCGGAGTGACCGCCGGCGACCCGAGGAGGCGCGGCGTCGGTCCTGCGTGACGGCCGCCGGTCAGCGGGCGGCGAGCGCCTCGACCGGGGTGACCGACGTGGCGCGTCGGGCCGGGACGAGCGCGGCGACCCCGGCCAGCACGGCGGCGGTCAGGGCGAGCCCGACGAGCAGCGGAACGGGCAAGGTCGGGGCGATCAACGCTCCGTCGTTGACCGAGCCGAGCAGCGCCTGGGCTCCGGCCCAGCCGTAGACGACTCCGAGCGCGACCCCGACGACGATCGCCGTCAGCGCCATCTGCGTCGCCTCGAGCAGGATCATGCGACGCACCTGACCCGCGGTCGAGCCGACCGCGCGCAGCAGCCCCAGCTCGCGCCTCCGTTGCAGCACGCTCAGCGACATGTCGTTGACCATGCCGACGGCCGCGATGACGGCCGAGAACCCGACCAGGCCGGCGACGACCAGCAGCGTCGTGCTGAAGAACTGGTCGAGCTGGGCGGCGTACGTCGGGTCCTGCTCGAGCGTGTGGACGAACGTGCGCAGCGTCTCGAGGGCGACCGACAGGGTGGTGACGAGGGTCACGCCGATCACGACGCCGATCGTGGCGCGGGTGCTGCGCTCGGGTTGGCGCACGGCGTTCTCGGAGGCGAGGCGGGCCACCTGGCTCGAGCCGAAGGCCCGGCCGACGGCGTGCAGCACGGCGGGCATGAGGGCGTGTGCTCCGACGACGACCCCGGTGAACGACAGCACCCCGCCGGCGAACGCGACCAGCACGCCCGTCGGGTCGGCCAGGCCGACGACGACGCCGGCGACGAGCAGCAGGCCCCCGCCGACGACCAGCAGGGTGGCGAACACCGTCCGCACGACGCGGCGGCTGCGGCCGGGCAGCGGAGCGTCCTGCGCGGCCTCGGTCGCCTTCAGCGGCGTCACCTGCAGCACGCGGCGCGAGCCGACCCAGGCCGCGGCGACCGTGGTCAGCACGACCGCGACGGCCGGGACGAGCCCGCCGACCGAGACGTACGAGTAGGCGAGGTCGGGCAGGTGGCCCTGCGCGACGAGCACCCGCACGGCGACGACGACGAGTGCGATGCCGGCCACGATGCCGATCACGGCCCCGGCGAGGCCGACCACGAGGCCCTCGCGGGCGACGGCCCGACGCTGGTCACGGGCCGACGAGCCGAGCAGCCGCAGCAGGGCGATGGTCGGCGTCCGGCCGGCGACCACGGTGGCGAAGGTGTTGCTCGTGACGATGGCCGCGACGTAGAGCGCGAGACCGACGAAGACGGAGGCGGCGGCGCCGAGCAGGCCCGTGACGGTGACGCTCGACGAGACGACCGACGCGGCGACGACCTGCTCGACCACGTGCGTGAGGCCGAGCAGCGCGACCCCGAAGGTCGTGCCGAGGGCGGCCACGAGGATGCTCGGCCGGTGCTCGAGCAGCTGGTCGCGGGCGCTCACGCGACACGCTCCAGGTCGAGCATGACGCCCGAGATCTCGGCCGCGCTGCTGCGGTCGACCTCGTGCACGATGCGACCGTCGGCGAGGAACACCACGCGGTCGGCGTAGCTGGCGGCGACCGGGTCGTGGGTCACCATGGCGATGCTCTGGCCGTGGTCGGTCGAGGCGGTGCGCAGAACGTCGAGCACGTCGCGTCCCGCCTTCGAGTCGAGGTTGCCGGTGGGCTCGTCGGCGAAGATCAGGTCGGGCCGGGTCGCCAGGGCGCGGGCGATGGCGACGCGCTGCTGCTGGCCGCCCGAGAGCTGGTGGGGCCGGTGTGTCAGCCGGGCGCCGAGGCCGAGCGTGGCGACGAGCCAGTCGATCCAGGCCCGCTCGTCGGCGGTGGCGCGACGACCGTCGAGACGGAACGGCAGCTCGATGTTGGCCGACACGTCGAGGGTCGGCACGAGGTTGAAGGCCTGGAACACGAAGCCGATGCGGCGACGACGCAACAGCGTCAGCTGGGTGTCGTCGAGGCCCGTGATGTCGGTGTCACCGAGCAGCACCGTCCCCGAGGTGGCCGAGTCGAGGCCGGCCGTGATGTGCATCAGCGTCGACTTGCCCGAACCGCTCGGGCCCATGACGGCGGTGAACCGACCGGCCGGCAGGTCGAGCGAGACGTCGCGCAGCGCGTCGACGCGGCCGTCGCCCTGACCGAAGGACTTCGTGACGTGGCGGACGCGCGCGACGGGCGCCGCGCCTCCTCGGGTCGGGTCGGCGGGCCGGGTGGTCGGGTCGGACGAGGAGGCGCGGGTCGCGCCGGTCGCGGAGGTCGATTCGTTCATGTCATCCATCGTCGCCGGGGCCCCGGCACCGGGACATGACGCGGCCCCACGGACTCGCGCGGGGGTTATCCCCCGCGGGTGCCGGGCAGTAGGGTACGGACGAGCCCTGAGACGACGACGTCCGGGCCGACCGCGGGTGGGCTGGACCCACCCGAGAACGAGGGGGACATCGTGACCGACCGCCGAGGCCTGGGTCAGGCCGACACCGCGACCGGGGCGGGCGCGGCCGAACCCCGTGTCGCAATCACCGCCACCCCGTTCGTGACGCTGATCGCCCTCTCGCCGATCGTCGCCATGGCGCTGACCGTCGTCGTCATGCGGGGCGCGCTCGAACAGGCCGTTCCGGGCAGGACGGGCGTGGACGCCGCCGACCTGGGCCTCGCGCAGGTCGTCTCGCTGGTGCTCTGGGTCGGCGTCGTCGTGCTCGCCTGGCTCGACCACCGGACGCTTCGCGGACGAGGCCTCGAGCGACCCTTCGCCTGGGGGTGGGCCCTCCTCGGCCCGTTGGTCTACCTGATCGGTCGCAGCGTCGTCGTGCGCCGGCGGGTCGGCGGCAGCGCCGCACCGCTTTGGCTCTACCTCGGGCTGACCGTGCTCGGGTCGATCGTCGCGACGATCGTCGTCGTGTCGTCGGGGGTGCCCACGGCGTGACCGTCGAGAGGGTCGGCACCGTCGACTCCCTCTGCACCTCCGACGGGACACGTCAAGGGGGTCGGGTCAGCGCTCGACAAGGGCGGCACGACGCCGTACGGTTCACCTACCGGTCGGACCGGCTCCTCGAGTCGCTGACCACGCCACGATCCACCCTCAGCCCAGACCTCGCTGATCAAGCCGCGCGACTTGCGCCCTCGAGGTCCCACCCGTTGATCTCGTGAGCGCAAGCAGTCCCATCCGACGGGGCTGCGAATCGGCGGACACCTGGTCCCCGAATCGCCAGGTGTCCGCTGACCGGACCCGACGTCCGTGCGGGACCTCGTCGACACCCCTCGGGTGGCTGGTCGTACCCCGGTGAACCTGAGAACACGTCCCGACCCGGGCGCGTAACGTCTGCCAGGTCGAAGACGTTTCTTGCGTCTTCATTGGCCGGTGTTGCTTGCATCCCTGCCCGTGAAGCTCATGCGACAACATCGGCATCTGGGGCACGGCTACGGACTCTTCCGCGGCCGTGCCCCTCTCTCGTCTCCGACAGACGTGCCGCGACGCTCAGCGCGTCGAGCCGTACGCCCCGGCGTCGAGGTCCTCGATCAGGGTCGGGCCGACCGGGCTCCAGTCGAGCAGGCGGCGCGTGGTGTCGGACGACGCCGCCATGTCGAGCCCGAAGAACCCGCCGATCCAGCCGAAGTGCTCGGCCACGCGCTCGGCGGGCACCGACTCCACCGGCAGGCCGTGAGCCCGCCCGATCGCCTCGGCGATCTCGCGCGTCGGCACCCCCTGCTCGGCCACGACGTGCAGCACGTCGCCGGCCGCGGCCTTCTCGAGACCGAGCACCACCGCCCGGGCCGCGTCGGAGCGGTGCACGGCCGGCCACCGGTTCGACCCGTCGCCCGGGTAGCCCGACACCCCCTTCTCGCGGGCGACGGCGACGAGCGACGCGACGAACCCGTGGTCGCCCGCCCCGTGCACGGTCGGCGCGAAGCGGACGCTCACCGCGTGCACGCCCCGCGCGGCCGCGTCGAGCGCGAGATTTTCGCTGCCTCCCCGGGGAGCCCCGGGTCCGCGCGACGGCGACCGGTCGGCCTCGGTCGCCGGGCGTCCCTGTGCGAGGCCCGCGGTGCCCGACGCGAGCAACAGCGGACGGTCGCTGCCCTCGACGACCGCGACCAGCGCCTCCACGGCTGCGCGCTCGGCGCGGTTCGACGCCGCCGGGTCGGACCAGTCGTGCTTGTTGGCGAGGTGCAGCACGGCCTCGGCCTCGGCAGCGCCTGCGCGGATCGCGTCGAGGTCGTCGAGGTCGCCCCGGCGGACCGTGATGCCCTTGACCTCGAGCGACGCGGCCGACGCGTCGGACCGCGCGAGACCCGTGACCCGGTGGCCCGAGGTGAGCAGCTCGTCGACGACGGCCGACCCGATCCAGCCGGATGCTCCGGTGACAAAGACGTTCATGGGGGTGCTCCTTGTTCGGTGACCGCGGTCTGCTCATGCGCCTGGCGATCATGATGTCAGCGACTGCCATCAGCCGCGATGCCGACGGTACACCCGATGTCAGTCACTGACAACAGATGCCCCGGGACCCGTAGACTCGGGGGCATGGTCCGCTGGCAACCCGACACCCGAGCCCGCCTGCAGGCGGCGGCGCTCGAGCTGTTCGTCGACCGCGGCTACGACGAGACCACCGCCGCCGACATCGCCGAGGCCGCGGGGGTCACCGAACGCACCTTCTTCCGGCACTTCGCCGACAAGCGCGAGGTGCTCTTCGACGGGCAGCAGTTCTTCTCGAAGACCTTCGTCGACGGCGTCGAGGCCGCCCGGCCCGACGACCCGCCGCTCACCGTCGTGGCCTCGGCCCTCGACGGGGCCGCCGCGTTCTTCCCCGACGAACGGCGCGAGTGGTCGCGCGGGCGCCAGGCGATCATCGACGCCCACCCCGCCCTGCAGGAGCGCGAGCTGCTCAAGCTCTCGGGGCTCGCGATCGAGGTGGCCGCCGCGCTCCGCTCGCACGGAGTCGACGAACCCGCCGCCACCCTGGCCGCCCAGTCGTGCCTGACGGTCTTCGGCGTCTCTTTCGCCACCTGGATCACCGACGGCGAGACCCGCCCCTTCGCCGAGATCTCGCGCGACACGCTCGCGCAGCTGCGCACACTCACCGGCTGACGCACTCCCGCGGGCGGAAGCCCGAGACCCCAGGAAGCCGCCGAGACCCTGCCGCGCGCGCGGGTGTCTCGGCGAGTTCCTGGGGTCTCGGCGACGACCTCCTTCATGGGTGGTTCATCGGAGGCGCAGGGGCGGGTCATCGGGACTCGCGTCAGGCTGACGGCGATCCCGCGGGCGACCGGCCCCCGGCCGATCGACCCGAGCCGACCAGCCCCGAGCCGAGAGCGTGACCATGAGCGACCGACGCCCCACCCGCATCCCCGAACCCGACCGCACCCCCGACGGGCCCGCCTACGAAGGCCGCCTGCTCGACCGCGCCGACGACGAGGTCGTCGACCAGGGCGTCGCCTTCGACCTGCGGACGCTCGTCTCGCGCCGCAGCGTGCTGGGCCTGATCGGGCTCGGGGCGGGCAGCGTCGTGCTCGCCGCCTGCACGTCGGCCGGGGGGTCGAACGCGACCGGCGCCTCCTCGTCCGCGACGCCGAGCGCCGGTGCCACCGGCGGGGCGTCGGGCACGCTGCCCGCGGGCGAGATCCCCGACGAGACCGCCGGGCCCTACCCGGGCGACGGGTCGAACGGGGCCGACGTGCTCGAGCGGTCGGGCATCGTGCGCAGCGACATCCGGTCGAGCCTCGACGGCGGCACGACCGCGACGGGCGTGCCGATCACGCTGACCATGACGGTGCTCGACATGGCGAACGGCGACGTGCCGTTCACCGACGTCGCCGTCTACGTCTGGCACTGCGACGCCGCCGGCGGGTACTCGATGTACTCGGACGGCATCACCGACGAGACCTACCTGCGCGGGGTGCAGGTCGCGGACGCCTCCGGCACCGTGACCTTCTCGTCGGTGTTCCCCGCCTGCTACTCGGGCCGGTGGCCGCACATCCACTTCGAGGTCTACCCCGACGTCGGGTCGATCACCGATTCGACGAACGCGATCGCCACGTCTCAGCTCGCCCTGCCCGACGACGCGTGTCGGACCGTCTACGCGCTCTCGGACTACGACGGGTCGACGGCCAACCTCGCGCAGGTCAGCCTCGCGAACGACAACGTCTTCAGCGACGACAGCGGGGCGCTGCAGCTGCCGACGGTGACCGGCGACGCGTCGTCGGGCTACGCGCTGGCCCTGACTGTCCGCGTCGACACGAGCACCGCGCCCACCGCCGGCGCCGCGCCCGGTGGCGGCGGCGCCCCCGGCTCGCGCTGAACCGGAAGGAGGCGCGGTGCGAGACCTGCTCACACCGCGCCTCCTCGGCGGACCCGCCTACGGCCCGCCTACTGCCCGCCTACTGGTAGACGCGCACGTAGTCGACCTTCATCTGCTGCGGCAGCTGGGTGCTGCCGTCGGGGTAGCCGGGCCAGGCACCGCCGACCGCGACGTTGAGGATGAGGAAGAACGGCTTGTCGAACACCCACGGGTCGCCGCCGGTGCTGGCCGGCGTGACCTGGTGGTAGACCTGGCCGTCGACCGACCAGGTGATCGAACCGGGCGCCCAGTCGACCGCGAAGGTGTGGAAGTCGTCGGCGAACGACCAGCCCTGGGGGTGCTGGTACGTGCTGGTGAGGCCTTCGCCACCCGAGTAGCCCGGGCCGTGGACGGTGCCGTGCACGCGGTGCGGTTCGAAGCCGACGTTCTCCATGACGTCGATCTCACCCGCGCTCGGCCAGCCGGCGTTCGGCAGGTCGGCGCCGAGCATCCAGAACGCCGGCCAGATGCCCTGGCCCCGCGGGATCTGGATGCGGGCCTCGACCCGGCCGTACTGCGCCGTGTACTTGTTCTGCGTCGTCAGGCGAGCCGACGTGTACGACCCGTCGCCCTCTCGCTTCGCGGTGATGACGAGGTTGCCGTTGCCGTCGAGGGCGGAGTTCGAGCGTGAGTTCGTGTAGTTCTGCAGCTCGCCGTTGCCCCAGCCGCCCCCTCCGGTCTCGAGGTTCCAGACCGAGGGGTCGGGAGCGCTGCCCGCGCCACCGTCGAACTCCTGCGACCAGACGATCGCCTGCTGGGCCGAGGCCTCGGCCGAAGCCGGGGCCGGTGCGGCGGCGACCGTGGTCGCGGCCAGTGCTGCGGCGGCGGCCAGGCCGACGCCGGTCAGGATGCGTCTCTTCACGGGTCTCTCCGTTCTCGTCGTGCGGGCGGTGCGTTGGGTGGTGCTCGTGGTGTGCGCGGTCGTGCGTGCGGTGGTGCTCGTGGTGTGCGCGGTCGTGCGGCCGGTCGTCTCGTCGCGTGCGGTCACGGGTACGTCACCACCCGGCTCGGGACGGTGTTGCCCGCGGGCGTGGGCACCGAGGCGCCGACGCCGTTGATGACGCTCGAGATCGTGCCGACGTCGCCGAGCGAGACCGTGAAGACGCCGTGGGCCTTCACGCCCGAGGTGCGGGGCACCTCGAACGCCTGCGCCAGGCGCACCTGCGGGTTGGCGTTGAAGAACGAGTACACGCCGCCACCCCAGATCTCGTGGCTGGTCACCCCGTCGGCGACCTTGTAGGCCGCCCACCCCTCGCCGGTCGGGCTCTGCCACGAGGCGTTGTCCGGCACGTCGTAGGGCAGCTCGTTCTGGAAGAAGATCGTGCGGCCGCGCTCGCCGTTCCAGATCACCTGGTACTGCTGGTAGTGCTCCACGAACAGGCCGGTGGCGAGCACGTCGTCACCGTTCACCTCGACGCCGGTGGCGCCGCGGTTGACCGTCCAGCCGGTGGGGGCACCGCCGTGGTCGGCACGCCAGGCCCAGATGTGGTCGACGATCGTGTCGTCCGAGTTCACCTGCAGCGTGGTCGTCGCGTTGCCCTGGATGCTCGAGCCGACACGGAAGTACACGTCCTGCACGCTCTGCGGGTTCGCCGCGTGGTCGACGTGCGAGCCGGTCGTGCCGAGGCGCATCAACTGGTCGCTGTTCTGCGTGCCGGCGTCGACGACGAGGCCCGAGACGTTCACCCCGGCCACGTCCGCCGTGGTCAGCACGGCGTTGCCGCTGGTCGGCACGAGCGTCGGGAACCCGATGCCGGTGACGACGGTGTCGGCCCGCGTGACCTCGATCGCCTGGTCGAGCGAGTAGGTGCCCGGCGTGAAGAACAGGTTCAGCCCCTGAGCCAGCGCGCCGTTGAGGGTCGCCGCCGAGTCGCCGGGGTGGGCGACGTAGAAGTCGCGCATCGGCAGGTCGCTGCCGGCCGTGTCAGGCCAGGTGACGCCCGACGAGTCGCGTTGCAGCGACGGGACGAACACGTGGTAGTCGCCCGAGCCGTCGACGTAGAGGTACGGCTTCTCACGCGTGACCGGGGTCGTGGCGAGGGTCGTGTAGCTCTTCGCGAAGTCGTTCGCGGGGGCACCCTGCACGCCCGAGAAGGTCATGTTCCAATTGCCGCCCTGCCACGACCCGAGGGTCGAGTCGCGGGTGTACCACTGCTGCTGCGAGCCCGAGGTGACGGTGCCGTCGACCTTGCTGTCGGCGATGTACCCGCCCGACGAGTAGCCCTGGCCGCCGTCCTGGTTCGACGGGCCCATGGTCAGGTCGCCCCTGATGTGCACGCGGCGCATGGGTGCGGCCTGCGACACGGCCCACCGGTCGACGCCCGACTCGGGTTCGACGGCCAGGTTCTCGACCGAGCGCCAGAAGTTCTGGGTCGCGTTCTTCTCGTCGCCGTAGTTCCAGCCCGAGTCGACGTTGACGGCACCCTGGATCGTGACGTCGTCTGGGTTCTTGCCGAGCCCCTGCAGCGCCGTGTAGAAGCCCAGGTTGGCGAAGACCCGACCGTAGGTGCCGGGCTCGAACAAGAAGGCGTGGCGCTGGTCGCCGAACTGCGCCGTGGGGTTGCGCAACTGCGCGTCGAAGGCCGCGTCGATGTCGGCCTGGATGGTCGAGGCCGGCACGCTCGGGTCGTACACGGTGACGTTCGGGCCGAAGTCCGGCCGGTCGCTCGTCGCCACGGCGGCCGTGCCCCCGGCTGCCGCCTGTGCCGCGAGGGCCGGCAGGACCGCCCCCACGACGCTCGCCGCGACCCCCGCCGCGATCACTGTCCTCATCCGTCTGTTCATGATCTTCTCGTCTCCGATGGCGTCGTTGCCACCCGTCCGGACGCTACGCCCGCATCGCAGGCAAAACAAGACCCCCCTGTCCATCACGCGAACGGGGGGTACGAGAAAAGTGCGGAGACTGCAGGAGGCGCGATGCCGGTCGCGCCGACACCGCGCCTCCTCGGGTCCTCGGGTCCTGCAGTCAGAGCACCTGGTCGAGGAAGGTCTTCAGCCGGTCGGTGCGCGGGTGGTCGAAGAGCTGGGCCGGCGGCCCGGCCTCGACGACGACGCCGCGGTCCATGAAGACGACCTGGTCGGCGGCCTCCCGGGCGAACCCCATCTCGTGGGTGACGACGACCATGGTCATCCCCGCTCCGGCCAGGCCCTTCATCAGGGCGAGCACACCCTTGACCAACTCGGGGTCGAGGGCCGACGTGGCTTCGTCGAAGAGCATGACCTCGGGGCCGAGGGCCAGGGCCCGGGCGATGGCCACGCGCTGCTTCTGGCCGCCCGAGAGCGACGAGGGTCGCACGTCGGCTTTCTCGGCGAGCCCGACCTCGGTCAACCGGTCGAGTGCGACCTGCCGCGCCTCGGCGGCCGAGACGCGGCGCACCCGTCGCAGCGGCAGCACGATGTTGTCGAGCACCGTCCGGTGCGGGAACAGGTTGAAGTGCTGGAACACCATGCCGACCCGACGACGCAGCGCATCCTCGGAGCCGTGCAGCACGTCCGTCCCGTCGAGCAGCACCTCGCCGCCCGAGGGCTCCTCGAGGCGGTTGATGCAGCGCAGCACGGTGGACTTGCCCGAGCCCGACGGGCCGATGATGCAGGTCGTCGTGCCGGCGGGCACCACGAGGTCGATGCCGTGCAGAACCCGGGTCGCGCCGAAGTCCTTGGTCAGGCCCCGGATCTCGAGGTCGCCGGCGGTCTGGACCGAGGGCACTGCAGGAGGCGCGGTGAGGGTGGTCATCGAGGGGCTCCAGACGTGGCGGGGGCGAGCGGTTCGGCGGTCGGGGCGGGTGCGGCCGAGGTGGTGGGGGTGACCGTCGCGACCGCTCCCGCCGACGTCGGCGGGGAGGCGGGTGGGACCGTGCCCGACGGGCGCCGCCCGAACGAGCGGCCCTCGCGCAGCCGACGGTCGATGACGTTGACCAGGTGCGTCAACGGCACCGTGATGATCAGGTAGAACACGCCCGCCAGCACGAGCGGCGAGAGGTTGCCGTTGGTGATGGCCGCGTCCTGCCCGATGCGGAACAGCTCGCGCTGCGACGTGATCAGGCCGAGGAAGTACACGAGCGACGAGTCCTTGACGATCGCGATGAACTGGTTCACCAGCGACGGGAGCACCTGGCGGATGCCCTGCGGGATCACGACGAGCCGCATCGAGTCGCCGTGGCTCATGCCGAGCGCCCGGGACGCCTCGAGCTGACCACGGTCGACGGCGAGGATGCCGGCCCGGAAGATCTCACCGATGTAGGCGCTGGCGATCAGGCTGAGGGCCAGGATGCCCAACGGGTACGGGTTGCCCCGCGTGAACAGGTTGAACAGCGGTGACAGACCCGTCCCGATCAGCAAGATCGTGAGGATGGCCGGCAGGCCGCGGAACACGTCCGTGTAGATGCGGCTGAGCACGCGCGGCAGGCGATGGCGGCTCGTGCCCATCACCGCGAGCAGCAGCCCGACCACGATGCCGATCGCCGTGGCACAGAGGGCCAGCAGCAGCGTGTTCCACACCCCGTAGGCGAGCATGTCGGGCAGCGTGCGGAGCATCGCCTCGCCGTCGAAGAAGCTGCGGCCGATGTTGGCCAGCGCGTCGGAGAAGTTCACGGTCGCCCCCTGCTCACTCGCTCGGCTGGAACTCGTCGGGCACGGGCTGGTCCGGGAAGAACTTCTGGTCGATCTCGAGCCAGGTGCCGTCGGCGACGATGTCGGCCACGGCCCCGTCCACGGCGGTCTTCAGCGCGTCGTTGCCTTTCGCGATGGGGAAGCCCACTGGGAACTCGGGCACGGCGACGTTGATCGCGATGGTCTGCGAGCCGTTCGACGCCGCCGCGTACTCCTCGGCCACGGGGAAGTCGAGGAAGTGCGCGTCGATCGTGCCCGAGCCCAGCGCGGCGACGGCGCTGTTGTTGTCGGGGAAGCGCACGAGCTCGGCGCCCGTGAAGTTCTCCTGCGCGTAGCTGTCCTGGATCGTGCCCTGGACGATGCCGAGGCGCTTGCCGTCGAGCGACGACGCGTCGTCGGTGATGCCCGAGCCGTCGGCGGCCAGCACCGAGATGTACCCGATGAAGTAGTGGTCGCTGAAGTCGACGGTCTTCTCGCGCTCTTCGGTGTCGCTGATGGACGCGGCCGCCATGTCGAGCTGCCCGTTGGCGACGGCGGGCAGCAGGGCCGAGAACTCCTGCGTGACGAACTCGGTCTCGAGTCCGAGGCGCTTCGCGACCTCCTTCGCCATCTCGACGTCGAAGCCCTGCAGCTCGCCGTCCTCGGTGTAGGCGTACGGCTTGGTGTCGCCGGTCGTGCCGATCCGCAACGTGCCGGCCGAGACGGTGCCCAGCTCGTTCGAGGCGCCGGCCTCGGAGCCGCCCGACGAGCAGGCGGTCAGGGCGAGGCCGAGGGCGGCGACCGCGGCGAGGGCGGCCGTGAGGCGGGTGGTCGTTCGTCTGGTCATGGTTCTCTCCTGTCAGGGCGGTGCGAGGGGAGTGCGGGGTGGGTTCGGGAGGCGCGGGCCGGGTGGATCAGGACGGCACGGCCAGGCGGTCGACCGTGTCGGTCGCGGCGGTCGTGGCCGCGGTCGGGCGGTCGTCCTCGTCGAGCCAGGACGTGCCGTCGTAGCCGCGGTCGGGGCTCATGAAGTCGATGTCGGTGAACGGTTCCTCGTCGACGGCCAGCTGCGCGAGCAGCTCCCCGATCGCCGGGGCGTGCTTGAAGCCGTGGCCGCTGTCGCCGCCGGCGACCACGACGCGACGGTCGCCGCCGGGGTGGCCGATGACGAACTGGCGGTCGGGCGAATTCGTCACCATGCAGGCGATCGCCTTGGCAGGGGTCGGGTCGAGCCCCGGGAAGGCCCGGGCCACGGCTGCCGAGAGCATGCCGTAGTCCGCCGCCGGATGGATGTACCGGTCCACGGTGTCGGCCTCGGCGTCCTCGAAGGCGCCGCCCGAGTCCTCGAGGCCGATCTTGACGGCGTAGCCGTCCCCGTCGGCCTGGTCGGCGCCGTGCCCCCAGAGCGTGGTGCCGTCGGGCAGCTGGCGGATGAACACCGGGAAGGCCGCGAGGTCGAAGTCGCCGCCCGGTGCCGTCGCCTCGGGGGTCGTGCCCTCGAACCAGAAGAGCGGGGTGCGGCGGGCGACGAGGGGATGGTCGACGAACTGCGGGGTCCAGGCCCCGAGCGTCACGACCACGCGGGCGGCCCGCAGCACGCGTCCGCCGGCCGTGACCTCGACTCCCCCGTCGACCGGGTCGATCGCCGTCACCCGGGTGTCGGTCAGCACGGTCGCGCCGAGCGACCGGGCCACCTCGACCGCGGCCCGCACTCCCTTCTCGGGGTAGCTGATGCCGGCGGCGGGGTCCCACACGCCGATGTCGTCCGGGCCGAAACCGGCGTACTGCGGGAACCGCGCGACCAGCTCGTCGTGCTCGAAGACCGTCGACTCCAGCCCGGCCTCGTGGACGGCACGCAGGGTGCCGGCGACGACGTGGCCGTCGCGGGGGCCGACCATGACGCCACCGGTCTGACGCAACAGGGTCTGTCCGGTGCGCTCGCCGAGGTCGTACCAGAGGTCGCGGGCGCGGGTCGCGATCGGTGCCAGCCCCGGGTGCTCCATGCAGGCGATGCGGAACAGTCGGGTCGCGCCGTGGGTCGAGCCCATCGGGTGGCCGATGCCGAAGCGCTCGACGCCGATCACGCGCTGTCCCCGCTTGGCGAGGCGCCAGAGCGCCTGTGCCCCCCAGGCGCCGAGCCCGACGACGATGACGTCGGCGTCGAGGGACGGGTCGGTGGGTCCTGGTACCGAGGAGGCGGTGGTGGCGTCGTTCATGGCCCCTGTCTATTGCGTCGGCACTTGCGCCCTCAAATACCAAAAAGGGATGATCTGATACCCGCTGCGTATGAGGCGCATCCGACGAGAGGCCCGTCATGGAGATCCGAGAGCTCACCTACTTCATGGCCGTCGCCGACGACCTCTCGTTCACGAAGGCCGCTGCGCGGTTGCAGATGAGCCAGCCGCCGCTCAGCCAGGCCATCTCGCGACTCGAGGCAAAGCTCGGCACGCGGCTGTTCGAGCGGCAGGCCCGGACGGCGCCCCGACTGACCCCGGCGGGCGAGCTGCTGAAGCGTGAGGGCAAGCGCATCCTGCACCAGATCGAGCAGACCGAGTCGTTGCTCGACTCGGTCGTGGCCGACGTGCAGCCTCTCCGGGTGGGCAGCATCAGCTCGGTGCTCGCCGGGTTGCTGCCGACCGTGGTGCGGGCGTTCTCGGCGTCGCACCCCGGCGCCCGGGTGCTCGTGGAAGAGAGCGAGGAGCAAGCAATCCTGTCCGACCTCGTGCGGGGCTCGGTCGACCTCGGCTTCACCCGCGTGCGCTCCATCGACGACCGGTTCGAGGTCGAGCAGTTGGCTCTCGAGCCCCTGGTCGTGGCACTGCCCGACACCCATCGCCTCGCTGGTCGCACCTCGGTCCCCCTCGGCGAGCTGGCCGACGACGACTTCATCATGTTCAACCGCGAGGACGCCCCGCAGGCCTACGACCGCATCGTCATGTCGTGCGTGCGAGCCGGCTTCAACCCGCGCATCCCCATCCACGCGGTGAACGACCTCTCGATGTTGAGCACGGTCGCCTGCGGCCTGGGCGTCTCGCTGATGCCGTACCTCTCGTCGTACATCCCGATCCCGGGCGTCCGCTTCGTCACGATCGCCGAGGACTGGGCACGGACGGCCCTGTCGATGCTCTGGCTCTCCGGTCGGCCGAACCCGATGACGACCGCTTTCACGGCGCAGATCCGAGCCGAGCTGACGGCGATGCGCGACCGCGACCTGCAGGCGGGCCGCATCACGCTCGACCTGATCGGCGGCTGACGTGGACGCTCGTCAGGCCGAGGCCGCCGCGCGGGCGACGTAGCCCTCGGCGAGCCGACCGCTCGCCGCCTCGGCGTCGGGCACCGTCGACGGGTCGACCGTGAGACGCGCCCAGTCGTCGCCGAGCACCAGGTCGGTGACGCAGGTGTCGGCCGAGCACGACCGGTAGGCCCGGTCGCCGTCGGCGAGCCCGGGCACGCTGACGGCCGTGTCGGGGTCGACGAGCCCGAACTCGATGCGCTGGTCGAGGGCCCAGGCCCCACCGGTGAGGACGCTCTCGTCGCTGTAGGGCGTCGTGTCGGCGAGGATCGAGCACGACGTGGCCACCGCCCGGCTCCACGCCGCGGCGTAGACCGACCAGCCGCCGCCCGGGGTCAGCACGAAGAGGTCGTCGCCCGCACCGAAGGCCTCGCGCTCGAGCGCGGCGTCGGCCACGCACGACCAGGGTCGGGCCGGGCCGCCGAGCGGCCACGGGTCGTCGGACACGTCGACCGACGAGACGACCTCGGTCACCTCGGCGACGACCGGCGCGAAGCGTTGCTCGGGTGTCGCCTGGGCCGAGGGTTCGAAGTTCGTCGCGACGATCGACACCCAGGTGTCACCGACAAGCTGGTCGAAGGAGCAGCCGCGGAAGGTCTCGTCGCCGAAGCACCGGCCGTCGGGGTCGTCGCCGTAGATCTCGACGAACTGCGGCCAGGTGTCACCGGCGTGCGGGAGCGCCTGCACGAGCAGGCCGCTGTAGCCGCTGCCCTCGGTCGCGTTGTTCTTGCCGTCCGACGACGCACCGTCGTTCCAGGTGCACGAGAGCCCTCCCTCTTGGGCGATCGCGTAGTCCGAGGGCATGACGGTGCCGCGGTCGTAGTAGTCGCGCGGCGCCCACGACGCGTCGAAGGCCGTGGCGGTGCCGGCCGCCAGCAGGCCGGCGCAGTCCACCCCGAGTTCGGTGACCGGCGAGCTCGCGGCGGGCGGCGGCGGCGTCGCCGGCCCCGCGGTCGCCGGCGTCGTCGACCCCGCCGTCGGCGCCGTGTCGTCGCGGTCCGCGGCGCCACCGCCACTCGTGCACGCCACCAGCACCGCCACCGTCGCGAGTGCCCCGGCGAACGCCGCCCCGACCCGACCCGTCATCGTCCCCATGCCCCGACGCTACCGAGCCGAGGAGGCGCGGGTCGTCTCGATCGTGCAACGCCCGTACCCGAACGCCACGGGTCGGGGGACAACGACGTCACGGTCTCATCACGACGGGAGTCGGGCGTCGATCCGCCCCTCGACCGGCCCGACTGTGCTGTCTACAGTCGACCGATCGTGCGCGCCCGACGCACGGCACCACTCGTCCCGGGGGAACAATGTCCAGATCACGCCGTCTCGGCGCCGCCACCGCCCTGCCCGCCGCCGCCCTCGCCGCGGCCCTCGTCCTCGCGCCGACCACGGCCTACGCCGCCGAGGGCGACCCCGCGGCGGTCGACGCCCCCGCGACCGGCACCTCGTCGTCCGACGTCTCGCCGACCGACGTCTCGTCGACGGGCGACACGACGACCGGTGCCGCCGTGACCGTCTCGGGAGACGCCTCGCCGGCGGTCGTCGAGCCGGCCGGACCCGACGCCGAGGCGGACGCCCCCGCGACACCCGCGACCGGCGCGACCGGCGCCTCCGGATCGTCGGACGAGGCGACGGACTCGGCCGCACCGGAGGCCGACGCCCCGGCCGAGAGCTCGACTCCGACCCCCGTGGTCGCTCCGACCGACGTCGTGGTCGACGCCGTGGTCGACGACCTCGGCGTCTTCATCCCCGTGAACGCGGCGCACCCGGGCCAGGCCTTCCCCGTCTTTGCGCAGGGCTTCACGCCCGGTGACGTCGTGGACGTCACGGTGTCGGGCGACGACGTGCCGGCCGAGGCCGACTACGTCTCGTTCGACGGTTCGTCGACCTTCGACGAGGACGGCGCGACGGAGTTCTCCGTCGAGCTGCCCGCGACCTTCGCCGTCGGAGGCGTCGTCACGGTCACGGTCACCGACGAGAGCGGTCTCTCGACCTCGTCCGACGTCCCGGTGACGGCCTCCGTCCCCGCTCCCGAGCTCACCGTCCCGGTCGGCGCGACCGCAGGCATCGTCACCGTGACGGGTGAGGACGGCATCCCCGGGGGCTACGCCCTCGTCGAGGTCTACGACGCCGACGAGCTGATCACCGAGCTGCCCGACCCGTCGCTCGACGCCGACCCGTCGTCCGACGCGGAGCCCACGGGTGACGAGATCACCTTCGAGATCCCGGTCGACGTCGACCCCGTCCCCTACGAGGTCTCGGGCTCCGCGTCCGCCCTCGTCCCCGTCGACGCCGACGGACGCTTCTCGGCCCGCTTCGTGCTGCCCGCCGGCGACTTCGCGACGGACGCCTACACCTTCGACGCCGACCTGACGACCGAGAGCGAGTTCTCGGACGCCGTGGTGTTCTCGGTCGCCCCCGCCGTGACGGCGCCGGTCGCCACGACCCCGGGCACGACGGCACCGGCCGCGCTGCCGGTGCGTCCGGTCGCCGCCGTGACGCCCGCCCGCTCGTCGTCGCTCGCCTACACCGGCTCGGACCCGTCGGGCGCCCTCGGCTGGGCCGTCGCGTCCGTGCTCGCGGGGGCGGGTGCCCTCGTCGCCGGACGCCTGCGCCTCCGTCGCCGCTGAGCCGACCCGCGCCGGCCCGCGCTGGCCCGCCACACCGCCACACCGCCACACCGCCACACCGCCACGAAGTACACAGCCCGCCACGAGATCCCGTGGCGGGCTGTGTACTTCGTGGCGGCGGAGGTCGGGGCGGCGTGGGCCAGGGTGGCGGGGGTCAGGGCGCGGGCTCGCCGGGCGCCGGTGGGTCGCGGACGACCTGCTCTGCCCCGGCCTTGTCGAGCATCCCCGGAAAATTGAACCGCGCGAACTTCCCCGTCGGGTCGTGCGGGCTGGCCGGAGGAGCGATCGAGGAGGCGCGGATCACCTCGATCAGCAGGTCGCGTCGGGCGTCGTCGAGCACGGGCGTCGACCGCTCGCGCAGCAGCACGGACACCGACGGGCGGCGACGACGCGCGAGCTTCAGCAGCAGCCCGGCCTCGTCGTCGTTCTGCACCGGGACGAGTTCGGCCCGGGTGATCTCGGCGAACGGGACGACTCGCCGCCCGATGCGCAGCCGTCGACCCCGCAGGTCGACCGCGAAGGGCGCGTTCAGCCAGAGAACGACGTTCCAGACGACGGCGGCGATCGTCGCCCAGAGCACGAACCAGATCGGCACGGCGATGAGGCCGAAGAGGTCGACCGGCGAGCCGCCCGGCGATTTCGAGAAGAAGGCGCTGGCCGTCCCGAGCAGCACCGTCGCGGGCATCGCCACGCGCATGAGGCGCACGAGCAGACGCAGCTTGGGCTCGTCGTCGAAGACGACCCAGGTCTCGTCGGGCATGCCGTCACCGTACCGGGCCGGCGCCCCGGGGTGCCGACGAGCGCTCACCCCCCTCACCGTGGAGTAGACAATCCCTCATGGACAAGGCCGCCCTCGACCCGCCCCGAACCGCCTCCGAGAAGGCACTGCAGTCCCGTCAGCTGTTCCAGGTGGTCCTGCAGGTCCTGCTGGTCGTGCTCTTCGTCGCGCAGCTGAGCTTCCGGGCCGAGACCCGAGGCCACGACGGCATCTGGTTCGTGATGCTCGCCTTCGTCGTCGCGTTGGCGGCGGCCGACGCCGTGCTGGTGGTGCGCCTCCTGGCCGTCACGTCGTGGCGGAGGCTCCGCGTCCGACCGGACGAGCGCCTCCTCTGGGGCACGTTCGCCGAGCGCGTGCTGCCGTCCGGAGGCGCGGCCTACCCCGGTCGCCTCGCCCTGTCGACGACGCGGTTGCGCTACCTGCCCGACCCGATCTCGCGCCTCCGGGGAGCGGTGGCCGAGGAGTGGCCGGCCGCGGCCCTGCACGACGTCCGCGTCACCCCGGTCGACGCACGCCGCCGCCGACGCGGCGGGCGCTGGGTGATGGTCGACGTCGAGGGCGGCGACCCCATCACGCTGATGTCGGCCGAGGCGCACCTCGTGGCGGACGAGCTGTTCGAGGCCCTGAGCGTCGCCACGCCGACACCCCGCGACTGACCCGCGCCCTCCCTGCGGCCCGCTCCGTCGGGGAACCGGTGCCCCTCGCGCGTCGATCCGGTACGTGACGGATCACACCACCCTCATCCGGTACGTACCGGATCAGCGGGACGGAGACGTCTCTGGCCCTGCGCGGGACGGGCCGGGTCGAGCCGGCACGGGTCGGGTCCCGGAGACGACACGTGACGCGACGCGTCGCGTTCAGGCGAGCCGCGCCTCCAGGCCGGCCCGCACGTCGGGCCACTCCGGGCGGACGATCGAGAAGTAGGCCGTGTCGCCGACCGATCCGTCGGCGGCGACCCGGTGCGAGCGCAGCACCCCCTCGGGCACCGCGCCCAGCCGGCGGATGGCCGACGCGCTGCGGAGGTTCCGCGCGTCGCAGCGCAGCGCCACCCGGTTCAGCCCGAGGGCGTCGAACGCGTGCGTGAGCAGCAGCAGCTTCGTGGCGGGGTTCGTGCGCCCGCCCCAGAACGCCCGGCCGTACCAGGTGCTGCCGATCTCGACCCGGCCCTGTGCCGGCACGAGGTCGTAGAGCGTCGTCGTGCCGCGCACCTCGCCGCCGTCCGCGCCGCGCACGGTGAACGCGAGGGTCGTCGGGTTCGCGAGCTGCGCCTCCACGTGCCGGGCGTAGGCCGCGACACTCGCCGGTCGGGCGCTGACCATGCCCGCCCACAAGCCGTCGTCGGTCAGTGGCCACAGCGCGGCCGCGTCGTCGACCTCGATCGGGTCGAGCCGAACGCCGCCGCCGGCCAGCCGCACGTCGTGGATCACCGGACTCCGCCTCGCGCACTCATGGCCACCAGCCTACGAAGGGCCACGGCCGGGACGCCACCCGCGCGCCTCGTCCTTCACGTCTCGCCCCTCGCATCTCGCGTCTCGCGCCACCCCGCAGATCCGCTACGGTGATCGCGCGGTCGCCCACGAACTGGGGGCCGCGGCACGACCCCACCGTGCCGCACCATCGTCAGACGCGTCCGACCCGACGGGCCCGCCCGAGGAGACACCCATGAGCACCCACAGCACCCCCAGCCGCCTGCGCGAGGACGACGTCGACGGCGTCGTCTGGGACGCCGCCCAGGAGGCGCGCCTCGCGTCCGCCCCCGCCCGCACCTCGACGGCTGCGGCGACCCTGCCGACCCCGGGCCCCGCCGCCGTCTGACCCGGCGCCCCGCGCCCACGCCTGCCTCAGCCTCAGCCCCTGCCCGAACGCACAACACCGTCGAGTGGACAGGGCACCGCCGCAGAACGCGGTGTGCCGTCCACTCGACGGTGTCGTGACTCGGCCGACTACGGCCGGTCGGCGTCGTCTCGCGCGTCGACACCGTCGAGCGGCGCGACCGGAGCCCCGGTCGCCACCGCCCCGGCGGTCGCCGCCTCCGACGCCGCCCCGGCCCCGCGCCGCCCGGCACGCCCGGCGCCGCGACCGTGTGCGGCCCGCTCGGCGGCCTCGAGCTGCTCGGCCTCGTCACCCGAGAGCGCCTCGCCGCGCGACACCATGCCCGCGACGTCCGACAGCGTGATCTGCGGCAGGAACAGCGACAGCACGAACGCCACCGCGATGAACGGGATCAGGTAGGCGAAGACGGGTGCCAGCGAGTCGGCGTAGGCCTCGACGACCAGGCGGCGGATCTGCTCGGGCAGCTGGTTCAGCGTCGCCGGGTCGAGGGTGGCCGTGGCCTGCGAGGCGTCGCCCGCCGAGGCCCCGGCACCCGTGAAGACGTCGGTCAGGTTCGAGGTGAGCCGGCTCGTGAACAGCGCGCCGAAGATGGCGACGCCGAGCGCGGCACCGACCTCGCGGAAGTAGTTGTTCGTGCTGGTCGCGGTGCCGACGTTCTGGGCGTCGACCGAGTTCTGCACGACGAGCACCACGACCTGCATGATCAGGCCGAGGCCGGCGCCGAACAGGAACAGGAACACGCAGATCAGCCAGAGCGGGGTGTCGGCCGTCAGCGTGGTGAACAGCGCCATGGCGATGCCGGTGAGGATGGTGCCGACCACCGGAAACACCTTGTACTTGCCCGTCTTGGTGATCAGGTTGCCCGACACGATCGAGGTGCCGATCAGGCCGACCATCATCGGCAGCAGCAGCAGGCCCGAGACCGCGGCCGAGGCGCCCGACGACATCTGCAAGAAGGTCGGGACGAACGCGATGGCCGAGAACATGCCGATGCCGAGCACGAACCCGACGGCCGTCGCGAGGACGAACACCTTGTTGCGGAAGAACGACAGCGGGATGATCGGGTCGTCGGCGCGCGACTCGACGAGCACGAACAGCGACGCGGCGATCACGACGCCGGCACCCCAGAGCCAGGTCTCGGGCGCACCCCAGCCGTGCTCGTCCTGGCCGCCGAACTCGGTGAAGAAGATGAGGCAGGTGGTCGCGGCCGACAGCAGCACGACCCCGAGCACGTCGATGCGCTTCGTGGCCTTCTTGCTGGGCAGCGTCAGGGCGGCCCAGGTGATGACGAACGCGGCGATGCCCACGGGGATGTTGATGTAGAACGCCCACTGCCAGGTGAGGTGGTCGACGAAGAACCCGCCGAGCAGCGGGCCGCCGATCGCCGACAGGCCGAAGACCGCACCGAGCGGGCCGAGGTACTTGCCGCGCTCGGAGGCGGGCACGATGTCGGCGATGATCGCCTGCGACAGGATCATCAGACCGCCGCCGCCGAGGCCCTGGATCGCGCGGAAGACCACGAACATCCAGAAGTCGCTCGCGAAGGCGCACCCGATGCTGGCCAGCGTGAAGATCGCGATCGCGACGAGGAACAGGTTGCGGCGCCCGAGCACGTCGCCGAACTTGCCGTAGATCGGCATGACGATGGTGGTGGCGAGCAGGTAGGCCGTGGTGATCCAGGCCTGGTGCTCGACGCCGCCGAGCTCGCCGACGATGGTCGGCATGGCCGTCGACACGATCGTCTGGTCGAGGCTCGAGAGCAGCATGCCCGAGATCAGGGCTCCGAAGATGATCCAGATGCGTCTCTTCGTCAAGAGGAAGGGCGCGTCGGCCTTCGCCGTGGTGGTGGTCGTCATGGCTGGGTCACAGCGCCTTTCGGTCGTGGTCGGCGGAGGGTGTCGGTGCGGCAGGAGGGGTCGGCAGAGCGGAGGGAGCCGCGGCGGTGCTCACGGCGAACAGCTCGCGGGCGATCGCCAGCTGGGCGTCGAGGACGGCGTCGAACCGCTCGTCGGCCCGGCCGTCGGCCGAGAAGAACCGTTCGAAGGCGCGCTGGACGAGGCCGGTGAGCAGGGTCACGGCGACGTCGATGCGCGGGTCGCCCTCGTCGAGCTCCTCGTGCGAGGCGACGGCGGCCACGACGCGCCGCCGCTGCTCGTCACCCTGTCGCATCATCGCGCCGAACAGGCGGGGCTCGCGGTCGAGGGCCGCCTTGAAGTCGGCGGCCTGCCCGCGGGTGAGGCCGACGTTCTCGACCCGCTCGACGACGAGGGCACCCAGGTCGTCGAAGACCGTGGCGAGAGCCGGGAGGCGCGGGTCACGTCGCGAGGACGCGTACGCGTCGAGCGCCTCGTCGTCGTCGTCCAGCGCGACGCCGACGACGACGTCCTCCTTCGAGGCGAAGTGGTTGAAGAAGGTGCGGCGCGAGATGCCCACCGAGGCGCAGAGCTCTTCGAGGGTGAAGCCCGAGAGCCCGTGCTCGGCGGTCATCCGTCGGGCCGCGGCGGTCAGGTCGAACCGGGTGCGGTGCCGACGCTGGGCGGTCTTGCCGGTGGCGATGGCCATCGCGCGCCTCCTCGGTCTCGTCGCTGTTCGTGGTCGGCGACGTCGCCGGGGCCGGATGGCCGAGATCGATGATTGCACTCCAGGGGCTTGAGTGCAATCTTGCTACCTGTGAACCCGCCGGGCGGTGGAGCTGCCTGGGGGCTTCGCGGCAGAACGGTCAAGGTCCGCTGGGAACGCCGTCGGTGGGCGGCACCCGTTGCCTACGCTGGCCGGATGAGTGCACCGAGAGCCCGCCGCGTCTGCCTGTCGGTCGCCGGTTTCGCCCTCGTGGCGATCGGTCTGGCCGTGCTGGCGTTCACCTTCGACTGGGACGCCCCGACGATGTTCGGCCTGCCCGCGGGCCTGGCGGGCTTCTCGCTGATGATCGCGGGCGCGATCGTCGCCGAGGTCGGCTTCCGCGGCGCGGTCAAGGCCAGGAGGCGCGAGGTCGCGATCCGCAGGCGCGCCCACGTCACCGACCTCGAGCGCACCTCGTAGCGATCGGCGTCCAACGGTCGGGTCATAGGCCGATCCGATAGCGCCCCAAGTACAGGACGAGGTCGTCGTAGTCGAGGTCGGGCACCGGATCGTCACGGATGACCGACCGGGCCACGGAGACTGCATCAGCGACGGATCGGACCCCGAGGTCGTCGAGCAGGTGCTGAATGTCGGCCTCGTCGGTGACGCGGGCCGCTCGCAGCTTCTAGGCCAGGAGGTGGCGACTGGACGCGACGCGCACGGTCAGACCGCCCGTCACGAAGGTCACCGCACCAGCGTCGTCCTCCGAGCCGACGGCGAAGCCAGCACCCTTCACGTTCATCCAGTCGGAAGGAAGGTCGTAGTCGAGCGCCATCGCGCTGACGACGTCCACGAGCTCGGCCCAGTCGCGTGACACCACGTCGATGTCTTCTGTGCTGCGATCCCGGAGGCGGGCGAGCGCCAGGGCGGAGCCGCCGAAGACGTAGACCGAGGCACGTCGCCCGACCGCCTCGAGACGGGCGCCGAGTTCGTCGAGCAGTTCACGGATGTCGTCCTCGACGAAGGCCGTCACGCCCGCTCCAGATCTTCTTCGGTGAGGACGAGGCCCCGATCGGCGAAGTCCCGCGGCGTGCGGGAGCGCCGCCTGGCTTCGTCCGTCGGATCGGGGTGCGCCGCCGCCGACCGGACGACCCAGGACGGATCGAGGGGATCGACCGAGGTCCATTCGGGCACGGGCAGCCCCCGGCCGCGAGAGGAGTGCGCCGTCAAGGCCGCCAACAGGGCGTCGAGCCGCACGTCACCCGTACCACCCGGCGCGCGCAGGTAGTCCCCGAGCGCCTCGGGGTCGTCCACGACGCGGAACGAGGCATCGGCGTGCAGGATCACCCGCAGAGCCCAGTCGAAGTCACCGTCGCGAAGCGCGAGTCGAGCCTCGTCGGCCGCCGAGCGGGCGCTCGGCCGACCGAGCTGAGCCATGGTCGTCCGCGCACGGGGTGTGCGCTCGCGCCACGACCGCCGGGCCGACGAGAGGACGCCTGCGGCGCGGCGGCGTTCGAGCCCGCGCGACCGTTCGAACGAGCGGGCGACCTCGACCAGTTCGTGACGCGTCGTGGCCAGCGACAACGTACGAGCGAGTTCGTCGGTCGTCGACGAGGCGATCAGCGATCGAGCCGATGAGAGCGTCCGGCGGCTGGCCGACGGGCGACCGGTCGTGCCCGTGAGCTCGGCGAGGGCGACGTCGGCGAGCAGGTGGCCGGGCCGCCCCGCGGCGGGCCTCGCGCCCGCTCGTGAGTCAACGGCATCGTCCGAGAGCACGAACCGCCCCCCGACGCGACGAGCCGGAAGCACGCCGGAGGCCGCGAGTTCTCGCACTCGTCGAGGACTGATGCCCAGACGTCGGGCGGCTTCGGTGGTCGACATCATGCGCAAGAAACCCTCCTGTTCGGGAGGTATTTTTGCACGGAACGCCGAGCTCGTCCAGCCGTGCGCCGAGGTCGTGACGCGCTGGGACGAGTCGCCGGATGCCGACACACCACCGACCGATCGTCGGTCGCACCTGCGTCAGCCCGAGACGCGGTCGGCGTCAGACGGTCATCCACTTGATCGCCGGGTAGAGCACCCGGGCGATCTTGCGGGGGCACGGGAACGAGGTCCGCGTGCCGTCGTGCTCGGCCAGGGTGATCACGGGCTGGTCGGTGCCCGGTGCGTAGTCGACCGTGGCCAGCGAGTCGGCCGCGATCTCGCGCGTGGTGGGCCGGCCGGCGGTGTCACGCAGGACGTAGACGAGACGGTCGTCGTGCACCTGCATGCCGTGCTGCGCGTCGCCTGACGTCCAGGTCACCGAGAGTCTCACGAGGCGACCCTAGCGGTTCGCGGGCGGGCACGGCCCGGACCGACGCCGGGACGAGGAGGCGCGGCCGCGCCCGTCACGCCACGAGCGACCCGAGGGCGGTGCCCAGGTCGCGGAAGACCGCCTCGGCGACGGGCCTGCGCGAGGCGGGCAGCGCCTCCTGGACGGCCCGTCCGTAGAGGGCGCCGGCGTCGTTGACGCCCGCCGAGCCGTCGGCGGTCAGGGCGAGCACGAAGCTGCGGCGGTCGGTCGGGTGCTGCAGTCGGGTCACGAGGCCGGCGGACTCCAGGCGGTCGGCGAGGGCCGTCATCGCCCCCGACGAGAGCCCGAGCGCCTCGCCCACCTTCTTGGGCGGGGTGTCGCCCTGCACCGACAGGTGCACGAGGGCGAGGAAGTCGGTCGAACCGACGCCGATGCGCTTGGCCAGCTGGTCGTTCGCGAACGCGATCTGCGACTGCAGGTGCTGCAGCGCGATGAGCACGGTGGCGACGTCACCACTCTGGGGCTCGACGGGTCGGGACTCGTCGGTGCGGTGTGCGGCGGGCGCCGGGGTCGTGGGTGAGGGGTTCATGGGGTCTCCGGGGGTTCGGGTGCCACCGCGATCGGGTCCGGGCCTGCCTCAGCGACACGTGTCGCTTTGACGGCAAGCAACTCGACCAGCGAGTAGTTCGACGAACGTAACATCCCGTGCCGTGACCGACAAGACCCCCGGACGGGCCGGGAGCCGGGCACGACGGGAGGGTACGGGCGGGCTCGTGAGGCGAGTAAACTCGCGGCGGACTCGCCGGGCGGGTCCGGCCAACCGGGGTCGACGACGATCCGACGACACGATCGACATCGCAGGAGCACCCCCATGACCGCAGACACCCGTCCCCACGTCGTCATCGTCGGCGGCGGCTTCGCCGGCATCGCGGCGATGAAGTCCTTGCGCGACGCCGACGTCCGCATCACCCTGATCGACCGTCACGTCTACAACATGTTCCAGCCGCTCATGTACCAGGTCGCGACCGGCGGCCTCAACGCCGGCGACGTCACGTACTTCTTGCGGAGCCTGCGCTCGAAGCAGTCCAACGCCGAGTTCCGCCACGGCCTGCTCACCACCGTGCGTGCCGACGACCGCATCATCACCCTGCGCGACGGAGAAGAGATCGCCTACGACGCCCTCGTGCTCGCCAACGGCGTCAACACGAGCTACTTCGGCACCAAGGGCGCCTACGAGTACGCCTACTCGATGTACTCGCGCTCACAGGCCCTGCGCATCCGCGACGAGCTGTTCACCCAGCTCGAGAACGCGGCGGCCTCTCAGGGCAGCGGCGAGGTGCGCGTGGTGATCGTCGGCGGCGGCGCCACCGGCGTCGAGATGGCGGGCGCCCTGGCCGAACTACGCGACCAGGCCCTCAAGGACGCCTACCCCGAGATCGACGCGTCGAGCATCACGATCACCCTCGTGCACCGCAGCGCCGAGCTGCTCAAGCCGTTCTCGCCCCGCCTGCGCAAGTACGCGGCCAAGGTGCTGCGCAAGCGCGGCGTCGACCTCCGCCTCGACACCGGCGTCGAAGAGGTCCGCCCCGACGGCGTCGTCACCGCGGACGGCGAGTTCGTCCCGGCCGAGCTGGTCGTCTGGGCGACCGGCGTCGCCGCCCACGCCGAGGTGGCGGGGTGGGGCGTGCCGCAGACCCACGGCGGTCGCATCCAGGTCAACGACGACCTGACCGTCAAGGGCCTCGACCGCATCTTCGCGGCAGGCGACATCGCCGCCACCGACGACGCGCTCGCCCAGTTGGCACAGCCGGCCATCCAGGGCGGCGAGCACATCGGAGAGCAGATCGTTCGGATGCTCGCGGGTAAGAAACTCACGAGCTTCAAGTACCACGACAAGGGCACCATGGCGACGGTCGGCACCAACGCCGCCGTCGTGCAGCTGCCGAGCGGCATGACGATGACCGGGCCGGTCGCCTGGCTGCTCTGGGTGTTCGTCCACATCACGAGCCTGCTCGGCAACGGCAACCGCCTGTCGACCCTGACGCACTTCTTCGTGCGCTACCTCTGGGCCCTGCGCAAGCGGGCGATCCCCATCGTCGGCGACGTGCGCCCGGTCCGCCCGAACGGCGACCGCGCACCCGAGCAGTGGCAGACCGAGAAGGTCGAGTAGCAGGCCGAGAAGGTCGAGCAGCAGGCCGACCCGGCCGGGTCGGTGGCGGCTCGCGTGAGGTGAGCTGCGCCTCCTGGTCGACCGGGGGCACACGCGGAGAACCCCGTTCACGAAGACGAACCCCGTTTTCTCGGGGTGCATCTTCGTGAACGGGGTTCGAGGCCGTTCCGGGCCGGGCCGGCAGGTAGCCGGCCAGGCGGGCCAAGCCGGCGGAGCCGGCCAGACGGCACTACTCCGTGGCGGCGGTGATCTTCGCGACGCCGACGAGCATCTCGTCCTGGACGGCGTCGGTGTTGAAGGTCTGGTTCAGCAGGGCTGCGGCGTCGGGGCTGATGTGGACGGTGGTGCCCTCGAGGACGGCGTTGGTGCCTTCCATCTGGATGGGCTTGAGGGTGCCGCCCCAGAGGTTGAACAGGTAGGCGTCTTCGGCGGCGACCTGGCCGTTGGCGGTGACGGTGCCGTAGAGCTTGCTCTCGCCCGGGTCGATGCGGAAGTCGGTCAGTTCGACGACGGTGTCGCCGGCGGTCAGGGACAGGCCGGAGCCGTCGTGGTCGATCTCGCCCTGGACGTAGGGTCGGACGTCGCCGTTGGGGTCGTAGTAGTCGACGTTGCCGCCGGTGATCGGGAACGCGAACGTGCCCGTGGCGGAGTCGAAGGTCGCGTTGCCGACGACACCGGGGGTGAGGCCGAGGCTGGTGAGAGCTTCGACGAAGGACGCGTCGACGGTGACCTGGGTGTCGACACCGTTGCTGAGGTCCGCGATCGAGGCCAGGGGGGTGGCCTCGGCGCTGGGCTCAGAAGAGGCCGACGCGGACGAGGACGAGGTGTCGGTCGACGAACCGGAGTCCATCGAGCACGCGGCGAGGCTGAAGACGAGGGCGCCCGAGGCGACCAGGCCCAGCGTGGCCTTGGTGACGTTCTTGCGGGTGAAGGCGTTCATGGTGGTGCTCCTTGTCGTTGGTCCCGGTGGGGATGTACAGGGTTCGCCACCGGTGCCGAAAAGGATTGGAACGCATCGACTTCGTTACCCGGCCGTGACCTCTGAGGGTTCGTCGACTGACTGGGCCGGGGCTCCGTCGGGGTGCGTGGCCCACCCACGAGCCCGGGCCACGGTCAGGCCTCGCTGCGACGACCAGAAGCTCCGCACCGTGTCGGTCAGCTCGGCCGCCCCAACGTCAGCGCCGAAGGCCAACGAGCCCGGCTCGAGCGCGATGCCGTCGGCCAGGGTGGGCAGCGCGACGGCGTCGAAGCCGACGGCGTCGACGAGCGCGGCGACGACGTCGAGGGCCGCTCGGTCGTCCGACGCGAGGGCGATGGCGCTGCGGTCGGGGTCTCCGGCCGGCAGGGCTCCCTCGTCGAGGTCGTGGTAGCCCATGTGGTTGAAGCCCTTCACCACGCGGGACGCCGGCAGGTGTCGCTGGACGAGTTCGCTCGTCGAGGTGCGGGCGTCCGAGAGGTCGTCGCGGAGGCCGTCGGTCTCCCACCAGTAGTTCATGGCGTCGACGACCACCTTGCCCGCGAGGGCCTCGACCGGCACGGAGTCGAGCTTGCCGAGCGGCAACGCCAGCACGACGACGTCGGCCTCACGGGCGGCGTCGGCCGACCAGACCGCCCGGGCACCGGGCGCGATGACGTCGACGATCAGCCGGATGCGCGCGGGGTCGCCCGAGCCGGCGAGCAGGACGGGGTGGCCGGCGGCGTGGAGCAGGCGGGCGAGGACGGTGCCGACCTTGCCCGCGCCGAGGATGCCGATGGTGGGTGCAGACGTCATGTGTCGTGCAACAGGCCGGACCGCCAGTCGATTCCGCACGATGTGCCGCGACGGGCCGACGCGGCGACGCGGCGACGCGCACGGCGGTGCACCGCAGGCCCCTGAACCAGGTCTGCGGTGCACCGTCGGTGTGGAGCGTCGCTCAGGTGCGAGCGGCGCGAGTGCGTGTCAGGCGCGAGCCGTCATGCGCGGGCCGAGCGGCGGCGGGCCGCCACGAGCAGGCCGAGCCCGGCGAGCAGCGCCAGCAGACCACCCGTGAGCGGGGCGGTCGCGTCGCCGCCGGTGAAGGCGAGCGACGAGTCCGCCGCGAGGGCCGAGGAGGCGCGGGCCCCCGAGGCGAGGACGCTGCGGTCGGTCGCTGCCGCCGTCACGAGCACGGTGCCGGTGGTGCCGGTCGTGGACTCGGTGCCGGTCGTGCCGGTCGTGACCACGGTGCCGTCGGTGCCGGGCGTGGTCGTGCCGTCGTCACCCGGGGTGGTGGGCGTCGTCGGGTCGGTCGGGTCGGTCGGGTCGAAGGGCTCGGCCGGGTCGACGGGGAACGTCGGGTCGGTCGGGTCGGTCGGCGTGGTGGGGTCGGTCGGCGTGGTGGGGTCGGTCGGCGTGGTGCCGGTCGTCCCGCCCGTGGTGTCGCTGTCGCCGACGACCGAGACGGCGTTGCCACCGATGGTCACGGGCAGGCCCACCGACGGCACGACCTGCGTGCCACCGAGGATGCCGTCGTCACCCGACGTGCTGCCGCCCGTGGTGCCGGTGCCGGTCGAACCGGAACCGGTCGTCGTCCCCGTGCTGGCCGAGTCACCGACGACCGAGACGGCGTTGCCACCGATGGTCACGGGCAGGCCCACCGACGGCACGACCTGCGTGCCACCGAGGATGCCGTCGTCACCGGACGTCGTGCCACCGGTGGTGCCGGTGCCGGTCGAACCGGAACCGGTCGTGGTGCCCGTGCTGGCCGAGTCACCGACGACCGAGACGGCGTTGCCGCCCACGGTCACGGGCAGGCCCACCGAGGGCACGACCTGCGTGCCACCGAGGATGCCGTCATCACCCGACGTGCTGCCACCGGTGGTGCCGGTGCCGGTGCCCGTCGAACCGGAACCGGTCGTCGTCCCCGTGCTGGCCGAGTCACCGATGACCGAGACGGCGTTGCCACCCACGGTCACGGGCAGGCCCACCGACGGCACGACCTGCGTGCCACCGAGGATGCCATCGTCACCCGACGTGCTGCCACCGGTGGTGCCGGTGCCGGTGCCCGTCGAACCGGAACCGGTCGTCGTCCCCGTGCTGGCCGAGTCACCGACGACCGAGACGGCGTTGCCGCCCACGGTGACCGGGGCGGTCACGTCCGGGATCACCTGGGTGCCCCCGGCGACCGAGTCGTCACCACTGGTGACGGCACCGGTCGATCCGGAGCCCGTCGGACCCGTGCCGGCCGCGGGTGCCGTCGACGTGCCCGTGCTGCTGCTGTCGCCGACGACCGAGACGGCGTTGCCACCCACGGTCACGGGCAGGCCCACCGACGGCACGATCTGCGTGCCCCCGAGGATGCCGTCGTCACCGCTCGTGGTGCCGGCGCCGGCGGTGGCGTCGTCCGCCGCGCCTCCTGAGGGGGCATCGGTCGTGCTGCCGGTGCTGGCCGAGTCGCCCAGCACCGAGATCGCGTTGCCGCCGACCGTGACCGGCAGGGTCACGTCGACGACGGCCTGCGAACCCGAGCCGACCGAGTCGTCACCCGAGGTGGCGGCCGGAGCCGGGGCGGGAGCAGGAGCGGCGGGGGCCGCCGGTGCGGCGGCGGGGGCCGTGGCTCCCGTGCTGGACGAGTCGCCCAGCACCGAGACGGCGTTGCCGCCGACCGTGACGGGCACGTCGACCGAGACGATGCCCTGGCTGCCCGAGAGCAGGCCCGAGTCACCGCTCGTCGTCGTGACGGGCGCGACCGGCGCCGCCGGAGCGGAAGCGACAGGAGCAGCAGGTGCGGCTGCAGGTGCGGCAGGTGCGGCGGCGGGTGCAGCAGGTGCTGCAGCAGGCGCCGCGGCAGGCGCCGCAGCCGGTGCCGCGGTGCTGCTCGAGTCACCGAGCACACTGACGGCGTTGCCGAAGGCCGAGACCGGGGCCTCGACGACGGCGCCGACCTGGGTGCCCGAGAGCAGCCCGTCGTCGCCGGTGGTGGTCGCCGCGTTCGCGGCGGTCGTTCCGAGGGCCCAGATGCCCCCGACGAAGAGCGCTCCCATGAGCCCTCTCGAGACGTACTTGTTCATGGTCTTCTCCAAGAGATGAGGTGTGTGGTGCCGCGTGGTCGCGGCGGGGTCGCTGATGTCGCCGGCAGCCGGGGGCTGCAGGGGCGACGCGACCTGCCTCAGTCGGGAGAAGAGTCGGTGTCGTACGCAGGCGTCGACGGGAGGTCGTCGTCGCCGTCCGCGGACCCCGCCGAGACGGCGAGTCCGGGAAGCTGGGAGGCGCGGGTCGCGTCGATCGCGACGGCACCGCCGGTCGCGCCGCCGCCCGAGGCCTGCCCGTTCGCGCTGCCGCCGGTGGTCGAGGGCAGGGCGGGTGCGCCGTGGTCGTCGCCCGAGGGCGAGTGCGCAGGGCCGGGGGCGGGCGCCAGGGGCGCGGTGGTCGAGTCGGTGACCCGGGTCGAGCCGGAGGCGATGCGGTCGCGGAGCGTCGCGAGGGCGTGCGCGCCGACCGACGTGGTCGACGACGCGTCGAGCTCGGCGGTGGCGTTCGACCCGGCGGCCGCGAGGTCGCCGGCCGAGGAGCCGAGGGCGTCGAGCGAGTCCGGGTTCGAGCCGACGAGAGCGCCGTCCGCGGGGAGGTCGCTGCCCAGCCGGGGCGTGATGCCCTCGGGCACGACCGGCGGCACGATCGGGGTGGCCGGGGCCGCCGCCGCGTCACCGACCGCGGCGAGACCGTCGTCGACGACGCCGGTCAGTGGGTCGGTCACGGTCGCGACCGGAGCAGGGCCGGCGACGGCCGACACCACGGGCACGGCCGCGACGACCTGGTCCACGGTCTGGGCGACGGGCGCGACGACCGACGAGACGGGTGCAGGGGCCGCGACGTGCTGCACGACCTGGGGCACCACGGGCGCGGCGGCCTGCACGACCTGCTGCACCGGGGGCGCGACGGCCGTGGCCTGGACGGCGACGTCCGTGACCTGCGACACCGCGCCTCCTGCGGTCTGACCCACGGCGGCCACGGGGGCGTCGAGCGAGCCGGCGACCTGGCCGACGGCCGAGGTCACGCCACCGAGGAGCGACGAGGGGGCTTCGTCGGCCGAGGCCGACGTCGACGAGAACGCAAGTCCGAGGCCCACCAGGCCGACGGCGGCGAGCCCCGAGAGGCCGAGGAGGCGCACGAGACGGAGCGGGGCGGGTCGCCTCGTCGTCGTCTCGGCCGTCTGATCCACGGCGCACCTTCTTCGGTCGCGTCTCCAGCCGGGTCGGTCGGGCCCGGCGGCGGGGTGTCTCACCCCTGCACCACGCTGGTAAGACGCGATGTGCCGTCTTTTCTACGCCGACGATCCCCCGTTGTCCATGAGGTCGCCTCAGATGTACCCCGATCCCGTCGAGATCGTCCCGGCGACCATCGGGGCGTCAGACCAGTTCGAGGTCCCAGGCCGGGGGCACGTAGACCGAGCCCCAGCCGGCCCGCAGCCGCGTCACCGCGCGATCGAACGACGCGACGACGTCCATGTCTCGTCGGACCATCGACTGCAGCTGCAGCCCCTCGTAGAGGGCGATGAGTTGCTCGGCACCGCGCGACGGCTGCATCGTGTCGGGCTCGCGCCCGACCTCGACGTCGCGGGCCAGCGAGGCGTGGACGAGCCGGTAGAACTGCTGCCATTGGTCGTGCAGCAGCGGGGCCGCCGGGTGGCCGGGGGTCGCCGCGACGTTGACGACGGCACTCAGCAGACGCATGAGCGCGGGCTCGGCGGCGTTGGCCGCGACGATCGCGCGCAGCAGGGCGATCGTGCCGTGCGTCTGGGCGAGGGGCATCAACGGCCGCGTGCGGCGGCCGACCCAGAGGTCGACCGTCGCGAGGACGAGACCGTGCCAGTGGGTGAACTCGTCGCGCACGGTCTTGGCCGAGAGGCCGGCGGCCTCGGCGACGAGCTCGAACGTGGCCTCGTGGAACGCGTGGTCGGTGAAGACGCGCATCGCCGCCTCGACGATGGCGATGCGTCGCTCGACGGCGGCCGAGGGGGCCCCGAACGGGGTGGTGGGGGTGGGCGACGCGGCGGGGGTCAGGGCCGGGTCGGAGTGGGTCTCGTGGATCACGGATCGACGTTACGGAATCCCCGCGCCGCGATCGACGCCCAGTAGGGGGCACACGGGGTCGCGGTCTGGGGCCCCGTGGTCAGCGGCCTGCCGAGTACCGGGCGCTGACCTCGGCCGGCGTCGAGACCACGTCGAGGACGGTCGTGTCGTCGAGGTCGCCCTTGTAGTACTTGCTCGTCGGCGACGACGGCCAGGACACGCTCACCGCGTCGTAACCGATGCGCCAGTACCCCCTGGCGTTCTCCGCCGCGGACTGGGTCGACGACGCGACCTGCGTGCCGTCGACGTAGAGCGCCATGCCCGAGGGACCGAGGGTCGCCGTCGCGAGGTGCCAGGCACCGTCGGCGTAGGCCCGCGGGCTCTCGATCGTGAAGTAGCCGCCGCTGTAGACCCCGAAGACCAGGGTGCCTTTGTCGGTGAGGTAGAGGTGGCGGTCGTACTGGCTGGACGCCCCGGCCTGGCTGTTGCCGAAGCCGATCAGTTTGCCGCCCGTCGTCGTGGTCGTTCGGAACCAGGTCTCGACCGTGAAGACCTGCGGCCCGTCGAGCGCCTGCGCGGTGGTCACCTGCCCGCTCACGCCGTCGAGCCGGAGGTAGGGGCTGTCACCGGCCGCGCAGGTGCCGTCGCGGATCGTGGCCCCTTGCGTGAGCGTGCCCGTCCGCCCGTTGCCGCTGGCGTCGCGGGCGGTCGTGCCGGCGCCGTCGTTGAACTGGTAGGCGAACCGTGCCTGGGCCGCGACCGGACGGTCGAGGCAGGCGAAGCGCGAGGTGGCGAGGGTCGCGCGCGTCGACGTCGTGGCCGAGAAGGCGGCGTGGCTCGACCCGACGACGGCGAAGAGCACGGCCACCCCGGCGACCACCGTGAGCACCGCGCCCGACACGCGCGCCACGCGGGTCCGCCCCGTCGGTGGCGTCCTCGCCCGGTGGCGTGAGAGGGCGAGCGGGTCGGCCACGTCGTCGGTCGCCGGCTCGAGCCGGGTGGCGGCGAGCAACAGCAGCACCACGAGCGACACGACCAGCACGCCAAGGGCACGGTCGCCGCCCTGCCACAGCATCGCCGAACCGATCGCGGGGACGAGCAGCACGCCCACGCCGCGGACGGCCTCGGTCGGGACGAGGCTCGAGTCGACGTCGGCGTTGGCGTCGCCCCGCAACCGCAGCCCGTCGTCGGTGGTGTCGACGAGCCGGTGCAACCGCAGGGCGCCGGCACGGTCGGGGTCGTCGACGAGCAGCACCTGGCCCGCGTCGAGGTCGTCGACGGCGACGGGCATCGCCACGACGACGTCGCCGGCGACGATGGCGGGCGCCATCGAGCCCGAGACGACGGTGGTCGGCGACCAGCCCCACAGGGCCGGGACGGCCGCCCAGAGCAGGAGGCACACGGCCGTCGCGAGGACGACCCGCGCGGTCGTCGCCAGGCACAGCGCACCCCAGAACGACAGAGCGGTTCGGCTCTGCGGGCTCGTGGTGGCGGTCGTCATGGCGGCGTGGCCGGGCTCGGAGGTCGACGGGGGTCGACGACCGGGTCAGCGGGTCTGGGCCTCCCAGGTGAAGGCGATCGCGGCGCGGGAGTCCTGACCGGAGTTCGGCGTCGACTGGTTGAGCGTGTAGGTGAACTTGAACGACCGGGACTCAGGGGTCGTGCCGGCGGGCGACCAGGTGGGGGCGCCGTTCGCGTACCCGGTCCGCTGGCTCGCGAAGTCGGCCAGCGTGCCCGAGAAGACCTGGGCGTTCTGCGAGGAGGGGGTGAACGAGTCGCACGAGGTGCTCGACCCGCCGGTGCCCTGCTGGACGGTCAGGTCGAGGTACGACGAGAGCGAGTTGGTCGTCGTGGCCGACGTGCCGTAGAGCCGGACCGCCGAGGGCACGCTGCCCTTAGAGGTGACGGTGATGCACTTCGTGCCGCTGTCGCCGGGCACGAGGTTCGAGGCCGAGAACAGGGCGACGTCGGCGTCGTCGTCCGTGAGCTGGACGGCGCCGGTCGACCAGTTGCTGGTGGGGTTCGAGGTGGTGGCGGAGAACGCCGAGTACGAGGCCGTCGAGATGATGGCTCCGGAGGCGATGACGGCGACGGGCACGGCGGCCCAGCGGGCACGGCGCGTCCAGCGGGCGCGACTGATCGATCGGGACATGTCGGGGAGTCCTTCGGGTGGGGTGCGTCGGGCCCCCGTGGTGCGGGTCGGGAGGGGGCGCGCGACGTGTCGGCACGGTGCCGATGAGCCGAAAGTACCCACGAATCGTCCCCCGGGTAAGGGTCCCGGTGTCCCCAGTGAGGGGGAACCCCCTGTACCCCTTTCGGGCCGGTGGTCGCGCCGTCAGCGACCGCGGCCGGCCAGCAGGGCGTGCAGCAACGGCACCGCCGAGACGACCATCAGCACCGTGCCCAGCACGTCGTCGCCGCTGCGGAGAACGGCCCCGGCGACCAGCAGCGCCCCGAAGAGCACGGCCGAGACGACCCGCCGCGCCACCCGCTCGATGCGTCCGAGCTGGCGCTCGATGCGCGGGCTGCCCACCTCGAGCGACCCGTCCTGCAGGCGGTCGACCAGACCGTCGAGGCGGCCGGGCAGTCGCGCGGCGACGGAGGCGGCGTCGAGCGCCCGCCGTGCGACGTCCTGCACCGCATTGCCCCGCTCGTCGCGGATCAGCTGCGCCGCGTACGGCTCGACCGAGTCCCAGAGGTTGAAGCTCGGGTCGAGCGCGCTCGCGACGCCCGACGTGAGCGTCATGGCCCGCAGGACGAGCAGGAAGTCCTCGGGCAGCTGGAACGGCAACGACCGGATCAGGTCGCCGAACTGGCCGGCGAACTCGCGGTACTCACGGGGGTCGACCTCACGCAGCTCGGCGAAGCCCATGCCGCCGAACCGGGCGAAGGTCGCGCTGACGGCTCGCTCGAGCCCCACGGTGTCGGCACTCGGCAGCAGCACGCCGAGGTCGCGCATGGCGGTGACCATGCCCGAGCCGTCGCGCGACGCCGCCGCGATGAGCAGCTTGCGGAGCCCGGTGCGGGTGCCCGTCGGCACCTCGCCCATCATGCCGAAGTCGATGAAGGTGAGCTTCCACGGCCGTGCGCCGTCGACCGCGTCGGGCACCGGGGTCACGAAGATGTTGCCGGGGTGCGGGTCGGCGTGGAAGAACCCGTGCGTGAAGAGCTGGTCGAACATCACCTCGGCGAAGACCGGCGCGACGTCGGCCGGGTCGATGCCCGCCGCGGCCAACGCCTCGACGTCGGTGATCTTGATCGCCGAGACGTCGTCCAGCACGAGCACCCGGCGCGTGGTGCGCTCCCAGACGACCTCGGGCACGCTCACCCGGTCGTCGCCGGCGAAGTCGGCCGCGAACCGGGCCGAGTTGGCCGCCTCGTTGAGGTAGTCGATCTCTTCCAGGCTGGTGCGGGCGAACTCCTCGACGAGCGCGGGGGCATCGACCCGGTCCGAGACGAGCCGGACGTGGCTGAGCCAGCCGCCGACGCGGCGCAGGGCCGCGAGGTCGACGTCGACGATCGCGTCGATGCCGGGCCGCTGCACCTTGAGCACGACGGCCTCCAGCCCGGTGTCGGCCGAGTCGGCGGGGCCGAGCGTCGCCCGGTGCGCCTGACCGAGCGAGGCGGCGGCGATGGGCGACGGGGCCACCGTGGTGAACACCCGGTCGAGGGGTCGCCCGAGCTCGGCCTCGGCGAGCGCGCGGATGCCCTCGAACGGCACCGGGGTGACCTCGTCCTGCAGGCCCTCGAGTTCTTTCGTGATCTCGGGCGGCAGCACGTCGAGGCGCGACGACAGGTACTGGCCGACCTTGATCATCAGGCCGCCGAGGTCGAGGGCGAGCGCGTGGAACCCGCGGGCGAACCGGCGCATGCGCCGCGCCCTCGTCCGTTCTGCCAGCCGCCTCAGGCCGAAGCGCGGCAGGACGAGTTCGAACCACCACGTGACGGCCAGGTGGCGCGAGGCGAAGCGGAGGATGCGGCGGTATCGGGCGCGACCCGCGGCGTCCTGGAAGGCGGGACGGGACGGATCGTGTCCGGCGGACGACACCCGCGTCAGTCTCGGGCGAGGATCGAGTAGATGCGACGCCGGGCGTCGTCGAGCACCGCCACGGCCTCGTCCACCTGCTCGGGCGAACCGGAGCGACCGACCTGCGCCGTGGCGCGGGCGAGGTCGACCCCGGCCTTGGGCAGTGCCGTGTAGCGGTCGCCCGACGACGGCCCGGCGGCCCGGAACGGTGCCGAGTCGTCGGCGCCGGCGACGGCGCGACCGGCCTCGGTCAGCGAGTAGACCTTGCGGCCGTCGGTCTCTTCGGCAGCGACGAGCCCCTCGTCGCTGAGCAGCTGCAGGGTCGGGTACACCGAGCCGGCGCTGGGCTTCCAGTCGCCGCCGCTGCGGTCCTCGATCTCGCGGATGATCTGGTAGCCGTGCATCGGTCGCTCGGCCAGCAGCGCGAGGATGGCGGCGCGCACCTCGCCCCGGGGCGCCCGGGTGCCCTCGCGGCGGTCGAAGGTCGAGCGCAGCTGCTCCATGGCCTGCCACATGCCGTCGAGGCCGGTGCCCATGCCGAAGGTTCCGGCAGATGACGTGTTGTTCATGGTGTTCTCCTTCTCGAGGGTGGAACGGGGTCGAACGACACCCGGACGATATACCCGGGCGCCGCGGCGGTCAGGGCTGACACCCAGACAGGGGAGGCGCGGCGGCCGAGATTCCGAACAATCCTGTTCTGGGGGTGGGCGCGGCCTCGGACGGGGGGTTCGCGGCACCGCCCGACGGTGGTTGTGTTCGATGCACGGGCATGAACCCCCGTGGACGGCTCGCTGCCGTCATCCCTCCGGCGTTCCCCGACGTCCGCCGGAGCACTCCCTGCCGCCTCGGCGTTCCCCGACGTCCGTCGAGGCGGCAGGACCTCCGGCGTTCCCCGACGTCCGCCGGAGGCGCACCGCCCTCGGTGACGACCCGCGCGCCGAGACAGCCCCGGAGCCCTGCCATGCCCTCGTCCCCGATCCGCCGCCTCGCGGCGACCACCGCCGCGGCGGCCCTGCTGCTCACCGCCCTCGCGACCGCCCCGGCCCAGGCCGCGTCCTCGCCGACCGACGACGCGCCTCCGGTGGCGACGGCCGACGCCTCCTCGGCCGAGCCGGGCGTCACGGCCGACCTCTCGGACGACATGGTCGAGGTGCCCGCGTCGCCGCTGATGAAGGCGCAGACCGACGACGAGGTCTCGCGCGCCACGACCGTGACGACGCACCCGGTCTACGTGAGCGTCGCCACCGTGACCGCCACGACCTCGGACGACTCCGCCACGCCCCCCGACGAGGCCTCGATCCGCACCGCGGTGAGCCAGTTGCACGACTACTGGTGGGAGGAGTCCGGCCACACCGTCGACGTGACGCTCGGCGGCATCGAGACGCGCCCCCTCGACCAGGCCTCGTGCAACCCCTCGACGGTGCTCAACACCGTGCACACCGCGGCCTTCGACGGCCGGTTCGCCCGCTACGCCTGGGCCGGCACGAACGAGCACCTGCTCGTGCTGACCCGCGAGACCTGCGGCACGACCGCGTTCGGCACGGTCGGCGGCGACGGGGGCGAGATCTTCAGCTCGTACGGCACGGGCACCGCGCTCGGCGTCCCCGTGCTGCTGCACGAGTTCGGCCACAACCTGGGCTTCGGCCACGCCGGGGCCGGCATGTGCCGCAGCACGACCTCGTTCGACGGCGCCGCCGGCGACTACCGCTACGCCACGTCGACCGACACCCCGGCCGCCTGCCCCGTGCTCGAGTACGGCGACTTCCTCGACATCATGGGCTACTCGGTCTCGTCGGCCCGGCCCCACCTGTCGTCGGTGCAGCGGGTGCGGGCGGGCTACCTGAACGACGTCACGACCGTCAGCGGGGCCGGCACCACGCGCCAGGTCGTCGTCGGTTCGCTCGACGGCGCCGCGACCGGCCGGGCCGTGAAGGTGGTCGACCCCATCAGCGGTCAGGACTACTACCTCGAGTACCGCACCGCCACCGGCCAGGACGCCACGAGCGCCGAGTTCGCCGGCCGGTCGTCGTCGTGCGCGCTCGTCGCCCCGGGCTACACCCGCTGCGCGCTCACCAGCGACAGGACGACCGGCAGCGTGCGGGTGCTGCGGCCCCTCACCCTCTCGGGCACCGTCACCTCGACCGTCGCCCTGGCCGTCGGCCTCGACGCGAAGGGCGACCCCAGCCGTCGCGACACGCACCTCGACGCGGGCGAGTCGTTCACGAGCGCGAACGACGGCTTCACCGTGTCGGTGCGGTCGATGACGCCCTCCGGAGGCGCGGTGCTCGACGTCACGCTCGCCGGCGCCGCCAAGCAGAAGCCGGTCGCCGCCCCCGCCCCGGTCACCCCGGTCGCCACGACGAGCACCCTGACCGTCGACCGCACGCGGCAGACCTACGGTTCGGCGACGCGCATCACCGCCACCACGAGGGTCGTCACGGCCGACGGGTCCACCCCGGTCGGCACCGTCACGCTCCGCGACGGCACGAGCGCGGTCGGCTCCGTGCGGGTCGGGACCGACGGGCGTGCCGCGGTGACCCTGCCGGGGACGACCAAGGCGGGCGCCCACTCGCTCCGCGCCTCCTTCGTCCCCGACGCGGCCGCCCAGGCCGGCTCGGACTCGACGACGGTGGCGGTCACGGTCGACAAGGCCGCCTCGACGGCCAGGCTGACCCTCAGCCGCAGCACGCAGACCTACGGCTCGTCGCCCGTGACGGCGACGGTCACCGTCGCCGGCGTGGCCGGGGTCGCGCCGACCGGCACGGTCGCCGTGTCGATGGACGGCCGACGCGTGGCCCAGGTCGCTGTCTCGGGCGGCAAGGCGAGCTACGCGGTGCCCGCGACGACCGCCGTGGGCACGCACCGCCTCGTGGCGACCTTCACGCCGGGCGACGCGTCGATCACCGCGTCGACGAGCGGCACGGCGACCCTGACCGTGGCGAAGGCACCGTCGACCAGCGCCCTCGCGACCGGATCGGCCTCGGTCAAGAAGAACACCGCCCCGACCGTGACGGTCATGGTGGCGGCCAAGGGCGTGCGCAACCCCACCGGCACGGTGACCGTCAAGGTCGGCACCCGCGTCGTGGGCACCGCGAAGCTGCCGGCGACGGGCGCGGGCAAGGTCACCGTGCCCGTGTCGAAGTTCACCCGGGCGGGCACGTACTCGTTGTCGGCCTCGTACGCGGGGACGAGCGCGGTGTCGACGAGCGTCTCGAAGGCGGTCAAGGTCACCGTCCGCTGAGGCGCCGCGCCTCCGGACGACGGTCAGGAGGCGCGGCGCACGGAGGAGCGGTGGGTCACGGTACCCGACCACGACCCACCGCCCGGCCCGACGGGAAGAGCCGTCGGGCGACCGGGCCTTCTCAGGAGCCCGGGGCTGTCACGCGGGGCGCGCCTCCTCGGCGACCGGCAGCCAGACGCGCATGGTCGACGGCCCGCGGTTCGCCCAGGTGGCGTAGGGCACGAGGTCGACGGGACCGAGCGGGCGACGGGAGTCGTGCGACCGGCCGTACGGCCAGTCGTCGCCGTCGTCGGTCAGGCGCGACACCTCGACGGTGGCTCCCTGCGCCGTGGTGACGGGCTCGACCGACATGTCGACGACCACGTCGTTGACGTCGCCCTCGGTCAGGTCGGTCGACTCGAGGGCCATCACGAGCGGCCCCCGCTGCACGGCGACCTGTCCGCGCACGGCGTCGATGCGGGCGTCCGGCGTCACCCAGCGGGCCTCGACGGGGAACCGGACCGTGACGACGTCACCGGCGCGGAACGAACGCCGGACCGTCGTCACGCGCCCCACCCGGGTCGACGGCTCCTCACCGGGGCCACCGACCGCGGCGGACCCCGCCCACGACGGGATGCGCAGGTCGAGCCCGACCTCGCGCCCGGCGTCCTCACGCCAGGTGACGGTGACGTCGCCGTCGTACGGGTAGCCGCTGCGGACCGAGACCGCGACGGGCGTGCCGTCGGCCAGGGCCGTGTCGACGTCGTAGTCGCCGTACTGGTGCAGCTGCAGTCCGTCCGCCGTGGTCGTGGCGAAGCTCAGCTCGACGCTCGCCAGCGTGCGGGCCACGTTCGTCGGGCAGCACGACACCTCGAACCACGGCGCCCGCAGGCTCGACAGGGCCCGGGCGTTCAGCTCGTCCTCGTCGGGGGCGACGCCGTCGGTGCGCTGGTGCAGCGTGTTCGTGTAGAAGAAGGCCCGGCCGTCCTCGCGCGGCGAGGCCATCACCGTGTTGAGCAGCGTCCGCTCGATCAGGTCGGCGTACCGGGGGTCGCCGTCCTGCAGCAGCAACCGCCACGACACCATGTTCGACGCGATGCCGGCGCACGTCTCGGAGTAGGCCCGGTCGGGCGGCAGCTCGAAGTCGGCGCCGAACGCCTCGTCCTGGTGGTGCGACCCCATGCCACCCGTGACGTACGTGCGCCGGGCGACGGTCGCCTCCCACTGACGGCGGACGGCGTCGGCGAGCTCGTCGTCACCGGTCTCGACGGCGACGTCGAGGGCACCGGCCGCGAGGTAGAGCGCTCGCACGGCGTGCCCGCGCAGCACCTCGGCCTCGCGCACCGGCACGTCGTCCTGGAAGTACTCCTGCCCGTACTCGATCGGCGCGAGCAGACCGTGGCCGCGGCGCTCGACGAACTGGCGGGCGAGCTCGACGTACCGGGGTTCGCCCAGGGCGCGGCCGAGCTCGACCAGGGCGACCTCGATCTCGGGGTGTCCGCAGACCGCCACCCGCCCCTCCGGCCCGAAGGCCTCCCACAGGTGGTCGGCGAGCCGGCGCGCGACGTCGACGAGCGGACCCTCGACGCCCGTCCGGGCCGCGGCCACGGCTGCCTGGATCAGGTGGCCGAAGCAGTAGAGCTCGTGACCCCACTCGAGGTCGGAGTACCGGGCACGTTGCCAGGGCCGCCCGAAGCTGGTGTGGAGGTAGCCGTCCTCCTCCTGTGCCGAGGCGACGCGGTACGCCAGCCGGTCGTAGCGCGCGGCCAGGTCGTCGTCGTGCGACCGGCCGAGCTCCCAGGCCATGCCCTCGAGCAGCTTGTAGACCTCGCTGTCGACGAACTCGATGCCCGCGTGCTCCCAACCGGTCTCGTGCGAGGCGGCCCGGTCGAAGTTGCCGGTCCAGCCGATGCGCTCCATCCAGTCCTCGCAGTGCCGCAGCACGACGTCGGCGTTCAGGCGCTGCTTCTGACCCCAGTAACCACCGGTGAGGCGGATCTCGGAGGCGTCGAGCGGCGTGAGGGCGGACCGGCTGGGCGAGACGGGCCCGGCGAAAGCCGTCGTCGAGGGGTGGGTGGTGGTCACGGGCGTGCTCCTCGGGGTTTGCGTGGTGGTCATGTCGGGTCAGTCCTTGACGGCACCGGCGGTGACGCCGGCGGCCACGTAGCGCTGGGCGACCACGAGCAGGACGGTGGCGGGGATCGACGCGACGACGGCGGTCGCCATGATCGAGTTCCACTCCTGGTTGTTGTTGCCGATGTAGCGGTAGATGCCGAGGGTGATGGTCTGCGCCGATCCGCCGCTGTTGAGCGTCGACGAGAAGACGAAGTCCGACCAGGCCCACAAGAACGCGAACAGCCCGACGGTGACGGCCGAGTTGCGGCTGACCGGAAGCACCACCGAGACGAAGGTGCGCCACGCGCTCGCACCGTCGAGCTTCGCGGCGCTCATCAGCTCGTCGGGGATGCCGCTCATGAAGGCCGTGAAGATCAGCACGCCGAACGGCACCGCGAGCGTCGAGTCGGCGATGACGAGCCCCCACCACTGGTTGAGGATGCCCAGGTTGAGGTAGATCGCGTAGAACCCCATCGCCATGATGACCTGGGGGATCATCTGCGCGACCAACAGGACGAAGCTGAGCGCGCCTCCGCCCTTGGGGCGCAGCTTGGCGAGCGAGTAGGCGGCCGGTGCCGACAGCGCGATCGTCACGACGACCGTGCCGAGGCCCACGAGCAGGCTGGTGCCGAGGTAGGGCAGCTGCTCCGAGACGACGGCGGCGTAACCGTCGAGCGTCGGGTTCGTCGGGAACCACGACGGCGGGCTCTGCCGCATCTGCGCGGTCGGCGTCAGCGAGACGTTGATCATCCAGTAGATCGGGAACAGCATGATCGCCGTGAAGACGACGCCGAGGACGGTCGTGGCCAGGCTGCGCCGGCCGGCACGACGTGAGGAGGCGCGGCGCACGTCCGATCGCGGTGCCGACGCTCGGGAGGTGACGGTCATGACTGGTTCTGCTTCCTCTGCACGCGCAGGTAGACGAATCCGCAGACGAGGGCCATCACGATCAGGAGGTTGCCGACGGCGGCGGCCGGGCCGAAGTCGGGCAGGGTGGACCCGAAGCCCAGCTGGTACGACCAGATCGCGAAGGTGGTCGAGGCGTCGCCCGGGCCGCCGCGGGTCATGATCCAGATGATGTCGAAGACCTTCAGCGTGTAGACCAGGCCGAGCAGGATGGTGATGGCCGACACCGGGCGCAGCAGGGGGAAGGTGATTCGCCAGAACTTCTGCCAGGCGCCGGCCCCGTCGAGCGACGCAGCCTCGTAGATGTCGCCCGAGATGTTCTGCAGGCCGCTGTACAGGATCACCAGGTTGAACGGGATGCCGATCCAGATGTTGGCCACGATCACGCTGGTCAGCGCCCATCGAGGCGAGGTCAGCCAGTTGACCTGGCTGCCGCCGAGGGTCTCGAGGACCGAGTTCACGACGCCGCTCTCGCTGTTGAGCATCCACGACCAGGTCGAGGCGCTGACGATCAGCGGCAGCAGCCACGGCACCAGGAACAGCGCACGCAGGGTGGCCGACAACGGGAAGCGCTGGAAGAAGAACACGGCCAGCGCCATGCCGATCGAGAACTGGAACGCGATGGACACCCCGGTGAAGAGCAGGGTGTTCGTCAGGGCCGGGCCGAAGGTGGGGCTCGTGACCACGTCGGTGAAGTTGTCGAGCCCGATGAACGGTGCCGTGCCGTCGATGAACGACCGCACCGTGTAGTCCCGAACCGACAGGTCGACGTTGCGGATCAAGGGGTAGGCGTAGAACACCGCCAGGTAGGTCACGACCGGGGCGATGAAGGCCCAGGCGGTCAGCTGGCTCGCGTCGGGGCGGCGGCGACGCCGCGGACGCCCGGACGTGCCGGGCGGGACGTGCGTCCCGCCCGGCCGTCCGTCCGGCACGGCTTCACGACGTTCGAGGATGTCGGTGCTCATGGTTGCCCTTTCCGGGTGTCGTCGTGTCGTCGTGTCGTCGTCGGAGGCCGGCCCGCGAGGGGTGGACGGTTACTTCGTGGCCGACTCGGCGGCCTGCTGGGCCTCGTCGAGCGCGTCCTCGGGTGAGGCCGAGCCGCTGAGGCTGTTCTGCACGGCCTTCCAGAGCTGCTCCGAGATCTTCGGGTACTTCGTGCCGAGGTCGTCGCTGGTGCGCCCCTTGGCGTCGCCGACGGCGGTCACCCAGGGCTCGAGGTCGGGGTCTGCCTGCACCTGCTGCTCTTGGGCGTCCTTCGTCGGGGCGACGTACGACAGCGTCGTGTCGGTCGCGACGAGGTTGTCGGTGCTGGTCAGGCACGACTGGATCTTCTCGCTGACGTCGTACCGGGCGTCGTCGCCCTGGACGGGGACCGTCAGGAACTCGCCGCCGGTGGGGGCCGGCGCCGCGCCTCCGTCCTTCGCCGGGATCGAGATGATGCCGTAGTCGATGCCGGACTCCTTGACGCCGACGAGTTGCCAGGTGCCGTTCTCGCCGAACGCGAAGTCGCCGGTCAAGAACTCCTGCCAGCTCGTGGTCTGGGTGTTGCCGATCACCGAGTTGGGCGCGTAACCCTGGTCGACCCAGTCGGTCCAGAGGCTGAGCGCCGACACGGCGTCGTCCGACGAGAGGTCGGTGAGCTCGGCACCCGAACCCCAGTACCAGGGCAGGAACTGGAAGCTGCCCTCCTCGGTGCCGATGCCCGAGAAGGTGATGCCCTTCTTCCCGGCGGCCGTGACCTTCTCGAGCGCCGCGGTCAGGCTGTCCCAGTCGGTGATCGACGCGGGGTCGACGCCTGCCGCGTCGAGGACGCTCTTGTTGTAGTACAGCGCCAGCGTGTTGGCGCCGATGGGAACCCCGTAGGTCTTGCCGTCGATCTGACCGGCCGCGAGGATGTTCGGCTCGATGTCGGCCGTGTCGGCGCCGGTCTCGTCGGTGTCGGTGAGCAGGCCCGCCTCGGCGAGCGTCGAGACGACGGGGTTGTCGACGAGCAGCAGGTCGGGCGAGTTGCCCTGCTGCCCCGCGAGCAGCGCCTTGCTCGTCAGGTCGGAGGTGTCGTAGCCGGTGCGCTCGACCGTGACGCCGGCCTCGGTGCCACAGGCCTGCACGAGCTTCGCCCAGTCGGACGAGTCGTCGAACTGGGGGTACGGATCCCAGAAGGTGTACGTGCCCGAGGCGGCGGACGTGCTGCCACCCGACCCCGAACCGCCGGCGCAGCCGGTGAGTGCGAGGGACGCGGCGGCGATGCCGACGACGGCGACGGCCGCCGTCTTGCTGCGGATGAACGAGATCACAGGGATTCCTCTCTGAATGCTGCGGGTTGCTCGCCCAGAGAGCGTCGTGCGGTGCGGGTGCACGACCGTCTCGCCGTCGAGATCTTAGAACCGAAACCGGTTTCGGGTTGAAAGCTACATTCGGCGCAGTTGCTTGTCAACACGTTCGTGAACTATTTTCGCTGCATGGGCACAGGCAACGGCGGGCGGGGCACGGCGGCACCCGTCACGCTCGCCGACGTGGCGCGCGCCGCCGGCGTCTCGGTCGCGACCGCCTCGAAGGCGCTCAACGGGCGGGCGCAGGTGCGCGAGAGCACGCGGGTGAAGGTCGAAGAGGCGGCCGCCGCCCTGTCGTTCACCCCGAACTTCTTCGCCCAGGCGTTGAACTCTCAACGCACCGGCACGATCGGCATGGTCACCAGCGACCTCGACAACCGCTTCGTGCTGCCGGTCCTGCTCGGCGCCGAGGACGCGTTCGGCTCGGGGTCGCTCTCGGTGCTGCTGGCCGACGCGCGAGACGACGCCCTGCGCGAGCAGTTGCACCTGCAGAACCTGCTCACCCGACGCGTCGACGGCCTGCTGATCGTGGGGCGGACCACCAACCCCCGGCCGCCCGCTCCCCTGGCGTCCGACGTTCCGGTGGTCTACGTCTACGCCCCGTCGACCGACCCCGCCGACGCGTCCTTCACGCCCGACAACGTCCAGGCCGGCCGCCTGGCGGCCGAGCACCTGATCGGCAAGGGGCGCCGTCGCATCGCCCTGGTGAACGGCGAATCGTCGTACGCCGCGGCGCGCGACCGGGCGGCGGGGGTGGTGGCGGCCACGCAGGCGGCCGGGCTCGAGCTCGTCGGGGGTGCGGCTCTCTACGGGCAGTGGGGTGAGGCCTGGGGGCGGGACTGCGCGCGCCTCCTCGTCCGAGGTGACGAGACGATCGACGCCGTCATCGCCGGCAGCGACCACATCGCGCGAGGGGTGCTCGACGCGCTTCGAGACGAGGGCCGCACGGTGCCGGGCGACGTCGCGGTGATCGGCTTCGACAACTGGGACGTCCTCGTGCGCGAGTCCCGCCCGACGCTCAGCAGCGTCGACATGAACCTCGAGCAGCTCGGCCGGGCCGCCGCCCAGCACCTGGTCGACGCCATCGGGGGGACGACCTCGGCGGGCGTCACCTACGGCGCGGTGCGGGTGCACGAGCGCGAGTCGACCGGCTGACGCGCCGCGCCTCCGCACGACGACGAACCCCGTTCGCGACGACGAACCCCGATCTCTCGGGGTTCATCGTCGCGAACGGGGTTCGAGGGCGCAGGAGGCGCGGGTCGGCACCCCGGGACGCGACCGCCGCGTGCGTCAGTACTTCGCGGACTGCCCGCCGTCGATCGGCACGACCGCCGCGTTGACGTACGTTGCGTCGTCCGACAGCAGGAACGCCACGACCGAGGCGATCTCGGCGGCCTCGCCGTAGCGCTTGGTCGGGTTGACCTGGATGAACTGCTCGGCGGCGCCCTTGGGGTCGTCGGCGTCGATCTGGCGCATCGAGGCCTCGACCATCGGGGTCCAGATGGCGCCGGGCGCGATCGCGTTGACGCGGATGCCGAACTGGCCGTACTCGACGGCCGAGTTGCGGGTCAGGCCGACGACGCCGTGCTTGGCGGCGGCGTAGCCGGACTGGTTGCCGACGCCGCGGATGCCGCCGACGCTCGCGGTGTTGACCACGGCGCCGCCGTCGCCCTGCTCGCGCATGACGCCGAGCACCTTCTCGAGGCCCAGGAACACCCCTCGCAGGTTGATCGAGACGACCTTGTCGAACTCGTCGGCACCGAAGCGCTCGGTGAGGTTCTGCTTGCCCTCGATGCCGGCGTTGTTGAAGAACCCGTCGATGCGACCGAAGCGCTCGACGGTGGCCGCGACGTAGCGGGCGACGTCGTCCTCGCTCGACACGTCGGCCGTGACGGTCAGCACCTCGGCGCCCGGGACGGCCTCGAGCACGGCGGCCTGCGAGTCGGCGAGACCCTTCTCCGAGACGTCGACGAGGGCGAGCTTCGCCCCCTCACCGGCGACGCGGACGGCGGCGGCCCGGCCGAGGCCCGACCCCCCGCCGGTGATGAGGACGACCTTGTCGGTGAAACGCTCCATGGTGCGGGCTCCGGTTCTCTCGTGTGCGGGGCCCGACACGGCGCCGGGCCAGTCGCCGTGCGACGGTGCACGGTCGTCAGTAACGCTACACGTGTCGCCTTACTGGCCCCTGACCGCGGTGGCCGCCCCGCGCCTCCTGCCTCCCAGCGCCGCGCGGCGCCGCGCAGCGCCGCGACGCGCCGCGACGAACCCCGTTCACGAAGACGAACCACGAGAAAACGGGGTTCATCTTCGTGAACGGGGTTCAGGCGCAGGAGGCGCGGGTCGGCCGCCCGAGCAGGCCCGCCTCAGGCGCCGGCGAGCGCCTCGATCTCGACTCCGACGATCCGCTCGTCCGCGATCGTGACCGGGTACGCCTCGCCCGTGATCCGCACGGAGGACTCGGTCTCGCGCTCGGCGCACGAGCCGCCGACCCAGAGCTCGACGTCGCCGGGCTCGACGACCCGTCGGTGGTGCCGGTCGGTCAGCGCCAGGCGAGAGGTCGGCACGCGGAACGCGACCCGCGCCTCCTGACCGGGGTCGAGGGTGACGCGTGAGTAGCCGAGCAGCTGCGCGACGGGTCGGGTGACCGAGCCGACGACGTCGTGCGCGTAGAGCTGCACGAGGTCGGTGCCCGGGCGGTCGCCGGTGTTCGCGACGGTGACCGACGCGACGAACGAGCCGCCGGCCGGCACGTCGGCCGAGTCGACGACCAGGTCGGAGCGACGCCACGAGGTGTACGAGAGGCCGTGGCCGAACGGCAGCACCGGCGTGCTGTCGGCGCTCGTCACCTCGGACGGCCCGCCGAGCACCGGGTGCAGGTACGAGAACGGCTGCGCCCCTGCCGAGCGCGGCAGCGACACGGGCAGGTGCCCTGACGGCTCGACGCTGCCGGTCAGCACGCCCGCGACGGCTGCGCCGCCCTCCTCCCCCGGGAAGAACGCCTGCACGACGGCCGCCGGCGCCGACTCGCCCGAGATCGCCCACCCGATGGCGTAGGGCCGGCCCGAGAGCACGACCACGACGGTGGGCGTGCCCGTCGCGACGACCGCCTCGACGAGCTCGCGCTGCACCCCCGGCAGCTCGAGGCTCTCGACGTCGTTGCCCTCGCCCACGGTGCCGCGGCCGAAGAGGCCGGCCCGGTCGCCGACGACCACGACGGCCACCTCGGCCCCGCGGGCGGCCTCGACGGCGGCGGCGATCCGCGACCGGTCGTCGCCCTCGACGTCGCAGCCGCTCTCGACGACGACCTCGGCCGTGGGCAGCTCGGCGCGCAGGCCGTCGGCGACGGTCGGCAGCTCGATGCCGAGCGGCACGCCGGGGTGGTGCGCGAGCACGTGGTTGACGAACGAGTAGCAGCCCATCAGGGCCTCGGCGCTGTCACCGTTCGGCCCGACGACCGCGACCGAGGCCGGCCCGGCACCGTCGGCACCACCCGACACCAGGGGCAGCACCCCGTCGTTGGTCAGCACGACGACCGACTCGTCGGCCAGACGACGCGCGACCGCGCGGTGCTCGGCCGAGTCGAGGTCGATCGAGGTCGGGGGCGGCGTCTCGAAGGTCTCGTCGAGCAGCCCGAGCTCCTCCTTCTCGGCGAGCACGCGCAGCACGGCCCGGTCGACCAGCGCCTCGTCGACCTCTCCGGCACGCACGCGCTCGGCGAGGGGCTCGAGGTAGGCGTCGCCCGTGGGCAGCTCGACGTCGATGCCGGCCTCGAGGGCGAGGGCGGCGGCCTCGCCGCGGTCGGCCGCGACCGCGTGCATCACCTGCAAGAAGGCCACCGAGAAGTAGTCCGACACGACGACCCCGTCGAACCCCCAGCGCCGACGCAGCACGTCGGTGAGGTACGACGGCGACCCGGCGACGGGCACCCCGTCGATCTCGGCGTACGAGTTCATCACCGAGCGCACGCCTCCGTCGAGGACGGCCATCTCGAACGGCGGCAGCAGCACGTCCTCGACGAACCGCGGGCCGACCTGCGCGGGGGCGTGGTTGCGGCCCGCCGCCGAGGTCGAGTACCCGACGAAGTGCTTGAGCGTCGCGTGGACGCCGGCCGACTGCAGCCCCGTCACGTAGGCCGTGCCGATGGTGCCGACGACGTAGGGGTCCTCGGCGATGCACTCGTCGACGCGACCCCAGCGCGGGTCGCGGATCACGTCGAGCACGGGCGCGAGGCCCTGGTGCACGCCGAGGTCGCGCATCGACCCGCCGATCAGTCGCGCCATCTGCTCGACCAGCTCGGGGTCGAACGACGCGCCCCAGGCCAACGGCGTCGGGAACGTCGCGGCCTGCCAGGCGGCCAGCCCGGTCAGGCACTCCTCGTGCACCAGCGCGGGGATGCCCAGTCGGGTCTCGTCGCGCAGGCGGCGCTGCTCGCGCCACAACCAGGAGGCGCGCTCGGCCGGGTCCACCGGCCGCGTCCCGTAGACCCGCGTCAAGTGGCCGAGCCCGTGGCGGGTGGCCTGTTCGTAGTCGCCCGACGACGCCATCTCGCCCTGCATCGGGGCCACGTTGTCGGCTCCCTGGTCGACCCACCAGCCGACGAGCTGTGCCAGCTTCTCGTCGAGGGTCATCTCGGCCAGCAGCGACGCCACCCGGTCGGAGGCGCGGGGTTCGCCGACCGTGAGGGCCTGCGGTCGGTGAGCGGTGTCGGTCATGTGGGCTCGCGCCTCCTGGTCTGTGGCGGTCGCGGTGTCGGTGTCGGTGGCGGTCGCGGTGTCGGTGTCGGTCATCCCTTGACCGCCCCGGTGAGCCCGCCGACGATGCGGCGTTCGAAGAGGCTGAAGAAGATCAGCGCCGGCAGCATCGACAGGGCCGTGAAGGCCAGCACCCGGGCGGTGTCGACCGAGTACTGCGACGAGAACGCCTGCACGCCGAGGGGCAGCGTGAAGGTGGACGGGTCGTTGAGGATGAACAGCGGCAGCAGGTACGAGTTCCAGGCGCCGATGAACGCGAGGATGCCCACGGTGATCACGCCGGGCAGCGACAGCCGCACCACCATGCGGAAGAAGAAGCCGAGGCGGCTGCAGCCGTCGATGAAGGCGGCCTCTTCGATCTCGTCGGGGATCGCCCGGAGGAACGGCACGAGGATGATGATCGTCGTCGGCAGCGCGAACGCGATCTGCGGCAGGATGACGCCGGCCAACGAGTTCGTCAGCCCGAGGTCGCGGATCACCAGGTAGAGCGGGGTGATGGCCACGGTCATGGGGAACATCAGCCCGGCGGCGAACAGCGCGTAGAGCACGCCGCGGCCGGCGAACCGGTAGCGGGCGAGCACGTAGCTGGCGGCCAGGCCGAGCGCGACCGTGCCGATCGTGGTCGCGCCCGCCGAGATCAGCGAGTTGCCGACCTGACGCCAGAACGTGCCGCCGGTGAGCACGTCGAGGTAGTTGCCGACCTGCCACGGGCTCGGCAGCCCCGACGGGTCGGTGGTGATCTGCGCGTTGGTGCGGAAGCCGCCGATCACGATGAACGCGACGGGCGCGAGCATCGCCGCGATGACGACCGCCGCGACCACGTACGCGACGCCGCGTCCGGGGTCGGCGATGCCGCGCCTCCTGCGCCTCGTCGGCCGGGGCGCCGCCGGGGCGGGGGTGCCGCCGCGCGGGCGGGCGGGCAGGGTGCTGGCGGTCATCGTTCTTCTCCTGCGGTGGTGGCGGCGGTCGTGACGGCGCCCGCCGTGTCGCGCCGCAGCACGTAGCGCTGGTAGACGAGGGCGACGACGAGCGAGATGAGGAACAGCACGACGGCGACGGCGTTGCCGTACCCGTAGCTGCCCGAGGTGCGGCCGTTCGCGACCATGTAGGTCGCCATGGTCGAGGTGCCGGCGGTCGCCGCGATGTACTGACCCCAGATGATGTAGACGAGGTCGAACAGTTGCAACGAGCCGATGATCGACAGGAACGCCCAGATGCGCAGGGTCGGCCCCAGCAGCGGCAGCGTGATGCGGCGTTGGATCTGCCACCAGCTCGCACCGTCGATGGCCGCGGCCTCGCTGAGCTCTTCGGGCACGCCCTGGAGGCCGGCGAGGAAGAGGATGACGGCGAAGCCGACGTACTTCCAGGTGATGATCACCAGCAGGGTCCAGATGGCGATGCTCGGGTCGGCGAGCCAGTCCTTGGCGAGCGAGCCGAGGCCCACCTTCGTCAGCAGGTCGTTGACGGCACCGCTGCCCTGCAGCATGAGGCTCCAGCCCGTGCCGACGACGACCTCGCTGATGACGTAGGGCACGAAGATCAGCACGCGGATCAGCGACTGCCCGCGCAGCTTGCGGTTGAGCAGCAGCGCGAGGCCGATGGCGACCGGGCCCTGCAGCACGAGCGAGAGCACGACGATCGTGGCGTTGTGCCGCAGCGCGTCGAGGAAGGTCGAGTCCTGGAAGATCGTGACGTAGTTGCGGAACCCGACGAAGTCGGTCGGCGGGCCGAAGCCCTGCCAGCTGAAGAAGCCGTAGTAGGCGGCCATCACGATCGGGAACACCACGAAGGCCAAGAAGACCACGAGGGCGGGTCCGACCAGCAGGGAGATCTCGAGGACGCGGGCGCCACGCCCCTTCCGGGACACGGCCCGGGAGGCCGCCGGGGGCGACGCGAGTGCGTCGCCCCCGGCGGTGGCGTGAGCCCGCGAGGGTGCGGCGGGCCGCACGGCGGGTTCGCGGAGGCTCACGACGGGGCCCTACGCCTTCTTGGCGGCGGAGTCGACGGCGTCGACGAACTGCTGCGGCGTGCCGTCGCCCGACAGCAGGTCGACCACGGCGACGTTCATCGCGTTGCCGACGTTGAGGCCGTAGACGGTGTCGAGCCACTGCGAGACGAACGGGGCGTCGTTGTAGGCGCTGAGCACGTCCTGCAGGTAGGGCTCGGTGACCGCCTGCTGGGCGACCGTGTTCACGGGAGGCGCGTTGAAGGCCTTGTAGTAGGCCGTCTGCACGTCGGGGGTCGCCAGGTAGTTCAAGAAGTCGACGCACGAGTCGGGAGCACCGGCCGAGCAGGAGTACCCGTCGACGCCACCCATGATGGCGCCGGCCTGACCGTCACCGCCGGCGACGGCGGGGAAGGGGAACCAACCCAGGTCGGGCAGGGGCTGCGCGTCGGGCGTGAGCGAGGCGATGACGCCCGGGTCCCACGCGCCCATGAGCTCCATGCCGGCTTGGTGGTTGGCGATGAGGCCGGCCGAGCTGCCGGCGCCCTGCTGGGCCGCCGTCGTCAGGAACCCGTCGTTGAAGGGCTCGGTGTCGCGGAAGTCGGCGAGGTCCTCGGCGGCCTTGACCCAGCAGTCGTCGCTGAAGTCACGGTCGGTCGCGGCCTGCTCGAGCACGTCCGAGCTGCACGAGCGCAGCGCGAAGAAGAAGTACCAGTGGGCGGCGGGCCAGGCGTCCTTGCCGCCGAGCGCGACGGGCGAGACGCCCGAGCCCTTGAGGGCGGTGACGGCCTGGTCGAGCTCGTCCATCGTCGTCGGGGCCTCGGTGATGCCGGCCGCGTCGAAGAGGTCCTTGCTGTACCAGAAGCCACCGGGCAGCACGGCGATGGGCATGGAGTACACCTTGCCGTCGATCGAGCCTGCCCCGAAGGTGCCCTCGCTGATGTCCTTCTTGGCGTCGGCCGAGATGCCGTCGGTGATGTCCTTCACCTGGCCGGCCGAGACCATCGCCTGGAGCTTGCCACCGCCGCGCTGCAGGAAGACGTCGGGTGCGTCGCCCGAGTTGAGGGCGGTCTGCAGCTTGCTGTCGAAGTCCTCGTTCTGCACGGTCTGGACGTCGATCGTCACGTCCGGGTTGGCCTTCTCGAAGTCGGCCGCGGTGGCCGTCCAGAAGTCCTGGCCGGGGCCGGTGGTCGAGTTCTGCCAGAGCGTGAGCGTGCCGTCGTCCGAGCCGCCCCCCGCGCCGCCGCTGCAGCCTGTCAGCAGTCCCGCTCCGATCAGCAGGGCCGCAGACCCGGCCAGGAGCCGTCGAGATGTGGTCATGGTTCCACCTTTTCCTCTTCGTTGAGCGGCCGTGGTCGACCGAGCGTGCCGCGCTCCGATGCGCGGCGTGAAGTCAGTGTGAAAAAACGCCGGGCGGGTGTCAAACGTTTTCGAAAACCATTTCGGTCGGCGCTAGGCTGCCGACGTGATGACGCCTCGGGTGACGATCCACGACGTGGCACGGGCGGCCGGGGTCTCGGTCGCGACCGTGTCGAAGGCGGTCAACGGCCGGTACGGCGTCTCGGCGCAGGCGGTCGAGCGGGTGATGGCCGCCGTCGACGAGCTCGGCTACGAGTCGAGCCTCGTCGCCAGCAGCATGCGGGCGCGGCGCACGGGCGTGATCGGCGTCCTCGTGGCCGACTTCGAGCCGTTCAGCTCGGAGGTGCTCAAGGGCGTCGGCGCCGCCGTCCGCTCGCGGGGCGCCGAGTACGACCTGCTCGCCTACAGCGGGGCGCACCGCGGCGAGAACACCGGGTGGGAGCGTCGCTCGCTCAGCCGCCTGAGCGGCACCCTGATCGACGGGGCGATCCTCGTCACCCCGTCGGTGCTGACCACGACGGTCAGCATCCCGGTGGTGGCCGTCGACCCGCACACCGGGCGCACCGACCTACCCTCGGTCGAGGCCGACAGCCGGGGCGGCGCCCTGCTCGCGGTCGAGCACCTGATCGGCCTGGGCCACCGGCGCATCGGGTTCTTGGCCGGCCGGCCCGACCTGCGCTCGGCGTCGTTGCGCGAGGCGGGCTACGTCCAGGCCCTGCGGGCAGGCGGCATCACGCGCGACCCGGGCCTGACCCGCAACGGCGACTTCGAGCTGACGGCCTCGCGCCAGGCCGCCCGGTCGCTGCTGACCAGCGCCGACCGGCCGACCGCGGTCTTCGCCGCCAACGACCTCTCGGCCATCGCCCTGCTGCGCACCGCCCTCGACCTCGGCCTGCGCGTGCCCGACGACCTCAGCATCGTCGGCTTCGACGACATCCCCGAGGCCTCGCGCGAGTCGCCCCCGCTGACGACCGTGCAGCAGCCCATGCAGCGACTCGGCAGCGCCGCCGCGGGCATGCTCTTCACGATGCTCGAAGGCGGGACGCCGACCGCCCCCGAGGTGCAGCTGCCGACGCGGCTCGTGGTGCGCGGGACGACGGGGCCGCCGGGCGGGTGAGGAGGCCGCGATGAGGACTACCACAAACATTCGCGATCGCGTATGGTTGTGGTCATCATGGCCGAACTGAGCGCATCCGAGTACGCGAGGCATCACGATATCTCGACCCGGCGCGCCCAGGCGGCCGCCGCGGCCGGTCAGCTCGACGCCCGGTGGGTCGGCGGACGATGGCTGATCGACGACGCCGTTCCCCATCGTCACGTTCCCGGTCGACCTCTCTCGCGGCGGTCGGCGGATGCCCTCGTCGCGCGGCTGTCCGACACGCCCGACTGGGCTGTCGGACTCTCTCCCAGCGAGCGGGGCCGCACGATCGCTCGGGTCGACGAACTCCGGCGGGGGACGAAGCCGTCCGAGAGGCTCGCGCTCTGGCTGCGAACCGCGTACCCCCTGCCCCTGGGGTTCGAGGCGCCGGCTGACGACCTACCAGATCTGCGTCTGGACGACCGACTCACACCCGGCGGCAGCAGCGACGACCGGTCGGGCATGAGCGTCGGCGGCCGACTCGAGGCACACGTGTCCGCGGTCGACCTCGACGCCCTGATCCACGAGTATCTGCTCGTTCCCTCACGCCGGCCGAACGTCCTGCTGAGGGTCCACGACGAGGACGCCCCCCGGCCCCTCACTCTCGGCGGACTGATCGCCGACCTCGCGACGAGCGACGGCCCCCGAGAACGAGCCGCGGCCGACGCGCTGGTCCGCGAGGGCGCGCGATGATCGTCGCCCCCGTGCTCCGCTCCGCCCAGGCCGAGGCGTGGCACGCCCTCTTCGAGCTGTACGCCCGTCTACCGACCGGCTGGGCACTCGTCGGGGGCCAGATGGTCCAGTCCCACTGCTGGGAGCGCGAAGCGGCGCCCAACCGCGCGACGAACGACGCGGACACGGTGCTCGACGTCCGCGCCCATCCGACGATGCTGCTGCGGTTCACGACGCTGCTGAGAGACTGCGGGTTCGTCGCGGACGGCGAGAGCTTCGAGGGCCACCAACACCGCTGGGTGCGGGGCCAGGCTCAGATCGACGTCCTCGTCCCGCGCTTCCTCGGCGAGCGGGCGTCGTCGCGCCGTGGGGTCGGAGGCGGCACGACCATCGCGGCTCCGGGCGCGCAGGGAGCCCTCGACCGCGCTCGCCCCGTCGAAGTCCGGGTGAACGGAAGCGAAGGCGTCGTCTCGAGGCCGACCCTGCAGGGCGCGCTCCTCGCCAAGGCCGCGGCCGTCGAGATCCCGGGCGACGACCACACGAGACACCTCGTCGACATCGCCACCCTCGGCTCGCTCGTCTCACGGCGTGATCGAGTGGCGACGGACGTCACCGACACCGAGCGGCGCCGCATCCGCGCCGCCTTGAGCCTGATCGAGCGCGACCCTCTCGTCTGCCGCGTCGCCGACGTCGACCCGATCGTGGTGGAGCGCCTCAGACTCGCCTTCGCCTAGCCCCCGCAGACCCCGGTGTCGCCCTTGACACCAGAGCCCCGTGACGGGAGTTCGGGCTCCCGACGGTGCCAGCGGTTCGGGCCGCTAACGGCGTGCCACGACTCGGTCGGGCACGGGGCACCCTAGGCGGCACCCGGGCATGTCTTCGGAGCGGTCCGCCTCAGCCGTTTGGGTGTCCTGCGAGAAGAGCGAGAACGCAGGAGGCGCGGGTCACGCGACCCGCGCCTCCTGCGTCCTCGAGGCCGTCAGGCCCGGGCAGCGCCGCGACTCAGCGCGGCACGACCGAGAACAGGAACTTCTTCTTGACCATCACCCAGAGCAGCAGCACCGACGCGGCGTGGACAACCGTGCCGACGAGCACGCTCGACCGGTCGAGCCCCGGGATCGATGCGACGGCGAGCACGAAGAACACCTGCCAGATGAACACGTAGAGGCTCGCCTGGCCGAGGGGCACGTACAGCCAGCCGAACGCCTTCGACAGCGGCACCCAGAACACCGTGAGCACCGAGTAGACGCAGACGACCACGAGGGCGACGTCGACGAGCCGGCCCCACTGCATGTCGACCCGCTGGTAGCCGGTCGCGTAGAGCGTGTCGTAGAGGCCCGACGGGATCGGTCCGGGGCTGAAGCCATAGGCGTGCCCGGCCCAGATCAGCGCGAGGAACCCCGCGTAGCCGACGACCCCGACGCCGACCAGCACCTTGCCGAGACGGGTGGTCAGCGCCCGCACGATCTGCCGCCGGTACCAGCCGATGACGAGGCCGTGGGTGAAGAGCACCTGCCAGGCGAACAACGGGAAGACCGCCTCGAACTGCGACGGGAACAGGTGCACGTCGGGGAAGGCCACGCCGACCAGGTAGACGGCCCAGCTGACCAGCAGCACGGCCCACCAGGCGCGCCGCTTGATCGCCCACATGAGCGCCGGGATGGTCAGGCTGAGCACGACGAACAGCCCCATGATGTTGAACGGCCACGGCCCCATCTCGAGCAGCAGGAACTGCCGGACGGCGTACCACGGCGGCGGGTAGTCGAGCAGGCGGTCGGCGTTCGGGTAGAGGTCGTAGACGCGCCCCTCGGCCGAGGTGCCCGTCGACCCGGTGCCGCGGTCGGTGAAGGTCGTGATCGCGTCCGTCGCCAGGAACGGCACGAAGCTGAGCGCGAAGACGATCAGGATGACGGCGAGCGTCACGACGTACTGCTTGCGGGCCCGGACGAACGCGCCGATCGCCGCGGCCTTCTCGCCGTACTTCTTGATGCCCAGCGGGTAGACCATGCCGAGCACGATGCCGCTGAGGAACACGAACATCTCGGCCCCCGTGATCGCCCCGACGGCCTTGAGCGTGACGAACGAGAACGGCCCCGCGACCTCGATGTGCGTGATGACGACCGCCAGGATGATGAACCCGCGGAAGAGGTCGATGCGCAGGTCGCGCGCCGGCGAACCGTCGTCGGGGTAGCGCCAGCGGGGCAGCAGCCGGCCGACGAGTCCGCTCACCAGGAAGGCCAGGGCGAGGGCCCCGGCGCAGGCCACGATCCAGCCCATCTCGTCGCCGCCGCCGTCGCGCACCTGGACGGTGGCGGCGTCGCCGTCGGTCGAGGTGACCCGGTCGGTGACCGGGCCGAGGTCGATGCGGTCGCTGCCCTGCAGGTCGGTGCGCAGCGACCCCGCGATGCCCGGCTCGGCCGTGGCCCGCCAGTCGACGGGCCGGCCGCCCGCCTCGGCCTCGTCACGCTCGACCTCGAGCCAGGTGACGCCGGCGATGCGATCGTGGGCGGGCAGGGCGGCCAGCACCTGGCGCCACCAGCCCTGCTTGACGTCGAGCTCGGCGGCGCCCTCGAGCTCGTGGGCGTAGAGGGCGCCGGTGTCGAGCAGCATCGGGCGGTCACGCCCCTCGGCGAACCGTTCGTAGAACGACGACGCCTGCGCCTCGGCGTAGCCCCAGGTCTCGTCGAAGCGCCCCTCGACCTCGCCGGCGGCCGGGGCCTGGTTCTCGACCAGCGGCACCGACGTGCCGGCGGCCGTCGAGGCACTGCCCTTGGCGAAGTAGAACATCGACTGGCCGACCCAGTCGACCGCGTCGTCACCCGGGTAGTAGGGGCCGTACGGGTCGTCGCCCTCGGTCACCCGCCCGTCGTCGTTCGTGTCGAGCAGGCCGACGTCGCCGGCCGGCGTCTCGGGCAACCGGCCGTCGGCGTCCGAGAACGGGTAGCCCGCGCCGTACGACGGAGCCCACACCATGCGCGCCTGCGAGTCGCCGGCGTGCACGACGTCGGCCAACTCGCGGAACGCCCCGACGAACGCCGTGGGCTGCTGCCCCCAACGCTGCCAGTTGCCGTTCATCTCGGGGGCGAAGCGCACGAGCTGCAGCGTGCCGTACTGCTGCTCGATCTCGGTCAGCAGCTCGTCGGCCCGGCGGGCGTCGGCGTCGTCGAGGTCGGACAACCGGCCGGTCGGCTCGAGGCTGACGACGAGCACGGCACCCTGGGCGGCGGCGGCCCGCGCCGAGCGTCGCCATTCGTCGGCGGCCCGGCCGTCGAGCGGGTAGTCGACGTTGACGCCGTACAGCGACGGCGTGGCGCCGAGTCGTCCGGCGTAGCCGTCGGGGCCGTCGGAGCCCCAGTCGAGGTCGGGCCCGAACCAGGCGCCCGCCGGTTCAGGAGGCGCGGCTGCGGCGGACGCGCTCGTCGCGTCCCCGGCCACCGCCGGCCCCAGCGTCACCGGCAGCAGGGCCGCGACCGCCAGCAGGACGGCGCCGACCCGACGGGAGAGCCGTCGGCCCGGCCGCACCACCGGGTGGTTCAGCGTCGGCACACGAGCGTCCACACGTTCTTGCCGTCCACGTGCTCGTAGTCGAGGCTCTCGAGGCTGAGCAGCGCCAGGGCCAGCCCGCGGCCGTCCTCGTCCTCGAGGTCGGCCATCGAGACGGCGCTGAGGTCGATCTCGCTCGGCATGCCGTTGTCGTGGAAGACGGCGGTCAGGCGGTCGTCGGTCGCCGAGAGCTCGAGGGTGAACCGGCGACCGTGGTCGGCGTCGGAGCGACGCGAGTGCTCGACGACGTTGGCCGCGATCTCGACGATGGCGGTCTCGAACGAGAAGCGGGTCTCGAGCGAGTCGTCGCCGAGCGACGTCCACCACGTCTCGAACGCGTTCTGCACCAGGTCGATGCTCTCGGGTTCGACGGCCACGTCGATGACGACGGAGCCGGGCCGCTCAGTCATCGAGGGCGGCCGCGACCGAGGCGCGGGGCTTGAGGATGCGGTCGAGGTTGGTCAGGCGCAGCACCATCGAGACCTGCTCGGTGGGGGCCACGAGCCGCAGGTCTCCCCCGGCCTGGCGCGCCGACTTGAGGCACGACACGAGGGCGCCGAGGCCGGACGAGTCGACGAAGGTCGTGCCCGACAGGTCGACGACGATCAGCCGGTCGCCGGCCGCGAGACGGGCCGCCACCTCGTCTCGCAGCTGGGGTGTCGAGACGACGGTGAGCCTGCCCTGTGGGGAGAGGACGCAGCCGCCCTCGACGGCCTCGACGGTGACGGTCATCATGATGGCTCCTTGTCGTGGGGTGCCGGGGGCCCCGGATAGAGGACGGCCCGGACGATGATGCTGAAGATCACCAGGTCGAAGAGCACCCAGGCGATGTTGACGAGCGGCGCGACGCCCTCGGCCTGCCCGGTCGCGTAGCGGACGCCCACGAGCACGAGGGCGGCCACGAGGCACGCCACCGCCCAGATCTGGGGTCGCACGAGGTCCCAGCGGGGGCCGGTGGCCGCCTGCCGGGTCTTGGGGGTCACCGAGAAGCCGAGCGCCCGGCCGCGGTACACGTTCTGGAACGCCGTCGTCACCGAGGCGATCCACACCGGGAAGAGCGCGAGCGAGTACTGCTGGCCGCGCCAGGTCGGCCGTCCTGCGGCCACCACCCAGAACAGCAGCTGGTTGAGCACCAGGAAGGGGATCAGGCGCGCGAAGAAGTCGACGCTGTACGCCTGGACGGGCACGACGCCGAACGAGAGGCACAGCACCGGCGCGGCGATGTAGACCACGGCGGCGAAGCCCGAGAGGTAGCTCCACATGGTCGAGAAGTACATGAGGCGCTGCCCCCACGACAGCCCCTTCTGCACGAGGGGGTTCTCGCGGAAGAACACCTGCATGGTCCCCTGGGCCCAGCGCAGACGCTGCGTCATCATCGTCGACAGGTCTTCGGGGGCGAGCCCGACCGCGAGGATCTCGTCGTGGTACGCCGACTTCCAGCCGAGCCCGTGCAACCGCATCGCCGTCGCCATGTCCTCGGTGACCGAGATCGTGGCGAGCGGCATGATCGCCTGGGCCTCGCCGCCGCGGTCGACGTCGAGTGCGCCGACGAGCAGCGAGATCGACTCGATGGCGGCGAGCGGCGAGGACGACCGCTGGGCGAGCAGGTCGAGCGCGGCCTCGTCGAGGGCGTCGAACGTGTCGGGGCCGAGCTGCATCGCGGCGAGCTCGGCGAGGTCGCCCTTCATGGCGGCGAGGTCGGCGTCGGCGAAGCGGAAGGCGATGGTGTCGATGCCGCGCTGGAACCGGTAGGTGACGTCGCCGATCGACTCGCCGGACGCGAACTCGGCCCTGGCCCGCTCGACGACGGTCTCGGCGTCGTCCAGGGCCTCGAGCACGCGGGGCTGACCCACGGCCTCCTCGCGGGCCCGGGCCAACAGCTTGCGCGAGGTGCGGACGGCACGACGGACGGCCGCCTCGACCTCGGTGACGTACCGCGCGACGCCCAACTGCATCAGCGCCTCCCGACGGAGGACGGCGTTCGAGCCGCAGAAGAACGCGCTGTTCCAGCCGTCCTTCGACTGCTGGATCGGCCCGTAGAACAGGGGCGCCTGGCTGCCCAGGGGGTCCGACTCGGGCACGTTCTCGAACCACTGCGGCGTCTGCACGAGCGCCGTCCGCTCGTCCTTGAAGTAGCCGAGGGTGCGGTGCAGGATCTCGGGGGCCGGCACCTGGTCGGCGTCGAGGATCAGCAGGAACTCGCCCTCGGTCGCCAGCAGCGCGTTGTTGAGGTTGCCCGCCTTGGCGTGCCGGGGACGGTCGGCCCAGTCGTCCGAACGGGTGATGACGCCGATGCCGGCGGCCTCACCGGCGGCGCGGATCTCGGCCCGACCGCCGTCGTCGAGGATCCACGTCGCGTGCGGGTAGCCGATGCGCTGCGCCGCGAGGGCCGTGCGCATCACGAGGTCGACCGGCTCGTCGTACGTCGTGACGAAGACGTCGACCGTGACCCGGGTCTCGGGGTCGTCGGGGTCGGGGGCGGTCGGCGGTTCGCCGCGCTCGCGCAGCCGCCAGGCGCCGAGGCCGAAGAGCAGCGAGTCGACGACGCTGTAGGTCTCGGCGAGGATCAGCGGCACGGCGATCCACCACGACGACCAGTTCACCGACGCGGCCCAGCGCCACACGATGTAGTTCAGGCCCGCCAGCGACGCCAGCAGCACGACGACCCGGACGGCGACGAGGCGTCGACCCGGGGTCGTGCGGTCGAGCAACCGCTGGTCGCGACGACCGAGGGTGACCGTCACGCGTGCCGTTCCATCACGACGACGGTCACGTCGTCGCGCGACAACCGGCGGTGCGTCAGGGCGGCGACGGAGTCGAGCAGCCCGGGGCCGTCGGTGCGGGTCGCGAGGCGTCCGACCTCGAGCGCCCAGTCGAGGTCGTCGTCGAGCACGTCGAGCACGCCGTCGCTCATCACGATCAGGCGGTCGCCCGGCTCGAGCCGGGTGGTCTCGGTGACGTGCTCCTGGTCGTCGAGGCCGAGCGGCAGGCCCGTGCCGGCGAGGTGCTGGACGGTGCCGTCGGAGCGGACGACGAGCGACAGGCCGGCGCCGGCGTCGACGTACGAGAGCTCGCCCGTGTCGAGGTCGAAGACGGCGTGGAAGTACGTGACGAACGAACTCGTGCGCTGGAGGTCACGCTGCACGGCCCGCTCGATGCGGTCCACCGCCAGACCGAGCTCGCGACCCGCGGCAACGTGGGGCGAGGCCGCGCGGCAGGCGGCGCGGACCGACGAGCCGATGATCGCGGCCCCGACGCCCTTGCCCATCACGTCGCCGACCGCCACGTGCACGAACCGGCCGATGAGCCCGTAGTCGAAGTAGTCCCCGCCGACGCTGAGCGACGGCAGGCAGACCCCCTCGACGCGCACGTCGTCGACGACGAGGGGCCCGTCGGGCAACAGGGCCTGCTGGGTCGCCCGGGCGGCCGACTCCTCGGCGTCGGCCAACAGCTCGGCCTGCGCCCACGCGGCCAGGTCGCGGAACTCGACCATCTCGTCGCTCGTCAGCTGGCGTGGCTCGGCGTCCATCAGGCAGAACGAGCCGACGACGTTGCCCGAACCGTCGCGCAACGGGTGCCCCACGTAGAAGCCGAGCCCGTTGTCGTTGAAGGCGCCGAGGTCGGCGAAGCGGGGGTCGATCCGCGCGTCGTCGGTCGTGATGACCTCGCCCGTGTCGGTCACCAGGCTGCAGGGCGTGTCGGAGCGACCGGACTCGGGGTCGTCGAAGCCGGCCCGGCCGACGAAGAGCGCGCGCTCGTGGTCCATGACGGTGACGGACGACAGCGGCACGCCGAAGACGGATCGGGCGACGCGGGCCACGCGGTCGAGTCGGTCCTCGTGGCCGGACTCGACGATGCCGAGGCTCTCGACCGCCCGTTGACGCCGTCCCTCGCGGGATTCGTCCCTGACCACACGGCTCCCCTCGCACGACCCGCCTGGTGGGGACGCGCCTTTTCCGAACGCATCAACGATGCCACAGACGCCGCCTCTGGTCATGACCACCAAAAGGGGGACAGCACGAAGGAGGCGCGGTGCTGGTCGCCCGGCACCGCGCCTCCTCGAGTGGGTCGCGTCAGTTGCCCGGCCAGAACCTGGCGATGAGGTCCTGGATGAACGGGATGACGTCCTGCACCTGGTCGACGCCGGCGATCGCGACGGCGACGAGGGGCCACAGCGACACGACCAGCGTCGAGATCACCGCGGCCACGCCGAGCACCCAGGCGAGGGCGCCGTTGCGCACCTTGACGATCAGCAGCAGCAACAGCAGCGCCAGCACGTAGCCGATCGCGATCGCGGCGGCGATCGAGCCGACGGGCACGTCGAGGGCTCCGGCCGTGCCGCCGTCGGCCGCGCCGATCAGCGTGAGGACCGGCAGCAGCACGCCGACGACGATCAGCAGGCAGATCACGACCGAGGTCACCAGGGCGGCCCAGACGGCGCGGGGTCGCGGTCGCCTCGTCCTCGTCGTGGTGCGTCGGCCGAACATCACTTCTCCGTCGTCGAGGCGTCGTCGCCGTCGACCACGACGTGTGCGTCGCTGTCGGAGTCGACCTCGACGGTCACGGTGCCGCCGTCGACCGTGACGACCACGTCGGCGCCGTCGGCGTCGTGGGCACCACCGTCGGAGGCGCGCGTAGCGTCACCCTCGGAGGCGCGGTTCTCGTCGTCGTGGGAGGCGCGGTTCTCGTCGTCCCCGGAGGCGCGGTTCTCGTCCACCGCGTCGGCCACGCCGTCGACCGCGTCGGCAGCCTTCTCGCGGGCACCGGCGACCACGTCGGACGTCTTGTCGAGGGCGGCGTCCGTGGCGTCGGCGGTCTTCTCGCGGGCGTCGGCGCTCGTGTCGGCCGCCGAGTCGCGGGCGTCCGAGGCGGCCTCCTTCGCCTGGTCGGCCACGTCGCGCGCCTTGTCGGCCACGTCGTCGGCCTTGTCGGCAGCCCTGTCGCCGACCTCGGCCGCGGTGGTCTTGGCCTGATCGGCCACCTCGCCGGCCTTGTCGCCCAGCTCGCGGGCCTTGTCGGACAGGTCGTCCGCCGCGGCGCGGGCCTTGTCGGACAGGTCGCTCGCGGCGGCTCCGGCGCGGTCGCGCGCCTCGCCGGCGGCGGCCTTCGTCTTCTCGCCGGCCTCCTTGGCGCGGTCGCCCGCGGCCGAGGCGGCGGCTCCGACCTTCTCGCCGGCGTCCGAGACGGCCTGCTTGGTCTTGTCGGCCGCGGCGTTCACCTTGTCGGCGGCGTCCTCGTCGGCGTCGAACGGGCCGTGCACATCGGTGACGGTCACGTTGACGGTGACCTCCTCGCCGTCGAGCTGCCCGACGGCGTGCTGCACCTGGGTGCGGACGGTGTCGGCGAGCGTGGTGACGTTCGTGGGGTACTCGGCGACGACGGCGATGTCGACGACCAGCCCCTCGTCGGTGGTGCCGGCCCGGACGCCGGGCACCGAACCGGTGCCGATGGCGGTGCGCAGGGCGCCCGCGAGTCGCTGCGTCGTGGTGCCGAGGGCGTGGACGCCCGAGACGCCGAGGACGGTGACGCCGATGGTGTGCTCGAGGACCTCCTCGGGCGAGGTGGCCTGGGTGGACGCCGCGGCGTCGATGTCGATGGGGGTGACGTGGTGGGTGGACTCGCTCATGAGACCGGCCTTTCATCGTGGTGCGTGGGGTGGAGCGACGGACGGCCCCCGTCCTCGGTCGAGGGCGAGGGCCGTCCGCGCGGTGTGTCGACGGTCGTCAGTCGAGCCGGGTCGCGGACGACATCTGGGTGCGGAGACCGCCGTTGATCTGGATCACGACGGGGGTCTCGGTGCCGAGCAGTCCGTCCCAGTGCGCGACGGCCTGGTCGATGCTGCGACGGATCTCGGTCGGCGAGACGCCACGACGGGCGTTCGCGGTGACCCGGAGGACCGACTGGCGCTTGACCTCGAAGGCGGTGACGTCCACCGAGACGATGCCCGGGGTGGCGGCCAGCGCCTCCTCGAGGACCTGTTCGGCGACCTTGGCGTCGATCACCAAGCGACCACCGGTCGTCTGGTCACCACGCGAGCCCTCGCCGACGGTGAGCAGCGTGTCGGTCTGGCCGTGACCCTGACGCAGGGCGAACCAGGCGAGCAGGACGATCAGCACGAGGCAGGCGACCGCGGCGACCCAGAGGATCCACGGTTGCTGGTCGAGGGCGTCCGTCGCGGGGCCCTTGGCGTCCGAGGCGGCCTGCGAGACCGTCTGCTGGACGTCGGGCCGCAGGGCGCCGACGGCGACCGCTCCACCGGCGAGCAGCAGCACGAGGCCGATGACGAAGACGACGATGCGGTTCAGAGCGCGGTTGGTGTTGTTCATGCTCCGACCGTTCCTTTCTCGGACAGCTTGACCTTGTGACGCAGGGCCGGGCTGAAGTCGTAGGCGTCGAGTTCGTCGCGGACCGCCTCGTCGATGCTGCGGACGTCGGTCTGACGACCGGAGGTGCGGGTCACCTCGATCAGCGCGCTGCGCTTGCCGACGCTGACGCTGACCTGCGAAGGGTCGACGTCACCGGCGTAGCTCGCGGTGCGGGCCAGCGAACGGGCGATGACCCGGTCGTCGACCACGGCCACGGTGCGGTCGGCCTTCGCGCCACGACGACCCCGGCGACCGGGGGCGAGCGACACGACGATCAGGACGAGCCCGATCAGCGCGACGACGACCGCGACGGCGGTCAACGCCCCGACGGGGGCGCTCGCGGCGTCGAGCGTCGCGGCGACCAGGTCGGTCGGCGCGAGCAGCAACGGCGCCTGGCCGACGGCCTCGAGGACCGACTCGGTGCCGATCCACGCGAAGACGACGATCAGCAGCACGGCGAGCGTGATGGCGATGCCGGCTCGAGACGAGTGCGTCTCGCGGCGCACGATGCGCTTGTACAGCGATGCGGTGCTCATGCGACGCGTTTCCTCTCTCGGACGTCGGCGCTCGTGATCTGCAGGTCGACCTTGTCGATGCTCGACCCGGTCAACTGCAGCACGCGTTCACGGATGGTGGTCTGGGCCGTCGTGAGACGGTCCAGGAGGGTGCCCGAGCGACGCTCGGCCACCCCGAGGGGCGAGACGCGGATGGGCGTCTTGGCGATCACGCTGAGTGCGCCGTCGTGGTCGGCCAGCTCGACCGACACCTTCGACGCGGAGACCTCGAGGGCCTCCGCGGTGACGGCCGAGACGACCCGACGCACGGCACGTGACGTGATCTTGTTCCGGCCGTGGAGGGCCTGGTCGGCCGTCACCGCCGCGGTCACGACGACCGCCGCCCGCGGAGAGCGTCAGCGAGGCCGCGGATGTCGAGCTTGCCCTCGACGACGCGGCCGACGCCGAAACCGATCGCCATGGCGATCGCGACGAACACGAAGGCCCAGAACCCGAAGGCCAGGGCGGTCAGCGCCAGGACGGCGCCGACCAGCATGCCGGTGGTCGTGGCGGTCACTTGACGCGGCTGTCGTCGGCGTCGTCCTTGTTGTCGTCCTCGGAGGGGATGTAGACGTCCGAGATCGTGACGTTGACCTCGGTGACCTCCATGCCGACGACCTGCGAGATGGCCTCGGTGACCGACTTGCGGACGTCGTCCGCGACCTTCTGGAGCTCGACGGGGTACTCGGCGACGATGACGATGTCGGCGGCGACCTGCTTCTCGCCGACCTCGACCGAGACGCCCTGGCCGCGGTCCTGCTGGTTGATCACGTTGCGGATCGCGCCGATGGCACGAGCGGCACCGTTGCCCAGGTCGTGCACGCCACGCACCTCGCGGGCCGCGATGCCGGCGACCTTCGAGACGACGCCCTCGGCGATGGTGTTCTTGCCTGCGGCGTCGCTCTGGGTGTTCTTCGCGGCAGCGGTGCTGGTGCTGGTGGCGGGGGTCACGTTGCTCATGGTTTCTCCTTGCGCTGGGGCCGGGGTCGAGCCCGACCGGTGTCTGCGTGCCCGTGAAGCGGGACACATCATTCAGACGCATCGGCCACGCCACATGTCATGGTGGGTCAGCCAGCTTTCAGGGAACGATCCGAGGGCACTCACTAATCGGCCATCACGTCCCCCGATCCCGCCGTGGGGTGGTAGTCACTTACCGAGGGACGATCGCGTCCCGGCACGCCGTCGAACCGATCCGAGGAGGTCGTCATCCCCACCGACGATCCCCGCTCCGACGCCGTCCCGCCCTCCGAGGCCCACCCCACCGACCCCTTGCTCGTCGCGGCCGACGCGACCCTGGCCGTCCGGGCCCGCGACGGCGACGTGCACGCGTACGAGGTCATCGCGCGACGGCACGGACCGCTGATGCGGGTGTACGCCGCGCGCCTCCTGGGCTCGGAGCTCGAGTCGGACGACGTCGTGCAGGACGCGTTCTTGACGGCGTGGAGGCGCCTGGCCGACCTCGACGACCCGTCGCGGGTGCGCAACTGGTTGATGCGCATCGTCAGCAACAAGGCCGTCGACCGGTTGCGGGTCCGACGGGACCACGACGACGTCGACCGGCTCGAGGTGTCGGCGCCCCGGCACGAGACGCCCGAGCGCGTCGTCGAGGCCCGACTGCAGCTCGACGCCATGTGGGCCGCCCTCGACAAGCTGCCCCTCGACCAACGACGGTGTTGGCTGTTGCGAGAGACGGCCGACTACTCGTACGCCGACATCGCGGAGGCCCTCGACCTGCCCGTCTCGACGGTCCGCGGCAAGATCGCGCGGGCCCGGACGTTCTTGATCACCGAGATGGAGGCGTGGCGATGAGCACCGACGACCACCTCCCACTCGGCGCGCCCGAGCCCGAGTCCGACGGCACCGTCACGCCGGACGACACCGTCGACGGCGTCTCCGTCGACCGCCTGAGCGACTACCTCGACGCCGGCCGCACGCCGCGCGACGCGACCATCGAGGGCTCGGCCGCCTGCCGCCTCTACCTGCAGTCGCTTGCCCGGGTGCGCGAGTTGTCCCGCGCCTCCCTCGAGAACGAGGCCGCCCGCCAGCCCGACCGCGACGGCGCCTGGATCGACGGCCTGCTCGACTCGATCAAGCGCGAGGTCGTCCGGGGACGCGAGATCCCGATCAGCCACCCCGACGCCGGGGTGCGGCTGAGCGTCACCGAAGCTGCCGCGCGGGGGCTCGTGCGCCGTGCGGGCGATGCCCAGCCGGGGGTCGTGCTCGGGTCGACGAGCTTCGAGGGCGACCTCTCGACCGCCGGTGCAGACGTGGCCGTCCGGGTGACGGCCGCCGCACGCTTCGGCCTCGACCTCGGGGCGGTGGCGGACGAGCTTCGCGCCCGGATCACCGAGGCGCTCACCCGGCACACCGGGCTGACCGTCACGCGCGTCGACGTCCTCGTCGACGACGTGTTCGTGGCCGGGGAGGACGACCGATGAGCGACGACGCGCTGTCTCGAGAGCTGACCGACCTGTTGCGCGGGGTCGCCGGGGTCGTCGACGTGTTCGACGCGCACCCCGTCGTCGAGGGTGCGGTGCGGGTCGTCGCCGCCGGACTCGACCTCGCGGGCTCGACCGGCCTGGTCGAGGTCGAGCGCTCGGGGGCGTCGGTGTCGGTCACGGCCCACGTCGCGACCGCGCTCGACACCCCCACGCCCGAGACCCTGGCCCGGGCCGCCGACACCCTGCGCGAGCACCTGGCGTCGACCGGCCTGTCGCGCGACGACGTCGTCGTGTCGGTGTCGGCCCGGCTGGTGGACGCGCCCCGCTGAGCCGCGTCGCCCGAGCCGGCGAGCGACCTGGAGGTGGGGTCGACTCCCCGTCGGCTCCGAGCCTCAGGCTCGGGGGCGCGGCTGCAAGCGCTCCAGCTGCGTCACGTGCCGCGGCTCGAGCTCGTCGAGGGAGTGCGCCCCGAGCAGCTTCATCGTCCGCACGACCTGGTCCGAGAGGATCTCGATCGTGCGGTCGACGCCCTGCCGCCCGCCGGCCATGAGCCCGTAGAGGTACGCCCGCCCGATCAGGGTCGTCTTGGCCCCGAGCGCGACGGACGCGACGATGTCGGCGCCGTTCATGATGCCGGTGTCGACGAGGACGTCCGTGTCCGCGCCGACCTCGCGCACCACCTCCGGGAGGAGGTGGAAGGGGATCGGCGCCCGGTCGAGCTGCCGCCCGCCGTGGTTCGAGAGCACGATGCCGTCGACGCCCGCATCCACGAACTTCTTCGCGTCGTCGATGCTCTGCACGCCCTTCACCGCCAGCTTGCCCGGCCACATCTCGCGGATGATCCGCAGGTCGTCGAAGCTGATCGTCGGGTCCATCGCCAGGTCGAGCAGATCGCCGACCGTCCCGCCGGTGGCGCTCAACGACGCGAACTCCAGCTTGTTCGTGGTGAGGAAGTCGTACCACCACCACGGTCGGGGCAACGCGTCGAGCACCGTCCCCAGCGTCAGCTGCGGCGGGATCGAGAACCCGTTCCGCTTGTCCCGGAGGCGCGCCCCCGCGACCGGGGTGTCCACCGTGAAGAAGAGGGTCTCGTACCCGGCGGCCGCCGCCCGCTCCACGAGGCCGTACGAGATGTCGCGCTGCCGCATGACGTAGAGCTGGAACCAGTTGCGCCCGTGAGGGTTGGCCGCCTTCACGTCCTCGATCGACGTCGTCCCCAGCGTCGAGAGGGTGAACGGGATGCCCGCCGCCGCCGCAGCCGAGGCGCCGGCCGTCTCTCCCTCGGTCTGCATGAGCCGGGTGAACCCGGTCGGCGCGATCGCGAACGGCATCGCCGACGTCGCCCCGAACACCGTCGCCGTCGTGTCGATCTCGGCCACGTCCCGCAGCACCTCCGGATGGAACTCGACGTCCTCGAACGCCTGCCGGGCCCGCGTGATCGAGATCTCCGCCTCCGCGCTGCCGTCCGTGTAGTCGAACGCGGCCTTCGGCGTGCGGCGCTTCGCGATCGCCCGCAGGTCCTCGATCGTCAGGGCGGCCTCGAGGCGGCGCTTGCGCCCGTCGAGCTCGGGCTTCTTGAAGCTCAGGTACTCGAGCAGCTCGACGGGCTTGGGGAACTGACGCTGGACCATGGTCTCAGCCTCTCTGCGAGGTGGGGGCCGCGGTGGTCCGCGGCTCGTAGCGGACGGGGGATGAGCTGTGACGCACCAAGGCGCGCAAGGACTCGAGGCTCCCGCGCACGAACCCTGCGGCCCGCGCCTGGACGAGGACGTTGCCGAGCGCCGTGGCCTCGACCGGCCCGGCCAGCACGGTGCAGCCCGTGCGGTCGGCGGTCAGCTGGCAGAGCAGCTCGTTCTGCGAGCCGCCCCCGACGACGTGCACGGTGCGGACGGCACGGCCCGAGAGCCGCTCCGCGTCACGCAGCGTCGCGGCGTACGCGGCCGCGAGCGACTCGAGGATGCTGCGCACGGTCTCGGCGCGGCCCCGCGGCGGCTCGACGTCGTGTTCGACGCACCACGCCTCGATGCGCGCGGGCATGTCGCCCGGCGGGGTGAAGCGCTCGTCGGTGGCGTCGAAGACGGCGACGGGCCGGGTCACGGCCGCCGCCTCGGCGAGCAGGGAGGCGAGGTCGCTGCTGCGCTCGGCGGCCGAGGTGCCCGAACGGCTCCACGCACGCATCGACTCGCTCAGCAGCCACAGGCCCGACACGTTCTTGAGGAACCGCACCCGCCCGTCGACGCCGCCCTCGTTGGTGAAGCCGGCCGCGCGGACGTCCTCGCCGAGCAGCGGCGACGGCAGCTCGAGGCCGACGAGCGACCAGGTGCCGCTCGACACGTAGGCAGCGTCGTCGCCCGTGAGCGGCACGGCGACCACGGCCGAGGCGGTGTCGTGCGAGCCGACCGTCGTGACCCCGAGCGAGGCCGGGGCGCCGATCGCCGCGGCGACCGACGGCAGCAGGGGCCCGAGGGAGGCGCCCGGGTCGACGAGTGGTGCGAACAGCTCGGGCGTGAGCCCGAGCCGGCTCATCAGCTCGACGTCCCACTCCCCCGTCGCCGGCGACAGCAGACCCGTCGTCGACGCGTTGGTGCGCTCGGTCGCGGCGACGCCGGTGAGCCACCACGAGAAGAGATCGGGCACGAGCAGGGCACGGTTTGCCGGGGCGAGGACGCCCGCCGCACGGTCGGCGGCGAGCTGGAACACGGTGTTGAACGGCAGGTGCTGCAGGCCGGTGCGGGCGAAGAGCTCCGCGGGTGGCACGACGGCGTGCACCGCCTCGACCCCCGCCGCCGACCGTTCGTCGCGGTAGTGGTGCGGGGCCCCGAGGAGGCGGCCGTCACGCAGCAGCCCGTAGTCCACGGCCCAGGAGTCCACGCCGATCGAAGCCACGCCCGGCTCGTCACGGACGGCCTGGGCCAGCCCCGCGGTGGCCGACCGCCAGAGCCCCAGGACGTCCCAGTGCAGGCCGACGCGACCCGCGCCTCCTGCGCTCTCGACAGCGCCCTCGCCGTCGCCCCGCCCCTCGGGCAGCGTGACCGGCTCGTTCGCGAACCGGGCAACGTGCTGCAGGCGCACGCCGTGGCGGTCGACGTGCCCGAGCACGACGCGACCGCTGGTCGCCCCGAGGTCGACCGCCGCGACCACACCGCCGCCCGCCCCGGTCGAGCCGCCCGGGTTCATCGCAGGAAGGCCGCGGCGACGCCCGCGTCGACCGGAACGTGCAGCCCGGTCGTGTGCGAGAAGTCGCTCGTGCAGATCGCGTAGACGGCGGCGGCGACGTTCTCGGGCACGACCTCGCGCTTGAGGATGGTGCGCTGGGCGTAGAAGGCGCCGAGGTCCTTCTCGTCGACGCCGTAGGTCGCGGCGCGGTTGGCGCCCCAGCCGCTGGCGAAGATGCCCGAGCCGCGCACGACGCCGTCGGGGTTGATGCCGTTGACGCGGATGCCGTGCTCGCCGAGCTCGGCCGCGAGCAGCCGCACCTGGTGCGCCTGGTCGGCCTTCGTCGCGCTGTAGGCGATGTTGTTCGGGCCCGCGAAGACCGAGTTCTTCGACGAGATGTAGACGATGTCGCCGCCGAGGCCCTGGTCGACGAGCACCCGGGCCGCGTTCTTCGCGACGAGGAACGAGCCCTTCGCCATCACGTCGTGCTGCAGGTCCCAGTCGGCCTCGGTGGTGTCGAACAGCGACTTCGAGAGGCTGAGACCGGCGTTGTTGACGACGAGGTCGAGCCCGCCGAACGCGAGCAGGACCTCGGCGATCGACGCCTTGACCGCGGCCTCGTCGCTGACGTCGGCCGCGACGCCGCGCGCCACGTCCCGGCCGCCGATCTCGGCCGCCGCGGCCTGTGCCTTCGCGAGGTCGAGGTCGGCGATCACGACGCAGGCCCCCTCGGACGCGAGGCGCGTCGCGATGGCCTTGCCGATGCCCGACGCGGCGCCGGTGACGAGCGCGACGCGGGTGGCGAGCGGCTTCGGCGCGGGCCGCCTCTGCAGCTTGGCCTCTTCGAGGGCCCAGTACTCGATGCGGAACTTCTCGGCCTCGTCGATGGGCGCGTAGCTCGAGACACCCTCGGCGCCGCGCATCACGTTGATGGCGTTGACGTAGAACTCGCCGGCGACGCGGGCCGTCTGGGCGTCGCCGCCGTACGAGAACATGCCGACGCCCGGCACGAGCACGATCAACGGGTCGGCCCCGCGGATGGCGGGGCTGTCGGGGGTCGCGTGCCGGTCGTAGTAGGCCTGGTAGTCGAGGCGGTACTGCTCGTGCAGCTCACGGAGGCGCGCGATCGACTCCTCGACGGTCGCGTCGGCCGGCAGGTCGAGCACCAGCGGCCGCACCTTCGTGCGGAGGAAGTGGTCGGGGCAGCTCGTGCCGAGCGCCGCGAGCCGGGGGTGCTCGGCGCCGGCGAGGAAGTCGAGCACGACGTCACCGTCGGTGAACGAGCCGACCTGCGGCCGGTCGTGCGACGCGATGCCGCGGATCACGGGCGCGAGGGCCGCGGCCTTCGCGCGACGCTCGTCGAGGGGCAGGGCCGCGTAGCCGGCCAGCGGCGGGCCGAAGGGCTCGGGCCGCGAGTGCTCGTCGAGCCAGGCCTGCGCGGTCTCGATGATCCAGCGCGAGGCGGCCTCCGCCTCCTCGCTGGTGTCGCCCCATGCGGTGATGCCGTGCCCGCCCAGGATCGTGCCGCGCGCCTCCGGGTGCTCAGCCTTGATCGCGGCGATGTCGAGTCCGAGCTGCCAGCCCGGTCGGCGCCAGGGCACCCAGACGACAGCGCCGCCGAAGATCTCGGCCGTGAGTCGTTCTCCGTCGGCGGCGGTCGCGATCGCGATGCCCGCGTCGGGGTGGAGGTGGTCGACGTGCGCCGCGTCGACGAGGCCGTGCATGGCGGTGTCGATCGACGGGGCCGCGCCTCCCTTGCCGTGCAATGCGTAGTCGAAGGCGGCGACCATCTCGTCCTCGTGCTCGACGCCGCGGTAGACGCCCGCGAGGCCGCGCAGCCGGTCGAGGCGCAGCACGGCGAGGCCGTGCTCGGTGAGGGTGCCCAGGTCTCCCCCGCTGCCCTTGACCCAGAGCAGCTCGACCGGCTCGCCCGTCGCCGGGTCGGTCGCGGTGCCCTTGGCCGAGGTGTTGCCGCCGGCGTAGTTCGTGTTCGCCGGGTCGGCGCCGAGGCGGTTGCTGCGCGCGACGAGGTCGGCGGCGGTGCTGGTCGTGGTGCTGGTCACGAGGAGGGTCCGTTCGAGGTCAGGAGGGGCGGGTCGAGGTCAGGAGGGGCGGGTCGGGTCGTCGCGTGCGGGCCGGGCGGGCCGCCTGTCAGGAGGCGCGGGTCAGGAGGCGCGGGTCAGGTCCAGCTGAGCTGCTTGCCGCCCACGCGCTCGGCGGCCAGGCGCTCGGGCGTGCCGCTCGCGAGGTACGCCGCCATCGGGTCGCGCGGCAGGCCGCGGCCCTCGCGCCAGTCGGCCAGCGCCGGGCGGACGTCGGTGTAGAACGCGTCCATGAGCACGGCGTTCGCGCCGAGCACGTCGTGGGAGGCGCGAGCCGCGTCGAGCGCCGGACGGTCGACGAGCAGGGCGCGCGCCGTCATCTCCTGCACGTTCAGCACGCTGCGGATCTGGCCGGGGATCTTGTCCTCGACGTTGTGGCACTGGTCGAGCATGAACTGCACGGGCGAGCCCACGTCGAGCCCGCCGCCGTCGACGACCTCGAACAGGATGCGGAACAGCTGGAACGGGTCGGCCGCCCCGACGATCAGGTCGTCGTCGGCGTAGAAGCGCGAGTTGAAGTCGAACGAGCCGAGCTTGCCGAGGCGCAGCAACTGCATGACGATGAACTCGATGTTCGTGCCGGGGGCGTGGTGGCCGGTGTCGAGGCAGGTCAGCGCGCGGTCGCCGAGGGCGCTCACCTGGGCGTAGCTGGTGCCCCAGTCGGGGACGTCGGTGTGGTATAACGCCGGCTCGAAGAACTTGTACTCGAGCACGAGGCGCTGCTCGGCACCGAGGCCGGCGTAGATCTCGGCGAGCGATTCGGCGAGGTGGTCCTGGCGCTGGCGGAGCGAGTCCTGCCCGGGGTAGTTGGTGCCGTCGGCGAGCCAGATCTTGAGGTCGCGCGAGCCGGTCTCGTGCATGATCTCGAGGCAGCGGAGGTGGTGGTCGACCGCCTTGCGCCGCACGGCCGCGTCGCTGTGGGCCAGGCTGCCGAACTTGTACGCGTCGTCCTGGAACGTGTTCGAGTTCACCGTGCCGAGGGCGACGCCGAGCCCCTCGGCGTACGAGCGGAGGGCGCCGAAGTCGTCGACCTCGTCCCAGGGGATGTGCAGGGCCACGCTCGGCGCCAGGCCGGTGTGCTCGTGGACGCGCGCCGCGTCGGCGATCTTCTCCTCGGGCGTGCGGGGCGTGCCCGGCGTGCCGAACACCTTGAACCGCGTGCCGGAGTTGCCGAAGGCCCAGCTGGGCAGCTCGATGGCCTGGCGCTCGAGCGTCGGGGCGATGTCGTCGAAGTTGGTCATGATGCTTCTCCCGTTGTCGTGGTGCCGGTCGTCGTCGATGACGCCGTGGTCGTGGGGGCTGTGGCAGCCGGGGTCGTGGGGGCCGCCGCCGTGGGGCCCGTGCGGTCGGGCTGGCGGCCGCCGCCCGGGAGGCCGAGCTGCGCCTCCAGGTTGAAGATCTGCGTGAGCAGCTCGAAGCCCTCGTCGGGGGGCGTGCCGTCGAGCGAGGTGAAGAACTCGGCCATCGAGGCCTGCCAGCGGGCGTTGACCTCGGTCCGGGCCATCGCCGTCTGGGCGGCCTCGAGGGAGGCGGCCTCGACGTAGCCGACGAGCAGGCCGTCGGGGGCGGCGAAGAGGGAGTAGCCGTGCCAGCCGCTGTCGTGGAGCGCCTGCAGCATCTCGGGCCAGACCTCGGCGTGACGACGGGCGTACTCGTCGAGGCGGTCGGGCGCGACCTGCAGCCGGAACGCGTATCGCTCGTGGTCGTGGGCGGTCATCAGGTGGTCTCCGGTTCGTCGTTGAATCGTTTCAATAGCTCGAGCGTAGCGTGCGTCCGGGCCCTCGGCAAGACGATCCGGCGACCGGCCGCTCGCCCGCTCACGACGTCGCGCGGCCCAGGCTGCGCTCGAAGCCGTCGGCGTCGTCGAACGGCGCCGCGACGTGCCGGTGCTCGATGCCGAGCAGAGACGCGGCGGCCGCGACATCACGTGCCACGTGGCCGACGCAGAGCCCCCAGTGGTGCCCGATGCCGGTCCGTGACCACTGGTCGACCCACTCGCCGGGATCGCCTCCGAAGTCGACGCGCGAGGTCGTGTTGCCGATCGCGAGCAGGGGCCCGGGGACGACCTCACCCTCGCTCGTGATGAAGGACAGCGCCCCGTCCCGGTCCTGCCCGAGGCCGAACGTCGTCACGGGGCCGGGTTGCACGTCGAACTCGACGCTGACCCCGTAGCCGCGCTTGCCGTGGAACACGCCGAGCCCACGCAGGATCGGCCGCGACGACGAGATCGCCAGGTGCGCGGGCCCGTCGTGCCCCATCTCGACCACGTCGTCGTCGAAGTTGATCGCCTGGATCTCGGTGAACGATCCACCGGCCCCGAGCGCCTGCGCCGCGAGCATCGCGACCGACGTGCGGAGTTCGTACTCCCCCACCGCCGGCAGCCCGCGGGCGTTGAGCAGGGACGCGCCGAGGATCATCCCGGCCCCGAGCCGCTCGTGCTGCTCGCCTTCGAGGCCGCGGTGGTAGTACGCCAGCGAGTCGAGGTCGAAGTCGGCCACGAGCCGGTCGAGCCCGACCGAGACGCGGGCGCCCCAGTCGAAGTCGTCCTGGTCGACCGAGGCGTCGACCTCGAACACCTGGCGAGCCAGGCCGACCCGCTCGCGCACCTCGGCGTCGGTGACGGCGTCGACCCGCACGCGCAGGTCGTCGAACTCGAGCACCTCGACGTGCGAGCCGAAATGCGTCGAGAGCAGGGTCAGGTCGGTCGAGACGTCGAGCATGCCCGGGTACAGGTGGCCCATCAGGCCGTGTCGTGCCTCTCGCAGCCGTGCCCGCACGCCCGCGGCGTGCACCCAGCGCTCGATGCGCGCCCAGGCACGTTCGCTGCGCAGGTGTCCGGTCACCGAGCGGAACTCGATGCCGGCACGGGTGAAGACGTTGGCCACCTCGGGCACCGGGCACTGACCGCAGTAGGCGAGCCACAGGCCCGTGTCGAAGCGGTCGTGGTCCATCTTCTCGCTCGGCTGCAGGTCGATCACGAGCACGGGCACCCCGGCCCGCTGCGCGATCGGCAAGACCATGGACGAGGTCAGGTAGGTGGTCAGGAAGACGACGATGAGGTCGCAGTCGGCCGTGCGCAGGGTGTCGGCCGCGACCCGCGCCTCCTGGGCGTCAGAGATGAAGCCGGTGTCGACGACCTCGGCGTCGAGGCCGCCGAAGCGGTCGACGACGTAGCGGGTGGACTCCTGCAGCTGGGGCAGCAGCCCGGGGAACTGTGGCCAGTAGGTGCCGAGCCCTCCGGCGACGAGACCCACGCGGGTGCGACGGCGGCGGAAGGGGGGCAACAGGTCGCCGACCGGCGAGGCGGTGGTGCTCATGGGCGATCGCTCCGATGCGACGGCGCCGAGGAGGCGCGGGTCCGGTGTCGAGGGAGGGTGTCCGGAGGCGGCGGGTCAGGTGGTGACCCCGTCGCCTCCGGTCACGGATAACGACTAGAAGTCGTAGTCGTCGATGTTGTCGACGTCGAACTCCGTCGGCGGTCCGACGATGACGATGCCGTCGGCGCCGACCGTGCGCTCGCCGAGGTCGCCCGCGGTGAACGTGTCGCCCTCGGCACCGGTGATCGTGCCGTCGACGAGGGCCTGGCCGGCGTAGGCCGCGACCTCTCCGAGCTGAGCCGGGTCCCACAGGGCGAACGCGGTGACGGTGCCGTCCTTGACGAACTCTCGCATCTCGTTCGGCAGGCCGAGCCCGGTCAGTGCGACCTTGCCCTTGTACTCCGAGGTCGAGAGGTAGCGGGCCGTCGCGGCGATGCCGACCGTGGTGGGCGAGATGATGCCCTTGAGGTCGGGGTTGGCCTGGAGCAGGCCCTGTGCCTCCTGGAACGACTTCGCGTCGTCGTCGTCGCCGTAGACGGTCGAGACGATGGTGATCCCCGCGTAGTCGGGATTCGTGTCGACCTCCTCCTGGATGTACTTGATCCACTCGTTCTGGTTGGTCGCGTTCGCGGTGGCCGACAGGATCGCGATGTCGCCCTGGCCGCCGATCTGCTCGCTCATCTGGCGGATCTGGATCAGCGCGACGTCCTTCGCCTCGACCTGGCTGACGAACACGTCGCGGTAGTCGGGGTTGGTGTCCGAGTCGAACGCGACGATCTTCGCGCCGCCGTCGCGCGCCTCTTTCAGGGCCGGGCCGACCGCGTCGGGGTCGTTCGCGGCGATGACGATGACGTTCGTGCCCTGCTGCGTGAGCGTGTTGAGGAACGTGACCTGAGACGAGGCGCTGGCCTCGAGGGGGCCGACGACGCTGTAGTCGTAGCCGATGGCCTTCGACGCCTTCTCACCGCCGCCGAGCACGACGTCGGTGTACGGGTTGTTGAGCTGCTTCGGCACGAAGGCGATCGACTCGGTGCCGCCCGAGCCGGAGCCCGAGCTGGCGTCGTCGCTGGCCGCCGTGAGGGCGCAGCCGGAGGCGACGAGGGTGACGGTCGCGAGGGCGGCGACCGCGGCGGCGGCACGCCGGAGGGCGCGGCCTCGGGTGTGGGTGGGGATTTCCATCGTTCTGTCCTTTGCTGTGGGTGGGGCGGTGCGGGTGAGGTGTGGTGGTGCGGGTGGGTTCGGGGGGCGGCTCAGGCGTGCTCGGCCGACCGGGCCAGCACGGCCCTCGCCGCCCGTCTCGCTCGGGTCTTCTCGCGGACGACCGAGATCAGGCTCGGCGTCACCACGCTCCCGACGAGCAGGAGCCCGGTGACGACGTTGAGCACGACGTCGCTGATGCCGCCGAGCCGCAGCGCGTAGCTGATGCTCGAGATGATCAGCACGCCGGCGACGACGCCGGGGATCGAGCCGCGGCCGCCGAAGATCGAGACGCCGCCGAGCAGCACCGCGGCGATCACGGCCAGCTCGATGCCGGTCGCGTTGTCGCTGCGGGCGCTCGAGTAGCGGAGGGTCCAGTAGATGCCGACCAGGGCCGAGACGACGCCGGTCGAGACGAACATCCAGAACTTGGCACGGCCGACGTGGACGCCGACGAAGCTCGCGGCCTCTTTGCTGAAGCCGATCGCGGGCAGTGCCCGGCCGAACGAGCTGAAGTGCAGCAGCACCCCGAAGAAGAGCATCACGACGACGACGCCGATCATCACCGTGGGGATGCCCGTGCCGCCGATCTTCGACGTGAAGAACGAGGTGAGCCCGGGCGGGAAGTTCGCGACGGCGTTGTCGCCGATCACGACGAGGGCGAGCCCGCGGTAGAGGGCGAGGGTGCCGATGGTGACCGCCAGGCTCGGCAGCCCGATCGTCGTCACGAGCGCGCCGTTCAGGGCGCCGCAGACGACGCCGATCAGCACGCAGACGACGAAGATCTCGGGGATGCCCCAGCCGGCGGCCCACAGCACGCCCATCGTCGCGCTCGTCAGGCCGGCGGTGCTGGCGACCGAGAGGTCGATCTCTCCGGTGATCACGACGAGCGCCATCGGCATCGCGATCATGAGGATCGGGATGGCGTCGAGCAGCAGGAACCCGGTGGTCTGCACGCTGGCGAACCGGGGCACCGTCAGGGCACAGACGAGCAGGGTCGCGAGCAGGGCCCAGACCATGATCGCCCCGCGGCCGGTGAGCAGGCGGCGACGGCGCAGGGCCCGCTCGGCGCGGGCACCGGGGTCACGGGCGCCGGCGCGGGCAGAGGACGAGGAGTCGGCGGAGGCCTCGGGAGCTCGGGTGACGGTCTGGTCAGGCATTGGTGGCCTCGCTCGTGCGCAGTCGTCGGGCCTTGCGGATCGAGGCGATCCGCTCGACGAGGATGGCGGTCAGGATGAGGACGCCGACGATGGCCTGCTGCCAGAACTTGTCGACGCCGAGGGCGGTGAGGCTGCTCGTGATGGTGGTCAGCAGCACGGCGCCGATCGCCGCGCCGACGACGCTGCCCGAGCCGCCGAAGATGGCGATGCCGCCCACGACGGCCGCGGCGACGATGTCCAGCTCGAGCCCGGTGCCGGTCGTCGCGCCGACCGAGTTGAAGCGGCTGGCGTAGAGCACGCCCGCCAGGCCGGTCAGCGTGCCGTTGAGGACGAAGGCCGTGACGACCCGCCTGTTCACCGCGATCCCGAACAGGCGCGCCGCCTCTTCGTCCGAGCCGATGGCGTACAGGTCGCGGCCGGGCCGCGTGCGGGCCAGGAACACGGCGACGAGCACGACGACGACCACGGCGATGATCGTGATGATCGGGATGCCGAGCACGGTGTCGACCGACAGGCGCCCGAAGGCGGCGGGCCGGTCGCCGGCGAAGTACTGCTGACCGCCGGCCCAGGCGTTGTTGAGGCCGCGGTAGATGTAGAGCATGCCGAGCGTGATCACGAGCGACGGCACCCTCGCCACGGTCACCAGGAACCCGTTCACGGCCCCGAGCACCGCCCCGATCGCGAGCCCGATCAGGAACACGAACACGATCGGGATGTCCGGGGCGGCGGCGAACACCGTGCCGGTCGCGAAGGCGACGAGGCCGAGGATCGAGCCCACCGAGAGGTCGATGTTGTTCGTGATGATGACGGTGCCGAGGCCGACGGCCATGATCACCGTGATCGTCGCGTTGAGCATCAGGTCCTTGACGCCCTGGGCCGAGACGAAGAGCGGGTTCGCGATCGTGGTGACGATCACCAGCACGACGAGGGCGGACGCGACCGGCACCTCGCGCTGCCGGAACACCGAGGCGAGAGGGCTCCGTCCCGACGTGGGGGCAGGCGCGAGGGCGTGGGAGGTGGTCATCGGGTGGCCTCTGCGGTCGCTGTCGGGGGCGTGGTCGGGCTGGCTGCGGGAGCGGTCGGCGCGGCCTCGGTCAGGTCCGCCGCGTCCGACCCTGTCGCCGCGTGCATGACGCGCTCGGCCGTGGCGTCGGCGCGGTCGAGGGTCGCCGTGAGCCGCCCCTCGTGCATGACGAGCACCCGATCGGCCATGCCGAGCACCTCCGGCAGCTCGGACGAGATCATCAGCACGGCGATGCCGCGGCCGGCGAGGTCGCTGATCAGCCGGTGCACCTCGCTCTTCGTGCCGACGTCGATGCCACGGGTCGGCTCGTCCACGATCAGGAAGGTCGGGTCGGTCGCCAGCCACTTCGCCAGCACGACCTTCTGCTGGTTGCCGCCTGACAGGGTCGCGACGGCGAGCTCCTGGCTGCCGGTCTTGACCTGGAGTCGCTGCGACCAGTCGGCCGCCGCCTCCCGCTCGCGTCGGGCGCTGACCAGGCCGAAGCGGCTCAGCGTCCTGCGGAGGGTCAGCGTGGTGTTGCGGCTGACCGACATGTCCATCACGAGGCCTTGCTTGCGGCGGTCCTCCGGCACGAAACCGATGCCCGCGGTGATGGCGGCCATCGGGTCGCGGCGGGCGAGCGGCTTGCCGTTCACCGTGACGCTGCCGGCGTCGTAGCGATCGATGCCGAAGAGCGCGCGGGCGACCTCGGTGCGGCCCGCGCCGACGAGGCCGGCGAGGCCGACGATCTCGCCGGCCCGCACCTCGAACGACACGTCGTGGAAGACGCCCTGCCGCGTCAGGCCCTCGACGGTGACGACTGGCTCGCCGATCCGCGCCTCCTGCTTGGGGAACAGCTGGTCGACGTCGCGGCCGACCATCGCGCGGACGATCTCGGCCGTCGTGACGTCGCCGGTCGCGTGCTCCGAGATGAAGGCGCCGTCACGCATCACCGTGATGCGGTCGCTGAGGCCGAAGACCTCGTCGAAGCGGTGAGAGATGAACATGATCGCGCTGCCGCGGTCACGGAGCGCCCGGGCGACACCGAACAGGCGCTCGACCTCGACGCCGCTGAGGGCGGCCGTGGGCTCGTCCATGATCAGGACCTTGGCGTCGAGCGAGATGGCCTTGGCGATCTCGATGATCTGCTGGTCGGCGATCGAGAGGCCCTCGGCGACGCGGTCGGGGTCGATGGGCACGCCGAGCCGCTCGAACAGGGCGCGCGCGTCGGCACGCATCTTCGCACGGTCGATGAAGCCGAGGCGCGAGGTGGGCTGGCGGCCGACGAAGATGTTCTCGGCGACGGTGAGGTCGGGGAAGAGCGTCGGCTCCTGGTAGATGACGCTCACGCCGGCGGCCTTGCTCTCGGCCGGCGTGCGGAAGACGATCGGGTGCCCGTCGAAGAGGAACTCGCCACTGTCGGGCTGGTGCACCCCGGCGAGGATCTTGACCATCGTCGACTTGCCTGCGCCGTTCTCGCCGACGAGGGCGTTGATCTCGCCGGCCCGAAGCTGCACGCTGCCGCTGGCCAGGGCGACTACGGCGCCGAACGTCTTGCGAGCCCCCCTCAGCTCGAGCACGGGGGCCGTCGGCGAGAGGCCGACGGGCGTGGGGTCGATCGTCATCGATCGTTCTCCTCATCGAGAAATGAATCGTTTCAAAAGGTGTTGGGGATGACAGTAGGGGCGGGCCGGGACGACGTCAAGCACCAGTTGCGTCTCGGCTGCCCGCGGCTCGCCGGTCGGCGCCCCCGGTGAGGCCCGGCCTAGACTCGGCCCCGTCGTCAGAGAGCACGACCCAGGGCAGGAGGCGCGGGTGGAGTCGGTCAGCATCCGTGACGTCGCGACGAGCGCGGGCGTCTCGGTCGGCACCGTGTCCAACGTGCTGAACCGGCCGGACAAGGTCAGCCCCGCCACGGTGGAGCGGGTGCATGCGGCGATCGACGAGCTCGGCTTCGTCCGGAACGACGCCGCCCGACAGCTCCGAGCCGGGGCGAGCCGGGCCATCGGGCTCGTGATCCTCGACGGCGGCAACCCGTTCTTCTCCGACGTCGCCCGCGGGGCGGAGACCGCCGCCGAGAAGGCCGGCCGCGTCGTCCTGCTCGGCAACAGCGACCAGCAGGTCGAACGCGAGGCGCATTACCTCGACCTCTTCGAGGAGAACCGCGTGCTCGGCATCCTCATCTCCCCGGTCGGCGACGTCACCGCCCGGCTGGCGCGACTGCGGCGACGCGGGACCCCCGCGGTGCTCGTCGACCGGCAGGCCGAGCTCACCGACTTCTCGTCGGTCTCGGTCGACGACGTGCGCGGGGGTCAGCTGGCCGCCGAGCACCTCCTGTCCATCGGTCGCCGCCGTCTCACGTTCGTCGGCGGCCCCCTCGACCTGCAGCAGGTGGCCGACCGGCTGCAGGGCGCGCAGGAGGCGGTGCGCGCCGCGAACGCGGAGGCCACGGTCTCCGAGCAGGTCGCGCTCGAGGTCGTCGAGGTGCCGGCACTCACGGTCGAGCACGGTCGCGCCGCCGCCGCCGGGCTCATGTCGCGCCCGGCGGACGAGCGACCCGACGCGGTCTTCGCCGCGAACGACCTCGTCGCGATGGGCGTGCTGCAGTCGCTGGTGATGCTCGGCGACCTGCGCGTGCCCGACGACGTGGCCCTGATCGGCTACGACGACATCGACTTCGCCCGCGCCGCCGTGGTGCCGCTCAGCTCGATCCGCCAGCCCAGCGCCCTGATCGGGCGGACGGCGATGGACATCCTCCAGGACGAGATCGACGATCCGGCACGCGAGCCGCGCCGGGTCGTCTTCGCGCCCGAGCTCGTGGTCCGCGCGAGCACCGTGCCCGAGGCCTGATCAGCCCGCCGCGCCGACGACGGGAACGACCGCGGCGCACGTGAACTCGTGCCGCCCGTGCGACACCTCGACGATCGTGCCGTCGGGCAGCGAGACCTCGCCGGTCGTGCCGACGGGCAGGGCCACCGTGAGCGTGAAGACCTCGCCCTCGACACGCCACGACGACGACACCTCGCCGTAGGGCGAGAGGTGTCGACCCGACGCGTGCGTCAGCCCGCCGCCGGGTCGCGGGGCGAAGCGGACCCGGCGCCAGCCGGGTGCCGAGGGCGCCAGCCCCGCGACGGTGGCGTGCATCCAGTCCGCCACGGCGCCGAGCGCGTAGTGGTTGAAGCTCGTCATCTCGCCCGGGTTGACCGTGCCGTCCGGGAGCATGCTGTCCCAGCGCTCCCAGATGGTCGTTCCGCCCATGTCGACGGTGTACAGCCACGACGGGCACGAACGCTCGAGGACCAGGTCGTACGCCCTCGCGACGTGGCCCGTCCGCGTCAGGGCGGGCGCGACGACCGGGGTGCCGGCGAAGCCCGTCGCGATGCGGTTCCCGGCCTCGCTCACGAGCTCGGCGAGCCGGTCTCCGGCCGCCTGCGCCTCCTCGCCCCGGACGAGCCCGAACTCGAGGGCCAGGCCGTACGCGGTCTGCGCGTCACTCGTCGTCCGGCCGCCGCCGTCGGTGTAGCGACCCGCGAAGGCCTCGCGCACCTCCTCGGCGATCGCGTCGTAACGCGCACCTTCGGTGTCCTTGCCCAGGACGACGGCGGTGTCCGCCAGGTGGCGGGTCGACCAGTACAGGTACGCCGTGGCGACGAGGTACCGGTCGGTGAGTGCGTCGGCCGGGTCGTCCGGCGGGGCCGCCGGGTCGAGCCAGTCGCCGAGCTGGAAGCCCTCGTCCCAGATCCGGTCGTCCCCGGCCCGGGCGAGGATCAGGTCCACCCAGGCCTTGGCCGAGTCCCACTGTCGGGCCAGCACGCCGGCGTCGCCGAACCGCTCCCAGAGCGTCCACGGTGTGAGCACGGCGGCGTCGCCCCAGACCGCGCCCGGCTCGATCGGCTCCCACGACGGGCCGCCGGGTATCCGCGGCACGAACCACGGCACGGTGCCGTCGGGCAGTTGGTCGACGGCGAGGTCCTGCAGCCACGAGCCGAGCATGCCCGAGCAGTCGTACAGGTAGGAGGCGGTGGGCGCGAACACCTGGATGTCACCCGTCCAGCCCAGGCGCTCGTCGCGCTGGGGGCAGTCGGTCGGGATGTCGACGAAGTTGCCGCGGGTGCTCCACAGCACGTTCTCGTGCAGGCGCTCCAGGCTCGGGTCGGAGCAGGCGAACCACCCCGTGCGCTCCATGTCGGTGTGCAGCACGCGCGCGACGACCGAGGCCGGGTCGAACTCGCCCGGCCAGCCCTCGACCTCGGCGTAGCGGAAGCCGTGGATCGTGAAGCGGGGCTCCCAGGTGACCGGGCCGCCGCCTCCCAGGGTCACGACGTCCTCCGCCGCGGCCAGGCGGAGCGTGCGCCGGTAGAGCTCGCCCTCCTGCAGCACCTCGGCGTGGCGCAGGGTCACCTGGCGGCCCGCCTCGCCGTCGACCGTGATGCGGAGCCGACCGACGAGGTTCTGGCCGAAGTCGAGCACCACGGAGCCGCGAGGCGTCGTCCAGTGCGCGAGCGGGGCGATCTCCTCGGTGCAGCGCACCGGCGGCTGTTCGGGCGCGACCAGCGTGCGCGAATCACGCGCGCGGACGGTCACCGGCGTCCAGCCGTCTCGATCCGACCCCGCCCGCGACCAGCCGTCGTCGTCGAGCCGCAGGTCGTGGCGTTCGCCGTCGTAGAGCCCGCTGAACGAGATGGGGCTGGGGGCCGCCTCCCACGTGTCGTCGGTGGCGACGACGACGCGTGTCCCGTCGGCGAGCTCGACCTCGAGCTGGGCGAGGAACGACAGATCCGTCCCGTAGAGATCGTGGTACCCGCCGTTGAAGCCGAGGCGCCCGCGGTACCAGCCGTCGCCGAGCCACGCGCCGATCGCGTTCTCACCGGTCTCGACCAGGTCGGTGACGTCGTAGGTCCGGTAGCGCAGCCGGGTGTCGTACGAGGTCCAGCCCGGCGAGAGCTCGTCGTCGCCGACGCGGACCCCGTTCAGCTCGGCCTCGAAGACGCCGTGGGCCGTCGCGTACAGGCGGGCGGAGACGACCTCGCCGTCGAGGCGGAAGTCCCGCCGGACCCGGGAGGGGCGGCGGTCCGTGCCGGCCTCTTCCGGCCACGATCCGCCGACCGGTCGTGCGCGCCAGTCGGACGGCTCCAGGAGGCCCGCCTCGACGGACGTCGCCGGGCTCCAGGGCGACGTCGAGCCGTCGCCGCCCGTCACGCGCACACGGACCTCGACCCGCTGCCGGGATGCAAGGTCTGCGAAGGGCCAGGGCACGAGCACTTGGTCGCGGGTCACGATCACGGCCGTCGCGACCTGTCGCTCCCCCGCCTCGAGGGCGATCTCGACGACTTTCTGCTGCCAGCCGGCCGGGCCGTCCAGTTGCCAGCTCAGACGGGGACGGGGGGTGCCGAGGCCCAGTGCCTCACGGCCGTGCTCGACGCGGAGGTCGGTGACTCGCGCGCTCATGGTCAGCCCTTGACCGCACCGGCGGTCAGCCCCTTCTGCACTTGCTTGTTGAGGAACAGGTAGATGACGAGGATCGCCACGACGTTGAGACAGATCGCCGCGAACAGCGGACCGTACTGCACCGAGCCGAACTGGCCGGTGAAGTTCAGGAGGCCCACCTGCAGGGTGCGCAGCGACCCGGAGTTCGTGAAGGTCAGGGCGATGAGGAGGTCGTTCCAGAGCATGAAGAACTGGACCAACCCCACGGTGAAGAGCGCGTTGCGCACCATCGGCAGGCCGACCAGGAAGAACGACCGGATCAGCCCGGCGCCGTCGAGCATCGCCGCCTCGAAGATCTCACGCGGGACGGCTCGGAAGAACGTCGCCATCAGGAAGACGGCCAGCGGGAGGCTCGTGGCCGTGTACGTGATGAGCAGCGGCCAGAGGGTGCCGGTGAGGCCGAGCCGGAAGTACGCGGCGAACAGCGGCAGGAGGATCATCTGCGTCGGCACCATGATGCCGGCGAGGAAGGTGATGAGGATCGCGCCGCGCCCCTTCCAGACGAGCACCTCGAGTGCGAAGCCCGCCATGGAGCCGAACAGCAGCACGAGGAGGAGCGACGGGAAGACGGTCAGGACGGAGTTCGACGCGTACTGCGCGAAGTTGCCCTGGGTCCACGCGAAGACGTAGTTGTCGAAGTTCCACTGCTGCGGCAGCGCCCAGACGGGTTGTTCCAGGAACTCCGTCTGCGTCTTGAAGGAGCCGAGGAGCATCCACACGAGCGGGCCGACCACGATGACGAGGAGGAGTGCGACGAGCGCGATGCTCACGACCTGTCCGGCGCGTCGCCGGGGAGCCGTGCGGCGCCTCGGCGTCGGACGGCGGAGGGGCGTGGACGTCGCGGGGACGGCGGTGTCGACGGAGGTCATCGGTCAGTCCTTCGTGAGGTCGCGACGGTTGGCGCGGAAGATGAAGACGGTCACCAGCAGCGACACGATCGTGAGCAGGAACGCGACGGTGCTTCCGTAGCCGTACTGACCGAAGCGGAACGACGTGTCGAACATGTAGATCGTCAGGGGGCTGGTCGACGTGCCGGGGCCGCCGTTGGTGAGGGCGAGGATGCTGTCGAACACCTTGAGCGTTCCGTTCACGGAGAAGATCAGCGACGAGACCAGCACGGGCAGCGAGAGCGGCAGGACGATGCGACGGACGAGCCCGAAGCCGGAGGCGCCGTCGATGCGGGCAGACTCGAACACCTCCTCGGGGATGTCGAGCAGCCCGGCGTAGAGCAGCACCCCGTAGAAGCCCATGGAGCGCCACACGTCCATCACGATGATGACGAGGAACGCCGTGCCGCCGTCGCCGAACCAGTCGACGGACGACAAACCCACGGCCTCGAGGGCCGTGTTGACCAGCCCGTTCTGCGGGGCGATCGCGAACATCTGCTGGAACAGCAGTGCGACCGCGACGGTGGGCAGGACCACGGGGAAGAAGACCAGCGTGCGGACGGCACTCGACCACTTCCGCAGCACGAAGACATAGAGGAGCGACAGGAGGTAGCCGAAGCCGACCTGCAGGATCGTCATCAGAACCGCATAGCGGACCGTGAGCAGCAACGCGTCCCGCACCCGGGTGTCGGTGACGAGGCGCTGGTAGTTCTCGAGTCCCGAGAACGTGAAGCCCGTGATCGCGTTGCCGCTCGTCAGGGTGTACCCGAACGAGACGACGATCGGGACGAGCATCACGACGGAGTAGATGAGCAGGGCGGGCCCGATCAGGATCAGGGTGGCGCGCCGGTCGCCGAGCAGGGGATTCATGGGGGTGCCTTCGGTCCGAGCTGGGGGTCGAGGAGGGGTGGACGGGGGCGGGGAGGCGCACGGGGCGCGCCCCCACCCCCGTCGAGGAGGCGTCAGCCCAGGTCGCCCTGGACCAGCGTCATGAACTCTTCGGCCGTGATGGCGCCGGTGACGAGCTGGGCGGCGTTCTGCTGCGAGGTCGTCGTCGCCTGCGTGCTGAAGTACGCCTCGAACCAGGGGATGGTCGTGTCGGTGTCCGCGATGCGGTCGCGCACCTCCGTCGTCAGCGCGGTGCCAGCGGCGTCGCCCGACACCGTGAAGCCGGAGATGCGGCTGCTGTCCTCGAGGGCCACCTGGCCGTAGTTCTCGGCGATGCACTTGACCCAGGCCTTGCTGTCGTCGTTCAGCACGCTCGGGTTGATCGTGAAGGGCAGGCCGACGTTGGCCACGAGCTGGCTGCTGTCGCCCTCGCCCCCGTCGACGTCGGGGAACGGCAGGTAGCCGATGGCGTCCTCGCCGATCTGGTTCGCCGTGTCGTCGGCGAAATTGCTCAGGACCCAGCTGCCCATGTAGAGCATCGGCGAGCTGCCGTTGAGGAACTGGTTGATCGACGTGTCGTAGTCGATCGAGCCGACTCCCTCGCCGAAGTAGCCCGCCGCACCGAGGTCGGCGACCTGTTGGGCCGCGGCCACGTACTCGGGGTCGGTCAGCTCGGCGTCGCCGTCGGCGACGGCCTGGAGGGCGTCGGGCCCGAGCTCGCGCTCGATGAGGTTCCCGACGAGGCGCGTCAGGGGCCAGCCCTGCTCACCGCTCGCGGCGAAGGGGGTGAGGCCGGCGTCCTGGAACGTGCCGGCCGCAGCGACCACGTCGTCCCAGCTCTCGGGCACGTCGACGCCGTTGTCGGCGAAGAGCGTCTTGTTGTACCAGATGCCCTCGATGTTGTACTCGGTCGGCAGCACGAGGAACTCACCGTCGTAGAGCGACTCGACGGTCGACCGCGCGGCGGGCTCGATCGAGTCGGCCGCGCCGATCTCGTCGAGCAGCTCGTCGAAGTGCGCGACGAAGCCGGCGTCGTCGAGCTGCTGCACGAGCTCGTTGGTGTCGACGGCGTACATGACGGGGAGCCCGCCCTGGCCTGCGAGCAGCTGGACCTGCTGGTTGAGGTTCGTCTGTGGGACGGTCTCGACCTTGAGGGGCATGGCGTCGTTCTCGGTGGAGCAGGCGCCGTCGGCCAGGGTCTGAAGCGTTGCAGGGACGACTTCGTTCTCGACGTTGCCGAGGACGGTGAACTCGGTGGCCGCCTCGCCCGCTCCGCCACCCGAACACGCGGAGAGGCCTGCGATGGTCAGGCCGGCGACGGCAAAGGCAGCGACACGACGTGCGGTGCGGGACATCATTCCTCCTTGAATGGTGGGCGCCTCGGAAAACTTGAAGCGCTTCATAATTGACCGGACACCCCGGGCTTGTCAACACCCCGTCTCGATCGACTGCGGGCTAGGCTCGGCTCCACGATGAGCGTCTCGATCCCCTCCTCCCCGCACCGGCCGCCGGTCATGGCCGACGTCGCCAGGCTCGCCGGGGTCTCGCTGGGCACCGTGTCGAACGTGGTGAACACTCCCGACCGGGTCCGTCCTGCGACGCGGCTCAAGGTCGAGTCGGCCATCGCATCCCTGGGCTTCGTGCCGAACACCTCCGCCCGCACCCTGGCGGCGGGTCGGGGCACCCTGGTCGGGTTCGTGGCCGTCGACCTCGGCAACTCGTACTTCCTCGACATCGCGCGCGGCGTCGAGCGCGAGGCCGACCTGGCCCAGCAGTCGGTGCTGCTCGGCAACTCGGACGTCGACCTCGACAAGCAGACCGGGTACCTGAACCTGTTCGAGCAGGCCCAGGCGGCGGGCATCGTCCTCGCCCCGTTCGACGGCCCGATGGACGAGGCACGTCGACTGCGGCGTCGCGGGCTGCGCGTCGTCTACGTCAACTGGCCGGGCGACGCCGACGAGAGCTGCGGCGTCGTCGTCGACGAGGAACTCGGCGGACGGCTGGCGGCCGAGCACCTCCTCGAGCAGGGCCGGCGGGAGCTCGTCTTCGTCGGCGGCCCCCTCGATCTCACCGCCGTGCGGCACCGGTTCGAGGGCGCTTCGGCCGCGGCACGGGACGCCGGCGTCCCGCTGCGCCTGATGACGACCTCGGCACTGACGGTGCGTGCGGGCCTCACCGTGGGGAGCGAACTGCTCGCCCAGGCGGCGGCGGACAGGCCCGACGGGATCGTCGCGGCCTCGGACGCGCTCGCGTCGGGGATCGTGCAGTCACTGCTGCTCGGCGGGGTGGACATCCCCCGCGATCTGTCGATCACCGGTTACGACGACAACCACTTCGCCCAGGGAACGACACTCCCGCTCACGACCGTGGGGCAGCCCGGCGTCGACATGGGAGGCCAGGCCATGCGCCTCCTGCGGGACGAACTCGACCACCCGTCGACCCACCGTCACGAGACGGTCGTGCTGCCGCCCCGTCTGATCGTGCGGGGCAGCACCCTCAGAGCAGGCTGAAGACGGCGACGTAGACCGCCGCCCCGAGGGCCGTGAGCCCGACGGCGAGCGCGCGCTCCCGCCACCCGTCGAGGCGACGGACCACGACCCAGCCGAGCGCCGCGACGCCCACGGCGATGCTGATCAGCCACCAGGCCATGCCGGTCGTCTCGGCGACGCGGACGAGGCCCGAGACGCCGTCGCCGATCATGACGGCGGCGAGGACCGCGATCCCCGCCGCACGGAGGACGGGGCGCGGCGACCACCACCACAGCCCGGCGAGCCCGATGACGGGCCCGGCCAGGGTCGCCGCCGTGAACCAGAAGTCTCCCGGGCCGTACGAGTCGGGGAAGCCCCGCAGGGTGGACACGATCACGTAGCCCTGGACCGCGGCGTGGAAGACGACGAGGCCGAGCCCGGCCGCCGTCCACCACCTGCGGGCGCTCGGCCTGCGCGTGACCACGACCACCGTCGCGAAGGTGAGGACCGTCCAGCCGCCGCTCGAGTTGGCGAACGAGCTCAGCCCGCCGGGCAGGTACTGCTGGGCGGGGGAGGTCGCGCCGCCGAGCACGAGGCCCACGGCCGCGCCGAGCAGCCACCACGCGAGGGTCGTCACCAGTGAACGGATCATCCCGCGAGCATCACAGGTCGACGGCCGCGCGCCGACCGCCTGCAGGACCATGCTCCCCCTCCTCGAGGACGACCCTGCTCGCGCCGTTCCCTTCAGCCGGGGACGAGCCCGACGTACGGTGGAAGGGTCGACGACGACGAGGGGACCGCGACGATGGACGACGAGACGAACCGCGACCGGGGCCGGCTGCGCCTGCAGAGGCCGACGTTCCGGGGGTCGTCGGTGGGTTGGGGCATCTCCGCCGTCGTGTGGCTGTCCTGTGTCGTGACCGTCGTCGTCAGGATGGCGACCGGCGACGGAGGCGCTGCGCTCGTGGACGTGTTGATCCTCGTCGCGCTGCTCGTCGCGACGGCTGTCTGCGTGACGGGCACCGTCGCGACCATTCGGCACCCCCGCCCCGCCCCTCCCGCCGTCGACGAGTGACGAGGCGCTCGCCAAGCCGCCGCCATCTCGGCTTCCGCGGCAAGCGCCGAAGGCGCACGCCGCCGGAGGCGGCCAAACAAGCACCAAGACGAAGAATGCCCCTGCCGTGTAGGGCAGGGGCTTTCGAGTCGCGCCGTAGGCGCACGCCGCCGGAGGCGGCCAGACAAGCACTCAAGACGAGAAAAACCCCTGCCGTGTAGGGCAGGGGCTTTCGAGTCGCGTGCGCCTGGAGGGACTCGAACCCCCAACCTTCTGATCCGTAGTCAGATGCTCTATCCGTTGAGCTACAGGCGCATTTCTTCGGCCGATTGGCCAGAGGAAACACTACACGAGGGAGGCGCGGGGCGCGAATCGAGGCCGACCCGCGCCTCCTCGGGTCACGTCAGTAGGTGTGCTTGCCTTCGCCGTCGCCCTTGTAGTCCCCGATCAGGTCGTCGACCTCGGAGGCGTCGGCCTGCCCGGGCTGGCGGGTGGGGACGGCGTCCTCGGCCGGGCCGTCGTCTAGCGTGCGCGAGCCGGTGCCGCCGTCGGGGTGGTTCTCGCTGGTGATCTCGACGGGGCGGTCGTCCCGCTCGCCGACGGTGTGGTCGCCGTGACCCTCGCCACTGCTGTTGCCGCTGCGTTCGAGTTCGGTCTCGTCGGCGCCGTGCGGGTCGTCCGGGGTCTTCGTCATCGGGTTCCTCCTGCGAGCCGGGCTGTCCGGCCGTCGTCTTCAGAGCATGCGCCGCCGGTCCCACCCCCGCCCGCGACACCCATCACACTCACGGCTCGGTGGCCGCATCACACCACAAGAACCGTTGCACAATGCTTCTTGTGCACCTAGGGTCGACGCCATGACCCCACGTGACACTTCTCGCAGCACCCTCACCGACGCCGCCTCGATGCGCGTGCTCGCCCACCCGACGCGGTTGCGCCTCCTCGGGCTGTTGCGCGAACGCGGCCCGCAGACCGCCGCCCAGCTCGGCGACGTCGTCGACGAGGCGCCGGGCACGATCAGCTACCACCTGTCGAAGCTCGCCTCGATCGACCTGATCGGCCCCGCCGAGCGACCGAGCGCCGACCGCCGCGAGCGCTGGTGGCAGGCCACCACGCAGCTCACGACCTGGGAGCCGGCCGACCTGCTCGACGACCCCGACCGCCTCGTCGCGTCGTCCGCCCTGCAGAAGGCCATCGCGCAGGCGTACGCGGCCCGCTTCGTCGAGTACATCGACGCGACGCCCACCCTGCCCCGCGAGTGGGTCGCGGCCGGGGCCAGCGGCGACCGCAGCCTGCGGTTGACCGTCGACGAGCTCGCCCGGCTGCGCGACGAGCTCGAGTCCGTCGTCGACCGCTGGCTCGACGCGAGCGCCGCGCACGACCCGTCGGTCGACGACGGCGCCGAACCGGTCGTCCTCGTCTACCAGGCCTACCGCCGCCCCTGAGGCCCGTCGTGAACGAGAACGGACGAGCCGAGGAGGCGCGGGTCACCGACAGCGCCCGTCGCGACGGCCGTACCGACGAACCCCGCGGTCGGCGCGGCGCCCGCGCGGCCCGGGTGGCCCTGTCGTCCCTGGTCGCCGCCCACGCGATCTCGCAGACCGGCAACGTCGTGACCGCCTTCGCCGTCCCCTTCTACCTCCTGGGCCTCGGCGGGTCGGGGGCCGAGGTCGGCCTCGCGGCGGCGTTCGCGACGGCTCCGGTGATCATCGGCGGTCCGCTCGGCGGCGTGGTCGTCGACCGGGTCGGGCACCGCCGGGCCGCGATCGTCGCCGACCTGGTGAGCGGCGCCTCCGTCCTCTCGATGCCCGTGCTCGCCCTGACCGTCGGGCTGCCGTTCTGGGCGCTGCTGTCACTCGTCTTCGTCGGCGGGCTGCTCGACACCCCGGGTCAGACCGCCCGCCGCGTCATGCTGCCCGGGCTCACCGAGCGGGCCGGGGTGCGGATCGAGCGGAGCGTCGGGCTGCTCGACGGGTCGGAGCGCTTCGCGAAGTTGATCGGAGCCTCGATCGCGGGCTTGCTCGTCGCCGCCGTCGGTCCGATCGCGTCCCTGTTCGTCAACGCCGCCACCTTCGCGATCTCGGCCGTGCTGACCTGGGCGCTCGTCCCCGCGCCCGATCCGGTCCGTACCGGATCACCGGACTCCGTCGCCGCCCGTCCCCCGGCGGACGATCCGGTACGTACCGGATCACCGGGCTCCGTCGCCGCTGATCCCCCGGCGGACGATCCGACACGTATCGGATCACCGGATTCGAGACACGACCACCCGGCCACCACTGCGGCGCCGACCGTCGGCCCCACCGACCGCACCACCGGCGCGACCGGCGCAACCGAGCCGGCCCGCGCCTCCTACCGGGCCGACCTGGCCGAGGGCGCCCGGTTCGTCGTGCGCGACCCGCTGATGCGGCTGATCGTCGCGCTCGTGCTGGTGACGAACCTGCTCGACGCGGCTCGCGGCTCGACCCTGCTGCCGCTCTACGCGAACGACCGCCTGGGAGGCGCGGCCGCGCTGGGACTGCTCGTCGCCACCCTGGGCGGTTGCGCCCTCGCCGGCAACGTCGCCTTCGGCTTCGTCGCCCACCGGGTGCCGCGGCGCCTCACCTTCGTCGTCTGCTTCGCCCTGGCCGGAGGCCCCTCGAGCCTGGCGTTCGCCCTCGCGGCGCCGCTGCCGGTGCTGGTCGCCGCGACCGCCCTCTCGGGCCTGGCCGCCGGGGCGCTCAACCCCATCCTCGGTGCGGTCGAGCTCGAGCGCGTGCCCGAGCGCCTCCGGGGGCGGGTCTTCGGCCTGCTCAACGCGGGTGCCTGGGCCGGCATCCCGGCCGGTGCCCTGCTCGGCGGAATCGCGGCCGACACGATCGGCCTGACGGTCGCGTTCGGCATCGTCGCCGCCGTCTACACCGTGGTCACGCTGACCCCGCTGACCGGTGGCGCATGGCGTCAGATGGAGCGCCGCCCGACCCCTGACGGCCCGCCACCTGCGCCGACGCTGTGAGTCGTGGCGGCCCAGGCGCTTCGGCAGGTCGGACCGAGCCGGTTTCCAGGCGGCGTGTAGTTAGCTCGTCCGGTGACCGCTCACCCCGCCCTCTCGACGACCCCGGCCGTCCGCCGACGGGTCACGGGCCGTTGGGTGGTGGCCTCGTCGGCGTCGCTGGTCGTGCTGGCGGGCGTCTACACGATCGCGGTCCTGACCGAGGCCGGGCAGTCGATCGAAGACAGCATCCTGCGATCGGTCGACGGCACCACGCTGCTGCAGTCCGGTGCCGCCCTCGACGCGATCTCTCCCCCGGCCGTGCTGCTGGTGGTCGGCGTCACGATGGTCGTGGCGTTCCTCCGGCGCCGCCCTGGCTCGGCCGTGCAGGCCGGCGTCCTCATCGTCGGCGCGACCCTCACCACCCAGGTGCTCAAGCAGCTCGCCCCGCGGCCCGAGCTGACCGGCGAGCTCTACGGCAACAGCTTCCCCAGCGGTCACGTCACCGTGGCCGTCGCCGCGGTGCTGGCCATCATGACCACGTTCGGCCGGCACGTGCGGCCCCTGTTCTTCATGATCGGCGCGGCGTTCGCGGCCGTCGTCGCCGAGCAGACCGTGGCCTTCGGCTGGCACCGCTGCAGCGACGTCGTCGGAGCCTGCACGGTCGCCCTGCTCTGGCTCGGAGTCGTCCGCATCGCCGCCGCCCGCCTCTCACGCGACCCCCGCGGCCGCGACGACGTCGGCCCCCGGTCGCACGGAGCCACCTCGGTCGTCCTCGGCCTCGCCCTGGTCGTCTGCCTCACGCTCTCGGGCGCCATCTGGAGCATCGGCATCGGCGCCGACATGAGCCTCACGACCTCGACCGGGCAGGGCGTCCTCATGGGCGCACGCCTGGCCGCCGCCGGCGTCGTGCTCGTCACCTGCTGGATCGCCTGGAAGCTCGACCGCAAAGCCTGACGGCTGAGCGCGTCCGGCCTGACGGCTCAGCGCCTCGGACCCGGCGGCTCAGCGCCTCGGGCCCGGCGGCCCAGCGCCTCGGGCCCGGCGGCCCAGCGCCTCCGGCCCGACGGCTCAGCCCGCGGCGCCCGTGCCGAACAGCAACCCCAGCAGGTACGTCACCGCCGCGGCGCCGAACCCGATGCCGAGCTGCCGCAGGGCGCGCTTGAGCGGACTCGCACCCGACAGCAGCCCCACCACGGCGCCCGTGCCGAGCAGCGCGACGCCGACCAGGCCGGCGGCCACGACCACGGCGGCGAGCCCCGACAGCCCGAACAGGTAGGGCAGCACCGCGATCACGGCCCCCGACGCGAAGAAGCAGAAGCTCGAGGCGGCAGCCCCGAACGCCGTGCCGAGGGTCTCGTGGGTGGCGGGTTCGTCGGCCGCGCGCGCCTCCTGGTCGGGGGCGTCGGCCCAGCCGGCCGTGGCGGCGCCCGGCGCGGCACCCGCAGGAGGCGCGCTCGGCGACGACGCCCCTCGCCCCGCGCCCGCGAGCACCTGCCGCGCGTGGGCCTCGGCCTCGTCCGGCGACATGCCCCGTGCCCGGTAAACGAGCGCCAGCTCGTTGGCGTCGACGTCGAGGTCGGGCAGCACCTGACGAGCCGTCGGGTCGGGCGTGGAGGCGTCGAGCAGCTCGCGCTGCGACCGCACCGAGACGTACTCACCGGCCCCCATCGACAACGCACCGGCGAGCAGCCCCGAGAGCCCGGTCAACAGCACGACGTGGTTCGCGACGCCCGAGGCGCTGATGCCGAGCACGAGCGCGAGGTTGCTGACGAGACCGTCGTTCGCCCCGAACACCGCGGCGCGGAACGACCCCGACAGCCGGTTGCGTCCCCGTTCGGCGAGCCCGCGGACGACCTCGCCGTGGATGCGCTCGTCGGCCGCCATCGCGTCGGTGGCGTCGGCGTCGGTCGCGTACGGGGAGCGCGCCTCGGCGCTCTGCACGAGGGCCAGCACGAAGATCGAGCCGAACCGCCGGGCGAGCCGGCCGAGCACGCGGGTGCGGAGGTCGGTGCGGGCCGGGCGCCCGACGTCGTCACCCAGCAGGTCGACCCAGTGCTGGGCGTGGCGCCCCTCGGCGTCGGCCAGAGCGAGCAGGATCGCCCGTTCGTCGCCGTCGCGGCGGCGGGCGAGGTCACGGTAGGTGGACTCCTCGGCCCGCTCGTCGGCGAGGTAACGGCGCCAGCGGCGGAGGTCGGCCGGGCTGCGGGTGGTGCTGCTGGTGGTGGTGCTGGTGGGCATGGGCTCAGTATCGCCGTCGGCCCACCCCCGCGACCGGCGCTCGAACCCTGCCTAGGCAAATCGCCGAGCGCCGCACCGCGGGGTCGGGCCGGCGCGGGGTGGGGCGGCGAAGGGTCGGGCCGGCGCGAGGTCGGGCCGGCGCGGGGGTGGGCGGCCGGTCCCGCGGGTACGGTCGACCGGTGACCCCGACCCCGCCCACGGCTGCGACGCCTCCGCCGCGCTACCTCGGCGTGGACCTCGCCTGGCGCGACTCGACGCCCGAGCGCCCGGCGAACGAGACCGGCCTGGCCGTGATCGACGCCGACGGCACGGTGCTCGACGCCGGCTGGGCCCGAGGGGTCGACGAGGTCGAGGCCTGGGTGCTGCACTGGTCGACCCCGGGGTCCGTCGTCGCCGTCGACGCCCCCGTGTTGGTGCCGAACGCGACCGGCATGCGGGCGAGCGAGCGGCTCGTGGCGCGCGCCTACGGTCGGTGGCACGTCTCGGCCAACGCGAGCAGCGCCTCCTTGCCCTGGCTCGGCGGACGCACCCTCGGCGAGCGCCTCGAACGCGCCGGAGGCGTCTACGACGACGGCGTCGTGCCGCTGCCGGCCCACGCCGTCGGTCACTTCGAGTGCTACCCGTACACGACGCTCGTCGGCATGGCCGAGCTCGGCTACGACGACAAGCGTCCGCGGTACAAGCGCCCCGACCTGACGCTGCCGAAGGAGGCGCGGCGCGAGGCGCGAGCGGCGGCCTGCGACGAGCTGCTGCGCCGCCTGGGCGGGCTGGCCGGGGCCGAGGTGCCGCTGCGGCTCGGCTCGCACCCCGTGTCGGCCGCGCTGCTCGACGAGCCGTCACCGCTCGTCGACCGTGCGTACAAGCACCGCGAGGACCTCCTCGACGCCCTGGTCTGCGCCTGGACCGCGGCACTGCGCGCCCGCACGCCCGAACGCCTGCAGGTGCTCGGCGTCGACACCGAGGCGGACGACCGCGGGAGGCGCGCGACCCTCATCTCGCCGGCCCGCCCCGAGCAACGACTCGGCCCCGCCCCCGTGGCGCGGCTCGGGCGAGGTGCTGAGCCGCGCCTCCTGGGGTGACGCCCTCTCGGCGCGAGCCGCGCCTCCTCGGGTGACGTCCTCTCGGTGCGACCCGCGCCTCCTCGGGTGACGCCCTCGGGGCGCGAGCCGGCGGCGGGGTCGAGCCGCGCCTCCCGACCCCGGCTCGTGCCGCCCGTGTGGCAGGCTGACCGCATGCCCGCACGACCCGTGACCGTCCGCCGCACGACCGCCGACGACTGGGAGCGCGTCCGCGACCTCCGCCTAGCGATGCTGGCCGACACCCCGATCGCGTACGGCGAGACGCTTGCCGTCGCGCGGCGCCACGGCGAGGCCGAGTGGCGCATGCGCGGTGCCCGGGGCGAGGCCGAGCACGGCACCTCGCTCGTCGCGATCGACGACGAGACCGGCGACTGGGTCGGCGCCATGGGCGGGTTCCTTCAGGCGGCCGGGCAGCCCCTGCTGGTCGGCGTGTACGTCGCCCCGTCACACCGCGGCCGTGCGGCCGGGGTCACCGACCTGCTCCTCGACGGCGTCGAGGCCTGGGCCGCGACCGAGGGCGACGCCCTGCGCCTGCACGTCCACGAGCAGAACGAGCGGGCGATCGGCTTCTACCGTCGCCGCGGCTACGAGCCGACCGGTCACACGAACGCCTACGCCCTCGACCCGACGGCGCGTGAGCTCGAGATGCTCGCGCCCCTGCGCTGACGACGTCGACCGACCCGTGGCGAGCTCGTACGACGTCTTCTTCGAGGGTCCGCACGACGAGTCGCGGCAGCTCGTCGAGCGGACGCTGACCGATCACGGCTTCACGCTGTCGCTCTCACCGGACGGCAGCACCAGGGCCGTCCGCGGCACGCTGGTCTCGACGCTGGCACTGAGGGCCTTCGCCGGGCGGACGCAGTTGCTGACGCTCGACGTCCAGTGGTTCGTCGACGACCACGCACGCCTCGTCGCGCGGGTCGTGCACGCGTCGAGCACGGCGGTGCTGGGCGGACCGGTCGGCGTCGTGCGGGCACAGCGGGCCGTCGGCGGGCTGGTCCGGTCGCTCGAGGAGGTCGCCGCGGCGCGCCGGGCCGCGGCCCCCGGGGCCGAAGCACGCGGGGCCGAGGCGCCCCGGACCGCGACACCTCGTGAGGGGTGACGGTGGCCACCTCACCCGGACGGACGCCACCGGCCGTGTCCCCCGAAACGCACCGGAGCACAGCCGTGCCTGTGAGGCGCGTCCACGTCTGAACCGCGCCAGCCCGTGCGGCCTAGCGTTCGTCGGGATGGAGGGCGCGAGTCTTGCATCGGTGTCGTCCGGACCGTGGGTCCCTGCCCGTGAAGCTCTCCCTGCGGCCCGGCGGCGTCACGGAGAGGGCGCCGGGCCCCGACGGACCCGACGTCCTCTTCGTGACGCCCGATGCGCCGATCGCGCCTGGCGTCAGCCCGCGGTGCCGTCGACGTAGAGCCATCGCCGGTCGACCCGGACGAACCTGCTGACCTCGTGCTGCACCCCGACCCCGTCGGCATCGCGGAAGAGCGCCTCGAACTCGACCGTGCCGTCGTCGTCGAACGGCCCACCGGCACGTGTCCCCACGATCTCGAGCCGGAACCAGCGTGTCTCCGGGTCGACCTCGAGCGTCGCCGGCCTCGTCGCCGGGTGCCAGGTCTCGAGCAGGTACGAGGCCCGCGCGAGCACGAAGGCCGAGTACCGCGAGCGCATCAGCCGCTCCGCCGTCGGGGCAGGCGCCGTGCCGTGGTGCGCCGGCCCGCAGCACGACCCGTAGGCCTCACCGCTGAGGCAGGGGCAGCGGGCCGAGTCGTCGAGGTCGCGGCCGTCGGTCGGAGCAGCAGAGGTCATCGCGCCATTCTCCGGCACGGCACCCCGGCATGGCCCGGCCCGGCCCCCGACGCCCCGCATGCGCCCCGCCCCGTCCTGCCCCTGCCCCTGCCCCTGCCCCTGCCGGCAACTCCTTCTCCCTGCCGCGGCCGCGCCCCGTCCACGCCCATCCCGGCACCCGGCCGCAGCACCAGCCCGGAATTACCCGCACCGACCGTCGGTTCCTGGCACCGCGCTCCAGCCCAACACGTTCCGCACCTGACACGTCCTAGCTCCTGCCCCTGCCCCTGCCCCTGCCCCTGACGGCAACTCCTTCTCCCTGCCGCGGCCGCGCCCCTTCCACGCCGCCCCCGGCACCCGGCCGCAGCACCAGCCCGGAATTACCCGCACCGACCGTCGCACGGACACGGACACGGACACCGGCAACGGCACCGGCACCGGCACCGGCACTGGCACTGGCACTGGCACCAACGTCGCCATCGGCCCCTCACCGGCACCCCCGTCGACGACGGGCCGACACGGTCGAGGGTCTCGGCCGGGGCTGCGCCGCGCGCCGGCCGTACGGGCTACACCGCGGGCGGGCCGGCGGCGCACCGACCCGGCTCCCCAGTCCGGGTCGCACCCCAACAGGCCGCCCCCGCACTGGGAGTCGCCTGGACGTCCGCGACCTGGCACGGTGAGGGGGTGACGAACTCTCCGACCAACGCCTCGCACCCCGTCCACGAGCAAGAGCTCGTGTTCGCACACGTGCGAGCCGTGCTGGACCCGGGGAAGACCGGCCGCGTGCTGCCCCGGCTGTCCCGCCGCAAGACGGCTCGCGCCCTCGCGTCGGCCGGGTTCTGCAACCTCACGGGCGAACCCGTCCGTGCCGCGGCCCTGAAGCACGACGGGACGCAGTTCTTCGACCGCTCCGAGACCGTGCTCGTCGAGACGCTCAACACGGGCCGACGGTTCTACGGCCTGTTCGTCGAGCCGACCTCGCCGAGCCACGAGGACTGGGCGACCGTCACCGACATGTTCGCCGAGCTCGGCCGTCGCGTGCACGGCCGGCTGGCCCCCGCCGACCAGTTCCGCGGCTGAACTCGACCGTCCCTGCCGGCCGCACGGCTCACGCACACGAGGTCGCACCACCTGCGCGTCGTCGAACCACCCCGGAGCGTGGTTCGACGACGCGACGGTGGTGCGACCCGCCCCGCCCGGCCCCGCACGCGCCCGACCACGGCCCCGGCCCCGGCCCCGGCCCCGCACGCGCGACCACGGCCCCGGCCCCGCCCGGGCCGCACCCCGCACCGCCCCGCACCCGCACCACCCGGCACCACCCCGCACCCGATAACGTCGCGGCATGCACGCCCTGCCGCCCGGAGCCCTCCGCATCGTCCACCTCAGCGACGCGCACCTGCTCGCGGACGGGGCCCTGCACCAGGGCGTCGTCGACACGGCCGAGGCACTCGACCTCGTCCTGGCCGAGGCCGCGCGGGTCGAGGGGGTGCGCCTGCTGGTGGGCTCGGGTGATCTGTCGGACGACGGCAGCCGCGCCTCCTACCGCCACCTGCGCGAGCGCACGGACGCCTGGGCCCGCGCGGCGGGCGCCGAGGTCGTGCTCGTGCCCGGCAACCACGACGTGCGCGCGGGCTTCGCCGAGGTGCTCGGCGGCGACCCGGCCGGGCCGCTCGACCTCGTCCGCGAGGTGGACGGCTGGCGCGTGATCGGGCTCGACACCTCGGTGCCCGGGGCCGGCTACGGCCTGGTGCGGCCCGAGCAGCTCGCCCGGCTGCGTGACGAGCTGGCCACGCCGGCGGCACGCGGCACCGTGCTGGTGCTGCACCACCCGCCGATCGCCGCGCCGACGACCCTGCACGAGTCGCTCGCCCTGCAGTGCCCGGAGGCGCTGGCCGCGGTCGTCGAGGCGTCGGACGTCCGCGTCGTCCTCGCCGGGCACTACCACCACCACATCGTCGGCCATCTGGCGGGCGTGCCCGTGGTGGTCGCCCCCGGGGTGGCGAACGACACGGACGTGCTGGCCACCGTGGGCACCGAGCGGGCCGTGCGCGGCTCGGGCTTCGTGGTGGTCGAGCTGTCGGCCGGAGGCGCGGTGTGTTCGACCGTCGTCCGCGCGCACGACCCGCGAGACGGCGACGAGGTCTTCGTGCTCGACGAGACCGCCGTCACCCGCATCGCCGCCGAGGCCGGGCCGCCCCCGGCGACCTGACACGCGCCGACACGCACGCCACGCGCCTGCCCGGGCCGACCCGCGCCGACCGGCCCCGCCCCCAGGGGCCGCGCGTAGGCTCGCCGCAGGTCTGCCGCCCACCCGGGGCCGGCGTGAGGCCGTCGAGTCGTGAAAGTGGGACCCCATGCGCGTGGTCGTCGTCGGAGCCACGGGCAACCTGGGCACCGCCCTGCTCACCCGTCTGCAGGCCGAGCCCGAGGTGACCTCCCTCGTGGGCGTGGCGCGTCGGGGCCCCCGCATGGCGACGCCGCCCTACGGCGAGGTCACCTGGTTCTCGATCGACGTCGGGGCCGACGACTCCCCTCTGGCCCTCGAGCGAGCCTTCGCCGGGGCCGACGCCGTCGTGCACCTCGGCTGGGCCCTGCAGCCGAGCCACCGCAAGGCCGTCATGTACCGCACGAACGTGCTCGGCACGTCGCACGTGCTCGACGCCGCGGCGCGGGCCGGCGTGCCGCACGTGCTCGTCGCCTCGTCGGTCGGCGCCTACTCGCGCGGCCCGAAGGGGCGTCGGGTCGACGAGAGCTACAAGACCAAGGGCGTCCGCCGGTCGAGCTACTCGAAGCACAAGGCGATCAACGAACGCGTCATGGACGCCTTCGCCGAGCAGCACCCCGAGGTCACGCTGACCCGGATGCGTCCGGGGCTGGTGTTCCAGGCCGCCGCCGCGAGCGAGATCGTCGGGTTGTTCGTCGGCCGCTGGGTGCCGACCCGCTGGATGCAGCGCGTGCGCCCTCCGTTCGTCCCGCTCGCCCCGCGCTTCGTGTCGCAGGTCGTGCACGCGAGCGACGTCGCGGACGCTTTCTGGCGGGCGATCGACCGTCGCGCGGGTGGTGCCTTCAACCTGGCGGCCGAGCCCGTCGTCGACCCCGACCTCGTCGCGAGGGCCTTCGGTTCGCGGCTGTTGCCCGTCCCCTACCGCCTGCTGCGCGCCGTCGTCCAGCTGACCTGGCTGGCCCGGCTGCAGCCCACCGAGCCCGGCTGGCTCGACATCGCCGCGAAGATCCCCGTCATGTCGACCGAGAAGGCCCGCACGGTGCTCGGCTGGACTCCCCGCCACACCTCGGACGAGACCCTGCGCGAGTTCGCGCACGCCCTGGCGCAGCGCACGAACCACGAGGGGTCGCACCCGCTGCACGGCTGACGTCGCCCGGCCCCGCGGCCCGGCCCAGGCAGACCCGGCCCGCCCAGCCCCAGTCCGACCAACCCCAGGCAGACCCGGCCCGACCAGCCCCAGCCCGGCCCGGCCGGCCCGACCAGCCCCAGCCAGACCTGGCCCGGCCCGCCCGTCCCGCTACGGCAGGGTCAGCTCGAGCACCCCGTCGTCGTGCACCCGCACGGTGACGCCGTCGTACCCCGTGACGCGCGGCAGCCCGTCGGCCGCCGGCCCGTCGTGGTCGCCCACGACGACGACCGAGGCCCCGGAGGCGCGCGCGGCCTCGAGTCCCGCCGCGGCGTCCTCGAAGACGACGACCTCGCCGGGGTCGACGCCCAGCAGCTCGGCAGCCCGCAGGTAGCCGTCCGGCGCCGGTTTGCCGACCGCGACGTGCTCGGACGCCAGGACGACCGCCGGCCACGGCACGCCGGCCTCGGCCATGCGCGACCGTGCCAGGTCGAGGTTCGCGCTCGTGACGAGGGCCACGCGGTCGGTCGGCAGGCTCGCGACGAAGGCGGCCGCACCCGGGATCTCGACGGTGCCGTCGCGACCCCCGGCCTCGACGGCCTGCAGCCCGTCGGTCAGCGCGCGAGCCTCGCCCTCGGGCAGCCGGGGCAGGAACCGTCGCACCGTGTCGTGGGTCTGCCGCCCGTGCGCGAACGCGAGCAGCTCGACCGCGTCGAGGTCGTGCTCGGCCGCGAAGTCGGTCCAGATGCGCTCGACCACGGCGGTCGAGTCGACGAGCGTGCCGTCCATGTCGAACACGATCGCGCGGCAGGTCAGTGTGGTCATGCCGCCAGTCTGCCCCGGCGCACATGCGGCACGCACCCCGGCGGCGTACCGTGCGCGCATGCACGATGACGAGCACGACACCACGACCGGTTCCACCCCGAGCGACGCCTCCGCGACCACCGACGGGGTCGGGTACGCCGGCACCGCCGAGACCGCCCCCGACCGTCGCGACGCCGACGACCCGACGGCGGACTTCCCGCGCAGCGAGCAGACCACCGCCGAGATGCAGCGGTCGGCCACCGAGGACTCCCCCGCCGTCGACGAGGACACCGACCTCGACGCCGTCCAGACCCTGCCCGGTGAGGGCGGTCCCGACGACGGCGGCGACATCGAGGTCGACCCCGACGACCTGAACCTCTCGGGCGACTCGATCCCCGGCCACCCCAAGCCGGGCGAGGCCGACCCGGCAGACCCGGCGTCCGGCGGGGCGACGCAGACCAGCCCGAAGCCCGGGCCGCCGAAGCCCCGCGACTGACGCTCCGCACGCACCGACCACGAAGGGCCGCACCGTCTCGACGGTGCGGCCCTTCGGCGCGTGTGGTGTGGTGCCGGGCGGGCCGCCCCGTGAAGAAGCTCCCAGCCCACCGGCACCACGCGCCCACCATGGGCGGGCTCGCTCACGGTACCTCCGCCGTCTGGGTGCACGAGGGGCTGAGGCGACGAGAAACCCCTGATCAGGACCCCAGATCAGCTAGACGGCCTAGCGACCCGGGCACGGCGGCGTGGCATCGCACGCCGTCCGGGACTCCGGCCCACCGCGCAGTCGCGTGAGCGTCTAACCTCTCGCCCTCGAGCGACTTTCCACAGCCTGTCCACAAAGCGAAAACCGCGACCCGAGGTACGGTCGATGACGTGACCGACCTCGCTGCCGACGCCTCGCCCACCACCGACACCGCGCCTCCTGCCCCCGTGCTCGTGGTGATCGACCGGGCCCGCGCCGGGGCCGTCGGCGAGGGCCCCGGCTGGCACGTCACCGACCCGACGGGGCCGGTCGTCACCGCGGTCGACCTGGGCGTGACGCGCGGCGACGGCATCTTCGAGGCGTTCGGCGTGGTCGACGGAGCCGTGCAGGCGCTCGAGCCGCACCTGCGCCGCCTGGCCCGCTCGGCGGCCCTGCTCGACCTGCCGGAGCTCGACCTCGACGTGATCCGCGAGGCCGTGCTCGCCTCGGCCGCGGCCCACGCACCCGTCCCGTTCGCCCTGACCAAGCTGATCGTCACCCGCGGCCTCGAGGGCGTGCCCGACAGCGAGCCGACCGCCTGGGCGCGCACCGAGGTGTTCGAGGACCACGCCGCCGAACGCCGCGACGGCATCCGCGTGGTCTCGCTCGACCGTGGCTACCGGCACGACGTCGCGCAGACCTCTCCGTGGCTGCTGCAGGGCGCGAAGACCCTGTCGTACGCCGTGAACAAGAGCGTCCTGCGCGAGGCCGCCCGCCGCGGCGCCGACGACGTGCTCTTCGTCAGCAGCGACGGCTACGCCCTCGAGGGCCCGTCGGCCTCGCTGGTCGCCCGCTTCGGCGATCGTTTCGTCACGCCACGCACCGACCAGGGCATCCTCGAGGGCACGACGCAGGAGGCCGTGTTCGACGCCCTCACCTCCCTCGGCCACGAGACCGCCTACGAGCTCGTGCCGCTCGAGCGCGTCCGCGAGGCCGACGCCCTGTGGCTCGTGTCGAGCGGGCGGCAGATCGCCCCCGTGTCGACGCTCGACGGGCAGGCCGTCGCGATCGACCACGAGCTGACCCGGTCACTGGTCGAGGCGCTCTGGGCCCGGCGCGACTGACGCCGGCCCGCGCGACGACGCGCCCGCGCGTTCGAACAGATGTCCACCTTGCGAACGATGTCCCGGCCGATGGTGGCGATGCCCCGGTGACCTGCGAGAGTTCGGAATGCGTCGATTCACGGCGACGCGACCCGCACCACCCCGTTCCGCACGCGGTCGCAGGGCCGCAGAGATGAGCAGAACAAGATGAACATCGTCCACGCCTCCGGGCACCACCCCTTCGCGCACGACCTGGCTCCGACCGAGCCGATCGACATCAGCGCACTCCTCCTGGCCGAGGCCTCGGCATGAACGCCGCCGACCTCGCCCGTCTCAGCCACGACCAGCTCGTGGCACACGTCCGTCGCTCCGTCGACGTGACCGGCCATCTCTACGTGGCCGACCAGCGGGTGCCCGCCGCCCGCATCGAGGTCTACCCCAAGCGCCGACGCGACGGCCGGGCTCCCCGGTCGCACGCCGACCGTGGGCCCGTCGTCTGCGGCACCGTCGTCGACATCACGCCGGGCCCGCGTTACGCGGACTTCTTCGCCCCCGCGGCGCAGCAGCTCGCCACGGCCTGACCCAGCTCGGCCTCGGCCGACGCGATCCGAGACCGCCGTCCCCTCGGGGGCGGCGGTCTTTCCTGTGTCCGACGGACGAAGGAGGCGCGGTGCCGGCCCCGAGGACCCTCACCGCGCCTCCTGCGCTCGCGTCGTCGACGCCTAGGAGGCGCGGCTCCGCAGCAGCGTGAAGCTCGCGTCGCGCACGAGCAGCGTCGTCACGGCGCCCTCGACCTGCTGGCCGGGGTCGCTCGACGCGGCGAGCTCCCACTCGCCGTGCGGCGCGTCGGGCACGTTGAACTCGACGACGCTGTCAGACCCGTTGACCAGGTAGGCGAACGCGTCGGCGTCCTTGTGCGTCAGCACGAACGTGATCGCCTTATTCTCGCCCTGCTGCCAGTCGCCGCTCGAGAACGAGTGGTCGTCGGCACGGCGCACCTGCACGTGGTCGTCGCTCTCGACCTCGGGCGCGTAACGGAACCAGTCGGGGCGCAGGGCCGGGTTCTCGCGGCGCAGCGTGATCAGCTCGGTAGTGAAGGCGAGCAGGTCGCGGTCGGCGCGCTCCCAGTCGAACCACGAGATCTCGCTGTCCTGGCAGTAGGCGTTGTTGTTGCCGCCCTGGCTGCGGGCGATCTCGTCACCACCGAGGATCATCGGCACGCCCGCGCTGAGCAGCAGCGTGCCCAAGAAGTTGCGTCGCTGGCGGTCGCGGTACTCGTTGACCGCCGGGTCGTCGGTCGGGCCCTCGTCGCCGCCGTTGAACGACTTGTTGTCGCTCTCGCCGTCCTGGCTGTCCTCGCCGTTCTCCTCGTTGTGCTTCTCGGCGTAGCTCGTGAGGTCGGCGAGGGTGAAGCCGTCGTGGGCGGTGACGAAGTTGACGCTCGACAGGGGCGAGCGACGGTCGGCCTCGTACACGTCGGGGCTGCCGAGCACGCGGTCGGAGAAGGTCGACAGCACGCCGGGCTCGCCGTTCCAGAACTCGCGCACGTCGTCGCGGAACTTGCCGTTCCACTCGGACCAGTCGGCGGGGAACCCGCCCACCTGGTAGCCGGCGGTGTCCCAGGGCTCGGCGATCATCTTGACGCTCTGCAGCACCGGGTCCTGGTGGATCAACGTGAGGAACGCGCTGTGCTCGCTGGCCTCGCCGCCCTGACGGGTGAGCGTGGTGGCGAGGTCGAAGCGGAACCCGTCGACGTGCATCTCGGTGACCCAGTAGCGCAGGCTGTCCATGATGAGGCCGAGGGCCGCCGGGTGGCTGACGTTCAGGCTGTTGCCGGTGCCGGTGGTGTCGAAGTAGTTGCCCTCGTCGCCCTCGACCAGGCGGTAGTAGGCCGCGTTGTCGATGCCCTTGAACGAGATGGTCGGGCCCATGTGGTTGCCCTCGGCCGTGTGGTTGTAGACGACGTCCATCCACACCTCGAGCCCGGCGGCGTGGAGGTCCTTCACCATCTGCTTGAACTCGGCCACCTGACCGCCGCGGGTGCCGGCGGCCTTCGAGGCGTACTCGTCGTGCGGGGCGAAGAAGCCGATCGAGTTGTAGCCCCAGTAGTTGCGCAGGCCCTTCTCCTCGAGGTGGCTGTCCTGCACGAACTGGTGCGTCGGCAGCAGCTCGACCGCGGTGACGCCCAGGTCGGTGAAGTGCTTGATCGCGGCAGGGTGGCCCATGCCGGCGTAGGTGCCGCGGATGTCCTCGGGCACGTCGGGGTGCGTCTGCGTGAAGCCCTTCACGTGCACCTCGTAGACGACGGTGTCCTCCATCGCCGTCAGCGGGCGCTCGTCGTCGCCCCAGTCGAAGTCGCGGTCGGCGATGACGTTGCGGGGCATGGCGTCGGCCGAGTCGGACTCGTCCATCGTCTCGGGCTCGTCCATGTCGTGGCCGAAGACGGCCTGACCCCAGTCGAAGCCGCCGTCGAGGGCGGTCGCGTACGGGTCGAGCAGCAGCTTGTGCTCGTTGTGACGGAGGCCGGCGGCCGGGTTCCAGGGGCCCGCGACCCGCAGGCCGTAGCGGGAGCCGACCCGCGCCTCCTGGACCACGTCGTGGAACACGTGGCCGGTGCGGTTGGTCAGCTCGAAGCGGTGCTCGGCGCCGCCGTCGGCCTCGTCGTCGAACAGGCAGAACCAGACGTGGTCGGCGGTCTCGGAGTACACGGCGACGTGGGCGCCGCCGTCGGGCAGGGGCGTCACGCCGAGGGGGTAGGGCAGGGAGCGGGAGTCGGTCATGCTCCCAGCAGTACAGGAGGCGCGGTGTCGGCGGCCAAGCTGAGCGCCGTACCCCGCCGAACGGCCCCGCACCTGCGCTCCGTGTCCGCCCTCCCCACCCGCGCCTCCCGCCTGCCGCCTCCCGCCTCCCGCCTCCCGCCTCCCACCTCCCGCCTGGCGGGCACCTTGAACCCCGTTCACGAAGATGAACCACGTTTTCTCGGGGTTCATCTTCGTGAACGGGGTTCATCGTGTGAGAGTCGCGACACGCTCGTCTCCTCCACAGGCCTGGGACGGCTGCCCTCATCCCCATCCGAGGAGGCGCGGCTGCGGTTCCCGACGTCCCGCCCGCCAGGCTCGCGTCATGTCCCTCCTCGAACCCCTCCCATGCCCCCTGCTCTTCACCTCGACCCACGGGGCGACGACCCGCGAGGCGCGGCAGCTGCAGCTCCGAGCCCGTCGGGGGGCGTTGGTCCGAGTGCATCAAGGGGTCTACGCGGATGCCCAGCGCTGGCGCGAACTCGACGCGGTAGAACGCCACGTCGTGCTGACCAGGGCGGTCGTCGCCGGTCTCGACCCGCAGTGCACGGTCTCGCATGCCTCCGCGGCGGCGTGCTGGGGGCTGCCTCGGGTCCACGACGACCCGGGGGACGTCGTCACCGTCGTCGATCCGCGACGCACGACCGCCAGGCGCTCGACCCACCTCCTCCGACGACCCGGGTTCGTCCCGTCCGACGACAGGGCGGAACTCCACGGCCTCCGGCTGACCTCGCTGGAACGGACTGCTGTCGACGTGTCTCGAACGGCATCGTTCGCGGACGCCGTGATGTGCCTGGACGCCGTCCTCCGTCGCCTGGTGCTGCCCGACGGACACCGCACCGGCGCCGTGGTCCAGGCCGAATTCCAGCGGGCCCGTGCCCGCATCTCCTCTCGGCTCGGTCCGGCGTCGAGTCCGGGCGGACGAACCGCTCGGCGCGCTCTCGAGTTCTCGTCCGCCTGGGCGGAGAACGGAGGTGAGAGCCTCTTGAGGGTCGTGCTCTTCGAACTGGGCCTGTCCTCCGTCGAGTTGCAGAAGGCCTTCGAACTCGACGGACTGTTCGTCGGGCGCTGTGACGTCTTCCTGCGGGCCTTCGGCGTGGCCCTCGAGTTCGACGGTCACGTCAAGCTGACCGATCCGACGATGCTGGCGGGGCGGACGCCGGCCGAAGTCGTCAGACAGCGGGGGCGGCGCGACCGACGCCTCCTGCGCCACCCCGAGATCCGTCACGTCGTGCACTGTGAATACGCCGACCTGGTGTTCCCCGAGAGACTGGTCGAGTTGCTCCGCACGGCCGGCGTCGCGATCGATCCGCGCCGGGTGTCGGCTGCCGCCCGGATCGCGGGACGCCGCTTCTCGGGAGCGTCCGCATGAACCCCGTTCACGAAGATGAACCCCGATTCATCGGGGTTCATCTTCGCGAACGGGGTTCCAGGCTGGGCGCGGGCAGGGCGAGCGGGCAGGGCGCGGGCAGGGCGGGCAGGGCGGGGGCCGGCCGGCGGCTAGCTGACGTGCACGTCGGGGCGGCGGCCACGCGCGGGTTCGGCCCGGCGCAGCACCTCGCGGGTCACCGGCGCGACCTCGCCCACCCCGGTCAAGAAGAAGCGCCCCATGTTCGACAGCGGGTTGCCCTCGGTCCACTCGAAGTAGATGTCGGGCACGATGCCGGTCTCGTCGCGGATCGCCAGCAGCACGCTCGCCAGGGCGTTCGGCACGGCGCCGCTCGTGGTGCGCAGCACGCGGTAGCCGTGGACGGCGTGCCCGGTGACGACGAGGTCCTCCTCGAAGTTCGACGAGTCACCCTTGTGCACCTCGACGAAGATCACCGGCGATCGTTGCGGGATGCCGCTGTACTTCCGCTCGGCCATCAGCTTCTTCTTGTAGATCTCGGCGACCTCGCGCCCCGGTTCGTGGGCGATGACGCGGATCGTGCCGTACTCGTCGGCGTCCTCGCGCACGTACGACAGCGCGGCGTCGTCGAGGGTGACCGACGTCGCCCGCAGCTGGAACGACCGTTGCACGCGCGACACGAGCGACACCGCGAGGATGCCGATGATGAAGATCGCGGCGATGCGTACGCCGTCCGGGCGCTCGACGACGTTGGTGATCGTCGTGTAGACGAACACCAGGGCGACGACGCCGAAGCCGATCGTCCGCTTGCGCTGGCGGGCGCGTCGCGCCGACAGCGTCACGGCCACGGAGGCGCTGGTGATCAAGACCAGCACCCCCGTCGCGTAGGCACCGCCCTGGGCGTCCACGTCCGCGTCGAACACGATGGTGATGACGAACGCGACGACCGTGAAGACGATCACGAGCGGACGGACCGCCCGGGCCCACTGCGGCGCCATGCCGTAGCGCGGCAGGTAGCGAGGCACGAGGTTGAGCAGCCCGGCCATGGCCGACGCCCCGGCGAACCAGAGGATGCAGATCGTGCTGACGTCGTAGAGCGTGCCGAACCCGTCGCCCAGGTACTGGTGCGCCAGGAAGGCCAGGGCGCGGCCGTTGGCCGACCCCCCGGCCTGGAACTCCTGCTGCGGGATCAGCAGCGTCGTGACGAAGCTCGACAGGATCAAGAACGAGCTCATGATGATCGCCGCCGTGGCCAGCAACCGCCGGGCCCCACGGATGCGCCCGACGGGCTCGGCCGGGGTGTCGGTCGGGTCGCCGGTGATCTGCGGCATGACCGCCACGCCGGTCTCGAAGCCCGACAGGCCGAGCGCCAGCTTCGGGAAGACGATCAGCGCGATGCCGACCATGACGAACGGGTTGCCGTGCTGCACGGTCAGCGCGGCCCACCAGTCGCCGATGACGACCGGATTCTCGCCGATGTGGAACAGCGAGACGACGATGACGACGAGGTTGAGCGTCAGGAAGATCGCGACGAGCACGACGGCGATGCCGATCGCCTCGCGGAACCCGCGGAGGAACACGGCGGCGAGCAGCGCGACGAGCACGAGGGTCAGGGGCACCTCGGCGCCGTGGAACCACGCCGGGGCGAAGGGGTTCTCGACCGCGTGGGCCGTGGCGTCCGCCGCCGACAGGGTGATCGTGATCATGAAGTCGGTGGCCGCGAAGCCCAGCAGCACGAGCACGAACAGCTTGCCGCCCCACCACGGCAGCAGGCGCTCGAGCATGGCGATCGAACCCTCGCCGCGCGGGCTCTCGCGGGCGACGCGGCGGTACACCGGCAGCGCCCCGAAGAGCGTGAGCAGCACGAGCACGATGGTCGCGAGGGGCGAGAGCAGGCCGGCCGCGACGGCGGCGATGGCCGGCTGGTAGCCCAGCGTCGAGAAGTAGTCGACGCCGGTCAGGCACATCACCCGCCACCACGAGTGGGTCTTCTCGGGCACCTCGGCGTGCGGCCCCTGGTGCGTGCCCGCGGTCTCGGTGAGGCCGTGCAGCAGCCAGCTGCGCATGCGCCGCCTGGTCGCGTTCGGGGTCGAGGGTTCGACCCTGGCGGGTGACTCGGGGTGCGCGGTCACGGGATCCTCTCGGAGGTGCGGAGGGCGCACCGGCCGGGAGGCAGGCACGCGCCCTCTCACGTTAGGCCTCGCGCGCCTCCCGGTGGCGACCCCGAGCGTTAGGAAGTCGTGAGGATCGACGCTCCGCCCGGTCAGTCGGCGTCGAGAGCGGCGGCGTCGGACGCCGGGCCGCCGTCGGGCACGAAGCGGTAGCCCATGCCGAGCACGGTGACGAGGTGGCGGGGAGCGGACGGCACGGGCTCGAGCTTCTTGCGCAGCTGGGCGAAGTAGAGCCGGAGGTAACCGGTGTCCTTCGCGTGGAACGGGCCCCAGACCTCGGTCAGGATGGCCTCGCGGGTGATCAGCTTGTCGGGGCTGTGCAGCAGCAGCTCGAGGATCTTCCACTCGGTCGGCGTCAGCCGGACCGACACGCCGCCGCCACCACCGCCCGGACCAACAGGCACCCCGGCACCAGCACCGGCCCCGGCACCCGCACCAGCCCCGGCACCGGCACCCGCACCCGCATCGCCACGCGGCCGCCGCAGCACGGTCTTCGCCGACAGGTCGACCTGCACGTCGCCGAACGACACCACGGGTTGCTCGTCGTCGGCGCCCGACGGCAGGCGGCGGGTCTGTGCCCGGATGCGGGCGAGCAGCTCGTCCATCGAGAACGGCTTCGTGACGTAGTCGTCGGCCCCTGCGTCGAGCGCCTCGACCTTGTCGGCTGCGTCGGTGCGGCCCGAGACGACGAGGATCGGCACCGTCGACCAGCCCCGCAGCCCCTGGATCACCTCGACGCCGTCGAGGTGCGGCATGCCGAGGTCGAGCATGACGAGGTCGGGGTGCCGCGACGCCGCCAGGTCGAGCGCCTCGCGCCCGTCGGCGGCCGTGACCACGTCGTAGCCGCGGGCGCCGAGCGTCACCTTCAGCGCCCGCAGGATCTGCGGGTCGTCGTCGGCGATCAGGATCTTCACGGCACTCACGACGCCGACCGTACCCGATCGTCGCCGGCCACCCCGCCGACCGCAGCCCGGCCCCCGGTCGCCGCACCGCTCGCCGCAGCCCCGCCCCCGCTCGCCGCACCGCCCCCGCTCGCCGCACCCCCGCCTCCGGCCGCCGCAGCGCCACCGACCGCGGGCAGCCCGACCACCATCGTCAGCCCGCCGCCAGGGGTGTCGTCGAGCGCCAGGCTGCCGCCCATCGCCTCGACGAACCCCTTGCTGAGCGCCAGGCCCAGTCCGAGGCCCGTGCCGTTGTCGGTGTCGCCTAGCCGCTGGAAGGCCACCATGATCTCGTCGCGCCGTTCGACCGGCACCCCGGGGCCGCGGTCCACCACGCGCAGTTCGACGCGGTCGCCGAACGCGCTGGTCGAGATGCGCACCCCCGTGTCGGGCGGCGAGTGTCGCAGGGCGTTGTCGAGCAGGTTGACCACGACGCGTTGCAGCAGCACCGGGTCGGCCCGGACGGCCGGCACCGTGGCCCGGAGCGCGAGTTCGACGTCGGCGGGCCCGAGGCCGAGCTCGTCGAGGGCGCCGAGCACGACCTCGTCGAGGTCGACGGCGGCGGGGCTCACGGCGAGTGCCCCGGCCTGCACGCGGCTGACGTCGAGCAGGTCGGTGACGAGGGTCGAGAGCGAGTCGAGGCTCTCGTGCGCGGTCGAGAGCAGCTCGTCGCGGTCGGCGTCGCTCCAGGTGACGTCGGTCTGACGCAGACCGCTGACGGCGGCCGTCGCGGCGGCGAGCGGCCTGCGCAGGTCGTGGCCGACGGCGGCCAGCAGGGCGCTGCGCATGCGGTCCACCTCGGCGAGCGGGGCGACCTGCCCCGCGGCACGGCTCAGTTCGGAGTGCTCGAGGGCCGCCTCGACCTGCGCCGCGACGACGTCCAGGAGGCGCCGGTCGGCCGCCTGCAGCTCGGGTCCGGTCAGTTCGAGGGTCGCGTCGGCGCCCGCGGCGATCGCGGTGGTGGTCTCGCCGGGGGCCCCGGGTGCCGCGCGTCCCTCGTCGGCGAGCCGCGCCTCCCCGATCTCGACGCCCCCCTGGACGACGCGGACGCGGGTCATGCCGAGCGCTTCGCGGGTGCGGCCGATCAAAGCCTGCAGGGCGTCCTGCCCGCGCAGCACGCTGCCCGCGACCGTGGCGAGCAGCTCGGTCTCGGCGAGCGCGCGCGCGGCGGCCCGACTGCGGCGGGCGGCCTGGTCGACGACGTAGCTGACGATCGCGGCGTTCAGCACGTAGAGCACGAGGGCCGCCAGGTGCAGCGGTTCGGCGATGGTCAGCTGGTAGATCGGCGCGATGAAGAAGAGGTCGAGCGTCACGCCCGAGAGGAGCGCGGCGAGCAGCGCCGGCCACAGGCCGCCGGTGACGGCCACGACGACGACGAGCAGCTGGAAGACCAGCACGGTGCCCGCGATGCCGTCCTCGGACCGGTGCCCGGCGAGCAACCCGGTGAGCAGCGGCCCGGCCACGAGGGCGAGGACGAAGCCGGCCACCACGCGGCCCCGCGACAACGCCCCGCCGAGGCGCGGCAGCACCCGCTCGCGGCCGGCCGAGGCGTGGGTGACGATGTGGACGTCGATGCTGCCCGACTCGCGGATCACCGTCGCGCCGATGCCGGGCCCGGTCAGCGCGGCGGCGAGGCGCCCGCGCCGGCTCACGCCGATGACCAGTTGCGAGGCGTTCACCCCGCGGGCGAAGTCGACGAGCGCTCGCGGCACGTCCTGACCCACGACCTGGTGGTACGTGCCGCCGAGCTTCTCGACCAGGGACCGTTGCGCGGCGAGGGCGCCCGGTGCCCCCTGGCGGAGGCCGTCCTGGCCGCTGACGTGCACCGCGACCAGCTCGCCGCCCGACGACCGGGCGGCGATGCGGGCCCCGCGACGGATGAGCGTCTCGCCCTCCGGCCCACCGGTGAGGGCGACGACGACGCGTTCTCGGGCCTCCCACGTGCTGTCGATGCCGTGCTCGTCGCGGTAGGCCTTGAGGGCGCTGTCGACCTCGTCGGCGAGCCAGAGCAGGGCGAGCTCGCGCAGGGCCGTGAGGTTGCCCAGGCGGAAGTAGTTCGACAGCGCCGCGTCGACCCGGTCGGCCGGGTACACCACGCCCTCGGCCAACCGGTCGCGCAGGGCCTGGGGGGCGAGGTCGACCAGCTCGACCTGATCGGCGGCGCGCAGCACCGCGTCCGGCACGGTCTCGCGCTGGGCGGCCCCGGTGATGCGCTCGACGACGTCGGTGAGCGACTCGACGTGCTGCACGTTGACGGTCGAGACGACGTCGACGCCGGCGTCCAGCAGCGCCTCGACGTCCTGCCACCGCTTCTCGTGCGTCGAGCCCGGGGCGTTCGTGTGGGCGAGCTCGTCGACGAGCGCGAGCTGTGGCGCCCGTGCGAGCACGGCCTCGAGGTCGAGCTCGTCCAACGTCACCCCGCGGTGGACGACCGTCCGCCGGGGCACCGTCTCGAGGTCGCCGACGCGCGCCGAGGTCGCCCGCCTGCCGTGCGTCTCGACCACGGCCACGACGACGTCGAGCCCCTCGTCGCGCAGCCGCGCTCCTTCTTCGAGCATCGTGTACGTCTTGCCCACGCCGGGCGCCGCCCCCAGCAGCACCCGCAACCGACCTCGCCTCATGCGCTCAGCCTGTCACCCCGGAAGCGGATCGACGAGCACACGGGAACGCCCCGTGACCGCGGGGGCCACGAGGCGTGTGTCTCGAGAGGACCAGGACCCCGCTCGTGGTTCAGCAGGAGGGTCGCACCCGACGCGGCCCTTCGCGATCTCACGGAGGTCTTGTGCCCGGTGCCTCTCGAGGCCGTCCGACCCGAATCGGACTCCCCCAGAGTACGCGATCCCCGCACGCCGTTGCCCATTGGGCATGGAAATTCTCAGGAACTCGCGGCACCATGGTCGGATGCAGCAGACCTCGGCACGCGGCGGCCCGCCCCGATTCGCGACCGAGGCCGTCGGCGGGCGTGACGAGAAGCGTCGCGCGACCAGTCGCGGCCTGGCGGACGCAGCCTTCCGACTGGCGACCGAGAAGGGCTTCGACGGCTTCGTCGTCGAAGACGTGACCGCCCTGGCAGGTTACTCGAGGCGGACGTTCGCCAACCACTACTCGTGCAAAGAAGACGCCGTGGCCTCGGTGCTGCTCAACAAGGCGGGCGCCGCCGTCGACGCGTCCGACCTCTCGGCCCTGGCGTCGTTCGAGGGCACCGACATCGACCTGCTCGAACTGCTGCTGCTCTCGGCGGTCGACACGCAGCTGTGCGAGTACATGATCAGCCTGCGGCACCTGCTGCGGACGCACGAGCCCCTGCTGCCGTACGTGCTCGCGGTCGGCGTCCCGATGACCGAGCGGGTCGGCGACGTCATCGCCCTCGCCGTCGGGCCGTCGCGTGACCCCCTGACGACGTCGCTGCTCATCCACTCGACCTGGGGCGCGGTCATCGCCGTCCTCCGCGGCGTCTACGACCCGTGGGCCGACGCCACCACCGACGACGAGCGCGTCGAGGCACTCCGGGCCTACTGGGTGACGACCTTCGACCGGTTCCGCACGGGCTTCGGCCCGGTCGCCTGAGCCGTGACCGTCCCGTCCGGCGACGACCGGGGTGCCGGTCCGCCCGACGGTGAGGTGCTGGCCGGCGGCAACATGAACGCGGTCGTCCGCCAGGGCGACACCGTCCTGCGCGTGGCCGGCCCCTGGACGCCCACCGTCCACCGCCACCTGGCGTACCTGGCGCGGGCGGGCGTCGTCGGCATCCCCCGACCGCTCGGCATCGAGGGCGGCCGCGAACGCCTGAGCTTCGTCGACGCCGACGTGCCCGTCTACCCGCTGCCCGACCACGTCTTCACCGACGAGGCCCTGGTCGAGGGTGCCCGACTGCTGCGGCGGCTGCACGACGCGAGCATCGGCTTCGGCCTCGACGGCGCCGTCTGGCAGGCACCGGCGAAGGTGCCGTCCGAGGTGATCTGCCACAACGACTTCGCACCCCACAACCTCGCCTACGACGCCGCGGGTCACGTCGTGGGCGTCATCGACTTCGACTTCGCCTCGCCCGGCCCCCGCCTCTGGGACCTCGCCTACTACGCGACCCGCGCCGTCCCCCTCACCGACCGCACTCCCCCGAACGCACCCGGCATGGCCGATGCCGAGCGCCGCGTGCGACTGATGCTCGACGCCTACGGCAGCGAGGCGACCTGGGCCGACGTGCTGCGGGTCGCGATCGTCCGGTTGCACGACCTGGCCGAGATGAGCCGCGACAAGGCGGTCGAGCTGGGCAAGGCCGAGCTCGCCGCCGACGCGGACGGGTACGAACGCGAGGCCGCGTACCTGGCGACCCTGCGCGACTGAGCCGCGCGCGCCTCCCGGGGTCGCCCGTGCCCTCGCCGGCACGGCGGCGACACCGCCGGCAGGGCGAAGACACCGCGGCGGCCCCGTCAGGAGGCGCGGGTCGGCCCCGTCACGCCAGCAGGTCGACGGCGAGGTAGCCCGCGTAGCCGCCCGACGTGCGTCCGTCGCGCCGGCCCGAGGTCAGCACCTCGCCGACGTCCGAGGCGACGAGCGTCGCACCCGCGGCGCGCAGCCGGTCGACGAGGTCGTTGTCCTCGTGCAGGTCGACGGGGGCGAACCCCCCGACGGCCGTGTACGACGAGGCCCGCACGCCGAGGTTGGCGCCGTGCACGTGACCGTTCGGTCGGCCCGGCGTGTGCCGCCCCGTCCACGCCGCGATCTGGCGGGGCGCGAGGTCGGCGAAGTCGGGGCGCACCGTGCCGATGACGACGTCGGCTCCGAGGGCGGCCCGGTCGAGCTGGTCGTCGATCCAGCCGACCGGGACGACCGAGTCGGCGTCGGTGCAGGCGAGCCACACGGCGTCGAGGGGCAGCGCGTCGGCCGACGGCGACTCCCCCGACGGTGCGTCGGCCGGCGATCCGCCCGCCGGCAGCCCGAGGGCGGTCAGGGCGGCGTCGACCCCGACGGCCCGGGCGACGCCGACACCGCGGGCGTCGATCTCGACCACGCTCACGCCGGGGTGCGCCCGGGCGGCCGCGACCGTGCCGTCGGTGCAGGCGTCGGCCACGAGGACGACGACGACCCGCGCCTCCGGGTGCGTCCGCGCCGTGTGCCGACGGGCGCGCTCGACGCCGACGAGGGCGCGCGAGACGAGCTCCTCCTCGTCGTGCGCGGGCACGACGACCGCGACCGCGCGCACGGCCCGGGCGGGCACGGGGCCGACGGACGCAGGGCCGGCGGACACGGGGCGGTCCGGCGCGTCGCTCATCGCAGCCCCGTCCGCTGCGCGACCGAGCGCGGGTCGCGCGAGAACACGTCGAGCACGAAGTCGTCCTCGACGTGGTGCGAGACCCGGTGGAGGCGCGGGTCGGCCCCCAGCCGGGCGTGGACGTCGCCGGCGCTCTGGCGGAAGTCCCCCTCGGGCTGCAGCCAGTGGCAGGCCACGACGTCGCCGTCGTCGGCGAGCCCGTCGACGATCGAGTCGACCAGTCGCCCGAACGCGTCGGGGCCCAGGTAGTAGCCCACCTCGCTGAGGACGACGAGGTCGAAGGCACCCGCGGGGTAGTCCACGGCGGCGTCGGCCTGCTCGACCGTGACGTGCGGCAGGTTCGCGAGTCGTTCGCGGGCGGCCTGGACGGCGACCGACGACACGTCGAGGGCCAGCAGGCGATCGGCTGCCGGGGCCAGGTCGCCGGTCAGCACGCCGATCGAGCAGCCGACCTCGAGCACGCGGCCGTAGCGTTCGCGCGGCAGCGACGCGATGGTCAGGGCGCGCTTGCGCCGTTCGTACCAGCGCGTGGTGACGCGCCAGGGGTCGGCCCGGCGGGCGTGCGTCCGGTCGAAGGTGGCCTCGGTCGCGGCCGCCGGCGGGCTCGAGGTCCCGTGATCGTCGACGACGAACACCTCGCGCCCGCGGGCGAAGTGCCGCTCGAACACCGGGTGCAGCACCGCCGCGTCCGCGGGCGCAGCCGACAGCGGTCGACGCTGCGACGCATAGGCCGCCAGGGCCGAGCGCTTCGCGGCCTCGGCGGCGGCGTCGAGCGGCGACAGCCTCATCGACGCCCAGGGCACGTCCGGGTGCTCGGGAGAACCCCAGTGCCAGAGCCAGATCGGGTACTGCAGCAGCCGGGGTGCCGAGGCACCGGCCTCGTCGACCAGCTCGGCCGCGATCTCGCCGAGCACCCGGTGGTCGCGGTGGCCGTCGCCGCGCCAGGGGGCGACGAGCACGCCGCCCGGCCCGGGCAGCAGGGGCCGCAGGCGTTCGGTGATCTCGGCGCGGGCCTCGCGCACGGCCCCGTCGGGCACGGCCCACCGGACCAGCTCGACGTCGTGACCCAGCAGGCCGACCGCCACCCGCGCCTCCTCGGCCCGTGTCGCGACGAGGCTCTCGGCGGCGGTGGCCGACCCGGGGTGCGAGGCGGCTCCGTCGGTGACGACGACGACGGTCACCGACAGCCCACGCGCCGCCGCGTCGGCGATCAGGCCGCCGGCACCGAGCGTCTCGTCGTCGGGGTGGGCGGCCAGCACGACCAGTCGCGACACCGTGGCGGGGTCGACGGCGCCGTCGAGCGGCGGCAGGGCGAGGAGGCGCGGGTCGGCCTCCCAGGTCTCGACCGGGGTGCCCGGCGCGCGACCGTCGAAGCTCACCACGCGGCGCGTCCGTCCGCGACGGCGTCGCTCAGCACCGTCTGGCCGAGCGAGGCGTCGTCACGTTCACCGTGGTGCTGGCGCAGGTACAGCTGGAGGTCGGCGACGCGCTTGGCGTGGGCCGCGTCGGTGGCGAGCGGCGCGGGGCCCAGGGCGCGCGACGCCCGGGCGAGCACCTCGTCGCAGGCGTGGGCGACGGTGCCGCGGACGCGCTTCGCGAGGAGGCGCCCCGCGTCGCCGGTCGCCTCGCCGGCGTCGACGAGGTCGGCCGCCTCGACCAGCGCGCGACGAGCGTCGGCCAACCGCGTGTCGACGAGGCCGAGGGCCTGCAGGAGGTGCGGGTCGGCCGGACGCCCCGGCGCGCGACCCGAGGCGGTCACCGCCGCGGTGAGCAGTGTGCGGGCCACCCCGACCGCGCCGCCGTACCAGCACGCGGCGACGCCGATGCCGCCCCACGAGAACCCGGGCCGTTCGAGGTACCAGCCCGGCGCACCGACCTCGTGTGCCTCGACGTCGTCGAACGAGACCGGGCCGGACGGGATCTCGACGAGGCCCCTGGCGTGCCAGGCGTCGGCCTCGACGGTGACCCCGGGCTGGCGGAGGTCGACCGAGAAGAGCCGACGGTCGTCTCCGACCCAGGCGGTGACCAGGGCGCCGTCGACGGTGCCCGCGAGCGAGCACCAGGGCTTCGTGCCCGAGAGGGACCAGGCGGGGGCGGCGCCGTCGGGCTCGGACGCCGTGCCCGGCCGGGGCTCGGCGGCGAGGCGGACGCCGGGCCCCTCGGCGGCGAACACGCCCCATGTGAAGGAGTCGTCGTCGCGGGCCCGCGCGGGAAGGGGCGAGGGGACGTCGCCGTCTTCGCCGTCGCCGTCGCCGGTCGCTGCGGCGACTGCCGGGGCGTCCCCGGCGTGCTGGTCGAGGATGGCGATCGCGTCGAGGTGCGGCTCCGCGGCCCGGGCGGCACCGAGGTCGTGGGCCGCGAGCGTGGCCAGGGCCTGCCAGAGGTCGGCGGTCGACCCGAGTCCGGGCAACGCACCGTGCCGCCCGAGCTCGACCGCGAGGTCGAGCGCATCGGCCACCGGCGGTGTCGCCCGCGATCGCAACCGGTCGACGACGAGGGCGGTGGCCGTCCCGACCACCGGGCCGGCGCCTCCCAGGGTGACCGGGACCACGGGCTCGGTCGGGTCAGGAGGCGCGGTGGGGGTCATCGTGCCGACGCTAGTCGGTCCGGCCCCGCTCGGCGGGCCCTTGACAAGCGTCTCGACGACAGATGTCGCCTCGCGACACGCGGACGACGCCTGTCGGCGATCAGAACCTGTCGTCGATCAGAACTCGTCGGAATCGAGGGGGATGCCGTCGGCGGGCTCGCCGGACTGCGGCTCGGCGCCCCGCAGGCGTTGGATGCGCGCCTCGATGTCGTCGACCAGGCCGGGATCGTCGATCTCGGCCTCGTCCGTCTGCTCTTCGGAGACCAGCATCTGGCTGGCCGGGCCGAGCAGGATCTGGAACCTCTGGTGCAGACCCATGCGGTCCATGCCCGGCAGGTCGACCATGTCGGACTTGTTCTTCATCGCCAGCGCCCGCGCGTACTCGACGACGGCGGCCGCGATCGTGTCGCCGGTGACCATGTACTCGTCGGTGTAGTGGATGCGTTTCACCCGGGGGCCTCCTGCGGTCGAGACGACTCGTCGTCGCCGATCACGCTACGCCGCAGCCGTCTGGGAGAGCACCACACCGGGGGACGCCGGTGCGACCGAGAGAGGGCAGAAGAAAAGCCACCCCGGAACATCTCTGGCGAGAGAGAGGACCGACGTGGCTTTCCGCGGAGCCGGTGGGATTTGAACCCACGGTTCCCACAAAGGGAACTCCACCTTAGCAGGGTGGTGCACTAGGCCGAACTATGCGACGGCTCCGAGCGGCTCGCGAGCGAACGCGCAGGGACAAGCATAGCGGCCCGCGGGCCAGATGCCGAACCGAGGCGGGCGGCGGCAGAACCACCCTCGGCCCACCCGCTCCGAGGGCCGCGATCGGCTTGTCGGCATTTGTGCCGACACGTAGAGTACCCCTGACGCCGACGACGGCCGAGGGGCCGGGGCCTGACAGCACGGGCCCGTTCACCCTTGCCGAACACGCCCTCCGACGGTCGCCGCGTCACGTGCCCCACGATCGAACGCCGCACCCGAACGGTGGCGTCCGAGGGGCTCGTCGCCGGCACCGACGCCGGCCTCCACACCCCCCTCGGTGCCGAACCCCTGATCCCGGCACCGCGGGGTTCTCATGCGCGCGCGTTCGGGCCGCCGCTTGAGGTCACCGGTCGTCCCGGCGAGCTGGTTACTCGCCGGGACGACTCTCGGTCGGTGCGCCTAGTTCGAGCCGAACGCCACGGAGCAGGTCTGGTCGGCGGCCGTCTGGCCGGTCAGGCCCTCGATGACCTCGGTCGACGGGGCCGTGGTCTGCGACCCCGTGCCCGGGTCGGCCGGAGCCGCCGTGTCGGCGGGAGCCGCCGTGTCGGCGGGGGCGGTCGTGTCGCCCGTGGCCGGCGGGGTCGTCGCCGTCGGCGCCTGCGTCGCGGCCGGGGCCGTGCTCTCGGAACCGATGCCGGTGCTGCCCTCGGGGATCGAGAACGGCACGTCGCTCCGGACGGCGTCGAACAACTGCTTCGCGACGACCGTGTTCGGCTGCACCTTGCCCGCGTAGACCCCGGTGCCGCCGGTGGTGCCCGGGTACTGCACGAAGTTCACGTCGTCGAGCGGCAGGTCGCGCAACGCGAGTCCGATCTGCACCATGGTGTCGATCTTGGTGAGGCCCTCCGAGAGGGTCATGTTGCTCGCCGCGGCGCGGGCGAGCGAGTAGAGCTTCGTCGGGTTGCTCAGGGTGTCGGCGCTCTTGACCGTCCGCAGCAACGACGAGAGGTAGACCTGCTGGCTGCTGATGCGGCCGAGGTCCGAGCCGTCGCCGACGCCGTGCCGGGTGCGCAGGAAGGCGAGGGCGTCGGCCCCCGAGAGGACCGACTCGCCGGCGGGGATGTCGAGGCCCGTGTAGCGGTCCTCGATGGGGGTGGCCGCACAGACCGGGACGCCGCCGATGGCGTTCGACATCTCGATGACGCCGTTGAACGAGATCATCCCGGCGAAGGGGATGTCGAGGCCGGTCAGGGCCGACACGGTCGAGGCGACGCAGCTCAGGCCGCCGTACGAGTAGGCCTCGTTGATGGGACGGGCCGCCATGGCCGAGTAGTACCCCGAGCCGTCCTCCTTCGCGCACGACGGGATCGGCACGACCAGGTCGCGCGGGATGCTGACGGCCGTCGCGTTGCTATGGTCGGCCGAGACGTGCAGCAGGATGTTGACGTCGTTGAGGGTGGCGTCGCGCTTGCCGAAGGCCCCCTCGTCCTGGCTGGCGTCGTTGTCGGTGCCGACCACGAGGATGTTGAACCCGCCCTCGTACTCGCTGATCGACGGCGGTGCGGCCTTGTTGGTCTGGCCCTTCGCCGCCTGCAGCTCGACACCCGTGCCGAGGTCGCTGCGCACCTGGTACGCCGCGATGGCGCCGACCGAGGCGCCGCTGACGAGCAGGACCGCCACCGAGGCCGCGACGACCTTCGTGACGGCCCGCACCGCGCCTCCGTCCTTGAGGCGCCCATGACGGGCCACGCCCGTCGACACGGGGGCGGGGCGGCGCCAGAAGGGGGCCTTCTGGGGGCGGGCGGCTCGGCGGCCACGGCCGGATCGGTCGCGAAGGTCGCTCACGCGGTGTCCTCTCGGTCATCGAGGGCGCCGGACGCCCGCCCGGACCGGAGTGACTGGATCGGTCCCCCGGGTCTGGTGGGCAGGATGGCGCCGTTCGGTGTACGGGCAGAAGAAGAGTGTACGCAGACCACCCTGGGTGAGCCCGACGTCAACCGACCTTGCGGTTCGCGACGAGCGCCACCGCGTACGAGGCGTGCCAGGTGCCGGCCGACGGGCCGCCGTTGCACTCGCCGTCGCTCGCCCCGGGGGTCTTGATCCAGAGCAGCGCGTCGAGCTTCGTCGTGCCGCCCTGCACCGACGGCGCCGACCCCAGACCGGCGCCGGGGGCGTTGCACCACGTGCCCTTCCAGCCGCGACCGTTGCGCGACGTGTCGATCACGTAACGGGCGCCTCCTGCCGCTTGGGAGACCTTCTCGGCGTACGCACGCTCGGCCTCGACCGGGTAGTAGTTCGAGACGTTGGTCGCGAAGCCCCGCGCCCGGTCGACTCCCGCGGCCTTGAGGCGCGCGGCCATCGTCTGCGGCGGCACCCAGTTCGAGTTGCCGGCGTCGATGTAGGCCGGCACCCCGGCGTCGGCGAGAGCCCGCACGGCCGCCGCGATGGTCGCCTCGCGCCCGTTCGTCTGGGTGGGGCAGTTGCTGATCAACGCGAGGGCGTCGGGCTCGACGACCACCGCGGCACGGTGGCCCGAGAGACGCGAGGCGACGAGCTGGTTCCAGCGCAGGTACGCCGCGTTGTCGGCCGATCCGCCGGCCGAGTGGCTGCCGCAGTCGCGGTTGGGGATGTTGTAGGTGACGAAGACCGGGGTCGTCCCCTTCTTCTCGGCGGCGGCGACGGTCGCGTCGATCTTCTTCACGAGCTGGGCGTCGGAGAACCAACCGCCGAGCCAGGTCGCGACCGACTGCTGCGCGATCGTCCTGGCCGCGGAGGCCTCGGCGGTGCGCCCCTGCGACGAGAGCGTCGTCGCGGCCCGGGCGGCCTCGCCGTTCGCGTCGACGAAGAGGCCGCCCTTGTACAGGGTGGCGCTGCTCGCGGTGCGGATGGTCTGCGGGGTCGTCGTGGCGCTCGAGCGCGCGGCGGCCTTCGACGTGGACGTCGGCGTGGGGCCGGCGGCGTGGGCGGCGGTCGGGGTGGCGGCGAGGCCGGCCACGAGGGCGACGGCGGCGCCGATGACGACGGCGGCGCGGGTCGTCGGGGTCATGTGGGTCATGGGTGTCGGTCCTGGAGTCGAGGGCCCGGGCGGTGTTCGGCCCGCCCGGGGTGCCGGCCGGTGCGAGGCCGCATCGGAAGGCTCGAACAGTGCAACACGCGGGCGCGACGGCGTTCAGTCCCTGTTCGGGGGGACGGGGCGTTCCCCTTCGGGGGGCACGCGTGGTCGTCGCGGAGCCCGACCTGGGACACTGGACCGGCGGTCGCGGACGCTCCCGCACGCACCGGCCCCCGGAGGACCACATGAACGGCGAGACCAACCGAGACGCCTGGCGGGACTCGGTCGAGACCTGACTCAAGGGCGACGAGCGCAACGACGTCTTCGACGCCTACCTCGACTGGTACCGCGCGCCCGTCAGCGGCGACACCGACGACTGGACCCGCGACTTCTTCGTCCTGCCCGCCGTCGGCTCGGACGTGCTGCACAAGCACGCCGGCTTCGTCGACGGCGACTCCCCCGTCTCGGTCGACGACACCACCTGGCGCGAGCTCAGCACGCTGATCGGCGAGGCCTTCTCGACCTACGCCGCCGCCAAGGCCTGACGGCCCCCACCCCGGGAGGCGCGGTGCAGGCCCCCGGCCTCACCGCGCCGTGTCGAGGGCGCGGCCCGTCCGGCGGAGGGCGTGGGATTCGAACCCACGAGACATCTCTGCCCACTTGTTTTCAAGACAAGCTCCATCGGCCGCTCGGACAGCCCTCCCGGTGGCCTGGTGAGCTACGCCGCCACGATGTGGGCACAGCACCACGTTTTACCGTGGCGTCGTGTCCATCTCGTGGCGGGGTGCGGGCACCGGGCAACCGGGCCCGAGTCTAACCGCTCAGAGCGTGGCGAGCACTTCGGCGAGACCGTCGTCGAGGTCGCTCGCCGTCTGCTCGCCGGCCGCGGCCACGACGTCGTCGGGGGCCTGGCCCATGGCGACGCCGCGCCCCTCGGCGGCGGCCCAGCGCAGCATGTCGATGTCGTTGCGCCCGTCGCCCGCGGCGAGCACCTGTGAGCGCGGCACGTCGAGCCACTGCCGCACGCGCTCGAGCGCCGTCGCCTTGGTGACGCCGTCGGGGGCGATGTCGAGCCACGCCGTCCAGCCGACGTTGTAGTTGACGTGTTGCAGCCCCATGCGCTCGACGACCGAGAGGAAGTCCTCGGTGTCGTGGTCGGGCGAGACCACGACCACCCGGGTGGCGGGCCGCCGGACGAGGTCGTCGAACTCGACCTTCTCGGCGTTCAAGGCCGCCGCCGCGGCCGGGAACGTGCCGCAGTACCGCAGCAGCCCTTCTTGGTCCTCGACGGCGTAGCCGGCACCGGCGTCGGCCAGGGCCTCGCGGATCGTCGACAGCACCTCGGTCGGGTCGAACTCCTCGACGTGCACGCGGCGGTAACCGGACGGCGCCGACTCGTCGCGCCCCAGGGTGATCGCGCCGTTCGCGCAGACGACGTAGTCGGACACGAGGCCGAGGCGCTCCATGACGGGCAGCGTCATCGACACCGACCGCCCGGTCGCGATCATGACCTGGTGGCCCTCGTCGTGCAGGCGCGTGATCTCACCGAGCACGCCCTCGGAGATCGACCCGTCTTCGGGCATGATCGTGCCGTCGACGTCGAGTGCGACGAGCCACCGGTCGGCGGCCGACACGGGCTCGCCGTCGGGCTGGGTGGCGTCGGCCTGGCTCATGCGACCGGCTCGATGACCTCGAGGCCGCCGAGGTAGCCGCGCAGGGCCTCGGGCACGACGACCGAACCGTCGGCCCGCTGGTGCGTCTCGAGGATCGCGACGAGCCAGCGCGTCGTGGCCAGGGTGCCGTTGAGGGTCGCGACGGGGGCGGTCTTGCCGCTCTCGGTGCGGTAACGGGTGTCGAGGCGGCGGGCCTGGAACGTGGTGCAGTTCGACGTGCTGCTCAGCTCGCGGTAGGTGCCCTGCGTCGGCACCCAGGCCTCGATGTCGAACTTGCGGGCGGCGCTCGAGCCGAGGTCGCCGGCCGCGACGTCGATGACGCGGTAGCTGAGGCCGAGCGCCTGCATCATGGTCTCTTGGAACCCGACGAGCGCGTCGTGCTCGGCCTCGGCCTGGTCGGGGTGCACGTAGCTGAACATCTCGAGCTTGTTGAACTGGTGCACCCGCAAGATGCCCCGGTTGTCTTTGCCGGCGGCCCCGGCCTCGCGGCGGTAGCAGGTCGACCAGCCGGCGTAGCGGATCGGGCCAGCCTCGACGTCGAGGATCTCGTCGGAGTGGTACCCGGCGAGCGCGACCTCGCTCGTGCCCGTGAGGTAGAGGTCGTCGGCGGGCAGGTGGTAGACCTCGTCGGCGTGCGACCCCAAGAACCCCGTGCCCGCCATGACCTCGGGTCGCACCAGCGTCGGGGTGATCAGGGGCGTGAAGTCGTTCGCCAGCGCGAGGTCGAGCGCCATGTTCATCAGGCCGAGCTCGAGGCGGGCGCCGATGCCGCGCAAGAAGTAGAAGCGTGAGCCCGACACCTTGGTGCCGCGCTTGATGTCGATCGCGCCGAGCTTCTCGCCGAGGTCGGCGTGGTCGAGCGGCTCGAAATCGAAGGAAGGGCGGGTGCCGTGCTCGCGGAGCGTCACGAAGTCCGCTTCGCCACCGGCCGGCACGCCGTCGACGATGACGTTGCCGATGCCGCGCGCGGCCGTGTCGAAGACCGCATCGGCCTCGTTCGAGGCGACCTGCGCCTCCTTCACGCGGGCGGCGAGTTGCTGCGCCTGCGCGACCAGCGCCTTCTTCTCGTCTTTCGGTGCCTTGGCGACGGTCTTGCCGAAGGCGTTCTGCTCGGCCCGCAGCTCTTCGAACGAGGCGATGGCGGCCCGGCGGGCCTGATCGGCCGCCACGGCGTCGTCGACGAGCGACTCGGAGTCGCCCCGGGCCCGCTGGCTCTGCTTGACGAGGTCGGGGGATTCACGAAGCAACTGGGGATCGATCACCCGCCCATCCTAGGCAACGGCACCCGCGCGGCCGACGATCTGCACAGAGCCATCGCCATCCCGTTACCTCGCCGGGTCACGTCCAATACGCTCGCCCCATGACCGCCACCTCCCCCGCCCCCGCCGAGCGCGCCTCCGCGCCCGAGCCCGAGACGGCTCGCCAGACCGCCGCGGTCGTCTACAACCCGATCAAGGTCGACCTCGACGCGATCAAGACGGCCGTCGAGCGCCACGAGTTCTCGAACGACTGGGCCCCCACCAAGTACTACGAGACCAGCAAAGAAGACCCGGGCGGCGAGGTCACGAAGCAGGCCCTTGCCGACGGCGCCGACATGGTCATCGCGGCCGGCGGCGACGGCACCGTCCGCGCGGTGGCCGAGGCCCTGCAGGGCACCGACGCGTCGCTGGCCCTGCTGCCCTCGGGCACCGGCAACCTGCTGGCGCGCAACCTCGACCTCTCGCTCGACAACCTCGACGACTCGATCGCCACGGCCTTCAGCGGTCGTGACCGCGACATCGACCTCGGCGTCGTCGACATCGAGCGTGAAGACGGTTCGCGCGAGACCAAGGCGTTCGTCGTCATGGCCGGCGTCGGCCTCGACGCCAAGATGCTCGCGAACACCAACGACGACCTCAAGAAGCGGGTCGGCTGGCTCGCCTACGTCGACGCCATCGCCCGCGCCCTGCGCGACGACAACAAGATCGACGTCCGCTACGAGCTCGACGACCAGGGCCGCAAGTCGATGCGCGCCCACACGATCATCGTCGGCAACTGCGGGCTGCTGCCCGCGAACATCATGCTGCTGCCCGACGCCGCGGTCGACGACGGCATCTTCGACATCGTCGCCCTGCGCCCCGAGGGCTTCTTCGGCTGGGTTCAGATCTGGGTCAAGATCGTGTGGGAGAACGGCGTGCTGCGTCGCACCCAGGTCGGCCGTCGCATCCTCGCCGCCAACAGCCGTGAGGTGCGCACCCTGCGCTACAACAAGGGCAAGAAGCTCGTCCTGCGCCTCGACTCCCCCCAGGACTTCGAGATCGACGGCGACTCGGTCGGCAAGGCCGTCGCCCTGCGCGCGGTGGTCGACCCGGGCGGGCTGACCGTCCGCGTGCCGGCCGACTCCTGATCACCGTCCGTCACCCCACGACGCCTCCTTCCCCCTACCCGGAGCCCGGGTCGCGGGACGGGGGCGTCCGTGCGTCAGCGCAGGCCGCTGATCAGGCCCCGTAGCCAGTCACGGGCCTCGACGAACGCCTCGTCGACGTAGCGCGACGAGACCTCGGCAGGGGCCCCGTCGGCGCGCGGGTACGACCCGAGGAACATCACGTTCGGGCTGAACCGCTTGAGCCCGAGCAGCGCGTCGGCGACGCGCTCGTCGAGCACGTGCCCCTCGAGGTCGATGACGAACCGGTACCGGCCGAGGGCGTCGCCGATCGGTCGCGACTGGATGAGGCTCAGGTTGATGCCGCGCGTCGCGAACTGCTCGAGCATGTCGACCAGCGCACCCGAGCCGTCGGTCGGCAGCTCGACGATCAGGCTGGTCTTGTCGGCCCCGGTCGCGGGCGGCACGGGCACGGTGCGACTGACCAGCACGAAGCGCGTGACGGCCTGGTCGTTGTCGCCGATCTCGCGGGCGAGCACCTCGAGGTCGTGGTGGTCGGTGATGCCGGGAGGCGCGACCGCGGCGTCCGCGGAGCCCCCGGCCCCGCCCGCCTCGAGCAGCGACGCGGCGGCGGCCACGTTCGACGAGGCCGGCAGGTGCCCGTGGCCCGGCAGGGTGCGTTCGAGCCAGCGGTGGGTCTGCGCGTAGGCGACCGGGTGCGCGTTGACGAGCCGCACCTCCTCGAGGCGCGTCCCGGGTCGGGCGACGAGCACGAAGTTCACGCGGACCAGGTACTCGCCCACGATGCGCAGGCCCGGCACCGTGGCGAGGGCGTCCTGCGTGGCGCTGACGCCGCCCTCGACGCTGTTCTCGATGGCGATCATCGCCGCGGTGCTGACGCCCGAGACGACGTCGGCGAGCGCCTCTCCGACGTTGTTGACGCTCTTCCAGGTGGCGCCGACGGCCTCGGGCACCTGCTTCAGCGCCGCCTCGGTGAAGGTGCCCGCGGGCCCGAGGTAGCTGTAGGTCGTCGAGGAGGCGCGGGTCGGCATGTCGAGGAGCCTACTGAGAGCCGTCGGGGCACCGCGACGAAGGTCGTCGGCTGGTGCCAGGATGTCCCCATGACCGACCGTGCCGGAACCCCCGCAGAAGCCAGCGACCTGATCGACCCCGAAGCGGTCTCGGCCGCGTACTACGACCTCGTCCCCGACGTGACGAAGGTCGAGCAGAAGGTCGTCTTCGGCACCTCGGGTCACCGCGGCTCGTCGCTCGACGCGGCGTTCAACGAGACCCACATCGCCGCCATCACGCAGGCGATCGTCGAGTACCGCGCCGGGCAGGGCATCACCGGCCCGCTGTTCATCGGGCGCGACACCCACATCTTGAGCGGCCCGGCCGAGCGCACCGCCGTCGAGGTGCTGACCGGCAACGACGTCACGGTGCTGGCCGACGCCGAGGGCGGCTACGTGCCGACTCCTGCGCTGAGCCACGCGATCCTGGTCTACAACAACGACCCGGCGAACACCGACAAGGCCGACGGCATCGTCGTCACCCCGAGCCACAACCCGCCCCGTGACGGCGGCTTCAAGTACAACCCGCCGCACGGCGGCCCGGCCGACAGCGACGCCACCACGTGGATCGCGAACCGGGCCAACGACATCATCGCCGCCAGCAACGTCGACGTGAAGCGCGGCGTCGGCACCCCCGGCCGCCACGACTTCCTGCGCGGCTACGTGGGCGACCTCGTCAACATCATCGACATCGACGCCATCAAGGCGGCCGGCGTCAAGATCGGTGCCGATCCGCTCGGCGGCGCGAGCGTCGAGTACTGGGGCGCCATCCGCGACGTCTACGGCCTCGACCTGACCGTCACGAACCCGGGCGTCGACCCGACCTGGCGCTTCATGACGCTCGACTGGGACGGCAAGATCCGCATGGACCCGTCGAGCCCCTCGGCCATGGCCAGCGTCGTGCACCGCAAGGACGAGTTCGACGTGCTGACCGGCAACGACGCCGACGCCGACCGCCACGGCATCGTCACGCCCGACGGCGGCCTGATGAACCCGAACCACTACCTCGCCGTGGCCATCGACTACCTCTACACGCACCGCCCCGAGTGGCGCGACGACGCGGCGATCGGCAAGACCCTCGTCTCGTCGAGCATCATCGACAAGGTCGCCGAGTCGCACGGGCGTCGCCTGTGGGAGGTCCCGGTCGGGTTCAAGTGGTTCGTCCCGGGCCTGGTCGACGGCTCGGTCGCGTTCGGTGGCGAAGAGAGCGCCGGTGCGTCCTTCCTGCGCAAGGACGGCACCGTCTGGACGACCGACAAAGACGGAATCCTGCTGGCCCTGCTCGCGAGCGAGATCATCGCCGTGACGGGCAAGACCCCCTCGCAGCTGTACACCGAGCTGGTCGAGAAGTTCGGCGACCCGGTGTACCAACGGGTCGACGCGGCCGCCACCAAAGAGCAGAAGACCCGTCTGGGCAAGCTCGACGGCGACGCCATCGAGGCCACCGAGCTGGCGGGCGACCGCATCACGGCCAAGCTCAGCAAGGCTCCGGGCAACGATGCGGCCGTCGGGGGCGTCAAGGTCGTCACCGACAAGGCCTGGTTCGCCGCCCGCCCGAGCGGCACCGAGGACGTCTACAAGATCTACGCCGAGTCGTTCGAGGGCCCCGAGCACCTGGCCCGCGTGCAGGCCGAGGCCAAGACGATCGTCGACGCGGCGCTGGGCGCCTGAACCGGGCCTCCCGCATCGCCCGACGGGCTTGTCCGGCGACGACGGGCGACTACGGTCGCCCCTGTCCGCTGGACACGCCCGTCTTCCGGTGGCGGGCTCCGGCGTCAGCTGGCGCGGCGGGCCCGTCGGATGCGCACCGCGTCACGGACGAGCCGGGTGATGCCCCAGATGATCACCACGATGCCGATCGGCACGCCGAACAGGGCGAGCCCCTCGATGCGCCCCTGCCAGTCCCAGTAGCTGAAGGCCAGGAACGCCCCGACGCCGAGGGCGATGAAGACCAGACCGATGACGACGAGCTGCCAGCCCGTGGCGGGCTTCTCGTCAGAGGGCGGGCGTCGGACGAACACGTGCGTCAGCGGGCGTAGTCGGGAGCGGCGGGCAGGCCGAAGAACTCCTCGAGCGTGGTCACGCCCGTGTCGTGCATCTCGGTCGCGAGCGGCACGCCGACGTACCGGAAGTGCCAGGGCTCGTAGGTGAAGCCGGTCACGGCGACCTTGTCGGCCGGGTAGCGCAGCAAGAAGCCGAAGCGCCACGCGTTCGCCGCCAGCCACCGCCCCTGGGTCGTGTCGCCGAAGCACGCCTGCAGCGCGCAGCTCAGCGGCACCGGGCTGATGTCGAGGGCGAGCCCGGTCTGGTGCTCGCTGAAGCCCGGGCGTGCGCTCTGGGCGTCGGCCTGGGCCTGGCCGAGGCGCTGCACCCAGCCGGCGTAGACGCTGACCTGGGTGTCGTACGAACGGTAGGCGCTCTGCACCTGGAACGACCCGGCCCCCTCGGCCTCGCCGGCCTGGAACATCGCCACCACGGCGGCAGCGGGCTCGGCCCGCAGCGTGGGTGGGTTCTGGTGGACGACGTCGGGCGTGACGAGGTCGGTGGGTGCGTAGTCGACCGGATCGAGCGGACGCAGCTTGTCGCTGACGACCCAGAGGCTGGCGGGGTCGTCGACCGACAGGGCCGTCTTGTCGAACGCGGGTGTCGTGGGGGACGTGGGAGGCGCCTCCTCGGTCGGGGTCGGGGTCTCGGTGGCCGTCGGTGTCGCGGTCGCGGCCGACGTGCTCGGGGCCGGGCTCGAGCTCGGTTCGGATGCACCGCCCGAGCAGGCGGCGAGCAGGCCCGTGGTGAGGACGACGGCCAGGACGGTCGTCGCAGGGCGCGGCAGGGAGGGGCGTCGAGACATCGCGTCGAGCCTAGTCATGGGTGGCGTCAGGGCCGGCGTGCGAGGGAGGAACGGACGATCCCTCTTCTTGTCGAATTCTTGCCCGTGAAGTAACTTTGCGTACCGCGCAATGTCGAGTCGCGCCCCTCCTCACCAGACCGGAAGACATCATGTCGAGCGCTGTCCCCGCCCCCACGACCACGGCCCCCGCCGAACGCGAGGGCCTCATGACCCACCGTCAGATCCTCTACGTCATCTTCGGCCTGATGGCTGGCATGTTCCTCTCGGCCCTCGACCAGACGATCGTCGGCACCTCGATGCGCACGATCGCCGACGACCTCGACGGACTCAGCCTGCAAGCGTGGGTGACCACCGCCTACCTGGTCGTGTCGACCATCTCGACGCCGATCTACGGCAAGCTCAGCGACATCTTCGGCCGCCGACCGTTGTTCTTGATCGCCATCTCGATCTTCTTGCTCGGGTCGATCGCCGCCGGCTTCTCGGAGAGCATGTACCAGCTCGCGATCTTCCGGGCGATCCAGGGCATGGGCGCCGGCGGCCTCATGGCGCTGCCGCTGACGATCATGGGCGACATCCTGGCCCCGCGTGAACGCGCCAAGTACCAGGGGTACTTCCTGGCCGTCTTCGGCATCTCGAGCGTCATCGGGCCGCTCGTCGGGGGGCTCTTCGCCGGCGCCGACCAGATCCTCTTCGTCACCGGCTGGCGCTGGGTGTTCCTGATCAACGTGCCGATCGGCATCGTGGCCCTGTTCATCGTCGTGCGGTTCTTGCACATCCCCGGCCAGAAGCGCCGCGAGAACGTCCGCATCGACTGGTTCGGGGCCGCGGCCGTCATCGTGGCCGCCGTGCCGCTGCTGCTCGTGGCCGAACAAGGCCGCACCTGGGGTTGGAGCTCGCCCGGGGCCTTCGCGTGCTACGTGATCGGGGCCGTCGGCATCGTCGCGTTCGTGGTGATCGAGCGCTCGATGGGCGACGACGCCCTGATCCCGCTGAAGCTCTTCCGCAACGCGACCTTCTCGATGGCCACCGTGCTCGGCGTGCTCGTCGGCTTCGGCATGTTCGGCGCGCTGCTCACGGTGCCGCTGTACCTGCAGCTCGTGAACGGTGCCACGCCGACCGAGAGCGGCTTCCAGATGCTGCCGATGATCGCGGGCCTGATGATCTCGTCGATCGTCGCCGGCCAGCTCATCTCGCGCACCGGCAAGTACAAGGTCTTCCCGATCACGGGCACCGCGTTCATGGTCGCCGGGTTCTTCTGGTTCACGAACCTCTCGTTCGACAAGCCCTACTGGTTCATGATGGTCGGCATGCTGCTCGTCGGCCTGGGGCTCGGTCAGCTGATGCAGACGCTGACCATCGCCTCGCAGAACTCGGTCGGTGCTCGTGACATCGGCGTCGCGACCTCGGCGTCGACGTTCTTCCGACAGATCGGCGGAACGCTCGGCACCGCGGTGCTCTTCTCGGTGTTGTTCAGTCGCATCCCGCAGACGATCGCGGCGGCCTTCGCCGACTCGAGCCTGCAGGCCCGCGCCCAGGCGGCCCTCGCCGACCAGTCGGTGCTGTCCGACCCGGCCAACGCGGCGATCCTCAAGCTGTACCAGGCGGCGGGCAGCGGCGACACGTCGCAGGTGAGCGGGGCCCTCGACGGCAACACGTCGTTCCTCAACACGGCCGACCGACGACTGGCCGCGCCGTTCCTCGACGGCTTCGCGAACGCGGCCGTCACGGTGTTCTGGGTGGCCCTGGCCGTCGTCCTGGTCGCCTTCGTGCTGAGCTTCTTCCTCAAGGCCACGCCGCTGCGGCAGAAGTCGGCCATCGACGAGGCAGCCGACGACGCACGTGCCGCCGTCGCGGCCGACGCCGCCCTGTCGGCCCAGGCGGCCGCCGCCCGGACCGGCTCGCTCGTCGCACCCGACACGGGGTCGATCGACGTCGTGCCGGTCGGCGAACGCCACGACGAGGCAGCACCGGGGCGCTGAGCCCGGCACCGACGGGGTCCGCGCGCCGGTCGCCGCCGGTCGCCGGCGGTCGCCGCCGGTCGTCGGCCGACGACGGATGCGCGCGAGCTGGTGTCGCGAGGCGGCAGGTGTCGGGTAGCGTTCTCCCGGCGGTGCTTCGGCACCGAACGGATCGTCTCGCGTCCGGCGTTCCCTGCCCGTGAAGCTCACGCGGGAGGCGAGACGACCGAAGGCCGCATGCCCACCGGGCGTGCGGCCTTTCTCGTCACGGGACGCCCCACCGAATCGATCCCTGCGTGAAGCTCCGTTCGACACGGCGGGACGCCTCTGCCCACGCGAGGCGGACCCTCTGAGCCTAGAACTCGGCCCCGCGTGCAGACAGGGGTTGACAGATCGAGAAATGCCCGATCAGCCCCTAGATTTTAGCTAGACGACCTAGCGACATGGGCTACACTCGCCCCATGCCCGATCAGCACGCCACCGCCGCGCCCTTCGATGCGTCCGGTTACTGGTACAGCAGCAGCTCCGAAGAACGCGGCGTCACCGTGCTGAACACCCTGCGTGCCTACCGCGCCGCCGAGGTCGCCATGCGGGCCCGCACCCGCAAGTCGATGAAGATGAACGACACCGACCTCGCCGCGTTGCGGTTCTTGTTGAGGGCCCAACGTCGGGGTGAGAGCGTCAGTGCGAAAGAACTGGCGACGCAGCTGAAGATCACCTCCGCCTCGACCTCGGTGCTGATCAACCGGCTCGAAGCGAGCGGGCACGTGCTGCGCCATCCGCACCCGACCGACAAGCGAGGCGTGCTGCTGACCGCCACCGGTGAGTCGAACTCCGAGGTGCGCGACACGATGGCCGCGATGCACGCCCGCATGATCTCGACCGCCGAGTCGCTCGACCCCGACCAGGCCGCCGTCGTCGTGGGCTTCCTGCAGCGCATGACGGCCGCGATCGAGATCGACGACCACCACGTCGACGGCGAGGGCGAGGGCGGGCCGGCCACGATCACCGCGGCGGGCGACGCGACCTCTTGACCCGCGCCTCCCGGGGGCTGTGCTAGCCGCTGTGCGAACAGCTGGTGAACTCACTAGATCGGCTAGACGTCTCGTGACAGGCTGACCGCACGACGCCGGTTCACGGCGGCGTCGTGACCGTCAGAAGCACCACCACCGTTCAGCCAGGCACCGCAGGGGTGCCGGAGACGAGCCGGACATGACCACGATCGACGTCGCTCGCAGCGACCGCCCGTCCACCCGCAGCACCTTCTCGGAGGTGCGCGACACCGCCCGCCAGCGGACGCTCGCCGTCATCGCGACGGCCGCGACCGGGGCCAGCGTCAGCCTGGTCGCCGCCCTGCTGCTCGCACTCGGAGTGATCCGATGAGCAGCACCTCGGCGGGCCTCTCGGCCCAGCAGATGCAGGGCCTCACGCACGAGCAGCTCGTGTCGTTCGTCCGCGGCTCGGTCACGACCGTGGTCTCGGCCGCCGACCTGCACCCCGTCAGGTCGACTCGACCCGCGCCGACGGCAACCGCCTGCGCATGACGCCCACCGCCTCGTCGTTGCTGTCGACGAGCAGGTAACGCCGCCCCAGGGCCTCGGCCACGGCGCCGGTCGTGCCGCTGCCGGCGAAGAAGTCGAGCACCCAGTCGCCCTCGCGACTGGACGCCTGCACGATGCGCCGCAGCACCCCCTCGGGCTTCTGGGTCGGGTAGCCGGTCTTCTCGCGACCCGTCGGCGAGACGATGGTGTGCCACCACACGTCGGTCGGCAGCTTGCCCCGGGCGACCTTCTCGGGCGTCACGAGGCCCGGCGCCATGTAGGGCTCGCGGTCGACGCTCGTGGAGTCGAAGTGGTAGCTCTTCGGGTCTTTGACGTAGACCAGGATCGTGTCGTGCTTGGTCGGCCACCGGTTGCGACTCTTCGCGCCGTAGTCGTAGGCCCAGATGATCTCGTTCAAGAAACAGTCGCGCCCGAACAGGGCGTCGAGCAGCACCTTCGCGTAGTGGGCCTCGCGGTAGTCGAGGTGCAGGTAGAGCGTGCCGTCGGCCGCGAGCAGCCGCCACGCCTCGGCCAGGCGCGGCTCGAGGAACGACCAGTAGTCCTCGAACCGGTCGTCGTAGCCCATCAGGTCGCCGCGGATGCGCTCGTACTGCACGCCCTTGAAGCCCGTCACCGCGGTGACCGAGTCCTCTGCGCTGCGCACCGACGTCGTCGACCGGCGCCGTTGCTGCCGCCCGGTGTTGAACGGAGGGTCGAGGTAGACGATCGTGAACCCGCCGTCGGGCAGCTGGGCCGTCACGTCGAGGTTGTCGCCGTGGACCACGAGGCTCGGGGAGGCGCTGGTCCAGTCGAGGGGCATCCGTCCATTCTGCTGCCTGCCGGGCACCGACACGTGCCCGATTCGCGACCGGGGGCGCGTAGCGTGTCGGGATGACCACCGAGGTAGAGAACCGTCCCACCCAGAACCAGTACGCCCTCGTCGAGGACGGCGAGACCGTCGGCTTCGCGGCCTACGACGTCGTCGGCCACGAGATCCGCTTCACGCACACCGAGATCGAGCCCAGTCGCCGGTCGGCCGGCCTCGGCGCGCAGCTCGTGCAGGGCGCCCTCGACGACGTCCGCGCGAACACCGACCTGAGGGTCGTGCCGCTCTGCCCGTTCGTGGTCGACTTCGTCGAGGACCACGTCGACTACCGCGAGCTGCTCGACCGCTGAGCGCGGCCCGTCCGCCGACCGCGGCCCGTCCGCCGACCGCGGCCTGGCCGAGGAGGCGCGGGTCGCCTCGTCGGCGAGCGTCTCGCCCTCAGGGCACCCGGGCCAACCACTCGGGCGTGGCGAACTTCGAGGTGACGAGTTGCTCGGCCTTCTCGAGTTCGGCCTCGGTGACGTGGCCCTCGGTCGCCCCGTAGAGCCCGGTGAAGGTTTGCTTGAGGCGCTCGATGATCTCGGCGCGGGGCAGGCCGGTCTGGCTGCGCAGCGGGTCGACGCGCTTGGCGGCGCTCGTCGTGCCCTTGTCGCTCATCTTCTCGCGCCCGATGCGCAGCACCTGCACCATCTTGTCGCCGTCCATGTCGTACGACATGGTGGCGTGGTGCAGCAGGGCGCCGTTGCCGAGCCGCTTCTGCGCGGCCCCGCCGATCTTGCCCTTGGCGCTCGTGATGTCGTTGAGCGGCTGGTAGAACGCGTCGATGCCGAGCGACTTGAGGGCGGTGATGACCCACTCGTCGAGGTAGGCGTACGAGTCGGCGAAACTCATGCCCTGGACGAGCTCGCCCGGGGCGTAGAGCGAGTAGGTGACGATCGACTGGGCGTCCATGAACATGGCGCCGCCACCGCTGATGCGCCGGACGACCTCGAAGCCGTGCGCCGACGCGGCGTCGAGGTCGACCTCGTTCTTCAGCGACTGGAAGCTGCCGATCACGACGGCGGGCTGGTCCCACTCCCAGAAGCGCAACGTCGGCCCGCGCCGGCCGGCACCGACCTCTTCGGTGAGCACCTGGTCGAGCGCGAGGTGGAGGTTGGGCGAGACGGGGGCGTCGTGCACGATCTGCCAGTCGTAGTCGCGCCAGTCGGTGGCCTTCGAGAGGCTGCGGCGGATGGCCACGGCGATGGCCTCGGGCGTGAAGCCGAGCAGGACGGCGTCGCTCGGCAGGCCCTGCCTGATCGCCGCCGTGATGGTGGCGGCGTCGGACTCGACCGGCAGGCCGTTGACCGCCCGGTCGATGGCGTCGAGCGCCGTGTCGGGCTCGAGGAAGAAGTCGCCCGCGAGCCGGAACCCGGCGATGCGGCCCTCTCTCACGTCGAGGTCGACGACCACGAGCTTTCCGCCTGGGACCTTGTACTCACCGTGCATGGGGGCAGCCTATGCCCGCTGCCCGACGCGCTCGTCGAGCCATCGCACCAGGTCGGCCACGACCTCGTAGCGGTTGGTCTCGTTGAAGACCTCGTGTCGGGCACCGTCGTAGACGATCAGCTCGACGTCGCTCAGCCGGCTGCGGTTCACGTAGGCGTCGGCGAGCTTGCGGGCGCTCTGCTCGCCGCCGAGGGTGTCGTCGCTGCCGACCAGGATCAACACGGGCGGGTCGGCGTCGAGCGACCGCGACGGTCGACCGAACAGGCGCAGGGCGTCGCGGTAGCCGAACAGGTCGACGACCGTCGCGACGGTCATCAGGGGGTCGGCCTCGGCGCGCGCGACCACGTCGCGGTCGCGGCTGAGCCACTCGTACCCGGTGCCGCCTTCGTGGGCGTGCCTCTTGTTGAGGTCGCCGCCGTTCATGCTGCCGGGCACCCGGTACGCGGTGCCGCTCAACACGACGGCGTCGAAGAGCGACGCCCGGCGGTCGACGATCTTCTGCACCATGAGCGAGCCCCACGAGTGCCCCAGCCCGACGAGCGGCAGGCCCGGGTTCTCGGCGCGGGCGATGCCCGCGAGCTGGACGACCTCGGCGATCGTGCCGCGGAGGCCCGACGGCCCGAGCCGCCCGAGCTTCGCGTGGTCGCCGTCCCACTGGCCGAGGCCGGTCTCGCCGTGCCCCAGGTGGTCGTCGGCGTAGACCGTGTAGCCGGCCCGCACGAGGTCGTTCGCCAGCCGCTCGTAGCGCAGCGCGTGCTCGGCGACGCCGTGCGCGAGCTGGACGACGCCCCGCGCCGACGCGGCACGCCAGACGTAGTAGTGGACCGTGACGCCGTCGGCGTCGACGAAGGTGAAGTCGCCTCGGGCGGCGGAGAAGGTGGGCATGGGTCGAGTCTTCCACCCGGCCAGGGAGTTCTCCCCCACGACGCCGGGACGGGCCGCGACCTCGCGGGTGGCGGCCCGTCGTGACGCCGGGTCGGTCGAGGGTCGGCCTAGTGGTCGTCGTCGCGGCCGTGGTCGTCGTCGTCGTGGTCGTGGTCGCGACCGTGGTCGTCCGCCACGGGCGTCGGCGTCGCCGCCGAACCGAGCGCGTCGTCGACCGCCACGGGCGTGGGCGTCGACCCGGCCGAGTCGTCACCGACCACCGGGGTCGGCGTCGCCGACGGGGTGGACGAGTCGTCGTCCGGCGACGAGTCGTCGTCCGACCCGTGGGCCGGCGTCGTCACCGACCGCGACGCGTCGTCGTCGACGCGGCTCGACGTGACCGCGTAGTCCCCGTCGAGCAGCACTTTCGCCTCGCGGCCGTCGGGCAGCACGACCTCGACCTCGTAGCCGACGAGCCCGTCGTCCAGGGTGTCGACCTCGGTGACGGTGCCTCCGCCGGTCTCGGCGAGCGCCGCCTCCTGCGCCAGGTCGCGGGTCTGCGTCGACACGCGGTCGTCGTCGAGGCCCGAGGCCACGGCCACGCCGCCGCCGCCGAGGACGAGCACGCCGGCGATGCCTCCGGCGATCAGCAGGGATTTCTTCGTGGTGAGGGCGTTCTTCAGCATGGTTCGCTCCGTTCGTGGGGCCGCGGGGCGGCCGGTCGAGTGCTCTGTCGAGCTGGTGACCACACCCTCTCGACCGGGCACTGAAGCCGTGCTGAAGCCACCTGAAGAACCGTTCAGGAGGCGCGGGTCGGCCCGGTCGCGCGCCCCCGACCCGGCACACCGCCTTTCGTGCACCGCACCGCGTCTAGACACGGTGCCGTGCACGAAACGCGGTGCTCGGCGGGGCGGGGCAGGGCAGGGCAGGGCAGGGCAGGGCAGGGCCGGGCGGGGCGGGCAGGGCCGGGCGGGGCGGGGCGGGGCGGGCAGGGCCGGGCGGGGCGCCCTCGTCAGGCTGCGCCGCGCGGCAGCGTCACCACGAAGCGGGCACCACCGAGGGGCGAGGCCGTGACCGACACCGCGCCTCCGTGGACGCGGACGATCTCGCGCACGATGGCGAGCCCGAGCCCGCTGCCGCCCGAGTCGCGGGCGCGCGCCTCGTCGAGCCGCACGAAGCGCTCGAACACCCGCTCGCGGTCGGCCTCGGCGACGCCCGCGCCGTCGTCGTCGACGATCAGCTCGACGCGTCCGTCGCGCTCGGCGAGGGCGACCGCCACCCGGGAGTCGGCGTGGCGAGCCGCGTTGGCCACGAGGTTGTGCACGACCTGGCCGAGCAGGCCCTCGTCGCCGTCGACCCGGGCGGGGCCCACGGCGGTCGCGTCCACGCCGAGCGGGCCGCGGCCGGCGACCGGCGGCGCGTCGCGCAGCCGGGCCGTCTCGGCGAGCACGAGGTCGTCGAGGTCGACCGGGCGTCGGGTGACGCCGAGGGCACCCTCGTCGGCCCGCGCGAGGACCAACAGGCCCTGCACGAGCGCCGTCAGCCGCGCCTCCTCACCGAGGACGGTGCCGGCCAGCGCGACGCCGTCGATGCTGCCGGGGTGCCGCAGGGCGACCTCGGCGTGCTGGCGGATCGTCGCGAGCGGGGTCTTCAGTTCGTGCGAGGCGTCGCCGACGAAGCGCCGCTGGGCCGTCGCCGACGAGTCCAGCCGGTCGAGCATGCCGTTCAGCGTGTGGGCGAGGCGGGCGATCTCGTCGCTGCCGCCGGGGTCGGGCAACCGGTGCGACAGGCTCTGCGCCGTGACGGAGTCGACCTCGCGACGCATCGACTCGACCGGGCGGAGGGCCCTGCCGACGACCAGCCACGTGGTGACCCCGAGCACCAGCAGTGCCACCGGGATCGCGATGCCGAGCGTGACGAGGCTGGCCGAGGAGGCGGCGCTCGCCTCACCGAGGGAGCGCGCGGCCACGACGGCGTACTCGGTCGTGACCGTCTCGACGGGCGCGGTGGACGCCTGTGGGCTCGCCGACGCGTCGTCGGAGGCCGAGCCGCCGCCGGAGTCGCCACCGGAGTCGTCGTCCGAGCCCGAGCCGCCACCCGAGTCGTCGTCCGAGCCCGAGCCCGAGCCGCCGCCGGAGTCGTCGTCGGTCGCCTCGGACGGGGTCGGGGTCGGGGTCGTCGTCGGCGTCGGGGTCGTCTCGGGCACGACGGGGGTCGGCGTCGACGTGCTCTCGACGCCGACGTCCTGCCGTTCGACCACGAACTCGTCGCCGTCGAGGTTCACGCGCTCGCCCGAGGCGGCCGACCCGATCGACGAGGCGAGGCCCGTGAGGTCGTCGTCGCCCCCCGAGGCCAGCACCCGCCCGGACGCGTCGGTCACGACGACCAGGGCCCCGTCGGCCTCGCCCGCGACGGCGACGGCCGGGGACGAGCCGATGGCGAGGGCCGACACGGCCCGGTCCACGTCGGCCGAGGCGGCCTGGCGCGGGGCGTCGGCGAGGACGGCCTGCTGCACGAGCGCGAAGACGAGCGTGAACGCCCCGAGGGTCAGGGCGACGGCGAGCACGGCCGCGCCCGTGATGCGGGACCGCAGCGACGCCCGTCGCGCCCGGCCCGGCCTGCCGCCGACGGTCGGGGCGGGCCCGGTGACGCGGTCGCGGCCGGCTCGCTCAGCCACCCCGCGCCTCCAGGCGGTAGCCCGCCCCGCGCAGCGTGACGATGGCCTCACGGCCGAAGGGCCGGTCGACCTTGTTGCGCAGGTGCCGGACGTAGACTTCTACGATGTTGGGGTCGCCCTCGAAGTCGTCGTTCCAGACGCCGTCGAGCACCTCGCGCTTCGTGACCACGCTGCCCGCGTGCCTCATGAGGAACTCGAGGACGGCGAACTCGCGGCTGGTCAGCTCGACCTCGACGTCACCACGGTGGACGCTGCGCGAGGCGGGGTCGACGCGCAGGTCGCCGGCCTCGAGCACGACGGGGCGTTCGCGGGCGCCGCGGCGGACGAGGGCGCGCAGCCGCGCGAGCAGCACGGCGAACGAGAACGGCTTGGTCAGGTAGTCGTCGGCACCGGTGTCGAGGGCCTCGACCTGGTCCCACTCGCCGTCCTTGGCGGTCAGCATGATGACGGGCGTCCAGTCGCCGCCCTCGCGCATCGCCCCGCAAACGGCGTAACCGCTGAGGCCGGGCAGCATGATGTCGAGGACGACCACGTCGTAGCTGCCCTCACGGGTCCGCCAGAGCCCGTCGGTGCCGGTCGCCGCGACGTCGACCGCGATGCCCTCGGCCTCGAGCCCGAGCCGCAACCCCTCGGCCAGGGTCGCCTGGTCCTCGACGACGAGCACGCGCACGGTGGCCCTCCCTCAGCCGCGCCGGATGCGCGTCGTGCCCATCATGGCGGGCGAGCGCTGAAGCGGGGCTGAAGTGGGCGGGCAACGGGGCTGGGACGGGCAGGAGGCGCGGTGCGGGACCGCCCGCACCGCGCCTCCTCGGGTCGTCGCGTCAGCGCGCCGAGTAGCCGCCGTCGACGAGGTGGTAGCTACCCGTGACGAACGACGCGTCGTCGCTCAGCAGGAACAGCACGAGGGCCGAGACCTCGGCGTCGGTGCCCAGGCGGCCGGTGGCGTGCTGCGACTCGAGGTACGAGAGGGCGTCGCCGTCGAGCGACGAGCGCACGAGGGGCGTGTCGATGAAGCCGGGGCCGACCGCGTTCGTGCGGACGCCCCGCGCCGAGTACTCGAGCGCCGCGACCTTGGTCAGGCCGACCAGGGCGTGCTTGCTCGCGACGTAGGCCGCGTTCTGGGCGATGCCCACCGAGCCGAGCACCGAGCTCATGTTGACGATCGCGCCGCCGCCGGCCTCGACCATCGCGGGCAGCTGGTAGCGCAGGCCGTAGAAGACGCCGTCGAGGTCGACCGAACGGACGCGGTCCCAGGCGGCGATGTCGTAGTCGCCGATGTCGGCGGCCGGGGCACCGATGCCAGCGTTGTTGACAGCGAGGTGCAGTGCGCCGTAGGTGGTCTTGGCGAACTCGACGGCCGCCTCGGACTGCTCGGGCTTGGCGGTGTTCTGCTCGAACGCCACGGCCGTGCCGCCCGCGGAGACGATCTGGTCGACGACGCCCTGCGCCGCGTCGAGCTTGATGTCGGTGACGACGACCGAGGCGCCCTCGGCCGCCAGGGAGCGCGAGATCGCGGCGCCGATGCCGCTGCCTCCGCCGGTGACGAGTGCCGTCTTGTCGCTGAACCGTGCCATGATGCGTGCCTTCCTCGATCGGGGCCGACCGTCGGGGCCGGTCGGGCTCATCGACGAGCCCGCCTGTGAACATACGCCTGCATGCATTCGCAGGCAACACGTGTCGTTTTCGTCCGAGGCCGCCCCGGGCCGGGGTTCAGGCCGCGGCGCCGCCGATGTTGACCATCCAGTGCTGGCCGTACCGGTCGTCGACCATGCCGAACGAGTCGCCCCACGGCGCCTGGGCCAGCGCCTCGTGCACGGTGCCGCCCTCGGCGAGCGCCTCGAACCAGCCGGTCAGTTCGTCCGCGTCGTCGGGACCACCGAAGAGCGACAGCGAGACGCTGCTCGCATCCTCGAGCGGGACCGAGTCCGGTCGGTCGGCCCCCATCAAGAGCAGGCCCGACGGCGTCTGCAACTGGCCGTGCATGACCTTGTCGGCCTCGTCCGGCGTGCCGACGCCGAACTCGCCGTAGGTGCTGAACGTCGGGCTGCCGCCGAACACCGACGCGTAGAAGTCGAAGGCCTCGCGCGTCTGGTCGCGGAACGCCAGGTACGGGGTGAGTTGCACGGTCACGGTGTCCTCCTCGGGTCGCGGCGCCGGTCGACGTCGAGCCCAGGGTGGCACCGCGACGTCCGCCGCACCACCCCCTGTCGACCGCAGGAGGCGCGGGTCGCGTCGCCGCGGCGAGGTCGCCGGGGTCAGGTGGCCGGGCTCAGGTCGCCGGGCTGCCGCCTCGCGACGACGCCCACGCCTGCACGGCCAGCCCGGTGGCGATGAAGCCGAGCATCAGCGCGCCCATGACGACGGCGGTGCCGCCGAGTGCCCCGGCGAGCGGGGTCGCCGCGCCACCGAGCCCGAACTGCAGGCCGCCGGCGAGCGCGGCGGCGGTGCCGGGCGCCCGGTGCCCGAGGGCCTGCGTCAGGGTGATCGACCCGGGGATGACCCACCCCCAGCCCGCGGTCACCAGCGCCAGCGCCGGCCAGATCAGCGCCGGGCCGAGACCGGTCAGTGCCCCGACCAGCACGAGGGCCGAACCGACCGTGCAGGTGACGAGCCCCGCGGTGAAGAGGTGGTCCTCGGCGAAGCGCCCCACGAGCCGGCGGAACACGAGGGTCGAGGCGATCATGCACGACGCGTTCGAGGCGAAGACGAGCGTGTAGAGGCCCTCGCCGAAGCCGTACTGCTCTTGGAAGACGAACGACGACGTCGCGATGTACGAGAAGAACCCGATCGTCGCCGCGCAGCCCGTCACGAGGTACCAGCGGAACCTCGGCATCGCCAGCAGGGTGCCCATCCGACGCAGCGAGGCGAGCAGCGAGCCCGCACCCGGTTCGGGGTCGACGAGGGTCTCGGGCAGGCGACGCGCGGCGGCCCAGGTCAACCCCGCCCCGAGCACGGCGAGGACGACGAACGTCGCCCGCCAGGTCGACACCGACAGCACGACGCCGCCGACGAGCGGGGCGACCACCGGCCCGACGGCGTTGATCGCCGCGAGGGTCGCGAAGAGCCGGCTGCGCACCAGACCCGTCGTCGAGTCCCCCACCATGGCGCGGGCCGCCACCGAGCCCGCCGCACCGCCGAGCCCCTGCGCGACGCGCGCCACCACGAGGGTGGCCGCGTCGGGGGCCACGGCGCAGGCGATCGAGGCGAGGGCGAACAGCAGTGTCCCGCCCAGCAGGACGCGCCTCCTGCCCCGTCCGTCGCTGATCGGGCCGATCACGATCTGACCGACGGCGAACGCGACGAGGAAGGCCGTGAGGCTGAGCTGCACCTCGGCCGTCGTGGCGCCGAGGTCGCGCGCGATCGCCGGCAGGGCGGGGATGTACATGTCGGTCGCGAACGGCGAGATGCCCACGATGAGCGCCACCGTCAGCACCGACCCCCGCCCGGACAGCCAGGAGGGGCGGCTCGGCTCGGTCGGGACGTCGTCGTCGCTCATCGGTCCGAGCCTAGGCGCACGCCGCCCGCCCGCCCGGTCGACCAGACGTTTACTTAGCCGAACTAAACGAGTATCGTGGCCCGACGATGACCGACTCCGCGCCTCCCGCCTCCCGTGCCCTTCCCCACGCCCAGCTCGCCACCGACGTCCGTGGGGCCGTGCTGCGCCTCGCCCGTCGCCTGCGGCAGCAGAAGGCCGACGCCGACGTCACGGACGCCCAGATGGCCGCCCTCGGCTATGTCGTGCAGAACCAACCCCTGACGATCGGGGCGCTGACGGCGCACGAGGGCGTGACTCCCCCGTCGATGAACCGCACCGTCGGCAAGCTCGTCGACGCCGGCCTGCTGCGCCGCACCGTGGACGACGAAGACAAGCGGCGGGTGCTGCTCGAGACCACCGAGGCCGGCGCGGCGTTCGTCTTCGAGACGCGCCGACGCCGCGACGAGTGGCTGCTGCCCCGCCTCACGGCCCTGACCGCCGACGAACGCCGCACCCTGGCCGAGGCCACCGACATCTTGCGGAAGCTGACCCGCTCGTGACCGCGATGTTCCGCAGCCTGTCGCTGTTCAACTACCGCCTCTGGTTCGCCGGGGCCCTCGTCTCGAACGTCGGCACCTGGATGCAGCGCACGGCGCAGGACTGGCTCGTCCTCACCGACCTGACCGACAACGACGCCACGGCCCTCGGCATCACGATGGCGTTGCAGTTCGCCCCGCCGATCCTGATGGTGCCGATCACCGGGCTCATCGCCGACCGCTTCGACCGCCGACGCCTGTTGATGGTCACGCAGCTGAGCATGGGCCTGCTCGGGCTCGGCCTGGGCCTGCTCGTGCTGACCGACAGCGTGCAGCTCTGGATGGTCTACCTCTTCGCGCTGCTGCTCGGCGTGGCCGCCGCGATCGACGCGCCCGTGCGACAGAGCTTCGTCTCCGAGCTCGTCCCCCCGGGGCACCTCACCAACGCCGTCAGCCTCAACTCCGCGTCGTTCAACGGGGCGCGCCTGGTGGGCCCCGCGGTCGCCGGCGTCCTGATCGCGACGATCGGCACCGGGTGGGTCTTCGTCATCAACGCCGGGTCGTTCGCCGCCGTGCTGCTGTCGCTGCGCTTCATCCGCGTCGCCCAGCTCGAACTCAAGCCGGCCGTGTCGCGGGCGAAGGGGCAGATCCGAGAGGGGTTCCGCTACGTGCGGTCACGGCCCGACCTGGTCGTCGTGTTCGTCATGGTCTTCGTCATCGGCACCTTCGGCCTCAACTTCGCGATCTTCACCTCGACCATGGCGAGCGTCGAGTTCGGCGTGGACGCCAGCGGGTTCGGCCTGCTGTCGTCGTCGATCGCGGTGGGCTCGCTGGTCGGTGCCCTGCTCTCGGCCCGGCGTGAGAAGCCCCGCTGGCGGGTGCTCGTCACGGCCGCCCTCGCCTTCGGCGTGACCTGCCTCGTCGCGGCGCTCATGCCGACCTACTGGAGCTTCGCGGCCGTCCTGGTCACCGTGGGGCTCGCGTCGATCACGCTGATGACGACCGCCAACGCCACCGTGCAGCTCACGACGGCACCGCGCATGCGCGGCCGCGTCATGGCGCTCTACATGGCGGTCTTCACCGGCGGCACCCCGCTCGGCGCCCCGGTGGTCGGCTGGGTCGCGAACGTCGCCGGCCCACGCTGGGCGATCGGGGTCGCGGCGGCGTCGGGCTTCGTGGCGGCCGGCGTCGCGGTCGCGTGGCTCGTGCGTGGGCAGCACCTTCGCGTCCGACGCGTCCACGACGGCGAGCCCGACCCCGTGACCGGTGCCCTGCCGCTGCTCGGTGCCGGCCGGTTCCACTACCGCCTGCAGCACGACGGCGACGGGGCGGCCGCGCGGGTCCGCGACGCCGCGGCGGTCGCCCGCGAACGCGACGAGGCCGCGACCGAGCTCGCCGTCGACGAGGGCACCGCGACCCGCCCCTCCTGACGGCACGGACGCACGGCGGGCGAAGCCGTCGTGCACGCGCGGCCGCGACGGACCGCCCCGCACGCCCGCGTCCGGTCGCGCAGGAGGCGCGGCGCGGCGCCACCACGCCCGTCGCGTCGGTCAGACCCGCGCGTAGACCAGCAGCGACGCGAGCAGCACCACGAACGGTGCGACGAAGAGCAGGTTGAGCAGCTTGTGCTCGACCATCACGGCGACCCACTCGCGCAAGAAGGCGCTCGGCACGTAGTACGCGGCCGTCGGCGACCCGACGACGTCGGCGCTGCTGCCCGTGTCACGGGCGAGCAGCGCCGCCCGCAACACGTGGTAGTTGTTCGTCACGACGAGGGTCGGCCCGGTGCGACCGGCCTCGGCGAGCACCCGCCCCGACAGCACGAGGTTCTCTCGGGTCGAGCGCGACTCGGTCTCGGGGTGCACGTCGGCCGGGTCGGCCCCCTGGGCGATCAGGTACTCGGCCATGGCCGCGCCTTCGGGCCGTGGTTCGTCGGCCCCCTGCCCGCCCGAGGGCACGAGCACCGGACGACGCACCCCCGCAGGGGTGGCCCGGTAGATCGCGAGGGCTCGGTCGAGGCGGCTGCGCAGCAACGGCGGCACCTCGCCCCGGATCAGCCCGGACCCGAGCACGATCAAGGCGTCGGGCTGCTCACGCACCCGGGGCCGCGCGTAGACCAGCGACCAGAGCGTGAACGCGGCGAAGGTGAGGGCGGCGTACCCGGTCACGAAGACGACGACGACGCCGAGCCCGAAGGTGACGTCCTGCAGCGCGGGCACGGTCGAGCGTCGACCCGACTCGACGAGCACGGCGACCACGAACGGCACGCCGATCAGCGCGACGCCGACGAGCAACGACAGCAGGTTGCCGAGGCTGCGCCCCTCGGACCGCAGCATCGTCACGCCGTTGGCGATCGCGAAGACGGCCAGTGCGAGCACCAGGACGGGGACGAGCACCGCGGCGATAACGAACACGAACACGAGGGGCGGGAACGCCGCGACGAGCAACCCCGACAGGGCCACGACCGCGAAGCCGCCGGCCATCAAGAGGAACACACCGTTGCGGAACCGCCGGGCGTCGCGTCGACGGGACGCCACGAAGAGCAGGAAGAAGACGAGGGCGATGCCGGCCGAGATCGCGGTCATGGCCCGAGGCTACCGTCGCGAGCCCCCCGTCGCCGCGAGCCGCCTGCTGTCGTGAGACCCCTGCTGTCGTGAGGCCCCTGCGGTCGTGAGACCCCAGGAAGCCGCTCGGACCCCCGAGCGCGCGCCGGGGTCTCGGAGACATCGTGGGGTCTCCGCGACATCGTGGGGTCTCACGACGTGAGCCGTGCGGTCAGCGGTCGAAGAGGTTGCCCAGGCCGGGGATCTGGAACCCCTCGCCGAGGCTGCCGAGCTGGTCGCCCAGCCCGCCGACCTGCTCGCCCAGCCCGCCGACCTGGTCGCCCAGGCCGCCGAGGTACTCCTCGCCGCCGGCGGTGAGCCCGTCGAGCCCCTCGAAGCCGAACCCGTTCGTCAGCTGGTCGAAGTCGATGCCCGAGGCCACCGCGTCGCCCAGCAGCGGCAGGGCGACGCTGCTGACGGCGGCCGCACCGGCCACGGCCACGGCGAGGCCCGCGACGCCGGCCACGCCCGCACCGACCGCGGCACCCGCCGCGACCTTGCCGCCGGTGCTGCCGAGCACGCGCTTCATCAGGCCGGGGTGGGTGGTCTCGCCCCGGGTCGCCGCCCGCGCGAGGTCGGCGGGCTCGCTCGACGCCGGTCGCTCGCCGGCGGGCACCTCGGCGCTCAGCCGGGCGAGCACCTGCTGTCGCTGCTCGGGCGTGAGCCGCTCGAACGCGTCACGGTGCACCTGCTCGAGCTGCTGCGGCGGCGCCGTCTGCAGCAGGTAGTCGTACTTGGCCAGGGCGGCACGGTCGGCCGCCGACCCCTGCGGGGCGTGGCCACCGGTGGCCGGACGCCCGGCACCGCCCTGCGGGGAGCCGTACCCGCCCTGCGAGGGGCTCTGCCCGCCCTGCGGGGAGCCGTACCCGCCCTGGGGGCCCTGCTGCCCACCCTGCCGGTCGTCGCCGGTCACCTTGTCGGAGACCTTGCGCACCATGTCGCGCCAGTCGGTCGAGCCGCCGGACGCGCCACCGCGGCCCGACGAAGAAGAAGAGGAATTGCCGAGCGCACGCGCGGCGGCACCCAGGAGACGGTCGAAGTTGGCCATGACCCGATCCTCCCGGCCCGACATCCGAAGAGCCCCCGCAGAAGCCGAGCATCCCCCGGGAGCGGCGCGTCCGGCCGCACGGGTTACGGTCGAGCCCTCGTCGGGGTTACATTCGCAGGGGACATCCGCCCGGACCGACCGTCGGTGAGCCGTCCCGCGCCAGGAGGTGTCGCATGGGCAAGGCAGCAGTCACGGGGTGGGTCGCGCTGGCCATGCTGGCCTCCGGCGCCGCGCTCGTCATGGCCGCGACCTTCCGGTTGGCGAGCGTGGGGCTCTTCTCGGGCGGGTTCATGCCGCTCGGTGAACTCGACTTCGTCACGGTCGGCGTCTGGTTGCTCGGTGCCGCCCTCGCCGTCGGCGGCATCGCCGTCGCGCTCGTCGGCCTGGCCGACCGCCTCCTCGGAGCCCTCCCCCACGACGAACCCGAACGGGCCCCGGCCGACGATCACTCCGCGGCGGCGGCGCCCGTCGTGCCCGCACCGGCACCCCGGGAGGCGCGGGTCACGCCCGCAGGACGCCCCGCCGTCACCGCCGCGCTCGCGTCCGCCCCCGCGGTCGCCGTCGTCGCCGCGCCGACCCGCACCCTCCCGACCAGCACCCTCCCCACCTCCGCCGTCCCGGCCTCCGCGACCGTGCCGCCCCCCGCGCACGGGCCCGACGAGACCGCCACGACCGCGGCCGTCGACGCCGCTCCGGCCGGGCCCACGCTCGCCGACCGGCTGCGTCCCGCCCTCTCGACCGCCGCCGCCCACGCCGTCGCCGCGGCCCACGCCGTCGGCGACGCCCTCACGCGAGCCGGTCGGGCCACCGCCCGTGCCGTGCGGCGTGCCGCGCGTGCGACCGTGGCCTGGGTCCGTCGCACCACCCCCGTGGTCGCCGCCTGGTTCCGCACGACCGGAGGCACGGTCGCGACCCACGCCCGACCGGCTGCCCGCTCGACCTGGGACGGCGTGCGCCACGGCGGTCGGGCCACCGCAGCCGGAGCCGTCGTCGCCGCCCGGGCCACGGGAGCGACCGCACGCCGCGCCTCCTCGGCCGCCGCCGCCCGGGCCCGCGAGAACGCCCGCACGCTCGCTGCCTCGCGTGCCGCCGCTCGGCAGGCCGAACTCGACCGCGAGTCGGCTCGCGAGGCCGCCCGCCTCGACTTCCTGACCTCGCGCCGGACGCCGGCCACGACGCCCACCGAGGCCGCCGCCGCCCTGGCCGGCCCGGTCGACGCCGCCGTCGGCGAGCGCGAAGCCGCCCCGCTCACGCACTCCGCCTGACGTCGGGGCAGCCGCCCCGTCGCGGCCACGCCCCCGGGGTCACCTAGGCTCGCGGCATGCGCGCACCCCTCGGACTCGTCGGCCTCGTCGTCCTGGGCCTGGCCCTGACGGGGTGCACCGCCGCCGGGGCCGGGGCCGGTGGACCGGCCGCGCGCGCCTCCTCGCCCTCGACGGTCGACGGCGTCGAGCTGCCGCCCGAGGGCGCCCGCTTCGACTACCAGCTGGGAGGCGCGTCACCCGTCCCCGACGGAGCCACCGTCGTCGCCCGCGACAGCACCGACGACCCCGCCCCCGGTGCGTACGGCATCTGCTACGTGAACGGGTTCCAGACCCAACCGGGCGTCGAGTGGCCCGACGACCTGCTCGTGCGGACCGCCGACGGCGAGCCGCTGGTCGACCCGGGCTGGCCCGACGAGCACCTGTTCGACCTGTCGACCGATGCGGTCCGGCAGGCCGTCGCCGAACGGCAGGCGTCGACGATCGACGGCTGCGCCGAGTCGGGCTACCGGGCGGTCGAGTTCGACAACCTCGACTCGTGGACGCGGTCGGACGGCGCCTTCGGCGAGGACGACGCGGTCGCCTTCGCCACCCTGCTGGTCGCCCGCGCGCACGCCGCCGGGCTGGCCACGGCGCAGAAGAACACCGCCGACCTCGGCACCCGGGGGCGTGACGAGATCGGCTACGACTTCGCGATCACCGAGGAGTGCGACCGCTACGACGAGTGCGCCGCCTACACCGACGTCTACGGCGGCCTCGTGTACGACGTCGAGTACACCGACGACCTGCGCGGCTCGGCCGCCACGGTGTGCGCCCGGGTCGACGCCCTCGACCCGGCACCCTCGACGATCGTGCGCGACCGCGACCTGGTGCCGGCCGACGACCCGGCGTACGCCTACACGGCCTGCTGACCCGCGCCTCCTGCGCCGCGGCCCCCGCGCCCGCGCCGCACCCGCAGCGCCCGCTACACCCGCCCTCTCAGCACCGCACCGCGTTTCGTGCACCACACCGTGTCTCGACGCGGTGCGGTGCACGAAACGCGGTGCGGTGAAGAAAGCGCGGCGCGGCGAGGCACGCGAGCCGCACCGGCAGGGCCGGCGGCGGTGCGGCCCTACGCCTCGCGGGTGATCTCGACCGTGACGAAGAGCTCGCTGTTCGACGAGCCGGCGTAGACCCCGCGCAGCGGCGGCACGTCGCGGTAGTCGCGGCCCTGGCCCACGACGACGTGTCGTTCGCCGATGTCGATCAGGTTGGTCGGGTCGTAGCCGTGCCAGGTGCCGCAGAAGAACTCGACCCAGGCGTGCGACTCGCCCGTGACCGTCTCGCGCAGCTCGGCCGAGGGCTTCGGGTGCAGGTAGCCGCTGACGTAGCGCGCCGGGATGCCCGCCGCGCGCAGCGCGCCGACGGTGACGTGGGCGATGTCCTGGCAGACACCGGCCCGGGCGGCCCACGACTCGGCGGCCGTGGTCTTGACGTTGGTGACGCCCGGCAGGTACCGCACCGCGCCTCCCACGGCCTCGCAGATCGCCATCGCGGCGGCGCACGGGTCGGCGTGCGCCGCGCGGGCGTCGGTGCCGACCGCCGCGAGGTCGGCGGGAGGCGCGGTGAGGGGCGTCTGCTCGAGGTGCTCGACGAACGAGGTGCTGGCCCCCGCCACCGCCGTCAGGTCGGCCCACGAGATCGTCTCGGCCGGGTGGGCCTGCGGACGCACCTCGACGAGCGAGGTCGCGGTCAGCGAGAGCTGCCGGTGCGGCAGCAGCACCTCGAACGACGACACCCGCGTGCCCCAGTAGTCGACGTACTCGTGCGAGGCGGCGACCGGCTCGATGCGCAGGTGCGACGAGAGGACGAACTGGCCCTCGGTGTGCGCGGGCAGCATGCGCGCCTCGTTGTAGCTCGCGACGGCCTCGCCCTGGTACGAGAACCCGGTGACGTGGCGGATGCGCAGCCGGCTCACGACCGCTCCCCCACCCACGTCGGCGCCGCGCTCGTCGGGAAGTACCGCTGGCGGATCGCCTCGGACGCGGCGCTCGTGGCGGCCTGCACGGTGTCCATCTGGCCCGGCAGGTCGTCGAGGATGTCGCCGATCGGCCGGAACTCGAGCTCGCTGCGCATCTGCCCGAGGATGCGCACGCCGCTGTCGGACGCGGCCACCCGGTGCGTCGTCGGCTCGACCTCGCGCAGGCACGACTCGGCCCGGCTGATCGCGAAGAGCACGCTGCGGGGGAAGAGCCGGTCGAGCAGCAGGAACTCGGCGGCGTTGCGGGCGCTCGGCACGCCCCGGTAGGTGCGCAGGTAGGCCTCGTAGGCGCCGCACGAGCGCAGGATCGTCGTCCACGACGGCCCCGACGCCTCGGTCAGCGTGCGGGTCGCCAGCAGCCGGGCGGTCATGTCGGCCCGCTCGATCGACCGGCCGAGGGTGAAGAACTGCCACACCTCGTCGCGGCTCGTCGCGCTCTCGATGATGCCGACGGCGAGCGCGCTGCGTTCGCGCACCCAGGCGAAGAACTCGTGCACCTTGTCGTCGGCGACCTTGCGGGGCATGCGGGCCCGCGTCGTGTTGAGGCACTCCCACAGCTCGGTCGAGACGATCTCGCGGGCCCGGCGCGCGTTCTCGCGGGCGGCACCCAACGAGTAGGCGATCGAGGCCGGGTTGTGCCGGTCGACGGCCAGCATCGACAGCACGTCGCCCCGGGCCAGGTCGCCCTCGGGGGCGTCGCTGCCCATGACGGCGAGCAGGCTGCGGCAGGCGACGTCCTCTTCGATCCACGGGTCCTCGAGCAGCAGCTGCAGGTGGACGTCGAGGATGCGCGCCGTGCCGTCCGACCGCTCGATGTACCGGCCGATCCAGAACAGGCTCTCGGCGATGCGGCTCAGCATGATGGCCCTTCGGTCGGGGTGGCTGCGTGGTCGTCGACCCGGGACGCAGGAGGCGCGGGGCGGCCTCGTGCCCCCGGCCGCGCCTCCTGCGTCTGTTGCTGTTGTGCCTGCTGGTCGTTGCGCGGGTCGTCCTGGGGTGCGTGGTCGGGGCTGTGGTCGGCCGCGGCCGCCGCGGCCTCGGCGGCCTGCTCGGGCGTGATCACCGGGATCGACTCGGTCGGGGTGGTCTGCTCGGCGATGAGCGCGCTGACGTCGTGGCCGGCCCAGGCGTTGACGTCGCCGCCGACGATCCAGGTGTCTTTCGAGCCGCCGCCCTGGCTGCTGTTCACCACGAGCTGCCCCTCGGGCAGCGCGACCCGGGTGAGGCCGCCGGGCAGCACCCACACGTCGTCGCCGTCGTGCACGGCGAAGGGCCGCAGGTCGGCGTGCCGCGGGCGCAGGCCGTCGTGGACCAGGGTCGGGATCGTGCTGAGCTGCACGACGGGCTGGGCGATCCAGCCGCGGGGGTCGCGCTGCAGCTGCGTGCGCAGGTCGTCGAGCTCGCGTCGGCTGGCGGCGGGCCCGACCACGAGGCCCTTGCCGCCCGAGCCGTCGACCGGCTTGACCACGAGCTCGTCGAGCCGGTCGAGCACCTCGTCGAGGGCGCCGGGGTCCTCGAGCCGCCAGGTGTGGACGTTCGGCAGCAGCGCCTCCTCGCCCAGGTAGTAGCGGATCAGCTCGGGCAGGTACGTGTAGACGAGCTTGTCGTCGGCCACGCCGTTGCCGACCGCGTTCGCGATCGTGACCGTGCCGAGGCGGGCGGCCATCAGCAGGCCGGGCGAACCGAGCACCGAGTCGGCGCGGAACTGCAGCGGGTCGAGGAACTCGTCGTCGACCCGGCGGTAGATCACGTCGACGCGTTCGGGCCCGCCGGTGGTCCGCATGAACACGCGGCCGCCCGAGCAGTAGAGGTCGCGACCCTCGACCAGCTCGACGCCCATCAGGCGGGCCAGCAGGGTGTGCTCGTAGTACGCCGAGTTGAAGACGCCCGGCGTCAGCACCACGACGGTCGGCTCGTCGACGCCCGACGGCGCGCTCTTCTTCAGCGCGGCGAGCAGGCGGTTCGGGTAGTCGCCCACCGGGCGCACCCGCATCGAGACGAACAGCTCGGGCAGCGTCTGCGCCATGACCCGACGGTTCGAGATGACGTAGCTGACGCCGCTCGGCACGCGGACGTTGTCCTCGAGCACCCGCCAGGCGCCGGCCTCGTCACGGATCAGGTCGATGCCGCTGACCTGGATGCGCACGCCGTTGGCCGGGTCGATGCCGCTCGCCTGCCGGTGGAAGTGGCTCGAGCTCGTGATCAGGCTCGCGGGGATGACCCCGTCGGCGATCGCCGTCTGCGGGCCGTAGACGTCGGCGAGGAACGCCTCGAGCGCCTTGACCCGCTGCTTGACGCCGCGCTCGACGGTGGTCCATTCGGCGTGCTCGACGACGCGGGGCACGGCGTCGAGCGGGAAGGGACGTTCTTCTCCGGCGAAGTCGAAGGTGACGCCCTGCGCCAGGTACGAGTCGGCCAGGGCGGCGGTCCGGCCGCGCAGGTCGTCCTGCGTCATGCCCTCGAGGGTGGCGTGGATGTCGTGGTACGCCCGGCGGGGCGTGCCGTCGGGCTCGAACATCTCGTCCCACGCCGCGGCGGCCGCCCGTGCCCCGGCCGGCCGGGTCGCACCACCCGTGGTGGTCGCGTATCCCTCGAAGAGCTCACCCATGGCTCGACGCTAGCCAGGGGGTGTTGCCGGGGTGTTTCGGTCGTGCGGCGGGGGAGTGACGTCGACCCTGTCGACAGGACAGATGCGAACAACGGCACCGCAAGACCAAACCGATTTGTAACAGAGAACTCCCAGGAGGAATAGCGTCACCGGCGAACGACAAGAACGTCCCACCGGGAGGACCACCACATGCGCTTCAAGTACCTCGTCATCGCCGTCATCGCGTTCCTCGCGTACACCTACGGCGCCAAGGCCGGAAAGGGCCGCTACAAGGAGATCAGCAACTTCTTCGGCTCGTTCTGGAACGACCCCAAGGTCAAGAAGGCGCGTGCCCAGGCCAAGAAGGACGTCACCAAGGCCCGCAAGGCCGCGGTGAAGAAGGCCCGCAAGGCCGCGCACTAGTCCCCTCCCGCCACGAGGCCCGAGAGGACGACCTTCTCGCGGGCCTCTCGCATGCGGCCGTGATCACAGACCCCGCTGGCACGCACCCGACCGTCTCAGCAGCAACCGCGCAACCCGCGCACCCAACGAAAAGGAACACATCATGGGCTTCCTCGCCTTCATCCTCCTCGGCCTCATCGCCGGCGCCATCGCCAAGCTCATCCTCCCCGGCCGTCAGGGCGGCGGCTGGATCGCCACCCTCGTCCTCGGTGTCATCGGCGCCCTCCTCGGCGGTTGGATCGGCGGCGCCGTGTTCGGCGTCGGCTACGACGGCTTCTTCAGCATCCAGAGCTGGATCATCGCGATCCTCGGCGCGCTCGTCGTCCTCGTGATCTACGGCTTCATCGTCGGCCGCAAGGGCAGCCGCGCGTAAGCAGCTCTCCGCACCGCGCTGGACGGGTCGCCCCCTCGGGGGCGGCCCGTTCCGTCGTTCCCGGGGCGGGTCGCTCGGTCGACGGGCGGGTGCGAGACTCGGGGCATGTGGACGCAGAACCGGGCCGACCCCGACCTCGAGGTGCCGGAGGCGGTGGTCGCGGCCGCGGGCGGCGACACGATCACCGCGGTGTGGCGCAACGAGGCCGGCGGCACCACGTACCGCCTCGGCGACGGACCGACCCGACGCTTCGCGAAGTGGGCTCCGCACGGCAGCGGACTCGACCTGCACGGTGAAGAGATGCGGCTGCGCTGGGTGGTCGAGTTCACCCCGGCCCCCCGCGTGCTCGAGATCGGCGGGGACGACGCGGGCGAATGCCTCGTGACGGCGGGCGTCCCGGGGCGCAGTGCCGTCGACCTGCTCTGGGCCGCCGACCCGGCGACCGCCGTGCGAGAGGCGGGACGGGGGCTGAGGCGACTGCACGACGCCTTGCCGGTCGACGAGTGCCCCTTCAGCTGGTCGGTCGACGACCGGATCGCGACCAGCGCGAAGGCCCGCACCGCGCCTCCCGGGCTGGGCGACCCTCCGCCGATCGACCGGCTGGTCGTCTGCCACGGCGACCCGTGCGTGCCCAACACCCTCATCGGCGACGACGGGCTGTGGTCGGGGCACGTCGACTTCGACGCCCTCGGCGTCGCCGACCGGTGGGCCGACCTCGCCGTCGCCACGATGAGCCTCGGCTGGAACTACGGGCCAGGCCACGAGCGCGCCTTCCTCGACGCGTACGGCGTCGCCGACGACCCCGTCCGCACCGAGTACTACCGGGCGCTCTGGGCCGCGACGTGAGCCGCGGCGCACCGCACCAGCTGCCCCGAGCCGCCCACCACGCCACGATGTGGGCACCGCGCCACGATTAAACGTGGCGTGGTGCCCACAACGTGGCGTCATACATCGCCCGGGTCGTCCAAGATGGTGCGGTGACCGACATCGAGACCACACGACGACACGACGGCAGCCGCGACGACATCAGCGGCGCCGTCGACGGAAGCCTGCGTCAGGACGTCAGCTACCTCGGCAGCCTGCTCGGCCGGGTGCTGCGCGAGTCCGGCGGCGACGAGCTCTTCCGGGCCGTCGAGGACGTCCGCGCGGCCGTCATCGCCGCGTACGAGGGGGCCGACGGCGCGAGCCTCGACGACGCCCAGCGGCTCGTCGACGCGCTCGACCAGGGCCTGGCCGAGCAGGTCGCGCGCGCCTTCACCTGCTACTTCCACCTCAGCAACCTCGCCGAAGAGCACCACCGGGTGCGCGTGCTGCGCCGCCGCGGCAGCGAGGCCAGCAGTGCGGGCGACTCGGTCTCGGCGACGCTGCGCCAGTTGACCGACGAGGTCGGCGCGGACGAGGCCTCGAAGCGACTCGACGCCCTGCGCTTCCACCCCGTGCTCACGGCCCACCCGACCGAGGCCCGACGTCGAGCGGTCGCGTCGAGCATCCGCCGCATCAGCGACCTGATGACCGACCGCGACCGGCTCGAGAACGACGTCGCCGTCGCCGAGGCCGAGCGCCGGCTGCTCGAGGAGGTCGACACGCTCTGGCGCACCTCGCCGATCCGCACCACGCGCCCGACCCCGCTCGACGAGGTGCGGACGGCCATGAGCATCTTCGACCAGACGCTGTTCGAGATCGTGCCGCAGGTCTACCGCCTGCTCGACGACCGGCTGCTCGGCGAGGCCGCGGGTCGTGAACCCGCCGTCGCGCCCGCCTTCATGCGCCTCGGCACCTGGATCGGCGGCGACCGCGACGGCAACCCGCACGTCACCGCCGAGGTCACGCGCGCCGCCGCCGACATCGCCGCCGAGCACGTGCTGCTCGGCCTGCACCGGGCGACCACCCGCATCGGCGGCACCCTCACGCTCGACGAGGCCGAGACTCCGGCCTCCGACGAGCTGGTGGCCCTCGCGGAGGCGCAGCGCCGGATGGACGCGGACGTCGCGTCGCGCATCGGCGTCCGGTCACCCCACGAGCTGCACCGCCGCGTGCTGATGTTCGTCGCCGCCCGCATCGACGCCACCCGCCGTGAGGGCTCCGCGCTCGCCTACGGCCACCCCGACGAGCTGCTCGCCGACCTGCGGGTCGTGCAGCAGTCGCTCCGCGCCGCCGGTGCCCACCGCAGCGCCAACGGCGACCTGCAGGGCCTCGTCTGGCAGGTCGAGACCTTCGGCTTCCACCTCGCCGAACTCGAGGTCCGCCAGCACTCGCAGGTGCACCGCACGGCCCTCGCGGAGCTGCGGGCGGCCGACCCCGTCGCGGGTGCGGCGGAGGCGACCGGCGGGGCGCAGGCGACCGGCGGCGACGTCGAGGCCGGCGCCGCGCCTCCTGCCCGGGCCGAGATGACCGACGAGGTGCTCGCCGTGTTCCGCACCATCGCCGACCTGCAGAAGCGCTACGGCGTGCGGGCCGCGTCGCGCTACATCGTGTCGTTCACGCAGTCGTCGGCCGACCTCGCCAACGTGTACGAGCTCGCCGAGCGGGCGATGGGCGACGAGCCGGCCCCCGTGCTCGACGTGATCCCGCTGTTCGAGACGTTCGCCGACCTCGAGGCCAGCACGCGCATCCTGGACGAGGCGCTGCAGACCGAGGCCGTCCAGAAGCGGCTCGCGGCGACCGGCCGTCGCCTCGAGGTGATGCTGGGCTACTCGGACTCGTCGAAGGACGTCGGGCCGGTCTCGGCCACCTTCGCCCTCTACGCCGCCCAGGCCCGCATCGCCGACTGGGCCGCCGAGAACGACATCGAGCTGACCCTCTTCCACGGTCGCGGCGGGGCCCTCGGGCGCGGCGGCGGACCGGCGAACGAGGCCGTGCTGGCGCAGCCGCCGGCGTCGGTCGACGGCCGCTTCAAGATCACCGAGCAGGGCGAGGTCATCTTCGCCCAGTACGGCAACAAGACCATCGCCGCCCGGCACGTCGAGCAGATGGCCGCCGCGACGCTGCTGGCGTCGAGCCCGTCGAACGAGCAGGCCAACGCGACCGCCGCGGACCGGTTCGCCGACGTCGCCGAGACCATGGACGCCGCGTCACGCGAGGCATTCTTCGGCCTGGTGAAGGCCGACGGCTTCGCGTCGTGGTTCGCCGCCGTCACCCCGATGGAGGAGGTCGGCCTGCTCGCGCTCGGCTCGCGCCCCGCCCGCCGTGGCCTGTCGGTCGAGTCGCTCGAAGACCTCAGGGCGATCCCGTGGGTGTTCGCCTGGACCCAGGCCCGCATCAACCTCGCCGGCTGGTACGGCCTCGGCTCCGCCCTCGAGGCGGTCGGCGACCTCGACCGGCTGCGTGAGGCGTACGCCACCTGGCCGCTGTTCTCGGCGATGATCAAGAACGTCGAGATGTCGCTCGCCAAGACCGACGAGCACATCGCCCGTGAGTACCTGGCCCTGGCCGACCGCGACGACCTCGCCGGCCGCGTGCTCGACGAGATGGCCCGCACCCGGTCGTGGGTGCTCGCCGTCAGCGGCCACGGTGAGGTCCTCGACGGGCGCCCGGTGCTCAGCCGTGCCGTCCGGCTGCGCTCGCCCTACGTCGACGCCCTCTCGCTGCTGCAGCTGCGCGCCCTCCGCGCCATCCGCGTCGCGGGCGGCGGCGACCCGGCGGACGCCGACCACCGCCTCCTGCTGCTCAGCGTCAACGGGATCGCCGCGGGGCTGCAGAACACCGGCTGAGCCGCGGGGCGACACGAAGGAGGCGCGGGCCGGTCTCGAGGACCGGCTCGCGCCTCCTGCGTGCTCGGCCCGTGGGCCGGGCCCGGCGGTGTCGCCGGCCGGTGGTGCCGCGGGTCAGGCGAGCAGCTGCTCGCTGAGGGTCCAGAGGCGGTCGGACTGCTCGGGGTCGAGGGCGTAGTCCTTGACGCCGCGGCCGGGGGCGTCGTCGCGGAACGGCTCGGCCTCGGCGACGTCTTCGAAGTAGCGGGCGCCCACGCCCTCGACGAGCGGGTGCACGGCCACGAAGACCGACGTCGCGGCGCCCTGCTGGGTCGACTTGAAGGCCGGGTTGGGGGTGCCCTCCTCGTCGATCCAGCCGCGGTCGAGCATCTCCTGCTTCGGCAGGTGGCGCTGCAGGGGTGTGATGATGCCGCCCGGGTGCACGGCGTTCGCCAGCACGCCGTCGTCGGCCCAGCGCTGCGTCACGCCGACGGCGAAGAGCGAGTTGGCCGTCTTCGACTGGCCGTAGGCCGCCCACGGGTCGTACTCGCGACGCTCGAACATGACGTCGTCGAACACGACCGGCGATCGGTGGTGGCCCGTGGAGCTGAGCGACACCAGGCGAGAGGGCTGGCCCGAGGCCTGCGCACCGGCGACCAGGGCGTCGCGCAGCGCGTTCGCCAACGCGAAGTGGCCGAGGTGGTTGTTGCTGAACTGGAGCTCCCAGCCCTCGGGGGTGCGGGTCTCGGGCGTCGCCATGACGCCGGCGTTGTCGATCAGCACGTCGAGCGGGCCCTGCCACGCGTCGGCGAAGGCCTGGAGGGTGTCGCGCTTCTCGAGGTCGAGGATCGCGGCGCGAACGGTGCCGGTGCCGGAACCCGTGTCGCCGCCGGCGCCCGTGCTGGCGCGGATGTCGGCGACGGCCTGCTCGCCCTGCTCGGGGCGACGGACGGCGAGGGTCACGTCGGCCCCGGCGGCGACGAGCGACCGGGCGGTCTCGATGCCGATGCCCGAGGCGGCGCCGGTCACGACGATGCGCCTGCCGGTCAGGTCGAGGCCGTCGACGACCTCGTTCGCGGTGGTGGCGGCGCTGAAGGGGGTGGTGATGCGAGTCATGCGGTCGACGCTACGCTCGGGGTCGTCGTCACGAGTCAGGCCGCGTTGCGGGCGCGGCGCAGGCGGACGAGCGCGGCGGCGTAGAGCACGGCCGCGACCCAGTGGCCCACGAGGCCGACCCACAGCACCACGAGCCCGATCGTGCGACCGACGGCACCGGCCTCGGCGAGCGGAGCAGACGCCGCGCCTCCTGAGCCACCGAACTGGTCGACCAGGGCGGCCGCGACCAGCACGAGCAGCAACCCGACGAAGATCAGCGCGGTGCGGATCTTGCCGACCCAGGTCACCGGGAACGACGCTCCGGCCAGCACGAACAGGGCGTAGGCGCTCAGCAGCAGGTCGGGCACGAGCAGCAAGGGCAGCACCGGCCAGGGCACGAGCCCGCCGGCGACGAACGCGATGACCACGACGATCACGGTGATGCGGTCGGCCACGGGGTCGAGCCACCGGCCGAGCTCGGACGTCGTGTTCGTCCGGCGGGCGATGAACCCGTCGAGGAAGTCGGTGACGAAGACGACCGCGATGACGACCATCGCCGACCAGTAGTGCTGCCCGACGATCAGCACGAGGAACACCGGCAGCAACAGCAGACGGGCCGCCGAGATGGCGTTGGGCACGGTGCGCCACTCGTCCTGTCGGAACAGCTTGTCGACGAGCGTCACGAGGCCCCCTCTGCACGGTCGCGCGGACGGTCGGCGCGGTCGCACCGATCACACCCGAGGAGGCGCGGGTCGCGCCCCCGAGATCGCCTCGAGTCTACGGGTGGTCACCACCGCCGCGCCGTCCGGGCTCCGCCCGCCTTGCCCGGCCAGCAGCGCACCGCGTTTCGTGCACCGCATCCTGTCTAGATGCGGCGTGGTGCACGAAACGCCGTGCGCAGCGGGCGGTGCCGTCGGGCGGTGCCGTCAGGCGGTGCCGTAGAGCGACGCCGGCAGCTCGCGCGTGAAGATCTCGGCCGTCTTCGGCCCGACCCCCTTGAGGTCGGCCAGCCGTCGGGTGAGCTCGGCCCGGTCGGCCGACGATCGCACGAGGTGGTTCACCGAGCCCCAGTCGCGGTCGACCCGGCCCATCACCTCGTGCAGCTCGTCGCTCATCACGTGGTCGATGCGCGCGTAGCTGCCCTCGTCGAGCAGCCGACGCAGCCCCTCGTGGTCGTGCTCGGCGAACCGCGCCGGGCTGGTCAGCCCGTGGTCGATCAACACCTGGTACGTGTCGGCCGCGACGTCCTGCTGCACGGGCCGACCGAACAGCACGCTCGCGAGCAGCCAGCGGTAGAGCTGCTGCGGTGAGCCCTCGCCCACGTCGATGCCGAGGTCGGACGGGTGCTTGACGTCGCTCATGCCGTCTTGTCTACGCCCGGTGCGGGGCCCTGGTGACGCGACCCGCGCCTCCTCGCTTCGCCGGCACCGCGTGTCGTGCACGACACCGCGTCCAGACGCGGTGCGGTGCACGACATGCGGCGCTGAAGCCCGCAGGGCGGGCGGGCGACCGACTAGCGGTCGGCGTGCTGCAGCGTCGGGTAGTCCGTGTAGCCCTCGGCGCCGGCCGCGTAGAACGTGGCGGGGTTGGGCTCGTTGACCTCGTGGTCACCCTCCCAGCGCTCGACCAGGTCGGGGTTCGCGATGGCGAAGCGACCGACGGCGACGGCGTCGGCCTGGCCGTCCGCGACCTCGGCGATCGCCTCGTCGCGCGTGGTGATCTGGCCGAAGCCGCTGTTCGCGATGAACGCGCCGCCGAAGCGGGTCCGCAGGTCTTGCACGAGCTCGCCGCGCAGGTCGGCCTGCAGCACGCTGAGGTAGGCCAGGCCGAGCGGGGCGAGGCCCTCGACGAGCGCGCGGTAGACGGCGGTCACGTCGGCGACGTCGGTCTCGACGACGTCCTGGATGTTGTGCATGGGCGACAGGCGGATGCCGACGCGGCCGGCACCGATCGCCTCGGCCACGGCGGTCGCGGTCTCGATCGCGAGGCGGGCGCGGTTCTCGGGGCTTCCGCCGTACTCGTCGGTGCGCACGTTCGACACGGGCGACAGGAACTCGTGCAGCAGGTAGCCGTTGGCGCTGTGGATCTCGACGCCGTCGAGTCCGGCCTCGAGCACGGCGCGCTTCGACGCGGCGACGATGTCGGCCGTGACCTGGTGCACCTCGTCGGTGGTGAGGGCGTGCGGCACCGGGAAGTCGACCTTGCCGGCGGCAGTGTGCACCTGGCCGTCGATGGCGACGGCGCTCGGGGCGACGATGCGGTCGGTGCGGGTGATGTCGGTGTGCGAGACGCGGCCACCGTGCATGACCTGCATGACGATGGTGCCGCCCTCGGCGTGCACGGCGTCGGCGACGCGCTTCCAGCCGGCGACCTGCTCGTCGGTGACGATGCCGGGCTGGCCGTCGTAGGCCTTGGACTCCTGCGAGGGCCAGGTGCCCTCGGTCGTGATCAGACCGAAGGAGGCGCGCTGACGGTAGTGCTCCACCACGACGTCGCCCGGAACGCCGTCGTCGCCGGAGCGCAGACGGGTGAGGGGCGCCATGACGACGCGGTTGCGCAGCTCGAGCTGGCCGAAGGTGGCGGGAGAGAAGAGGTCCAAGGGTGGTCCTTCCGAACGATGACGCGCCCACGGGCGGGGGCACTCGTGGGCCAACCGGGAGCTCGCGCCCGGCATTCCCCGCCGGCGCGTGCCGAGACCCCAGCAAGTCACCGAGACCCCTGGGCGCGCGCTGGGGTCTCGGCGACCTCCTGGGGTCTCGAGGGGCGGGCGGCTGACAGGGCCGGCAGCGCCGGGAGGGCCGCGAGCAGGGCACCGATCGCGGCAACCGTGAGGGCTGCGCCGTAGCCGTGGGCCGCGACGACCCACCCGAGCAGGGGCGCCCCCGCCGCCTGCCCCAGCACGAGCAGGACGAACAGCAGCGCCGTCCCGCTCGCGGCCTGGGCCGCGTCGATCTCGGCCGTCCAGGCGATCAGCGCACCGGTCGCCGCCGTGTAGGCCCAGCCGAACGCCGCGCAGGCGACGAGGGCGGCCGGTACGACGCCCGGCAGGGTGGCCAACCCCGCCGTCCCGGCTGCCATGGCGGCCAGCGTGAGTGCCCACAGGGCACCGGGGGCGAGACGTGACAACGGTCGAGCGGTGACGACGACGGCCGTGCCTCCGGCCCCGAGGCAGACCCAGGCCCAGGCCGACACCCCGGCCGGGACGCCCGCGTCGGCGAGCAGGCTGCGCCCGTAGTTCCAGACGCCGGCCGAGGCACCACCGGCGAGCAGTGCCGCCAGCAGCACCCACCGGTGGGCGGCGATCCATCCGAGCGGGGGCACGAGGCCGGGAGGCGCGGCGTCCGTGGTCGTGGTCGTGGCCGTGGCGGTCGCCGGCGACTCGGTGCCCGGCGCGTCGCCGGAACGGACGTCGGAGGCGCGGCGTTCGAGCACGAGGACGGCCCCGGCCGCGACGATCGCCGCCCCGGCGGCCACGAACCAGGCGAGCCGCCACTGGGGCAGCAGCGCGAACGCGAGCACCCCGGCCGCGACCAGGCCCGGTCCGGTGCCGGCGTTGACGACCGCCTGGGCACCGGCCTGCCGTCCGTCGTCGAGACCGCGCTGCAGGATGCGCACGAGCGCGGGCGACGCCAGCCCGGCACCGGTCGAGCCCAGCAGGGCCGCCACGGCGAAGGGGACCACGTCGGGTGCCAGTGCCATCCCCGCGGCACCGATCGCCGCCGTGGCGCCCGCCGCGACGACGAGTCCGCGGAAGCGGCGTCCAGCTGCCGCGAACCCCAAGACCGCGCCGACGACGTAGGCCGATGACCCGCCGGAAGAGATAGCGCCGGCCACGCCGGCGTCGAACCCGAGGTCGGCCTGGATCTCGGGCAGGTACAGGCCGTAGGCGAGGCGGACGAGACCGTAGGTCACGGCGATCAGAGCCGTGCCCGCCACGACGAGGGCGAGACCGGCCCGGTGAGCGCGTCGTGGCATGAACGAAAACGTACGTTTCATTTCTGCAGCCTAAGCTGTCGGCATGCCTCTCCGCCCGTCCAGTGAGAAGAAGATCCTCGACGCCGCCGACGACCTCTTCTTCACGAACGGCATCGCGGCGACGCCCGTCGACGCCGTGCTCGCCCGGGCCGGCGTCTCGGCCGCGACCCTGTACCGCGGCTACCGCAGCAAGGAGGCGCTGGTCGCCGCAGCGCTCGCCCGTCGCCACCACGAGTGGCTCGCCACCTGGGACGCCGCCGTGGCCGGGCACGACGAGCCCGGCCCGCGCCTCCTGGCGGTCTTCGACGCGCTCGACGACTTCCGGGCCCGGCCCGACGGGGCCCGCTGGTGCGCCTTCCTGGCGTCGGCGGCCGAGTACGCCGAGCCTCCGGCCGACGTGGCCGAGGCGGTGCGGGCCGACACCGCGACGTTGCGGGACCGCCTCACCGAGCTGGCCCGACCGCTCGTCGGTGGGCGCTCCGCCGAGCTCGCCGAGAGCCTGCTGCTGGTCGTCACCGGCGACCTCGCCATGCGGCTGCGCGAGCCCGGCCGCGACACCACGACGGCCCGGGCGATCGCCGCAGCCCTCGTCGCCTCCGCCGCCGCGACGTCACCGGACGCCTGATCCCGCTCCCCCGGACCTCCCGCTCCCCCGGGCCTCCCGTGCGCGTCGCGACCGCCATGCGCTCCCCGTCGCGGGTCGCGTCGGCGCCCGTCAGCTCTCGCGGTCGAACCCGGTGCGGACGGCGGCGATGTCGTCGTCGCCGTGCCCCCGGTCGGCGGCCACCGCGTAGACGTCGGCCAGGGCCTCGATCAGCGCCGGGTCGAACGACGTGCCCTGTGCGGCCTCGCGCATCAGCCCGAGGTCCTTGCGGAGGCCGTCGAGCGCGAACTGCGCCGGGTACTCGCCGGCGATCATCGTCGCGCCCTTGAGGTGCGCGTAGGGGGTGTCCGACTGACCGCCGTCGATCGCGTCGAGGAAGAGCTGCGGGTCGAGCCCGAGGGCCTCGGTCAGCGCGATCGACTGCGCGGTCGCGGCGGTGACGGAAGCGATCCAGGCGTTCGCCGCGAGCTTGAGGGCCGTGCCGTGCCCGACCGTGTCACCGGCGACGACGGTCTTCGACCCCATCGCGTCGAGCACCGGCCGCACGGCGCCGATCAGCCCGGCCTCGCCTGCCGCGAGCATCACCAGCTTCCCGGTGGCGGCCGGCTTCTTCGTGCCGAGCATCATCGCCTCGACGAGCCGGAGCCCCTGCTCGTCGGCGACCTGCACCACCCGGGCCGTGTCGGCCTCACCGATCGTGCTGGCCTGCACCCAGACCGCGTCGGGCCCGGTCGCACCGGCCGCGTCGGCGAGCACCTCGAGCACGGCGTCCCCGTCGAACAACACGGTGACGATCACGTCCGCACCCTCGACCGCCTCGCTCACCGTGTCGGCCACGGTGGCGCCGTCGGCCGCGAGCGGCTCGGCCCTCGACCTCGTGCGGTTCCAGACCGTCACGTCGAACCCCTCGCGCAGCAGTGTGCCCGCCACGCCCTGACCCATGATGCCCGTCCCGAGCACAGCGACCTTCATGCCCTCGACGCTACGCCCGCGCCGGGCGGGCGGCCACGCCGGGCGGGCGCGGCCGCGCCGGCGTCAGTCGAGCGGATCGGGCCCCACGGGGTCGGGCCGCATCGCGCGGCGCACCCGGGCGACGACCGACGGTGCGGGCGGGTCGTTGTACGCCCCGGCCTCGACCTGCCCACTGAGCCGCTGGATCGCCGCCATGACCTCGTCGGTCGCGTGCCGTCGGGCACGCCCCGACTTCGCCTCTCCGTGGTGCGACAGGTCGATCGGCTCGCCGAACTCGACGGTGAACCGCCGGAGGCGCGGGAGGCGCGAGCCCACCGGTTGCAGCTCCTGCGTCCCCGTCAGTGCAACAGGCACGACGGGCGCCCCGCTGGTCAGGGCGAGCCAGGCGACACCGGTCCGACCGCGGTACAACCGCCCGTCGAGGGAGCGCGTGCCCTCGGGGTAGATCGCGAAGGCGTCACCGGCCGTGAGCTTGCCGAGCCCCAGGTCGAGGGCGTGCTGGGCAGCGGACCCGGCCCCGCGCTCGACACCGATCGCGCCGATGCCGGAGAAGAACGCGCGGGACGCCCGACCCTTCAGCCCCGTACCGGTGAAGTAGGCGGCCTTGGCCAGGAACGAGACCTGACGGGGTGCCATGAGGGTGATCACGACGCTGTCCACGAACGAGAGATGGTTGCTCGCGAGGGTCACGGCGCCGCGTCGGGGCACGTGGCGACGGCCGATCACGCGGGGGCGCCAGACCACGCGGACCAGGGGTGCGAGGACCGAACGGCTGAGGGTTGTGAGCACGCTCCACTGTGCCCGACACCACATGTCGCCGACGGCATGGGTCGCCCGCCCGCCTCACCCGTGACCCGCGGTCGACCACCCGGACCACCCGATTCGGGGAACAACGGGTGTCCCCCTCAGGGAGGATTGCCGCGTCCGGACGGGGCCCCTATGGTCGTGATCGACCGAAACGGGGCGACCGTCCTGTTCGGAAGGCGTCCCTCGATCCCGACCGTCGAGGGGCCCCGACCTCGGTGCGGCAGTGCAGCCGCGCGCCGCAGCCGAGCCGACGGCCAGGACGTCGCCCGAACCGACGGCCCGGACGTTCGAGGGCCCGACGGCCCGACAATGATGCCCCGTGGCCGCGTGCCTCCCGCACGCCCGGCCACGACGCCGCACCTTCGAGACCACGACCCCGACGACGAGAGGACCGCCATGGACGACGATTCGGTCATCGCCCGCCCCCCACGCCTGGCGCTGGTCTTCGGCACGGCCGCGGTCGTGTACGCCTTCTTCGCGGTGACCAGCATCGTCGGGGCCGGCACCTCGGTCGGGGTCGGACTCGTCGCCACGGTCGTCGCGACCGGGCTCTACGGCCTGTCGGCCCTCGTCTGGCTGGCCCTGGTGGTCGTCGCCGTCTCGTCGTCCCGGCGATCACGACGGCCGGACGGGGTCGACGCGGCGAGCATGCGGTTCATCGGCGTCGCCCCGCCGGTGGGTGGCGCCGTGCTGCTCGCCGCGGCCTACGTGGCCCGGATGAACGGGCAGCCCTTCCTCGGGGGTTTCGAGGCGATGGTGATCACGACGGCCGGGTTGGTGGTGCTCTCACGCCGGTTCTCGGCGCTCGGGTTCCGGCCCGCCGGCACCAGTCGTCAGCGCCGGTCGTCGGGCGGGGGCGGCGCGTCGTCGTAGGGGTCGAACGGGGCGTCGGACGGCCAGTCGTAGAGATCGTCGGCCGGCACCTCGGGCACCTCGTCGACGGCGGGCGGCGAGTCGGCCCCCGCGCCACGGCCGGCGGCCCGGCCGGACGCTCGGCCAGCCCGGGCCGGACGGGCCGGACGGGCCGCAGACCCGCCCGCCGTGGCGGATGACGCCGCCCCCGCGGCGGCGGCCTCGGCCGGGGCCGTGCCACCGACGACCGCGAGCACCTGCTGACCGTAGGTGTCGAGCTTCTTCTGCCCGACGCCGCTGATGCCCGCCAGCTCGTCGAGCGAGCCGGGCCGCTCGGAGGCGATGCCCCGCAGGGTGACGTCGCCGAACACGACGTAGGCGGGGACGCCCTGGGCCCGGGCGACGCCGGCCCGCCACTCGCGCAGTGTCTCGAACAGGGCGGCGTCGTCACCCGTCAGCTCGGCGGCACCCCGCGACGCGCCCCGGCCGGACGCCCCCGAGCCACCTCTCGAACGGGCCGCACGGGCCGGGCGGTCGGGCTCGCGCCGCAGCCGCACGGCGCGACCGCCCGACAGCACCTCGGCCGCCGCGTCGGTGAGCAGCAACGTGCCGTAGCCGTCGGGCGAGACGGCGAGCAGCCCCTGGGCGAGCAGCTGCCGGACGACGCCGCGCCACTCGACGTCGCCGAACTCGGTGCCGATGCCGAAGGTGGACAACTGGTCGTGACGGTTTTGGACGACCTTCGGGGTCGACTTGCCGAGCAGGATGTCGACGATCTGGCCTGCACCGAACTGCTGGTTGCGCTCGCGCTTGAGGCGGACGACCGTCGAGAGCAGCTTCTGGGCGGGCACGGTGCCGTCGAGCGACTGCGGCGGGGTGAGGCACGTGTCGCAGTTGCCGCAGGCCGTGCTCGCCTGACCGAAGTACCCGAGCAGCTGCACCCGTCGGCACTCGACCGTCTCGCAGAGGGCGAGCATGGCATCGAGGTGGGCGCTGAGCTTGCGGCGGTGCTCGGCGTCACCCTCTGACTGGTCGATCATGCGGCGCTGCTGCACCACGTCTTGCAGCCCGTAGGCCAGCCAGGCCGTCGAGGGCAGACCGTCGCGACCGGCGCGGCCGGTCTCTTGGTAGTAGCCCTCGACCGACTTGGGCAGGTCGAGGTGCGCGACGAACCGCACGTCGGGCTTGTCGATGCCCATGCCGAAGGCGATGGTGGCGACCATCACGATGCCCTCGTCGCGCAGGAACCGCGACTGGTTGCGGGCGCGCGTCTGGGCGTCGAGACCGGCGTGGTACGGCAGGGCCGCGATGCCCTGCTTCACGAGGAACTCGGCCGTGCTCTCGACCGACTTGCGCGAGAGGCAGTAGACGATGCCGGCGTCGCCGTCGTGCTCGGCGCGGATGAAGCGCAGCAGTTGCTGCTGCGGGCCGTCTTTGGCCTCGATGCGGTACTGGATGTTCGGCCGGTCGAAGTCGGCGACGAAGTGCTTCGCGTCGTCGAGGTCGAGGCGCCGCGAGATCTCGCCGTGGGTGGTCTCGGTGGCGGTCGCCGTCAGGGCGATGCGCGGCACCTCGGGCCAGCGCTCGTGCAGCACCGACAGCTCGAGGTAGTCGGGGCGGAAGTCGTGCCCCCACTGGGCCACGCAGTGCGCCTCGTCGATGGCGAAGAGCGAGACGTGGCCGCGGTCGAGCAGCGACTTGGTCGAGTCGAGCTTCAGCCGCTCGGGGGCGAGGTAGAGCATGTCGAGCTCGCCCGCGACGAAGGCCTGCTCGACGGCACGACGACGGTCGGGGTCTTGCGTCGAGTTGAGGAACGCCGCCCGGACGCCGACCGCCTCGAGGGCGTCGACCTGGTCTTGCATCAGCGCGATCAGCGGCGAGACCACGATGCCCGTGCCGTCACGGACGAGGGCCGGCACCTGGTAGCAGAGCGACTTGCCGCCGCCCGTGGGCATGAGCACCAGCGCGTCGCCGCCCTGGACCACCTGGTCGATGATCTGCGCCTGTTGACCGCGGAACTCGTCGTAGCCGAACACCCGGTGCAACACGTCGAGGGCGGCGGCGGGGGCGTCGGGGGCCAGGGCGGGCGAGGCGGCGGGGGTCACGCGACGAGTCTACGAGCGGGCACCGACGTGGTCAGCCGACCCGCGCCTCCTGGGGGCGGTCGTCGGGCGCGGGCGGGCTGGGGACGAGGGGTTCGGCACGGACCGTCACGAGGCCCGAGCGTCGCGAGGCCCGCAGCACCAGCCAGACGTAGAGCGGCGTCGAGACCACGGTCACCGCGAGCGCGAGGGGGCTGCCGTCGCTCGACTCGACGCCCGCGTACGGCGCCGACAGCAGGAACAGCACGGTGTTGTTGAGCACGTGCGCGACGATCGCCGCCTCGAGCCCGCCCGTGCGCCAGCTCAGGTAGGCCGCGGCCACGCCGAAGACCGCGACGTCGAGCATGCCCCACACGTTGTAGTCGTGCCCGAGCGCGAACCCCACCGTGGGTAGCAAGATCGCCGCGATCGGGTACCGCAGCCACGAGCCGATCGTCTGCATGGCGAGACCCCTGAATGCGTACTCCTCGGCGGTCGCCTGCAGCGGCGTGACGAGCAGGATGACGACGACGGCCCACACCAGCGTGTCGGCCGGCGTGGTGACCGGCCCGGGGCTGATCGGCTCGCCCGAGAGGGGCGACACCACGAAGTAGCTGAGGCCGACGGTCAGCGCCATGAACGCCAGCGCCGGCACGACGCAGCGCGCGAGCCAGCGCCAACGCAGCCGGCCGGCGACGCTCGACAGCCGGCCGACCGCGCCGGGGCCGACGATCAGGGTGCCGAGCATGATCGCCGGCAGCATGACCGCGATCGAGGCGAGGGTCGTGAAGAGCACGAGCGGGTCGGCCGCGGCGAGCGCGTCTCCGTCGATGCCGCGCTGCAGTCGGGCCGCGGCCTCGGGTCCGCCGACGGCCGTGGTCGCCCCGAGGACCCCGACGTAGACCACGACCGACGCGAGCAGGTAGGTCACGGCCGCGACCACCGCGGCGAGCAGGGGCTTCCACCACCGGTACGAGGGCAGCGACCGGAACAGGCGGTGGTAGGCGAACGTCGTCACGCGACGAGCGTACGGGAGGCGCGGCCCCGACCCCTCGGACGACCCGAGGAGGCGCGGTGCCGGCCGGTCGCCCACGTCACGCACCCAGCCGAGCGAGGCCGCACCGCGAGCGGGACGTCGCACCACGAACGGGACGTCGCACCACGACTTCTCGTGGTGCGACGTCCCGTCGGTGGTGCGCTGCGGTGCCGGGGGCGTCAGCCGTCGGTGGACGACCCCGTGGCGCGGAGCCGGCGACGGCGGCCGACGACCAGCGCCGACCCTCCGGCCAGCATCAGGGCGAGGGCGGCGAGGGCGGCGAGGCCCAGTCCGTCCTGGCCGGTGAAGGCCAGCGAGCCGTCGGCGTTGCGGACCGTGCGGGCGGGCGTGCTGCCCGAGCCCGAGCCCGAGCCCGTTCCGGTGCCGGGCGTGGTGCCGGGGGCGGAGCTGCCGGGGGTCGTGACGGGCGGCGTCGTGCCCGGGTCGGTCGGGTCGGTCGGGTCGGTCGGGTCGACCGGCGCGGCGGCCACGGCGGCGAGCGACACAGGGGCCGTGAAGGTCGTGCCGGTCCCCGTCACCGTGAAGAGCAGCTGTCGGGTCTGCGCGGCGGAACCGGCGGCGATCTCGGGGATCGTCACGGTCAGGTCGGCCTGCCCCTGCTCGTCGGTGGTCGAGACGACGGTGCCGTCGATCGTCGCGGAGCCGACCTCGACGCCGTCGAGGGTCGCGGTCACGGTGCCGGTGGTCGGGCCGCCGTTGCTGAAGAGCAGCGACGACAGCGAGTAGTCGACGGTGTCGCCGGCCTCGTAGCCGCCCTCGGGGGCGACGGGCGCGGTCACGCCGACGGCACGCTGGGCGAGGTCGGGCGAGACCGACGGGTTCGCCGTGAAGTAGTCGACCTGACTCTGCAGGTCGACCTTGCCGCTGTCGGCCTTGGCCGAGGCGCCGTTGAGGGCCGTGAAGTTGTCGCCGCCCGAGGCGAGGAACGAGTTGACGGTCACCTTGTAGCTGGCGGCCTCGTCGAGCGGGGCGCCTTCGAAGGTGATGTCGCCGATGCGCGACCCGGCGGCGGCCGCGGGGTCGTAGGTGTAGGTCAGACCCTCCGAGACGCCGAGCTTGAGGAACGGACGCGACGACCCGGCGGGCTGCCACTGCTGCTCGAGCGTCTGCCGGATCTGGGCGCCGGTCAGCGTCGAGACGACCAGGGTGTTGGCGAACGGCTGGACGGCGGCGGCCTCCTGGAAGGTCACGCGACCGTCCGCATCGACGGTCGCGTCACCGGTCGAGGCGTACCTCAGGTCGGCGCGGAGCCCGCCGGGGTTCATGAAGGCGATCTGCGCACCGTTCTCGACCGTGGCCGCGAGCTGGGCGTCGGCGACGAGGTTGCCGAGGGTCGACTCTCCCCCGCGGTTCTCGGAGCCGTCGAGCTGCTTGGCGCGCAGCAGGTCGCCGGTGATGGTGCCGACGGGCCTGCGGCCCTCGACGGCGGCGACGGCCTCGGCGTCGGTGACGATGGTCGCGACCGTGGGGTCGGGCGAGGCCGACTGGTACAGCGGGACGAGCGAGCTCGTGACGGTCGCCTCACCGGTGACGTCGTCGTACTGGACGACGAGGTGGCTCAGGTTGGCGCCGTAGCTGCCGGTCTGGACGACGGGGCGGGGCTTGGTGCCGCCGGTCGGAACGATGTCGGTGAAGTTGTAGGTCTGGTGCGTGTGCGCCGAGAGGATGGCGTCGACGGACGGGGAGACGTTCTTCGCGATGTCGGCGAACTGCGAGTCGCCGGTGGCGTCCGCCTCGGCCGCCGAGGCGTTGCCCTCGTGGACGAGCAGGACGATGACGTCGGCCTCGCCGTTGGCGTCGGTCTCGACGCCGTCGGTCAGCTCGGCCGCGGCGTCGTTGACGGAGTCGACGATGTCGCGGAACTCGAGCCCCTCGACGCCGGCCGGGCTGACCAGCTCGGGCATCAGCTCGGTGATGGCGCCGACGAAGCCGACGCGGACGCCGTCGACGTCCTTGACGAAGTAGGGGTCGTAGGCGCGTTCACCCGTGGACGTCCGGTAGATGTTGGCGTTGACGTAGGGGAAGTCGCTGTTGTCCCTCACGCGGACGTTGAAGTCGTCCTGCCCCTTGTCGAACTCGTGGTTGCCCGGCGTGCTGACGTCGAGGCCCATCGCGTTGAGCGCGTCGAGGGTCGGCTCGTCGTCCTGGATGAACGAGGTGAAGGTCGAGGCCCCGATGTTGTCGCCCGACGAGACGAACAGGGTGTTGCCGGGGTTCGCCGCCCGGAACTCGTTGACCTTGCCGGCCATGACGGCCGCACCCGCGGTCGGCGACGTCTCTTGGGCCAGACGCCCGTGGAAGTCGTTGATGCCGAGGATGTCGATGGTCGTCGTCGCGGCCTGCGCGGGGACGGCGGTCAGCGTGCCGAGGCAGAGGGCGCTGACGGCGACGCCGACGAGGGCGGCACCGCGGACGCGCCGCCTGCCTCCCGTCGGGGTGGACTCGGGTGACGGGGGGCTGGTGCGCATGGGCGTCGGGCTCCTGAGAAGGTGGTTCGGGCGTGACGGCACCCCCCGAGAGGGGCACCCGCACACGACCATAAGTTCTCGCCGTGAACCCGACAAGGGTCCGCTGAAGATCGTCACATGTTGTTTACCCGAGCCCCGCGTCAGTCGGCGATCAGCCGCTTGCCCATGCCGAACGCGTCGTCGACCGAGTACCCGAGGTGCTCGTAGAACGCCCGCACCCGCTCGTTGCCGGTGCGCACCTGGAAGTTCGCCTTCGGGCAGCCCATGGCGACCAACAGACGTTCCACCTCGGCCATGAGCTGGCGCCCGAGGCCCCGGCCCTGCCGGTCGGGGTCGACCGCGACGTAGTAGACCCAGCCGCGATGGCCGTCGTAACCGGCCATGGCGGTCGCGACCAGCGCCTCCTCGTCGTCGACGCCCACGACGAACAGCTCGCGCTGCACCGTCAGCTTGCGTTCGATGTCGCGTCGCGGGTCGTTCCAGGGGCGGGTGAGCCCGCAGCGCTCCCAGAGCGCCACGACGGTCTCGGTGTCGGCCTCGTCGAAGGGTCGGATCTGCATGCCTCGACCCTGCCAGACCCCGCAGCCGAGGAGGCGCGGCGCCGGTCACCAGCGCCCCGCACCCCCTCGGGGCCCTCGCGTCGGGGCCCCAGGGCCCTCGCGTTAGGGTGGGTCGTCGTCCGAGCCGCGGGCGTCAGGGAGGGGTCCACCCGTGACCGACGCTCGTCGCCGTCTCGCCGTCCTGGGGTCGCCGATCGAGCACTCCCTGTCGCCGGTGCTGCACCGCACGGCCTACGAGCACCTCGGGTTGCCGTTCGACTACGACCGCGTCGAGGTCGCCTCGGGCGGGCTCGCCGCCTTCGTCGACGGCCTCGACGCGAGCTGGCGCGGGCTGAGCCTGACGATGCCGCTCAAGCGCGAGGTGCTGCCCCTGCTCGCCACCCTCTCGCCGCTGGCCGACCGGCTCGGCGTCGCGAACACCGTCGTGATCGACGACGACGGTCGCCGGCACGGGCACAACACCGACGTCGACGGCATCGTCCGCACCGTCGAGGGGTTCCACGACGCGCGCCCGGCGGCGGCGACGATCCTCGGCGGGGGCGCGACGGCGCTGTCGGCGATGGCCGCCGCGTGGGACCTCGGCGCCCGCTCGTTCTCGATCCACCTGCGCAACCCGATGCGCGCCGGCGAACTGACCTCGCTGGCCGCCGACCTGGGCGCCGACGTGATGATCGCGCCCCTCACCGAGCTGCCGTCGCTCGGCCCGCTCGACTTCGTCATCAGCACGCTGCCCGGCGGCGCGGCCGACGACCTGCACCTCCGCCCGAGCAGCACCTCGTCGGTGCTCTTCGACGTGGCGTACGAGCCGTGGCCGACCCGGCTGGCGTCCCGCTGGCTGGCCGACGGCGGCCTCGTCTTCAACGGCCTCGACATGCTCGTCGAGCAGGCGCTGGGCCAGGTGCGACTCTTCTCCGGCCTCGCCCAGGACGAGCCGGTGGCCGACGAGGGCGTCCTGCGCGAGGCGATGCGCGCCTCCGTGGGGCTGCCGGTGCCCGGACGCTCGACGACCGACAGCGTGGTGGGCTGACGATGGCGACACCGTCGCCGGTCTCGATCGGCCGCGTGGCGCTCGGCCCCGGACGCCCCGCGGTCTGCGTTCCGCTGGTGGCGCGCACCGCCGACGCCCTCGTCGCAGCCGCCTCGGCACTCGACGCCGACACGGCCGAGCTGGTCGAGCTGCGCATCGACTTCGTCGACGCCGCCTTCGCCTCGGCGCCCGACCCCGACGGCCCGGTGCGCACCGGCGCCCAGGCGACGGGGCCGGCCGACCTCGACCTGGTGGCCGACGTCGTCGGGCGGGTGCGCGACGCGCTCGACGCCGACCTGCCCCTGCTCTTCACCCTGCGCACCGAACCCGAGGGGGGCGACCGGGACGTCGCCCCCGCCACCTACGACGCGGTGCTGCGGGCGGCGATCGGCACCGGCCTGCTCGACGCGGTCGACGTCGAGATGTACACCGACCCCGACCTGCTGGGCGGCCTGGTCGACGCGGCCCACGACGCCGGACTGGTGGTGGTGATGTCGTCACACGACTTCAGCGGCACCCCGCCGCAGGGCGAGATCGTGTCGCGCCTGCTCGAGCAACAGGAGAACGGCGCCGACGTGGCGAAGTTCGCGGCGATGCCGTCGAGCCCCGACGACGTGCTGACCCTGATGCGGGCGACGGCCGAGTTCCGCGCCGGGGCCGGCCTCGTGCCCGCGATCACCATGTCGATGGGGCCCCTCGGGGTCGTCTCACGGCTGGCCGGCGAGACGTTCGGCTCGTGCGTCACGTTCGGGTCGGCCGGGGCGACGAGTGCTCCCGGCCAGGTGCCGGCGGTCGGCCTGCGGGCGGCGCTCGAGCTGGTGCACGCGGCACAAGAGGGCTGACGGCGTCGACGCCCGGTCCGGCGTCCCGCCGGGTCTCGCACGTCAGGGCTCCGGCGGCCCGACCCTCGCAGCGTCCACCACCGGGAGACGAGCGACGGACGTCGCTCTACGGGACCACCACGGCGGTCGGGCCCACCGGAGTCCGAACAGAGTAGCGGGCGGTCGCGCGCCCCCGGAACCCCCTCACGAACCACGCGCGGGCTTACCCTCAGGCATGGACGAAGCAGAGATCGACGACCACGCCCGCCGGCTCGTGACGGCCTTCGCGCTGCCGAGCAAGGTCGGTCGCCTGAACAGCCTGCGCTCGAGCGACGAGAAACGGGCGAAGTTCCGCGCCGGTCTCGCCCTCATGCCGTTCCGCTCGGACCGGACCACCCGGCTCAGCCACGCCGACGCGTCCCCCGCCGCCGTGTTGACCCGACTGCGCGACCTCGGGGCAGGCGAGCGCTGCGTCGTGTTCGAGGCGGGGGCCGAGTACGCCGGCGCCCTCGACGACGCGGTCGCCGCCGTCGTCGGCCGCGGGGACGGCGCCGTCATCTCGTGCCTGCCGGGGCGTCTCGGGTACGCCGAGTCCGACTCGGGCGAACGGCTGGTGCTGTCCTTCGACGAGTGATGCTGAGGCGGTCCGCGTCGCGACCGCTCAGGCGGGCCCCGGGTACTGCCGCTCGCCGCCCGTGTCGAAGCGTTCGCCCGACGCACGCGACGGCAGCAGCGACATGACCAGGAGGGTCAGCCAGCCGAGCACCGGCAGCAGGTAGAAGAGCACGTACCAGGCGGTGAAGCCCCCGTCGTGCAGGCGCCGCGACTGCAGCGCGACGGTCGGCAGGAAGCTCACGGCTGCCCAGAGGATCAGCACGACGCCTTGGTGATCGACGTACCCCAGGTCGGTGCTGTCGCCGCCGGCCCAGATCGACGTGCCACCGGTCCCGGTCGCCCACGCCTGCAACGCCCCCTGGAACGCGAACGCGATGACGAACCACCACCAGTACTCGCTGCGGCTCGCCCGCCCGCGGAAGGTGGCGTACTTCCGCCAGAACCGCACGACCGCGACCTTCGGCGAGGCGCGGTGGTACGGCTGGTCGAGCGGCACGGGGCCGACGGCTCCGGTCATGGGGTCTCCTGCGGTGTGGGGTGACGGGCAGCACCATCCTCTCAGCGCGTCCGGCCCGTCGTGGCCGCCCGACGCGGCCCGTCGGTACTGTGGGGCCCGCCGACCCTCGCGTCGGAGTCGTCGCCCACCCCGGGCGGCGCGAGACGAAGGAGACCCCATGAGCATCGGCGGCGGAATCGCCTTGATCGTGATCGGCGCGATCCTCGCGTTCGCTCTCGACTTCCAGGTCGCGGGCATCGACATCCAGCTGATCGGCTACATCCTCATCGGGGCGGGCGTGGTCGTGACCATCATCGGCATCGCCTTCGCGTCGCGTCGTCGCTCGACGGTGTCGACCACCCGCAGCGCGGTCGACCCGGCGACCGGCGAGCGCGTCGAGCGTCGCTCGACCGATCGCGACCCGCTGATCTGATCGGCGGGGTCGGACGCGACCCGAGAACGCAGGAGGCGCGGTGCCGGCTGGCACCGCGCCTCCCGTGTGTCGGGACCGTCGGCGGCTAGAGCTGCACGCCGTCCTGCGCGGACGTCGCCCGGTGGCGGCGACGCAGCACGAGGGCCGCACCGGTGCCGGCGAGCATCAGCGCGAGCAGCAGGGCGGGCAGGGCGTCGGAGCCGGTGAACGCGAGGGGGCCACGTCCGCTGCCGGCCGTACCCGCGCCTCCTGCGCTCGCACCGTCTGCCGGGGCCGCAGCCGGCGGCGTCGTCGGTGCCGGGGTGACGGCGCCCTCGACGACGGCGACCGTCGCGCTCAGGGTCGTGCCGCTCTGCGTGCCGGTCAGCGTGATCGTGTAGCTGCCGGGCTCGGTGGGAGCGGTGACCGTGTAGGTCGCGACGCCGTCGACGACGTCGGCGATGCCGAGGTCGGTCGTGGTGCCGTCGACGTCGAGCGTGCCCGTGACCTGGCGGTCGCCCGCGAGACCGGCCGTGGAGATCGTGAACTCGCTGCCGGGGGCGACCTCGGTGGGAGCCGAGATCGTCGCGTCGGCGCTCAGGCCGTCGAGGTCGCGGTCGAGCTGCAGCGCGTTCACGATGGTGAAGAAGTTGTCGGTCTGGTCGATCAGGCCGACGACGTTCGCGGCACCGGGGCCGTAGCCCGCGACGCGCAACTGCGTGCCGGTGTGCTGCTGCGAGCCACCGGCCGCGGCCGTGCCGTAAGCGATCTTCATCGTCGTGCCGTCGACCGTGGTCAGCGCCGTGCTGAGGGTCGCGGGCGGCGTCGAGTCGACGATCTGGCTCGTGTGGGCGTGGTCGGCCGTGACGATCACCATCGTGTCGCCGTCGGCCTCGGCGAAGGCGAGGGCGGACTGCACGGCCTCGTCGAGGTCGAGCACCTCACCGATCTGGCCGCAGGCGTCGGCGCTGTGGTCGCGCTTGTCGATCGAGGCGCCCTCGACCTGCAGGAAGAACCCGTCGTCGCCGGTGTCGAGCAGGTCGATCGACTTCTCGGTCAGCGACTGCAGCGAGAGGCCGGTCGACAGGCGGTCCGGGTTCGGCTGGCAGGTCTGCGGGGCCAGGTCGGCACCGCCGACCGTCGCCGTCGTCGCGGCGTAGCGCGTCGGGAAGTTGCCGTCGGTGAACGTGCCGAGCACGGGCTGCGCCTGGTCGGCCGCCGTCAGGGCGTCCAGGCCTGCGGCGTCACGCACGACCTGGTAGCCGCGGTCCTGCGCCTGGGCGAACAGGGTGTCGCCCTGCCACTGGCCGGCGCGAGCCGTCTGGCCGAACGAGGTCGCACCGCCGCCGAGGGTGAGGTCGGCGCGCGTGCCGATGATCTGCTCGCTGATCGAACCGAGACCACCCTGGTCGAGCGCGTCCGCGCCGCACTGGGTGACGCTGTCGGGGCCGTAGCAGCTGCGCGCGGCGACGTGGGCGGCCTGGACGGCCGGGGTCGCGTCCTGCAGCTCGGCGGTCGAGACGTTGCCGGTCTTCTTGCCGTTGGCCTTGGCGATCTCGATCAGGGTGTCCTGCGGCACGCCGTCGACGTCGACCGAGATGGCGTTGTCGTAGGTCTTCGTGCCGGTGGCCCAGGCCGAGCCGGTCGCCGCCGAGTCGGGCACGTAGTCGGGCTTGCCCTTGTTCGCGCCGTCCTTGTAGAGCGAGTAGGTCGTGTACTGGCCGGTCAGGGGCAGGGCGTCGATGCCGGGCAGCGCCCCGCCCGCGCCGTACGCGTAGTTGCGGGCCGAGGTGATCTCGCTGTCGCCCATGCCGTCGCCGATCAGCAGGATGACGTTCTTCGCGGGCCCCGCCTCGACCGAGTCGAGCAGCAGCTGCGTGCTGTCGTCGATGCTGCGCGCTGCTCCGCCGTTCTGGGCGACGTTCGCGGGGGTGGCCGCGAACGCGGCGACGGGACTGAGGGCGAGGGCGGCGACGGCGGCCGTGGCGAGGGCCCCCGTCGTCAGGGCCGCACACCGGCGGTTCGGGGTGTTCTTCGACACGGTTCTGCTCCTGTGATCGTGATCGTGATCCGGTCGCCGGGGACTGGGTCGTCGCCCGGCGCTGATCAGCAGACCCCGACCGGGTGGCCGCCGCGTGAACGCGAGCGCATGATCCGGTGAACACCCTCGGACGGGGGCCGCCGCGACATCGGCTCGCCCCACCCCCTCGACCAGCGCCAACTCCCTGCCTAGGCAAATCGTCGAGCGCCGAAGGCGCGGGTCGACACGACGACGACGGCCGGCCACCCCCTCGACCGGCGCAGAACCCCTGCCTAGGCAAATCGTCGAGCGCCGGAAGGGCGGGTGACGACGCACGCGTCGACCCGCCACCCCTCCAACCGGCGCAGAACCCCTGCCTAGGCAAATCGTCGAACGCCGGAGGCGCGGGTGACGACGTCCACGTCGCTCCCACCCCCGCGATCGGCGCAAACCCCCTGCCTCGGCAAATCGTCGAGTGCCGGAGGCGCGGGTCGACACGACGACGACGGCCAACCACCCCCTCGACCGGCGCAAACCCCCTCGCCCGGCGCCAACCCCCTGCCCAGGCAAACCGTTGAACGCCAGAGGCACGGGTGACGACGCCCACGTCGCCCCCACCCCCTCGACCGGCGCAGAACCCCTGCCTAGGCAAATCGTCGAGCGCCGGAGGCGCGGGTCGACACGACGACGACGTCCGGCCACCCCCTCAACCGGCGCAAACCCTTTGCCTAGGCAGATCGTCGAGTGCCGGAGGCGGGGGTCCGTGGGTCGTCTAGGCCCCGGAGCGTCGCGGCCGCGGGTCGTCGCGACCGTGGTCCGCGCGTCGTCGCGCCCGTCCGCTCAGCCGACCGTCGACCGCAGCACCGACGAGCCGTCGGGGCGGCGGCGCACCTCGACGCGATCGGCGATGCGTTGCTTCAGCTCGTCGACGTGGCTGACGATGCCGATCACCCGGCCCGAGGCGCTCAGGCGGCCGAGCTCGCCCATGACGGCGTCGAGCGTGTCGGGGTCGAGCGAGCCGAAGCCCTCGTCGACGAACAGGGTGCCGAGCTCGAGCCCGCCGGCCTCGGCCTGCACGACGTCGGCGAGCCCGAGGGCGAGGCTGAGCGAGGCGTAGAAGGTCTCGCCGCCCGAGAAGCTGCCCGGGTCGCGGGTGGTGTCGGTCGTCGCGTCGCGGATCACGAGCGAGAGCCCGGTCTTGCGCGAGCGCGACCCGACCTCGCGTTCGTCGGACGAGGCGAGTTCGTACCGTCCGCTCGACATCACCGAGAGCCGGACGTTCGCCGCGGCCACGACCTCGTCGAACCGGCGGAGCAGCACGTAGGTGCCGAGCGTCACGCCCTTCACGTTCTCGCCGGTGGAGGCGCTGGCCAGGTTCGCCATGCGCACCACCGCCCTGGCGTGCTCGACGGCGTTGTCGGCGGCGGCCGTCACGGCCTCGAGCGCGGCCAGCGCCTGCCGCGACCGGTCGGCCCGGTCGCCAGCCCGGGTGGCCCGGTCGGTGACCACGTCGAGCTCGGCCTCGACGAGGGCGAGGGCCTCGACGGCCGACTCGACGTCCGCCGTCTCGTCACCGGTCAGCACGGCGACCTCGGGCTCGGCCAGGCCGGCCGCGACGATGGCCCGTTCGCGCTCGTGGGCCGACACGCGCGTCTCGAGGGCGGCCAGGTCGCCTGCCTCGAGGGCGGCGTCGGCGACCTGGTCGACGTCGTCGAACCCGCTGCGCTCGAGGGCGGCGACGAGCTCGGCGCGACGGACGGACGCCGCGTCGGACGCCACGTCGGCAGCGTCGAGGAGGGTCAGGAGGCGCGTGTCGCGTTCGACGCCGTCACGCACCGAGGCGGTGAGTTCGACGACCGTCGGGGCCCGACCGTCGAGCAGTCGCGCGATCTCGGCCTCGTCGTCGAGCAGGGCGCGTCGGTCGGCGGCGACGCGCTCCCGGCCGGTGGCGGCCCGTTCGCGGAGGTCGTCGAGCTCGGTGCGCAGCCGGTCGACCTCGCGGTCGTGTGCCACGAGGGCCGCGTCGGCCGCCGCGAGGGCGACCCGGGCCCGCGTGGCCTCGGACACGCGCAGGGCCAGCGCGGCCAGCTCGGACTCGACGTCGTCGCGGGTCAGGTCGCCCAGGGCGCGGCGGGCCTCGGCGGCCCGCCCCTCGGCGGTGGCGTGCCGGGCGGCGGACTCGCGCTGACGCGCCTCGGCCGCGCGGGAGATCAGCGACGCGGCCTCGACCTGGTCGTCGGTGGGGTGCTCGGCACCGGGAGACGCAGGGGCCGGGTGCTCTCGCGAGCCGCACACGGGGCACGGGTCGCCGACGACCAGGCCCGCGGCCAGGTGGCCCGCCATGCCTTCGATCTGCCGACGGCGGAGGCCGGCCTCGTCGTCCAGGGCCTGCAGGGCCGCCGCCGAGTCGTCGGCCAGTCGTGCGGACGCCGCGTCGGTGGCCCGACCGAGGTCGTCGAGGTCGTCGAGGTCGCGCAGGCGGACCCGCGCCTCCGCCGTCGCCTGCTCGGCGGCCGCGAGGTCGGCCGACCTGTCGGCCAGGGCCTCCCGTTCGACGAGGAGCGAGGCCCGGTCGGCGGGGGCTGCGACGAGGCGGTCGTCGAGCTCGCGGCGCCGCCCGTCGGCGTCGACGAGTGACTGCTCGGCCGCCTCGAGGGCAGCGCGACGACCGGGCAGGGCTCGTTCGGTCCGGGCCGCCTCGGCCAGCAGGGCGAGTTCGGAGAGCCGGGCGTCGCGACGTGCGACGAGGTCGGCGCGGGCCGGGGCCCCGTCGCCTGCGGCGGACCCGGTCTCGTCACCGTCAGGGACGCCCCGGGTGGCCTCGGCCAGCCGTGACGCCGTGTCGCGCTCGGCGTCGGTCGCCCGCGCGACCGCGGCGAGGGCGTCGGTCACGGTGGCGGCTCGGGTCGCCGCGGCGACGCGCAGCCCTACCGTGTCGATCTCGGCGTCGTCCTCGTCGAGTCGGGCCTGCCGGGCGACCAGGTCGGCCCGCCGGTCGAGAGCTGCCCGGAGCGCCCGCACCCGGTCGAGCGAGCGACGCGCGGCGTCGCGGGCCTCGACCACGCGGACTCGGTCGGTCAGTGCGGCGGTGGCCTCGACCTCGAGGCCCTCGAGCACGGCGGCCGCACGGTCGGCGGTCAGGGCCTCGTCGAGGACGTCGGCGTCGAGCCCGCTCGCCTCGAGCAGCCTGGCCCGGGCCAGCTCGATCTCGCGGTCGGCGGCCGCGACGGACGCGTGGGCGGCCTTGCGCTGCTCGACGAGCTCTACCGTCGTGCGCTCGTAGATCTCGGTGCCGAACAGCGACTGCAGGACCTCTTTGCGCTTCTCGCCCGTCGAGCGGAGGAAGGCCGCGAACTCGCCCTGGGGCAGGACGACCGTCTGGACGAACTGCTGACGCGTGAGCCCCAGGATGCGCGAGATCTCGGCTCCGGCCTCTTGGGTGCTGATCGAGACGATCTCACCGTCGACGGCGTCGGGAGACGAGAGACGCCAGAGCTTGGCGGTCGCGTTGGCCGGCGTCGTGCCGGTGCCCCGAGCCTTGGGCCGCCGGTACGCGGGGGTGCGGCGGATGCGGTGGACGCCCGCACCGTTCTCGAACACGAGCTCGACGAAGGGCTCGACGTCGGGCGCGGCGTGGTGGCTGCGCAGCCGGTCGGGCGTCGACGCCGAACCGGCGAGGCCGCCGTAGAGGGCGAAGACGACGGCGTCGATGATCGTCGACTTGCCCGAGCCCGTCGGCCCCTCGAGCAAGAAGGTGCCCGAGGCGCCCAAGGCGGCGAAGTCGATGCTGTACTCGCCGGCGTAGGGCCCGATCGCCCGCAGCGTCAGCCGGTGCAGGTTCATTCGCTCGTCTCGCTCGCCCTGGCGGCCTCGTAGGCGCTGCGGACCACGGCCAGCTCGGCCTCGCTGGGCGCCCCGCCCGAGGCGAAGGCGACGAAGTCGGCCGCGACCTCGATCGGGTCGGACTCGGCCGTGACGGCGGCGAGCGTCGGCGCGTCGACCGCGCCGACGGGCGTGTGGTGGATGGCCAGCGCGTGCGGGAAGTGCTCGGCGACGCGCGCGTAGAGCCGCTCGGGGTGCACGGGGTCGGTCACGAAGACCCGCAGCCAGGCGTCGCGCAGGTCGTCGTGACGCCCGTCGAGCAGGACGTCGAGGGTGTCGGTCACCTCGGCCAGGCGCCTCGGCACGGGCGCGGGGACGAGCTCGACCGAGACGGACCCGTCGGCGGCCAGGTCGACGATCGTCGACGACTTGACCTGGTGGCGTTCTCCGAACGAGAAGGCCAGCGGCGATCCCGAGTACCGCAGGCGGCCCGACGCCCCGACCCTCTGGGCCCCGTGCAGGTGGCCGAGGGCGACGTAGTCGACGCCCTCGAACGCCGTCGAGGGCACCGAGTCGACGCCGCCGACCCGGATGTCGCGCTCGCTCTCGCTGCGCTCGGGTGCGCTCGGCACGTCGAGGCCGCCAGAAGGAGCCGCATCGACGTCGGCGTCGACTTCGGCACCGGCACCGGCGTCGCGGTCGGCATCGACACCGGCACCGGCGTCGCGGTCGGCGTCGGCGTCGCCGTCGGCGTCGGCGTCGCCGTCGGCCTCGGCCTCGGCACCGACGGACCTCGCGGCCACCACGAACGCGTGCGCCAGCACGACCGACCGCGTGCCCGGCCGACCGGCGAGGTCGTCGCGCACCCGCTGCATCGCCGCGCCGACGACGGCAGCGTGCGAGCGGGGCAGGGGTTCGTCGGCCCCCGCCGGGGCGAGCGTCCGCCGCACGCTGTCGGGGTCGAGGTAGGGCAACCCGTAGAAGGCCACCGGGCCGTCGGGGTCGTCGACGACGACCGGGTCGTCGAGCAGGTCGACCGACGCCCGCAGGTGCAGCCCCGGCCGCATCAGCTCGGCCGCGAACCCCAACCGCACCGCCGAGTCGTGGTTGCCCGGCGTGACGACCACCGTCGCGTGCTCGGTCAGCCCCGCCAGCGCTCGGCCGAGGAGGCGCACGCTGGGCACCGCGGGCACCGCCCGGTCGTACACGTCACCGGCCACGACGACGACGTCGACCGACCGCTCGACGACGAGCCCGACCAGGTGGTCGACGAACGCCTGCTGGTGCTCGTGCAGGTCGACCCCGTGCAGCGTGCGACCCAGATGCCAGTCGCTGGTGTGCAGGATGCGCACGGCGCCCCTCTCGTCGGTGTCGTGGTCGGTGTCGCGGTCGGTGTCGCGGTCGGTGCGGCAGCGGGTGCCGGAGTCGGTGCCCCGACTGTATCGGGGGCCTCCGACAGAGCCGGCCGCGCCTCCTCGGGTCCGGCGCCGCGCCTCCTCGGGTCCCGCGCCGCGCCTCCCGGCCGGTCGCCGCCACGCCCGTGGGAGTGAGATGGTCAGATGCCCGCGAACCACGGCGGGCCCGACGAGAGCGAGACCGTGAGCCCCGACGCCCTGCAGCCCGACCAGGTCACCGCCCTGCGCCGCGAGGTCGAGGCGCGCCTCGACGCGATGGTGGCCGACCTGACGACGTACGCGAGCCTCGAGACGCCGTCCGACGACGTCGACCTGCTCGAGGCGGGGCTCCGCTGGATCGAGGGCTGGCTCGGCGAGACCGTCGGCCCTCCCGCCGACCGACGCGTGCACGTCGTCGAGGGCTACGGCGACACCGTCACGCTCGACTACCCGTCGCCGTCGGGGTCGACCGAGTGGGTGTCGGCGCTCTGCCACTACGACACGGTGTGGTCCGAGGGCACGACGGCCACCTGGCCCGTGACCGTCGAGGGCGACCGCATGACCGGCCCCGGGGTCTTCGACATGAAGTCCGGGCTGATCCAGCTCGGCAACGCCCTCGCCGTCGGCGACCGGTTGGGGCTGCCCCGCCCGAACGTCCGGCTGCTGCTCAACGGCGACGAAGAGGTCGGCAGCATCGCCTCGCGCGACGCGATCGAGCGCGAGTGCGGACGAGGAGGCGCGGTGTTCGTCTTCGAGTCCGCCGCCGACGGCGCCGTCAAGACCGCCCGCAAGGGCGTCGGCATCTTCGAGGTCGAGGCCTTCGGGGTCGAGGTCCACGCCGGGCTGCACCCGCGCTCGGGTGCGAGTGCCGTCGACGAGATCGCCCGGGTCGTCATGACGCTGCACGCGGCCGCCGACTTCGACGCGGGCACCTCGCTCAACGTGGGAGTCCTGCAGGGCGGCACCCGCACCAACGTGAAGGCCGGTTACGCCAGGGCCATGGTCGACGTCCGCGTCACCTCGACCGCCGAGGCCGAACGCATCGAGCGGGTGTTCGCGGGGCTGACCGCGCACGACCCCGAAGCGTCCGTCACGGTCACCGGCGGCTGGAACCGCCCGCCGATGGAACGCTCGGCCGCGACCGGCGCCCTGTACGAACGAGCCGCCGGGGTCGCGTCGTCGCTCGGCTTCGAGCTGCGCGAGGTGTCGGTCGGCGGTGCCAGCGACGGCAACTTCGCGGCGGCGCTCGGCCTGGCCGTGCTCGACGGGGTCGGCGGCGTCGGCGGCGGCGCCCACGCCCGCCACGAGTGGATCAGCGTGCGCGGCATGGTCGAGCGGACCGAGTTCGTCACCGCCCTGCTCGCCGACCTCGCCTGACCGCCCCGCCCGCGCCTCCTGCACCGCTCCTCCGTCGCCCAGACCCCCGGAAGTCGCCGAGACCCCTGCTCGCGAGCGAGGGTCTCGGCTACTTCCTGGGGTGTCGAGCGGGCAGCCGGGCAGCCGGGCAGCCGGGCGGGCAGGCAGGCCGTCGGGCGCCCGGTCAGCCCTCGAGCGTGAAGTCGTAGACGCCGGCGTCGAAGCGCGCGTAGCCGGGGTAGTCGATCAGCTCGTAGAGCTCGGCCCGGGTCTGCATGGTCGGCAACTGCGACTCGAGCGTGCCGTCGGCGGCCAGGGCGTCGAGGGCCCGGGCGGCCGCGCCCATCGCGGCGCGCATCAGCGACACGGGGTGGATGACCATGCTCACCCCGACGTCGTGCAGCTGCTGCCGGGTGAACAGGGCGCTCTTGCCGAACTCCGTCATGTTGGCCAGCACCGGCACGTCGAGCGCCGAGCAGATCGCCTCGAACTCGTCGAGGTCGGCCATCGCCTCGGCGAAGATGGCGTCGGCGCCCGCGTCGACGAGGGCCTGCGCCCGGTCGACCGCCGCCTGGAGCCCGTCGATCGCCCGGACGTCGGTGCGCGCCATGATCACGAGCGACGGGTCGCGTCGGGCGTCGACGGCGGCCCGGATGCGACCGGTGGCCGTGGCCGCGTCGACGACCTGCTTGCCGTCGAGGTGGCCGCAGCGCTTGGGGTTGACCTGGTCCTCGACGTGCAGCCCCGCCACGCCGGCGGCCTCGAGGGCCTGCACGGTGCGGGCGACGTTCATCGGCTCGCCGAACCCGGTGTCGGCGTCGACGAGCACGGGCAGGTCGGTCATCGAGGCGATCTGCCCGGCGCGGGTGGCCACCTCGGTCAGGGTGGTGAGGCCGATGTCGGGCAGCCCGAGCTCGTTGGCCATGACGGCGCCCGACACGTAGACGCCGTCGAAGCCCTTCTGCTCGATCAGGCGGGCGGTCAGCGGGGTGAACGCCCCGGGGAACGTCAGCGTGCGCTCGTCGGCGAGCCCGGCCCGGAACGCCGCGCGCTTGTCGGCCGCGGTCACCGTCGAGTACAGCATCAGAACAGCCCGCCCGGCTGGGCGGCCGCACCCGCGAGGGCGTCGGGCGCGACGATGCCGAGCCGACGCACCTCGTCGGCCGTCAGCGAGGGGAGGCGAGTGGCCAGGTCGACGAACCGCTCGACCTCGGCGTCGGGCAGCACGCCCTCGGCCAGCGTGCGGAACTTGCGCACGTAGTCGTCCCGCCCGAAGGGGCGGGCCCCGAGGGGGTGCGCGTCGGCGACGGCGATCTCGTCGACGAGGGTCGTGCCGTCGACGAACTCGACCTCGATGCGTCCGCCGAAGGCCTTCTCGGCCGGGTCGGTCGAGTGGTACCGGGCCGTCCACGCGGGGTCTTCGGCCGTGGTGATGCGCTGCCACAGCTCGACCGTGTCGGGCCGCTGCGCGCGGGCCGGGGCGTAGCTGCGTTCGTGGTGCCACTCGCCGTCCTGCAGGGCGACGGCCACGATGTACGGGATCGAGTGGTCGAGCGTCTCGCGGCTGGCCGTGGGGTCGTACTTCTGCGGGTCGCCGGCGCCCGAGCCGATGACGACGTGGGTGTGGTGGCTGGTGTGCAGCACGATGCTCCGCACCTGCGACGCGTCGCGCAGCGCCGGGTGCGAGCGGCCGAATCGGCGGGCCAGGTCGATCCACGCCTGGGCCTGGTACTCGGCCGAGTGCTCTTTCGTGTAGGTGTCGAGGATGCCGCGCTTCGACGCCCCCGGTGCCGGCAGCGGCACGTCGTACGACCCGGTGGGCCCGTCGAGCAGCCAGGCGATCACGCCGTCCTCGCCCTCGTAGATCGGGGCGGGGCTGCCCTGCCCGCGCATCGCCCGGTCGACGGCCTCGACCGCGGCCTTGCCGGCGTACGCCGGGGCGTAGGCCTTCCACGACGAGATCGCGCCCTTGCGGGACTGCCGCGTGGCGGTCGTCGTGTGCAGCGCCTGGCCGATCGCCTGGTGGACCACCTCGGTCGACAGCCCCAGCATGGTGCCGAGCCCGGCGGCGACCGACGGCCCGAGGTGGGCGACGTGGTCGATCTTGTGGGCGTGCAGGCTGATGGCGCGGACGAGGTCGACCTGCACCTCGTACCCGGTCACGATGCCGCGCAGCAGGGCCGCGCCGTCGAGCCCGCGGTGCTGTGCCACGGCGACGAGGGCCGGGACGTTGTCGCCCGGGTGCGAGTACTCCGCCGCGAGGAACGTGTCGTGGAAGTCGAGCTCGCGCACGGCGACCCCGTTCGCCCAGGCGGCCCACTCGGGCGAGACGGGGTGCTCGGGCGCGACGCCCGTGACCTGCGAGCCCGCGCCTCCCGTGGTCGGCGGGTGGGCCAGCGCCTGGTCGCGGGCGACCGCGACCGGGGCGCGCAGCAGCGACGCGGCCGAGACCGCGGCGTTGTCGATCAGGCGGTTGATCACCATCTCGGTGACGTCGTCGTCGATCGGGGCGTCGTCGGTCGCGAGCGCGGCCAGGCGCCAGGCGAGCTCGTCCTCGCGGGCCAGCGGCTCGTCGCTGCGGTGCACGCGCACGGTGTGCACCACGAGGTCGGCCGGCGGGGCGGTCGGCCCACCCGTCACCCCGGACGAGGAGGCGCGGGTCGCGTCGACCCCGCCACCCGCGTCGGTCGTCGCCCCGGCCTCGTGCTCGTGCTCGGACGCCTGCTGGTGCTGCGTGCTCATCGGCCACCCTCTCTGGTGGGGCGGGCCTCGTCGGGCCCGCCGTGCGCCGTCGTCGGTGACGGCCGTGTCGTTGCCGACCAGTCTCGCATCCCGTGCCGGACCGGGGCCGAGCCGCCTCCGTGACGCGATCGTGACCCGCGCGGGGCCACGTCATCCTGACGGACGAGTCCGCGGGGCAGACCGATCGGTACCGTCGGAGTCGACGATCACCGGTCGTCGACGATCAGGAGGGCACGACCATGAAGCACACGGCGATCACCACGGGGGCGACCATCGGCCTCGTCCTGGCCCTCGCGACGGGCTGCACGCCCGGCCCCGGCGGCGCGACCCCCGGCCCGTCGGCGTCCGGCTCGGCGTCGACCGGTCCGACGTCGACGAGCACGGCCGATCCGTCGACCGCCCCGTCGGGCACGTCGACGCCCGAGCCGACCGCGTCCGACCCCGGCGGGTCCGCGCCCGTCGCCCTGCCGACCGACTGCACCGAGATCGTCGACCAGGCCACCTACGCCTCCACCTTCGGCGACATCCCCCTGAACCCGGTCGAGTTCGGGGGCTCGGGCACCAGCTCGGGCGTGGTCACGCCGACCACCCCGCCCGCCGGGGCCGGTGCGCGCGACGTCGTCGCGGCGGCGACCGAACTGTCCTGCCTCTGGCGCGACCCGCGCTCCGACGTCTCGGGCATCTCGGTCGCGATGGGGCACCTCGAACCCGCGGCCGGCGCCGCGGCCCTCGACGGCTTCGCGTCGCAGGGCTACACCTGCACCGCCGTCCACGACGGCCGCAGCTGCCAGCTCGTGACGCCCGACGCGCAGTACCCGGTCGACCGCACGCAGACCTACTGGGTGCGCGACGACGTGGTCGTCACCGTCGACCAGACGAACGTGCCGACGGACGACCTGATCGGCTCGATCGCGACGCGCCTCTGGGGCTGACGCCGCGCCTCCTGCGCCTGTCGCACCGTCACCTGGACGTCGCACCGCCGAAAGCGGCGGTGTGACGTCCAGTCGGCGGTGCGATGCGGAGCGGCGCCGCGGGCCGCAGCGCGCGGCGCCGCGCGCTAGAGGATGCTCTTGGGGACGCGGTGCAGCGTGACGGCGCCGACAGCGGCGAACGGGTGCAGCGGGTCGGGCGCCGCCGAGCCGGTCGGCCCGCCGAGCCGCGAGTGCCCGACCGCGCTGAGCACGGCGTAGGCGTCGCCGCGCGACCAGCCGTGGTCGTCGACCAAGAACGAGAAGGCGTCCTCGTACCCACGCCGGACGCTCTCTTGCACCGGGTCGCCGAGCCCGACGAAGATCCAGTCGTCGGCGGTCTCGATGCGCGGCGCCCGCAGCCCGAGCCCGGGCACGAGGTCGACCGAGACGACGGCGGTGCCCTCGGCCTCGATCGCCACGAACGACGACTCGCCCTCGGCCATGATCGCGTGCACGTCGCCGATCGAGAGGTACGCGCCCTCCACCATCACCGGCAGGTAGACCGTCGAGCCGACCGTGTTCTCGGTGACGTCCATGTTGCCGCCCTGGGGGTACGCCGGCATGATCGTCGAGTTCTCGCCCTCGGCCGGAGCGGTGCCCATGCAGCCGATCATCGGCCGCGCGTCGAACACGTGCCGGTCGGTGACGTGCACCCCGTCGGAGTCGATCGGCACGCGCCGGGTGAACATCTCGTCGCCCATCACGTGCTGCAGCGCACCCGACCCGGGCAGGCTGACCGACCAGCCGTGCTCGATCAGCCGGATCTCGTGCACCGTCACGGCGAGCGCGTCGCCCGGCTTCGCGCCCTCGACGTAGACCGGCCCCGTGACCGGGTTGATCGGCACCGACAGCTTCGCCAGGTCGTGGTGCTCGTGCAGCTCGGCGTAGACCGCGTCGCTCGTCTCGAAGCCGATGCGCTCGCCCGTTCCGGGTTCGATGCGCAGCACCGGCTCGACCGAGGCGGTGAAGCCCGGGCGGCCGTGCTCCTTGCCGAGGAGGTGGTCGATGCCGTCGTGCCGTGGCCCCGAGGAGGCGCGGGCCGGGTCCCCGACGGAGGCCCCGACCCCCGGGTCGGTCCCGGCGCCGCCTGCAGCAGCACCCTCGGCGGCAGAACCGTCGACGGTCACGCGTCGTGCCGTTCGGAGTCGGTGGCGGGGGTGGACGCGACCGCGGCGTCGTCGGCACCCTGCCCGAGGGTCGGCGCCGCGCCTCCTCGGCTGCGGTAGTAGAAGAACACCCCGGCGCCGACGACGAGCCAGACGAGCCCGCCGATCTTGGCCGCGGGTGCCGCGTTGACCAGCACGTAGCCGATGATCACGAACCCGACCACGGGCACGACGAGGTGCAGCAGCCAGTTGCGCGACTTCTTCTTGACGACGTAGTGCACCACGACCGACACGTGCAGCAGCATGAAGCCGAACAGTGCCCCGAAGTTGACCAGCGACGAGATGACGTCGATCTGGCCGACGAAGAACAACACGAGCACGGCCGACAGCGCCGACACGACCAGGATCGCCGCCTGCGGCACCTGGCGGGTGTTGATCCGCGAGAGGAACGCGGGCAGCTGCCCGTCGCGGCTCATCGAGAACAGCAGGCGCGAGGTCGCGGCCTGTGCGGCCATGGCGTTGGCGATGCCGACGGCGAGCACGTTGACGACGAAGAACGCCGTCGCCCAGCCGCTGTTCGACGCCTCGCGCACGAGGTCGAAGAAGGCGTTGCCGGCCTCGCCCTCGGGGAACGAGTCGCGGCCCGCGGCGAGCGCACTGGCGAGCCAGGTCTGCAGCACGAAGCAGAACGCGACGATGAACAGGGCGATGATCATGGCCTTGCCGGCCCCGCCGCGCTTGCCGGTGCTCTCTTCGGCGAGGGTCGAGATGCCGTCGAAGCCCAAGAAGCTCAGCACGGCGATCGACAGCGCCGACGCGATCAGGGGTGCGGTGACCTTGCTGGAGTCCCAGACCGGGTCGGTGGTGAACTCGGCGCCGGGGATGGTGCCGCCGTTCAGGGCCGTCACCGCGATGACGACGAAGATCACGATGAAGACGACCTCGATCGCGAGGAACACCCGGTTCATCAGCTTGATCGAGCTGATGCCGAGCAGGTTCACCGCGGTGTTGATCGCGACGAAGATCAGCGCCCACATCCAGCGGGCGGTCCCGGGGAAGATCCCGATCATCGACTCGGCGGCGAAGACGTAGAGCAGCGTCGGCACGAGCAGGTAGTCGAGCAAGATGGCCCAGCCGGCGAAGAACCCGGCCACGGGGTGGATGCCACGGCCGACGTACGAGAAGACCGAGCCGGCCAGCGGGATCGACTTCGCCATCTGCGCGTAGGCGAGTGCCGTGAAGATCATCGCGACGAGGCCGACCAGGTAGACGAGCGGCACCATGCCCGACGAGGCGTTGTAGACGGTGCCGAAGATCGCCCAGGGCGCGATCGGCACCATGAAGATCAGGCCGTAGATCAGCAGGTCGCCGGTCGACACCGACCGCTTCAGCTCTTGCTTGTAGCCGTACTGCTCGAGTTGCTGCTGGTTGCTCAGCTCTCCGCCGCCGGCGGCCTTCGTGTGCAGGGACATGGTGTGCTCTCTCGCTCGGGTGGAGGTGGGGTCGGTCAGGAGGCGCGGGTCGCGCCGGCGGCGTCGTCGTGCGACGCCAGGAACCCGGCGACGACGGAGCGGAACGCCGCGGGCTGCTCGAGGTGCGAGCAGTGGCTGGCGCCGGCGAAGACGTGCGAGCGGACGTCGGCGATGCCGTCGACGAACGGCTGCCACGTCGCGGGCGTCGCCTCGTCGTGCTCGCCGGCGACGACGAGGGTCGGGGCGGTGATCGACGGCAGCCGGTCGACGATCGTCCAGTCGCGCATCGTGCCGATGACGTGGAACTCGTTCGGCCCGTTCATCGTGTGGTAGACGGTCGGCTCGGCCTCCATCTGCTGCTCGCTGTCGACGAAGTCCTGCGGCATGGGCACCACGCGGCAGACGTGGCGCTCGTAGAACACCTGGGTGGCGGCGAGGTACTCGGGGTCGGTGGTCGTGCCGTCCGCCTCGTGGCGGGCCAGCGCCTCCTGGGTGTCGGCCGGCAGCTGCGCCCGCAGCTCGGCGGCGCCCTCGACCCAGAGCTGCATGGAGGCGGGCGAGTTGCAGATCGCCAGGCTCGTCAGCCCGTCCGGTGCCGTCACGGCGATCTCGGCGCCCAGCATGCCGCCCCACGACTGGCCGAGCAGGTGGTACCGCTCGAGGCCGAGGTGCGCGACGAGGGCCTCGAACTCGGCGACGAACAGGCTCGCCTGCCAGAAGTCGACCGGGGCGTCGGGCAGGTGGGTGCTGCGGCCGCAGCCGAGCTGGTCGTAGTGCACGACGGTGCGACCGGTCTCGTCGGCGAGGGCCTCGAGGTTGCGCAGGTAGTCGTGGGCCATGCCCGGGCCGCCGTGCAGCACGACGAGCGGCAGGGCGCCGTCGCGTGGCTCGTCGGGCGTGGTGACCCGGTACCAGGTCTCGGCGTCGTGGAACGGGGCGGTGCCGGTGGTGATCGTGGACATGCCGGTGAGCATGCACCCGCCTAAGGTCTCGCGACAAGACCTTTCTCGATGCCTTAATCTGCTCGTAACACGACGAGGCCTCGCGGGCGGTGCACGCGAGGGCGGTCGGGGCGGGACGGGGACGCGATGGGCCAGGACGACAGCCGAGGAGGCGCGGGCGGCCCCCGCCCGGACGTCACGGTCGACGGCGCCCTCGGTGGTGCGCTCGGGGCGCCGCTCGCCCCCACGACCCGCGTCGACGACATCACCGACCGGCTCGTCACGGCCATCACGATCGGTGAGTACCTGCCCGGCTCGCGCCTGCCGCCGGAGCGCGACCTCGCCGCCTCGCTGCGGGTCGGGCGCATGACCGTCCGCGCCGCACTGGCCCGGCTGGTCGAGCAGGGGCTGATCGTGACGCAGCGCGGGCGCGGCGGCGGCTCGTTCGTCCAGGCGCCGACGCCGGGCTCGGGGGCGGACGTCGTGCGCCGCACGCTCTCGGCGCGCTGGTCGGACCTCCGCGACACGAGCGAGGCGATCAGCCGGCTGCACGGCGTCGTCGCCGAGGCCGCGGCCGACAACCGCTCGAGCGACGACGTCGACCGACTGCACGACCGGCTCGAGCGCTACCGCGCCGCACCGTCGGGGCTCGCGTCGCAGCAGGCCGACGAGGCGCTGCACGTCGCGATCGCCGAGGCCGCGGGCAACGCCACGCTGCGCGGCGTGTTGTTCGACCTGGAGGCGCGGGTGAGCATCTCGGCGCCGGCACACCTCTGGGGCGGGCCGGAGGGCATGCGCGAGATGGAGCTGCGGGCCCTCGCCGACCACGAGGCCCTCGTCGCCGCGATCTGCGAGGGGCGGGCCTCCGACGCCGCGGCCATCGCCCGCGAGCACGTCAAGATCGACCTCGAGCTGCTCGAGCGCGAGCTCGGCCGCGCCGCGCCCTGACCCCGACCCGCGCCTCCCCGCCCCACCCCCTCGACCGGTGCACAACACCTGCCTAGGCAAATCGCCCACCGCCGAACGCGAGGGTGCGCCCCCGCCATCGTGACAGGCTGGGCGCGTGAGCGACTCGACGACGAACGACACCACCCCCTCCGCCCCGCCTGCCTGGTGGACGACCGCGACCGTCTACCAGATCTACCCGCGCAGCTTCGCGGACTCGAACGGCGACGGCGTCGGCGACCTCGGCGGCATCCGTCAGCGGCTCGGGCACCTGCACGACCTCGGGGTCGACGTGATCTGGCTGTCGCCGATCTACCGCTCGCCCCAGGCCGACAACGGCTACGACATCAGCGACTACGACGACGTCGACCCGCTGTTCGGCACGCTCGACGAGTTCGACGCACTGACGGCCGAGGTGCACGCGCTCGGCATGAAGCTCGTGATGGACCTCGTCGTCAACCACACGAGCGACGAGCACCCCTGGTTCGTCGAGGCCCGCTCGTCGCTCGACTCCCCGAAGCGCGACTGGTACCTCTGGCGCGACCCGCTGCCCGAGGGCGAGGGGTCGGACGCCACCGGCACGCCCGCTGCCGGCACCTACCCGACGGCGTGGCGCAGCGCCTTCAGCGGCCCGGCCTGGACCCTCGACGAGGGCAGCGGCCAGTACTACCTGCACATGTTCGCGTCGAAGCAGCCCGACCTGAACTGGGAGAACCCCGACCTGCGCCGCGCCGTCTTCGACATGATGAACCGCTGGCTCGACCGGGGCGTCGACGGGTTCCGCATGGACGTCATCAACCACATCGCGAAGGAGCCCTCGTCGCTGGCACCGGGGGCGTCGCACTTCGTGATGGGCGGGCAGATCCACGACCACCTGCGCGAGATGCACCGCGAGGTCTTCGCGCACCGCACCGACCGCGAGCTGATCACGGTGGGCGAGATGCCAGGCGTGACCGTCGACGACGCGAGGCTCTTCACGGCGGCCGACCGGCACGAACTCGACATGGTCTTCCAGTTCGAGCACGTGGGCCTCGACCACGGCCCCGCCTCGAAGTTCGACAACCTGCCGTTCGACCTCGTGGCCCTCAAGCGCTCGCTCTCGCGCTGGCAGGAGGGCCTCGCCGACCAGGGCTGGAACAGCCTCTACCTCGGCAACCACGACCAGCCCCGCTCGGTGTCGCGCTTCGGTGACGACGGCCGGCACCGGGTCGAGTCGGCGACGCTGTTGGCGACCGTGCTGCACCTGCACCGCGGCACGCCCTACGTGTACCAGGGCGACGAGATCGGCATGACGAACGCCGGCTTCGCCTCGATCGGGCAGTACCGCGACATCGAGTCGATCAACTGGTTCGACGAGTCGGTCGCGGCCGGTGCCGACCCCGAGGCCCTGCTCGAGTCGCTGCGCTTCCGCAGCCGCGACAACGCCCGCACCCCCGTGCAGTGGTCAGGAGGCGCGGCGGTGGGATTCAGCACCGGCACGCCGTGGATCGAAGTGGTCGCGAACCACGACACCGTGAACGTCGAGGCCGACCGGGCGGCCGGCGACCGCTCGGTGTTCGAGCACTACCGACGCCTGATCGCGCTGCGCAAAGAGTCGCCGGTCGTGGCGCTCGGGTCGTTCGAGCTGCTGGCGCCGGACGACGAGCGGCTGTACGCCTTCACCCGCACGCTCGGCGACGAGCAGCTGCTCGTGCTCGCCAACTGGTCGGGCGAGCCGTACGACCTCGACCCCGGGCTGCACCCGGCGCTGCGGCGTCGCTCGGTGCCGCAGGTCGTGATCGGCAACCGGCCCGGCGCGACCGGGCTGACGCTCGCCCCCTGGGAGGCCCGCGTCCTGCGCAGCTGACCCGCGCCTCCTCTCGCCGGCACCGGTAGCGTCGGTCGGGTGAGCGATCCCGACGACGCGCCCGCGCCCGACCCGGCACCTGGCGACCCGGCACCCGTCGAGCTGCCGCACGGCTGGGTGCGCATCGGCGAGCGCCGCTGGTGGTCCACCTGGGTCGGGGCGACGACGGCGTTCACGTTCTTGCTGGCGTTCCAGGGCGTCAACTTCGTCTTCCGCATCGCCGAGGTGACCTTCCGCTGGGACCTCGCCCTGCTGATCGCCGTCGCGGTCACGGCCGGGCTCTTCGCCGTGGTCACCCTCATCCGCAACGCCCGTGCCCCGCAGCCCTGGGTCGACCTCGACACCGGGCGGCTGCGCGCCGGCGACCGGCAGCCGATCCCCCTGGCCCAGATCGACCGGGCCGTCCTGAGCACGGCGCCCGTCGGCAAGGGTGGCCGCGTCCTCGTGCTGCGGGTGACGGCGAAGGAGGCGCGGGTCGAGTTCATCCTGCGCGACCGGCAGGACGCCACGCTCGACCCGACCTCGACCGCCGTGCTGGCGGAGGCCCTGCGCCGCACCTCCATCGCCATGCCGACGTCGATCCACGACCCGACCGGCCGGTTCGCGCGCTACAACTTCCCCGGCCACGTCGACCGCGACGACGCCGTCGCCCTCGTCGAGCACCCGCCCGCCGCCGGGGACCCGCTGCCCGCGGCCTGGTGACGGCGGCCTGGTGACCGCGGCCTGGTGACAGCGGCCTGGTGACAGCGGCCTGGTGACCGGTTCACCCTCGAGCGCCCTCGTCCGCGAGCACGTCGCACCACCGTTGCGTCGTCGAACCACACGGGAAGGTGGTTCCACGACGCGACGGTGGTGCGACCTCACCGACGGGACGGGCCGTCAGCGCTTCCAGTACCCCGAGAACGTGATGCGGTTCTTCGGCAACCCCGCCGCGTGCAGGTGCCGCCGACCGCCGGTCGCCAGCGCGGACTCGCCCACGACGTAGGCGTAGGCCCGCGGGTCGGCCGCCGAGCGTGACAGCAGCGCGGCGAGCGCCCCCTCCCCCGGCGCGACGCCCGCGCCGACGGCGGCGCCGCTGCCCGCGCCGTCGGCGTCGCCGGCGAACGCACCCGGGTCGAGCTCGTCCCGCACGACCCACGTCACCTCGACGCCGTCGGGCGCGTCGAGCGGTCGCACGTCGGCCCGGGTCGGCACCTCCTGGATCACCGACCCCACGGAGGCGCGGGGCAGCGACCGCACGATGCCTTCCGTCCCCGGCAGCCCGGTCTCGTCGGCGACGAGGTAGATCTGGGTCGCGTCGTCGGGGGCGTTGAACAGCACGCCCTGGTCGAGCAAGCCGAGGGCGTCGCCGGGGCGTGCGGTGCTGGCCCAGATCGCCGCGCCTCCCTCGAGTTCGCCGGACTCGCCGCGGTGCAGCACGAAGTCGATGTCGAGCTCGGCGCGCGAGGCACCCGCCGAGGCAGCGGCGTCCGCCCCGGCACCCGCACCCGCACCCGCACTCGCGGCCGACTTCGCCGGCCGGAACTCTCGCACCGTGTAGTTCGCGCAGTGCGGCCGCTCGGCCTCGGGGATCGCCAGGTACTGCGCGTACCAGAGCGAGGTGGCGGCCCGCGGCAACCTCAACGACTCACTGCCGGGCAGCTGCAGGAAGAGCCGGAACCACTGGTCGAAGCCCATGTCGCCGAACTCGTGCAGGTCGTCGCCGACGACGGTTACGCGCTGGAAGCTCGGTGACACGCGTTCCGAGCGCAGCACCTCGAGGCGGTGCACTCGGGGGTCGGCGGGCTTGACGGGCGGGCGGCGGGTCGACATAAGGTAAGGCTAACCTAACGAATCGCCGACCGCATCCGACGCCGACGACCACGCCCCCGACGGGCACGCCGGCGTCCAGCCGCCCGCACGACCCGCACGACCCGCGAAACCGCGAGACCGCGCCGTGCCCCACCGCTCCACCACGATCCGAAGGAGACCCGTGTCCGAACGCCACGCGTCCGCATTGCTCACCACCGCGACCGCCGACGAGTACGAGCGCCTCACCGGCGCCGCCGTCGCCCGCGTCGCCGACCGCTTCCGGACCACGCGCCAACCCTTCTCGGGCGAGAGCCGTGCGCACCTGCAGCACCTCGTCGACGCCGTCGACCTCGACGCCCCCGGCACCGGGACCGACGACGCGCTCCGCGAGGTCGACGAGCTGTTCTCGGCGAACGCCGTCTGGTTCCACGACCCCGCCTACCAGTCGCACCTCAACTGCCCGGTCGCCCTGCCCGCCGTCGCCGCCGAGGCCGTGCTCGCCGCGGTGAACCCGTCGGTCGACACGTACGACCAGTCGGCCGTCGGCACCCTGATCGAGCGTCGCCTGGTCGACTGGATCGCCGCGCGCATCGGCTTCGATCCGGCCACCCGCGACGGCGTCTTCACCTCGGGTGGCACACAGTCGAACCTGCACGCCCTGCTCCTCGCCCGCGAGCACGCCACGGCCCGCGCCCGCGCCGACGCCGAGGACGAGGAGGCGCGGCTGCGGAACACGGCCGCCCCCGGTCACCGTCCCGTCCCGCGCGCCACGGCGCTGCACGACCTGCTCGGCCGCATGGTCGTGGTCGCCACCGCCGAGAGCCACTTCAGCGTGCAGAAGTCGGCCCGCCTGCTCGGCCTCGGCGAGGACGCCGTCGTGACCGTCCCCACCGACGACGCCGGGCGGATGCTGACCGATGCCCTCGCCGTCACCCTGGACGCCCTCGTGCAGGCCGGTCACGTGCTGGTCGCCGTCGTCGCGACCGCCGGCACGACCGACCGTGGCTGCCTCGACCCGCTCGTGGGCATCGCCGAGGTCTGCGACCGCACCGGCGTCTGGCTGCACGTCGACGCGGCCTACGGCGGAGGCCTGCTCGTCTCGCCGACGCGTCGGCACCTGCTCGACGGCATCGAGCGGGCCCGCTCGGTGACGGTCGACTTCCACAAGACGTTCTTCCAGCCGGTGTCGTCGAGCGCGGTGATCGTGCGCGACGGGCACGACCTCGACCCGGTCGCCTGGCACGCGGACTACCTCAACCCGCTCTCCGACCCCGAGCCGAACCAGGTCTCGAAGTCGCTGCAGACCACCCGCCGCTTCGACGCGCTCAAGCTCTGGGCGACGCTGCGCGCCCTCGGCCCCGACTGCCTCGGCGCGCTGGTCGACCGGGTGGTCGACCTCGCGACCGAGGCCCATGCCCTCCTGCGCGAGGACGACGAGTTCGTCCTGCTCGCCGAGACGCAGCTCAGCACGGCGCTGTTCCGGTGGCAGCCGGCCGGCGTCGACGACGCCACCGCCGACCGGCTCGTCCCGCTCGTCCGACGCGTGCTCTTCGAGTCCGGGAGGGCGGTCGTCGCGAAGACCGTGGTCGACGGGCGCCCGTGCCTCAAGCTGACGCTGCTCAACCCCGACGCGGGTCTCGACGACGTGAGGGGCGTGCTCGAGCTGGTCCGCGCCTCCTCGTGGGCCCTGCTCGAGAGCGCTTCGCTCGACAGGCCCGACGCCCTCGTCGCGTCCGGGACGGAGGCCGCACGATGACCGCCGCCACCGCACCCGCCGCCGAGCACGTGTACGACCTGGTCGGGGTCGGCGTCGGCCCCTTCAACCTGGGGCTGGCCGCGCTGACCGACCCCCTCGACGACGTCGACGCGGTGTTCCTCGACGAGAACGACGGCTTCGCCTGGCACCCCGGCATGATGATCGAGGGCGCGACGATCCAGGTGCCCTTCCTGGCCGACCTCGTGACGATGGCCGACCCGACCTCGCGCTTTAGCTTCCTGAACTGGCTGAAGACGATCGGACGGCTCTACCCGTTCTACATCCGCGAGGACTTCTCCCCGCTCCGCGCGGAGTACGACGCCTACTGCCGCTGGGTCGTGGACCAGCTCGACACCCTGCGATGGGGCCGCCGCGTCATGAGCGTCGACGAGCAGTCCGACGGGACGTACGTCTTGACCTCGCGACGAGGCGCCGACGGGGCCGTCGAGACCTGGCACGCCCGTCACGTCGTGCTGGGGGTGGGCACCGAGCCGCGCCTCCCCGAGGCGTTGCAGCACCTCGCCGGCCGGGGCGGCTCCCACGGTCCGGTCGTGCACAGCGCCGACTACTTGACGGCCCGCGACCGCCTGCGCGCCGCCGACTCGGTGACGATCGTCGGCAGCGGGCAGTCGGCGGCCGAGATCTACCGCGACCTGCTCGACACGACCCGAGTGGGCGACCGTCCCGGGCACCGGCTCGACTGGATCACCAGGTCACCCCGGTTCTTCCCCATGGAGTACACCAAGCTCACGCTCGAGCTGACCAGCCCCGAGTACACCGACCACTTCCATTCGCTGCCGCGCCAGACCCGCGACCGCTTGGGCCGTGAGCAGCGCAGCCTCTACAAGGGCATCAGCGGCGAACTCGTCGACGACGTGTACGACACGCTCTACCGGTTGAGCGTCGACGGGCCGGTCGACTCGACGCTGCTGACCGAGACCGAGCTCGTCGACGCCCGGTGGGTCGACGCCGACGAGCAGATCGAGCTGACGGTCCGGCACGCGCAGCTCGGGACCACGGCCACCCGCCGCACGGACGCACTCGTCGTCGCGACGGGATACGTCGCCCGGGTGCCGTCCTTCCTCGACGCGCTCGGCGACCGCGTCGACCGTGACGACCTCGGCCGCCTGGCCGTGGCGCGGGACTACTCGATCGACGGCGGTCGGGGGCGACTCTTCGTCCAGAACGCCGAGGAGCACACCCACGGCCTCACCGCCCCCGACCTCGGCTTCGGCGCCTGGCGGAACTCGAGCATCATCGCCTCGATCACCGGCCGCGAGTCCTACCCGATCGAGCGCCGGATCGCGTTCCAGACGTTCGGCCGGCCCACTCCCTCCCCCGCGCCTGCCCCTGACCCCGGCCCCGCTCCTGCCCCCGGCTGTGCAATTCGCGACAAGCCCGACGCGCAGGACTCCTCCGGAGCGGAAGTGAGCCGCGTGTCACCCCGCGAGGGTCGCGAATTGCACGCCCCGCACCCGGACGGCGGTCGGGTCCGGCCCGGCGGCCGCCCGCCCGAACCGACACCGACCGAGGAGGCGCGGGTCACCCGATGAGCACCACCCACGACACCGAGGCGCCCGCAGCCCGTCCCGAAGCCCCGCCCGTCCCAGGGGACCCCGGTGGGGCGACGGCCGTGGCGTTCTCGCGCCGCGCCTCCTGCGGGCTGGTCACGATCGAGCCGTTCGCCGCCGACCCCTACGCCGTGTGCCTGCGGCGCTGGCTGGCCCACCCCGCGTCCGCTGCGTGGCAGATGGGCGGGCTCAGCACCGACGAGGTGCGCGCCTACCTGGCCGCGATCGAGGCGGACCCGCACCAGCAGGCCTGGCTCGGCCGGGTCGACGACGAGCCGACCTTCTTCGTCGAGACGTACGACCCGGCCGAGGTGCTGCTGACCGAGGTGCACGACGCCGAGCCGGGCGACGTGGGCATGCACCTGCTCGTCGCCCCTCCGCGGGGGCAGCGGGTGCACGGTCTGACCAGTGCCGTGATGGCGAGCGTCGTCGACTTCGTCTTCGAGGTCGAGCAGGCCCGGCGCATCGTCGTCGAGCCCGACGTGGCCAACGGTCGCGTCGCGGCGAAGAACGACGAGGTGGGGTTCCGGGCCCAGGGCGAGGTCGAGTTGCCCGACAAGACCGCCCGGCTGTCGGTGCTGACCCGGCACGATCGCGCGGCCTCGCACCTCTCCCCCGCGCCGATGGAGTGGGCGCACCGGCACCTCGTCGCCAAGGCGCTGGGCGAGTTCTCCCACGAGCGGCTGATCGCGCCGGTGGCCGACACCGCCCCCGCGCCCGCGCACGTGCCCGCGCCCGCGCCCGCACCCGCGCCCGGCGGAACCGCGCCAGACGGGGCCGCCCCGACCGCCGCCGCACCCTGGCGGGTCGCGCTCGACCACGACGGCCACCGCGTCGAGTACCGCTTCGCCGCCCGTCGGCACGCCCTCGAGCACTGGGCGGTCGACGAGGCGAGCGTCACGCGCACGATCGACGGCCGGGCCGAGCCCCTCGACGCCCTCGCGCTGATCGTCGAGCTCGACGACCTGCTCGACATCCCCGAGTCGCTCCTCGCCACCTACCTCGAAGAGGTCTCGTCGACCCTCGCGAGCGCCGCCTACAAGCGTCATCGAGGCGGTCCGACCGCCGAGCAGTTGACCACCGCGGACTTCCAGACCGTCGAGGCCGCGATGACCGAGGGGCACCCGGGCTTCGTCGCGAACGCCGGGCGCATCGGTCTCGGACTCGACGAGTTCCACGCCTTCGCCCCCGAGGCGGCGGCGCCCGTCCGGCTGGTCTGGCTGGCGGCCCGTCGGTCGGTGACGCATCTGGCGCTCGGGGCCGGGCTCGACGAGCGGTCGCTGCGACGGGCCGAGCTGGGCCCCGAGACCGTCGCCCGGTTCGACGCGACCCTCGAGGCGAAGGGCCTCGACCCGGCCGGGTTCCACTACCTGCCCGTCCACCCGTGGCAGTGGCAGCACCGCGTCGCGATCTCGTTCGCACCGGACGTCGCGCGGCGCGACCTCGTGCTGCTCGGCGAGGGCGACGACACGTACCAGGCGCAGCAGTCGATCCGCACCTTCGCGAACCGCAGCCGTCCCGACCGGCACTACGTCAAGACGGCGCTGGCGATCCAGAACATGGGCTTCGTCCGCGGTCTCTCGCCGGCCTACATGAAGCCGACGCCCGCGATCAACGACTGGGTGCACGACCTCGTGCGCACCGACGCGACCCTGCGGGAGGCGCGGTTCCGGGTCCTGAGGGAGCGCGCCTCCGTGGGCTACACCGGTGACGCGTACCACCGCACGGCGACGTCGTCCCCGCACCGCAAGATGATCGCCGCGCTCTGGCGCGAGAGCCCGGTGCCGCTGGTCGGACCGGGCGAGCGACTGGCCACGATGGCGGCACTGCTGCACCGGGACCACGCGGGCGACGCGCTGGCCTCGGCGCTCGTGATGGCCTCGGGGGCGTCGGCCGAGACGTGGTTGCGGTCGTACCTGCACGCCTACCTGCGGCCGGTCGTGCACTGCCTGCGGGCGCACGACCTGGCGTTCATGCCGCACGGCGAGAACGTCATCCTCGTGCTCGAGGGCTGCGTGCCGACAGCGGCGTTCATGAAGGACATCGGCGAGGAGATCGTCGTCGTCGCCCCACGCGACGTGCCCGAGGCCGTGCGCCGGACCGTCCACCCGGTCGACGACCGCGAGAAGGCGCTGGCGGTCTTCACCGACGTGTTCGACGGGGTGTTGCGTCACCTGGCGGCGATCCTCGACGACGACGGCGTGTTGCCCGCCGACCGGTTCTGGGCGCTCGTGGCCGAGTGCGTCGACCGGCACGCCGACGAGCACCCCGACCTGCCGGGGTCGGTCGACCTGCGGGCGGCGCGCTTCGACCACTCGTGCCTGAACCGGCTGCAGCTGCGTGACACCCGGCAGATGGTCGACCTCGCGGCCCAGTCGTCGTCGCTCATCTACGCGGGGACGCTCGCGAACCCGATCGCGCGGACCGGTCCAGCGCGGTGATTCGAAACTCGAACAACTCACCCGGCGAGGTAACCTGTGGGCTCCCGGGTTCGCGAGTCGCGCCTCCACGCGCTCGTCCGCCTCCGTCGCCAGCAGGAGGACGCCATGTCCGACGTCTCGCCCCAGCCGCCCGCCGGCTCCGCGCCGCCCCTCGACGACGAGGGCAAGCTCGACGTGACGCTGGTGCTCGAGGCCTACCGGTCGTTGCAACAGCAGGGCGACCGCGTGCAGAAGCTCGTCGCCGACTTCTTCGGCATGGGCACGACCGACCTCCGCTGCCTGACCTTCATCGCGAACGACCACGACACGACGCCGAAGCGGGCGGCCGAATTCCTCGAACTGTCGACCGGAGCGACCACGAGCCTCGTCGACCGGCTCGAGGGCGGCGGGTACATCACCCGGCAGCCGCACCCCTCCGACCGACGCAGCGTGCTGCTCGAACTCGCCCCGGCCGGGCGCGAGGCCATCGACCAGATCGACGAGTTCTACCGTCGCGCGTTCCGCGACGCGGTCGACCCGAACCACCTCGACTTCCTGGCCGTGGCGATGCGGGCCATCGGCGACTCGCTGACGCGCACGGCCGCGGACGGCGAGGCCGTCGCGGGCGACGCCGCCGCGGGCTGAGCCCGCACGAGCCTCGGACGCAGGGTCGCACCACCGTCGCGAGCCCGCACGAGCCTCGGACGCAGGGTCGCACCACCGTCGCGTCAACGAACCACCCGGGACGGCGGTTCGACGACGCGAGCGTGGTGCGACCGCGGTGCGAGCGCGACCGCGACCGCGACCCCGGCGCCGGCCCCAGCGCCGACCCGGCCCCGACCGGAACGCGACGACGTCGGCCGCGGGTCCGGGCCTGGCCGCGGGCCCGGCGCGCGCGGCCGGTCGTAGGGTGGGCCGATGACCCCCTCGGACGTCCTCGTCGAAGCCTTCTCGCGCCTCCCTGCCGTCGCCGTGCGGGCGGTCGCCGACCTCTCGGTCGACGACCTCGCCTGGCGCCCCGACGACGAGGCGAACACGATCGCGTGGCTCGTCTGGCACACCGCCCGCGGGCAGGACGTCCAGATCGCCGACCTCGCCGCGTCCGACCAGGTCTGGACCGCCGACGGCTGGGCCGAGTCGTTCGCCCTGCCGTTCTCGCCGGCCGAGATGGGCTACGGCATGTCGCCGGCCGACGTGGCCGCGGTGCGGGTCGACGCCGAACTGCTCGTGGGCTACCTCGAGGCCGTCACCCTGCGGACGCGGGCCTACCTCGACGACCTCGACGGCGCCTCGTACGACGACGTGGTCGACGACGCGTGGGACCCTCCGGTCACCGCCGGCGCCCGCCTCGTCAGCATCCTGAACGACTGCGTCCAGCACCTCGGCCAGGCCGCGTACGTGCGCGGCCTGCTCGACCGCCGCTAGCCGCCGCCCGGCCGCGTGCCGCCGGCCGCAACACCCCGAGCGGCGATACCGCGGCACCACCGAGTGGACACGACACCCAGGCATGACGCGGCGTGATGTCCACTCGGCGGTGTCGTGTGATCATGTAGGCCGGCACCGCGCCTCCCGCCTCGCACGGCGGCCGCACGACGAAGAACCCCGTTCCGAACGACGAACCCCCGAGATGCGGGGTTCACCGTTCGACACGGGGTTCGAGACCAGGAGGCGCGGTTCGCGCCCCGAGGAGCGCTCGCTACGCCTGCACGCCCGCGAGCTCGTCGATCAGCCGGTCGCCCGAGCGGGCCTCGATCATCTCGGCGTCGATCTCGGCGCGGTCGAGCAGCTCCTCCATGCGGCGGCGGCGCTGGCGCGTGATGAGCGTGACGACGGTGCCCTCCTTGCCCGCGCGGCCGGTGCGGCCCGAGCGGTGCATGTAGGTCTTGTACTCGTCGGGCATGTCGGCCTGGACGACGAGCTCGATGTCGTCGACGTGGATGCCGCGGGCGGCGACGTCGGTCGCCACGAGCACGTTGACCTTGCCGCTCGTGAGCAGCTGCAGGTTGCGCGTGCGGCGGGCCTGGTTCAGGTCGCCGTGCAGGCTCGTCGACCGGATGCCGGCGTCCTCGAGCTGGTCGGCGAGCTGCTCGGCGAAGGCACGGGTGCGGGCGAAGACGAGGGTCTTGCCGCTGCCCGACGCGAGCTGCTCGATGACGGCCGTCTTGTCGCGCTGCTCGATCAGCAGCACGCGGTGGTCGATCGTGGCGCTGGCCTGGTCCTCGCCGGCGACCTCGTGCACGGCCGGGTCGACCAAGAACTCGTCGACGAGCTTGGCGACGCCCTTGTCGAGCGTCGCGCTGAACAGCAGCTTCTGGGCGCGGGCACCGTCGGGGCGGACCGTCGCGGTCTCGCGGATGATGCGCTGCACCGGCTCGAGGAACCCGAGGTCGCACATGTGGTCGGCCTCGTCGAGCACGGTCACGACGACCTCGCTGAGGTCGAGTCGCCCCTGGTCGATGAGGTCCTCGATGCGACCGGGGGTGCCGATCACGATGTCGACGCCGCGGTTGAGCGCACCGACCTGGCGCTGCTGCGGCACGCCGCCGTAGACCTGCGTGGTGAACAGGCCGACCGAGCGGGCGATGGGCTGCACGGTGCGGTCGATCTGCATCGCGAGCTCGCGGGTCGGGGCGAGGATCAGCGCGCGGGGCTTGCGGCCCATCTTGCGGTTCTTCGCACCGTTGTTCTCCATCAGCTTCTCGACCAGCGGGGCGCCGAAGGCGATCGTCTTGCCCGAGCCCGTCCGGCCGCGGCCGAGCACGTCGCGACCGGCGAGCACGTCGGGGATCGTCGCCGCCTGGATGGCGAACGGTGCGGCGGCGCCCATCGAGGCCAGCTGGCGCTCGATGTTGTCGCCGAGGCCCAGGTCGCCGAAGCTCACGCCCTCGACGTCGGCCGCGGTGACGACCTCGGCCTTGAGCTTCTCGAGCTTGACGTCGTCCTCGGGCGAGTAGTGCGTGGCCGCGTCGCGCTTCGGGTAGAAGTCGCTCGACCGGTCCCCGACGCGTGCCGGACGGTCGTTGCGGTCAGAGCGGTCGTTGCGGTCGAAGCTGCGGGGCGCGCGATCGTCACGGCCAGGTCGGTCGCTGCGGTCGAAACCACCGGAGGCGCGGCCACCGCGCTCAGGAAGGTCACCGTACGAACGCTGCGCGCGATCGTCACGCGAGCGGTCGTCGCGGGCCGGGCGGTCGCTGCGGTCGAAGCTGCGCGCCGGGCGGGCGTCGCGGTCGAAGCTGCGCGCCGGACGGGCGTCGCGGTCGTACCCGCCGGAGGCGCGGCCACCGCGCTCGGGACGGTCACCGTACGAACGCGGGGCGCGGTCGTCACGCGAACGGTCGTCACGGGCAGGACGGTCGCCACGGTCGTAGCTGCGGGTAGCGCGATCGTCGCGGGCGGGGCGGTCGGAACGGTCCCACGAGCGGGGCCCGCGGTCGGAGCCACGGGCGGCGTCACGCCCGCCGTCACGGCCGTAGCCGCGAGCGGCCTCGCGACCACCGTCGCGACCGAAGCGCGGCGCGGCGTCACGCCCGCCGTCGCGGCCACGCTCGCCGTTGCGGCCGTCGAAGTCGCGGTTGCCGAAGCGGTTTCCGCCGGCCGACTTCTCGCGGGGCTCCCAGTTGGGGCGGCGGTCGTCCGAGCGGGCGGCGCCGGGGGCACGGTTGCCGCCGCCGTCGCGGGTGCCGAACTCGCGGCGTCCGCGCTCGGCGCGCTCGCTCGCGTCCCAGCGCTTCTTGGGGGCTGCGGCCCCGACCTCGTCGGCGCGGTGGCCGCGGTGCTTGGGGCTCTTCGAGCCGGCCTTGGGCGCGCCGCCGGTGCGGTCGGTGCGCGGGCGGGAGTTGTCGTAAGGAGACATGGAGGAGTTCTTTCCGGGCTTGTCAGAGATGACGCGAAGAAATACCCGGGCAGCCGTTGACCAGGACCGTTCACAATCGTGAATTCATCCCGTCGTGACTCGACGGGAATCCGGCCCACAAGACTTACAAACCCTCGTGCTGTTCAAAGCTGTGCATGATCGGCACCCGCGGGTGCCGATGTGCTCGCGCCACAGGCGCGGTGTCTTGAGCCGACCCACCTACGATACCCGAGCCTCCCCCGAACCGGAAGCCCCGCCTCCTCGGCCCACCGGACCCGACCGGCCAGCCACCTCGGCGGCCGACCGGACCCGACACGAGCAGGTCGACCCCGGTCAGCCCCGATCAGCCCCGGGCGACCCCGGCCTCGGCCCCCGCCTCACCCGCGCCCACTTCGGCCTCGGCAGCCGCGCCGGCCTCGGCCTCGGCAGCCCGCCGATCGGCCCGGCGTTCGCCGATGCGCTCGTACAGGTAGTAGATGACCGGCAGCACGACGAGGGTCAGCACCGTCGACGACACGAGCCCGCCGATCACGACGATCGCCAGCGGCTGCGAGATGAAGCCGCCGTGACCGGTGACGCCGAGCGCCATCGGGGTGAGGGCGAAGATCGTGGCCGCCGCCGTCATGAGGATCGGCCGCAACCGTCGCGACGCCCCCTCGAGCAGGGCCTCGCGCACCCGCAGGCCCTTCTCGCGGTACTGGTTCACGAGGTCGATCAACACGATCGCGTTCGTCACCACGATGCCGACCAGCATGAGCACGCCGATCAGCGACGCGACGCCGAGGGGGACGCCCGAGGCCAGTTGCAACAGGATCGCCCCGGTCGCCGCGAACGGGATCGACACCAGCAGCAGGATGGGCTGGATCAGGCTGCGGAACGTCGCCACCATCACGATGTAGACGATCAGGATGGCGATGAGCACCGCGAGGAAGAGCTGCGAGAAGGCGTTGGCCTGGTCGGCCGTCGCCCCTCCGATCGTCGCGTCGGTGCCGTCGGGCAGGTCGACGGCCGCGACCGCGTCCGAGACCTCGGTGCCGGCGGCCGACAGGTCGTCGGTCGAGGGCGTGATCGTCACGGTCGCCGAGCGCACGGCGTCGGTCGTCGTGACCGAGGTCGGCCCCGTCGTCTGCTCGACGGTGGCGATGGAGTCGAGCCGCACCGGCCCGGTCGGGCTCGGCAGCTCGAGGGCCTTCAACTCGTCGATGGTCGTCGGCGGGGTCGGGTCGACGGTGTAGACGTCGACCGAGCTGTCGTCGATCTCGAGCGACCCCACCCGGAAGGGCTGGAGCGCCTGCGACACGATGCCACCCACGGCGACCTCGCTGTAGCCGAGTGCCGCGGCGGCCGAGCGGTCGACCTGCACGCCGATGATGGGCTGGGCCGCCTGCAGGTTCGAGCTCGCCTCGGCGGTGCCGGGCAGACCCTGCACCTTCGTCAGCACGGCGTCCGTCGCGGTCTGCAGGCTGTCGGGGTCGGGGGCCGTGACGTCGACGGTGATGTCGTTGCTCGTGCCGAAGCCGCTCGAGGCCGACACCTCGATCTCGCCGGCGTCCGACACGTCGGCCAACTGAGACCGCACGTCGGCCTGCAGGGCGTCCTGGTCGGCGCTCTCGTCGGTGGTGATCGAGTACGTGACGGTGCTGTCGCCCGACCCGCCCAAGAAGCTCGCGATCGACGTGCCGCTCGACCCGATGGTCAGCTGCACCGTCTCGATGCCCTCGACGCCGTCGAGCACCTGCTCGACCCGGTCGGCCGCGTCGGACTGGGTCTGCAGGCTCGACGCCGGCGGCAGGGTCTGGGTGACGGTGAACGTGTTCTGGCCGCTCGCCCCGAGGAAGTTCGTCTTCATGAACGGGATGACGGCACCCGTGCCCACGAGCACGAGCAGCGCGACGAGGATCGTCACGACCGGCCGCTTCAGGGTGCCCCGCAGCACCGGGACGTACGCGCGACGCAGGCGGTCGAGCGGCCGGGCGTCGGACGGGTCGGAGGCGCGGGTCGTCAGTGACTCGACCGTCGCGCCCTCGACGGCCGCGGCCTCGGCGCCCGGAGCGTGCTTGTGGGCCTTCGGCGCCCGGAGGAACCAGTACGCCAGCACCGGCACGATGGTCAGCGCGACGAAGAGCGACGCGACGAGTGCGATCGTGACCGTGAGGGCGAAGGGCCGGAACAGCTCGCCGGTGATGTTGCCGACGAACGCCAGCGGCAGGAAGACCACGACGGTGGTGACCGTCGACGCCGTGATGGCGCCCGCGACCTCGCGCACGCCCACCGTGATGGCCGCGAGCCGGTCGACGCCCGCCGTGAGGTGCCGCTTGATGTTCTCGATGACGACGATCGAGTCGTCGACCACCCGGCCGATGGCGATGGTCAGGGCGCCGAGGGTCAGGATGTTCAGCGTGTAGTCGGCCGCCTGCAGGCCGATGAACGTGATGAGTACGCTCGTCGGGATGCTGATGGCCGTGACGATCGTCGAGCGGATCGACAGCAGGAAGATCAAGATGACGACCACGGCGAAGACCAGACCGAGCAGCCCCTCTTCGGCGAGCGAGTCGATCGACTGCTGGATGAACGGCGCCTGGTCGAACACGACGGTCAGCTCGACCCCGTCGCCCAGGTCGGAGGCGAGGCTCGGGATCGCGTCGCGGACGGTCTGCGAGACGTCGACGGTGTTGGCGTCGAGGGTCTTGGTGATGGCGACCGTCAGGGCGTCCTGCCCGTCGACGCGGCTGATGGACGTGACGGGTGCGCCGGTCAGCTGCACGTCGGCGACGTCGCCGATCGTGGTGGCCGAGGTGGCGTCGAGCAGCGGCAGGGCACGGATCTCGTCGACGCTGGTGAGTCGCTGACCCGCCTGGATCGACAGCGTCTTGCCGTCTTGCGTGATGGTGCCGCCGGGGATCAGGGTGCCGTTGGCGTCGAGGGCGTCCTGGAAGGCGGCGGTCGTCAACCCTCTCTCGGCGAGGGCCGTCTGGTCGGGCGAGATGGTGACGCGCTGACCGGCGTCGCCGTAGATCGAGGCCTCGCGGACGCCGTCGAGCTTCTGCAGGTCGGGCACGGTGACGTTCGTCAGGCGGTCGACGAGCGCCTGCGAGTTCGCCGAGTCGTAGCCCGTCACGGCGATCTGGATGACCGGCAGGTCGGCCAGGCTGCCGGTGACCACCTGGGTGTCGACGGAGTCGGGCAGCGTCAGGCGGTTGATGGCCGACTGGATCTTCTGCTCGGCCGAGTCGAGGTCGGTGCCGTAGGTGAACTCGGCCGAGACCGTGCTCTGCGAGGTGCTCGACGTCGCCGAGGTGCCCTCGAGCCCGGGGATGATCTGGACGGCCTGCTCGATCGGCGTCGAGACGTCCTCGTTGACGACCTCGGGCGTGGCGCCCGGGTACGAGCTGACGATCGCGATCTGCGGGAACTGCACGTTCGGCGCGAGCTCTTGCTTGAGCGAGGTCAGGGCGATGCCGCCGAAGACGGCGACGACGATGGTGACGAGGGCGATCAGCGCGCGGTTGCGCAGGCTGAAGACGGACAGCAGGTGCACGGTGCTCCGGTGGTGAGGGGAGAGCGAGGGAGGAGGCGGCGGACGACGTCCACCGCACCTCCATTGTCACCAGCCTCTCTGGGAACTCGCGGCGGCTTCTTGCACGCCGTGCAGGACGACGACAGCTCGCCCGGGTGGGGACGAGCCGATGCCCCGCAGGGCCGAGGAGGCGCGGGTCGCGCCCCTCAGACCACCTCGGCCAGCAGCGGCGAGGCCGGCGCCTGCACGCCGTCGATGCCGTCCCACGCGGCGCGCAGGGCGGCGAGCGCGCGGTCGGTGTCGCTGTCGGCGTACGAGAACGGCACGCGTACGAACCGCTCGAAGGCCCCGTCGACGCCGAAGACCGGACCGGCGGCGAGCAGCAGGCCCTCGCCGCGAGCGGCCAGGGTGAGCTGCGAGCTGACCGGTGCGCCGAGCCCGACCCAGGTGGTGAGCCCACCGGCGGGCGACGGCACCTGCCACGACGGGAACTGCTCGCGCAGGCCTCGGACGACGCGGTCGCGACCTCGTCTCAGGTGGCCGGCCCGCGCCTCCAGCACTCGGTCGAAGTCGCCCAGCAACTCGGCGACGACGAGCTGCTCGAGCACGGGCGTGCCGAGGTCTCCGGCCGAGCGGGCGCGCACGAGTCGGTCGACGAGCGGGCGTTCGGCACGGATCCAGCCGATGCGCAGTCCACCCCAGAGCGACTTGCCCACCGATCCGATCGAGACCGCCCGGCCGTACGCCGCCATCGGCAGGGGGGCACCCCGACGGTCGTCGATCGCCATCTCGGCCATCGTCTCGTCCGCGATCACCACCGTGCCCTCGGCGGCGGCCGCCTCGAGGACGCGCACGCGCTGCTCGGCGGGCATGGTCGCCCCCGTCGGGTTGTGGAAGTCGGGCATGAGGTACGCCACCGGCGGGCTGGTCCGGCGCAGGGCCTGCATCAACGACGCCTCGTCCCACCCGTCGTCGACGGTCACGCTGACGGGCACGAGCCGTGCCCCGGCCCCGCGCAGGGCCTCGAACGCATGCGGGTAGCCGGGCGCCTCGACCACGGCACGGTCGCCGCGTGAGACGAGCACGCGGGCGAGCAGCGCGATGGCGTGCTGCGCCCCGAGGGTGACGACGATCTGGTCGGCGGTCGTCGCGAGCCCGCGGCGTCGGTACCGCTCGGCGATCGCCTCGCGCAGCACCGGCCGCCCGATCGGGTCGTAGCCCGAGTCGTCGAGGTAGGCGCCGAGCCGCCCCGCCGCACGCTGGGCCGCCTCGGCGATGCCGTCCACCGCGGGCAACGCCGCCTTGGTCAGGTCGAGCAGGCCCTCGGTGGTCGTCGGGCGCGGCACCGAGGCGCGCGCCGGCAGGCGGACGACGCTGCCGCTGCCCCGCACGCTGTCGACGTGCCCCGAGTCGCGCAGGGCGGCGTAGGCCGAGGCCACAGTCGTGCGGCTGACCCCGAGGTGGGCGCAGAGGTCGCGCTCGGACGGCAGGCGCGTGCCGACCGGCAGCCGGCCGTCGAGCACGAGCAGCCGGATGCGGTCGGCGAGCGCCAGGTAACCCGGAGCCGAGGAGGCGCGCCACGAGTCGAGCAGGGCGTTCAACGCCCGCGACGAGACGGTGGTGGCACCGTGGTCGAGGTTGGTCACGCGGCCACCCTAGGCCGATTGGCCTCTTGTCACCAGGCCAGTCGGGCGATTGGATCGACGCATGCTCTTCTCCCGCCGCCTGCTCCAGCTGTTCGTCGGCCTGATCGCCTACGGCTTCGCGATCGCCCTGATGGTGCGGGCCGGCATCGGCGTCGCCCCGTGGGACGTCCTGTCGCAGGGCCTCTCGCAGCGCACGGGCCTCTCGTTCGGCACCGTCACGTTCGTCACGAGCCTCGTCGTCCTGCTGCTCTGGATCCCCCTGCGCCAGCGGCCGCGCTTCGGGACGCTCGCGAACACACTGATGATCGGCCCGGTCGCCGACCTGGGCCTGCACCTGCTGCCCCAGCAGACCGAGTGGTGGGCGCAGGGCCTGACCTTCGCCGGCGGCCTGCTGCTGCTCGCGGTCGCCAGCGGCCTCTACATCGGCGCCGACTTCGGGCCGGGGCCGCGCGACGGCCTCATGCTCGGGCTTCACGCCCGGCTCGGCTGGCGGGTGGGCGTCGCTCGCACCGTGATCGAGGTCACGGTGCTCGCGGCAGGCTGGCTGCTCGGCGGCCAGGTCGGCATCGGCACGGCGGCCGAGGCCCTGTTGATCGGGCCGCTCGTCGCGGTCACCCTGCCGCTGTTCGCACGGCGCCGGGTGGCGACCTCCGTGGTCGCCCCGGCCCGCGCCTCCTCGTCCGCCTGAGCGGCGCCCCGCCGTCGCCGACGCGCCCCGGGCCCTGGGCAGTACGAACCAGTTCGGACGAACCCTCCCTGACCGGGAATAAACCGCCCGCGAGCGAAGTTGACAGCCCCTCGCACGGGAGTAGAGTCGCCGCTCGTGACCAACGACACCCGGTCGCCGAAGCGCTGGCTGATCGGTGAACCCCTCCCCTCGGAGAAGCTCGAGGGGCAGCTGCTGCCGAAGCACCTCGCGCTGCCGATCTTCGCGAGCGACCCGCTCAGCTCGGTGGCCTACGCCCCGCAAGAGCTGCTCATGATCTTGCTGATCGGCGGGCTCGGGTTCCTCACGCTGGCCCCCTGGGTCGCCGTGGCCGTCGTCGTGCTGCTGCTCGTCGTCGTGGCCTCGTACCGTCAGCTGATCAAGGCGTACCCGTCGGGCGGCGGCGACTACGAGGTCGCCCACAAGAACCTCGGCGAGAAGGCCGGCCTCGTGGTCGCCTCGGCGCTGCTGGTCGACTACGTCATGACGGTGGCGGTGTCGGTCGCCTCGGGCGTCGACAACATCATCTCGGCCGTGCCCGAGCTGGCGCCGGTGCGCGTCGAGCTCGCGATCTTCTTCGTCGTCCTGCTGGCGGCCGTGAACCTGCGGGGCGTGCGCGAGTCGAGCAAGGCCTTCGCCGTGCCGACCTACCTCTTCGTGTCGAGCGTCTTCGTCATGATCGTCATCGCCCTCGTCCGCACGGCGCTCGGCGACCCGCCCGTCGCCGAGAGCGCCGACTACACGGTGCAGGCCGACCAGCTCACGCAGGCCGCCTTCGTCCTGTTGCTGCTGCGTGCGTTCTCGAGCGGCTGCTCGGCCCTGACCGGGGTCGAGGCGATCGCCAACGGCGTGCCGGCGTTCCGTCGCCCCAAGGTGCAGAACGCCCAGAAGACGCTCGTGCTGATGGGCAGCATCGCCATCGTGCTGTTCGCCGGCCTGGTCGCGGTGGCCCTCATCGCGAAGGTGCACTACGCCGAGGACGCCTGCGACCTGCAGGGCTTCGTCGACTGCGCCACCACGCCGCAGCGCAGCCTCATCGCCCAGATCGCCAGCGCGGTCTTCGGCGGCGCCCTGTTCGGCATCCCGTTCTACGTGATCCAGGCCTGCACGGCGGCCGTGCTGCTGCTCGCGGCGAACACGGCGTTCAACGGGTTCCCGTTGCTCGGTTCGATCCTGGCCCGCGACCAGTACGCCCCGAAGGCGCTCAACACGCGCGGCGACCGGCTGATCTACTCGAACGGCGTCATCGTGCTGGCCCTCGTGGCCTGCGCCATCCTGCTCGTGTACCAGGCCAGCGTGACGGGCCTGATCCAGCTGTACATCATCGGCGTCTTCGTGTCGTTCACGCTCGGGCAGACCGGCATGGTCGTGCACTGGACCCGCATGCTGCGCGAGGGCTGCGCCGACCGCGGCGCCGTCTACCGTGCCCGCGGCATCAACGCGTTCGGCGCCCTGTTGACGGCGTCGGTGCTGATCGTCGTGACGGTGACCAAGTTCACGCACGGCGCCTGGCTGGTGTTCGTCATCATGCCGATCCTGTTCGTGCTGATGCTCGGCGTGAACCGCTACTACCGCGACGTGCTGGTCGAGATCGAGCCCGACGCCACGACGCAGTTCGGCTCGCACGGCGACCACGCGATCGTGCTGGTCGGCACGATGCAGAAGCCCGTGCTCAAGGCCCTCGACTACGCCATCGCCGCGCGTCACGAGTCGCTCGAGGCGATCCACGTCGGCATCGACGACGAGGCCACGGCGTTGCTGCAACGGCAGTGGGCCGAACAAGACATCGACGTGCCGCTGCGCATCGTCGCCTCGCCGTACCGCGACATCAGCATGCCGTTGATCAAGTACATCAAGGCGCACCGCGAAGAACACGGCAGCGAGGTCGTGACCGTCTACACGCCCATCTACATCGTCGGCCACTGGTGGGAGGCCGCACTGCACAACCACAAGAGCCGCCGCATCCGCCAGAAGTTGATGCTCGTGCACGGCGTCACCATCTCGCTCGTGCCGTGGCTGCTCGACTCGTCCGAGGTGCTCTACGGCCGCAGGTCACGGCCGATCCCCGGCCAGGACCGTCGCGGCGAGCCGATCCGCCCCCGTCCGGTCCCCCGCCGCGTGCTCGAGCCGGCCGGTCGCCGGTCGGGCGCCGCCGGTGGCGCCCTGGGTGCCGACGCCGGCCAAGAGGGCCGTGCCGGCGCGGCGGTCGAAGGAGGCGCGGTGCAGCGTGGCCTGGACGCCCAGCCCGGTCAGGGCGGCGCCGCCGGCACGGCCGGCTCGAAGCCCGGGCCGAAGCAGACGCCGCGTGCCCCCGGTTCGGCCAAGGGCAACCGCGGAGGCGGTGCCGCCGCCCGGAAGGCCCGCTCGGCCGCCCGCAACTCGACCGGCACCGCCCCCCGCAAGAAGAAGTAGCCGCACCTCGGGGCGCCTCAGCGCCAGATCGTGTGCGGCCGCAGCAGCCGGTGCCGCGGCTCGCTGTCGTCGAGCAGCAGCGACAGCACGGCCCCCGCGACCTCGACGAGCGGCTGCTCGACGCTCGACAGCCCGAGTGCCGAGGCGACCGGGGTGTCGTCGTAGCCCACGACCGGCACCGTCGAGCCGAGCACGACCGACGCCCCGAGCGCGAGGGTGTCGCTGGCGCACACCACGGCGTCCACCGTGACTCCCGCGGCGAGCGCCGCGCGCACGGCGGCCGAGGCGAGGGGCACCGAGTCCTCGACGGCCAGGTCGAGCGCGTCGATCGAGGCCGGGTCGAGCGCGCCCCGCGACCCGAGGGCGTCACGCCACCCGCGCCTCCTGTCGTCCCCGGCACCCGACCCCTCGGGCCAGCCGAGGAAGGCCACGTGGGTCGCGCCGCGCGCCAGCAGGTCGTCGGTCGCCGAGGCCACTCCGGCCCGGCCGTCGACGTCGACCCAGCGGTGCTGCGGGTCGCCCATGTCGTCGAGCCCCCAGGGCCGGCCGAAGGTGACGAAGTCGGCACCGGCGTCGATGAGCCATTCGGTGCGCGGGTCGTCGAAGAAGGTCGAGGTGAGCACGAAGCCGTCGACGTCGGCGCCGTCGAGCAGGCGGCGGAACTGCGCGATCTCGTCGTCGGGCCCGGCCGCGGTGTACAGCAGGATGCGGTGGTCGCGGGCGTCGGCCTGCTCGGTGACGGCGTGCAGGAAGCGGTCGAGCACCGCGCCCGAGATGCCGTTCTGCACGGGGTCGAGCCGGATGCCGATGGTCGAGCTCTTGCGGGTGCGCAGTCGCCTCGCCGACGCGTGCGGGCGGTAGCCGAGGTCGGCGATGGCCCGCTCGACGCGACCCCGCGTGTCGGGGCGCACGATGTCGGGCGCGTTGAGCACGTTCGAGACGGTCTGCCGAGACACCCCGGCGACCGAGGCGACGTCGCTGACGGTCGGGAGGCGCGGCGCGGGCACCCGAGTCATCTCGCCCTCCGCCCCGGCGCCGGTCGGCGGCCTCCGGTCACGTTACCCCAGGCCTCGGGCGCCCCACGGCGGCTCTCAGCACCCTGGTCTTGACACCCGCCGGGCGGCCTGCTTACTCTGACCTCACGGATTTGATCGATCAAATAGATCGTCCGCCCCGCTCCACCCGGCACCACACCCCGACCCGACCACAGCACCCGCACCATCGCAACGACGCGACGAGAGGCCCACCATGCGACGACGCACGACCCGCCTGGCGGCAGCAGCCGCCCTCACGACCATCACCGCCCTGGGCCTCACGGCCTGCGGCTCCGGTTTCAGCGAGGGGTCGGGCGCCGCGAGCGACGGCGCCCTCACCAGCAGCGACGACTCGCTGACGGTGCTGATCGGCTCGAGCGGCGACGCCGAGACGAAGGCCGTCACCGACGCCGTCGCGAGCTGGTCCGACGACTCGGGCACCGGCGCCGAGGTCAGCGTGGCCTCCGACCTGCCGCAGCAGCTCAGCCAGGGCTTCGCCTCGGGCAAGCCGGCCGACGTGTTCTACGTGTCGACCGACACGCTCGCCGGCTTCGCCGGCAACGGCAGCCTGCTGGCCTACGGCGACCAGCTCGCCAACAAGGGCGACTTCTTCCCGACCCTCGTCGACAGCTTCACGCTCGACGACCAGTTCTACTGCGCGCCGAAGGACTTCTCGACCCTCGGCCTGATCATCAACACCGACATGTGGGCCGCGGCCGGCCTGACCGACGCCGACGTCCCGACCGACTGGGACTCGCTGAAGGCGGTCGCCGCGCAGCTCACGACGGCCGACCACGTGGGCCTGGCCTTCAGCCCCGAGTACGCCCGGGTGGGCGCGTTCATGGCGCAGGCCGGCGGCGCGGTGACCAACGCCGACGGCACCGAGGCGACGCTCGACTCGTCCGAGAACGTCGAGGCGCTGACCTACGTGAAAGACCTGCTGACCAGCGGCGACGCCGCGTTCTCGAGCGACCTCGGCGCGGGCTGGGGTGGCGAGGCCTTCGGCACGGGCAAGGCGGCGATGACCATCGAGGGCAACTGGATCACCGGCGCACTCACCAACGACTACCCCGACGTGTCGTACCAGGTGGCCGAGCTGCCCGCCGGCCCCGGCGGCCAGGGCACGTTGCAGTTCACCAACTGCTGGGGCATCGCCGCCGACAGCCCCAACCAGCAGGCCGCCGTCGACCTCGTCGAGCAGCTGACGAGCACCGACCAGCAGCTCGCCTTCGCCGACGCGTTCGGCGTCATGCCCTCGATCCAGTCGGCCGCCGACACCTGGAAGTCCGACAACCCCGACCAGGCCGCGTTCCTCGACTCGGTCGAGTTCGCCCAGGGCACGCCCACGCAGGACGGCTCCGCCGCCGTGATCAGCGACTTCAACTCGCAGCTCTCCGGTCTGAAGGACGGCGACCCGAAGACGATCCTCGAGTCCGCGCAGAAGAACTTCGAAGCGATCCTCCAGTAGCCCTCGGGGCACCGCGCCTCCCCCGGCGCGGTGCCTCGCGCTCCCCGACCGAGACAGCGCACGAAAGAGACAGCGCACGAAAGGCAGTCCCCATGACCGCGATCTCGACCAAGGCCCCCCGCCGGCGCAGCGCCGTCTCGCGCGGCGAGAGCCTCTCGGGCTGGTTGTTCGTCTCGCCCGTGCTGATCGTCCTCGGCCTCTTCCTGGCCGTGCCCGTGCTGATGGCCCTCTGGGTCAGCGTCTCGGACTGGACCGGGCGGGGCTCCCCCTTCGCGGCCGGCGTCGGCTTCGTCGGGGCGCAGAACTACCGAGACCTGCTCGGCGGCGGCAGCCTGGCCGAGCGCGACTTCGGCCTGAGCCTGCGCAACAACGCCTGGTACGTGATCCTCGTCGTGCCGATCCAGACCGCGGTGGCCCTGCTGCTCGCCGTGCTGGTGAACCGCCAGGTGCTGCGCGGCCGCGGGTTCTTCCGCACCGCGTTCTACTTCCCGTCGGTGACCAGCTCGGTCGCCATCACCGTCCTGTGGCTGTTCCTGTTCTCGCAGAGCGGCGCGGTGAACAAGCTGCTCTCGTTCGTCGGCATCACCGGGCCCGCGTGGTTCAACGACGCCAGCGGCGTGCTGCACAACCTGCTCGCCGTCATCGGCGTCACGCAGCCCCCGGCCCTGCTGGCCGACCACACCGCCCTCGGCGTCAGCTGGTGGGACTGGCTGGCCGGGCCGTCGGTCGCGATGTCCGCGTTCATCCTGATGGCCGTCTTCACCACCAGCGGCACGTTCATGCTGCTCTTCCTGGCGGCCCTGCAAAACCTCGGCGGCGACGTGCAAGAGGCCGCGATGATGGACGGCGCGAGCGGCTGGCAGCGCTTCTGGCGCATCACGCTGCCGCAACTGCGACCGACGCTCTTCACCGTGCTCACCCTCGGCCTCATCGGCACCTGGCAGGTCTTCGACCAGATCTACACCGGCACCCAGGGTGGCCCGCAGAAGACCACGTTGACGCCCGCCTACCTCTCGTACACCTCGGCGTTCGGCGAACAAGAGTGGGGCCGCGGCGCGGCCATCGCCTTCGTGCTGTTCGTCATCATCGTCGCGTTGACGATCCTGCAGCGCATCGTGCTGCGCGAACGGGCCGTGTCGAAGAGACGCACCCGGCTCTACACGACAGGAGTCGAGCGATGACCACGACCGCACCGATCGCCGACCGGGCGAACCCCTCCTCGCCGGTCGCGCCTCCCCCGGCCTCGCCGCGACCCGTCGGCCGAGAGCCCCGCAGCACGCGACGCATCGCCGGCACCTCGGTGCTCTACGCCGTGCTGATCGTCATCGCGGCGATCTACATCCTGCCGTTCCTCATCAACGTGGCGACGTCGTTCAAGACCGACCCCGAGGCGGCCTCCGACCCGCTGGCGTTGATCCCGATCACGCCGACGGTCGCCGCCTACCGCCAGCTGTTCCTCAACAGCGACTTCCCGACCTGGTTCCAGAACTCGGCGATCGTGACGATCGTGGTGACGCTCGGGCGGGTGTTCTTCAACTCGCTGGCCGGCTACGCCCTCGCGCGGCTGCAGTTCCGCGGGCGCAACGTCATCTTCGTACTGCTGATCGGCGTGATGGCGGTGCCGACGGTCGTGCTGCTGATCCCGAAGTTCCTGGTCATCAACCAGCTCGGCATGTACGACTCGTACTCGGGCATGATCGTGCCGCTGCTGACCGACGCCGCCGGGGTCTTCATCATGAAGAACTTCTTCGAGTCGATCCCCCGCAGCGTCGAAGAGCAGGCCCGCATCGACGGCGCCGGCACCTTCCGGGTCTTCTGGTCGATCGTGCTGCCGATGGCCCGGCCCGCGCTCGTGACGATCATCATCCTGTCGTTCCAGGGGTCGTGGAACGAACTCTCGCACTTCATCGTGTCGACCCAGTCGCCCGAGCTGACCACCCTGACCAAGGGCGTCGCGAGCCTCGCCTCGGGGCAGCTGAGCCAGGGGTCGCAGTACCCGATCAAGCTCGCGGCCGCCGCGGTGATGACCATCCCGGTCGCGATCGTCTTCTTCGTGTTCCAGCGCCGCATCATGAACGCCAGCGCCGGGGCCGTCAAAGAGTGACCCGCACCGCGACCCCCACCCCGTCGCACCCCACGCCCGCCACCCGGAGCCCCAGGAGCCCCCGATGACCCAGACATCCCCCCTTGACTCCGACCACGCCGAGCGGTCGACCCCGGCCCCCGGCCTCCAGCCCTTCCTCGCCGCCGAGACGGTCGTCCTGCGGGCTCCGGCCCAGGCCTGGTCGGCCGCCGACGGCTCGATGGGGGCGGCGACGATCCACGGCGTCTACCTCGGCGACGTGCGCTTCGTCGCCGGGCACGGCATCACGGTCGACGGCCTCGTGCCCGAGCACGTCGCCACCGTGCCCCTCGGCGCCTCGGCCGTCCGGTTCGAGTCGCTGTTGCGCGGCCTCGACGACGCCGGAGCCGACCCCGACGTCCGCCTGAGCTCGCTCCGCGACGTCACGACGACGGGCGTCCACGAACGCCACACGGTCACGTCCCGGCTGGGCCGTGAGCTCACGGTCACCGTCGCGGCCACCCTCCGGCCGGACGCCTCCGCCATGGACCACGTCAAGGCCGGCATCGCGGGTGAGCCCGTGCGTGACGTGACGCTCGCGGTCGACGGCACCCGCGCCTCCTGGCGGGCCGAGGGCGTGCTCGTCGACCTCGAGACCCGAGGAGGCGCGGTGCGGGCGACCCCCGCCGGTCTCGTCGTCGAGTGGGTCGCCGTCGTGCCCGCCCGGGGTTCCGTGACGGTCGGACTCGACCTCGTCGCGACCGCCCCCGACGCCGTGGTCCGGGGCGTGCGCACGCCGCTGCACTGGGCCGACCTCGACCCGGCACCGCGCGACGACCGGCTCGCCCGCTGGGTCGACCGGGCCCGCGACGACCTGGCGGCGCTCCGCCTGACCACGACGACGTCGCCCGACGACGTCTTCTACGCCGCCGGGGCGCCCTGGTTCTTCACGCTATTCGGTCGGGACTCGCTCTGGGCCGCCCGATTCACCCTGCCCCTCGACCTGACGGTCGCGGCCGGCACGCTGCGGGTTCTGGCCGGCCTGCAGGGCACGCGGCACGTGCCCGAGACGGCCGAGCAACCCGGCAAGATCATGCACGAGCTGCGCCAGCAGACGTTGACGATCCCCGGTGAGGACGTCAGCCTGCCCCCGCTCTACTACGGCACCGTCGACGCGACGGCACTCTGGGTCTGCCTGCTGCACGACGCGTGGCGCTGGGGCCTGCCGGCCGCCGAGGTCGAGGCGCTGCTGCCGCACCTCGAGGCAGCCCTGGCCTGGATGCGCGACTCGGGCGACAGCGACGGCGACCTGCTGCTCGAGTACGTCGACGAGACCGGGCACGGCCTGGCGAACCAGGGCTGGAAGGACTCCGGCGACAGCGTCCAGTGGCGCGACGGCACCCTCGCCGAGGGGCCGATCGCGCTCTGCGAGGTGCAGGCCTACGCGTACGAGGCGGCCGTGCACGGGGCCGACCTGCTCGACGCCTTCGGTCGGGCGGGCGGCGACGCGTGGCGCGACTGGGCGGGGCGCCTGCGCGACCGGTTCCGCGCCTCCTTCTGGGTCGACGACGCGGCGGGCGCCTACCCGGCGATCGCCCTCGACGCGGCCAAGCGGCCGGTCGACACGGTCACGAGCAACCTCGGGCACCTGCTCGGCACCGGACTGCTCGACCCCGACGAGGAGGCGCTGGTCGCCCGCCGCCTCGTCTCACCCGAGCTGTCCAGCGGCTTCGGCCTGCGCACGATGTCCACCGACAGCGCCGGCTACTGGCCCCTGAGCTACCACGGGGGCAGCGTCTGGACCCACGACACGGCCATCGCGATCCAGGGTCTCGCCCGAGCGGGGTTCCCCGCCGAGGCGGCCCGGCTCGCCGAGGGGCTGCTGTCCGCGGCGCCGGCCTTCGACCACCGCATGCCCGAGCTGCACTCGGGCGACTCGTCCCGCGAGGTGCCGTCGCCCGTGCCGTACCCCGCCTCGTGCCGCCCCCAGGCCTGGTCCGCCGCGGCCGCCGTCGCCGTCTGGTCGGCCACGCACGACGTCCACCCGCCCCGCCGCCCGTGACCCGGGCCGGGCGCCGCCCTCACCCCCGGCGTTCGGCGTCGCTCTCCGACAGCCGCGCGACGACCTGTCGGGCGATGGCGCGCCCGGCACGGTTTGCCCCGATGGTGGAGGCCTGCGGCCCGTAGCCGGCGAAGAACAGCCGCGGGTCGAGCGTCGACGCGCCGCCTTCGACGCTCACCCCTCCGTCGGCCGACCGCAGCCCGAGCGGAGCCAGGTGTCGCAGCTCGGGCCGGAACCCGGTGGCCCACACGATCGCGTCGGCGTGGGCGAACGTGCCGTCAGCCCAGCGCACGCCGTCCCGCTCGATCGCCGAGAACATCGGTCGTTCGACCAGCAGGCCGCGCTCGATGCCCGAGACGAACCGTCGGGTGCGGGGCACCCCGGTGCCGCTCACGATGCTCGGCAGCGCCTGCCCGGCGCGGGCCGCGCGGTCCTGTGCGGCGACCGCCGCGACGGCCGACTCGACGTCGAGCTCGCCCTGGTCGAGCCAGTCGACCGGTCGACGCGTCACCCACGTGGTCGAGGCCGCGACGCCGTCGAGTTCGAGCACGAAGCCGATCGCGCTCGTGCCACCGCCCACCACGACCACGTCGAGCCCCTCGAGTTCGGACGCGGCCCGGTAGTCCGAGGTGTGCAGCTGCCTCCCCGCGAACGTGTCGCGCCCCGGGTACCAGGGCACGAACGGCGCCCCCCAGGTGCCGGTCGCGTTCACGACGACCTCGGCCCGCACCGACCCCGAGGAGGCGCGCCCCGCCCACCGCACCGCGAACCCGTCACCCAGCCCGGTCACCCCGGTCACCTCGACCGGGCGTCGCACGTCGAGCTCGAGTGCCGCCTCGTACCGGGCGTACTGCTCGGCGACGACGTCGCGGGCCGGGGCCGACCGGTCGGCCGAGTCGAAGCCCAGCCCGAGCCCGGCCATGCCGGGCAGGTCGTGGACGCGGTGGGCGGCACCCAACCGCAGGCTCTCCCAGCGGTGCTGCCACGCGCCTCCCGTCCCGGGTCCCCGGTCGAGCACGACGAGGTCCCGCCCGACCTCGAGCCCCAGGCGCCGCAGGTACCACGAGACCGACAGTCCGGCCTGCCCTGCACCGACCACGACGACCCGCGTCCGCTCGCCGTCGCCCCCAGAAGTCATCCCGACCATCATGCCCGTCCCGGGCGGCAGCCGGGGATAGGGGTACATGATAAGATCGGTCCAGTTTTGCAACAGTCATCCGTCGGCAGTTCCCGGGTCGTCCGACACCGTTTCCGGGCCGAGTTCAGAGGGGGTCACGCATGGGGCGCGGCCGTCAAAAAGCCAAGCACACCAAGGTCGCCAGAGAGCTGAAGTACTTCAGCCCTGACACCAACTACGGTGCACTCGAAAAAGAGTTGGCGACGAAGAACGACTCCGGCGACGAATACGTCGACAAGTGGGCCGACGACTTCGACGACGAATACGACACCGAGCACGACCAGAACAAGAGCGCCTGAGGCCCGACGGCTGATGTCCTCTTCGTCCTCGTCGCTCGTGTGGGAGCAGGTCGTCGTCGATTCGAGCGACCCCGCAGGGCTCGCCCGGTGGTGGGCCGACGCACTCGGTTGGGTCGTGGTCTCGTCCGACGACGACGAACCCGAGATCCGGTCGACGCCCGACACGCTGCCGGGGCTCCTTTTCGTGCACGTCCCCGAGGCCAAGACGCTCAAGAACCGGCTGCACCTCGATTTCCGCCCCACCCCGGTCGACGGCGAGAGCCGCGAGGCGACGCAGACGGCCGAGGTCGAGCGTCTCGAGTCGCTCGGCGCGGTCCGTGCCCAGGTCGGACAAGACGACGCCGACGTCTCGTGGGTCGTGCTCGCCGACCCCGAGGGCAACGAGTTCTGCGTCCTGTGACCCCGCACGATCCGTGCCCCCTCACCCGCCGCGGCGCGTGACCGACACGACGACGGCCCCTCGATCTCGAGGGGCCGTCGTCGTGTCGCGGGCCCGACCGGTGCGATGACCGGTCAGGAGGCGCGGGTCAGCGCCCGACGAGCGTCGCGACCGCGGGCAGCAGCCCCACGACCAGCAGCAGGAACATGCCGCCGGCGGTGAGAGCGGCGACCTTGCGGCCGCCGGTCACGGGCGACGACTCGGAGCGGAGCGGAGCCGGCTCGGCGGGGACGCGGCTGACCCGGGCGCTCCGCGGAGCAGCGACGGCCGCGCGGGACATGGGCGAGAGGGGGATGCGGGTGGTGGTCATGGTCGACTCCTTCGTCGTCCGTCCTGACGTCGTCGTCAGTGCGCCCGGCACGGGCGTCAGCCCATCGTACGTCCGCGAGCGCGCTGACGCCATCCAGCACGCGCGGGTGCCCCGCGGCGCCCGACCACTGCCACGAGCTCGGACGCGACCCGACGTCAGCTCGAGTAGTCCCCGACGAGTCGCACCGCGCCTCCGTCGACTCCCTTGGCACCCTGCTCGAAGCCGGCCAGGTCGCGTCGCCCGGTCGAGACGGTGCCGACGGGCCAGGTCGCGATGCCGTCGGCCTCGAGGGCCGAGGTCACGGCGGCGGCCTGCGACGCCCTGACGACGGCGATCATGCCGATGCCGAGGTTCCAGGTGCCCTCGCTCGACTCGAGTGTCGAGCCGGCCAGGTCGCTCAGCACGCGGAACACGGGCAGCGGCGACCAGGTCGAGCGGTCGACCTCGGTCCACGAGCCGCGGGGCAGCACGCGGGCCAGGTTGGCCGCGATGCCGCCGCCGGTGACGTGGCTGAGCGAGTGGACCGCGCCGTCGAGCGCCGGGTCGTCGAGCACCCGCAGCAGGGGCGAGGTGTAGAGCCGGGTCGGTTCGAGCAGGGCCTCGCCGACGGTGCCCGAGAACTCGGGCAGGGCGTCGTCGTAGCCGAGGTCACGTGAGGCCAGGATGTGCCGCACGAGCGAGAAGCCGTTCGAGTGCAGGCCCGACGAGGCCAGGGCGAGCACGACGTCGCCGTCGCCCACGAGGTGCGGGCCGAGCTGACGCCCCGACTCGACCGCGCCCACCGCGGCACCCGCGACGTCGTAGTCGTCGGGGCCGAGCAGGCCCGGGTGCTCGGCCGTCTCGCCGCCGACGAGGGCCGTGCCGGTCTCGCTGCAGGCCCGTGCGATGCCCTCGACGATCGAGGCGATGCGGGTCGGAACGACCCGGCCGCACGCGATGTAGTCGGTCATGATCAGCGGCCGCGCGCCCACCACGACGATGTCGTCGACCACCATGCCCACGAGGTCCTGCCCGATGGTGTCGTGCTTGTCGAGCGCCTGGGCGATCGCCACCTTGGTGCCGACGCCGTCGGTCGAGGTGGCGAGCAGCGGCCGCTCGAAGTCCTTGAGGAACGACACGTCGAACAACCCGGCGAACCCACCGAAGCCCCCGACGACGCCGGGGCCGTGCGTGGCGGCCACGGCAGCCTTCATCAGCTCGACCGCGCGGTCGCCGGCGGCCGTGTCGACCCCCGCGGCGGCGTAGGAGGCGCTGGTCGAGTGGGCTGGGGAGGTCGCCATTCGTTCATCCGTTCGGTGTCGCTCTAGACTGTCGCGGTAACCCCAACTCTACGGTCTGGAGCCAGATCCGCATGTGCGGCATCGTCGGTCTCGTCGCGCACGAGCCAGCAAATCAACTCGTCTACGACTCGCTCCTCCTGTTGCAGCACAGGGGGCAGGACAGCACCGGGATCGCCACCGCCGAAGGTGGCATCTTCCACGTGCACAAGACCAAGGGGCAGGTCCGCGAGGGGTTCCGCACCCGCGACATGCGCGCCCTGCTCGGCAACATGGGGCTCGGCCACGTGCGCTACGCCACCAAGGGCGCGGCCAGCAACGAGCAAGAGGCGCAGCCGTTCTACGTGAACGCGCCCTACGGCATCGTGCTGATCCACAACGGCAACCTGACGAACACGAGAGAGCTCACCAGTGAGCTCTTCCACGTCGACCGGCGGCACCTCAACACCAACAGCGACACCGAGCTGCTGGTCAACGTGCTCGCACACGAGCTGCAAGAGCAGGTCAACGGCAGCGAGCTCGACCCCGAGCAGATCTTCGCGGCCGTCGCCCGGGTGCACGAGCGCGTGCAGGGTTCGTACGCCGCCATCGCGATGATCGCCGGCCACGGCCTCCTCGCCTTCCGCGACCCGTTCGGCATCCGTCCGCTCGTGCTCGGCCGCCGTCTCGCGGCCGACGGCGTCCGCGAAGAATGGATCACCGCCTCCGAGTCGCTCGTCCTCGAGTCGGGCGGCTACGAGATCGTCCGTGACGTCGCTCCCGGCGAGGCCGTCTTCATCTCGCTCGACGGGCAGATGGTCTCGAAGCAGTGCCACGCCAGCCCGCGCCTGATCCCCTGCTCGTTCGAGTACGTCTACCTGGCCCGCCCCGACTCGATCATGAACGGCATCTCGGTCTACGACGCCCGCCTGCGCCTCGGCAACCGGCTGGCCGACACGATCGCCGCGCACTCGCCGATCGGCGACATCGACGTCGTCATGCCCATCCCCGACTCGTCACGGCCCGCCGCCATGCAGGTCGCGCAGAAGCTCGGCATCGAGTACCGCGAGGGCTTCTACAAGAACCGCTACGTCGGTCGCACCTTCATCATGCCGGGGCAGGCCGAGCGCAAGCGCTCGGTGCGCCAGAAGCTGAACGCCATGTCGAGCGAGTTCAAGGGCAAGAACATCCTGATCGTCGACGACTCGATCGTCCGCGGCACCACCTCGCGCGAGATCGTCGAGATGGCCCGGGCCGCCGGGGCGAACAAGGTGACCTTCACCTCGGCCGCTCCCCCGGTGCGGTTCCCCCACGTGTACGGCATCAACATGCCGTCGCGACACGAGCTCGTCGCCCACGACCGCAAGATCCCCGAGATCGCCCGCGAGCTCGGCGCCGACCACCTCATCTACCAAGAGGTCGCCGACATGCAGGCGGCCATCACCGAGGGCAGCGACGTCACCGAGCTCGAGATGAGCTGCTTCACGGGCGATTACGTCACGGGCACCGTCAGCCCCGAGTACCTCGCCTGGGTCGAGGCCAACCAGCTCAGCTAGGCGTCCGCCCGACGTCACCCGCGCCTCCTGCGTCGCGTCGTCGGCCTCGAGCCGCCCGCCACCCGCGCCTCGCCCGGGCTTCCACCCGCCGGGGGAGGCGCGGCGTCGGTGGGCGTCCCTAGGCTGGGGGCCATGAGCGACGTCGGCATGCCCCGCCCCGAAACGACCGCGACGCCACCGGCGTCCGCCCTGCAGATCACGGGTCTCCGCAAGGCGTTCGGCGACAAGGTCGCGGTCGACGGCATCGACCTGACCGTGCCCTCGGGGTCGTTCTTCGGCCTCGTGGGTCCGAACGGCGCCGGCAAGACGACGACGCTCTCGATGGCCACCGGGCTGCTGCGTCCCGACGCCGGGCGCATCGAGGTGCTCGGCGTCGACGTCTGGTCCGACCCGACGCACGCCAAGTCGCTCGTCGGCGTGCTGAGCGACGGCATCTCGCTCTTCGACCGCCTCACCGGCGAACAGCTCGTCACCTACCACGGCCTGCTCAACGGCATGACCCGCGAGACCACGGCCCAGCGGGTGGGAGACCTGCTCGACCTGCTCGACCTCCGGTCGGCGGGCGGCACGCTCGTGGTCGACTACTCGGCGGGCATGACCAAGAAGGTCGCGCTCGCCTGCGCGCTCGTCCACGCCCCGCGCCTCCTCGTCCTCGACGAACCGTTCGAGTCGGTCGATCCGATCTCGGCCGCCAACATCCGCGACATCCTGCACGGCTACACGCAGAACGGCGGCACGGTCATCGTGTCGAGCCACTCGATGGACCTCGTCCAGCGCATGTGCGACCACGTCGCCGTCATCGCCGCCGGCCGGGTGCTCGCCGCCGGCACGACCGACGACGTGCGCGCCGGCTCGACCCTCGAAGACCGCTTCGTCGAACTGGTCGGCGGGCGTCAGCACAACGAGGGGCCGTCGTGGTTGCGCACCTCCTGAGCCTGCGCTGGCGGGTGCTGCTGAACGGCTTCAAACGCAGCACCTGGCAGATCGTCGCCGCCGTCCTGGGCGGGCTCTACGGCCTCGGCGTGCTCGCCGCCGTCGTCGCCGGGCTCGTGGCCCTCGCCTTCGCGCCCGAGCGGTGGGCCTGGACGGCCGGCGTGCTCGGCGGCTCGCTCGCCGTCGTCGGCTGGGTCGTCGTGCCGTTCATCGCCCGGGGCTACGACCAGACCCTCAGCGTCTCGAAGCTGCGTCAGTTCCCCCTGCCCGCCGACCGGCTGCTCGTCGCCCTCTTCGTCACCGGCCTGCTGGGCATCCCCGGCATCGTCACGCTCGTCGCCGCCCTCGCGACGACGTTCAGCTGGGTGCAGCATCCCCTGTCCGCCGTGCTCGCCCCGTTCTGCGGGGTGCTCGGGGTCTTCGTCTGCGTGGCGGCGTCTCGTGCGGTCGAGACGGCCACCAGCGCACTGGGCGCCAAGCGTCGTTACCGCGAGTTGATGAGCGTGGCGATCTTCGTGCCCCTCATCCTCGCCGGGCCCCTGATCGGGCTCGTCGGCCAGGGGCTCAGCTCGATCGGCGACGACCTGCCCCGGGTCGCCCACGCCCTGTCGTGGAGCCCGCTCGGTGCCGCGTGGTCCATCCCGGGCGACGTCGCGCTGGGCCGATCGGGCGAGGCCGCCCTCAAGGCCCTGATCGCGCTGGCCACCCTGGGCGTGTTGCTGCTGCTCTGGCGACGGGGGTTGGCGACGGCGCTCGTCGCTCCCCCGGCCGTCACCGCCACTGCGGCGTCCAAGGGCCTCGGCCTCTTCGCGCGCTTCCCCGCGACCCCGACGGGCGCGGTGGCCGCCCGTGCAGCCGTCTACTGGCTGCGCGACCCGCGCTACGGCGGCTCGCTGATCGTCGTCCCCCTGATGCCGGTCCTCGCCGTCTTCCTCTCGTTCTCGCTCGACACGACCTGGCCGCTCTACGCCATCGGCCCGGCGGTGGCGGCGCTGCTCGCCATCACCCTGGCGGCCGACGTCTCGTACGACGGCACGGCCTTCGCCGCCCACCTGTCCACGGGGCTGGCGGGCGCGGCCGACCGGGCGGGCCGCGTCCTGACGCTCTCGCTCTTCGCGGTGCCGGCGGTCGTCGTCGCCACGCTCGTCCCCCTCGCCGTGATCGGGCGGTTCGACACGGCCCCGGCACTGCTCGGCGCCGGCCTCGGGCTGCTGCTGACCGGCTTCGGGGTCTCGAGCATCGCCTCGGCCCTGTACCTCATGCCCGTGCCGGCGGCGGGCGAGAGCCCCTTCAAGTCACCGCCCGGCGCCAGCGTCACCTCGGCGCTCGGCCTCTACGCGTCGTGGGCGATCGTCTTCGTGCTGTCGCTGCCCGAGCTCGTGCTCGCCGTGGTCGCGCTGGTGCAGGGTTCGGTTCTGCTGGGGCTGCTCGCCCTCGTGGTCGGGGTCGTCCTCGGGGCCGTGTTCATGCTCGTCGGCATCCGCCGCGGTGGCCGTCTGCTCGATGCCCGCGGTCCCGAACTGCTCACCCGCCTGCGACGGGCCCGAGGCGCCTGACCTCGTAGGGGCGGTCGACGTCACGTCCGCCAGACGGGGGCGACGTCACGTCCGTGAGACACGGTCGACGCCACGTCCGTCGGCGTCGGTCGCCGTGACGGTCCGCCAGCGACGGTCGGTCGGCGTCCCCGTCCGCCAGCGACGGTGGGTCTGCGTCCCCGTGCGTCAGCGACGGTCGGCGTCACCGTCCGTCAGCGACGGTCGATCGACCTCAACCTCGGGCTCGTCGACCGGAGCCTCGAGCCGCTCGCGCTCGACCTGGACCCGCTTCGCCCCGCGGCTCGTGACGCGCTCGGCGACGATGGCCACGACGCAGCCGACCGTGCCGCCGATGGTCAGGCCCCAGAGCGAGATGTACCCGTAGGTCTGCGCGACGCCCTCGCCTGAGTCGAACGGGAAGAGCGAGGTGACGACCAACGACACGACGACACCGAGGGCAGCGCCCATGATCAAGAAGACCGGCACCTTGGGCGCGCGGCGCACGGTGACCTCGTCGCGTTCGACGACCGGCTCGCCGACGGTCCGACCGGGCTCGACGACGGGCTCGGGCTGCTGCTGGTCGTCGGGTGCGTCGGTCACCCGCCCATCATCCCAGAGCCGGGCCGACGCCGCCGCCGCCCGTCTCGACGTCGAGCAGGGCAGCCGCCCCGCTCGAGTCCAGGAGGCGCGGGTCAGCCCCGCTGCCAGGCGATCGGCACGTAGCCGGTCAGGTCCGCCCGGCTGCCGGAGGCCGACACGAGCGCCCCGGCCCGCGCCTCCTGCCAGCTGAGGTCGCCGGTCGCGAGCCGCACGAAGGTCGCGGCGTCGGTCTCGACGACGTTGGGCGGCGTGCCGCGGGTGTGGCTGAGCCCCTCACGGAACTGGACGGCGCCGAACGGCGGCACCCGCACCTCCACGGTGGCCCCGGGTTCGCCGTCGGCGAGCACCTGCAACAGCCAGCGAACGGCCGTGGCGGTCACGGGTCGTGCCGCGGCCCCACCCTCGGCGAGCGCCGCCCGCACCTCGCCCACCGCCGCCGATCCCACCGTGTCGTCGATCCGCGCCCTGGCCATGCGCCCACGCTACCCGCGCCTCCGCGCACCGCACCCGCGCCTCCTCGTCCCGCCCTCGCCCCCCGCCCGCACCCGCGTCCCGCACCGCGCCTCCGGGCCTCGCACCGCGCCCGCGCCTCCGCCGCCCGGACTCGGCACCGCAGCCGACGCTCGGTAGGCTGTCGCCCGTGCGAATCCTCGTCCTCGGTTCCGGTGCTCGCGAGCACGCCATCATCACCGCCCTGCTGCGCGAAGACGCCGGCCACGAGATCGTCGCGGCGCCCGGCAACGCGGGCATCGCCGACCAGGTCGGCATCGTGCACCTCGACCCGTCGAACGGTGCCGTCGTCACCGAGTACGCCCTCGAGAACGACGTCGAGCTGGTCGTCGTCGGCCCCGAGGCGCCGCTCGTCGCCGGTGTCGCCGACGCCCTGCGCACGCGGGGCATCCCGGTCTTCGGGCCGGGCAAGAAGGCCGCGGCGCTCGAGGGCAGCAAGACCTTCGCGAAGCGCATCATGGACGCGGCGGGCGTGCCGACCGGCCGTGCCACGCGCGTCGGCACCCTCGACGAGGCCGTGGCCGTGCTCGACGACCTCGGCTCGCCCTACGTCGTCAAGGCCGACGGGCTCGCGGCAGGCAAGGGCGTGCTGGTCACCGACGACCGCGACGCGGCGATCGAGCACAGCACGTACTGGCTGCAGCACGGGCCCGTGCTGGTCGAGGAGTTCCTCGAGGGCCCCGAGGTCTCGCTGTTCTTCGTCAGCGACGGCCACACCGTGGTGCCCCTCAGCCCCGCGCAGGACTACAAGCGCCTGCTCGACGGCGACGCGGGCCCGAACACCGGCGGCATGGGCGCGTACTCGCCGCTGCCCTGGCTGGCCGACCGGTTCGGCAGCGAGAAGGACTTCGTCGACGAGGTGCTCGACACCATCGCCACCCCGACGGTGCGTCAGCTCGAGTCCGAGGGCACCCCGTTCATCGGGCTGCTCTACGCAGGGCTGATCCTCACCGAGCAGGGCGTCCGCGTCATCGAGTTCAACGCGCGCTTCGGCGACCCCGAGACGCAGGTCGTGCTGCCCCGGCTGCTCACTCCGCTCAGCGGCCTGCTGCTCGCTGCCTCGACCGGGTCGCTCGGCAACCACGAGTCGCCGCGGTTCTCGTCCGACGTGGCGGTCACGGTGGTCCTCGCGAGCGAGGGCTACCCCGAGGGCGCGGTCAGCGGTCGTGCCCTGCACGGGCTCGACGACGCGACGGCCGTCGCCGGCGTCCACGTCGCCCACGCCGCGACCGCCCGACTCGACGACCGGCTGATCGCCACCGGTGGACGCGTGCTCAGCGTCGTGGCGCAGGGCTCCGACTTCACCGAGGCCCGGGGCCGCGTCTACGACGCTCTCCAGCGCATCGAACTCGAGGGCGGCCAGTACCGTCACGACATCGCCGAGCGGGTCGCCCGATGAGCGCCGCCGACGGCTCCGTGCCCGCAGCCGCCTCGACGCCCTCCGCCGACCCCACCGCAGGAGGCGCGGGTCACCAGGCCCCGCCCGTCACCCCCGGCACTCCCCCCGACCTCGCCGGCTGGACTCCCGTCTACTCGGGCAAGGTCCGCGACCTCTACGTCCCCGCGCCCGTGGCCGGCTCGGTCGGCGACGCCGCGACCCTCGACGACACCGAGCACGTGCTCGTCGTCGCGAGCGACCGGGTCAGCGCGTTCGACCAGGTGCTCGAGCCCGGCATCCCCGGCAAGGGCGCCCTGCTCACGCAGCTCAGCCTGTGGTGGTTCGCCCAGCTGACGACCGTGCCGAACCACCTCGTCGACCCGACCACCGCCTCCGTGGCGTTGCCGACGCAGGTCCGCGACCGAGCGATGCTCGTGAAGCCGCTCGACATGTTCCCGGTCGAGTGCGTCGTGCGCGGCTACCTGGTCGGCAGCGGCTGGGCCGAGTATCGCGAGCACGGCACCGTCTGCGGCATCGCGTTGCCCGCCGGGCTGTCGGACGGCGACCGCCTGCCCGAGCCGATCTACACCCCCGCCTACAAGGCGCCGCTCGGCGAGCACGACGAGAACGTCTCGTTCGAGCGCACCGTCGAGCTGGTCGGTGCCGAGACCGCGGCCGCACTGCGCGACCGCTCGCTCGAGATCTACCGGCTGGCGGCCGACGTGGCCGAGGCCCGCGGGGTGATCCTCGCCGACACGAAGTTCGAGTTCGGCGCCGACCGCACCACGGGCGAGATCACGCTGGGCGACGAGGTGCTGACGAGCGACAGCAGTCGCTACTGGGACGCCGAGGTCGACGCCGCGGGCGACCGCACGCAGAGCTTCGACAAGCAGATCGTCCGCGACTGGCTCTCGGCGAACTGGGACGGCACGGGCGAGCCCCCCGCCCTGCCCGACGAGGTCGTCGCCCGCACGGCCGCCCGCTACCGCGAACTGATCGAGCGCCTCACCGGCCGCTGACCCGGCGCCCGCGCCCCGCCCGGGGCTCGCGCCCATGCCCCGCGCCCACGCTCGCGCCCCGCGCCCGCGCTCGCGCTCGCGCCCGGCGCCCGCGCCCCGCCCGGGGCATCGCACCGCGGTTCGTGCAGCGCACCGTGTCGAGACCCGGTGCGCTGCACGAACCGCGGCGCGGTGCCGTTCGGGAATGCCCGACACGGCCGGTCAGTTCATTTCGATGACACGTCACCGACCGGGCGTCCACGCGACCCGACCAGACCAGACCAGACCAGACCAGACCGAGGGCACCATGACCGACACCTCCGCGACCGACGCGACCCGCGCCTCCTCGTCCCCTGCGACCTCGCCCTCGACCGGCCGCCAGGCCCCGGCCCCGGCCCAGGCCCCGGCCGCGAGCGCGAGCGCACGTGCGACCGACCTGCTCGCCGCCGACACGGGCATGGGAGCCGTCACCCTCCGGGTCGCCGACCTCGACGCCATGACCGCCTACTACCGTGACGCGGTCACGTTGACCGTGCTGGTCGTCGACCAGGCGGCGGGGCTGGTCGTCCTCGGACGCGGCGCGACCCCGATCGTGATCCTCGAGCACGCCCCCGAGCTGAGGCACGCCGGGCCGCGAGAGGCCGGACTCTTCCACACCGCGATCCTGTTCGAGACCGAGGCCGACCTCGCCGCCGCCGTCTACAGCGTGGCGACCCGCCACCCCGGCACGTTCACCGGCAGCGCCGACCACCTCGTCAGCAAGGCCTTCTACTTCACCGACCCCGAGGGCAACGGCATCGAGCTCTACTGGGACCGTCAGCGCAGCGAGTGGTCGTGGACCCACGGGCAGGTCGACATGGCGACGCTCGCCCTCGACCCCGCCGCGTTCGTGCAGCAGAACGTCACCGAGGAGGCGCTGGCCGGCTCCGCGTCGCGTCCCGCCACGGTCGGCCACGTGCACCTGAGCGTGGGCGACGTCGAGTCGGCCCACCGGTTCTACGTCGAGCAGTTGGGCTTCGAGACGACCACGCGGTTCGGGCCGCAGGCGCTGTTCGTCAGCGCCGGCGGCTACCACCACCACATGGCGATGAACACCTGGACGAGCGCCGGCGCGGGACGCCGCCAGCTCGCCCTGGGGCTCGGCCTCGTGCGCATCGAGGTGCCCACGGCAGACGACCTCGGCGCCCTCGGCGAGCGCCTCGGCCACCACGGCGTCGCCACCCGGGACGACGGCCGCGTTCTGGGGTTCGACGACCCCTGGAGCAACCAGCTCGAGGTGACGGTCCGACCGCAGGCGAGGTGACCCTCGGTCGCCCGCTCCCTCGGCGCTGGCGTCGCGAAGCCGCTGGCGCGTCTTCGTGGGCTCCAGCGCGCCGGTCGCCGACGCGGCACCCGTCGATACGGTGGGTCCATGTCCGACTCCGATGCCGCCCCTCCCGTCTTCTCGACCCACCGTGAGGGCGACCTGACCCTCGACGACCACGAGGCGGTCGCCGCCATGCTCGCCCGGTCGTTCCCGAGCTACGACCACTGGTACGCCGGGGCCCGCAGCTGGGCCGGCATGCAACCCGAGCTGCGCGTCGTGGCCCGCCAGGGTGACGTCGTCGTCGCCCACGCCGGCCTCCGGCGTCAGTTCGTCACGGTCGGCGACACCGACCTGTTGGTCACGGCGGTCGGCATGGTCGCCGTCTCGCCGACGCTGCAGGGCACGGGCGTCGGCGGCGAGCTGCTGCGACGGGTCGACGCGGCGTTGAGCTCGCTCGACAGCGGGTTCGGCCTGCTCGAGACCGGTGACGACGTCCAGGGGTTCTACCGACGCGGCGGCTGGCTGCCGCTCGACGGCCTCACGGCGCACTACACGGCGTTCAGCGCCGACGGAGCCGGCGTCCTCGTGACCCAGGACCACGGCTGGCTGCTGCGCGAGGGCTCGCGCACCCTCGCCGACTGGCCGACCGGCGAGCTGCACTGGAACGGCCAGATGGTCTGACGGTGCCGCGGCACGGCCGAACCGGGCGTGACGAACCCGCCCGGCCGCGCGACGGGCCGAGACGCCGAGGAGGCGCGGCTCCCGTCGAACGGGAACCGCGCCTCCTCGGGTCTGACGCGGTGGTGGACTACGCCGGGACGCCGACCTCGATCGGGTCCTCGTTCGAGCCGGGAGCCTCGGGCTCGACGCCCGCGCGGACCCGCTGGCCGAGCGTCGCGTCGACGTTCGTCCAGTACTGGTAGACGCGCTCGCGCAGCGCCGGCTGGGTCACCTTCGAGACGTGGCCGACGATGTTCTGCACGAGGCGGTCGCGCTGGGCGTCGTCCATGACCTCGCGGACGAGCGTGCCGGCCTGGCCGAAGTCGTCGTCCTCCGGGTGCAGGGTCGCCGCCGAGCGGACGAGCTCGCCGTCGGCCTCCCACCCGCCGGTGTCGCCCGCGGCCTGCGGGTCGGCCGCGGGGCCGCCCACCGAGTTGGGCGCGTAGACCGGAGCCGTCGCCTCGCTGAAGTGGTAACGCGCGGCGCCGTCCTTCGAGTACGAGTGCACCTCGGTCTTGGGCATGTTCACCGGCAGCTGCTGGTGGTTGACGCCCACGCGGTAGCGGTGCGCGTCGGCGTAGCTGAAGATGCGCGCGAGCAGCATCTTGTCGGGGCTGGCCGCGATGCCGGGCACGAAGTTCGACGGCGCGAAGGCGGCCTGCTCGATCTGCGCGAAGTAGTTCTCGGGGTTGCGGTCCAGCGTCATCTTGCCGACCTCGATCAACGGGTAGTCGCTGTGCGGCCACACCTTCGTCAGGTCGAACGGGTTGAAGCGGTAGCCGGCGGCGTCCTCGTAGGGCATGACCTGCACCGACAGCGTCCAGGTCGGGAAGTCGCCGCGCTCGATCGCCTCGGACAGGTCGCGGATGTGGAAGTCGGCGTCCTCACCGGCGATGCGGTCGGCGTCGTCCTGCGTGAGGATCTCGTTGCCCTGGTCGCTCTTGAAGTGGTACTTGACCCACGAGCGCTGACCCTCGGCGTTGATCCACTGGTAGGTGTGCGAGCCGAAGCCGTCCATGGTGCGCCACGATGCGGGCAGGCCCCGGTCGCCCATCAGCCAGGTGACCTGGTGGGCCGACTCGGGCGAGAGCGTCCAGAAGTCCCACTGCATGTCGTGGTCGCGCAAGTGCGAGCCCGGCAGGCGCTTCTGCGAGTGGATGAAGTCGGGGAACTTGATGCCGTCGCGGATGAAGAAGACGGGGGTGTTGTTGCCGACGAGGTCGTAGTTGCCCTCGGTCGTGTAGAACTTCAGCGAGAAACCGCGGGGGTCGCGCCAGGTGTCGGGGCTGCCCTGCTCGCCGGCGACGGTCGAGAAGCGTGCGAGCATCTCGGTCTCGACGCCGGGCTGGAAGAGCGCGGCGCGGGTGTACCGCGAGACGTCGCCCGTGGTGACGAACGAGCCGAAGGCTCCGCCGCCCTTGGCGTGGACGATGCGCTCGGGCACCTTCTCGCGGTTGAAGTTGGCGAGCTTCTCGACCAGCTTGTGGTCGTGCAGGACGATCGGGCCGTCGGCGCCGACCGACTGCGAGTGCTCGTCGCTGGCGGCGGGGGCGCCGTTGTCGGTGGTGGTGATCTTCTTCGCGTCGGTCATGTGTCCTCTTTCGTTCGTGGTTCGTCGTCGTGTGGGTTCAGGGGCGCCGGAACTCGGCGGGGAGGCGGGGCGGTCAGGCCGTCGGGACGGCCGGGGTCGGGGCGCCGCGACGACCGCCCGAGGAGGCGCGGGTCGGCTCGTCGCCGTCCGCCCCGTCGGCCTCGGCCGCTCGACAGGCCGGGCACAACCCCCAGAAGGTCACCTCGGCGGTCTGCACGAGGTACCCCGAGTCGTGCGACGGGGTCAGGCACGGCGCGTGGCCGACGACGCAGTCGACGTCGGCGACCGACCCGCACACCCCGCAGACCACGTGGTGGTGGTTGTCGCCCGTGCGCAGTTCGTAGAGCGCGGCCGAACCCGCGGGCTCGATGCGGCGGACCAGCCCGGCCCCGGTCAGGGCGTTCAGCACACCGTAGACCGCCTGCACCGACGTGCCGGGCAGGTCGAGGGCGACCCGGGCGAAGACCTGCTCGGCGGCCGCGTGCGGCGACGGCTCGAGGGCGCGCAAGACGGCGAGCCGGGGCTCGGTCACGCGCAGCCCGGCGGAGCGCAGGGCCTCGCGGGGGTCGACGGTCGGATCGGTCATGAGACCAGTGAACCACTCTTTTGATCCGATCAAAACAATTGAGTCGTCCTCGGAGGCTCTTCTCGGGTTTTCGGGCGTCCGACCTGTGGACAACCCCTTCGAGCGGACGACGCTTCGCTAGCGTCGTCGACATGAGCACCACCGCCACGACGCCGTCGTCAGCCACCCCCGTCGTCCCGCCGGGGCGCGACCTCGTCGTCGACCTGGCCCGCGTCTTCTGCGTCCTGCTCGTCGTGGCGATCCACGTGATGATGGTCGGCATCGCCGTCGACGACTCGGGGGCCGTCGTGGCGACCCAGCCGCTGCAAGAGCAGTCGTGGTTCGCCCTCTCGACCTGGGCCGGCCAGATCATGCCGCTCTTCTTCGTCGTCGGCGGGTTCGCCAGTGCGACCGCGTGGGCCGGTGCGCGCCGCCGAGGCGACGACGCCGGCGACTTCGTCCGCGGTCGCCTGCTCCGCCTGGCCCGCCCGGCGAGCGCCGTGTTCGTCGTGCTCGCCCTGGCCCTCGCCGTGGCGACCGCCGTCGGCGTCGACCCCGCCGTGCTCGACGTCGCCGCCACCGGCGTGGGCACCCCGTTCTGGTTCCTCGCCGCGTACGGCATCACCCAGCTGTGCGTGCCCGCCATGGCCCGGTTGCACGCCCGGCGCCCGTGGTCGACGCTGCTCGTGCTGGCCGTCGGCTCCGTGGCGGTCGACGCCGTCCGCTTCGGCACGGGCGTCACCTCGGTCGGCCTCGTCAACCTGGCGTTCGTCTGGCTCTTCGTGCAGCAGCTCGGCTTCGCGTACGCCGACGGGCTGTTCACCCGGACGCCGCGACTCGTGCTGGGCGTCGTGGCCGCCCTCGGCTACGCCGCGCTCGTCCCGCTGACGACGGCGGGCCCGTGGTCCGACGACATGCTGCGCAACCTCAACCCGCCGACGGTGCCGCTCATGGTGCTCGGGGTGGCCCAGGTCTGCGTGCTCTCGCTCGTGCACCCGCTCCTCTCGCGCCTGATGTCCACCGCAGCCGCGCGGGCCGTCGTCTTCGCCGTCGGCAGCCGCGGCATGACCGTCTACCTCTGGCACCTGCCCCTGCTCATCGCCGTCTGCGGCGTGGTCCTGGCCCTCGGCGGCCCGCTGCCCGAACCGGCCACGGCCTCGTGGTGGTGGACGCGCATCCCGGTCTGGGCCCTGGTCATCGGCCTGGCCTGCCTCGTCTCGCTGGCGACCGGGCGACTCGAGCGGCCACCGCGAGCGCTGCCCACCGGCCGGCGCCGCGCCTCCTGGTGGTCGGTCGGCGCCGCCGCCGTCCTCGCGATCGCGCCGCCGTTCGACGTCATGCAGCAGGGGCTCGACCTGCGCAACGCGATCGCCGGCGCCGTCTGCCTGCCGCTGGCCGTCTGGTTGCTCGGTCGGTCGCGCCCTGGCTCCCAAGCGCCGAGCTCAGGCCTCGCCTCGACACGGGCCGCCTCCGGCCGCGCCGCCTCCGACCGTGCCGTCTCGCTGAGCGACGAGGCCACGACAGGGTAGACGCCCGGCCGACGGGGGAATCGGCCGGGCGTCCGGCGGTCTCGGGGCGGATCAGGAACCCTTCGACCGGAAGCGAGACAGGAGGCCCGATCACGAGGCCCGTGCCCTGTCCGCTGCCATCACTCTGCGACGCGTTCCCATGATCCGGCTGACAAGAGCCTCGCATTCTGCTGACGATCGGCGATCGCGGGCCGCCGCCGTCGTCACGGGCACCACCAGGAGGCGCGCGCGGCTGCCGTAGACTCGTCGCGTCCACCCGTTGACGCCTCTTCAGGAGTAAACCAGTGCCCACAATCGTCGTCGAGGTCATGCCCAAGGCTGAACTGCTCGACCCCCAGGGCAAGGCCGTCGCCGGCGCCCTGTCCCGTCTCGGCAAGGGGGCGTTCACCGACGTCCGCATCGGCAAGCGCTTCGAGGTCACCGTCGAGGGCGAGGTGACCGACGCCGTCCTGGCCGACGTGCGCGAGCTCGCCGACGACATGTTCTCGAACTCGGTCATCGAGGACGTCGTCTCGATCACCGTCGCCGACGACGCTCCCGCCGCCCGCTGATGCGCGTCGGCGTCGTCACCTTCCCCGGCTCCCTCGACGACCGTGACGCGCAGCGCGCGGTCCGACTCGCGGGCGGCGAACCCGTCGCCCTCTGGCACGGCGACCACGACCTGAAGGGCGTCGAGGCGATCATCCTGCCCGGCGGTTTCAGCTACGGCGACTACCTGCGCGCCGGCGCGATCGCCTCGTTCTCGCCGATCATGGCCGACGTCGTCGCCGCGGCGAACGCGGGCATGCCCGTGCTGGGCATCTGCAACGGGTTCCAGATGCTGGCCGAGGCCCGTCTCATCCCGGGTGCGCACACCCGCAACGCGCACCAGCAGTTCATCCGTCGCGACCAGCGCCTCGTCGTCGAGAACGCCCGCACCGACTGGACGAACGGCTTCACCGAGGGGCAAGAGATCACCATCCCCCTCAAGAACGCCGACGGCCGGTTCATCGCCGACGCCGAGACCATCAAGCGCATCGAGGGCGAGGGGCAGGTCGCATTCCGCTACGTCGGCGTCAACCCGAACGGCTCGATGGACGACATCGCCGGCGTCACGAACGCGCGGGGCAACGTCGTCGGCCTCATGCCGCACCCCGAGCACGCCGTCGAAGAGGGCTTCGGCCCCGACACCCCCGCCGCGATGTCGAGCGGCGTCGACGGCCTGACCTTCTTCACGTCCGTTCTCGAGAGGGCCCTCGCCAAGTGACCGACCAGACCGACCGCGCCCCGCACGACGCCGAGATGATCGACGTCCGCCCCGAGGGGCACGTGCCCGACACCGTGGCGAACGCCGCGGCGACCCCCGAGCGCGAGCAGCCCTACGGCGCACTCGGCCTCAAGGCCGACGAGTACGCGACCATCCGCGAGATCCTCGGCCGTCGCCCCACGAGCGGCGAGCTCGCCATGTACTCCGTGATGTGGAGCGAGCACTGCTCGTACAAGTCGAGCAAGATCTACCTGCGCCAGTTCGGCCAGAAGGTCTCCCCCGCCATGAAGAAGAACCTCATGGTCGGCATGGGCGAGAACGCGGGCGTCGTCGACGTCGGTGGCGGTTGGGCCGTCACCTTCAAGGTCGAGTCGCACAACCACCCCAGCTACATCGAGCCGTTCCAGGGTGCCGCCACCGGCGTCGGCGGCATCGTCCGCGACATCATCTCGATGGGCGCGCGGCCCGTGGCGGTCATGGACCAGTTGCGCTTCGGCGACATCGACGCGGCCGACACCGCCCGCGTGGTCGACGGAGTCGTCGGGGGCATCAGCTTCTACGCCAACTGCCTGGGCCTGCCCAACATCGGCGGAGAGACCTACTTCGACGCGGTGTACCAGGGCAACCCCCTGGTCAACGCGTTGGCGGTCGGCGTGCTGCGCCACGAAGACCTGCACCTGGCGAACGCCCGCGGCGTCGGCAACAAGGTCGTCCTCTTCGGTGCTCGCACCGGGGGCGACGGCATCGGCGGCGCGTCGATCCTCGCCTCCGACACGTTCTCGTCCGGCGGGCCCACCAAGCGCCCGGCCGTCCAGGTCGGCGACCCGTTCGCCGAGAAGGTGCTCATCGAGTGCTGCCTCGAGCTGTTCCGCGACGAGCTGGTCGAGGGCATCCAAGACCTCGGTGCGGCCGGCATCAGCTGCGCGACGTCCGAGCTCGCCTCGAACGGCGACGGCGGCATGTTCATCGAGCTCGACAACGTCCTGCTGCGCGACCCGTCCCTCACGGCCGAAGAGATCCTGATGAGCGAGAGCCAGGAGCGCATGATGGCCGTCGTGCGCCCCGACAAGCTCGACGCGTTTCTCGCCGTCGTGGCCAAGTGGGACGTCGAGACGAGCGTTCTCGGCGAGGTCACCGACACGGGCCGCCTGGTCATCAACTGGCACGGTGAAGAGATCGTCAACGTCGAGCCCCGCACGGTCGCCGTCGACGGCCCGGTGTACGAGCGCCCCGTCGCCTACCCGAGCTGGATCGACGCCCTGCAGGCCGACGGTGCGTCGTCGCTGCCCCGCCCCACGGGCAACGCCGTGCTGCGCGAGCAGTTCCTCGAGCTGCTCGGGTCGCCGAACCTGGCCGACAAGAGCTGGGTGACGAACCAGTACGACACCTACGTGCTCGGCAACACGGCACTGAGCTTCCCCGACGACGGCGGCATGATCCGCGTCGACGAAGAGAGCGGGCTCGGCTTCGCGATCGCGACCGACGCCAACGGGCGCTACTGCCAGCTCGACCCCAAGCAGGGCGCTCGCCTGGCGCTGGCCGAGGCCTACCGCAACGTCGCCGTCACCGGTGCCGTGCCGGCCGCGGTCACCGACTGCCTGAACTTCGGCAGCCCGGAGGACCCCGAGGTCATGTGGCAGTTCTCGCAGGCCGTCGAGGGCCTCGCCGACGGCTGTCTCGAGCTCGAGATCCCGGTCACCGGCGGCAACGTCTCGTTCTACAACCAGACGGGCACGAAGCCGATCCACCCCACGCCCGTGGTGGGCGTGCTCGGCGTGATCGACGACGTCGCCAAGCGCATCCCTTCGGGCTGGCAGGACGAGGGCGACAACATCTACCTGCTCGGCACGACCGCGCTCGAGCTCGACGGCTCGGCCTGGGCCGGCGTCGTGCACGACCACCTCGGCGGTCGTCCGCCGGCGGTCGACCTCGCGGCCGAGGCCCGGCTGGCACAGCTGCTGCACGCGGGCGGCGACCAATCGCTCATCGCGGCGGCGCACGACCTGAGCGACGGCGGCCTGGCGCAGGCTCTCGCCGAGGCGGTCCTGCGCTTCGGCGTCGGCGCCCGCGTCTGGCTCGGCGAGGTGCTCGAACGCGACGGCATCGACGTGGCGACGGCACTGTTCAGCGAGTCGACCGGTCGCGTGATCGTCTCGGTCCCCCGTGAGGACGACGTGCGCTTCCGCGGCCTGTGCGAGGGACGCGGGTACCCCGTGGCCCGCATCGGCGTCACCGACGCCGAGTCCGGTTCGCTCGAGGTGCAAGACGTCTTCACCGTGTCGATCGACGAGCTGCGCAGCACCCACCGCGGCACCCTGCCGGCTCGCTTCGGAGCCACGATCGGCGAATAGGCCCCCCGCGCCTCCCCGATCCGGGCGAGTCCGTCGGAACCGATCGTCACCAGACGACCGAGCCCCGCGGACTCGCCCGTCTTCGTCTGCGGCCGGTTCCCCTGCCGACGGTCCGACGTCGCCGGTCCACCCCGTCGCGCCACGCCAGCCGCCCGACGGGACGACAGCGACCGGCACGGCTCCCACGCGGTGCCGAGTCCGACCTGCAGCAGCGCCGCAGCAGCCGATCCGACAGACCGCCACGCAGGAGGCGCCTGCAACGTCCCGAGGACGGCCTGCCGTCCCCCGCGCCCCCCAAGCGAACGCGACGCGCGCCCCGCCCCGGCCAGCCCCGCCCCCTGGCCGGCGCAGCTCGGCCCAGCCCCGGCGAAACCCGGCCCCGCATGCCGGCGAAGCTCGGCCCAGCGTGCCGGCGAAACCCGGCCCCGCGTGCCGGCGCAACTCGGCCCTGCCGGCGAAGCTCGGCCCCCCGTTCGGCGAAGCCGAACGCGCCGCCGGAGGCGGCCAAACCAGCACGAACAGCAATTCCCCCGGACCGCAAGGTCAGGGGGAACCAAATTGCTGGGGTACCTGGACTCGAACCAAGAACAACTGAACCAGAATCAGTCGTGTTGCCAATTACACCATACCCCAATGATGACGACCGTCAGGTCAACATCAGTGTCTGCCCATCATCTGGACCGACGTCTACTGTACAGCATCCGCCAGGTGTTCGAGGCCACCGATGAGGTCGCGGTTGATGACGGCGGCGACGCGGGCGCCGTCACCGGCGGCGACGATCAGTTGCTGCGGCCCGGGTGCGGTGCTCTCGCCGGCGGCATAGAGGCCGGGCACCGAGGTGCGCCCGTGGCCGTCAACCACGAGCAGTCCGTCGTCGTCGAGGTCGGCTCCGGTGGCAGCGACGTATCCGAGCGCCGCGGACCATTCGGGCCGGACGAAACCGCCGGCCCGCGGCACGGTCGTGCCGTCCTCGAGCACGACGCCGCGCATGCCGTCGCGGTCGCCGTCGATGCTGGTGACGCGGCGACGGTCGACCGTGACCCCCCGGGCGGCCAGGGCGGCCTCGTCGGCCGAGCTCACGACGTCGGCGCCGTGCGTGAAGACGATGAGGTCGTCGGTCCACTGCGACAGCAACAGGGCACGCTCGACGAGGTCGGGGTGTTCTCCGATGAGGGCGAGCGGCTGGTCGCGCTTGTCGTACCCGTCGCACTCGATGCAGCTGTGGATGTAGGTGCCGTAGAACGCTCGCAGCTGAGCGATGTCGGGCAGCGTCTCGGCCAGGCCCGTCGTGACGAGCACCACGTCGGCCACCGCCGACGACTGCTGGCCGCGGAACTCGCACGACACCTCGAAACCGCCCTCGACGGGCTGCACGCTCGTCGCGAGCGTCTGTCGGTGCTCGGCACCCCCATAGCCGAGGAACTCGTCACGCCCGAGCTTGCGCAGCTCGAGCGGCGAGATGCCGTCACGCGTCAGGTACCCGTGCGACAGCAGGGTGGCCGAGTTGCGCGGCCGGTTGCTGTCGATCAGCAACACGCGACGTCGGGCACGCACGAGGTTGAGCGCGGCGCTCAGCCCGGCGGGCCCTCCGCCGATGACGGCGACGTCGTAGCGCTCGGTCATGAGCGTTCGGCGAGGGCGGTCAGTCGGCGGAGCGTCGACTCGCGGCCGAGGATCTCCATCGACTCGAACAGCGGCGGGCTGACGCGACGCCCCGACAGGGCGACGCGCAGCGGTCCGTACGCGACCCGGGGCTTGAGCCCCAGCTCGTCGACCAGCGCCGCCTTCAGGGCGGCCTGGATCGGCTCGTGCGTCCAGTCGGTCACGCCCTCGAGCGCAGCCGAGGAGGCGCGCAGCACCTCAGAGGACCGCTCACCCAGCGTGCCCAGCGCGTCGTCTTCGTAGACCAGGTCGTCGTCGGCGACGAACAGGAACCCGAGCATGCCGCGAGCCTCGGACAGCAACGTCATGCGTTCTTGCACGAGCGGAGCCGCCTGGGCCAGCACGGCGCGCTCGTCCGCCGTCGGAGGAGCACTGACGATGCCGTCGAGGTAGGGCAGGAGCCGCTCGGTGAAGTCGCCCACCGCGAGCAGACGAATGTGGTCCCCGTTGATGGACTCCGCCTTCTTGACGTCGAACCGCGCAGGGTTGGGGTTGACGTCCACCACGTCGAAGGCGGCCACCATCTCGTCGATCGAGAACACGTCACGATCGTGCGTGAGGGACCACCCCAGCAGAGCGAGGTAGTTGACGAGCCCCTCGGGGATGAAGCCCCGGTCGCGGTGGTGGAAGAGGTTCGACTCGGGGTCACGTTTCGACAGCTTCTTGTTGCCGTCACCCATCACGTAGGGCAGGTGCCCGAAGCGCGGGACGAACGAGGTGATGCCGAGCTCGACGAGGGCCTCGTAGAGGGCGATCTGACGAGGCGTCGACGACAGGAGGTCCTCGCCACGGAGGACGTGCGTGATGCCCATCAGTGCATCGTCGAGAGGGTTCACGAACGTGTACAAGGGGACACCGTTGGGGCGCACGACGACGAAGTCGCTGAACGACCCGGCCGGGAAGGTGATCTCACCCCGCACGAGGTCGTCGAAGCTGAGGTCGCGGTCGGGCACCCGGAGGCGCAGTGCCGGCTGGCGACCCTCGGCGCGGTAGGCGGCACGCTGCTCGTCGGTCAGATCGCGTTCGAAGTTGTCGTATCCCTGCTTCGGGTCCCGACCATTGGCGACGTTGCGCGCCTCGATCTCTTCACCCGTGGCGAAGCTCTCGTACAGCAGGCCCCGCTCGAGCAACTGATCGATGACACCGCGGTAGATGTCGTGACGCTGCGACTGACGATACGGGCCGTGCGGACCGCCGGCGTCGACGCCCTCGTCCCAATCGATGTGGAGCCACCGCAACCCGTCGAGGATCTGCTCGTAGCTCTCCTCGCTGTCACGAGCTGCGTCGGTGTCTTCGATGCGGAACACGAGCTTGCCGCCGGTGTGCCGGGCGTACGCCCAGTTGAAGAGGGCGGTTCGGATGAGGCCGACGTGCGGCGTACCGGTGGGCGAGGGGCAGAACCGCACGCGCACATCGGTGCCGGTGGCGGTCGAGAAGGGAGCAGACATCGAGGACGATCTTACCGGGGCAGCAAGGTCTGATCAGCGTTAAACGCAGAAAGGCCCCTTCCGAAGAAGGGGCCTTTCTGGTGTTGCATGTGCTCTTCGCACTAAAAGGAGTCCGGCGGTGTCCTACTCTCCCACAAGGTCCCCCTTGCAGTACCATCGGCGCTGAGAGTCTTAG
>NZ_JADKSD010000003.1:366581-498383 GCF_015350895.1 Frigoribacterium sp. VKM Ac-1396 | reverse complement strand
GCCGCTGCTCCTCCACCTGATGGGTCGAAGCCCGGCACGAAGCGCGCACGTCCTGGTCCGGAGCTCCGCCATTCCGACACGAGCTGATCGAGGCCCCTCGGCTGCTGCATCCCTAGACGCTACGACGTCGAGGACCATTTCCGCCCACGCTCACCGACGACGCGGAACGACCAAGACGGCGTCCGCTCCGAGTGCACTCGCCCCACAGCAAGTGATCCAGTGGGCGATCCTCTATCGGGCACCGTCCACGCGTGCGTTCAAGCGATCAACCAGTTGCGCCATTCGGGGCGGTCCGAGTCGAAGGACGAGCGACTCCGAGAACCAGCGCATCCACACCGCCTCGACATCAAGGATCGTGACGGCATCGGCCCTGAGGAGAATGCGAACCAGGTCGACCGCCTCCATCTCGCACTCATCTGACGGAGCACCGTCCGGCTGACCAGGCTCGAGACCATACGGATCGACATCGCTGAGAACAGCCAAGACACCAGCGAGGGTCTTCCCGTAAGTCACTGTCCCCGCTCTCATGCCCCTCATGATGCCTGGGGCTGCCTCAACCGGTGACCGATTGCTAGGCGGACGTTTTCAGCACGGGTCACATCCTCACCAGCAGGACTGCGGGAGCGACGTCGACCACGAGGCCGGCGACCGGTATCGCTGCCACCCCAGGTGGCGACCAAAATTCCGCTGCTTGTGGCTCCCCGAGCCATCCCGGGACTGCATTACCAAGACCGAGATTCTGGTGACCGTCTTGGGGCACGCTGGCCTGCGACGAGGACGGCTACTTGATTACCGCGAGGAGGTCTTCCATCGTGTCGATCTGGTCAGTCTGAGAGGAGACGATCGCTGTCGCCAGCTGGACCGCGTCAGGGTTCTGCCCACCCTCGATCTCGGTCTGCGCCATCTCGACAGCCCCCTCGTGGTGTGTCGTCATCTGTTCCAGGAACAGCCGCGCCGCGTCGGTTCCGTCAGCATTCTCGAGGGCGTCCATGTCGGAGTCGCTCATCATGCCGTCCATGGAGTGATCCATGGACGCCTCAGTGTCCTGCCCCCAAGCCTTGAGCCATGTCGTGAGCTGATCAATCTCCGGGGCCTGCTCGGCCTTGATCGTCTCGGCAAGGGTGATCACGTCCCCGTCGATACCGTCTTTCGCGAGGAGCATGTCGCTCATCTCGACGGCCTGGGTGTGGTGCGGGAGCATCATCTGGGCGAACATGACGTCTTGATCGTTGAAGGCAGCAGCCTGGGACGACGACGCGGACGACGTGTCGCCTGCGGACGACGACGCCTCGGCGCACCCCGCGAGGGCGAGGGCAGCAATGGTCGCAGTTGCGCTGATGAAGATGGTGGCGGTGCGGTTCATGGTCGTTCTTCCAGGATCAGAATCGAAAAAAAGATACCCCCCGGAGGTATCGTGCCGCGTACGGCTGATGAGAGCCTCTGAGCCGGCACCGGTGGTATCGGTGTAACGGTGAACGCGTCGAGGTTGCCGAGCGCAGCGCGCAGATGCGCCTCGGCCTGGTCGGCGGTCTGGGACGCCGTCAGGAGGTCTTCGGCGTCGACCTCGATGGTTGCGGAGCCGGTGAGACGGTGCCCGATCCACCGGAGATAAAGATCGTGGACGCCCCGCACGCCCAGGGCGTGTTCCAGGGCGTGTTCGGCTCGCTTGTGGAGGTCGGGGTCGATGCCGTCCATCAGCCGTCGGCCGATGGATTTCACCGTCCCCCAGGGCAGGACCATGATCGAGGCTGCGATGAGCAGGCCGATGATGGGGTCCGCGAGCGGGAACCCGGCGAGGACCCCGATGGCGCCCAGCACGACAGACAGGGACGTGAAGCCGTCCAGGCGGGCGTGGACCCCGTCAGCGACAAGGGCTGCCGATCCGATCCGTCGCCCGACGCGGATGCGGTAGATCGCGACGAGTTCGTTGTCTGCAAAGCCGATGAGCCCAGCGGCGACCAGCAGCCAGGGATTCGCGATCGGCCTGGGGTCGATGAGGCGGTTGATCGATTCCCAGCCCGCGGCGGCTGCCGACGAGTGCAAGGCGCCTGGACCGGCCGGGGGCCGCCGGCATCCGTCTCGACGATCGCCCCGCGTCGAGAGGCGCACCCCGAGGAGTTGCATAGCACGCATGGACACCCTTCCCCTCTGGCTGTTAGCCGCCATCTTCGTCGCCGGCGCCGCCGTCATCTGGGTCGCCGGCATCCAGCTGTCGAAAACGACCGACGTCCTCGACTCCCGACTCCACCTCGGTAGCGCGCTCGGCGGACTCATCGTCCTCGCGGTGGCGACCAACCTGCCCGAGATCGCCATCACGGTCAGCGCCGCCCTCTCGGGCTCGCTCGAGGTGGCCGCGGGCAACATCCTCGGCGGCATCGCCCTTCAGACGGTCGTCCTCGTCGTCCTGGACGCCCTCGGGAAACGCGGCAAGGGTGTCCACCCCCTCACCTATCGCGCGGCCTCCCTAGGGCTGCTGCTCGAGGCACTGGTCGTGGTGGCGGTCCTCGCCGTCGTCATCGCCGGAACCCAGCTGCCGTCCTCGCTCACAGTGGCGCGCCTGACGCCGGACGTCGTCCTCATCGCCGTCATCTGGCTCGTGGGCCTGTTCCTCGTCCGGCGTGCCGGCAAGGGCCTGCCGTGGCACGAGGCCGGAGCGGCACCTGACACGTCGACGCCGCGACCGCGCGGACACCGGACGCGCTCGAACCCGTCGCCGACGACCATGAGCACGAAGAAGGCCGCGGTCGTCTTCGGCCTGTCGGCCCTCGCCACGCTCGTCGCCGGCGTCGTGCTCGAACGCGCGGGCGACGCGGCCGCGTCGCAGATCGGCTTGTCGGGTGTGCTGTTCGGCGCGACAGTCCTGGCCCTGGCGACGAGCCTGCCCGAGATCTCGACCGGGTTGCAGGCCGTCAAGCAGGGCGACGACAACCTGGCCATGAGCGATATCTTCGGCGGCAACGCCTTCCTGCCCGTGCTCTTCCTCGTCGCCACGGTCATCTCCGGGCAGGCGATCCTGCCCCAGTCGAACACCAGCGACGTCTACCTGACCGCCCTCGCCGCGCTCCTCACGCTCGTCTACGCCGTCGGCCTGCTCTTTCGGCCGCGACGACGCATCGCGGGCATGGGCGTGGACTCGTTCGTCGTGCTCGTGCTCTACGCGGTCGGCATCGGTGGCCTCGTCGCCATCACGCTCGGCTGACAGGACCAGCCCGGCGACACTGGCGACCGTCAAGCCCAATGAGCCGTGGAAGTTGACCAAGGCGCCCATGCTGCTGTAGCCGCGGGCGTCCTTGTACTCGACCTGGCCGACGTCTGAGATCGCCGTAATCCGGTCCCGGGGGATGTTTCGAGACCAGATCACGTCGTGAACATGGATAGTCACGTCGTCCAGCAGGGCGTGACGCCGCAGCTGCGAACAGTGGCCCAGAGTGATGATGTGTGACAGCGGTGCCCTCGGTGCAGGGTTGCCACTCGCGTCTGCCACCCGTTTCGCCGGGAGTGAGGACGGCTGCCTGCGACCGCCAATCTTTTTCGGCCACGGATGAACTTCTGGATGAGCTGCATCGTGTTCGTAGTAAGCGGGCTACCTGGGCCGGCGTACCAGCAGGAGGAATCATGCACAAGCGAATGACCATCACCCTCACGACGGCCGTTTTGGCGGCGGCCGCTCTCTCCGGGTGCACCACATCTGCCGAATCATCCACGACGACCGACTCCACCGAGCCGGCCCCCGCCGAGACCACCGCGGCAGCGGCAGTCCTCGGCACCGCAACGTCTCCCCTGGGCGAGATCATCACCGACGACGCCGGGTACACGATCTACACGTTCAAGATGGACGAGCAGGACTCGGGCACCAGCAACTGCTACGACGAATGCGCCACGACCTGGCCGGCAGTTGAAGCCTCCGACACGTCCTCCCCAGAAGGCATCACGGGCGAGATCGGTTCCCTCACCCGCACGGACGGGACAACCCAGCTGACCGTCGACGGCTGGCCGGTGTACCGGTTCGCGAAGGACACCGAACCTGGACAGGTCAACGGACAGGGCGTGAAGGATGCCTGGTACGTCCTCCAGCCGGACGGCACGATCAACATGGAAGCAGCCACTGAGGGCGCAGCAACCCCAGCCTCCTGATCGCACGCCTGCCTGCCGGACAGAACTCTCCGGGTTGCAGGCCCTCGCAGCTCCACAACCCCACCCGAGCAAAGGAGCCACAAGGCAGTGCTCATCGACATCAAGGCAGAGACAGTGGGTGCGAATACGTCGACTGCTTCCGCTCAGACGGTGAACCCATGTCCTGGCCTGGTCGATGGCATGAGGTTCGATCACTGGTGCGCATCGGCGTTCCTCGGTGCGCTCGATACAGGCACGACAAGAGGCGGTCCTGGATCAGGCACTAGCCGGACTTCACTGGCGCGAGGCGGTGAAGGTCATGGCCCGAGCCAGTGACGAGCTTTTGTCGACATTGTTCGAGTGCCACGGCGGGGCGCTTCGCCGTTACACACACAGCCTCACTCGGAACGCGGCGCTGACCGAGGACATCGTTCAAGAGACGATGCTGAGAGCATGGCAGCGTCCTAAGGTGCTGGAGCTCGACAAGGATGCGGCTCAAGCGTGGCTGTTCACGGTCGCTCGGCGCCTCGTCATCGACGACGCACGATCTGCCCGGAGTCGACGAGAAGTGGCAGCCCTTGGCGAGGTAGAAGGCACTGCTCTCGATCGCACTGATGCCGTCCTGGACAGCATCATCGTTGCGGACGCGCTGGCGTCGCTCTCCGACCACCACCGTCAGATCGTCATCGATGCGTACTTCGCTGGTCAGAGCATTCCTGAAATTTCGAGACGGCTTGGCATCCCAGAAGGAACCGCGAAATCGCGGCTCCACTATGGGTTACGCGGGCTGAGGCTAGCCCTCCAAGAAAGGGGCGTCACACGATGACTGAGCATCCCGATCTTCAAGCTAACGAGGACCGTTACCAAGACTGGGACGCGTCCTACGTCCTCGGAGCGCTCCCCACCGATGAACGTCGCGAATACGAGCAGCACCTCAGTACCTGCGCCAACTGCCGTGAAGCGGTGACGGAACTTGCGGGTCTCCCAGGCATCCTGAGCCGAATCTCGCCGGAAGAGGCCCTTGCCATCCATTCACCTCTGGGTATGGATGAAACTCAGGCGCCATCAGAAACGTTGTCGCTGATGGCCCACCGCTTCCGCAAGAGTCAACGCCGCCGCCGAGGAGTCATGGCTCTCGCAGTTGCCGCTGCTGTTGCTGCCGCCGTCTTCGGGGGGCTCGCCGTGGGCGCAAGAAACGACGTCGGCCCAGCGACGGCCCAAATGACGTTCCAGCCCATGGACCCCGGAACTGACTCCACCACCCTTACTGCCGGTCTGCAGATCGAGGAGAAATCTTGGGGCACGAGGCTCGATTGGAACTGCGACTACGGCGCGGATGCGCCAGACAACTCCCGATACGAGCTCGTGGTCACACAAACGGACAACACCACGCTTACCGTCGCGACGTGGGACGCAGCTGGCTCGCGTGCCGCAGATCTGTCTGCGTCGACGGCTATTCCCAGCCTGAAGATCACGAGTGTAGAAATCCGCTTGCAGGGATCCACGGTCGCGTTGGCTCGGCTAGACACCTGAGCACCTCCGAACGAGACGCCCGTTAGACGGTCGGTCACCGGACGCTCGTTGGCTGCGACCACTCCCTCTTAGTTGCGGGGCCCAGATCGTCTCGATAAATCGGTCCGAAATCGCTCTCGGTGGCGGATCGGCTATCGAGACGCAAACGCGGTGACTCGTTTCTCGACGTCAGTATGGTTCGCCACATGACCACTCATCAGCCCACTGTCGTTTTCGTCTGTCAGAAGAACGCGGGCAAGTCGCAAATGGCCGCAGCTCTGATGCGCGACCTCGCTGGCGACGAGGTCACCGTGCGCTCTGCCGGCACCAAGCCCGGGGCTGCCCTCAACGCCCAATCAGTCCAGTCTCTTCAAGAGCTGGGCATCGACGTTGGCGACGAGCACCCGAAGGCCCTCACCGCAGACATGATCGCCACGGCTGACGTCCTCGTGACTCTCGGTACCGAGGCGAAAGTTGAAGGGATCCCGACAGTCCGGTTCGAGACGTGGATCACAGACGAACCTTCCGAGCGGGGCATCGAAGGCATGGAGCGGATGCGCCTTGTCCGAGACGACATTCGCTCTCGAGTCGCAGACCTACGCAACCGTCTCTGAATCGCTCCGCACGAGACGTGGGACGAGGCGGACGAAGATCACCATGCCAACGAGCTCGATGAGCGTCTGGGTGACGACGACGACCGGAGCAAGCGACAGCGACGCCGGGAGGGCGAGTGCGAGCGGCAAGACCACGAGCGAGTTCCTGGTCGCACCGCTGAACACCAGGGCCCGTGTTGCTGGCACGTCGAGCCGGAAGATGCGTCCGACGCCGATGCCGAGCGCTGCCATGACGACGAGGAACGCGGCATAGATCGGCACCAGCACGAGGAGCTGCCCCAGGGCGTCTCCGACGTCTCCGGCTTGTGAGGCCACGACGGTGAACAGGGTTGCCATCATCAGCGGCACCATCAGGCCCAGCATCGTCCGCTCGATCACGACACCGGACCGGTGTCGCCGGGCGAGGGCCTGCACGAGCGCGGCCGCGGTGAGCGGGACGACGATTAGGAGGAGGAACGCCCGTGCGAAGGGGCCGACCTCGACCACGGCGACGCCCTCGGGGCCGATGAACAGCAGCAGGTACAGCGGCAGGAGAAGGATCTGCGCCAGCATCAGAACCGGTGCCGCAGCGAGGAGCCGTTCTGACGCGCCGCCGGCAAGACCGGCGAACACGATCACGTAGTCGATGCACGGGGTCAACAGCACCAGCAGCACCCCGAACAGCAGCGCCGGCTCGTCCGCGACGAACCGGGACAGCCCGTACGCGACGAGGGGGACGACGACGAAGTTCAGCACCCCGACCGCGGCGAGGAACCGCCCGTCTCGGAGAGACCTCCTGATCGCGGCGAACGGCACCCCGAGAAACGTCGCGAACAGCAGCATCGCGAGCACGGGCTCGATCGCGGCCTCTAGGTGGTGTGCCCCCGGCACGGTGAGGCCGACCACGCCGGCAGCCAGGATAGCGACCAGGTAAAGACCGATCTGCCGGTGTTCGCGCCAGGAAACGACCGCGTTCACGGCAGGACAGGTGTGGGGGAAGAGGGCACGTCAGTGACCGTAGAGGTTCGAGCCGCTCGAAGGTCAAGCGGCACCGGCGGCTCTAGGGTCGCGGTGTGCGAATCTCCGAAGTCAGTAAACGCAGCGGTGTCTCCGCCACGGCGCTCCGGTACTACGAGTCCATCGGGCTCTTGACCCCGGCCAGGGCCCACAACGGGTACCGCGACTACAGCCCGGACCTGCTCAGCCGCCTCGACCTGATTGAAGCCAGCAAAGAACTCGGATTGCCTCTTGATCAGATCGGCGCGCACCTCAGCACCATGGAGTCGACGTCCTGCACCGATGTCCGGGAGGCGCTGCGGCCGCTCTTGGCAGAGCAGGTGCGTCAGATCGAGAAGAAGCAGGCCCGGCTCGACCGGCTCCGGTCACGCCTCGCTCGTGCCGAACACGGCCTAGCCGCGTGCCCTGACCGGTCAGAGCGGTGCTCGACCGAGTGCGTGTTCCGAACGTTCCCCTGATCCGCCGAGCCTCGTCCACGAATCGATGGATCAGGGCGCCGCTCGCTGGATTGCGCGGTAGACCGTCGAACGCGCAACACCGAAGAGTTCGGCGATCTCGCTGGTTGTGTGGGCGCCGGTGCGGTGCAGCTGCACGAGGTGCTTCTCCTGTGAGGGGGTGAGCTTGGGCTTGCGACCGCGAAGCTTGCCAGCGGCCTTGGCGATCGCCATCCCCTCCCGCGTGCGGGCACGGATCAGGTCGGCCTCGAACTCAGCCACCATTCCGAGGACGTTGAATAGCAGGCGGCCCACTGGGTCGGTGGGGTCGTAGACCGCTCCCCCGAGGTTCAGGGCGACGCCCTTCTTCGTGAGCTCGTCGGAGATGTCGGTCGCGTCACGCAGCGAGCGGGCAAGACGGTCGAGCTTCGTCACCACCAGGACGTCGCCGGCACGGCACGCAGCGAGGGCCTCGCGCAGGCCCGGCCGGGCTCGAGTAGTGCCCGACAAGCCGTGGTCAACATGGACGTGTTGATCGTCAACACCAAGCGCTGCAAGACCGTCACGTTGTGCTGCGAGATCTTGTCCTGACGTCGAGACGCGGGCGTATCCGATGAGCATCCGACGACTGTAGCGTTCATCCCCCCGTCACCGGGCATTTTTGCGGGACAGGCATACGCGAATCCGCAGGCCAGGCGCCACTTGATGCCAGTCGGATAAAACGGGCCCAAGCAGGTGTCCCGATGAACGACCGCCTATCGGGCACAGGTCATCCTGTCGTCGGCAGTAGCCGGGCTCAGATGCAGCGACGCAGCCTGAGGTCGAACGCCGGTAGTCGCGGCGTTCGAGCCTGCTGCCCTTCAAACCCGTACGCCCCGGGAAAGCCCGCCAGCGTCACAGAGTCCTCTGCGACGGATGTAGGGCCGCCGAAACCCGTCACCATCCGTGCGCATCGGATCGCGCGAGGCCTAGGCCGGGACCGCCGCACTCCGACGGAACACGCCCGCTTGACGCTTCGGGACGCCTTCCCCAAGGCGGCTCTCCTCGCAGGCCGCACCACATGTGCACCACCGGGCCTCCGGGAAAAGCGAAAACCCCTGGATGACCAGGGGTTTTCTATGGCGGTACCGGTGGGATTTGAACCCACGGTGGAGTTAACCCCCACACATGTTTTCGAGACATGATCCTTCGGCCGCTCGGACACGGTACCGAGGACGAGTTTAGTACATTCGGCGGCAGGTACGAAACCGGGCGATCCGTCGCCCACAGGCGCGCGCCTCCTCGGGGTTGTGCACAGGGTGCACAGACGCCCGGCACGGGCATCGGAGCCCGGCGTAACCTCGGCCCATGCCCTCACGCCACACCGTCCTCGCCTTCGTCTCGGGCGTCGGCGTCACCCTCGCCTCCACGGCCGCCGCCGGCGCCGGCGTCACCCGCTTCATGCAGCGACGCAACGCGGCCGCCTCCGAACTGAACGCGCTGCTGCCCGTCCATTCCGCCTGGTGGCGTGACCGCTACGACCGCAAGGGCAAACTGCTCTACGTCGCGATGGGCGACTCCGCCGCCCAGGGCATCGGCGCCTCGAGCCCGGCCCGCAGCTACGTCGGCCGCATCTCGGCCTCGATCCGCCGCCAGAGCCACACCTCGCTTCGCGTCGTCAACCTCAGCGTCAGCGGCTCGACCACCTGGCTCTGCCGAAAGGACCAGCTGCCGAAGTTCGAGAAGTACGAACCCGACGTCGTCACCGTCGCCATCGGCGCCAACGACATCATCCAGTTCAACCCCGAGTCGTTCGAGAAGAACCTGCGCGTCATCTACGGCGCCCTGCCCTCACACGCCATCGTCGGTGACCTGCCCGCCATGTGGATTCCCGACCGCGAGAAGAAGCTCGTCGAGGCCAACGCCATCGTCCGCCGCGTCGCCGGCGAGTTCGGCCTCACCGTCGCCCCGCTCTACGAGACCACCCGCAAGCAGGGCTTCTTCCGCACCTACCGCAACTCGGCCGGAGACCTCTTCCACCCGAACGACCGCGGCTACCGCGTCTGGGCCTCGGCCTTCGCACCCGCCATCACCGCCCGCCTCGCCCGCATCGCCGCCGACGAAGCCGCCACCGCCCACGAAGCACGCGAGGCCGAAGCGGTCGCCGCCCACAGCGCTGCCGCGTCCGCGACGGGCACCGCAGGAGGCGCGCCCACGTCCCCGACAGACGCCCCGTCGGATGTCGGAGGCGCCTCCTAGGCTGACAGCATGGCCCGCCCCACCACTCCCCCGTTCCGCTGCACCGAGTGCGGGTGGACGTCGCTCAAGTGGGCCGGCCGCTGCGGCGAGTGCCAGCAGTGGGGCACCGTCGTCGACGTCACCTCGGCTCTCGTCAGCGCCCGTGGCACAGCCTCGGTCCGCGTCGACGGCGACCGGGTCGCACGACCCATCACCCAGGTCGAGGCCAACAGCGTCGCCTACTGGCCGAGCGGCATCGCCGAGTTCGACCGCGTGCTCGGCGGTGGCATCGTGCCTGGCGCGGCCATCCTGCTCAGCGGCGAACCCGGCGTCGGCAAGTCGACCCTGCTGCTCGAGGTCGCCTCCCGCGCCGCCGCCACCGGCGCCCGCGTCCTCTACGTCACCGCCGAAGAGAGCGCCTCGCAGGTGCGCCTCCGCGCCCAACGCACCGGCGCCATGCACGACAACCTCTTCCTCGCCGCCGAGGTCGACCTCTCGGTCATCCTCGGCCAGATCGACCAGGTCGACCCCCAGCTCGTCATCGTCGACTCGGTGCAGACCGTCTCGTCCTCGACCATCGACGGCATCGCGGGCGGCACGTCGCAGGTGCGCGAGGTCGCCTCGACCCTCATCCGCGTCAGCAAGGACCGCAACCTGCCCGTGCTGCTCGTCGGCCACGTCACGAAAGACGGCACCATCGCCGGGCCCCGCCTGCTCGAACACCTCGTCGACGTCGTCTGCCAGTTCGAGGGTGACCGCCAGACCGCCCTGCGCTTCATCCGCGCCCACAAGAACCGCTTCGGCCCCACCGACGAGGTCGGCTGCTTCGAGATGACCGGCGACGGCATCGCCGAGGTCGCCGACCCCAGCGGCCTCTTCATGTCACGCAACGGCACCCCCGTCAGCGGCACCTGCATCACCGTCGCCATGGAAGGCCGCCGCGCCCTGCCCGTCGAGGTCCAGGCGCTCATCGTCGCGAGCTCGACGCCCCAGCCCCGCCGCGTCGTCAACGGCGTCGACTCGTCGCGCGTCGCCATGCTGCTCGCCGTGCTCGAACGCCGCGCCGGCATCCGCCTCGGCGACGCCGACGTCTACGTCAGCACCGTCGGCGGCATCAAGATCACCGAACCCGGTGCCGACCTCGCCATCGCCCTCGCCCTCGCCAGCGCCAGCCGCGAGAAGCCCTTCCCCCAGACCATGGCCGCCGTCGGCGAGATCAGCCTCGCCGGCGAGATCCGACCCGTCTCCTCACCCAAGCAACGCGCCTCCGAAGCCCGACGCCTCGGCTTCACCCAGCTCGTCGACGCCGAAGCGGGCAACCTGCGCGAAGCGCTCCGCCGGGCGTTCAGCGCCGCGGGCTCCGAACGCGACCGCGAGCTCGACCGGGCCTTCTAGGCCGAGGCGACCCGCGCCTCCTGAGCCAGGGTGCCCGCCCGCTCGAGAACCGGCCCGTCGAGTGGTCCCGAACCGTCGTTCCGATGTCCTCGAGCGACGAGTTGGGACCACTCGACCCGCGCCTCCGAGACCCGGGTCGCCCCGAGCACGAGACCCGGGCGCGAGGGGGCAGAAGATGCCCCTCCCACGGACGCGAAGGACACCTCCTGCCCACTCGGCCCACCGCGCCCCGCACCGCCGAGCCCACCCGACCTCACCCCAAGCACCGGGGTACGCCCGGCTCGGCGCCACCGCCGACGCATGCACCCCGCTCCACGCGGATTCTCAGCCCACACGCCGCGGTGGTCCCGGCCAACCCCCTGACCGGCCCTTAACCTGTGCCCATGTCGACGTTCAAGAACCCGGTCGGGCCGCAACCGCCCTCGGTCTACTGGCGTCGTCGTGCGGTGCTCGCGCTCGGTCTGATCGCGGTCGTGGTCATCATCGTGTTGATCGTCGTCCGTCCCGGATCAGGCTCGGCCGAACCCGGTGCCGCCGCGACGACCTCCGCTCCTCCCGCAGCCGACGCCACCCCCTCGCCCGCGCCCAGCGAGACGGCCCCCGCCGCCGACGCCACCGCCGACCCGGCCGACGACTCGACCGACGACGCCACGGCCGGCGCCTCCGACGCCCCGACCTGCTCGGCCCGCGACATCGACCTGAAGCCGGTCACCGACAAGACGACCTACGCCGCCACCGAGCTGCCGCAGATCTCGATGACGATCACCAACTCGGGCCGCTCCGACTGCTCGATCGACCTGGGCTCCGCGCAGCAGACGCTCGTCGTCTCGAGCGGCGAAGAGCAGTACTGGTCGTCGAAGGACTGCCAGGTCAACGGCACCAACCAGGTCGTCACGCTCACCGCCGGCCAGACCCTCAGCACCCCGGCCATCGCCTGGGACCGCACCCGCTCGTCCGCCGAGACCTGCGAGTCGGCCTCGCGCACCCCCGTCACCGCGGGCGGCGCCACCTACCGGCTCTCCGTCTCGGTCGGCGACATCACCTCCGCCGACACCGCCCAGATGATCCTGAACTGACAGTGACCCACCCGTGAACGCCACCCCTGCTGCCCCCACGCCCTCCGACCCCGTCGACCCGGCCGACCGCAACGGCACCTTCCGGTCCGAGTCGCTCGAGCACGCCCTCGCCGCCCAGGACGTCGCCGCCGTCGCCTTCGCCCTCCGTCACGACGTCGTCGTGGTGCCGAAGCTCGTGCTGCCGACCGAACCGAACGAACCGACCGGCGCCCCCTCGACCGGCGGCCCCGACGACGGAGCCGTCCCCGACGAAGGCGACCAGGTGCGCGTCTTCGGCCGCGAGAACACCGACAAGCGCATCCTGCTGCTCTTCTCGTCGGACAACACCTACGCCGCGATGGTCCCCGACGACCCGAACCGCCAGGTCATGCTCTACGACGCCCTCTCGCTCCGGGCGTTCCTCGAGGCCCACCTCGACGTCATCGAGCAGGTCTTCTTCGACATCGCCGGCCCCCACACCATGGCCGCCAACCCCGAAGACCTCCTCAAGGCCCTCGGCTAGCAGCACCCCCGGGCCCCGAGAGCCCAGGAGGCGCGGGTCGAGTGGTCCCGAATCGTCCTTCCCCGCGGCACGACGGACGATTCGGGACCACTCGACCGGCCACGGTGAACGTGGGGTCGGGGTCGGGCCCGAACACGGGCCTGAGCCCAGCCGGAACGGCTACAGCGCCGGCAACGCCTTCAGCATGCGCGAGTTGCCGAGCGTGTTCGGCTTGACGCGAGCCAGGTCGAGGAACTCCGCGACGCCCTCGTCGGTCGAGCGGACCAGCTCGCCGTAGACGTCCGGAGGCACGAGCCCCTCGTCACCCACGTTGAGGTACCCGTGCTTCTCGAAGAAGTCGACCTCGAACGTCAGGCAGAACAACCGGCCGATCTCGAGTCGGCGGGCCGCGCCCTCGAGCGACTCGAGCAGGCGGTGCCCGACGCCCTTGCGGATCCACGCCGGGTCGAGGGCGAGCGTACGCACCTCGGCGAGGTCGTCCCACATGACGTGCAGCGCACCGCAACCGATCGGCACCCCGTCGGGCCCGACGGCGATCTGGAACTCCTGCACGTCGCCGTACAGGGTGACGAGGTCCTTGCCGAGCAGGATGCGCTTCTGCACGAACGGCTCGCACAGCCGTTGGATGTGCGGCACGTCGCTCACGACGGCGTCGCGCACCGTGATGCCGTGCCGGTCCGCACCGCCGCGCTGGCCGGCATCGCCGCGCTGGCCGGCACCGCCGCCCCCGCCGGCACCGCCGACCCGGCCGGCGGCACCCGTCGCATCGGCAGCGGTCGTCGCGTCGGCGGCGTCAGACATCGGGCTCCCTCAAGCACACGACCCGAGGAGGCGCGGGTCGCCGCCCAGCCTAGCGACGCGGTCGCGACCCGGCCCCGGGTACGCCGAAGGGCGGCCTCTCGTGTGAGAGACCGCCCCGGGCGTCGAAGGCGACCCGCGCCTCCTACGGTGTTGCTGTCGTGCTGGTGATGCCGTCGTGCCTAGCTCTCGATCTCGGGGGCGTCGCCCACGAGCACCTCTTCGCGACCCGGCTGACGCGAGGTGGCGAAGGTGAACTCACCGTCGACGAAGTCGACCTGGACGTGGTCGCCCGCGTTGAGCTCACCCTGCAGGATGCGCTCGGAAAGCCGGTCTTCGACCTCGTGCTGGATGGCACGACGCAGGGGGCGAGCACCGAGCGACGGGTCGAACCCGATCTCGATGAGGCGCTCCTTGGCGGACTGCGAGAGCACGGCCGTCATGTCGCGGTCGAGCAGACGGTCGGACAGGCGCTTGATGAAGAGGTCGACGATCTGCAGCAGCTCTTCTTGGTTGAGCTGCGGGAACACGATCGTCTCGTCGACGCGGTTCAAGAACTCGGGCTTGAAGTGCTTCTTGAGCTCTTCGGTGACCTTCGAGCGCATGCGCTCGTAGGACGTCGCCGTGTCGCCCTCGATCTGGAAGCCCACGGGGCCACCCGTGATGTCTTTCGTGCCGAGGTTGGTCGTCATGATGATGACCGTGTTCTTGAAGTCGACGACACGACCCTGACCGTCGGTGAGACGACCCTCTTCGAGCACCTGCAACAGCGAGTTGAAGATGTCGGGGTGGGCCTTCTCGATCTCGTCGAACAGCACCACCGAGAACGGCTTGCGGCGGACCTTCTCGGTCAGCTGCCCGCCCTCTTCGAAGCCGACGAACCCGGGAGGGGCACCGAAGAGCCGCGACACGGTGTGCTTCTCGCCGTACTCGGACATGTCGAGCGAGATCAGCGCGCCCTCGTCGTCGAACAGGAACTCGGCGAGCGCCTTGGCCAGCTCGGTCTTGCCGACGCCCGTGGGCCCGGCGAAGATGAACGAACCCGAGGGACGCTTGGGGTCCTTCAGGCCGGCACGCGTGCGGCGGATGGTCTTCGAGAGGGCCGCGATGGCCTGCTCTTGACCGATGACGCGCTGGTGCAGGGCCTTCTCCATGAAGACGAGGCGCGAGGTCTCTTCTTCGGTGAGCTTGAAGACGGGGATGCCCGTGGCCTGGGCCAGCACCTCGGCGATGATGCCCTCGTCGACGGTGCCACCGGCACCGGCCTCACCCGAACGCCACTGCTTCTCGAGACGGAGGCGCTCACCGAGCAGCTTCTTCTCTTCGTCGCGCAGCGAGGCGGCCTTCTCGAAGTCCTGGTCTTCGATCGCGCCCTCTTTCTGGCCGCGGACGCCGGCGATGCGCTCGTCGAACTCGCGCAGCTCGGGCGGTGCGGACAGGATCGACAGACGCAGGCGGGCGCCGGCCTCGTCGATCAGGTCGATGGCCTTGTCGGGCAGGAAGCGGTCGCTGACGTAGCGGTCGGCGAGGTTCGCCGCCGCGACGATCGCGCCGTCGGTGATGGACACCTTGTGGAAGGCCTCGTACTTGTCGCGCAGCCCCTTGAGGATGTTGATCGCGTGCGGCAGCGAGGGCTCGTTGACCTGGACGGGCTGGAACCGACGCTCGAGGGCGGCGTCCTTCTCGAAGTGCTTGCGGTACTCGTCGAGCGTCGTCGCACCGATCGTCTGCAGCTCACCACGGGCGAGCAGCGGCTTGAGGATCGAGGCGGCGTCGATCGCGCCCTCGGCGGCACCCGCACCCACGAGGGTGTGGATCTCGTCGATGAAGACGATGATGTCGCCGCGCGTGCGGATCTCTTTCGTGACCTTCTTCAGGCGCTCTTCGAAGTCACCGCGGTAACGGCTGCCGGCGATCAGCGAACCCAGGTCGAGCGAGTAGAGCTGCTTGTCCTTCAGCGTCTCGGGGACCTCGTTCTTGACGATCGCCTGGGCCAGGCCCTCGACGACGGCGGTCTTGCCGACGCCGGGCTCACCGATCAGCACGGGGTTGTTCTTCGAGCGACGGGAGAGGATCTGCATGACCCGCTCCATCTCTTTCTCGCGCCCGATGACGGGGTCGAGCTTGTTGTCGCGCGCGGCCTGCGTCAGGTTGCGACCGAACTGGTCGAGCACCTGGCTGCCACCCTGCGCGCCCTGGGTCTGTTCGCCGCCCACGGCCACCGCTTCTTTCCCCTGATAGCCGGAGAGGAGCTGGATGACCTGCTGGCGGACCCGGTTGAGGTCGGCGCCGAGCTTGACGAGCACCTGGGCGGCGACACCCTCACCCTCGCGGATGAGGCCGAGCAGGATGTGCTCGGTGCCGATGTAGTTGTGGCCGAGCTGCAGCGCTTCGCGCAGGCTCAGCTCGAGGACCTTCTTCGCCCGGGGCGTGAAGGGGATGTGGCCGGTGGGCTGCTGCTGGCCCTGGCCGATGATGTCTTGCACCTGCTCGCGCACCGCGTCGAGCGAGATGCCGAGCGACTCGAGGGCCTTGGCGGCGACGCCTTCGCCCTCGTGGATGAGGCCGAGCAGGATGTGCTCGGTGCCGATGTAGTTGTGGTTGAGCATCTTCGCCTCTTCTTGGGCGAGGACGACGACGCGACGGGCACGGTCGGTGAATCTCTCGAACATCTTCTTTGCTCCCTAGGTGGCGGGGTGGTTGTCGCCACCGAATGTGCATCTGGCGCCCGCAGGGTACGGCACCGGTTTACAGAGAGAGTAACCAGGGCCCGCGGCTTAATCTGCCCCTGTTCGCTGGGGGCATAGAGCAGTGCGCGGGCGGGCTGACGGGGCGCGCTGACAGGGGTGGCGGCTAGCCTCGCGCACATGGGCAAGTTCACGGTCGGTCTCGTTCCGCACCCCACGAAGTCGGTGCTCGACAGCGTCGACATCATCCGCGACTGGACGACCCGGTCGGAGGCACACCTGCTCGCCATGACGTCGGACGCGGCGCGCGTCGGCGACGGCGTCGAGCTGGTCGACGAGCGGGCCTTCCGCGACCGCGTCTCGGTCGTGGTCGCGCTGGGCGGCGACGGCACGATGCTCGGCGCGATGCGCCTGGTGGCCGAGCGGCCCGTGCCCGTGCTGGGCGTCAACTACGGCAACGTGGGCTTCTTGGTCGAGGTCGAGCCGCGCGACCTGCCCGAGGCCCTCGACCGCATCGGCGACAAGCAGTTCTCGCTCGAACCGCACCACGCCCTCGAGGTCACGCACACCACGACCGGCTTCGAGAACACCTACCTCGCCTTCAACGACGCCTCGGTCGCCCGCCGCCCGGGCGAGGGCGTCGTGACGGCCGACCTCGTGCTCGACGAGACGCCCTACGGCTACTACAAGGCCGACGCGATCGTCGCGGCGACGCCCGCCGGGTCGACGGCCTACAACTACGCCGCGGGCGGGCCCATCCTGTCGCCCGCCATCGCCGCCGTCGTCGTCACGCCGGTGGCGCCGATGTCGGGCATCGACCGCTCGGTGGTGCTCGGCCCGCGCGAGCGGCTGCGCTTCGAGATCGGCGACGGCACGCACTCCGCGGCGCTCGAGGTCGACGGTCGTGTCGTCGCCGACGTCAGCGAGGGCTGCGTCATCAGGCTCGTGCTGCGCCGCGACGCGGGCCAGGTGATCCGGCTCGACGCCGACCGGCACGGTCGCAAGGGCCGCCTCAAGCTCAGCCTGCTCGACCTGCCGCTCCGCGAGGACCAGCTGCTCGAACTCGTCCCGACCGACGTGCGGGCCCGCTTCCGCGAGCGCGCCGAACGCGCGGGCGGCATCGCGGGGGTCGCGCACGACGACGACACCGCCGTCACCGGCATCAGCCCCGTGCGCTGACGCGACCGCCCGCAGGAGGCGCGGTGCGCGACTACCGCGCACCGCGCCTCCTGCGGTCTGCCGCCGTCGACGACTCGGGCCCGGCGCCGGCTCGTGCCCGGCCCGGTTAGAACACCTCGCCCAGCGCCTCGGCGAACACCTGCTCGGGGTCGCGGACGAACCCGCGCCGGGCGAACCAGGCGCAGACGTTGCGGCAGTCGCGTTCGAGCAGGTCGACCCCGTTCGGGTTGCTGGCGACGTCGACGAGCTGGGGCACGTCGATGGCGACGACCCGTCCGTCGTGGACGAGCAGGTTGTACGGCGACAGGTCGCCGTGGGCGAAGCCGGCCCGGGCGAACCCGAGCACGATCTCGCGCACCTGCTCGAACAGCGGCCACAGGTCGGCGCCGTCGGCCGTGACCTGCGCCAGTCGCGGAGCGGCCTCGGCGCCGTGACCGACGAACTCCATGAGGATCTCGGTGCCGCTGATCTGCACCGGGTACGGCACCGCGACGCCGAGGGAGTGCATCCGGCACAGCGCGTCGAACTCGGCCGCGGCCCAGAGCCCGGCTTGCACGCGCCGGCCGTGCCGCGAGCCGCGGGCCATCGCCCGACCGTCGCGCGTGTTGCGGACGCGTCGCCCCTCGCGGTACTCGGACGAGCGGTGGAAGTCGCTCTGCTCGGCGCCCCGGTACCGCTTCGCGGCGAGCAAGGAGGCGCGAGCACCGTCATCGGGGCCCAGCGCGACGTCCGTCGGCACGGCTCGGTCGATCAGGTGGACGTCGGCCTCCTTGCCGGTCTTGACGACGCCGAGCTCGGTGTCGATCGCGGCAGCGGAGGTGACGACCCACGCGGGCCAGGGCCGGGGCCCTCGCTCGGTGGGGGTGGCGGCCGGCCAGGTGGACCAGCGCTGGTCGGCGTCGACGTCGGGGTCGACGGTGGAGAAGGTGGGTACGACGAAATCGTCGGAGAAGGTCAAGCTGTGCTCCAGGGGAAGCATGAGACCTGCCCGGCGGGCGACGCTCGGGCGTCGGCTCCGTCGCACGGGGGCGAGGGGCTTCGACGCGGCGGGGGCCGGCTACGGGCGGAGGGTCTCGGGGTGAGTGGGGTACGCGTGGTGTGCGTTGACGGCAGTCATGCTCATCACCCCTCTCGTGGAGCGTCTCGTGGCCCGGCCATCTGGTGCCCGGGTCCGCCCACGGTACCGCCCCGCGCCTCCCCTGTCGATGGCGGGTCGTGGCTCGTCGCTCGTCGCTCGTCGCTCGTCGCTCCGCGAAGCCGGTCGAGTGGTCCCGAATCGTCGTTCGGGCGGCTGCGAAGGACGATTCGGGACCACTCGACGGCCGCAGAGCGTGGCGCGTGACGCGTGTCACGACAGCAGGCGACGGACACGTTCGACGAGTTCGTCGGCCCGACGCCCGCGCAGGTCGTCGTCAATGCACCGGACCGTGCGCCACCCGGCATCGGCGAACCTCTCACGGCGCAGGATGTCCTGCCGGAACCGCCACGGATCGCGACGGTGCTCGTCACCCTCGTACTCGATGGCGAGCTTGCACCAGGCGTACCGGAGGTCGGGCCTGCCGAGGTAACGCCCGCGCCGGTCGTGCGTGCGGACGTTGATCTCGGGTTCGGGCAGCCCTGCCCGGATCAGGAGGAGGCGGAGTTCGGTCTCCTTCGGCGACTCGACCCCGGGTCGGACCAGCGCTCGAGCTTCTCGCACGTTCGTGATGCCCCGAACTCGTCCGACCTCGAAGATCGCTCTGTCGAGGTCGTCGAGCCGCCGGCGCCGCGCCTCGAGCAGGGGCGACCACGACCCGGCCAGCGCGTCGCCGACCCGGACGAGGTCGTCGAGGCCCATGAGCTGGCCCGAACGCACCCACGCCGAGATCGGCTCGGCGACCGGGAGCCCGTCGACGAGTCGCAGCGGCACCGGGGCTACACGATGGCCGACGACGCCGGGGCGACGAACGCTGCGACCGGTCGCACTGCTGACGTGCAGCGGTTCGTGACCGCGGTGCACCCCGCCAGGGACGGGCAACCCCCAGAGAGCCAGAGCCGTGACGTAGGAGAAGTACCACCCGTCGACCATGACCGGCATGAGGCGCCGGGCCCTGTCGCCGACGGTGTCGACCCGGTCGTCATCGGCGGCGGCCCTCACCCCGTGGTGGGGTCGCACGAGGTCCGGCCCCCGCATCCGCTCGGGCCCGAGACCCGCGGCCCTGCCCTGCGCGACGGAGAAGGGCTGTTCGAGGTGACGAGGAATGGCGATCCGAGGCATGACCCGACCTTGTCGCGAGAACCGGCCCGCGCCTCCTCAGGCCAAGGCGCCTGTGCACGACCGCCCCTCTTCGTGCGGTGTGGACGAATCGTCGAGAATCGGACCGCGAGGCCGAGTGGTCCCGAATCGTCGTTCGAGTCTCCGGGAAGGACGGCTCGGGACCACTCGACGGATCGGCGTGAGAAGAGACCGGGGACGAGAAGAGCCCGACGCGAGAAGAGCCCGGGCACGAGAGGAGCCCGACACGAGAAGAGCCCGGGGACGAGAAGAGACCGGGCACGACGAAGGGCCGCCACCCGGGGGAACCCGGGCGGCGGCCCTGACGTGGTGCGTGCTGCGGCGAAGAACGCCGCACGAGGCCTACTGCAGGTAGAGCTGCAGGTCCTGGCTGACGGCCTTGGCGAACATGCGGAGGCGTGCACGGCTCTCGACGCGCGAGACGGCCTGGCGCGACGAGTGGACGCGCTTCGAGATCTCGTCGAGGGTCATCGGCTGGTCGTCGTCGAGGCCGAAGCGCATGCGGATCACGCGGGCCTCGTCGTCGGGCAGCGTCGCCACGAGGGCGTGCATGTCGCGGTTCAGCAGCGAGCTCTCGGTGGCCTGCGTGGGCGACGGGGTCTCTTCGTCCTCGATGAAGTCGCCGAGCTCGCTGTCTTCTGCATCGCCGACGACCGTGTGGATCGACACCGGCTCGTGCGAGCGGGACTTGAGCTCGATGAGGTCGGCGACCTCCATCGCGACCTCTTCGGCGACCTCGTCGACGGTGGGCGCGCGGCCCAGGTCGACGGTGAGGTCACGCTCGGCACGCGAGATGCGGTTGATGCGCTCGACCGTGTGCACCGGGATGCGGATGGCACGGGCCTTGTCGGCCAGGCCGCGGGCGATGGCCTGACGGATCCACCAGGTGGCGTAGGTCGAGAACTTATAGCCCTGCGTGTAGTCGAACTTCTCGACGGCGCGGACGAGGCCGAGGTTGCCCTCTTGGATGACGTCCATGAAGGGCAGGCCGCGCTGCGTGTAGCGCTTGGCGATGCTGACGACGAGGCGGAGGTTCGCGGTGATCATGCGGTCCTTCGCACGCTCGCCGTCGTGCTGCAGCCAGCGGAGGTCGCGCAGCATCTCGGCGTGCGCCTTGGTGCGGTTCTTCTTGACCGCGTCGGCCGCCTGCAGCTCTTTGAGCTTCTCGCCGGCGAAGAGGCCGACCTCGATGCGGCGGGCGATCTCGGTCTCTTCCGCTGCGTCGAGCAGCGGCATGCGACCGATGTGGCGGAGGTAGTCGCCGACCTGGTCGGTGGAGGCCCCGCGGACCTGCGACAGGACCTCGACCTCGGTGTCGTCGGTGGCCGTGGTGGTGTTGCGCGTGGTGACGGAAGTGGTCGTCATCGTTCTCTCCCTGCTCGAAGTACTGACCTGATGTCGCGTCGATTAGTTCGTGAAGCTCTTCGGCGTGGTTCAAGTCTGGCGTGCACCACCGTCGGGCCAGAAGTCGGTGCAGCCCCTCGCGGGCCATCTCGGAGCGCACGTCCAGAGTTTCGACGCCGACGGGGTACGAAGGCGGACGACGTTTGACAGCAGCTCGAAACGGGTATAGGCGGCCGCTAGCACGACGGGGGTACACATTCTCAGGTCCCTCACCGGAAACCTGGCAGCAAATCTGTCGGGGGTACGCACGACGGCACCGCGAGCCGAGGAGGCGCGGTGCCGTGACCCGAGGACGCCCGAGTCGACGGGGCGCCCCGGCAGGAACGAGGGAGCGGGGCTAGACCGCGCGGCGGTCGGTGGCGCCGAGGCCGGCCTCGCGGCGCGACTCGTCGCGCTCGTCGGCCTCGGCCTTGGCGCGCTCTTCGGCCTCGACCTTGGCGTAGACGGCACGCTCGGTGCGGTCGGAGCGCAGCAGGGCCCGGACGATGAACCAGAAGATGAGGCCCACGACGATGGTGGGCGTCACGGAGAAGACGATGGCTCCGGCGAGGGACTCAGGCACCCGACCAGGGTACGTCGCCCGGCTGGGGAACACCACGGGCACCTCTCGACGCCGAGACGACACACGCACGCAGACGACACAGCCACCGAGACGACACAGACGCCGAGACGACGGAGGCGCGGTGCCCGACCGGCACCGCGCCTCCTGCCCTCGAGGCGGTCGCCCGACGCGGGCCGACCGGGCCGACGCGGGCCGGCCGCGGGCCTACTTGACGAGCGGGAAGAGGATCGTCTCGCGGATGCCGAGGCCGGTGATGGCCATCAGCAGGCGGTCGATGCCCATGCCCATGCCGCCGCTCGGCGGCATGCCGTGCTCGAGCGCGGTGAGGAAGTCCTCGTCGAGGCGCATGGCCTCGGCGTCGCCGCGGGCCGACAGGGCCGCCTGCTCGACGAAGCGTTCACGCTGGATCACCGGGTCGACCAGCTCGGAGTACGCCGTGGCGAGTTCGAAGCCGCGGACGTAGAGGTCCCACTTCTCGACCACGCCGGGCTTCGAGCGGTGCTGGCGGACGAGCGGACTCGTGTCGACGGGGAAGTCCACGACGAAGGTCGGGCGGTCGAGCGACGGCTTGACGAAGTGCTCCCAGAGCTCTTCGACGAGCTTGCCGTGGGTCTCGTGCGGCACGACGAGGTCGACCGTGGCGGCCAGGGCCTGCAGGTCGGCCACGGTCGTCGACGGCGTGATCTCGACGCCCGCGGCCTCGCTGAGCGACTCGTACATCGGCACGCGGGCCCACTCGCCGCCGAGGTCGTACTCGGTGCCGTCGGCCAGGGTGACGAGGTGCGACCCGGCGACCGCCGTCGCGGCGTTCTGCACGAGCTCTTGCGTCAGGCGGGCCATCTGGGCGTAGTCGCCGTAGGCCTGGTACGCCTCGACCATCGCGAACTCGGGCGAGTGCGTCGAGTCGGCGCCCTCGTTGCGGAAGTTGCGGTTGATCTCGAAGACGCGGTCGATGCCGCCCACCACGGCACGCTTCAAGAACAACTCGGGCGCGATGCGCAGGTAGAGCTCGGTGTCGAAGGCGTTGCTGTGCGTCTGGAACGGCCTCGCCGCGGCGCCGCCGTGCATCGTCTGCAGCATGGGCGTCTCGACCTCGAGGTACTCGTACGAGTCGAAGGTGCGGCGCAGCGACGAGACCGCCGCAGCCCGGGCACGCACGGTGGCGCGGGCCTGGTCGCGCACGATGAGGTCGAGGTAGCGCTGACGCACGCGGGTCTCTTCGCTGAGCTCGGAGTGCAGGTTCGGCAGCGGCAGGATGGCCTTGGCCGCGATCGACCACTCCGACACCATGATCGACAGCTCGCCGCGACGCGACGAGATGACCTCGCCCTGCACGAAGACGTGGTCACCGAGGTCGACCAGCTCCTTCCAGTCGGCGAGACGCTGCTCGCCGACCTCGGCCAGCGAGACCATGGCCTGGATGCGGCTGCCGTCGCCGGCCTGCAGAGCGGCGAAGCAGAGCTTGCCGGTGTTGCGCGCGTGCACGACGCGACCCGCCAGGCCGACGACGTCGCCCGAGCGGCTGTCGGTCTCGAGCTCGGCGTACCGGGCCCGCACGGCGCCGATGGTGTCGGTGATCGGCACGCCGACCGGGTACGCCTCGACGCCGGACTCGAGCAGGCGGGCGCGCTTGTCGAGCCGCACCTGCTTCTGCTCCGACGCCTCGCGGGCGGCGGTGGCGGCCTCGTCGTCGGGGGTGGTGGTCGGATCGGGCGCGGCGGTCATGTGTCAGGTGCTCCTGGGGTGGTGGAGGGGGCGGGAGGCGCGGGCCGGGTCAGGCGCGCGGGTCACCGAACGCGGTGGGGCCGTCGTCGAACGAGGCCATGTCGATGGTACCGGGGCCGGCCGAGCCACCGGCCTCGCCGAGGGCGGCGTCCATGGCCGACCGCATCAGCGGGGCGAGCAGGCGGCCGGGCTCGGGCAGGCCCAGCTCGGTCAGCAGCCCGACCGACTGCTGGACGATCGCGGCCGAGAACTCGGTGGCGGTGGCGATCGCCTCGGCGTAGCGCTCCCGGTCGGCCTCGGCGACGACGACGGGCTCGGCGCCCATCTCGACGACGAGCGCCTGCCCGATCGGCTGCACGGGGGTCGGGGCGGTCACGGCGCACCAGGCGTCGCGCAACCGCACGAGGTCGATGGTCGTGCCGGTGAAGGCGAGGGCCGGGTGGATGGCGAGCGGGATCGCCCCGGCGGCGAGCGCGGGCCGCAGCACCTCGAGCCCGTGACGGGGCGAGGTGTGCACGACGAGCTGGCCCGGCTGCCAGGTGCCCGTCGCGGCCAGACCCTGCACGAGGTCGGCGAGCTGGTCGTCGGGCACTGCGAGCAGCACGAGCTCGGACCGCTCGACGATCTCGGGGACGGTCAGCACGGGCACGCCCGGCAGGATCGCCTCGGCCCGGTCGCGGCTGCGCTCGGACACGGCCGAGATGCCGACGATCGCGTGCCCCGCGGCGGCGAGCGCGGCGCCCAGCACCGGGCCGACCCTGCCGGCACCGACGATGCCGACGCCCAGGCGGCCGCTGCGTCGGTCGCCGCCGCGCGATGCCGCGCGGGGGTCGGAGCTGCGCGGGTCGGAGCTGCGGGGGTCGGTCACGGGGTCTCCTCGCTCCAGCGGTGGGTGCGGTCGGCGCGGGCGGCGGCGACCGCCTCGCGGCTGGCGGTGGTGAAGAAGCCGAGGGCGTCGTCCTGGTCGAGGGCGCCGATCTCGGCGACGATCGGCCCCTGGACGGTGTGCAGGTGCACGGTCGCGAGCCGCAGCCGACGACGCAGCGGGCCCTGCACGAGCCCCACGCTCTGCACCCGGGGCAGCGGCACGATGACGAGCTGACGCCAGATCGCACCCTTGCGCAGCAGCAGGGCGCCCGGCGCCGAGCGGAACCCGTTGCGCCGCCACGAGAACCACCGCAACACGGCGGCCCGCCGGGGCGACACCGTGAAGCCGCCGTCGGTGCCACTCGACCGGAGGCCCCCCTCGACGAGCGAGAGGGTGTGCTCGGTCGTCGTCTCGACGGCCTCGCGGACGGCAGGAGGCGCGGCGTCCGTCGGCACCGGAGGCGCGGCCGCGTCGGTCGCAGTGGCGACGGCCTCGAGGACGTCCGCCGGCGCGGTCGAGTCGACCGGCGCCTCCTCGGCGGCGACGCCCACGGCGGCCACGCCGACCAGCTCGGGCAGGATCAGTTCGAGGACGCGGCGGACGTCCTCTTCGTCGCCGACCGGCAGGATCGTCGTGTTCTCCTGCCCGGCGGCGCCCTTGGTGCTCGAGCGCGAGGCGCGGTTGATCTTGACGTCCCACCAGCCGAACGGGCGCCAGAGCAGCGGCTGGCTGACCTTGACCGAGTGGATGCGGCCGGGCGGCAACGTCTCGTTCGAGGTGGAGAAGAGCCCGTAGCCGATGCGGACGCCGTCGCGCGTGCCGGCGATCGTGTAGCGCAGCGACTTCGTGATGCGGTTGACGTAGAACCCGCCCGAGCCGAGCACGGCGGGCAACAAGGCGAAGAGCAGGAACCACTCGCCCGTCGTGATCACGCTGACGGCGATCGCGACCACCGCGGCCACGAGGAAGAGCGTGTACCCGCTCAGCACGATCGACCCGATCAGCCGCCCCGGCGACAGCTCGACGACGGACTGCGGCGGCGCCTCGTCGGGGTCGAGCTCGGGCGCGAGGAACTCGTTCGCGCGCTGCCCGACGAGACCGCCGAAGCCCGCCCGGTGCGGGGCCTGCGCGTCGGGGCCGGCCGTGGCCGAGGCGGGGTCGAGGGTGGCCGATGCCGTCGGGCCGGCGTGCGATGCGGTCGTCGCGTCGGCCGGGCCGCCCTCGGTCGCGACCGGCGCGTGCTTCTGCTGCGCGCCTCCTGCCCTCCGCAGGATCTCGCGGCGCAGGTCGTCGGCCGAGGCCGAGCGCAGGTAGGCGAGGTTGACGTTGGCGTCCTGCCCGGCCTGGTTCACCTCGAGCTTGGCGGCGCCGAAGACCCGGGCGAGCAGCGGGCGCTGGATGTTGATGCCCTGGATGCGGTCGAGTCGTGCCCGGCGGTTCGTGCGGAACACGATGCCGCTGCGCACCTCGACGACGTCGTCGCCGACCCGGAAGGTGTTCATCCGCCACGACAGCCAGGCCCCGCCGACGAAGAGCGCGATCACGACGACCACGGCGAGCAGCAGCAGCCCCAGCCAGCCCTGGTCGACGACGTAGCCGAACGGGTCGCCCTCGTCGCCGCGCCGGCCGCCCGGCACGAACAGCTCGACGACGTACTCGCGCGCGTTGTTGAACAGGATCACCATCACCGCGACGAGCGCGATGCCGCCCTTGAGCAGCGGGGTCGCCGGGTGCAGGCGGTGCCACTCGCCGTCGGTGAGGGCGGCGACCTCGGGAGGCGCGGGTCGGGCCCCGCTCCCGTCCGACCCGGTGCGGGGGTCGCTCACAGGCCGGCCCGACGCGACTCGGCCAGCTCGACGAGGCGGTCGCGCAGCCGCTCGGCCTCGTCGGCGGGCACGCCGGGGATCGTGACGGCCGACGCCGCGGCCGCGGTGACGAACTTGAGGTCGCTGAGGCCGAGCGCGCGCACGACGGGCCCGCGGTTGATGTCGATCAGTTGCATGCGGCCGTAGGGCACGGCCACGACCCGCAAGAAGAGGATGCCCTTGCGCAGCAGCAGGTCGTCCTCGCGCAGCTGGTAGCCGATCGCCCGCACGCGGCGGGGCGTGAGGGCGGCCACGACGATCGTGACGACCACCACGACCGCGGTGATCGCGTAGGTCCACCACTGGCCGATCAACCACAGGGGGGCGGTCGCGGCGGCCACGATCAGGCCGGTGACGAGGTAGCCGACCAGCTCGGGCCAGACGTACTTCGGCGAGACGCCGGTCCACTGGGCGTCGGGGATGTCGAGTCGGTCCATGTCGGCGTCTCTTCCGGTCGGCGTCGGTGTCGTGCGGTGGCGTGGCCGCGGCCGGTCAGACCGCCTGGGTGCCCGAGCCCGAGCCGCGCTCGTCGTCGGCGGGCGGGACGGTGCACATCCGCTCGGCGACGATGCCGGCCGCGAGCAACCCGGCGCCGCCGACGACGGCGACGATCGTGGGCACGAGGGAGCCTACAGCGAGCCCCACGCCCCGTGACAGGACGAACAGCAGCACTCCCCCGGCGAAGCCGCCGAACAGGGCGCCGGCCAGGCTGCTCGCCTTGGCCAGCAGAAGCACGCGCGTCGCGTAGTAGGGGTCGACGCGCTCCTTGCTCGAGCCCTGGGCCACCCGTCGCACCGGCACGGCCATCGAGACGACGACGGCTCCGATGCCGAGCAGCACGAGGCCGGTGGCGGCGGGCAGGACGATCGAGGGCTGCCGCATGGCCACGAGCACCGAGTCGAGGACGAACCCGGCCGCCACGGCCACGATGATCAGGCCGACCAGGGTCGAGGGGCGGGTGTGCTTCACGGGGCTCCTGGGCTGGGGGCGGGGGTGGGGTCGGGGGTGGGTTCGGGGGCGCCGACGGGCTCGGGGCCGGGGTCGGGGTCGAGCAACGAGGTCGCCCCGGGCACGGGGCGGCTGTGCTCGGTGAGGCGGGACGCGAGGTCGGCGACCCGCCCTGCTCCCGCGAGCCGCGCCTCCGGGTCCAGCTGCAGCCAGGGCTCGAGCACGAACGCGCGCTCGGCGGCGCGGGGGTGCGGCACCTGCAGGCGCTCGGTCTCGATGCGCTCGTCATCGAGGGCGACGACGTCGAGGTCGAGGGTCCGGTCGCCCCAACGCACGTCGCGGGTGCGTCCGTGCGTCGCCTCGATCGCCTGCAGCGCGTCGAGCAGGGCCTCGTCGTCGAGCGTGACGTCGGCCAGCAGCACGGCGTTCAGGTAGGTGGGCTTGGTCGGGTCGGGGCCGTCGAGCGTGACGGCGGTGGACGACACCGGGGCCGAGGCCGCGACGACCGTCACGCCCGGGGTCGCGTCGACGGCCCGCACGGCCTCGCGCAGCAGGGTGTCGCGGTCGCCGAGGTTCGAGCCGAGGGCGATGACCGCCCGCCGCCGGACGCGCGGCGCGGTCTGGCGAGGCGCGGCCGGGCCCGGCCCGGTCACGCGCGCTCCCGGCTGATCGTGATCGACACGTCGCCGAACGGCACGGTGATCGGGGCGCCGGGCTTGTGCACCGTGACCTCGGTCGCGACGGCCGCCCGGTGGGCGAGGACGACGGCGGCCAACCGCTCGGCGAGGGTCTCGATCAGGTCGACGGGGTCGCGTTCGACGGCGGCGACGAGTTCTTCGGCCAGCACCCCGTAGTGCACGGTCTCGCCGAGGTCGTCACCCGAGGCCGCGGGGGCCGTGTCGAGGTGCACGACGACGTCGACGACGAACTCCTGGCCGTCGCGGCGCTCGTGGTCGAAGACGCCGTGGTGCCCGGTGGCCCGGACGCCCTCGAGGCGGAGGACGTCGAGGCCCCGCGCACGCAGGGCGGCCGGTGCCGCCGCCGAGCTGCGTTCGTCCTGCGGAACGCTGTCACGCGACGCGCCGCGGTCGCTCTCGGACGAGGCATCGGACAGCCCGTCGTGGCCGGTGGCGCGGCCGCTCACGCGTGCCTCGCCGGTCGACGGGGTGCGGCGGCGCCCTCGGTCCAGGCCTGCAGCACGTCGAGGGCGGCCCGGGTGCCGGCGACGTCGTGGACGCGCACGCCCCAGACGTCGGCCTGCGCGGCCAGCACGCTGACGACGGCGGTCGCGGGGTCGCGGTCGGCGGGCGGTGCGCCCTCGGGCACGAGGTCGGCCAAGAAGCGCTTGCGCGACGCCGCCACGAGCACGGGCAGTCCGAGCCGGCCCAGCACGTCGAGGTGCGCCAGCAGCTGCCAGTTCTGCGCGCCGACCTTCGAGAACCCGAGGCCGGGGTCGAGCACGATCGACCCGGGGTCGACGCCCTGGGCGACGAGGGCGTCCACGCGGGCGGCGAGCTCGTCGACGACCGTGCCGACGACGTCGCCGTCGTAGTCGCGCGAGGCGGCGGAGGGTGCGTGACCCGAACCGTCGAGGCGCCCGCGCCAGTGCATGGCCACGAAGGTGCGCCCGCTCTCGGCCACGACCCGCGCCATGTCGACGTCGGCGAGACCGCCCGACACGTCGTTGACGATCTCGGCACCGGCCTCGACCGCGGCGGCCGCGGTCGACGCGTTCATCGTGTCGATGCTGACGCGCACACCCTCGGACGCGAGCTGGCGGACCACGGGCAGCACCCGTCGCAGCTCGTCGGCCGGTTCGACGCGGGCCGCACCGGGCCGGGTCGACTCGCCGCCGACGTCGACGACGTCGGCGCCCTGGGCGACGAGCGTCCGTGCGTGGGCGAGGGCGGCGTCGACGTCGAGGTGCCGTCCGCCGTCGCTGAACGAGTCGGGCGTCACGTTCAGCACCCCCATCACGACGGGCCCCGGTCGGCGCCGCACCGCGCGGTCGCGCGATCGCCGGAGCTCGGACGCAGGAGGCGCGGCGTGCGACCGCGGGCCGGTCGCGCCCCGGTCACGCACCACCGGTGCCGCGTACGACGCCTCGCGCTGCCGCTCGGGTCGTGCCCGGGCCTCGACCACGGGGCCGACGTCGTCGAACGACCGCTCGTGCAACGGCCCCTCGAACCGGCCGCCGGCCACGAGCCGACGCCCGGACCGGGTCGCGACCGCTCGGTCGGGCATGGGCACGGGGTCGGGGTCGGCGGCCGCGGTCGGGCCGGGCGCAGCGGCTACGGCGGCCGCCGGCGTCTCGGAACCGGCATCCGCCGAACGTGTCGTGGGCGTCCCGGACGGCAGACCGGACCCGGGCGTCGTCGCGGGAGTGTGCGTCACGGGCGGCAACTGGGCCGGCGGGCGGACGGCTGCGGTCTCGTCGAGGGCCAGGACGAGCCGCCCCTGCGTGACGAGCCCCTCGGCGGTCTCGTCGTCGGCGACACGGGCCGACGACGGTGGCGCGTCGACCACCACGTCGGCCGGGTACCGCTCTCGACCCCGGGGTCGCCTCAGCGGCGCCTCGGAGGGTGCGGCGGGGGTTCCGCCGGACTGGTCGGTCACGGGGCGGTACCTCCGTTCGGTGCTGGGGACGAGCCCTCAGGCTAGCGACCGGCTGCGCCGTGGCGCAGCCGGTCGGGCCGATCGTGCGTCAGGCCGTGGCGATGCCCGGCGTCGTGCGGGGCGGTCGCGTGCGGGCCGGCTTGGTGGTCGGCTCGGAGTCGACGCCGCCGTCGACGGCCTCGGCGTCGACCGGCGACTTCGTCGGCATGGGGATCGCCGGGCGGTCGGACACGGGGCGCTTGTCGCTCGAGAGCCACTGCGGGCGCTCGGGCAGCTTCTTGACGTCTTTGAAGATGACGGCGAGCTCGTCGTGGTCGAGCGTCTCTTTCTCGAGCAGCTCACGGGCGAGGAAGTCGAGCACGTCGCGGTTGTCGTTGATGACCTCCCACGCCTCGTCGTGCGCCTGCTCGAGCAGGACGCGCACCTCGGCGTCGACGGTCTCGGCGATGTTCTCCGAGTAGTCGCGCGAGCTGCCGTCGCGGCCCATCATCATCTCGCCCGACGCCTGCCCGAGCTTGACCGAGCCGACCTTGTTGCTCATGCCGTACTCGGTCACCATCTTGCGGGCGGTGGCCGTGGCCTTCTCGATGTCGTTCGAGGCGCCCGTGGTGGGGTCGTGGAAGACGAGCTCTTCGGCCACCCGGCCGCCCATGGCGTAGGTCAGCTGGTCGAGCAGCTCGTTGCGGGTCACCGAGTACTTGTCTTCGAGGGGCAGGACCATCGTGTAGCCGAGGGCACGACCGCGGGGCAAGATCGTGATCTTGGTCACCGGGTCGGTGTGCCGCATCGCCGCCGCCGCGAGGGCGTGACCACCCTCGTGGTACGCGGTGATGAGCTTCTCGTGGTCGTTCATGATGCGGCTGCGGCGCTGCGGGCCGGCCATGACGCGGTCGACCGCCTCGTCGAGGGCGCGGTTGTCGATCAGCTGGGCGTTCGACCGGGCGGTCAGCAGGGCGGCCTCGTTGAGGACGTTCGCCAGGTCGGCACCGGTGAACCCGGGCGTCTTGCGGGCCAGCACCTCGAGGTTGACCGAGGCCGCGAGCGGTTTGCCCTTGCCGTGCACCTCGAGGATCTGCCTGCGACCGTCGAGGCCGGGGGCGTCGACGCCGATCTGGCGGTCGAAGCGGCCGGGACGCAACAGGGCCGGGTCGAGCACGTCGGGGCGGTTGGTCGCCGCGATGAGGATCACGTTGGTCTTGACGTCGAAGCCGTCCATCTCGACCAGCAACTGGTTGAGGGTCTGCTCGCGCTCGTCGTTTCCACCGCCGATGCCGGCACCGCGGTGGCGGCCGACGGCGTCGATCTCGTCGACGAAGATGATCGCCGGGCTGTTCTGCTTGGCCTGCTCGAACAGGTCGCGGACGCGGCTGGCGCCGACGCCGACGAACATCTCGACGAAGTCCGACCCCGAGATCGAGAAGAACGGCACGCCGGCCTCACCGGCGACGGCCCGGGCGAGCAGGGTCTTGCCGGTACCGGGAGGGCCGTAGAGCAGCACGCCCTTGGGGATGCGCGCCCCGACGGCCTGGAACTTGGCGGGCTCCTTCAAGAACTCCTTGATCTCTTCGAGCTCTTCGATGGCCTCGTCGGCACCGGCGACGTCGGTGAACATGACCTGCGGCGTCTCCTTCGACGCGAGCTTGGCCTTGGACTTGCCGAACTGCATGACCTTGCTGCCGCCGCCCTGCATGGACGAGAGCAAGAACCAGAAGATGACGCCGATGATCAAGAACGGCAGCAGGATGCCGAGCAGCGACATGAACCAGCTGGTCTGCGTGACGGTGTCGTCGAAGTTCTCGAGGTTCGCGTCGTTGATCGCGTCGACGACCTCGGAGCCACGCGGCGTCGCGTAGTAGAACTGCTCGGCCTTGTCGCCGTCTTTCAGGACGAGGTCGACGCGCTGCTCGTTGCTGAAGATCGTCGCGGACTTGACCTGGTCGCCCTGGATGGCCTCGAGGCCCTTCTGGGTCGAGATCTGGGTCGTGCCGGCACCGCTGATCAGGCTCCACCCGATGCCGATGCCGATGACCGCGATCACGATGTAGATGATCGGACCGCGGAAGAGTTTCTTGAAGTCCATGTCAGTACGGGCGACGCCCGACACCTTTCTGCAGGAAGAACGTGAGCAAAAGGGTACATCGGAGCCGCTATGCGCCGGATGGGTGTTCGCCGAGGGCTTGATCCGCCCCGCCGGGGGGCGGACCGCTAGCTGTAGACGTGGGGCGCGAGCACCCCGACGCCGCGCAGGTTGCGGTACTTCTCGTCGTAGTCGAGGCCGTAGCCGATGACGAAGTCGTTGGGGATCTCGAAGCCGACGTACCGGACGTCGACGGCGACCTTGGCGGCCGCCGGCTTGCGGAAGAGCGCGAAGATCTCGACCGAGGCCGCGCCGCGCTTCTGCAGGTTCTCGAGCAGCCACGACAGGGTCAGACCCGAGTCGATGATGTCTTCGACGATGATGACGTCGCGGCCGTGCAGGTCGCTGTCGAGGTCTTTGAGGATGCGCACGACGCCCGACGACTTGGTGCCCGAGCCGTACGACGAGACGGCCATCCAGTCCATCGAGGCGGCCAGCTTGAGCTCGCGCGAGAAGTCGGCCATGACCATGACGGCGCCCTTGAGCACGCCCACCAGCAGCGGCTCGCGGCCGGCGTAGTCGGCCTCGACCTGCCGGGCGACCTCGGCGATCTTGTCGTGGATCTGCTCTTCGGTGTAGAGCACGCTGGTCAGGTCGGCCTCGATGTCGCTGAGTTCCATGGTGGTGTCGTGCTCCTGGGGTCGTGGGGTGCCGAGGGGGGATCTCAGGAGGCGCCGGTCGCCGAGAAGTGCAGCGCGCCTCCGGTGCGTACAACTGTAATGCCCGGCAGCGACACGGCCCCCTGGCCGTGCCAGTCGGTGACGAGCCGGGCGACCTCGAGGGTCTGCGCCCGCGAGAGGGAGACGCCGAACTCGCCCTGCACCGCGAGCCGGATCAGCCGTTGCCGCAGAGCCGCGGGGTTCGCGGCGAGCCCCCGGACGTCGAGCGAGATGCCGGCCTCGGCGTGGTCGGCCAGCTCTTCGGCCAGTTCGTCGGCGAAGTGGTCGAGGGCGGCGGAGTCCTCGCGGAGGGCGTCGGCGGTCCGGGCGAGCGCCTCGGTGATGCCCGGCCCGAGCTCGCGCTCGAGCATCGGCAGGACGGTCTGCCGCAGCCGCACCCGTGTGAAGGCGGGGTCGTCGTTGTGCGGATCGGCCCACGCCTCGAGGCCGGCGTCGGAGCACGCGGCCGCCGTGGTCGCGCGACCGACGCCGAGCAGGGGTCGGGCGTAGAGGCCCGACCGCGCCTCCATGCCGCTCAGGCTGGTCGCGCCGCTGCCGCGGGTCAGGCCGAGCAGCACCGTCTCGGCCTGGTCGTCACGGGTGTGACCGAGCAACACGGTGCGGGCCCCGTGCTCGGCGGCGGTCGAGGCCAGGGCGGCGTACCGGGCCGTGCGGGCCGCGGCCTCGGGGCCTCCCTCGGTGCCGACCGACACCCGCACGTCGACGACGGGGTCGAGCCCGAGGCCACGGGCCTGCTCGGCGGCGCGGGCCGCGACGGTGCGCGAGTCGCCCTGCAGGTCGTGGTCGACGACCACCGCCCCGGCGCGAAGCCCCGCGCGGGGCGCCTCGAACGCGACGCCCGCCGCGAGCGCCAGCGAGTCGGGCCCGCCGCTGAGCGCCACCAGCACGAGGTCGCCCTCGTCGTGACCGGACAAGGAGGCGCGCACGGCACGTCGGACGTCGGCCGTCGCGGGGGTCAGGCGGGGTCTGTCGGGCATCTTGTAACGTTAGCGACACCGCCGACCCGTCGGGTCGGACCCCCAACGACGCATCGCAAGGAGCACACCCATGGCCGCGTACGACGCCGTGATCGAGATCCCCAAAGGCAGCCGCAACAAGTACGAGGTCGACCACGAGACCGGTCGCGTCTACCTCGACCGCGTCCTGTTCACCGGGTTCGTCTACCCGACCGACTACGGCTTCTTCGAGAACACCTTGGGCCTCGACGGCGACCCCGTCGACGTGCTCGTGCTGCTCGACTACCCGCTGTTCCCGGGCGTGGGCGTGAAGGTCCGCCCGGTCGGCGTCTTCAACATGACCGACGACGGCGGCAGCGACGCCAAGGTCATCGCCGTCCCCGCGAAGGACCCGCGCTGGGAGCACATCCAGGACGTCACCGACGTGCCCGAGTACCTCCGCAAAGAGATCGAGCACTTCTTCGAGCACTACAAGGACCTCGAGCCCGGCAAGTGGGTCAAGACCGAGGGCTGGGGCGACGCCGCCGAAGCCGAGGCCATCGTCGAGGCGGGCATCGTGAAGCTCGCCGACGAGGGTCACTGACCCCTCGCACCCCGGCACGACGAAGGGCCCGACACCAGGTGGTGTCGGGCCCTTCGGCGTGGGTGCGGCCCGAGGCGGGCGCGGTGGCTAGAGCTTGATGCCCCGATCGGCCATGAACGGCTGCGGGTTCTGTGCGACGCCGCCGACGCGGGTCTCGAAGTGCAGGTGGCAGCCGGTCGAGTTGCCGGTCGACCCGACGTGGCCGATCTGCTGGCCGGTGCCGACGGCCTGGCCGACGCTCACCATGATGCCGCCGTTCGGCTGGTGGCCGTACCCGGTCGTGATGCCGTTGCCGTGGTCGACGAGCACGAAGTTGCCGTAGCCGCCGTACCAGCCGGCGTAGGTGACGACGCCCGCGGTGGCCGCGTAGATGGGGGTGTTGCAACCCGCGGCGAGGTCGGTGCCGGCGTGCAGGATGTACGCGTGCGTGACGGGGTTGACCCGCATGCCGAAGCCGCTCGAGATGTTGCCGCCGGCGGGGCGGGTCCAGCCCTGGGGCGAGACGACGCCGAGCGCCGTGCCGTTGGTCGCCGCAGCGGCGGCCGCGGCGGCGGCACGCGACTCCTCGACGCCCTTCTGGTACTCGGCCTCGGTGTGGTCGACGTTCGTCTTCAGGGTCTCGAGCTGGGCCTGCAGCCGCGCCTGGTTCTCCTGCTGCGCGTCGAGAGCGTCGCTGGCGGCCTGGGCGGCGTCGTTGGCGTCGGCGAGGGCCTGCTGCGCCGTGTCGGCGAGCACGGCGAGGGCCGCCTCGGCGACGGCGGCCTGGTCCGACAGCCCCTGCGCCGTGTTGCGGTCCTGGGTGGCCTGCGCGTAGATGCCGTCGGCCTGCTCGGTGAGCTTGCTCATCGCGCCGAGCTTGTAGAGCAGCTGCCCCGCCTCGCCCGGGTCGGCGAGCAGGCTGCCGCTGACGCCGTTCGTGCCCCCCGAGCGCCCGAGCTGCGCGGCCAGCTGGCCGGCGCGCTCCTCGCTCGCGGCGGCGACCGTGTCGGCGGCGTCGGCCTGCGACTGCAGCTGTGCGGTCTTGTACTGCGCGTCGTCGTACGCGGACTGGGCTTTCTGCAGCTCGTCGCCGCGCTTCTCGGCCTCGGTGTTCTTCGCGTCGAGGTCGGACTGCATCTGCGTCAGGATGCCCTCGAGGTTGGTGATCTCGGCCTGCTTCGCGGCCTCGTCGCCCCGGGCCTTCTGCACGTCCTCCCACGACGGGTAGGTCGCGGCGCTGGCCGACGACGCCGGCAGGCCGACGACTCCGGCGGTGAGCAGCAGCGACGCGGCGGCGATCGTGACGACCACCCGGGCCAGTCGCGAGGACGGCGCGAGCGGGCCCGACGTGAGGCTCGCCAGGCGGGCTCGGCCGGGTCGGCGGGTGGTGGTCATCGAAGGGGTCCGATTCGTCGTGACGGCGTCGAGTCCGTCGTGCCGGGGGTCGCCGTGTGGTCACACGCTAACCCGGGCGGGCGGTCCCGTACAGCACCGGAAGGGCAGCGCGCACGGGCGGGCCGACCCGAGGGCGGGCCCGAACTCTCGAGAACGACTTGAAACTAGCCGTCGCGGGGACCATCCCCGGTCAATCGCGACGGAGTGGCGGGCGAGTCGCGTGACCAGAACGGGGGACGAGGAGGCGCGCCCGCCGACCCGGCGTCGCCCCGTTTTGCTTTTGGCCCCGATCATCCGTATGCTCTGTGATCGGTTGCTATGACGTCCTCGGACACGGCCCCATCGTTTAGTGGCCTAGGACACCGCCCTTTCACGGCGGCAGCACGGGTTCGAATCCCGTTGGGGTCACCAGCGCCGAGCATCATGACACCGCACCACCTGCACCAACCACAAGAGAACATCGAGTACGCTGTCTCACAGCAGCAAGTTTGGCCCTGTAGCGCAGTTGGTTAGCGCGCCGCCCTGTCACGGCGGAGGTCGCCGGTTCAAGTCCGGTCAGGGTCGCCAAGGCGAGTTCATCGCCTGGGGGCTTCGGGCCCTCACGGCTGGGTAGCTCAGTTGGTAGAGCGTTCGACTGAAAATCGAAAGGTCCACGGATCGATGCCGTGTCCAGCCACAGAAGGCCCCGCTCAGGCGGGGCCTGACTCGTTTAACAGACCTGACTCGCTTAGCGGGCCTCACTCGTTCAGGAGGGCAGCCACCACGGTTGGCCGCCGGGCGGTCGCGTGAGCATCGGTCACGACCCGGCGGTCGTCCCACCGCGCAGCCGCTGGCTCGACCCCCTGGTGGCCGGTCTCGCAGCGATGCTGCTCGGTGCGGCGGCCAGCTGGGTGCCCTCGTACTGGAGCGACGAGGCGACGACGCTGCAGGTCGCCCGGTTGCCCCTCGGTCAGCTGCTGGCCTTCGTCGACCAGCGCGACGCGGTGCACACCGTCTACTACCTGCTCATGCACTTCTGGATCGGTGCCTTCGGCGAGGCCGAGGTGGTGACGAGGTTGCCCTCGGCCGTCTTCGTCGGGGCCGGTGCCGCGGGCGTGCTCGTCCTGACGCGGATGCTGACGACGCGTCGCACGGCCCTGATCGCCGCCGCCCTCTTCGCGGTGCTGCCGCGGTTCACGCTCGAAGCCGCCGAGGCCCGGCCCTACGCCCTCTCGGCCGCCCTGGCCGTGTGGGTGACCGTCCTGCTGCTCGTCGCGTCCCGGCGACACCGTCGGCGGTGGTGGATCGGATACGGCGCCGTCCTGGCCGGCTCGATCGCCACCTTCGTGCCGCTCGGCCTGATCATCGTCGTGCACGGGGTGTTCCTGCTGCTGGCGCCGGCACAGCGCCGTCGTCGCGGAGCCCGCCACCGCCTCCTCGGTTGGTCGGTCTCGACCGGGGCCGCGCTGTTCGCGACCGCGCCGGTCATCGGGACGGTCCTGGCCGAGCGTTCGCGCCTCCTCGGCGAGGCCGACCCGTCGACGGGCGCCGACATCACGTGGTTCACGGTGCTGGTCGAGCCGTGGTTCGTCACCGGGCTGGCGTTCGCGGTCGTCTCGGCGGCGTTGCTGATCCTGCTCGGGACTCGCCTGCGCGACCGGTCGCGGACGCCCGGCAGCGTCGTCCTGCTGGGAGCGCTGTGGGTGGCCCTGCCCGCGGGGATGCTGCTCGCCCTGGGTCTCGCGCTCTCACCTGTGTTCACCTCACGGCTGGTCACGTTCTCGGCCCCGGGCATGTGCCTGCTGCTGGCCGTCGCCGTCACGGGCTTCCGCCGCCGGTGGATCAGCATCGCCCTCGTCGCCCTGCTGGTCGTCGCCTCCGCCCCGACGTACGTGCTGCAGCGCCTGCCGACCGGCAAGGGCGGCGGCAGCGACCTGTCGCAGCTCTCGAGCTACATCGAGAGCCAGGCCCGACCGGGCGACGCGTTCTTGCTCGACGCGACCGGCACGGTCTCGACCCGCCCGCGCCAGGCGATCTACGCCTACCCCGGCCGCTTCGCCGCGCTCGACGACGTAGCCTTCGTCCGCTCGGGACTGCCCTCGGGCTCGTACTCGGACGTCACGCTGCGACTCGACGACGAGGACGACGCCGCCGAACTCGCCGACCGCCTCTCGTCGGTCGACCGGCTGTGGATCGCGAGGCTGTCGGTCGACGTGCTCAGCGACGCCGACCTGCGTCAGCTGCGCGACCAGGGCTACGAGATCCGACAAGAGCACCGCACGGGTCGCAGCGTCGTCTACCTGTTCGTCCGCCCGTCGGACTGACGCCCTCGCCGGGGCTCGACGGGCCCCGGCGCCGGAGGCACGGCCCGGCCCGGGTCTGGCCGGGCCGGCCCGGGCGTCAGCGCCGCAGTTCGAGGGTGCAGCACTTGACGCCGCCGCCGCCGAGCAGCAGCTCGGAGAGGTCGACGCCGATCGGGTTGTAGCCGCGCTCGCGCAGCTGGCGCTCGAAGCCCTTCGCGCGGGCGGCGATGACGACGTTGAGGCCGTCCGAGTACGAGTTGAGCCCCAGGATGGCGGCGTCCTCCTCGCTGACGAGGATCGCGTCGGGGAACCGCGTGCGCAGGATCGCGAGCGACGCGTCGTCGAAGGCGCTCTCGAGGTAGGCGATGGTGTGCCGACCGTCGACGGGCTCGGGGTCGAGCACGGCGATCGCGGTGTCGAGGTGGTAGAAGCTCGGGTTCACCAGGGTGAGGCTGACGACCTCGCGGCCGTAGACGCGGCCGATCTCGTCGTGCGAGCTCGAGTCGCTGCGGAACCCGGTGCCGGCGAGGATCACGTCACCCACGAGCAGGAAGTCCCCCTCGCCCTCGTTGGTCTCGGCGGGCTCCGCCACCTCGAAGCCGGCCGAGGCGAACCACCGCATGTACGCCGGGCCCTCGGCCTGCCGCTCGGGGAAGGTGAAGCGCGCGCCGTAGGCGACGCCGTCGAGGACGAAGCCGCCGTTGGCCGCGTAGACCATGTCGGGGAGGCCCGGTTCGGGTTCGATGAGCTCGACGTCGAAGCCGAGGCCGACGTAGGTGTCGTAGAGCGTCTGCCACTGCTCCAGGGCCCGTGCCGTGTCGGTAGGCTGGGCCGGGTCCATCCAGGGGTTGATCTTGTAGCTGACGGTGAAGTGCTCCGGTCGGCACATCAAGACGGTGCGGTGGCTCGCCACGCGGGCGGCGTCCCGTCGGGCGGTCGCGTCGGGCAGGTCGGTGGGTTCGATCGTCAGGCTCACCGGATCAGTGTCACATCGCCGGCGCGCACGATGCCGAGCTCCGACGCACTTTTCTTGCGTATTTGTGAGCCTTCATGCAGTTTTCGGGCGTATCGTCCTCGTGTGGACAACCTCGATTACGGCATCATCGACCTGCTGCGCCAGAACGCCCGCGCCGGGTACGGCGACATCGGCGCCTCGGTCGGCCTCAGCGCCTCGGCCGTGAAGCGGCGCGTCGACCGGCTCGTGGCCGACGGGGTCATCAAGGGCTTCACCGTCCAGGTCGACCCGGCCGTCGACGGGCTCGGCACCGAGGCCTACGTCGAGCTCTTCTGCCGAGGGACGGTCTCGCCCCAAGAACTGCAGCGCATCCTCGGCACGGTCCCCGAGGTCGTCGACGCCGGCACGGTCACCGGCAGCGCCGACGCCATCGTCCACATGCGCAGCCGCGACATCCCCTCGCTCGAAGAGGCCCTCGAGCGCGTCCGCAACGCCCCGAACGTCGATCACACGCGCAGTGCCATCGTCCTGTCGAAGCTGATCAGCCGCCGCTCGGCCTGACTCCGGCGCACGCCGTCGGGCCGCGCCTCAGAGACGGAGGTCGGCCAGCGCGGGCTCGAGCCGACCGTAGCGGTGGGCCGTGATCGAGACGGACTGCTCGCGGACGAAGGTCAGCAGCTCGATGCGACCCTCTTCGGTCACCTCGCCCGACACGATCGTCACGTCGGGGCTGCCCTGCACCGCTCGGGCCAGGGCCGCCGGGTCACCGCCGACCAGGCGGATGCGCAGCCCGCGGTAGGCCCGCACCGCCTCGGGCGACGCGACGGGCCTCGAGTCGTCGACCCGCGCCTCCTCACGCGACGCGGGTTGGCCACCCGCGGCCTCGGCCAGCAGGTCGAGCACGTCGGGGCCGGCCGCGTCGGCCGCCTCGCCCTGCAGGGCCCCCGCCGCGGCGCGGGCGACGAACGACGCGTCGCTCTCGACCACGACGTCGCGCACCCGGACCGGGGACGAGGAGGCGCGCCACAGGTGCACGAGCCCGGCCGGCACCGGCACCGCCGAACTGATCGTCAGGGTCGCCCCCGCGCGTGCCCCGGCGGCCACGAGCCGGATCAGCCCGGCCGGGTCGGCACCGGCCGAGAGCCGCACGGTGACCGCGTGCGGGCGGTAGCGCAGGACGTTGCGCTCGACCACGAGACCCGAGACGTCGCGCGCCAGGCCGAACTCGGCCTCCCAGGCGTGCTGGTCGCTCTCGACGGCGGTGCGGAGCGAGTCGAACTGCTCGAACGACAGGGACGGTCGGGCGGCGTCGACCAGACGGGTCACACCCCCGGAGACGTCGTGCAGCCGCAGCGACGGACGAGGCTCGTGCGGCAGGTGACGCCACGAGCCCTGACCGACCAGGGCATGGGGGCCGACCGGCTTGAGACCCCGGCCCAGGGCGCGCCGACCCCAGCCCCCGGTCGGGCGCCGACGGACCCGGGCCCCGGTGGTCGGGCGGCCGACCACCAGGTCGCCGGCGCGCACCGTGTGCAGCCACTCGTCGACCTCGTCGACGTCGAGCGTGTGCAGGCCCGCCACGTCGCCCCCGCCCTCGGCGTTCTGCAGGGCGACGGCTTCGGCCAGCGTCTCGACCACGACGAGACCCACGACGGGTACGGCGTGCGGAGTGGAGGCGAAGGCGCCCCGGGGGTCGACGACGACGCGGACCCCGGGCGAGCACAGGGACCCCGTCTCGTCGAGCGGCCGGGGCTCGAGCAGCCACGACTCGCCGGGGCCGAGCACGGTCAGGGCGTCGAGGTCGGTGCCGGTGGGCGTGGCGCCGAGCGGGCCCACCGTGGTCGTGACGACGTCGGCCGGGCCGACGGAGACCGCCTCGAACGCCTCGCGCAGCAGTCGCCGGAACGTCGCGCCGTGGCCGACCGAACCGACGGCGATCACGAGGTCGAGTGCTCCGTGGCCGCGACCGGCGTGGTCGACGACGCTCGTCACGACGTCGGCGGCGGCGCGCTCGAGGTCGGCGGCGGGGGTGACGACGATCGAGGTGACCCCGGTCGTCCGCACGGCGAGGTCGAGCTCGGGGCGCGCCTCTCGGAGGGCCACGACGGCGTCGACCGTCGAGTGCCCCACGACCCGGTCGACCGACGGGTGGAGGAGCAGGGCACGGTCGTGGTCGGGGTCGTCGGCCTCGACGAGGGCCAGCAGCGAGTCGGGCACGCCGACGGCCCAGAGCGCCTCGGCGACGACGGCGACCGTCCGGCGGCGGGTGCGCGGCAGCCGGACCACCACCGCGCTGCCCGCCCCGAACGCGGCGAGCGTGGCCTCGACCGTGCTGGCCACGGGGGTGACGGGGTCGGGCAGCACGACGGTGAGGCGCGGCGGCCGGTGCTCGGCGGTGACGATGGTCGCGAGGTCGCGGGTCAAGCCGGCCAGCCGGTGCGCGGCGTCGACGGCGGCACCGACCTCGTGGTCGGCCTCGGACAGGGTCGCGCCCGACTCGCTGATCGACACCTCGATCAGTCGTGACCGCCGGAGCGCGAGCTCGCGTCCCGCGAGGTCGAGCAGTTCGGCCCGCGTGGCCGGTTCTTGCCGGCCCCAGGCCGCGCCCGCCTGGGAGGCGCGGGTCGTCAGGGCCTCGACGGCGTCGGCCTCGAGGGTGGGCGCCGCGTCGGCGGTGTCGACGCCGGCCGTCGACCGCCGTGCCCGACCGAGCACGCCCCGGCCCCAGCGCCGGTTGCCGTCGAGCGACGGGTCGGTGTCGGCCTCGGCGACGAAGTCGAGGACGTGGTCGGCGCCCTCGTCGAGCGGACCCGAGCGGTCACGTCGACGACGCGGGGTGGTCGTCAACTCGTCGACCGCCCCGAGGGCCCGTTCGTGCCGACGGGTCTCTCTCGCGAAGGCCGCCTCGTGGTCGACGTCGAGGGTGCTCACGAGGAACCCGGCGGGGTCGGCGAGCGCGTCGAGCCTTCCGACGAGGTGCCGCACCGCGGAGTCGAACCGGTCGGGGTCGATCACCGGCACCTGCAGGACGAGCCCGGGCAGCTCGGACCGAAGGACCTCGGCGAGGCCGGGCGTCAGCCCCGACCACAGCTCGACGTCGAGCAGGTGCTCGGTGCCGTGGCGGCGTGCGACCGTCACCGCGTGGGCCACGTCGAAGACGTCGTGCCCCGCGAGCCCGACGCGGGCGACGGCCGCGTTCTCGGGTCGGAGGGCGAAGTCGACCAGGCGGAGGTGGCTCGCGTCGGTCTCGTGCTTGGCGTCGAAGGTGACGACGGGCCAGTCGTTCAGGCGGGCGTCGACGATCTCGTCGAGCCGCGACCCGCCCTTGACCAGCCGCACCGTGATCGGGGCGCCGCCACCGTCGACGCGCGCCCGGGCCCAGTCGGTCAGCAGCCGCAGCGAGTCGAGCGCCTCGGGGACGTACGACTGCACGACGATGCCCGCCGTGTCGGACTCGTGACCCGGCCGGTCGAGGAGGCGCGTGAAGACGTCGATGGTCAGGTCGACGTCGGCGTGACGGTCGACGCCGAACGTGAGGAGGGTGCCCGAGGTCGCGGCGAGGTCGACGAGGGGCCCGAGCCTCGAGACCGCCAGGTCGCTCGTCTCGTCGAACGCCCACGGCGACGTGGGCCCCACGAGCTCGCGCACGGTCGTCGTGACGCGCTCGACGTCGGGCCGTTCGACGAGCGCCGTGGTGGCGGCGAGCCGTCGGTCGGCCTCGGCCGGGCCCGACACCGTGGGCCCCCAGGCCGTGACGTCGAGCCGGACGCCGTCGCGTCGCAGGGCGCCCAGGGCCTGCCCGAGCTTCTCGGGTGGCGCGTCGACGAGCAGGTGGCCGACCATGTGGCGGAGCGCCCGGCGGGCGACCGGCATGATCGGTCGTGGCGCGATCGGGCCGAAGCCCCCGCCGAACGAGATCGCCGCCCGCAGGTGCCAGGGCAGCAAGGCCGGGGTGCGGCGGCTCAGCGCGTCGAGGGCGGCGGCGGCCACCCGGTCGTCTTCGGGGCGCACCACGCGGTCGGCGAACCCCCGGGCGAAGTCGAGGCCCTCGGGGTCGCGCAGCACCTCGGTCAGCCGGGCGGCGGAGCCCTGCACCGGGACGGCGTGGGCGGCGTCCCACCAGCGGCGGGCTGTCTCGATGGTCTGCTGCGTGACCTCGTCGGCGTGAACATCGGACATGGCTCGAGGATATGCCGCACCACCGTCCCTACACTGGGCGAATGGCCGACGAACTCACCGACGAGGAGTGGGTCGTCTGGGACTCCTTCTACGTCATGAGACGGCGACTCGACCGCGCGCTCGAGGTGCGCCTGCAGAGCGACTCCGGGGTCTCGGCACCCGAGTACGAGATCCTCGTCGGGCTGGGTCGCAGCAGCGATCGACGCTCACGCGTCCGCGACATCGCCGAGCAGATCGGCTGGGAGAAGAGCCGGGTGAGCCACCAGGTGACGCGCATGGAGCGCCGGGGCCTCGTCCGCCGGACGGAGTGCTCGTCGGACGCCCGCGGCACGTGGGTCGAGCTCACCGCCGACGGCCGCCGGGCCATGCTCGCGGCGACCCGGGGCCACACGGCTGCGATCAAGCGCTACTTCACCGACGTGCTGGCCGGCGACGACGACGTCGTGCGTGACTTCTCGCACCGGGTGCTCGAGGCGATCGGCACCGACGCGTCGCCCGACGGGGTCGTCGGCCCGGGCACCGGCGACCGCACGAGCCGCCTCGACCAGCAGGTCGGGGCCGCCGACGTCGACGCCACCGACACCAGCGACTGCGCCCGCTCCGCCGTCTGACCGAGGTCGCGTGGGCCGAGCCCGGTCAGTGGAAGCGGTGGTCCTGGATGGTCATGCGCGGGCCGAAGCGCGGCTTCGCGAAACCGCTGCCGGTGATCAGTCGCATGACCCGTTCGCGCTGACCGCGCCACGGCTCGAGCAGCTCGAGCATGCCGTCGTCGTCGACCGGGCGGCCGATCAGCGCCCACCCCACGAGGGCGGGCAGGTGGTAGTCGCCGACGCTCGGGCTGTCGGGGTCGCCGTGGGCGCGCTGCGTCGTCTCGGCTGCCGTCCACACGCCGACCCCGGGGATCGACCGCAGGCGCCGCGAGACCTCGTCGCCCCCGCGGCCGAGCGCGAGGGTGCGCTCGAGGGCCGGGGCCACCGCACAGACCCGCATGACGGTGGCCGACCGCTGGGGGCCCACCCCCGCGCGGTGCCACTGCCAACTGGGCACGCGCCTCCAGCCCTCGGCGTCGGGCGGGGCGACGAGCCCCTCGGGCACCGGGCCGGGGGCGGGTTCGCCGTGCCGTCGGACGAGCTCGCGCCACGCACGCCAGGCCTCGACGCTCGTGACCTTCTGCTCGAGGACGGCGGGGACGAGCATCTGCAGCACCTGGTTGGTGCGGGTGAGCCGGAGGCCGGGCGAGCGGTGTCGCGCCGCCGACAGGAACGCGTTGCCCGAGACGTCGAGCCCCGACCAGTCGTCGCCCCGCCCGAGCATCTCGGGGGCGTGGCGGACGGCCCACTCGGCGCCCGGCCCCCACGCGCTGATCGCCACGGACGAGGAGGCGCGGCTCGCCGAGACGACGAGGCTCGCGACCCCCTCGGGCGTTCGCAACGCCCGCCACACGCGGTCGCCGTCGACACGGAACGTCGGGTCGCCACTGCCCCGACCCAACGGCCGGAGCGCGGCGCGCACGTCGACAGGAGCCTCTGGTCGGTAGACGTCGTCGACGCGCCGGACCGGGCGAGGGTCGGCGACGGGAGCGTGGACGGACGAGGGCACGCCGTGATGCTAACCCGGCCCGCCGACACTCACGGTTCGCTCGTGGGCGTCGCGGCGGCGGGTGCGAGCGCGTCGAGCAGCGCGGTCACGGCCCGGCCCCGGGTGCCGTCGGAGCGCGTCAGCCCCACGCGGACGCTCGTCTCGAAGGCCTGCCACGCCCCCACCGGCAACTCGAGCCCCAGGCTGATGACCGCGTGGCCGAGACGGGGCCCGACGTCGTCGAGGGTCCGCGCCAGGGCACCCGACGCCGGCACCGACGCCATGAGGCGCAGGACGCTCGACGCAGGACGCAGCGAGACCGCGGTCAGCGGACGGCCCTCGACGCGGTGGGCCCACGGTCGCACGCCCGTCAGCAGCCGGTCGACCTCGTCGGGGTCGGGGCCGCCGTCGGCCGCGGGCCGGTCGATCGACCAGGCCAGCAGGTGCGCGTAGAGCGACCGCGCGTCGTCGAGGTCGTCGGCGTCGGGCAGGGCCACCCGCGTGTACCGGTTCGCCGCGAGCAGGACCAACCCCCCGTCGCCGAGGCGTTCGAGGGCGGTGCGGATGGGCGTCCGCGAGACGCCCAGCCACGCGATGAGCTCGTCGTCGACCAGGCGTTCGCCCGGCGCGAGCACCCCGTCGAGCACGGCCCGCGAGAGGACGGCGTGGACGCCCGAGCTCAACGTGGCCCGGCCCGGCCCGATCACGGTGGCCGACGACGGGGCCGGAGCGACGGGGCCGGGCCCCGCCATCGCGACCAACCGGGCGGCGAGCCCGCCCAGCACGGTCGCGACGTCGGCCCCGATGGTGTCACCGGCGGTGTGGCCCACGGCGTCACCCGCGGTGTCACCGGCGGTGCCGCCCGCGGCGTCGCCGGAACGTGGCGCGGCGTCGAGCGGCGGAGGCGCCGAGAGGACCGCCCGCAGGTCATCGAGGGCCTCGAGCACGGCCCGGCCCGCCTCGCGGTCGAGGGCGGGCAGGTGGTGCCGCAGGACGAGGCCGGTCGTCTCGAGCCGGCGCCGCAGCAGCTCGTTCGACCCGGCGACGCCCGTCAGGCGGGACGCCACCTGCACCGCGTCGTCGACGAGCCCGGCGGCCGTCGCGCCCGCCCCTCGGCCGGCCGTCGGTCGCCCCGCTCGTCCCCCGCCGCCGAGCAGCCCACCGAGCGGCCCGTCGGGCAGCCCGTCGGGCAGGCCGTCGAGCAGCCCGTCGAGCAGCCCGTCGAGGGCCTCGGCCAGCTCGGCCCGGACGCCGGCCCCCTGGGTGGCGGAGGCGTCGACGACCGCGAGGCCGGCCAGGACGCAGCCCGTCGCCAGAATGTCGGCGGCGGCCCCGGCGCGGCGCCGCACCACCCGGGTCTCGCGCGTGGAGGCGGTCTCGACGAGCCCCAGGCCGGCGAGTCTCGCGAGGGCCACGCGGATGGGGGTCCGCGAGACGCCCAGCCAGCGTTCGAGGTCGACGTCGCGGAGGCGCTCGCCCGGTGCCAGCGAACCGTCGAGGATCGCCGCCACGAGGTGGTCGAAGACGGCGTCCTTGTGCAGTCGGCGCGGGATGGCGTGTTCGGCGGTGATGGGGACGGGCATGTCGGCCTCTCGTCGGCGTGTGTCACATGTCGCATGAAAGCATAGGGCATACATGCCCTGTGCACGGTGCCCTTCCGGTAGGCTCCCGCCGTGTCGACCCCCAAGATCGTGCTGTTCTACTCGTTCACCCCCCTGGCCGACCCCGAAGCCGTGCGGCTGTGGCAGCACACCCTCGCCGAGCGGCACGGGCTGACCGGCCGGGTGCTGCTGTCGCGGCACGGGGTCAACGGCACCCTCGGCGGCGACCTGCCCGACGTCAAGCGATGGCTGCGCGCGACCCGGGGCTACGGGCCCTTCTCGGGTCTCGACGTGAAGTGGAGCGAGGGCACGGGCCGGGACTTCCCGCGATTGTCGGTCAAGGTGCGCGACGAGTTGGTGACCTTCGGCGCCCCCGACGAGCTCGAGGTCGACGAGCACGGCGTCGTCGGGGCCGGCACCCGACTGTCGCCCACCGAACTGCACGACCTCGTCGAACGCGAGGACGTGACGTTCTTCGACGGGCGCAACGCGTTCGAGTCGCGCATCGGCCGGTTCCGCGGGGCGGTGGTGCCCGACGTCGCCACCACGCGCGAGTTCGTGGCCGAGCTCGACAGCGGCCGCTTCGACCACCTGAAGGACGAGACCGTCGTCACCTACTGCACCGGAGGCGTGCGGTGCGAGGTGCTGAGCTCGCTGATGGTCGCCCGCGGGTTCACCCGGGTGCACCAGCTCGACGGCGGCATCGCGCGTTACGGCGAGCAGTACGGCGACGACGGCCTCTGGGACGGCTCCCTGTACGTCTTCGACGGGCGTGGCTCGGTGGAGTTCAGCGACCACGCCGCCGTCCTCGGTCGGTGCGTGGCCTGCTCCGGGGCCACCAGACGCATGCAGAACTGCGTCGACCGCGACTGCCGCGAGCAGCTCGTGGTCTGCGACGCGTGCGCGTCGGAGGGCGAGGTGCCCTGCTCCGCCCACCGCGCCTCCCGGGTGGTCGCCGTCGCCGGGTGACCGTCGCCGCACGCAGCGGCCTGTGACCACGGGCACGCCCCGGGCGTAGGGTCCGCGACATGACTGAGACCAACGACAGCAGCAAGATCGGCGAGGTCCTCGACGCGGGCCGCATCGGCATCCTCACCACCCAGAGCAGCAACGGCCACCTCGTGAGCCGTCCGCTCGCCCTGGTCGACCGGGACTTCGACGGCAAGGTGTACTTCTTCACGCGCGACCCCTCCCCCAAGGTCGACGACGTCACGGCGCACCCGCAGGTGAACGTCGCCGTCGAGACCGGCAAGGGCTACCTCTCGCTGGCGGGCACGGCGTCGGTCGTGAAGGACCCCGCCCTCATCGACGAGCTGTGGACCCCCGGCGCCGAGGCGTGGTTCGACGAGGGCCGCGACGACCCGGGCGTGGCGCTGCTCGAGGTCGACGTCGACACGGCCGAGTACTGGGTCAGCAACGAGCCCAAGGCCGTCACCCTCTTCAAGTACGCCAAGGCCGCCGTGACCGGCGGGCACCCGAAGAACGTCGCCGACACCGGCACCGTCTCGCTCTAGCCGAGGAGGCGCGCGCGGGTCGTCCGGGACGGCCCGCGCGCCTGCCCCGTCGGGTCAGCCGCAGGTGACGGTCTGGCCGTCGGCGTTGACGTAGTCGCCCGGGCCGAGTTGCGCGCACGCGGTCGCGAGCTGCGAGTAGTAGCCGAGGGCCGAGACGGCCCACGCGATGCTCAGCACGATGACGACCGAGGCGACGACGACGCCGACGAGGGCCAGGGTGGCCGGTCCGCCGGCGGCCCGTGCCCGGCGGGCGGCCACGATGCCGAAGACCAGGCCGAGCGGCGCGAAGAAGACGCCGAAGACGACGGCCGCGACGGCGAGACCGCGCCCCCCGTCGTCGGAGCGGGGCGGGGACGACGACCAGTCGTCGTCCGCGGGGAAGAAGTACGAACCGAGGCCGGCGTTCTCGGCGCGGGCGTCGCTCGGTCCCACGGCGGTCGGCGCGGGGTCGGCCGTCGGCGCCCATACCTGGCGGCCGTCGGAGCCCCAGGTGGGCGAGCCCGCGGGCTGCCCGACGGGCTGCGACGGGAACGGCTGCTGCGCGGGGACGGGCTGCGGGGCCACGGGTGCGTCGAGCGGCCAGCCGTGGTCGGTCGGGGTCGCCTCGGGGTGCACCGGCCGAGGCGGGCCGAACGGGAACTCGCCGCGCTCGGGCTCGCTCGACGCGGGTCGGGCGAAGCGTGCCCACGGCGACGGCGGGCGCGCCGGCTGCTCGTTGCTCATGCAGGCGAGGGTAGTACGACCGCCTGCGCGCCCCGGCCGTGAGGCGACCGGCGTCGCGGACGGGTGCCGCGCCTCCTGGTGGTCCATGATGGGACTCGACCTCGGCCCGTCGACAGGGCCCCTCGATGCGATGGAGCCCCTCGATGCGAATCGGCATTCTCACCAGCGGCGGCGACTGCCCCGGTCTCAACGCGGTCATCCGCGGAGCCGTGCTCAAGGGCACGCAGATCCACGGACAAGAGTTCGTCGGGTTCCGCGACGGCTGGCGCGGCGTCGTCGACGGCGACGTCATGCCCCTCACCCGCAAAGAGATCCAGGGCATCGCCAAGCAGGGCGGCACGATCCTCGGCACGAGCCGCACCAACCCCTTCGAGGGCGACGGCGGCGTCGACCGCATCGCCGAGAACATGGAGCGGTTCGGCATCGACGCCATGGTCGCGATCGGCGGCGAGGGCACCCTGGCCGCCGCCAAGCGCCTGACCGACGCCGGGCTCAAGATCGTCGGCGTGCCCAAGACCGTCGACAACGACCTCGGCGCCACCGACTACACGTTCGGCTTCGACACCGCGGTGCAGATCGCGACCGACGCGATGGACCGCCTGCGGACGACCGGCGACTCGCACAGCCGGTGCATGGTCGCCGAGGTCATGGGCCGCCACGTGGGCTGGATCGCCCTGCACTCGGGGATGGCCGCGGGCGCCCACGCCATCCTCATCCCCGAGCAGGCGACCAGCATGGACCAGATCGTCGAGTGGGTGCAGTCCGCCTACGACCGCGGGCGCGCCCCGCTCGTCGTCGTGGCCGAGGGCTTCGTGCCCGACCACGAGAGCGACGTGCACTCCGAGCGCGGCCTGGACGCGTTCGGGCGACCGCGACTCGGCGGCATCGGCGAGCGCCTCGCCCCCGTCATCGAGGAGCGCACCGGCATCGAGACCCGCGCCACGACGCTGGGCCACATCCAGCGCGGCGGCACGCCCACCTCGTACGACCGCGTACTCGCGACCCGCCTCGGCATGGCCGCGAGCGACGCGGTCGTCGAGGGGCGCTGGGGCCGCATGGTCGCCCTGCGCGGCACCGAGATCGTGCACGTGTCGTTCGAGGAGGCGCTCGACAGCCTCAAGGTCGTGCCGCAGAACCGCTACGACGAGGCCGCGATCCTCTTCGGGTGAGGCGGGGGCCGGGGGCCCGACGACTCGTCCCCAGGCCCGGCGACCCCCTGACCGCTCCCGGGTCCGTCGCGCAGCCGATGTGCTCGCGGCCGGACTCTGACAGTCTCGACGCATGATCACGTTCATCGTGGTGGGGGCGATCGGGCTCCTGCTCCTGCTCGTCAGCATCGTCGTGGGCGACCTGCTCGACGTGTTCGACGTCGGTGACGGGCTCGTGTCGGGCGTCGCCCTGGGCGCGGCCCTGGCCATCTTCGGGCTCGCGGGCGTCGTCACGTCGCAGACCGACCTCGCGCCGGGCTGGACGTACGCCGTCGAGGTCGGCATGGCGCTCGTCGCTTTGGTGCTGATCCAGCTCGTCGTGCGTCGGGTGACCCGTCGCGAGAGCGGTGGCCACTGGTCGCCGGTCGGCTTCGTCGGCGTCACGACCGAGGCCACCGGCCCCGGCGGGGGCGAGGTGCGCCTCGACGGCGTCCGCGAACTCGAGCGCCGACTGGCCACCAGCGCCGAGCGCATCGAGCGCGGCGTCCGGGTCCGCGTGGTGGCCGAGAACGGCCCGCGGGTCGAGGTCGCGCCGCTCGGCGACCCGGCACCCGCTGATCCCCAGACCAACTGAAAGGAAGCCCCGTGGACTTCATCTCCTCCAACGTCAGCGTCGTCGCCATCGTCGTCGCCGTCGTCATCGTGCTCGCCCTGCTGTCGTTCGTCGCCAGCCGGGTCCGCCGCGTCCCGCCGAACGAGGCGCTCATCGTCGTCGGCCGTGGTGCCGAACGCTCCGAGGGCGGCGGCATCTCGAGCCCCCAGAAGGTCATCATCGGTGGCCGCACGTTCGTCTGGCCGATCTTCCAAGAGGGGTTCAAGCTCTCGCTCGAGCAGTACCAGACCCCGGTCGAGGTGCAGGCGATCGACGCCAACTACATCCGCACCGCGGTCAAGGCGACGGTCAACTTCAAGGTCACCGGCACCGAGGACGGCGTCCGCCGCGCGGCCCAGCGCTACCTGCTGCAGCAGCAGCAGCTGCCCGTCATCGTTCAGCAGTCGCTCGAGGGCTCGATCCGCGGCCTGATCGGTGGGCAGCCGGTCGACGACCTGGTGAAGAACTTCTCGCGGCTCGCGGCCGACGCGGTCAACGAGACCAAGGGCGAGCTCGCCGAACTCGGCCTCCAGATCGAGACCATGAACATCCGCGAGATCGAGACGCCCGGCAGCACCTACCTCGCCGACCGCGGTCGGGCCGAGGCCGCCGTCGCGAAGCAGAACGCCGACGTCGCCGAGGCCGAGGCCGAGCGCATCGCCGCCCTGGCCCGCATCGGCAACACGCAGCAGACGGCCGAGCGCCAGCTGCAGCTCGACGTCCGCCAGGCGCAGATCAAGGCCGAGACCGACCGGGCCCAGGCCGAGGCCGCCGCGGCGGGCGAGCTCGCCCGGGCCATGCAAGACAAGCTCGTCGCCGAGCAAGAGAGCATCGCCGTCGCCGAGCAGGCCAAGGTCAACCAAGAACGCCTGAACATCGAGGTCCGTCAGCCGGCCGAGGCCGCGGCCTACGCGTCGGTGCAGAACGCCGAGGCCGAGCGCGACGCCGCCAACGCCGCCGTCGAGGCCGAGGCCTTCCGTCGCACGCAGCTCGCCGACGCCGCCCGCAACGCGGCCGAGAACGAGGCGGCCGCCGTCGAGGCGGCCGGTCGCGCCGAGGCCGCCGCCATCAAGGCCAAGGGTCTGGCCGAGGCCGAGGCCGTCGACGCCCTGGCCGAGGCCCAGGGCAAGTTCGGGCAGGCCGCCCTCGCCTCGCAGGTGATCTCGCGCCTGCCCGAGATCGCTCGCGAGATGGCGGCCCCGATGGGCAACATCGACGCCCTCACGGTCGTCTCGACCGACGGCGCGAACGAACTGACGAAGTCGGTGGCCAACAACATGACGCAGCTGCAAGACGTCGTGAAGGCCACGACCGGGCTCGACCTGGTCAGCGCGCTCGGCGGGTTCCTCGGTGCCCGCACCGGGTCCGCCGACGGCGTCCCGGCCTCGCGCCCCCGCACCACCGAGGGCGCGTAGCCTCCAGCCATGCGTGCCGTCGTCGTCGAGCAGGGCCGGGGCCCGGCCCTGCTCGACCGTCCTGAGCCCGAACCCCACGACGGCGAGGTCCTCGTCGAGGTCCTCTGGTCGGGGGTGAACTACAAAGACGGCCTCGCCCTGCGCGGCGACCCCGGGGTGGCCAAGATCGACCCCCTCGTCCCGGGCATCGACGTGGTGGGGCGCGTCGTCGCGGCCTCCGGTGAGGTCGCGCAGGGTGACCTCGTCGTCGTCAACGGGGCGGGGCTCGGCGAGACCCGTGACGGTGGTTACGCCGATCGCGTCGTCGTGGCCTCGGAGTCGCTCGTGGTGCTGCCCGAGAACATCTCGCCCCGCCGGGCGGCAGCCGTCGGCACGGCGGGCTTCACGGCGATGCTCAGCGTGCTGCGACTCGAACGCGACGTGGCACCCGGCGACGGCGAGATCGTCGTCACGGGGGCGGCGGGGGGCGTCGGCTCGGTGGCCGTCATGCTGCTGAGCCGTTTGGGCTACTCGGTGACGGCCTCGTCGGGCAGGCTCGAGACCGAGTCCGACTACCTGCGGTCGCTCGGGGCGACGTCGGTGATCGACCGCGCCGAGCTCGCGAGCGAGGGGCGACCCCTCCAACGGGCGCGATGGGCGGGGGCGATCGACGGCGTCGGCAGCAGCACCCTCGCCACCCTCCTCGCCCAGACCTCGTGGGGCGGCGTCGTCACGGCGTGCGGCCTGGCCCAGGGGTCCGACCTGCCGACGACGGTGCTGCCGTTCATCCTGCGGGGCGTGACGCTGGCCGGCGTGAACTCGGTGGACGCGCCTCCTGCCCTCCGGCGCACGGCCTGGCGGCGCCTGGCCGCCGACCTCGACCTCGACCTGCTCGACACCGCGACGACCGAGGTCGACCTGGCCGACGTCGTCGACGCCGGTCGCCGGGTGCTCGCCGGCGAGACCCGCGGGCGCACCGTCGTCAGGGTCGGTGCCTGACCCGTTGCTCCGAGCCTGCCGGGACCTCTCGCCTGAAGTACCGGATACGCGATAGATTGTCGGGCATGGAAGGTGCGACATGCACCCCCAGGCGGCGTAGGGAGCCGTCGACGACCCGAGCCCAGGAGCCCCGATGCCCATCCCCCAGAACTCTGACGCGCCTCCCGCCCCTCGTCGCCTGCTGCGCGACGTCGTCTACGACAAGCTCTTCGTCGCCATCATGGACGGCACGGTCGAACTGGGCGAACGGTTGAACGACGACGAGCTGGTCGCCTGGCTGGGCGTCTCTCGCACCCCCGTGCGCGAGGCCATCGCCAAGCTCGCCGACCAGGCCATCGTCGACATCGAGGCCAACCGCTACACGCGCATCGTCGCCCCCACGATGGCCGAATTCGTCGACACCGTCGAGATCGGTTACCAGGTCTGGGCGATGTCGGCCGAGCGCGCGACCCCCGCCCTGACCGACCAGCAGCTCTCGACCGTCCTCGGGGTGCTCGACGCCCGGGTCGCCGCCTTCGAGAAGCGCGAGCCCGAAGACGCCGTGGCGCTCGACGCCATGAACGAGCTGCTGCTCTCGGCCGCGGGCAGCCCCTCGTTGGTGCGCCTGTCACTGGCGAGCGGACCGCGACTGCTGCTGCTCGTGCGCCGGGCCTTCGCCGCCGGGTTCTTCCCCTGGGACGCGGCGCTCACCTTCAGCCGCGACCTGCGGACGGCCTTCGCCGACCGCGACGCCACCGAGGTGGGACGCCTCATCCGCACCCAGCCCGAGAGCTGGACCGAGTTCTTCAGCGACGTCGAGGCCTCCGGCCTCTTCCCGGTCGAGTCCCGACGCCCCTGACCCGAACGGCCGCCCCGACGACGGCCGCACCCCACGACCGAGCATCCGAGAGGGAGCCCATGCCCATCCCCACCCCCGAGACCACCCCGGCACCGCGCCGACTGCTGCGCGACGTCGTCTTCGACAAGCTGCTGGCCGCCATCGGCGACGGCACGCTCGAACTGGGCGAACGGCTCAACGACGACGAGCTGGTCAGCTGGCTCGGCGTCTCGCGCACCCCCGTGCGCGAGGCCATCGCCAAGCTCAGCGACTTCGGCCTGGTCGACATCGAGGCGAACCGCTACACGCGGGTCGTCCAGCCGTCGATGACCGAGGTCGACGACACCCTCCACGCCGCCCTGGGCGTCTGGAGCCTCGCCGCCCGACGGGCCGCCGTCACGATGGACGACGCCCAGCGCAAGGAGTTCCGGGCGCTGGCCAAGTCGGTCACCTCCGCCCTGAAGGCGAAGAAGTCCGACCACGCCTTCGAGTTCAAGCGTCTGATCGACGGCCTCGTGGGCTACGCCGCGAGCCCCTCGCTCGCCCGGATGGAAGAGACGGTGGGTGCGCGCACGGCGCTGATCCTGCGCCTCTCCGGCCCGGCGTTCTCGGTCGAGAACGCCGTCGCCTTCACCGATTCGCTCGTCACGGCGATCGACCAGGGCGACGGCGAGGCCGCGGCCACCGTGCTCGTCGGGCCCGAGACGCAGGAGTACGCCAGGCAGCTGCTCGACGGCCTGCGCGAGCAGGGCACCTTCCCCGCCTGAGCCGTCACGGGTCGATCGTGGGCGACCTCCGACGGTCGACCTGAGACGGTCGCCCGAGACGGGAACGACGCCGCCGCCCGAGAGGGTGGCGGCGTCGTTCGTCGTGCCGGGACGGTGCGGGTCGAGCAGGCGCGCGCCCGGGTCGCCCCGAGGCCGACGACGGTCGGGCCGATCCGAGGTCGGTCGGTCTCAGCCGGGGACGACGGCGCGGGCCGCCGCGCGAGCCGCGGCGGGCAGCGCCTCGACGATGCGCGACACCGCCTCGTCGTCGTGCGCGGCCGTCACGAACCACGCCTCGAAGACCGAGGGGGGCAGGTTGACCCCGGCGTCGAGCATGGCGTGGAAGAAGGGCGGGTAGCGCCAGGCCTGTTGTGCCCGCACGTCGTCGTAGTTCGTGGGCGGGGTCGCCGTGAAGGCGAACGAGAACAACGAACCGGCGCGCTGCACGGTGTGCTCGACGCCCTCGGCAGAGAGTGCCTCGGAGACGGCTCGCGACAGGGTGTCGGACACCGCGTCGAGGTGGGCGTAGACCGCGGGCGTCGCGAGCCGCAGGGTGGCGAGCCCGGCGGCCACGGCGACCGGGTTGCCGCTCAGGGTGCCCGCCTGGTACACCGGGCCGAGTGGTGCCAGGAAGTCCATGACCTCGGCCCGCCCACCGAGGGCGGCGAGCGGCAGGCCACCACCGACGACCTTGCCGAACGTGACGAGGTCGGGCTGCCAGCCCGCGCCGTCGGGCACGACCTGCGAGGCCTCGAGGCCCCACCACCCCGCTCGACCGACCCGGAACCCCGTGAGCACCTCGTCGACGATCAGCAGCGAACCGTGGCGTCGCGTGATCTCGGAGAGGCTGCGGTTGAAGCCGCGGTTCGGCGCGAGCACGCCCATGTTGGCGGCGGCCGCCTCGACGATGACGGCGGCGATGCGCGGGCCGTGTTCGTCGAAGGCCGCTCGGACGGCGTCGAGGTCGTTGTAGGGCAACACGAGCGTCTGGGCGGCGGTCTCGGCCGTGATGCCGGCGGAACCGGGCAGCGACAGGGTCGCGACGCCCGAGCCGGCCTCGGCCAGCAGCGAGTCGGAGTGGCCGTGGTAGTGGCCGGCGAACTTCACGAGCAGGTCGCGGCCGGTGTAGCCGCGAGCGAGCCGGATGGCCGTCATGGTCGCCTCGGTGCCGGTCGAGACCATGCGCAGCTTGCCGATAGGGCGCTGGTCGTCGACGGCGACGCGTTCGCGCACGAGTTCGGCGAGCTCGGTCTCGGCCGGGGTCGAGGCCCCGAACGACAGGCCGCGTGCGGCGGCCTGCTGCACGGCCTCGAGCACCTCGGGGTGCGTGTGGCCGAGGATGGCCGGGCCCCACGACGCGACGAGGTCGACGTACTCGCGCCCCTCGGCGTCGGTGACGTACGCGCCCTTGGCTCCGACGAGGAACCGCGGCGTGCCACCGACCGAACCGTAGGCGCGGACGGGCGAGTTGACCCCGCCGGGGATCGACCGCTTCGCGCGGGCGAAGTAGGTGTCGTTGCTCTGCTCGGTCATCAGAACCGCTCTTTCTGGAGGCGCGTGGCCAGTTCGGTGGCCCAGTACGTCAGGATCGCGTCGGCGCCGGCCCGCTTGATCGAGAGCACGCTCTCGTACGAGGCGGCGTCGAGGTCGATCCAGCCGTTCGCGGCAGCCGCGTGGATCATCGCGTACTCACCGCTGATCTGGTACGCCCAGACCGGCACGGTGCTGGTCGCGGCGGTCTCGGCGAGGACGTCGAGGTAGCTCATGGCGGGCTTCACCATGACGACGTCGGCACCCTCGGCGATGTCGAGGTCGACCTCGCGCAGCCCTTCGCGACCGTTGGCGGCGTCCATCTGGTAGGTGCGGCGGTCGCCGACGAGGGTGGACTGGACGGCCTCGCGGAAGGGGCCGTAGAAGGCCGACGCGTACTTCGCCGCGTAGGCGAGCAGCGCCGTGCCCCCGAAGCCGGCCTCGTCGAGGGCGTCGCGGGCCGAGCCGATCTGGCCGTCCATCATGCCGCTCATGCCGATCAGCTGCGAGCCGGCCTCGGCCTGCACGACGGCCATCTCGTCGTAGCGCACGAGGGTGGCGTCGTTGTCGACCGAGCCGTCGGCGGCGAGGACGCCGCAGTGGCCGTGGTCGGTGAACTCGTCGAGGCAGAGGTCGGTCTGCACGACGAGGGCGCCCTGGGCGGCGTCGACCGCCACGCGGGTGGCCACGTTGAGGATGCCCTCGGGGTCGGTCGCGCCCGAGCCGACGGCGTCTTTCTCGAGCGGCACGCCGAACAGCATCACGCCGCCGACGCCGGCCTCGACCGCCTGCTCGATCGCCCGGGGCAGGCTCGACAGGCTGTGGTGCACGACGCCCGGCATGGACGAGATGGGGCTGGGCTCGTCGATGCCCTCACGGACGAACATCGGCAGCACGAGGTCGGCGGGGTGGAGGCGGGTCTCGGCGGTCAGGCGGCGCAGGGCAGGGGTTGCGCGCAGGCGGCGGGGCCGCACGCGGGGGAACTCAGACATCAGTCCTTCTCGGTGGGGGGCGTTCCGGCGGTCCGGCCGTCGAGGGCGTGGTCGACCACGGCCTCGACGAGGGCGGCCGCCGATCGGGTCTCGGCGATCAGGTGCACGGGCAGTCCCGCGGCACGGGCGTCGAAGGCGGTGCGCGGGCCGATGCACGCGACGAGCGTGGCCGCGGGCAGGGGGGCCAGTTGGGCGGCGATCTGACGGGCCACGCTGCCCGAGGTGACGAGCAGCACGCCGATCGAGCCGTCGGCGACGCCGTCGCGCACCTCGGCCGAGACGGGCACGCCGACCGTGCGGTACGCCGACACGAACTCGGCGTCGAACCCACGGGCCGACAGCCCGGCGACGAGCGTCGGTTCGGCGAGGTCGGACTGGGGCACGAGGACGCGACCGGTGACCTCGTCGGCCGGCCACTCCTTGACGAGCCCACGGGCCGAGTTGTCGCCCTCGGGCACGAAGTCGACTCGCACGCCCGCCAGGCCCAGGGCCGAGGCCGTGGTCTCACCGACGGCGGCGACGCGGGTCGACGCCGGGGGCCGGATGCCGCTGCCGACCAGCACGTCGACCGTCGTGGCGCTGGTGACGACGAGCCACTCGTAGACGCCGGCCTCGAGACGGGCGAGCGCCGCGGCCAGCAGCTCGGGGGTCTCGGCCGGGGCGAAGTTGATGAGCGGGGCGATGACCGGTGCCGCACCGCGCGATCGCAGCGAGGCCGCGACCCCGTCGCCCCACTTGCCGCCGCGCGGCACCAGGACGCGGACGCCCTTCAGGGGCTTGTCGGCCGTCACGAGGCGCTGCCCAGGGGGTCACCGCCGGACGGTCCGCCCCCGAGCGGGGCGAACTCGGCGGCACCGGAGTCGAGCAGCTCGTCGACCACGCGGCCGGCGACCTCGTGCACGTCGGCCAGGCGGGCGACGAGCGGGCCGTCGTCGAGCGAGACGGCGTGCGACGAGCTGAGTCGCCTGCTGCCGTCGGGGCTGTAGACCGTCGCGCTGAGCAACAGCAGCCCGGCGTCGACGACCGCGCTGGCCCCCACGGGTGCGGCACAACCGGCCTCGAGACCGGCCAGCACGGCACGCTCGGCCGTCACGACGAGCCGGGTGTCTTCGTCTTCGACGGCGGCCAGCCCTCGGGCGAGCGACTCGTTCGGGTCGCCTTCGCGCACCTCGACGGCCAGGGAGCCCTGACCGGGCGCACTGGGCCAGAAGCCGAGCCCCAGCAGTTCGGTCGCCGCGTCGAGCCGGCCGAGCCGACCGAGACCGGCGGCACTCAGCAGCACGGCGTCGAGGTCGTCTCCGACCCGGCCGAGACGCGTGTCGACGTTGCCCCGGATGTCGACCACCTCGAGGTCGGGGCGGCGCGACCGCAGCTGGGCGGCCCGCCGAGGCGAGCCGGTGCCGACCCGGGCCCCCTCGGGCAGCCCCTCGAGGGTGAGGCCGTCACGGGCGCACAGGGCGTCGCGGGCGTCGGCCCGGGCGGGGGTCGCCCCGATGACGAGACCGGGGTGGCTGGCGGTGGGCAGGTCTTTCAACGAGTGGACGAGCGCGTCGCACTCGTCGGCCAACAGGGCCTCGCGCAAGGCGCTGGCGAAGACCCCGGTGCCGCCGAGCGAGGCGAGCGACTCGCCCGAACCCTGCGACCGGTCGCCCTCGGTCTTGATGCGGACGAGTTCGACGTCGCGACCCGTCGCGGCCGCGATGCGGTCGGCCACGGTCGTCGACTGGGCGACGGCCAGCGCGCTGCCCCGGGTGCCGATGCGGATGGTCGCCACGGGTCAGGGGGCCAGACCGGACAGGGCCGGCTTGAACCCGAGTCGCACGTTCTCGCAGCAGCCCGGGCGGCACACGTCGTACCAGGGGCCGAGGTCGGTCACGTGCGGCCGGTCTTCGGCCGGGACCCCGTCACGACGTTCGAGCACGAGGTCGACGAGCCCGGCGACGTAGGTCGGGTCGATGCCGGGCGTCGGGGTGCGCGTCGCCCAGAAGCCGTTCTTCTCGCTGGTCTCCATCGCCTCGTTGTCCAAGTCCCACATGACCTCCATGTGGTCGCTGACGAAGCCGAGCGGCACGATGACGACGGCACGCGTGGGCCCACCGGCCAGGTCGTCGATGGCGTCGTTGATGTCGGGTTCGAGCCAGGGCATCGACGGCGGGCCGCTGCGCGACTGGTAGACGAGCTGCCAGGGCACGGTCGTGCCGCCACCCTCGGGCAGGTCGAGGTCGAGGGCGGCCTCGGCCGCGGCCATGACGACCTCGGCGACCGCCTTGTGCTGCGCCGCGTAGGCGCCGTCGGCGTCGAAGCCGCGCGCCTCGGGCCCGCTCTTGGCCGCGTCGGTCGACGGGATCGAGTGCGTCGCGAACAGCACCTGCACCTCGGTCGACAGGTCGAGGCCCTCGTTCTCGGCTCGGGCCTTCACGAGGGCGTCACGGACGCCGTCGATGAACGGCTGCACGAAGCCGGGGTGGTCGAAGAATTGGCGCACCTTGTCGATCTGCATCGTGCCTTCGAGGCCGGTGGCGTCGAGCGCCATCGCGAAGTCCTCGCGGTACTGGCGGCACGAGCTGTACGACGAGTAGGCGCTGGTCGCGACGGCGATCAGCTTGCGGAACCCGCGCTCGTCGGCCTCGCGCACGGCGTCGGCCATGTACGGCTGCCAGTTGCGGTTGCCCCAGATCACCGGCAGGTCGATGCCGCGGCTCGCGAGCTCGGCCTCGAGGGCGGCCTTGAGCTCGCGGTTGTGCTCGTTGATCGGGCTGACGCCGCCGAAGTGGCGGTAGTGGGTGGCGACCTCTTCGAGCCGCTCTTCGGGGATGCCCCGCCCGCGCGTGACGTTGCGGAGGAACGGAATGACGTCGTCCTGCCCCTCGGGGCCGCCGAAGCCCGCCAGCAGGATGGCGTCGTAGTCGGTCGGCTCGGAGACGTGCTCGGGGCCCGCGGCCGCGGCCGGGGTGGCGTTGCGGACGAGCTGCCCGTTGGTGATGTTGCTGGTGTCGGTCACGACAAGACCTCGATGATGTCGGTGGTGGGGATGCGTCGGCCCGTGTAGAACGGGATCTCTTCGCGGACGTGGCGGCGGGCCTCGGTGTAGCGCAGGTCGCGCATGAGGTCGACCAGCTGGACGAGCTCGGGAGCCTCGAGGGCGAGGATCCACTCGTAGTCGCCGAGCGAGAAGCTGGCGACCGTGTTGGTCAGCACCGCGCGGTGCTCGGAGCCCTGCTTGCCGTGGTCGGCCAGCATCTGGCGCCGCTCGGTCTCGGGCAGCAGGTACCACTCGTAGCTGCGGACGAACGGGTAGACCGTGAGCCACGTCTCGGGCGCCTTGCCGCGCATGAAGGCCGGGCTGTGGTTGCGCGAGAACTCGGCCTCGCGGTGCATGCCCATGGCGTTCCAGGTGGGCAGCAGGCCGCCGAGCACGTCGGTGCGCAGCAGCTGCCGGTAGGCCGACTGGACGGCCTCGGGCACCTCGCCGTGCAGCCAGATCATGATGTCGGCGTCGGCACGCAGCGCGCTGACGTCGTAGAAGCCGCGCACGGTGACGCCGAGGCCGGCGAGGGCGTCGACGACCGCGTCGAGCTGCGGGACGTCGTCGAGCTCGGGCGCGTAGGGGTTCTGGGGGTCACGACGCAGCACGGCCCACAGGGTGTAGCCGAGTCGCTCGGCCGTGGCCGGCGTGCTCGACGAGGCCTCGTCGGCGTCGGTCTGGGCGGGTGCTGCGGGTGATTCGGACGTCGGCAGTACGCGCGCTGCCGCGTCGGCGCTGGAACTCATGCAGTCATTCTCCCTCTCGGCTCGCTGGGAGCCCAACCAGGTTGCTCCCGGTCGAGCGAACGGGGCCGGGGCCCGGGCTGGGGACGAGACGAGCAGTCGGTCAGCGTCGCTTGACGACCGCGACGACGACGCCCGCGACGGCCAGCGCACCCGCCCCGGCGGCGGCGAGCCACGGGGTCTTGTCGCGGTCGAACGACGACTTGGCCCGGTGACCGGCGATGCCGAGCTGCTTGGGCACGTTCAGCTTGTCTTCGAGCTCGTTGAGGGTGGCCGCGAGCTCGGCGCGCGTGCGGTCGATGTTGGCCTGGATGTCGCTGCTGTCGCTCATGGGGCTCCTGTCGGGAACGGGGAAGGCGGGAGGGTCGACGAGGCGCGTCGGCGCCCGTCGAGGAGGCGCGTCAGCGGTCGTCGAGGCGGGCGCCGGGGATCGAGCCCACGCCCTTGACGGCCTTGAGGTCGGCCTTGAGGCTGGCGATGGTCTTCTCGGGGACGGCAGGCAGCCCCTTCTTGATCGCCTTGTACCCGAGGAACGCGAGCAGGGCGGCCACGAGCAACAGCACGCCCGCGACGATGAGCGCCGAGGCCCAGCCGGGCAACCAGATGGCGAGCAGCAGGACGATGCCGGTCAGCAGCACGCCGAGCATCGCGAAGACGAAGACGAGGGCCCCGACGAGGAACCCCGCGCCGATGCCGAACGCCTTGAGCGTGCCGATGACCTCGTACTTGAGCAGGGCCAGTTCGCCCTTGACGAGGTCGGTGACCAGTGACGGGACGTCCTGCACGAGGGCGAAGAGCGACCGCGGCTTCGTCTTGTGCCGCACCTTGTCGCTGCGCGTCGAGTCGGTCACTTCTTGCGACCGCCGCCGAAGAGCTTGGAGATGCCGCGGGTGATCCCCGTGACGACGGCGTCGACGCCGTCGGCCGTCTTGGCGCCGGCGAAGTCCTGGCCTTTGACGACCTGACGCTGCACCGCCCGGCTGTTCCAGACCTTGGACGCCCTCTCGGTGATCTGCTCGTACCGGTCGTGACCGGCGCGGGCGCCGAGCACGAATCCGACAGCGGCTCCGGCGACGAAGATCAGTTTGCCTCGCACGGGGACTCCATTCGTGGTCGTACGCGCGACGGCATGTGCCGCACACGTCCGTCCAATGTAGCCCGAGCGGGCTGCCGGACGCCCGCGCCGGACCGAACCCGACCGACCCCGTGGGCTCAGTCGCGCGGCGGGGACGACGTGAGCGACGCCACGAGGGTGGCGGCCTGACGACGCGAGTGCGCGACGATCGCGGCGAGCCCGCGGCCCGCCACCGCGCCTCCTGCCTGCACGACCTCGACCACGGGCGTGGTCACGGCCGCCGCCTCGGCCCGGCGCGGGGAGTCCCAGGTGGCGCGGCCGAAGCCGACCAGGTGGCGGTCGGCGAGGTCGACGCCGAGCAGCGTCGAGGCGTCGGCGAGCGCCGCGTCGCGCACCTCGGCGTCGGGCGTGCCCCGGTCGACGACGGGCGAGTCGAAGCTGAGCCGCAGCACGTGGCGCCCTTCGGCGAGGTCGGCGAGCCAGCTCCACTTGACCGTGGCGTGGGTGAGCGCCTTGGCGCGCAGGCCGGTCGAGCCGGGGGCGACGAGGACGCCCGTGCCGCGGGGGGCCGCGTCGAGCTCGGGGCGCTCGACGACCAGGGTCGCGAGCGTGATCGCCCCGGGCGGCACCGAGGAGGCGCGGGTCGTCAGGGCCACCGCGTCGTGGTCTCCGACGGCGAGCACGACCCGTCGCGCCCGGACGTGCGCACCGTCGGCGGTCTCGACGCCCGTCTCGTCGATCGACCGGACGCGGGTGCCGAGGCGGACGTCGACCCCGAGCCGGTCGAGGTCGGCGACGATCGGGTCGACCAGCCGGGCCAGGCCGCCCCGGATGCCGGCCACCGCCGAGCCGGCCGGGGCGAGCGCGCGCAGCCCGAGCACGGCGGCGGCGAGGCTGCCCTCGCGCTGCAGGGCCGAGCGCAGCCCCGGGGCGACCCGGTCGGCGGCGAGCAGGTCGGGGTGCAGCGAGTGGACCCCCGAGACGATGGGGCTGACGAGCCGATCGACGACGGCGTCGCCCATGCGGGCGCGCACGAGACCCCCCAGCGTGGTTTCTTCGGACCCGACGTCGGCGGGCAGGTCCGCGTCGGCGAGCGCACGCCGCACCCCGACCTCGCCGACCACGGCCCGGACGTCGGGCGCGGTCGGGTCGCCGGGGATGCCGAGCAGCCCCGTGCGCGGGATGGGAAAGGACTCGCCGTCGGCCTCGTGCAGCCAGGCGCCGCGCGGGTCGGGCAGGACGATGTCGTCGCCCAGGCCGAGCTCGGTCGCGAAGCCGGCGACGGTGCCGCCACGGGTCGCGAAGCTCTCGGCCCCGGCGTCGAGGGCGATGCCGGCGACCACGTGGCGCGAGACCTCGCCGCCGAGCCGGTCGGACGCCTCGAAGAGCACGACGCCCAGCCCGGCGGCGGCCAGGTCGCGGGCGAGCACGATGCCGCCCATGCCGCCGCCGACCACGGCGACGTCGACGGCGCCGCCCGAGGTGGCGACGGGCGGGGTCACAGCGTGTGGGCGAGCTCGACGATGCGTGTCAGCACGTCGGGGTCGGTCTCGGGGCTGACGCCGTGGCCGAGGTTGAGCACGTGGGCGGGGGCCGCCCGACCGCGCTCGACGACCTCGCGCACGTGGGCCTCGAGCACGGGCCAGGGCGCCTGCAGCATCGCCGGGTCGACGTTGCCCTGCACGGGGGTCGCCCCGCCCAGCCGACGCGAGGCCTCGTCGAGCGGGATGCGCCAGTCGACGCCCACCGCGTCGGTGCCCACGTCGCGCATGGCGGCGAGCACCTCGCCGCTGCCGACGCCGAAGTGGATGCGCGGCACGTCGAGGTCGGCCACGTGCGACAGGGCGCGGGCCGAGTGGCGGGCGACGTGCGCGGTGTAGTCGGCGAGCGACAGCGAGCCGACCCACGAGTCGAAGAGCTGGGCGGCGCTGGCGCCGGCGAGCACCTGCGCCCGCAGGAAGGCACCCGTCACGTCGGCCGCCCAGGTGAGCAGGGCGTCCCAGGTCTCGGGGTCGCCGTGCATCAGGGCGCGGGCCCGGATGTGGTCCTTCGACGGGCCACCCTCGACGAGGTAGGCGGCAAGGGTGAAGGGGGCACCGGCGAACCCGATCAGCGGCGTGCTGCCGAGCTGCGCGACGGTCTGGGCGACGCCCGCGGCGATCGGGGCCAGCGCCTCCTGGTCGATCGGCCGGAGGGCCGCGACGTCGGCCGCCGTGCGGATCGGCGTCTCGAGCACCGGCCCGCGACCGGGCACGATGTCGACCGCGACGCCGGCCAGCTTGATCGGCACGACGATGTCGCTGAAGAAGATGCCCGCGTCGACGCCGTGGCGGCGCACCGGCTGCAACGTGATCTCGCTCGCCAGGTCGGGGGTGAGGCAGGCGTCGAGCATCTTGGTGCCGACGCGCAGCTCGCGGTACTCGGGCAGCGAGCGCCCCGCCTGGCGCATGAACCACACCGGCACCGTCTCGGGTCGGTCGCCGCGCAGGGCACGGACGAGCGGCGACCGGGTCGTGAGGCCGGTGGCCAGGGGGTGCTGATCGGGCAGGGCGGGGTTCTGGGTCACGGGGTCGATCCTCCCATCGCCCGCTGGGCGTCGAGTCGACGAGGCGCGTCGGGTCAGCGAGGCGCGTCGGGCCGAGGAGGCGCGGGTCACGAGACCTTGACGACCATCTTCCCGACGTTGTCACCGCGCATCAGCCCGGTGAAGGCGTCGAACGTCGAGTCGACGCCCTCGACGACGGTCTCGTCGTACACGACGTCGCCCGCGGCGAGCCACGGGCCCATCTCGGACTGGAACGCCGGAGCGAGGTGGCGGTAGTCGCCGAGCGTGAAGCCCTTCATGGTCAGCCCGCGGGTGACCATGTTCGTCATGCCGGTGATGCCGACCGGGGCGCCGGTCGAGTTGTAGTTCGCGATCGAACCGCAGAGGGCGGCGCGACCGCCGGTGCGGAACGAGGCGAGGGCGGCCGAGAGGTGGTCGCCGCCGACGTTGTCGAAGTAGAGGTCGATGCCGTCGGGCGCGGCCTCGGTGAGCAGCTCGGTGACGTCGCCGTCGCGGTAGTTGAAGGCGGCGTCGAAGCCGTACTTCGAGGTGAGCAGCTCGACCTTCTCGGCCGAACCGGCGCTGCCGATCACGCGCGAGGCGCCCTTGAGCCGGGCGATCTGGCCGACCATCGTGCCGACGGCCCCGGCGGCACCCGAGACGAAGACGACGTCGCCCTCGCGGATGCCGGCGATCTCGGTCAGGCCGACGTACGCCGTGAGGCCGGTGAGGCCGAGCACGCCCAGGTACGCCGACAGGGGCACGCCGTCGACCGGCTGCACGGCACGGAACGCGGCCGCGCCTCCCTGGGCCACGTCACGCCAGCCCTGCTCGTGCAGCACGACCGTGCCGACGGCCAGGTCGTCCGAGCGCGACTCGACGACGCGCCCCACGGCACCGCCGGTCATGGTCTCGCCGAGGGCGAACGGCGGGACGTACGACTTCACGTCGTTCATCCGACCGCGCATGTAGGGGTCGACCGACAGGTACTCGTTCTGCACGCGCACCTCGCCGTCGGCGAGCTCGGGCAGCGTCACCTCGACGCGGGCGACGTCGTCGGGGGTGGGCTCGCCGTGCGGGCGGGCGACGAGCTGCCACTGGATGCTGGTGGTCGAGGTCATGGTGTCTCCTTGGTCGATGCGGGGCGGGCCCGGTCGGAATGCGAGGCCGGGCCCTCGTGTTGCAAGTTGCAACCGTCGTGCGGCATTCCCGGCCACTCGACGTCGAGTCAACGCCCAGCCGAAAACGCCGATCAGAGTTAGGATCACCCAGTGCTCATCTGCCTCACGGCGTCCCACCGGAACGCCAGCTTCGACCTCCTCGAGAGGCTGAGCATCGGCGCACCCTCGGCGGTGGGCACCTTGGTCGACGGCAGCGACTTCGTCAGCGGCGCCGTCGTGCTCGCGACCTGCAACCGCTTCGAGGCCTACCTCGACGTCGACGAGCCCCTCACCGCGGGCAGCGCCCTCGCCGTCGAGGCGACCATCGAGACGATGAGCACCGCCAGCGGCGTCGAGGCCGACGACCTGCGCGACAGCGTCCGGGTCATCACGGGCGACGAGGTCGTCGAGCACCTCTTCGCCGTCAGCTCGGGCCTCGAGTCGGTCGTCGTCGGTGAGGACGAGATCTCGGGCCAGGTGCGACGCTCGCTCGAGCGCGCCCGTCACGACGGCACCACCTCGCGCGACCTCGAACGGCTCTTCCAGAAGGCGTCGCAGACCTCGCGCGGCATCAAGAACCAGACGAACGTCGGAGGCGCGGGTCGGTCCCTCGTCCGCCTCGCCCTCGAGCTGGCGTCCTCGCGCGTGACCGACTGGGCCGAGGCGCGCGTCCTCATCGTGGGCACCGGCCAGTACGCGGCCACCACCGTCGCGGCCCTGCGCGACCGGGGCGCCGACCAGTTGGCCGTCTACTCGGGCTCGGGCCGAGCCGAGTGGTTCGGCCTCAAGCACGCCGCGACGCCCTACGACGACCTCGCGACAGCCGTCGCCTGGAGCGACGTGCTGATCACCTGCACCTCGACCACCGAGCCGGTCGTCACCCGCGACGTCGTGCGCCCCGGCGGCCGCCGCCTGGTCATCGACCTCGGCCTGCCCCGCAACGTCGACCCGCTCGTCTCCGACGTCGAGGGCGTCGAGCTGCTCGACCTCGAGACCATCAGCTTGCACGCCCCGCTGCCCCAGCTCAGCGCGGCCGACGACGCCCGCGCCCTCGTGTCGTCGGCGGCCGCCGAGTTCCAGGCCGTCGCCGCCGAACAGTCGCTCACCCCCTCGGTCGTCGCGCTGCGCAAGCACGTCTTCGACCTGCTCGACGCCGAGATCGAGCGCGCCCGGTCGCGCGGCGACTCGTCCGAGCGCACCGAGTCGGCGCTGCGCCACCTCGCCGGCGTCCTGCTGCACACCCCGTCCGTCCGGGCACGCGAGCTGGCCCGCGAGGGCCGCGGCGACGAGTTCCGCGACGGTCTCGAGGCGCTGTTCGGCGTGACCGACGCGCGCCGCGCCTCCTCGTCCTCGAGCCTGCGGGCCGTCGACGACGACCGTCGGGCCTCGGCGGGCTGACCGGCCGCCGGTCGGCCGTGCGCCGGCCCACCGTCGTCGTGCCCGAAGATGGCCTGATGGACACCATCGTCGTCAGCGCGCTCGCCCTCGTCCGCGACCGGCGGATGCTCATGGTCACCGCGCGCGACCGTGACGTGTTGTACCTGCCGGGCGGCAAGCTCGAGCCCGGCGAGACGTCGGCCGAGGCCCTCGTCCGCGAGTCACGCGAAGAGGTCGGCGTCGAGCTCGACCCGGCGACCGTGGCCGAGCTGTTCACCGTCGTGACGCAGGCGCACGGTGAGCCCGAGGGGCGCCAGGTGGCGATGACGGTCTTCGCCGCCGACCTCGACCCGACCAGCCCCGAGCCGGCACCCGCGGCCGAGGTGGGCGCGGTGCACTGGGTGACGTCGGCCGACGCCGACCGCTGCCCCCCGGCGGGCGTCGCCACGCTCGACCGCCTGCGGGGGCTCGACCTGGTCGACTGACCCGGGCGGGCCGGGTCGCGGAGCCGGCCGGCCGGCCGTGCAGGGCCGGGCAGGGCAGGGCCGCGAAGGGCCCGAGGCGGGTCAGTGCACGTACTCGAGCGCGTCGGTCCCCACCGCGCGCACCGCCTCGAGGGCCCGGAGGCGGTGGGCGAGGGTGAGTTCGTCGAACGTCACGACGACGCAGTAGGCGACGCTGCGCCGGGGCCCGCGCAGCACGCCCAGCTCGGCCCGCACGCCCGCGTCGCCACCGGTCGCGTGGACGATCTGGAGGTCGTGGTCGAGCCGCCGGTGCCCGAGCGGGTCGAGGCCGAACGGTGCCGCGACGAGCGAGGTGTCGGCGCCGAGCGACAACCAGCCGAGCACCCGGTTCGACACCGACCGGTCGACGACCTCGCCGCGGGCCAGCGACACCGCCAGCCCGGCGAGCTCGTGGGCCGTGCCGACGGCCAGCGCCGGTGCGTCGTCCGGCCCGCGCGTCGCCCGCGTCACGTCGAGCAACGCGGTCTTCGTCAGGCCGAGCGACTCGCCACGGGCGCGGACGGCGGCCAGGCCCACCAGGCCGATCAGGGCGTCGATCGCGGCCGCGTCGCGGAACGCCCCCACGAGGGTGGCCGCGTCGGTCACCGGCAGGCGCGTGCGACGCAGGTAGGGCCAGACGCCGCCCGGCCCCTGGTCGCCGGGGGCGCCGGGGCGCTCGAGCTCGTCGAGGGGACGCAGCGTGCCGTCCTCGATGCGGGCCGACACCTCGATCAGCAGCAGCACGGCGCCGAGCTGGCCGACCGGCAGCGCCAGGTGCTCGTCGACGCTCAGCAGGTCGTCGCCCGAGTCGAGGTCGCTGACCGACGCCGAGACCTGCCCGCCCGCGAGCGCCAGGTCGCCGAGCGCCGCGAACGACGAGGCGAACGACTCGAGCGCGCGACCGCCGCCGTGACGCGGTTCGTGGTCGGAGTCGTCGTCGCCCCCGCGTCGGGCGCGGCGGCCGGGCCCGGGGTCTACCAAATCGTGACGCGCTCCTCGGCCGGCAGCCACAGGGCGTCGGTCTCGGTCACGCCGAAGGTGTCGTAGAACTCGTCGATGTTGCGGACGATCTGGTTGCACCGGAACTCGTTCGGCGAGTGAGGGTCGATCGAGATCAGCCGGACGGCCTCTTCGTCGCGCAGCGTGATCTGCCAGGCCTGGGCCCAGCTGAGGAAGAACCGCTCGGCGCCGGTCAGGCCGTCGATCACGGGCGGCTCGGTGCCGTCGAGCGAGATCAGGTAGGCCTTCCAGGCGATCGAGAGGCCGCCGAGGTCGCCGATGTTCTCGCCGATGGTCAGGGCGCCGTTGACGTGGTGGTCGGGCACCTGCTTCGGGGCGAGCGCGTCGTACTGCGCGATGAGCGACGAGGTCAGCTTCTCGAAGGCCTCTCGGTCGGCAGGGGTCCACCAGTCGGTGAGCTTGCCGTCGCCGTCGTACTTGGAGCCCTGGTCGTCGAAGCCGTGGCCGATCTCGTGGCCGATGACGGCGCCGATCGCCCCGTAGTTGGCGGCCGCGTCGCGGGTCTCGTCGAAGAACGGGAACTGCAGGATCGCCGCGGGGAACACGATCTCGTTCATGCCGGGGTTGTAGTACGCGTTGATGGTCTGCGGCGTCATGAACCACTCGTCGCGGTCGAGGGGCTTGCCGATCTTGCCCAGCTCGCGGTCGAACCCGAACGCGGCGGTCGCCCGCACGTTGCCGACGAGGTCGGTCGGGTCGATCTCGAGCGCCGAGTAGTCGCGCCACGTCGAGGGGAACCCGATCTTGGGCGTGAACTTCTCGAGCTTGTCGAGGGCGCGGGCGCGGGTCTCGTCGGTCATCCAGGCGAGCTGCGAGATGCTCTGCCGGTAGGCCTCGACGAGGTGGGCGACGAGGACGTCCATCGCGGCCTTGGCGTCGTTCGCGAAGTGCCGCTCGACGTAGATGCGGCCGACGGCCTCGCCGAGCGCGCCCTCGACGAGCGAGACGCCGCGCTTCCAGCGGGCCCGCTGCACGGGGGTGCCGGTCAGGGTGCGACCGTAAAAGCCGAAGTTGGCCTGGACGAAGGGCGTCGACAGGTAGGCCGCCATCGAGCGGACGATCTGCCAGCGCAGCCAGTCGCGCCAGGCGTCGATGCGGTCGTCGGTCAGCAGCGTGGCCAGGCCGGTCACGAACGAGGGCTCGCGCACGACGAGCTCGTCGAAGACGCCGGCCGGCCCGCCGACGGCGTCCCGCCAGACCGTCAGGTCGACGCCCTCGGCGAGCGCGTCGAATTCGGCCCACGGCATCAGGTTGTAGGTCTTGTCGCTGTCGCGCGTGGCGACGTTGCTCCAGTGGTGCGAGGCCAGGTCGACCTCGAGGGCGACCACGCGGTCGGCCCGTGCGCCCGGCTCGTCGAGCCCGGCGAGGTCGAGCATCTGCTCGACGAAGGCGCGGTACGCGGTGCGCACCGACTCGAACTTCTCCTCGCGGTAGTACGACTCGTCGGGCAGCCCGAGGCCGCCCTGCTCGGCGAACACGACGTAGCGCTCGGGGTCGCCGGGGTCGTTGTCGACGAAGAGCTGCACGACGCTCGGCACGCCCTGCTTCTCGAGCGAGCCGAGGAGGCCCGTGAACGAGGTCACGTCGGTCACGTCGTCGACCTGGGCCAGCAGTGGTTCGAGGGGGGCGGCACCCAGCGCCTCGACGTGCTCTTCGTCGGTGAAGCTGGTGAACAGGTCGCCGACCTTGCGGGCCTCGGTGCCGGGCTCGGCCGACTGCGACTCGACGACGATCTCGTGGACGGCCTTCTCGGCCTCTTCGGCCAGCAGGTAGAAGGAGCCGTAGCGCGCCTTGTCGTCGGGGATCTCGGTGCGGTCGATCCACTTCCCGTTGACGTGCCGGAAGAGGTCGTCCTGCGGGCGGACCGCCGGGTCGAGTTCGTCGGTCTGGATTCCGCTGCTCAGTGCATCGCTCGTCATGCCCGCCAGCCTACGGCGGCCCCGCCGCTACAGTTCTGGGCATGGCACTCCCCTGGTCGCTGCACGGCGACGGACGAACGGTCGACGCGACCGAGATCGTCGCACCCGAAGAACGACTCACCTGGCCGCGCACCATCGGGCTGGGCGGCCAGCACGTCGTGGCGATGTTCGGCGCGACCTTCCTGGTGCCGATCCTCACGGGGTTCCCGCCGAGCACGACCTTGCTCTTCTCGGGCATCGGCACCCTGCTCTTCCTGATCATCACGAAGAACCGGCTGCCGAGCTACCTCGGCTCGTCGTTCGCGTTCCTCGCACCGATCGCTGCGGCGCAGGACGTCGGCGGCATGCCCCTGGCGCTCAGCGGCATCGTGGTGGTCGGCGTGCTGCTCGCGATCGTCGGCGTGGTCGTCAACCTGGCGGGCACCCGGTGGATCGACGCGTTGCTGCCGCCGGTCGTCAGCGGCGCCATCGTCGCGCTGATCGGCTTCAACCTGGCCCCGGCCGCCCGCGACAACTTCGCGGAGGCCCCGCTCACCGCGATCATCACGCTCGCCGCCGTCGTGCTCAGCGCCGTGCTGTTCAGGGGACTCCTCGGCCGCCTGTCGATCTTCGTGGGCGTCGTCGTCGGCTACGTCGCCGCGCTGCTGCTCGGCGAGGTCGACTTCGGCGCGGTGGGCGACGCCGCCTGGGTGGGCCTGCCGACCTTCACGGCCCCCGCCTTCGACCCGGGTGCCCTGCCGGTCTACCTGGGGTTCCTGCCGGTCGTGCTCGCCCTGATCGCCGAGAACGTCGGACACGTCAAGGGCGTCGGCCAGCTGACCAGGCGCAACCTCGACCCGCTCACCGGCCGCGCCCTCTTCGCCGACGGCCTCAGCACGGTGTTGGCCGGCCTCGGCGGCGGCTCGGCGACGACCACCTACGGCGAGAACATCGGCGTGATGAGCGCCACCCGCGTCTTTTCGACCGCCGCGTACTGGGTCGCCGGCGTCGTCGCGATCCTGCTCGGCCTGTCGCCCAAGATCGGTGCCGTCATCTTCACGATCCCGCCCGGCGTGCTGGGCGGCGTCACGACGGCGCTCTACGGCCTGATCGGCGTCATCGGCATCCGCATCTGGGTCGAGAACAAGGTCGACTTCAGCCGCCCGAAGAACCAGCTGACCGCCGGCATCGCCCTCATCATGGGCATCGCCGACTTCACCCTCGCCCTCGGCGGCGCGACGTTCGGTGGCATCATCCTCGGCACCGTCGCCGCCATCGTCGTCTACCACCTCATGTCGGCCGTGGGTCGGGCCCGGGGCACCGACTGACGGTGGCGCCCGACCCCGGCGAGCCGTCGTCGACGACGACCTCGCGCCTCCGTTCGCCCTGGGACCGCCGCATCGTCGGCCTCGCGGGGCCGGCGCTCGGCGCCCTGATCGCCGAACCGCTGTTCCTGCTGACCGACACGGCGATGATCGGGCACCTCGGCACGGTCCCGCTCGCCGGGCTCGGCATCGCGAGCGTGGTGCTGCAGACCGCCCTCGGGCTGCTGATCTTCTTGGCGTACGCGACGACGCCGACCGTGGCCCGGCGGCTCGGTGCGGGTGACCGACCCGGGGCGATCCGGGCCGGCGTCGACGGCCTGTGGTTCGCGCTGCTGATCGGCGTCGTCCTGGCCGGCACCGGGGCCCTCGTCGCCCGCCCCCTCGTCGGGCTCTTCGGCACCGACCCGGCAGTCGTCGACGCGGCCACGACGTACCTGACCGTGTCGATGATCGGCCTGCCGGGCATGCTGCTCGTGATCGCCGCGACGGGGCTGCTGCGTGGCCTGCAGGACACGACCACGCCGCTCGTCGTCGCCACCGTCGGCTTCGCGGCGAACGCGGGCCTCAACGCGGTCTTCCTCTACGTCTTCGGCTGGGGCATCGCCGGCTCGGCCGCCGGCACCGTCGTCGCCCAGTGGGGCATGGCGGCCGTCTACGTCGTGATCGCCGTCCGGGCCGCGCGGGCCGTCGGGGCTCCGCTGCGCCCGGGGCTGGCCGGCGTCGGGCGGACGGCCCGGTCGGGGGCGTGGCTGCTCGTGCGCAACGCGTCGCTGCGGGTCGCGATGATCGCGACCGTCTGGGCCGCCGCCTCCTCGGGGGTGACGGGGCTCGCCACGATCCAGGTGGCGTTGACGCTGTTCAGCACGCTGGCGTTCGCGCTCGACGCGCTGGCCGTGGCCGGCCAGGCGCTCGTGGGCCACTCGCTCGGTCGGGGCGACCGCGACGCGGTGCGCGCGATCACCCGGCGGCTCATGGTGTTGGGCGTCGGTGGCGGCCTGCTGCTCGGCGTGCTGCTGGCGGCGGTCTCGCCCCTGCTCGCCCCCGTCTTCAGCGGCGACGACGCGGTCCGCGAGCTGCTGCCGCGGGTCGTGCTGGCGATGGCCGTCGGCATCCCGCTGGCCGGGTTCGTCTTCGTGCTCGACGGCGTGCTGCTCGGCGCGGGCGACGCCCGCTACCTGGCGCTGGCCGGCGTGCTCAACACGGTCGTGTACCTCGCGATCCTGATCCCCCTGGAGGCGCGGGTCGAGCCGGGCGCGCAGGGCACGGTCGCCCTGTGGCTGGCCTTCGGCCTCGGGTACATCGGCGTCCGCGCCGTGACGCTCGGGCTGCGGGCGCGGTCGGACCGGTGGATGGTCGTCGGGAAGGACTGAGCCGGGCGGGCGGGGACGGGCCGGGGCTGGCCACCGGGCCCGTCGTCAGCGCCGGGGTGGCGCCGTCGTCGAGCCGGGCCGGAACACGCTCGTGAAGGTCGTGCCCTCAGCGGTCTCACCGGCCAGCAGGGCGAGCACGGCGCGACCGGCCGCACGGCCCTTCTCGACGGCGGGCTGCACGACCGTGGTGAGGTCCGCCGCCCGCGGGTCGTCGAGGCGCACGCCGTCGTAACCCACGACGCTGAGGTCGCCCGGCACCGACAGGCCCAGCTCGTGCGCCGCCGCGATGACGCCCGAGGCGAGCAGGTCGCTCTGGGCGACGATCGCCGTGGGCCGCTCGGCCTCGGGCACGTCGAGCAGGCGCAGTCCCGCCCGGTGCCCCTCGCTCGTCCAGCTGCCACGCGTCGCCAGACCGCCCACGCCGGGGAAGACCTGGCGGGTGCCGCGCAGCCGTTCGAGCGTCGGCCACGAGGTGCCCCGGGCCACGCGCTCGTCGGTCAGCTCGTCGTCCGTGCCGCCGGTCGACCGACCGGGGCCGAGCTCGAGGGCGACCACGGCGACGCGACGGTGGCCGAGGTCGTGCAGGTGCTGCGCGAGGAGGCGGGACGACCCGACGTTGTCCTCGGCGATGTCGAGCACGCCCTCGGTCGGCGGGGCCTCGATCGACACCACGGGGATGCCCCGGCGACGCATGATCGACACCGACTCGTCGAGGCGGGTGCTGCAGCCGAAGAGGACGACGGCGTCGACGGGGGCGTCGAGCAGCCGCGAGCGCTCGCCCGCGGTCTCGGTGAGCAGCAGCAGCGAGGCGTCGGCCGGCCCGGTGACGTCGGCGATGCCGTCGAGCATCGCGACGTTGATCGGGTCGCGGAACGCCGTGCTGAGCGTCGACTCGAGGACGGCCCCGACGATGCCGGAGCGACCTCGGCGGAGCGACCTCGCCCGCGGGTCGGGGCCCGCGTAGCCGAGGGCGTCGGCCGCGGCGAGCACCCGCGCGCGGGTCTCGTCCGACACGGGGCCGGTGCCGCTGAAGGCCAAGGAGGCGGTGCTCGCGCTGACGCCGGCGGCTCGCGCCACCGACGCGAGGGTCGGTCTGGCGTCGTCGCCCTCTGCCCGGCTCATGGTGCCGCAGCCTAGCCGACGACGCCTCGGGGCCCGGTCGCCTCAGTCGTGCTGGGCGACGCGCGGTTCGTCGAGGCCGAGCGCCGTGACGTAGTCCGCCGCGAGCACCGGCACCTGGGCCCAGTCGCCGTAGTGGGCAGCGACCTCGATCAGGTCGACGATCGCGCCGCGCACGGTCGCGCCGAGGGCGGGGGTCATGCCGTGGGCGACGACGGCGCTCGTGCTGCAGAGGATCTCGAGCGGCAGCAGCACGTCGTCGAGGACGTGCTGTCGGGCCGACGGCGACAGCACCTGGACGATCGAGCGGGCCAGGTCGAGGAAGTGCGCGACGTCGGGCTCGAGCTCGAGGCCGTGGGCGACGCAGGCGGGCACCCGGTGCGCCGGTTCGTCGAGCTGCTCGAACGACGGGGCCCGCGTCGCCGCGACCGCGATCATGCGGACGAGGTCGTCGAGCAGCACCTCGTTGAAGCGACGGTGCCAGACGACGACGTGGGCGTGGCTGAACGGCGCCCGGACGACCACGCGCATCCGCCGCAGCTCGTAGAAGGCGAGCTGGACGTCGCCGGGGGTGACGCCGTGCTCGCGGACGATCGTGGCGAGGTCGAGGGTGTCACCCGGGGCGTACCGACCGCGGGCGATGTCGACGAGCACGAGCTCGGCCGCGTCGTGGAGGACGCGCGTGCGGGTCGCGGTGCTGGTGCTGGTGCTGATGCTGGTGCTGGTGGAGTGCATCGGGGTGCTCATCGTTCCTCCGGGTCGAGTTCGGGGTGAGGTCGTCCTGCCGACCATCTGGAATGAACGTATTTCACATTTTCATGTTCGTCAAGCGTCATCTCGGCAGATGCCGCCGCGCCCTAGGATCGACGGGTGCGCCTCGTCATTGCCCGCTGCTCGGTCGACTACGCCGGTCGGCTCTCCGCCCACCTGCCCCTGGCCACGCGCCTCCTGATGATCAAGAGCGACGGCAGCCTGCTGGTGCACTCGGACGGGGGCAGCTACAAGCCCCTCAACTGGATGAGCCCGCCGTGCACGATCCGCTCGGTCGAACCCGACGACGACCAGCGCGCCGCCGGCGTCGTCGAACTGTGGAAGGTCACGCAGGCCAAGACCGCCGACATCCTCGCGGTGTCGATCCACGAGGTGCTGCACGACTCGTCGCACGAGATGGGGGTCGACCCGGGCCTGACCAAGGACGGCGTCGAGGCCGACCTGCAGAAGCTGCTCGCCGAGCAGATCGACCTGCTCGGCGAGGGCCACACGCTGGTCCGCCGCGAGTACATGACGGCCATCGGTCCGGTCGACATCCTCGCCCGCGACGCGAAGGGCGCGGCGGTGGCGGTCGAGCTGAAGCGTCGGGGCGACATCGACGGCGTCGAGCAGCTCACGCGCTACCTCGAGTTGATGAACCGCGACCCGCACCTCGCCCCGGTGACCGGGGTGTTCGCCGCCCAAGAGATCAAGCCGCAGGCGCGGACGCTCGCGCACGACCGGGGCATCCGCACCCTGCTGCTCGACTACGACGCCATGCGCGGACTGGACGACTCGCACTCGCGTCTGTTCTGATCGATCCGACCGAACCCTTGTGACGGTCACATATCAGGGTTATATTTCTCCTACGACATCGACCGCAGGAGCAACCCGTGACCTCACCCATCTTCGACACCCTCTCCGCCGAGCGCGAGGCGACGCCCGTCTTCGAGTCCTTGACCCGAGGCCTCGACGACCCGATGTGGTCGTTCGAGACGATGGCGCCGCCGTCGACCAGGGGTGCCCGGACCCATGGCAGCCCGGCCCGCGGGGCCGCCGGCGGCACCGCCACGACGCGTTCCGCGGTGACCGCCGTCGCGACGTGGCCGCTGCGGACGATCACCTGCTGACCCGGTTCCGTAAGCTGAGGGCGATGACTCTCCCCTACACGGCCGTCCTCTACGACCTCGACGGCACCATCGCCGACTCGGCGCCCGCGATCACCGCCAGCCTCTCGCACACCATCGAGCGACTGGGCCTCGCGGTCCCCTCGCCCGACGACCTCATGGCCTGGGTCGGGCCACCGTTGCCCCAGAGCTTCGAGGTGCGCCTCGGGCTCGACGGCGACCGCCTGGTCGAGGCCATGCGCCTCTACCGCTCGCACTACCTGGCGAACGGCGCCCTCGAGGGCGAGGTCTTCCCGGGGGTCCCCGACCTCATGGCGGCCGTCCACGCCGCCGGCATCCCGACCTCGACCGCGACCTCGAAGCCCGAGACGCCGGCCACGGCGATCCTCCGGGCCCACGGCCTCGACCGCTACCTCGACGTCATCACCGGCGCCTCCGACGACGAGGTGCGCAACACCAAGGCCGACGTCGTCGCCGAGGCCCTGACGAGGCTCCGAGTGCGGGGCGCCGACGTCTCGCGGCCCGTGTTGATCGGCGACCGCCACCACGACGTCGAGGGCGCCGCCGTCCACGGCGTGCCCACGATCATCGTCGGCTGGGGCTACGGCGAGCCCGACGAGCACGTCGGGGCGGTCGCCGTCGCCGACGACGTCGACCAGCTGGCCGAGCTGCTCGGCGTCACGCTGCTGCGCGGCGCCGCGTGACCCGCGCCGCGACCGTCGTCCGGTCGCCGGCCGCCTGGCTGCTCACCCTGGCGATCGTCCTGATCGCACTGAACATGCGGGGGCCCATCGTGGCCCCGGCCCCCGTGCTCGACCAGATGAGTGCCGACCTCGGGCTCACCGCGGTCGTGGCCGGGCTGCTCACGAGCATCCCCGTGCTCTGCTTCGCCGTGGCGAGTCCGTTCGCCTCGGCCCTGATCGGCCGCATCGGCGCCGAGCGGGCCGTCACCCTGGGCCTCGCCGGCGTGCTGCTCGGCACGCTGCTGCGGACGGCGGGCGGCACGGTCTGGCTCTACGTCGGCACCGTCGTGATCGGCGTGGCCATCACGATCGGCAACGTGGTGCTGCCCGTCGTCATCCGCCGCGACTTCAGCCCCGAGCGCGCCGGCTTCGTCACCGGCATCTACACCTCGGCCCTCAACGTCGGGTCGATGATCACCTCGCTCGCCACGGCGCCGATCGCCTCGGTCGTGGGCTGGCCGCTGGCCCTCGTCACCTGGGGGCTCCTGGCCGTCCTCGCCGCCGTGGTCTGGTCGGTCGCGGTCGGGCCCCGTGTGGCGGTGCTCGGCGGCAACGTGGCCGTGGTGCCGGGGTCGCAGGCCGAGGTCGACGACCGGCACCGCGCCTCCTCGGCCACCGACGTGTTCACCGGCGGCATCGACGTCGTCGAGCCCGGCGAGGCCGAGGCCGACGCCCGCGAGCGCCGTCGCTCCGCCACCCCGTTGCTGCGTCGTGCGACGACGTGGGGGCTGACGCTCGCGTTCGCCGGCCAGGCCTTCGGCTACTACGGGCTCACGGCCTGGATGCCCACCCTGCTGCGCGACGAGGTCGGGCTGACGCGCGAGGCCGCGGGGGCGAGTTCGTCGGTCTTCCAGATCCTGGCGGTCGTGGGTGCTCTGGGCGTGCCGTTCCTGGCACTGCGGGTGCGACCGGCCGTGGTCATCGGCCTGATCGCCTTGTTCTGGTCGGCGATGCCGCTGGGTCTGCTCTTCGCCCCCGAGCACTGGCTGCTGTGGTCGGTCTTCGGCGGCGCAGCCCAGGGCGGCGGCATCACGATCATCTTCATCGTCATCGTGCGCATGGCTTCGACCGACGTCGAGGCACGCCGCCTGTCGGCCCTGGTGCAGGGCGGCGGCTACGCGATCGCGGCCCTCGGCCCGCTCGCGATCGGCGGGCTGCACGACGTCAGCGGCAACTGGCAGATCCCGATGATCGGCATCGCCGCGGCCGTCGTCGTGCTCGGGGTCAGCGGCGTGCTGTCGTCACGGCGCGTGCCCTGACGCCTCAGCCGCGCACTCCCCCGGCGAACAGCACCTCGAGCGTCAGCGGGTCGCGGCCGGTGAGGTCACGCACGGCCGTCGTCACCGTCGCCACCTCGCCCGAGGCCATCGACGTGTAGGTGCTGACCCAGGCGTCGGCCTGGAACGGTTCGGGCTCGAAGACGCGTCTCGACTCGTACGCCTCGTCGACGGTCTCGTCGACGAACGTGAACGCGCGCCCGCCGAGGGCCGTCAGCCGTGCGGCGGCCTCGGTCAGGGTGAACGCCTCGGACCCGGTCAGGTCGTAGGTCGCGCCCGCGTGCGACTCGTGGTCGAGCAGCACGACCGCCGCGACGGCGGCGACGTCGGCCCGGGCCACGGCCGCGACGCGCCCGTCACCGGCCGGCCCCCGGATGACGCCCTGCTCGTCCGCGAACAGCGGGACGAAGTCGAGGTAGAAGTTGTCTCGCAAGAAGGTGAAGCCGAGGCCCGAGGCCCGGATGTGCTGCTCGGTCGCGAAGTGGTCGCGTCCCAACGTGAACACCGACTCCGCCGACGCCCCGGCGAACGACGTGTAGACCACGTGCCGCACGCCCGCCTCGACGGCCGCGTCGACGAACGCGCGGTGCTGGTCGACCCGGTCGGGGGCCTCGGCGGCCGACACCATGAAGAGCGTCTCGACGCCGCGCAGGGCCTCGACCGACGCGGCTCGGTCGCCGTAGGTCGCCACGGCGACCTCGGCCTCTGCACCGTCGAGTCGCGGTGCCCGCGCGGCGTCGCGCACGACGAGTCGCAGCGGCACGCCCCGCTCCGACAGGTGCGCCGCCACGATCCCGCCGACGGCACCCGTCGCACCCGTGACGGCGACGAGCGACGAGGAGGCGCGGGCGGGGTCCCCCACGCGGGCGGACGAGGTCTCGGTCGAGTCGGTCATGCCTCACTGAACCATGCAGGGGGCGCGGGCTCCCAGGCGGGGTCGACCCGCGCCTCCTCGTCCGTCGTCCGGGCGGTCGACCGCGGCGTGCGCGCGTCGGATCGCCGCCCCTGCAGGGATCGAGACTCGTTATCGACTGGCCGGATCGACGGCGGAGGTCGGTGGGCGACGGTAGATTCGACGCCGGTCCGGCACCCCGGGCCACCACCCGACGAGAGGCGCCCATGGGTCACGACCACGGTCACGGACACGTCGCCGCCGACGGGCGTCGCCTGCGCCTCGCGATCGCGATCGTCGCGCTCGGCCTCGTCGCCCAGCTGGTCGGTGCCTGGCTCTCGGGTTCGCTCGCGCTGCTGGCCGACTCGGGGCACATGCTGTCCGACCTCGCCGGGCTGGTCATCGCCCTGGTCGCGACCATCGTCGCCGCCCGGCCCGCGAGCGGACGCCAGACCTACGGCTACCGACGGGCCGAGGTGTTCGCCGCCTTCGTCAACGGTCTCGTGCTGCTCGCCGTCTCGCTCTCGGTCGCCGTCGCGGCGGTGTCACGGCTGGTCGCGGTCGGCGAGCACGAGGTGCTCGGCCTGCCCATGCTGGTCGTCGGCCTGGTCGGCGGCGCGACCAACGTCGCCGCCCTGCTCGTGTTGCGCGGTGGGGCGACGCACTCGATCAACATGCGCGGGGCCTACCTCGAGGTGCTCGGCGACCTGCTCGGCTCGGCGGCCGTCGTGGTCGCGGCCGTCGTCGTGCTGACCACGGGCTTCACCCACGCCGACTCGGTCGGGTCGCTGATCATCGCCGCGATGATCGTGCCGCGGGCGTGGTCGCTGTTGCGCGAGGCGATCCGCGTGCTGTTCGGCTCGGCACCCGGCGACATCGACCTCGAGTCCGTCCGCACGCACATCGGCGACACCCCGGGCGTCGTCTCGGCGCACGACGTCCACGCCTGGCAGATCACCAGCGGGGCGACCGTGTTCTCGGCGCACGTCGTCGTCGAACGCGAGGTGTTCTGCGACATGAAGGTCGACGAGACGCTCGACGCCCTCGACCGCTGCCTCGCCGCCCACTTCTCGGTGGAGCACGCGACGTTCCAGCTCGAGCCGGCCGACCACGCCGGGCACGAACGCGAGACGCACGCCTGACGCTGCATTCCTCGACGCCCTCCCCCGGAGGCGTGGGTCGAGTGGGCGGGAATGGTCCTTCCCCAGTCGGCGTGCCCATGATCAGGTCGACGAGCCCGTCAGGTCGTCGGGGCCGTCAGGCCAACGAGGCCGTCAGGCCAACGAGGCCGTCAGGCCGACGAGCCGAGCCACAGGCCGAGGGACGCGAAGCCGACGCACGCGACGAGCATGCCCAGGCCGTTCGCGACCGCGGCCCCGCGACGCCCGGTGGCCAGCAGTCGCACCGTCTCGACGCTCGCGGTGCTGAACGTCGTGTACCCACCGAGCAGGCCGGTGCCGAGGACGGCCTTCCACTCGGGCGCGACGACCGCCTGCAGGGCGAGGCCGGTCAGCAGCCCCAGCGCGAACGAGCCCGACACGTTGATGACGGTCGTGCCCCACGGGTAGGCCGCGCCCAGGCGGTCCTTAACGAGCCCGTCGACGACGAAGCGGACGGCGGCACCGATCCCGCCGGCCGCCGCGACGGCGACGACGAGCAGCGGGCTCACGAGGCCCGTCCGGCGAGACGTGCGCCGACCCGGATGCCGGCCGCCGCGGCGAGCACCCCGAACACCAGGCTCAGCAGCCCGTAGAGCCCGGCCACGGCGAGGTCGCCTCCGCCCGCCCCGGCGAGCTGCGCGGTCTCGGTCGCGAGCGAGCTGTAGGTCGTGAACCCGCCGAGGACACCCGTCCCCACGAAGAGTCGGGCCCGGCGGCGCCCGCCCTCGTCGGGCCCGGAGCGCAGCAGCCGCTCGAGCAGCAGGCCGAGCACGAAGGCCCCGACCACGTTGATCGCGAAAATCGCCGTGTCGAACGCACCCCACGACGGCACCACGAGCGTCACCCCGACCCGCGCGGCCGTCCCGAGGGCGCCGCCCAGCGCGACGAGGGCGATCAGGGACGGACGGAGGTGCGGGGCACGAGGGCGCGCAGCCCCCGTCACCGGCGGCCTCGCGTCACAGCTCGTCCTCCCACGGCAGCGTCTGGCTGCGGGGGACGGGGGCGAGCGGAACGACGACGACCGGGCGGTGCTGACGGTGACTGAGGTGCAGGGCGACCGAACCGGCGAAGAACTCGCGGACGCTGCCCCGCAGGCCGGCCTCGCGACTGCCGACGACGATCAAGGGGGCGTCGAGCTGCTCCGCCAGGTGCGACAGGCACTGGGCGGGGTCGCCGGCGACGACCGAGGTGCGCAGCTCGACGCCGCGAGCCGAGGCGATCGGCCGCAGCCGCGCCTCCATGTCGACGTCGAAGGACAGCGTCTCGGTGTAGTCGTCGGGGTCGAGGGGGTACGACAGGACGGTGCCGTCGATGCCCTCGGCGAAGGCGAGCCGGTCGGGCTCGACCGAGACGCACAGCAGGCCGGTGCCGAAGCGTGCCGCCAGGTCGGCCGCGGTCGACACCACGGACTCGCCCGAGTTCGGCACGACGCCCACGACGACGAAGCCGTGGGCGGGGTTCTGCTCGTCGGACATGGTCACCACCCTCTCACCGCGTCGCCACCTCGCGCGGCGACACGGCCACAGTGAACCACCGCCGCACGCTCGCGCGGAAGAGCAGACTGGCGGCATGTGCGGTCGCTACGTCGTTGCCCGGGCCACGTCCGATCTGCTGCCGAGCCTGCTCGACGGCCTCGGGCCCCTGCCCGACGACTTCAACGTCGCCCCGACGACGGTCGTGCCGGTCGTCCGCGAGCGCCACGGCGAGCGGCAGCTGCCCGGTGCCCGCTGGGGCTTCGTGCCCTCGTGGTACCCCGACCTGAAGAAGCGGCCGCAACCGATCAACGCCCGCGTCGAGACCGTCGCGACGAGCGGCATGTTCCGCCGGGCCTTCGCCACGAGTCGCTGCATCGTGCCGGCCCAGGGGTACTACGAGTGGGTCGTCACCGAGACCGGCAAGCAGCCGCACTACGTGCACCAGCCCGACGCCGGCCTCGCCATGGCCGGCCTCGTGGGCGCCTGGCCCGATCCGACGAAGGCCGAGGACGACCCCGACCGCTGGGTGCTGTCGACCACGATCATCACGCGCGACGCCCACGTGGCGCCGGGCGAGGTGCACGATCGCATGCCGGCCTGCCTCACGCCCGACTCGTACGACGACTGGCTGGGTGACGGCCTCGACGCCGACGAGCTGCTGGCGCTGCTCGACCGGGACTCGTTCGAGGTCGCGCACGACCTCGTGCAGCACGAGGTGAGTCGCGACGCGAACAACGTCCGCAACAACGGCCCGCACCTGATCGAGCCCCTGGGCTGACGCCCCCCACCCGCCCGCTGCGGGCCCAGGACCCGTCGACCGAGGAGGCGCGGGTCGCCTCCCCCGCGGACGCGCGGCCCGCCGCCTCAGCGCGCGTCGCGGTGGCTGGCCAGGCGTTCGCGCAGGTACGACACGAGTTCGGTCTGGGCCCGTCGGGACTCACGGGTCAGCCGGTTGAGGGGGACGCGGCCGCCGGCCGCCAACGCGGGGTCGCGCGGGACGACGACGAGCGACCGCCGGCCGAACTCGTTCTGCAGGGCCTCGCTCGCGCGCGTCGTGCGGTGCTCGCCGAAGACGCCGACGACCACGAGCATCACCCGGCGCAGGCCGCCGACTCCGTGTCGCTCACGGATGCGGCCCAGCACCCGCTGCGCGTCGGCGAAGCCGACCGGGGTCGTGGGGGCCACGACGACGCCGAACACGCTCGGATCGTCGAGCAGGTCGAGCAGTGCGCCGTCGGCGTGCGCACCGAGGTCGTGCAGGGTCAGTTCGCGATCGACGCTCGACGCGTCGTCGCCCCCGGTCAACCGCGACCCGAGGTCTCCACCGGAGTGGTCGACGAGCCGGGGCACGGACCCACCGGAGAGCTGGGTGAAGAGCAGGGCCGTGACCGTCGTCGTCCCGACGCCGCCGGCGACTCCCGCCACGACGACGGTCCGGCCCGTCACGCGCGTCCCCCGTCGGCCCCGGCGCTCGAGTCGGCCTCGAACCGTGCCACCTGGACGATGCGGGGGGCCTGACCGCGCCGCACGAGGCGGCCACGACCGGCCGTCATCTGCTCGGCGTAGACCTGCGGCACGATCGGTCCCTCGCTGCGCTCGCCCGACATGACGAACGACGACCCACCCGTGTCGCGGAGTGTCTGCAGCGCCGGGTCGTAGAGCGCCCGCGCCGAACCCGCGACGGGCCGGCTGATCAGCACGTGCAGCCGGAGGTCGCGTGCGGACGGCAAGAAGGGCAGCAGCGGCTTGAGCGGCTCCGTGCCGCCCGAGGCGACGATGTCGTAGTCGTCGACGACCACCACGATGCGGGGGCCGGCGTCGCGATCGCCGGCCTGGCGCTTGGCGAGCTCGTCGGCGACCGCCACGGCGAGGGCGCGGGCGTCGGTGCTGGTCGACGCGTGACCACCGAGGTAGTCGTCCGGCACCTCGGCGACGAGGTCGCCGCGCAGGTCCATCAGGGCCACGACGAGCTCGTCCGGGGTCGCCCGGTCGACGAAACCGCGGACGAGTCCGCGCAGCAGGGTCGACTTGCCGGCCTTCGAGTCGCCGAAGACGAGCAGGTGCTGGTCGGTCGCCGGGTCGAGGGCGACCGGCTGCATCGTGTCCTGGCGCAGACCGAAGGGGATCGCCTCGGGCTCGTCCAGCGCGTCGGGCAGCTCGTCCGGCGAGAGCTCGGTGGGCAGCAGCCTGATCGGCGCGGCCGCCGGCCCGTTCCAGCTCGCCGCCGACCGTCGGGCGAGCGCCTCGAGCGCGTCGCCGACCTCGTCGTCGTCCGTGTCGTCGAGCACCGGCAACGCCACCTGGGCGAACAGGCCCTCGTCGGTCAGTGCCCTGCCGGGCTGGTCGGCCCGGATGGTCTGGGCGAGCTTGCGACCGATCACCGAGTCCGCCGGGTCGTTCAGGTGCAGCTCGACCCGGGTGCCGACGAGCGGCTGCTGGGCCATCCGCAGCTCGTTCCAGCGCGTCATGCCCAGGACGACGTGCAGCCCGTAGCTGCCGCCGCGCAGCAGCAGGTCGCCGAACGCGGTCTCGAGCTCGGCGAAGTCCCCGCGCAGTTGGCCCGTGCCGTCGACGACCAGCACGACGTCGGCCGAGATCAGTTCGGGCACGTCGCCCGCCGCGTGCAGTCGACGCAACATGGCGAGCGAGTCGATGCCGTGGTCCCTGAAGACCCGCTCGCGGGTCGTCAGCATGGCGGCGAGCTCCTCGAGCAGCCGCAGGAGGCGGTCCTTGCTCGCCCGGGTCGCGACGCCGCCGACGTGCGGGAACCCCTCGATGCGACCGAGTCCGCCGCCCGTCAGGTCCATGCCGTAGATGCCCACCTGCTGTGGCGTGTGCGTCAGGGCGAGCGAGGCGACGAGCGTGCGCAAGAACGTGCTGCGTCCGGTCTGCGGCGCCCCGATGACGGCGACGTGGCCGCCGGCCCGGCCGAGGTCGAGCAGCCAGGGTGCCTGTCGTTGGCGGGCCGGATCGTCGAGCAGCCCCATCGGCACCCGCAGCCCGCCGGCCTGGTCCGCGCCGACGACCCGCGAGAGCGCCAGGCGGTCGGGCAGGGGCGGCAGCCAGACCGGGTCGACGTCGCTTCCGCCGCCCATCAGGCGGTCGACGGCCTCGTCGATCACGGCGCGACCGACGTCGGGACGCGACAGCTCTTCTTCGCCGTCCTCGTCGTCGCCCCCCGCGATGCCGTTGTACGTCGGCAGCAGCAGGGCGGTCGGGCGGGCGTCGTCCCCGGCGAGCGCCCGGGCCGCCTCGGTCGGCAGCGGGCCCGAGACGTAGCCCGCCCGGAACCGCCGGTACACCGAGGTGTCGACCTTCAAGAAGCCGAAGCCGGGCACGGCCGGCAGGTGGAACGCGTCCGGTCGGTCGAGCACGATCGAGCTCTCGGCCTCCGAGAAGGTGCGCAGGCCGATGCGGTACGAGAGGTAGGTGTCGAGGCCGCGCAGCTTGCCCGCCTCGATGCGCTGGCTCGACAGCAGCAGGTGGACGCCGATCGACCGTCCGATGCGTCCGATGGTGAGCAGCAGGTCGACGAACTCGGGTTCTGCGGTGAGCAGCTCGCCGAACTCGTCGATGACGACGAACAGGTGGGGCATGGGCGGCAGCTCGGGCCGACCGACGCGCATCTCGCGGTAGTGGCTGATCGACGAGGCGCCGCCGGCGTCGCGCAGCTGCTCCTGACGTCGGACGACCTCGCCCTGGATGCTGACGCGCGCCCGCTCGGTGAGCTGCGCGTCGTCGGCCAGGTTGTCGATCAATCCGGCGACGTGGGGCAGCCCCGCGAACGGGGCGAACGCCGCGCCTCCTTTGTAGTCGACGAGGATCATGCTGAGGTCGTCGGGCGAGTGCGACAGGGCGAGGCCGAGCACGAGCGTGCGCAGCAGCTCGCTCTTGCCCGATCCGGTCGCGCCGATGCAGATGCCGTGGGGGCCCATGCCGAGCTGGGCGGACTCCTTGAGGTCGAGCAGCACCGGTGCCCCGAAGTCGTCGAGGCCGATCGGCACCCGCAGGAAGTCACGTGGCGAGCGAGGCGTCCAGGCGGACGCGGGCGTCAGCGTCGTGACGTCGTCGATGCCCAGCAGGTCGGTGATCTCGACGGCCTGGGCCGAGTCGACCTCGTCCTGACGGCTGAGGCTGAGGCGCAGCGGGGTGAGGGTGCGGGCGACGGCCTCGAACAGCTGCGGGGTCGTGGCGTCGACGGTCGCGGTCTGCACGCGGACCTGACCGTCGTCCTCGACGCGGGCGTCGGTCACGACCGCCGTGTCGCCCTCGACGGTGATGCGCAGGGTGACGTCCGACGGCTCGTGCAGCCGGTCGCTCAGCAGGTGCACCGTCGTGACGCCCAGGTCGGTCGGCGAGAGGTCGGCGTCGGGCACGGGGATGCTCGAGGCCACGTGACCCCAGTCGTCGACGAAGACGACGAGGCGCGACCCCTCGGTCCGTGCGGTGGTGCCGATCGAGCGCTTCGTGGTGGCGGCCTCCTGGGCACGGTCGCCCAGCTCGCCGCCGATCACCGAGAGCAACGAGGAGGCGCTGGTCGCCACCCGGCGCGCCGGCACCGGTCCGTCGTACAGCGAGTCGTCGACCGCGTGCGGCACCAGGTCGAAGCCGCGCCAGTCCGCGGCTGCGGCCTCGGGGAACGCCGCCGCCAGGTGCACGTCGTCGGGCGAGTGCAGGGCGGCGAGCTGCAAGATCATCGAGCGGGCGACCCGCAGGGCGCCCTCGCGGTCCCCCAACACGGCGACCGAACCGGCACGGTCGAGGTCGACCGTGATGGGCATGCCCCGCACGGTCGCGAGGTGCTCGACCACGGACTCGGCCTCGCTGGCCATGATCGGGTCGAACGGCTGCACGGGGTTCGGGTCGTCGGGCACCGACATCGGGAACCAGGTCAGGTCGCCCTCGCCGATCCGCACCGACAGGAAGTCGTCGTGGTGGCGTCGGCGCTCCCAGAGGCGGGCCGGGTCGCGCACCAGCTCGAGCAGGGCCGCCGGCTCGGGGTCGAGCACGGCCGCCGTCGCCCGGACGGCGCGCGCCTTCGTGCGCATGCGCGACCGCAACCGCTCGAGGAAGTCGAGGTAGCGCTCGCGCTGCAGCCGACGCTGCCGGGCCGCGTTGCCCCGTTGGCTGAGGGTGACGGCGAGGCCGCCGACGAGGGCGACGATCAGCAGCACGGCGCCGACCAGCAAGAACAGCGGGTTCGAGCTGCCGCGGTAGACGACGATCATCACCACGCTCGAGAGGGCGCCCACGACGGGCAGCAGGGCCTGCACCGGCACGCCGCCGACCTTGCCGTCGGCGAGTTGGGGCGGTGGCGTGATGTCCTCGTGCTCGGCGGGCTGGACGGGTCGCGTGATGCGGGTGGGCCGGTGGACGAGCTTGACGGTCATCGTCGCGCCTCCAGGTCGTCGGCGATCGCCGGACGGGCGTCCCGACCCCGCGCCTGGCGGCGTTCGGAGGGGCGGTGATCGGTCGCGGAGGACGCCGGGCCGGGGTCGTCGACGGGTGGGGTGCCCCTCGGGGCCGACGGGACGTCGAGGGGCAGCAGGGCCGCCGCGAGCCGGGCGTAGGCGATGCGGGTGCGCGTGCCGAGGGCCGCGCTCGACACCGGTCGCCCGCCGGAGCGGGCCGCGTCGTAGGGCACGCGCACGACGGGCACCGTGGGGTCGTCGCCGACCGTGACCGGGGCCGCACGACCGGCGTCGCCGACGTCGACCAGGGCGATGACCACCTCGGGCCGGTCGGGGTGGTCCTTGACGGCCCGCACGAGTGCCGCGGCCTCCTCGGCGGCATGGCGGTCGGCGCGGGCCACGATGCAGACCGTCCGGCTTGCCGACACCACGTCGGTGAGGTCGGCGCGCCAGTCGCGAACCCCCCAGTCGGTCACGACGAGGTCGAAGAACCGGCTGATCGGCGTCACCTCGTCGAACCAGCCCGCCGCGGCGGCCACGGCCCGCGACTCGCCCCGCGGGTCGAGCGAGAGCGCGTACAGGCCCGAGGGCGTCCGCGGCAGGCCGTCGACGGCGTCGACCGACCGGCGGGCCGTCCGCCGCCGTGAGCTCGGGGCAGCACTCGACCCGGCCGGGACGCCGGCCTGCCACAGCATGCCGCGGGGGCCGCGTGACGCATCCACGCCGAGGACGAGCCCCGGGCGGCGGCGCGCGAGCAGGGCGGCGACGTAGCCGGCGGTCGAACTGGCCCCTGTCCCGCCCCGCGCCTGGACGAACCCGATGCGGCGCGACACCGGCAACGGACGCCGGACGATCTCGTCCACCGCCGTGACCTCGTGGACGCGGGCGCTCACGCTGCCGAGCAGGGCGAGCGGCGCCGACCGGACGAAGGCGTCGAAGGCGCTCACGAGAACGCCCCCAGCAGGTCGGCGTAGACCCCGAACACCCCGAGCAGGACGGGCAGCAGGGCCACGACGCCCAGCGACTCGACCAGGTTGCCGACCCGCCGCAGCGAGGCGCGCTGGTGGGCCACGGGGTCGACGCCGCCGGCCACGACGGCCACGACGACCCCGATCGCGAGCACGACCACCACGAGCCACGAGGGGGCGAGCGGTTGCACGAGCAGGCCACCGAGCAGGCCGACGAGGGCGGCGGCCCAGAGCACCCAGCCCTGCGCGGCGATCGGCAGCGCCCGGGTGCGGGCAGCGACGACGAGCACCACGGCCGCGCCGAGCCCGACCTGCCACGGGTCGGCCGATCCGACGGACGAGACGGCCGTGACGGCCAACGGGCCGGCGACGGCGAAGGTCGACCAGGTGAGGGTCCGGTAGGCGTCGCCGACCGTCAGCAGGACGTCGTCACGGCGACCCCGGCGTCCGTCGACGACCTGGTCGTCGAGTCCCGTCAAGCCGGAGGCGCTCATGGCGTACCAGGGCAGCAGACCGCAGACGACGACGGCCAGCACGGCACCGACGCCGACGGCGCCCGCGTCCGGGACGCCGAGCGATCGCAGCACGATCGGCACTGCACCCAGCACGACGCCGAGCACGCCGCCCCACCACGCGGACCGCGAACCGAGGCCGGCACCCGCGCCGAGGGCCAGGGCGACCCAGGCGAGCACGACGACGGCGAGCGCGACGTCGACCGGCGGCAGCCCGAGGGCCGGAGTGGCCCCGAGCACGACGGCCAGCGGCGCCGCGCAGCCGAGCGCGACCGAGGTCGCGGCGACGGCGAGCCACCGCCCGCCGAACCGGCCGGAGACGAGGGCGACCACGATCGCGAGACCGTAGACGACCGGGATCGTGCCGACGGGGTCGACGTCGGGCGTCCTCGTCAGCACCACCGAGAGGACCAGCGAGAGCAGGCCGACGGCGACGGCCGCCGTCGCCGTGCGCGACCGCCGCGTCCACAGACCCGGTCGGCCGGCGAGCGACTCGGCCAGCACGTCCGTGACGTCCGCGACCTCGGGAGGCGGCGGTGCCGCGTCCTCGCGGAGCAGGCGCAGCAGCTCGCCGTCGACGACGCGCTGCTCGGCCACCGACAACGAGGTGTCGAGCTGCTCGCCGGTCGAGCGGACGAGGGTCAGGGGGCGCGAGACGGCGCCCGGACGCTCGTCGAGCAGCTCCATGAGGCGGGGGATCAGGCCACCGATCGGCTCGTCGGCGGGCACGACCAGCTCGGCCTTGCGTGCCGTGCCGACGATGGTCAGCCGGGTGTAGTCGGTCATCGGGGCTCCCTGGTGGGGGTGGGGTCGGGGGCGTCGGTCGACGAGGGGGACGGTGACGGCGGGTCGGTGACCGGCACCGCGCCTCCCGACCCTCCGGTCGTCTGCGACTGGTTCGTCCGTTGGTCGGCGAGCACCGAGAGCACGAAGGACGTGCCGGCGCAGCCCGCGCAGGCGACCGCCGCGATGACCAGGCCGACGATCAGGCGGCGGACGTTGTCGTTGACGAGACGCCGTTCGTCGAGCTCGCCGAAGAGCAGCGCCGAGACCAGGCGCGACCGGTGCGTCTTGACCGTCTCGAGCAGGACGACGTCGCGATCGCCGCTCATGCGTCCACCACCCCCGACGGCTGCACGGTCAGCCGGCGTTCACCGAGCTCGACCACGTACCCCGGGGCCGCCGGGCCGCGGAGGCCCGCGACGAGCGGCTGCCGGGTGCCGTCCGGCGCGACGAGCGACGACCCGTTGGTCGAACCGAGGTCGGTGACCCAGAGCACGGCGCCCTCCCACGCGAAGAGGGCGTGGGTCTTCGTCAGGCTGCGTGCGAGGTCGGCCCAGGCGAAGATCGGGTGCTCCTCGCCCTCGCGGTTGACCGGCGCGCGGCCGATCACCAGGGTCGTCTCGAGGTCGAGGCGTTCACCGCTGTCGAGCTCGAGGACGATCGACGGGGCGGCGGCCGGCGGGCGGCCCTGTCCCGTGCGTCCGAAGGTGTTCTCGTCGGGGCGGCCGGCGCCGTCGAGCGGGTCGGCGGGGTGCGGTGGCAGCGGAGCGGCCGCCGCCGCGGGCAGGGCGGGCCGTTGCCCGAGCGGGGGCGAGGACGTCATGGGGTCGCGGCCCCGGCGCAGGTCGACCGTCACCGCCTGCCGGCGGAAGCTGAAGCGGCCGCGCCGGTCGACCCTCAGCACGGCCGGCGGGCGTCCGGTCAGATCGTCCACGGTGCGCAGCGAGAGCAGCAGTCGGCCCACCGAGCGGCCGCCGCGCACGTACAGCACGACGTCGAGCACCACGAAGGCCAGGGCGACGACCACGACCGCCACCTCGACGGGGACGGGGACGAGTGCGTCGCCGGGCGTCACGGACGACGAGCCCGTGACGACCCCGACGACGAGGACGCCGAGCAGCACGAGGGGCACGCCCCAGTCGACGGCGACCGCGCTGCGCCGCCTCGACGGCGTGGCCGTCTGCACGCCGGCGAGCAGCCCCGAGTACGTGCCGATGGCGCTGCCGGTGGCCGCCGAGACGATGCGCACGCCGCACCAGAAGCACCAGGTGGCGCCCGCGCCGAGCGGCTGGCCGCAGCGCCCGCAACTTCGTGCGCCCACCAGTGCGCCCACGGTGCCGCCTCTCGCCTGCGGGGTGATCGGACCAGGTCGTCGAGACCGACGGTGCACGATCGCCCGCGTCCCCGGAGCGCGCGATCGGCCCCAGGCTAGCCGACCCCGCGTCCCCCGGTGGGACACCCGTTCCGGGGTCGGCACCCACCCGTCCACCACTCGGGTCCCCCGACGTGTACCCCTCCACCGGGTGGCGATCGAGACGAAATCGTGATTTCCTCATGAGTCGACCGCAGACGGGTCGCCATCAGATCGACGCAAGGGGAGAACGACATGATGAAGTTCGCCATGGGGAGCGAGACCCTCACGCAGCTGAGCCAGAAGACGAGCGGGGCCGGCGACGACCTCGGTGCGCTCGTCCGCCAGCTCGCCGATGCGGCCGAGCCGCTCGAGGGCCGGTTCAACGGCGCGGGCCGCGCCGCCTTCGACCGCTTCAAGGGCGAGGTCGACGGCATCTCGGTCGAGCTGAACGCGGCCCTGTCGTCGGTGCTGACCGGCATCACCGGCCAGAACCGTGCCTTCGTCGAGGGCGAGCAGCAGATCGCCGACGAGACCACCGCGGCCCAGTCCGGTGCCGGATTCGAGAGCGCCCGCTTCGGCGGCTCGCGCGCATAAGGGGGAACGACCATGGCCAACGCAACCGACCGCCGCGACTTCGACCTCGGAGCCTCGGGCAACGCGCAGGACAACTTCAACGCCGTCGCCAGCCGCCTCGAGGCGCTCATCACGCAGCGCGACGCCGACGTCAAGACCGCGATGGCGGACTACCAGGCCGACGGCTCCAGCGAGGAGTACGCGGGCAAGGAGCAGCGCTGGAACCGCGTCGCCACCGAGGTGCGCACGATCATCAACACCCTGCGCCAGTCGCTCGCATCGAACGACGAGTCGGCCCAGACCGCCATGCAGCGGGCCAAGGCCGCCGTCGACGGCATCTAGGCCCCGCCCGTGAGCGACTCACGGGCGACCACCCTGCCGCACCCGCTCGCCGACGCGAGCGGGCCGGGCTGGATCGCGACGATCAGCACGGCTCCCGTCGTCGGGCTGACCTCGGGCCGACAGGCCCTGATCGCCGACGCCACGCGGGCCGGCGTGCGGGTGGTCGTGGTGACCCACGACGACGCCCGGCTCAGCGGGGCGCTGTACCAGGCCCTGCGCCTGGTGGCCGGTGCCTGGCTGGTCAAGGACGCCGCAGGCGGGCTCCGTCACGCGATCGGCGGCGCCCGCGTCGCCACGTACGACGAGGCCCTGCTCGACCCGCTGGGCGACCCCGTCGAGCGCGCCGCCGGGGTCACGGCCCCCGAGGCCGAGCTCGCGACGCTGCCGCAGCCACCCGAGGCGGCGACGCGCCCCTGGCTGCAGTTCTCGGTCGCCGTGCACCACGCCGCGAGGGCCGAGGCCCTCACGGGCTCGACCACGGAGGCGCTGGTCACCGCGGTCGCGGGCGTCGCGCCCACCGTGTGGGGCACCTCCGAACCCCCCGCCACCGTCTGGGACCGCGGTCGGATCACGGCCCTGGCCCGCGCCCGCATGCCCCGGGACTCCCGCGTGCACGTCGCCGGCTCCGCGCCCGACGGCACGGTCTGGACCGGCACGATCCGCATCGCCCGCAGCGAGACCGGCCTCACCGAAGAGACCCGCCTGCTGTTCGCCCTGCCCGAGGCGACCGGCGTCGACGACGCGACCCGCGCCTCCTCGGCCCTGCGCAGCCTGTCCGAGCGCCAGCAGGTGCTGCTGGCGACGGCGTGGAGTCTGCGGGGCGCGGCCGACGCGACCATCACGCCGTACCGCCCCACGACGCCGCAGCCCCTCGCCGCGGTGGTCGGCGCGCGGGCCGTGCGCCGGTTGGGCCTCGACGCGGCCGCCTTCGCCGCCGAGCACGGCGGGACCACCACCGGCAACGCCCGCACCCCCTCGCTCGTGGTGCCGTTCGGCGCCGACGCGACCCGGTGGCAGCGCTTCGCGGCGGCCCTCGACGCGATCGGCCCGGGCGTCGTCGCCGACGCGCTCGTCCCTCCGGGGGTGCGCCGTGCCCCGTGAGTTCGTGATCCTGTCGCCCGAGCCCGTGACGGCCGTCGAGGTCGTGACCGCGGCCGCGGCGGTCGACGGCGGCCTCGGTGCCGGGCGCCTCTGGCAGGGCGGCGGCATCCAGATCGCGTCGACCGAGGGCCTGGTGCTCGCCGTGCTGCGCAGCACGCAGCTCGAGGACCCGAGGGAGGCGCGGCGCGGCCTCGGCCTGCCGGTCACCGACCCGGCGTCCTCCGACCACCCCGCGGACCGACCGACGGACGGTCCTGCCACCGACCGCTGGTGGACCGAGGCCTACGGCCCCTTCGACGGGCCGCTCACCCAGGCGCTGGCCCGGCGCCTGGCCGACGACGTGCAGGGCACCCTCGTGACGACAGGAGACGACCGATGAGCTCGTGGAGCATCCAGACCGACGGCGTGGTGAGCGTCCTGACCAAGGTGCAGGCCTCGGCCGAGACGTTCGCGGCGACGTTCACCGGCGTCGACACCGCCCAGGGCGAGCTCAACGCCGGCGTGGGCAGCGACATCCTCGTGTCGTCGGCCGTCGCCGTCGTCGACCTGATCTCGTCCGAGGCGTCTCGCGTGCAGGGCATCAACGCGCGCATCCTCGCCTGCGCGACCGGGGCCGGCGACGCGACCCTGGCCTACGTGAACGGCGACGAGGAGATGGCGGCGCAGACGCAGTCCGCCGCGATCCAGGCGGCCGGGTCGGGCGACCTGAGCTTCTTCGAGGGGGGCCGCTGATGGCGACGAAGGGGTCGCTGATCGACCCGTCCGAGTTCTACGGGCTCGACATCGTGCCCGAGTCGATCGCGTCGTCGGCGGCGAGCTACAAGTCGACGTCGACCGCGGTCACGACGAACGCCGAGGCGGTGGTGACGGACTGGTCGGGACTGTCCGCGTCGTACACCGCGCCCGAGGGGCCGCAACTGTTCGCCTCGATGGATCCGGTGCGCACCGACGCCGAGGTCGTCGCGGGCAAGCTCTCGACCGTGGCCGACCTGCTCGACACGCTGGCAGAGGCGGTCACGGCACCCGTGGCGCGCATCAAGGAGCTCGTCACCGAGGCGAACGCCTTCCGCGCCTCGGTCGCCGGCGGCGTCACGCTCGACTTCTACGACCCCGACAACCCGCTCTTCCAGGCCAGCCAGATGAACGGAGGGGTCCCGGTCGTGCTCGAGGGCCAGGGCGAGACGACCATCCCGTGGAACGAGCACACGCCGTCGGTCGAGCGCAACAACGAGCTGCAGTCGCAGTACAACGCCGAGATCGCGAAGATCGATGCGGCCCGGGTCGAGTTCGAGAACGGCGTCAACGCCCTCCGCGACGACCTCTGCGTGGCTCCCCAGACCGCCGTCACGGGTGAGCAGCTCGACGCCGCGGAGGACAACCCGTGGGGCGCCCAGGGCAAGGGCGAGCGGTCCTGCCAGGAGTCGGTCGGCGACGGGCTGGTCGAGTTCGGCACCAGCTTCGTCGAGGGCACGGTGTCGCTCGTCGGCTTCGACGCCGCGAACGGCTGGAAGCACGACTGGTCGTTCGCCGGTGAGGCCTGGACCGGCATGCTGACCGGTCTCGGAGCACTCGCCATCACGGTGGCCTTCCCGGCGGCGCCCGCCCTGGCGAACCTGCCCGACTCGGCCGTGCCCGAGTCGTTGCGCGGCCTCCGCGACAACTACAAGCAGACGATGGACGGCCTCGTCGGCGGCATCGTCGGCACGCCCGAGCAGTGGGAGGAAGACCCGGTCGCTGCGGGCACCTTCGCCGTGGCGAACGTCGCGTCGTTCTTCATCCCGGGCGCGGGCCAGGTCGGAGCGGGCCTCAAGGTCGGGTCGGGTGCGGCCCGGGCGGCGACCCTCACCGGCCGGCTGGCCGAGGTGGCGGAGGACGCGTCGCACCTGCCGAAGGGTCTGTCGCGGGTCGAGGACCTCGTCGCCGAGTTCGGCGAGCACGCCGGCGGCCTGTCGAAGCTCGACGACCTCGACGGTCTGACCGACACGATGGCCGCCCTCGAACGCATGACCGACGTCGAGTTCTCCGGTCTCACCGGCGCCCTGAAGGCGGGCGAGACGGTCGACTTCGGCTCGCTGTCGAAGCTCGAGGACTTCGCCGACTACGGCGACCTCGGTCGAGCAGCCGAGGAGGCGCGGGCCGCGTCCGCCACGCACGCCGACGCGTCCGCCCACGCGGGTGGTGGCACCGGTTCCGACCCGGCCGCCGGTGCCGCCCGCGCCGCCGACCCTGGATCGGGCGGCACGACGCTGCTCGAACGTGGCGACGGAGGCGGAGCGTCCGATGCCGGACGGGCCGACGGTGCCGGATCGAGCGACGCAGGTCGCGCGGACGGCCCCGGTTCGAGCGACGCAGGTCGGGCCGACGGGCCCGTCGACGGCGGCGACGCCACCCCGGACCGGGCGGCCGACGATGGCCGCGGTGCCGATGTCGAGGACCTCGACCTGTTCGGTCCGGACGAGACGCCCGGTCCGGGAACGGACACCCCGGGAACCGGTCCGACGCCGCACCCTACACCGGCCGTCGAGCACCACGTCACGGTCTCCGGCTCCGACCTGCCGACGAAGCAGAAGCCGTTCGCGCACGGTCAGGTCCTCGCCCCCGACACGGCGTACACGGTGCCCGGCCGAGGAGTGTTCTCGACCGACGCGACAGGTCGCATCGTCCACGTCGAGACCGAGTACGGCGGCAAGGGCAACCTGAACTACGACCTCATGAAGCCCGCCGCGGACACGACCTACGTCGTCGGTGGAAAGCACGTCTACGTCACCGACCACGCCAGCCGCACGGTGCTCGCCGAGTTCGACGACCTCCAGCTCGGCGATGCCGACCGGTCCGAGTCGGTGCAGAAGCGCATCGGCAAGGAGGGCGGTGTCGGGTACGAAGGGGGCCACCTCCTGGCCAACATGTTCGGCGGCGGCGGCGAGAAGATCAACATCGTGCCGATGCTCCAAGAGGTGAACCGCGGAGCCGGGCATTCCCTCGGTAACCTCGAAAGGGACATCCGTCAGTTCGCCGGTGCCTCCGATCACGCGGTCATCACGCTCAGCGTCAGACCCCGGTATTCCGGGACGAATACCGTTCCCGCCAGCTTCCAAGCCGTGTTCCATGCCGAGGGATCGATTCCCAGACAGGAGTTCTACTCGAATGTCCGATGATGACAAGGCCAAAGGCCTCGAGGGCGAGCGTGCAATTCTGCGGCAGATCGGAGTCCAACTCTTCGGTCTGCTTCCCCAAGGGTTCGACCGCATCGTCATGAAGACCAGCATGGCGGGCGGAGTGATGGCAGGCGAGACCGTCCTGCTCCGTCCTGACGGGAGCGAAGGCTACGCGCTGCCTGACGAGACGACCTTCGAGACAGCACGGGACCTCAGGAAGATGATGCACAAGGCTGGGGCAGGAACATGGTTCACGGCTGTCTTCACCGTCACCGACACCGGCAAATTCAGCGCGAGATACGACTATGACCACGAGCCGGAGATCGGTCACTTCGCGGCCGAGGCCTATCGTGCCGACTTCGAGGATTTTCCTCGGACGGCCGAGAACACGCCCGAGTGGCTCGCCGCCATCCTCGCGGGTGCGCCCACCCGGCACGACCTCGTCGGCCGTGACGAGGATCCCGTCTGAGAGGCGTGACATGGACTCGCGCAACAGGGGTGGAGTCGCGTGACGCAGCCGTCGCCATTGATGCCAGGACCTCCACTGTCCTCCGCCAGCCTCGACGCCGCCGTCGAGCGTCTGCCCGACGACGTCGTGGCCCTGTGGCGTGACCACGGGCTGGGCGCGACGGCTGACGGGTACCTGCGCATCGTCGACCCCACCGGGTGGCAGGAAGTCCTCGCGGAGGTCGCACCTCGATTCGCGGCGGCCACGCCCCTGATGTCGTCCGCCCTCGGAAACCTGGTCGTCTGGCTCGACGGCCGAGCGCACCTCCTCGAATTCCGACTGGGCACGAGCCGGATCATCGCCAACAGGCTCTCGACGCTCCTCGTCATCCTCGGCTACGAGTCGTTCCTGGCCGACCCCGACTACTTCGATTGGAGCCCCTTCCCGGAGGCGCGGGAGCGTCTCGGGGTGCCCCGCTCCGACGAATGCTTCGGCTTCAGCCCGCTGCTCGCCCTCGGAGGCCGACGATCTGCTGCGTCCCTCGAGGTCGTCGACCTGCGCGAGCACGTCCTCCTGATCTCCTCCGTCGCGGGCCCGCTCCCGTGAGCGGGCCCGGCCGCACGGACATCGCCACGTCACCCTCGCCCCCTGATGACGCTGCGCAGAGGATGCGCTTGGTGGAACGCTGGCGAGCCGGTCCCCCCACCTGGAGGGCCGTGTGGGGCCCTCGCCCCGAGGAGCCGGAAGTCGTCGCGTCGAAGATGCGCCAAACGCTCAGCGCTCTGCACCGTTTGGGTGGTGTCTTCGACGCTCCGTGGTCATCACTCGAGGGAGATGCCCTCCCCGATGACGACCGCGGATGGACCGACCTCGTGGCGGCGGCGATCGAGCACGACGACAGAGGCACTCCCCTGCCCGTGCGGGGTCATCGTCTCGGCTTCGTCACGCCGGGCATCGACTCGGTCGGTGGCGCCTTCGCCCGGTTGAGCTTCGTCACGTCGAGCGCCGTCGCGTCCTCGAAGCGCCCGAGCAACTCGGTCACGCTCCATGTCGAGGGCCGTGACGATTCGCACCTCGTCCATCCGCCCCTCGCCGGCTCCGCTCCCGAGATCACGCGCCTCCTGGCGGCCATCTGGGATCCCGTTGCGGTCGAGCTCCTCGACAGGGCGATCGTCGACGCCCATTTCGACGTCTTGCACCGCCCGGGCTCGTGGCCACGAGTCGGAGGCGACACATCGCCCGATGCGTACCTCGAGGCATGCCTCACGACCTCGAGAGAACTAGCGGACTCAGGAGTACTCGGGCCCGTGCCGTCCGCTCACGACTCGGAGCCCCACGGCATGCCTGCCGAGAGGGACGCACTCCGCATCCTCGGCAAAGCGCTCCATGCCGTCATCCCGCGCGACCACGATCGAGTGATCGCCCGGATCAGCGTGGTCGGCGGAGTGACAGCCGGCACGATCGAGTTGCATGCCGTCGACGGCAGCTCGACCTCTCTCTCGTCCGGTCGTGGCGTCTTCCGGGCGGCCCGCGATCTCCGGAGGGTCATGAGCAAACCCGAAGCCGGGACGTGGTTCACGGGAGTGTTCACCGTCACCGCCGGGGGGAAGCTCAGTGCGAGGTACGACTACGACCACGAGCCCGAGCTCGGGTCTTTCGCCGCCGAGGCGTACCGCGCCGATTTCGACGAGTTCCCCCGCACGACGAAGAACACCCCCGAGTGGCTGGCCGCCATCCTCGCCGGTGCCCCGACCCGCCACGACCTCGTCGGCAGGGTTGGCACACATGAGTCGAAGCATGAGTCGAAGGGAGAACCCGAGTCATGACACGACATGAGAACCCACCCGGGCTCGAGCAAGAGCGCTCTGCGCTGAGAGGGGTCGGTCTGGCCCTCCATGGCGAGATCGCCGCGGGCTTCGATCGCATCGAGGCCGAGATCAGCATCGTCGGTGGTGTCTCCTCCGGGAGGAAGCGCCTCTACCGCCCGGACGGGACGGACGACTCCATCATGGGCACGAGGGACTCCACCCTCCGAGCTCGTGAACTCAGAGAGGCCATGTACAGGCCGGGGGCCGGAACATGGTTCACCGCCTGGTTCACGGTCACGGCGGAAGGGAAACTCCGCACGCGATTCGACTACGACCACGAGCCCGAACTGGGCCACTTCGCCGCCGAGACTTACCGAGCCGACTTCGACGAGTTCCCCCGCACGCCCGAGAACACCCCCGCCTGGCTCGCAGCCGTCCTCGCCGGTGCCCCGACCCGCCACGACCTCGTTCGCCTCGGACACGATGACCGGCGCTGAGGAGAGCCGCTCTGCTTCGGCAGATGACCAGCTGATGACGGGCGTCGAGGCCGAGCGCGCGATCCTGCAAGAGATCGGCGGACAGCTGTACGGGCTGCTCCCGTCCGGCCTAGACCGGATCGTCATGACGACCAGCATGGCTCGAGGTGTGATGGCCGGCGAGACGCTGATGTCGGCAGCCGACGGCTCCCAGGAGTCGGCTGCTCCCGCGCGACGCACGTTCGAAGCGGCTCGTCGACTGAGGCGCCTGATGTACAAGCCAGGGGCAGGCACGTGGTTCACCGCCGTCTTTACCGTCACGGCCGCCGGGAAACTCAGCGCACGGTACGACTACGACGACGAACCCGAACTAGGCCACTTCGGCGCCGAGGAACGTCGTGCCGACTTCGAGGATTTTCCCCGGACGGCCGAGAACACGCCCGAGTGGCTCGCCGCGATCCTCGCGGGTGCGCCCACCCGACATGACCGCGTCGGCCGTGACGACGGTCCCCTCGTCCCGTGATGACGACACGATGACCAGCGCTGACGAGAGCCGCTACGTTTCTCCCGACGGGCAGCCGGCGGGACTCGAAGCCGAACGCGTCCGACTGCGCGCCATCGGTCGTCTGCTGTATCCGACTCTGAACTCAGAACACGATCGTGTCGAGATGCAGGTCAGCGTGGCTGGCGGCGTCCTCGCCGGCCGGACCCGTGTCCATCGACTGGACGGTTCGCTCGAATCGATCGTCGGGCCTGTCGATGCGTTCGAGGCGGCCGAAGTCCTCCGCGACGCCATGCACCGTCGAGATGCGGGGACCTGGTTCACCGCGGTGTTCACGGTCACGGCGGCCGGCAAGATGAGTGCGTCGTACGACTACGACCACGAGCCGGAGTTGGGGCACTTCTCCGCGGATGCCTACCGGGCCGATCTCGATCGATTCCCCCGCACCCCCGAGAACACCCCGCATTGGCTGGCTGCCATCCTCGCCGGCGCCCCGACCCGCCACGACCTGGCCGGCCGAGCCGACGGTGGCGGCGGGGCCGAGCGATGAGCGAACACGACGACGACCACGGCCGCGTGCCGACCGAACGTGATGCCCTCCGTCGGGTGGGTCTCGCCGTCCACCGCATGATGCCTCGAGGCTCCGTCCGGGCGGAGTTCGACTTCTCCGAGGTCGGAGGCGTCCGGGTGGCATCCGTGGGCTTCTTCGACGAGGCCGGCCACGAGTCGTCGACTCCCGACACGGACGAGGCGGGCGCCGCCGCCTCGGACCTCCGACGGCTCATGTACCGAGCCGACGTCGGAACGTGGTTCAGTGCCCGCTTCCGGGTCACCGCCGCCGGCAAGCTCGGCACCTCGTTCGACGTCGACCACCGCGCTCCTCACACCTGGATCGACGACCAGGCGTACCTCGACGATCTCGAGGCGTACCCACGGCCCGCCGAGGCGATCCCCGGCTGGCTCGCCGCCGTCATCGCCTCGCGATCGGCCGGAGGCTCTCCGTGACCGGCCTCACCCGCTGATCGGGCCGCGACGTCTCAGAGCGGCAGCACGGCCTCGAGGGCGAGCGGGTCGCCGTCGATCGCGATGTCGTTGAGCTGCCGGCCGACGAACTCCGCGGCCTCGACCGTGTCCGACTCGATCCGGTGCCCCGTGCCCTCGACGACGAGCGCCCAGGCGACCGGCCCCCCGGAGGCGCGGGTCACCTCGAGGCGACAGCGCGTCAGTTCGCGATCCTGTCCGAATCGCATGTCCGACAGGTCGGCGATGACCATGCACTCGAGGTCGTCGCGGAACCCGTGGAGCGTGGCGTCCGTCGCGATCTCGAACCGCGCCTCCTCGTCGAGGTCGTCGGCGGCCGAGGTGAAGCGAGTGCCCTCGATGGTCCGGACGATCCACGAGACGAGGTCGCCGACGGTGACGAAGGACTGCATGCTGCTGACCCTCGGCCCGATGTCGGCGTGCGCGTACACCGGGGGCAGGTCGGTGACGCTGACCACGACGCCGTCGCGGCGACCCACCACGCGGCGGTCGGAGTCGACGACGATGCCCTGGTTGCGGGGCACCCACGGGTCCTTCGCCAACTCGTCGAAGAGCATCTCGTCGAACGCGAACACGACCCCGCTCTGCTGGTTCATGGCACCAGCCAAGCACCTGCGGGCCGGTGAGCAGGCCCGGAAACGGGCCCGAGAAAAAGAGAAGGCCCACCCGGAGGTGAGCCTTCACGTTCGTGCGCGAGGGGGGACTTGAACCCCCACGCCCTTTCGAGCACTGGCACCTGAAGCCAGCGCGTCTGCCAATTCCGCCACTCGCGCGAACTCGTAGACTTTAGCACGCGTCGGATGGCCGGAAGAGCACCGGTGAGTACCTTTCACTCGTTCGGGCTAAGATCGGGCGACCAGAGACCCCGAACCTGGAGACCCATGGGACTGCTCGACAACTTCGAACGCGGGCTGGAGCGCGCCGTCAACGGCGCCTTCGCCAAGACGTTCCGTTCGGGCGTGCAACCACTCGAGATCACGAACGCCCTGCGTCGCGAGCTCGACACCAAGGCTGCCGTGGTCTCGCGCGACCGCATCCTCGTGCCCAACGAACTCCAGGTGCGCCTCGCCCCCGTCGACTACGAGAAGATGTCCGGCATCGGCCCGGCCCTGATCGACGAGCTCACCCAGCTCACGCAGCGCCACGCCACCGCCCAGGGGTACCAGTTCGCCGGCCCCCTCGGCATCCGCCTGCGTGAGGACGACTCGCTCAGCGTCGGCATCATGTCGGTCGACTCGCGCAACCTGCGCGGCGAGGTGACCTGGAAGCCCTTCGTCGAGATCGACGGCAAGCGCCGCGAGCTCAGCGGTGCCCGCACCATCATCGGCCGCGGCAGCGACGCCGACATCACCGTCCAAGACACCGGCACCTCCCGTCAGCACGTCGAGATCCTCTGGGACGGCTCGCGCGCCCAGGTCCGCGATCTCGGCTCGACGAACGGCTCCAAGCTCAACGGCAACCCGCTGACGAAGGCGCCGTTGCAGCCCGATTCGGTGATCCAGATCGGTCGTACGCGTATCGTGTTCCGCGTGCTCCCCCAGTCATCGACGCCCGACCCCTTCGACGGGCCCGACTCGACGGGTGGCCGACGATGACCTCAGCCCTCACCCTGCTGGTGCTCCACTTCGGCTTCCTGGCCGTCCTGTGGCTGTTCGTCTTCGTGATCGTGTTCGCGCTGAGAAGCGACCTCTTCGGGCAGCGGGCGCGCAAGATGCCCGCCGACGCGACACCCGGCAAGGCGAGTTCGACCGCCACCGCGCCTCCTGCGCCCTCTGCCCGCCCGGCGCCCGTCGCGCCGACGCCGAACCCTCAGGGTGACGGCCGTGCGACGCGCCTCGTCATCACGAAGGGTGCCAAGGCGGGCCTCGAGATGCCGCTCGGCGACGGCCCTCTCACCATCGGCAGGTCGCAAGAGAGCAACCTCGTGATCCGCGACGACTACACCTCGACCCACCACGCGCGCCTCATGCTCTGGAACGGCCGCTGGGTCGTGCAAGACCTCGACTCCACCAACGGCACGTTCCTCGCCGGTGAGCGAGTGTCGGTCCCCACCCCCGTGCCCACCGGCGCGACCGTGACGATCGGGCAGACGAGCTTCGAGCTCCGACGGTAGGCACTCATGACGACTCACGCCAAGAGTGCCGCCCTGTCCAACGTGGGCAAGATCCGCTCCAACAACCAAGACAGCGGGTACGCCGGCACGCAGCTCTTCGTCGTGGCCGACGGCATGGGCGGGCACGCGGGCGGCGACGTGGCCTCGGCCATCGCGATCCGTCGGATACGTGAGACCGACCGCGTCTACACCTCGCCCGGCGACGCCGAGTTCGCCCTGCAGTCGTCGCTCATCGCGGCCAACCAGCTGCTGGCCGAGACCGTGTTCGAACACCAAGAGCTCACCGGCATGGGCACGACCGTCAGCGCGATGCTGCGCGTCGGCGACAGCATGGCCATCGCCCACATCGGCGACTCGCGCATCTACCTGTACCGCGAGGGCGAGCTCAGCCAGATCACCGCCGACCACACCTTCGTGCAGCGCCTGGTCGACAGCGGCCGCATCACGCCCGAAGAGGCCGCCGTGCACCCGAGGCGCAGCGTGCTCATGCGCGTGCTCGGCGACGTCGACGCGGCCCCCGAGATCGACACGGCGACCCTCGGCACACAGCCCGGCGACCGCTGGTTGATCTGCTCGGACGGCCTCAGCAGCTACCTCGCCGAAGAACGCATCAAGAAGGCGCTGGCCATGGGCCTCGACGCCGAGCAGACCGCCAAGCGCCTGGTGAAAGAGACCCTCGACCACGGCGCACCCGACAACGTCACCGTCGTCATCGTCGACGTCGACGAGTCCGGCGACTCGGCCCTCGACGAGCCCGTCACCGTCGGTTCGGCCTCCGCCCCCCTCAGCTTCGACAGCGACGCCGGACGCAAGCAGCTGCGCCTGCCGACGATCCTGCTGCACCCGCTCAAGGTCGCCACGACGCCGGAGGACAGCCACTTCGAGCCCGAGAGCGACGAGTACCTCGCCGAGCTCATCGCCGAAGACAAGCGCCGACGCCGACGCCGCCGCATCACCTGGCTGACGGCCCTGGTCGTGGCGGTCGCCGCGCTCGTCGCGGGCCTCGTGCTCACCTACCAGTGGACCCAAGACCACTACTACGTCGGCGAAGAACGCGGCACCGTCGTCATCTACAAAGGCGTGCAGCAGAGCCTCGGGCCGATCACCCTCTCGAGCGTCTACGAGACGACCGACGTCCAGGTCGACGACCTGCCGAACTACACGCAGACGACCGTCGAAGACACCATCAACGCCGGCTCCCTCGCGGACGCCCGGGCGATCGTCGAGAGGTTGGCCGATGCCAGCAACCCCTGACGCCCCCGGCGGCGACGCCACCGAGGTCATCGGTCGCGTAGGAGGCGCGCGCGGCTCGTCCGCGAAGGCGTCGCGTCCCACGAACATGACGCAGGCGATCTCGTTGCGCCTGCGCGAACCCGCACGCCTGCGCAACCTCGAGCTGCTCATGCTGCTGATCGCCTGCGGCGTCGCGGCCGGCGCGATGGTGCTCGTGCAGCTCGGCGCGACCGGCGAGGTCGACCCGACCGTGCTGATCGCGGGGTCGATGGTGCTCGGGCTCGCGCTGATCTTCCACGTGGTGCTGCGCGTCGTGGCCCGAGAAGCCGATCCCTTCGTCATGCCGATCGCGGTCACGCTGAACGGCATCGGGATCGCCATGATCTACCGCCTCGACCTGGCCGAGGGCCGCGAGGGCTGGGCGGCGCTCGGCATCAAGCAGATGGTCTGGACGGTTTTGGCCATGGTCATCGCCCTCGCCGTGCTGCTGGTGATCCGCAACTACCGCGTGCTCTCGCGGTACCGCTACATCGCCATGTTCGTCTCGATCGTGCTGCTGCTGCTGCCGCTGCTGCCCGGCATCGGCCGCGAGGGCCTCAACGCCCGCGTGTGGATCGACATCGGCCCGTTCTCGTTCCAGCCGGGCGAGATCGCGAAGATCACGTTGGCGATCTTCTTCGCCGGCTACCTGGTCACCGCCCGTGACAACCTGTCGCTCATGGGGCCGAAGATCCTCGGCATGCGGTTCCCCCGCCCTCGAGACCTCGGGCCCATCCTGATCGTCTGGCTCGTGGCGATGGGCGTGCTGATCTTCCAGCGCGACCTCGGCACCTCGCTGCTGTACTTCGGGCTCTTCCTCGTCATGATCTACGTCGGCACCGGGCGGGCGAGCTGGATCATCCTCGGCCTCGGGCTCTTCGTCGGCGGCGCACTCGTCGCCAGCACCTTCCTCGGCTACGTGCAGGGTCGCTTCGCCGCCTGGCTGAACCCGTTCGCCCAGTCCGAGTACGACGCCGTGGGCGGGTCGTTCCAACTCGTCCAGGGGCTCTTCGGCCTGGCCAACGGCGGCCTGATCGGCACCGGGCTCGGTCAGGGCCGACCCGAGACGACGCCGCTCGCCGAGAGCGACTACATCTTCGCGTCGCTCGGCGAAGAGCTCGGCCTCGCCGGCCTCTTCGCGATCCTCGCGCTCTACCTGCTGCTGGTCTCGCGCGGCTTCCGCATCGGCTTCGTGGGGCAGGACGACTTCGGTCGCATGCTCGGCGTCGGCATCGCCTTCGTCGTGGCCCTGCAGGTCTTCGTCGTCATGGGCGGCGTGACGCGGGTCATCCCGCTCACCGGCCTGACGGCCCCCTTCCTCGCCGCGGGCGGCTCCTCGCTCGTGGCCAACTGGATCATCGTGGCCCTGCTGCTGCGACTGTCCGACTCCGTCCGCGACCAACCGAGGCTGGTGATCGGCTGATGAACAAAGAACTCCGACGCGTGAGCTACGTGGTGCTCGCCATGTTCGTCGCGCTCTTCCTCTCGACGACCTACATCACGGCGTTCCAGGCGGACGCCCTGAACGCCGACGCCCGCAACTCCCGGGCGCTGCTCGAGAGCTACTCGGCACAGCGCGGGCCCATCCTCGTCGGGGGGCAGGCGGTCGCACAGTCCACCCCGGTCGACGACCAGTACGAGTTCCAGCGCACCTACTCGCAGCCCGACCTCTACGCGCCCGTCACCGGCTACTACACGCTCGGCCAGGGTGCGCGCGGCATCGAGGACGCGATGAACCGCTACCTCACGGGCAACGCGAACTCGCAGTTCTTCGACCAGGTGAACTCGCTGCTGACGGGGCAGGACCCCGAGGGCGCCACCGTCAACCTGACCCTCGACCCCACGGTGCAGCAGGCCGCCTACGACGCGCTCGGCTCGAACTCGGGCGCGGTCGTCGCGATGGACCCGAAGACGGGCAAGATCCTCGCCATGGTGTCGAAGCCCAGCTACGACCCGAACCCGCTGGCCAGCCACGACCGCCAGACCGTCACCGACGCCTACGACTCCCTGATCGCCGACCCCTCGGCGCCGCTGCAGAACCGGGCCATCCAGGGCGACCTCTACGCACCCGGTTCGACGTTCAAGCTGATCACGACGGCAGCGGCCCTCGAGAGCGGCGACTACACCCCCGACAGCGAGTTCCCGAACCCGTCGACGCTGACGCTGCCCGGCACCACCACCGACATCAACAATGCCGAGGGCGGAAGCTGCGGCGGCGGCGAGACCGCGACCATCGCCACGGCGTTGCGGCTGTCGTGCAACATCCCCATGGCGCAGCTCGGTCAGGCACTCGGGGCCGAGGCCCTCCAAGAGCAGGCTCAGAAGTTCGGCTTCGGTGACGACTCGATCGGCATCCCGCAGGCCGTCACGCCGAGCCAGTTCCCGATCGAGGACTCGAAGGGTCAGGCGATCAACGACGCGACCCTGATGCTGCAGTCGTTCGGGCAGGGCTCCGACCGGGTGACCCCCCTGCAGATGGCCATGGTCTCGGCCGCCATCGCCAACGGCGGCACCGAGATGGACCCGACGCTGATCGAGAGCGTCCTCAACCCCGACCTGAGCCCGGTCGAGGACTTCTCGCCGTCCGAGTACGGCAAGCCCATCAGCTCCCAGACTGCGGCCACGATGACCGACATGATGGTGCAGGACGTCGCGAACGGTGCGGCGAGCAATGCAAGAATTGACGGCGTCGACGTCGCCGGCAAGACAGGGACGGCCGAGAACGGCCCCGGCGATCCGTACACCCTCTGGTTCACCGGGTTCGCACCCGCGGCCGACCCCGAGGTGGCGATCGCCGTCGTCGTCGAGAACGGCGGCGGGCAAGGCCAGTCCGCATTCGGCAACAGTGTCGCGTCACCGATCGCGAAGAAAGTACTAGAGGCGGTGCTGAACAAATGAGACCATCCGGCGGAGTCACCTTCGGTGGGCGTTACCAGCTGTCGACCCGAGTCGCCATCGGCGGCATGGGCGAGGTGTGGGAAGCCACCGACCTCGTCATCGGCCGCACGGTCGCCATCAAGATCCTCAAGGACGAGTACCTCGGCGACCCCGGGTTCCTCGAGCGCTTCCGCGCCGAGGCGCGCCACGCCGCCCTCGTCAACCACGAGGGCATCGCCAACGTCTTCGACTACGGCGAAGAAGAGGGCAGTGCCTACCTCGTGATGGAGCTCGTCCCGGGCGAGGCCATGTCGACCGTCCTCGAACGCGATCGCGTGCTGCCCACCGACAAGGTCCTCGACATCGTCGCGCAGACGGCGTCGGCCTTGCAGGCCGCCCACGCGGCGGGTCTCGTGCACCGCGACATCAAGCCCGGCAACCTGCTCGTGACCCCCGACGGCCGGGTGAAGATCACCGACTTCGGCATCGCACGCATCGCCGACCAGGTGCCGCTGACGGCCACGGGTCAGGTCATGGGCACCGTCCAGTACCTGTCGCCCGAGCAGGCCAGCGGCCACCCGGCGTCACCGAGCACCGACATCTACTCGCTCGGCATCGTCGCCTACGAGGCCCTGGCCGGCCGTCGCCCCTTCACGGGCGAGTCGCAGGTCGCCATCGCCATGGCCCAGATCAACGAGCAGCCGCCCGACCTCCCGTCGACCGTGTCCGAGCCCGTGCGCCGTCTCGTCCTGTCGTGCATCGCCAAGAAGCCCGGCGAGCGTCCCGCCACCGCCTCGGCCCTCGCCCAGGCGGCTCGCGCGCTGCGTCGCGGCGACGTCGCCGCGGCGACCGTCGCCGTGCCGGCCATCGGAGCGGCCGCCAACACGCCGGTCGACGCCCCGACCCAGGCCTTCAACGCGCAGGACGCCACGACCCAGCTCTTCGACCCCCTCGCCACGCGCGCCCAGAGCGCCGCCGGTGGCGCGGCCGCGGGCTACGTGGCCGGCTCGGCCGATCCGGACGCACTGCGCGACGGCGACGACGAACTCGACGAGAAGAAGAAGCGCAGCCCCTGGTTCTGGCCGCTGATCGTGCTCGCCGTCCTGGCGGTCGTCGCGCTCGTGGTGGGCATCGTCTTCGCCGTGGGCAACACCGACGACCCGGCCCCGGTGCCGACGACGTCCAGCGCGACTCCGTCACCCAGCCGCACGACGACGACGCCGTCACCGACGCCCACCACGGTCACCGTCTCGTCCGGCGACTACGTCGGCCTGACCGAGGCGGCGGCGCGCGCGGCCCTCGAGGACCTCGACCTGCAGGTCGACTCGGCCGATGCGGGCTCGAGCGCCCCCAGCCCCGACCAGGTCGGCACCGTCGCGAGCATCGACCCCACGGGCGTGCTCGAGAAGGGGTCCTCGGTGACGATCTACATCTACCGCGCCGCCCCGACGCCGGCACAGCCGTCGACTCCGACGGCGAGTCCCGGTGAGATCGAGGCCGGCGACACCGCCACGATCAGCTGGCCCGCCTACACGGGTTGCCCCACCGGCTACTCGCTGACCGGCTACTCGTACACGATCACCGGCGGCTCCGACACCTCCGGCCAGGCGGCCGGCGGTCTCGGCGCGAATGCGACGTCGCTGACGGTCACGGCCTCCACGGCCGGAAACCTCACCGTCAGCTACGTGGCGAACTGCGGCCAGATCGCCTCCGAGCCGTCGCCCGGCGTGACCGTCACGGTCACCGCCGCGCCGACGACGGACCCGAGCGCCGAGCCGAGCGAGAGCGCCGGCACCGGCGAGAACGACCCGAACCAGTGAGCCCGATCGTGACCCCGGACGCTCGTCCGCCCGGGGTCACGATGCCCTGACAATCATCCCCGCGACCGAGGCCCGTACCCAGTCCGGGGGAGTCCGCCCCGGTACACTGGCTCCGACCGTGTCGCCAGACAGGGGTGGGTCGTTGGGAGAACAGGCGTGGCTGAAGGTGTGAGAGAGAGCATCCATCTCCTCGCCAACCGGTACCAGATCGGTGACCTGATCGGCCGCGGTGGCATGGCCGACGTCCACGTCGGCACCGACGCCCGTCTCGGTCGCAAGATCGCCGTCAAGCTGATGAAGCCCAGCCTGGCCACCGACCCGGCCTTCCGGTCGCGGTTCCGGCAAGAGGCCCAGGCGGCCGCCCGCATGGCGCACCCGACCATCGTCCGCGTCTTCGACGCCGGCGAAGAGGTCGTCCGCGACAGCCGTGGGCTCGACGTCGTGGTCCCCTTCATCGTCATGGAGTACGTCGAGGGCCGCCTCCTCAAAGACATCGTCGCCGAGGGTCCGCTCGACCCCGACGAGGCCGTCCGCATCACCGCGGGCGTGCTCACGGCCCTCGAGTACTCGCACCGGGCCGGCGTGGTCCACCGCGACATCAAGCCCGGCAACGTCATGCTGACCAACTCCGGTCAGGTCAAGGTGATGGACTTCGGCATCGCGCGAGCCATCAGCGACTCGGCCGCCACGGTCGCCCAGACCACGGCCATCCTCGGCACCGCACAGTACTTCAGCCCCGAGCAGGCCCGCGGCGAGACGGTCGACGCGCGCACCGACCTCTACTCGACCGGCGTCATGCTGTTCGAGCTGCTCACGGGCGAGCCGCCCTTCACGGGCGACTCCGCCGTCGCGGTCGCCTACCGTCACGTCAGCGAGCCGCCGGTCCCGCCCAGCACGGTCCGGCGGGCCGTCAGCCCTGCGCTCGACGCCGTCGTGCTGCACGCCCTCACCAAAGACCGCTTCGACCGCTTCCAGAGCGCCGCCGAGTTCCGTGACGACCTCGAAGCCGCCGCCGCCGGGCGCGCGCCGGCACGTCGACCGCATGCCGTCGACGCCGGCTCGACGCTCTTCGGGGTCAACCCGCTCGCGAGCGCCGGCAGCGAGGCTGCGCTGAAAGAGTTGCAGTCCGACGACACCGGCCGACCGCAGCGGACCCAGACGCGACCCCCCGTGGCATGGATCTGGGCGGGCATCGTCCTCGTGGCCGTCGTCATCGTGGCCGTCGTGTTCTGGGTCGTGAACCTCACCCCGCCGACGGTCGACAACGCGCAGTCCTCGCGCATCCCCGACCTCGTCGGGGTCAGCTTCGAGACGGGCTCGGCCCGTCTCGACGACCTCGGCCTGACGGCCGTGCGGGCCGAGGCGACCAGCCAGACCATCGACGCCGGCGACATCATGTCGACCGACCCGCAGCCCGGCACGTCCGTGCCCAAAGAGTTCGCGGTCACGGTGACGGTCTCGACCGGGCCCGAGCTCACCTCGATGCCCGACGTCACCGACCAGACGGTCGACGCCGCGTGGCAGGCGGTCACCGACGCCGGTCTCGAGCGGGGCCAGCAGAAGACCGACTATTCTCCGACGGTGCCCGAGGGCTCCGTCCTGTCGAGCGACCCCGAGTCGGCTGCCCAGGTGGCCCTCGGCTCCAGCGTCGACCTGGTGATCTCGAACGGCCTCGTGCAACTGCCCGACGTCACCCGTCAGCCGTCACAAGAGGCGATCACGACCCTGCAGGACGCGCTGGGCCTGACGGTCACCCCACAGTCCGACCCCGGGTGCACCGGCGAGACCGTGTCGGGCATGAGCGTCCCCCCCGGCGACGTCGCGCAGGGTTCTGCGATCACGCTCCGCATCTGCACCGGCTGAGCCCGCCGGCTCACGTCTCGCTCGACCGAGGTCGGTCGAACCCGCCCGAGCTCAGCCCAGGTCGACGAGCGGGTCCAGCCCCGTGGCCGTCTCGGCGGCACCGGGCAGGCCCGCGACCGACAACCAGTTGCCGATCATCTGGTAGCCGCCCTGGGTGAGCACGGACTCGGGGTGGAACTGCACGCCGTACAGCGGCGACGACCGGTGTCGCAGACCCATGATGACCCCGCCCACCGTCCGTGAGGTGACCTCGAGCGTCTCGGGGACCGTCTCGTCCACGACCGCCAGCGAGTGGTACCGCGTGGCGGTGAACGGCTGGGGGACTCGGTCGTAGAACGCGCTGTCGTCGTGCTCGACCTTCGACGTCTTGCCGTGCATCAGCTCGTCGGCGTGGGTGACCGTGGCCCCGAGGGCCTCGGCGATGGCCTGGTGACCGAGGCAGACGCCCAGCAGCGGCTTGTCCGCCGCCACGGCCGCGTGCACGACGTCGATCGACACGCCGGCCGCCGCGGGCGTCCCGGGGCCGGGAGACAGCAGCACGCCGTCGTACTCGGCGATCCGGTCGGCGGTCTCGGCGGCGGCGAACGCGTCGTTGCGGACGACGTCGGTCTCGGCCCCCAGCTGCTGGAGGTAGCCGTTCAACGTGTAGACGAAGCTGTCGTAGTTGTCGAGGACGAGGATGCGCGTCATGGTTGCTCCACGGTGACGTCGGGGGCGGGCAGGAGTTCGTTGACGTACGGGAAGACCCACTCGACCAGGGCGAACAGCACCACGGCCACGAGGACGAGCACGAGCAGCAACCGGACCCACCAGGGCCCGGGCAGCAGCCGCCAGAGTGCGGAGTACATCGTCAGCCTCCGATCCCGGCAGCCGCGAGCTCGGCGGGAGCGCCGGCCGTCAGCGGTTGCCACGAGTCGAACACGCCGTACGCGACGATGCGTTCTTGGGCGGTGAACATCGGGTTGCAGCTCGTCAGCGTGATGAGTCGGTCGCCCGAGGTGGCCGACACGTCGGGGGCGTCGGGCACCGGCTGGAGCACCGAGACCTGCGTCGCCGGGACGTACTGCAGGTTGCGGAACGAGTAGGTGAACCATCCGTCCTGCGTCTGGACGTACATCTTGTCGCCCTCTCGGAGGTCGGCGATCTTGTTGAAGGGCGCCCCGTAGGTCGTGCGGTGGGCGGCGATGCCGAAGTTGCCGACCTGCCCGGGCATCTGGGTCTCGTCGTAGTGACCGATGCCGATCTTGTTCAGGGTGCGCACCGTACTCGTGCCCCCCGCGATCGGCACGGCGTAGTCGGCGCCGAACCGCGGCACGTAGAAGTTCGCGAACTTCTCGGTCTCGGCCGGTGGCGTCCCGGCCGGCGGTTCGCCGTACGACCCGTCGGCGTCGGGGGCCGGGGCCTTGGTCGCGGACTGTGCGAACTGCTGGCTGAGCTGGGCCGCGTCGCCCTTGTACTCGTCCGCCACGACGAGGTCGTTGAACCACTGCTGCCAGCCGATGAAGAGCAGCACCAGCACGCCGGCCGTGATCAGGAGCTCACCGAGGACGCTGACGAAGGAGGCGCGGGGTCGTGGCCGCCGACTCGTGCGTCGTGCGCGCGGGGCGTCGCCCCCGTGGTCCGTCATGATTCGATCCTAGATGGGCGCCCGTCCCCCCGAGACGGTGGCCCCCCTCTGTGGAGGACATGTGGAGAGGATGTGGAGAAGTCCGTCGGCCCGAGGTCGCAGGGCACGGGCCTCCCAGACCCGAAAAGCGGCCCACGGTACACTGTGCGCCATGGCCAAAGACACGAACCGCAGCACGAAGCCCGCCCGCACCGCAGAGGACGCGCCGAACCCCGTGTGGTTCAAGCCCGTCATGTTCGGCTTCATGCTGGTCGGGCTCGCCTGGATCGTGGTGTTCTACGTCAGTCAGAGCACACTGCCCGTGGCGTCGCTCGGTTCGTGGAACATCTTGGTCGGCTTCGGCATCATGTTCATCGGATTCTTGATGACCACTCGCTGGCGCTAGAACGCACCTTCGAACTTACACGCCTGTAACTATCCCCATTGTGGGAAACCCTGTGGATAACTTGTCTGTGGATAAGTCCGACGGGTGAGGTGTCGTCGGCCGACGAGAAGAGGCGGCTCCCCGATGGGGAGCCGCCTCTCGTCGTTCGTGGGTCGAGCCGTCAGATGAGGCCGACCAGTTGGGCCGATCGCGCGAGCAGCGCGGCGAGCACGATCACCCCGATCGCGACGAGCACGGCGATCTGCAGCGCGTGCTTGGACCGGTGACGGGTCTTCGAGAACAAGAACGCGATGGCCCCGCCGACGACGATGCCCCCGAGGTGGGCCTGCCACGCGATGCCCGGGATGATGAACCCGATCGCCAGGTTGATGCCCACGAGCACCAGCAGCTGGATGCTGCGGCCGCCGAGGCTGCGGGCGATGACGAAGAACGCGGCCATCAGACCGAAGATGGCGCCGGACGCACCCACGACGAGGCTGCCGGGTGCCAGCAGCGCGACGGCGGCCGAACCGCCGATGCCCGAGATGACGTACAGGGCCGCGAAGCGCCCCCGACCGAGCTGGCGTTCGAGCTCGGCCCCGAAGATGTACAGCGAGTACATGTTGAACAGGATGTGGAAGAAACTGCCGTGGACGAGCATCGTCGTCACGGCCCGCCACGGCTGGCTGATCTCGAGCGGGGCGTAGAACGCCAGGGCCTGCGTGACGAGGCCGTTGCCGGCCCCACCCGTCACCAGCTGAGCCAGGAAGACCGCGACCGTCACGCCGATGATGGCGTACGTGACGACCGGCGCGCCACGCCGGGAGGCGCTGCGGACGCGGGTGACGACCTGCGGTTGGAGGCGCGGTGCGTTGCCCCGCGCCTCCTTCACGCACTCGGGGCAGTGGACTCCCACGGCGGCGGGCGTCTGGCACTCACCGCAGATGGTGCGACCGCACCGCTGGCACAGGACGAAGCTCTGCCGGTCGGGGTGCCGGTAGCAGTAGTTCGCCCGGTCGTGCGGATCGCTCACCTAGACCTCGTCGATGGTGACGCTCTGGAGCACCACGTCGTCGAGCGGCTTGTCACGCGCGTCGGTCTTGACGGCCTCGATCGCGTCGACGACCTTCTTGGACTCGTCGTCGGCGACCTCGCCGAAGATGGTGTGCTTGCCCTGCAGCCACGGGGTCGGGACCGTCGTGATGAAGAACTGCGAGCCGTTGGTGCCCTTGCCGCCGCGCGAGCCGGCGTTGGCCATGGCGAAGATGTAGGGAGCGTTGAAGTTCAGCTCGGGGTGGATCTCGTCGTCGAACTGGTAGCCGGGTCCGCCGACGCCCTGGCCGAGCGGGTCGCCGCCCTGCAGCATGAAGTCCTTGATGATGCGGTGGAAGACGACACCGTCGTACAGCTTGTCGGTGCTGACCTTGCCCGTGGCGGGGTGGGTCCACTCTTTGGTGCCGGTGGCGAGGCCGACGAAGTTGGCGACGGTCTTCGGGGCGTGGTCGCCGAAGAGGTTCACCTTGATGGTGCCGTGGTTGGTCGTGAGGGTGGCGACAGCGGTGTGCGATGACATGCCGTCATTCTTCCACAGCGACCTCGACGCGCCAGCGAGTCCTCAGGTAGCGTGCCGTGACCTGTCAGGAAGCTCCGTGCCACACTGGGACGGGCCAGCAACTCTGGCTCCACTGCCTACTCGTTGGAGGAACGTTCATGGCCCTGTCACGCAAGCAGAAGAAAGAACTCAAGAAGTTCAAGAAGCACGCTGCGGCGGTGTGGGGTGAACAGCGCGGCGTGATCGATCACGCGGGCAAGGTGATCGGTGGTTACCGTGACGACGCCGTGAAGATCGCGAACAAGAAGGTCGTGCCGCAGATCAAGAACGCGGTGGACTCGAACGTCCGCCCCGTCGTCTCGCAGGGACTGTCGACCGGCTCGCACTACGCGTCCGTCGCCCAGGACCGCCTCAAGCACGACGTCTACCCCGCGTTCTCGTCGGCGCTCGGCAACATCGACCTCGCGAACGACCCCCGGGTCAAGAAGGCCGTCAAGAACGCGAAGAAGCAGGGCAAGAAGGCTGCGTCGAAGTACGTCCCCCACCAGCAGAAGTCGGGCCCCGGCGTCGGCGGAGTCCTGCTGATCGGCGTCGGCGTCATCGCCCTCGGCGCCTTGGTCTTCGCGGCCGTGCAGACGTTGCGTGCCGACGACGAGCTCTGGGTCGCCGACGACGACGCCGACACCAAGGCCTAGTCACCCGCACCCCCACGAAGGGCCCGCCTCCCCCCGGAGGCGGGCCCTTCGTCGTCCCCGCCCCCGCAACAGCGGCAGCGGACCCCAGCCCTGGCCTCAGATCCAGCCCCTACCCCGCTGAACGTCGCACTCCCCGTCGGCGAAGCCGACACGGGCCCGGAGGGCCCCATACCAGCACGCCGCTCCTGCGCCGCAGGGGCGGCGGCGCAGCGAAGAGCACAGAACGAGAATTGCCCCTGCTAGCTGACGAAGTCAGCGAGCAGGGGCAAGGCAATCGAGTGGAGCCTGGGAGAATCGAACTCCCGACATCCTGCTTGCAAAGCAGGCGCTCTACCAACTGAGCTAAGGCCCCGGCCCCCCGGTCGCCGGGGGAACGAGCACGATCTGGCCTTCGCCGTCGGCGTGAGCCGAGGTGGAGACGAGACCGGTACTGCGTGGGGCTAATAGGACTTGAACCTATGACCTCTTCGTTATCAGCGAAGCGCTCTAACCGCCTGAGCTATAGCCCCCGGACCGTCGTAAAGCCTACAGCACCACGACGGCGAACTCGAATCGGCGGGTCGCGCCGACTCGAGCGGTGGATCAGTTGTTGGTGAAGCCGACGAGCAGACCACCGGTGATGCGGACGCTCAGGTTGTAGAGGACGGCGACGATGGCCCCGAGGACCGTGCCGACGACCACGTTGAGGATGGCGACCACGATCGAGAAGAGCATGATCTGGCCGACGTTGAAGGTGTCCTGGATCGAGAAGTTCGAGTCACCGAGGATGTCGCGCAGCAGGGCGTCGAGGTCGTCGAAGATGCCGGTCTGGTTGAGGATGGCCCAGATCAAGAAGGTGGCGACGACGGTGATGATGCCGATCGCGACCGAGATCAGGAACGCCAGCTTCACGACCGACCAGAAGTCGATGTAGACGAGCTTCAGGCGGACCTGCTTGGTACCGGACGGTCGTTTCGCCTTCTTCTGCAGTCTCTCGGCGACACTACTCATTGTTCGTTTCCTCTCCGGCGGTTCCGGTGGCCTCGTCGTCGGTCGACTCGGCTTCGACCGACGTGGCGACGGTCGTGGGGATCTCGTTGTCGGCGTCGAGGGAGTCGACGGCCTCGACAGACACTACGGCCTCGGCCACGGCGTCCGCACTCTCGTCGACCTCGGCCACGAGATTGCGTTCGCTGTTGCGGGCCACGGCGATGATGCGGTCGTCGCTGGCGAAGCGGGCGAAGACGACGCCCATGGTGTCGCGTCCCTTGGCCGGCACCTCGGAGACGGCCGACCGGACCACCTTGCCTCCGGACAGGACCACGAGCACCTCGTCGTCCTCGCCGACGATCAGGGCGCCGGCGAGGTCGCCCCGCGCCTCCGCGAGCTTCGCGACCTTGATGCCGAGGCCGCCACGGTTCTGGACGCGGTACTGGTCGGCGGCCGTCCGCTTGGCGTAGCCGCCCTCGGTGACGACGAACACGTAGCCCTCTTCGCCGACGACGGAGGCGCTGAGCAGCGTGTCGTCGTCGCGGAAGGTCATGCCCTTGACGCCCGAGGTCGAGCGCCCCATGGGCCGCAGCGAGTCGTTCGTGGCCGTGAAGCGCAGCGACATGCCGTGTCGTGAGACCAGCAGCAGGTCGTCGTGCTCGTCGACCAGCAGGGCGGAGACGAGCTCGTCGTCGTCGCGCAGGTTGATGGCGATGATGCCGCCGGTGCGGTTCGTGTCGTACTCGGTCAGCGCGGTCTTCTTGATGAGGCCGTCCCGGGTGGCGAGCACCAGGTAGTCGGCGACCTCGTAGTCGCGGATGTCGAGCACCTGCGAGATCTGCTCGTCGGGCTGCAGGGCGAGCAGGTTGGCCACGTGCTGGCCCTTGGCATCACGGCCGGCCTCTTGCAGCTCGTACGTCTTGGCGCGGTAGACCCGACCCTTGTTCGTGAGGAACAACAGCCAGTGGTGCGTCGTGGTGACGAAGAAGTGGTCCACGACGTCGTCGGCGCGCAGCTGGGCGCCGCGAACGCCCTTGCCGCCGCGGTGCTGGCTGCGGTAGTTGTCGCTGCGCGTGCGCTTGACGTAGCCGCCGCGCGTGATGGTCACGACCATCTCTTCTTCGGGGATGAGGTCTTCGACGCTCATGTCGCCGTCGAAGCCGAACATGATCTCGGTGCGGCGGTCGTCGCCGAACTTGTCGGTGATCTCGGCGAGCTCGTCGCTGACGATGGTGCGCTGGCGTTCGGGCTTGGCCAGGATGTCCTGGTAGTCGGCGATCTCGCGCTCGAGCTTGTCGGCGTCGTCCTGGATCTTCTGACGCTCGAGGGCGGCCAGGCGACGCAGCTGCAGGTTCAGGATGGCCGAGGCCTGGATCTCGTCGACCTCGAGGAGGTCCATGAGGCCCGCGCGCGCCTCCTCGACGGTCGGCGACCGACGGATGAGCGCGATGACCTCGTCGAGGGCGTCGAGCGCCTTGAGGTAGCCGCGCAAGATGTGCGCGTCGGCTTCGGCCTTCTTGAGGCGGAACTGCGTGCGACGGACGATGACGTCGATCTGGTGGTCGACCCACGCCGAGATGAAGCCGTCGAGGGCGAGGGTGCGGGGCACGCCGTCGACGATCGCGAGCATGTTCGCGCCGAAGTTCTCTTGCAGGCTGGTGTGCTTGTAGAGGTTGTTCAGCACGACCTTGGCGACGGCGTCGCGCTTGAGCACGATGACGAGCCGCTGGCCGGTGCGGCCGGAGGTCTCGTCGCGGATGTCGGCGATGCCGCCGATCCGACCGTCTTTGACGAGCTCGGCGATCTTGATCGCGAGGTTGTCGGGGTTGACCTGGTACGGCAGCTCGGTGACGACGAGGCAGGTGCGGCCCTGGATCTCTTCGACGGACACCACCGCGCGCATGGTGATCGAGCCACGACCCGTGCGGTAGGCGTCCTGGATTCCGCGGACGCCGAGGATCTGCGCGCCGGTCGGGAAGTCGGGGCCCTTGACGCGCTGCATGAGCGCCTCGAGCAGCTCTTCGCGCGTGGCGGTGGGGTTCTCGAGGTACCACTGGGCGCCCGAGGCCACCTCGCGCAGGTTGTGCGGCGGGATGTTCGTCGCCATGCCGACGGCGATGCCGACCGAGCCGTTGACCAGCAGGTTCGGGAACCTGCTCGGCAGGATCGCCGGCTCGCGCGTGCGGCCGTCGTAGTTGTCCTGGAAGTCGACGGTGTCTTCGTCGATGTCGCGCACCATCTCGAGCGCGAGCGGAGCCATCTTCGTCTCGGTGTACCGGGGGGCGGCGGCACCGTCGTTGCCGGGCGAACCGAAGTTGCCCTGACCCAGCGCGAGGGGGTAACGGAGGCTCCAGGGCTGGACGAGCCGGACGAGGGCGTCGTAGATGGCCGTGTCGCCATGGGGGTGGAACTGACCCATGACGTCGCCCACGACACGCGAGCACTTCGAGAAGGCGCGGTCGGGGCGGTAGCCGCCGTCGTACATCGCGTAGATCACGCGGCGGTGCACGGGCTTCAGGCCGTCACGCACCTCGGGCAGGGCGCGCCCGACGATGACGCTCATCGCGTAGTCGAGGTACGACCGCTGCATCTCGAGCTGCAGGTCGACCTGCTCGATGCTGTCGCGCTTCGGTGCCGCGGCGAAGGTCTGTGCCCCCTCGGCGTCGGTGCCCTCGGGGGTGTCTGTCGGCTCGTCGGCCATGATTCTCCGTTTGTCGTGGTCTGCCCCGTGGTGCTCGTCGGGGCGCGGGCGTGCTCCGGATCAACCGGAGGCGCGCATCAGATGTCGAGGAAGCGGACGTCTTTCGCGTTCTGCTGGATGAAGTTGCGGCGCGACTCGACGTTCTCGCCCATCAGGGTGTCGAAGATGGTGTCGGCGGCCACGGCGTCCTCGAGCGTCACCTGCAGCAGCGTGCGGGTGTCGGGGTCCATCGTGGTCTCCCACAGCTCTTTGTAATCCATCTCGCCGAGGCCCTTGTAGCGCTGGATCGCGTTCTCTTTCGGGATGCGCTTGCCGGCGGCACGACCCGACACGAGCACCGCGTCGCGCTCGGCGTCGCTGTAGACGTACTCGTGGGCGGCGTTGCTCCACTTGAGCTTGTAGAGCGGCGGCTGCGCGAGGTACACGTAGCCGAGGTCGATCAACGGACGCATGTACCGGAACAGCAGGGTCAGCAGCAGTGTCGTGATGTGCTGGCCGTCGACGTCGGCGTCGGCCATCAGGACGATCTTGTGGTACCTCGCCTTGTCGGGGTCGAAGTCCTCACCGATGTCGGCACCGAAGGCCTTGATCATGGCCTGCACCTCGTTGTTTCCGAGGGCGCGGTCGAGACGGGCCTTCTCGACGTTGAGGATCTTGCCCCGCAGCGGCAGGATCGCCTGGGTCTCGGGGTTGCGACCCTGGACGGCCGAGCCGCCGGCCGAGTCGCCCTCGACGATGAAGATCTCGCTGCGCGAGGGGTCTTTGCTCTGGCAGTCCTTGAGCTTGCCGGGCATGCCGTTCGACTCGAGCACGCCCTTGCGGCGGGTCTGCTCGCGCGCCTTGCGGGCGGCCAGCCGGGCCTGCGAGGCGAGGATGCCCTTGCGGACGATCTCGGCTGCCTGCTTCGGGTTGCGGTCGAACCAGTCGTTCAGCTGCGAGCCGGCGACCTTCTGCACGAACGACTTGGCCTCGGTGTTGCCGAGCTTGGTCTTGGTCTGCCCCTCGAACTGCGGCTCGCCGAGCTTGATCGAGATGACCGCCGTCAGGCCCTCGCGGACGTCGTCGCCCGAGAGGTTGTCGTCTTTCTCCTTGAGCAGGTTCTTCTCGCGCGCGTAGCGGTTGATCAACGTGGTCAGCGCGGCACGGAAGCCCTCTTCGTGGGTGCCGCCCTCGTGCGTGTTGATCGTGTTCGCGTAGGTGTGGACGCTCTCTTGGTACGAGGTGTTCCACTGCATGGCGACCTCGAGCGAGATCTTTTTCTCGGTGTCTTCTTGCTCGAAGGCGATGATGTCGTCGTGGACCGTCTCGACCTTCTTGGTCGTGTTCAGGTACTCGACGTAGTCGACGAGGCCCTTCTCGTAGTGGAAGACGTCGTGGCGGGGCTCGGCGTCGTCTTCTTGCACGCGCTCGTCGCTGAGCTCGATGCGCAGGCCCTTGTTCAAGAACGCCATCTGCTGGAACCGGGTGCGGAGCGTCTCGTAGTCGAACTCGACGGTCTCGAAGATCTCGGCGTTGGGCCAGAAGGTGATGGTCGTGCCGGTGGTGCCGTCTTCTTCGCCCTTGGCCAGCGGCGCCACCGGGACGCCGTCGGTGAAGCTCTGGCGGTAGACGTTGCCCTGTCGGCGGACCTCGACGTCGAGCTCGCTCGAGAGCGCGTTGACCACCGAGCTGCCGACGCCGTGCAGACCACCCGACACCGCGTAACCGCCGCCGCCGAACTTGCCGCCGGCGTGCAGCACGGTCAGGACGACCTCGACGGTCGACCGGCCCTCGATCGGGTGCACGTCGACGGGGATGCCGCGGCCGTTGTCGACGACGCGCACGCCGCCGTCTTCGCGCATCGTGATCTCGATGTGGTCGCAGTGGCCGGCGAGGGCCTCGTCGACGGAGTTGTCGACGATCTCGTAGACCAGGTGGTGCAGGCCGCGGGGGCCCGTCGAGCCGATGTACATGCCGGGGCGCTTGCGCACGGCCTCGAGACCCTCGAGGACCTGGATCGCACTGGCGCCGTAGGTGTCGTCGGGCTGGGCGTCGGTGGGATCAGCTGACATGTGCGTGGGGGCTCCTGCCGGACGGGACGAGTGTGCGCCGACCGGTCGCGACCGCTCTCTCAGCGGCCCACGGACGACCTTCCGAGTCTACCGCAGGCCCGTCCGTCACGGGGCGAAATCCGCCCTCAGACGGATTTTCCCACCGCACTTGGACGATTCACCCCGGTCAACCGTAAGTATCGCGAGGGCCCCGCCCTGGAACCGATCTGGGGCCGCGTTTCCAGGTCGGGGCGTTGGGTGCCAAGAATCGCACCGACTGGATGCCCGCGTCGGGGTACCTCCGCACGATGGTCGTGGTGACCTGCGTGCGCATCAGCCGCAGCTGGGTCGCCCAGGCCGTCGAGTCGCACTGCACGGTCAGCGTGCCGTCGTCGATCGAGACCGGATCCGAGTGCGCGGCCAGCTCGGCGCCGACCATGTCGGGCCAGGCGGTCATCAGCTCGGACTGGGCCAGCGGGCTGTTCCACCCCAGCTCGTTGGTGACGGCCGAGAGCACGTCGGCGATGCCGCGCGGCTCACGCCCCGTGCCGAAAGGCTGGCTCGGCGAACCGAGCTTGATCGCCTTGCGCTTCCGGGCGTCGCGCGAGCGCGAGTTCGGGTCGCCGAACACCCGCCGGAACCGCAGGTAGACCCGCTGGGCCTCGCTGTCGGGCTGCGCCTCGGGTTCAGGAGGCGCGGGTGGCGTGGACGCCGGAGGCCGCGGTGCGTCGTCGGCGCTCACCGCGCCTCCTCGGTGTGCCCGGCCCCGTCGGCCTCGTCCGCTCCGTCGACGATCGTGCCCCGGGCGATGCGGACCGTGTGGGCCTTGAGGCGCGACGGCACGTCGCCCTCGACAGCGGCGGTGATGAGCACCTGCTCGTAGTCGGCCACGGCGTCGGCCAGGCGTTCGCGACGGGATCCGTCGAGTTCGGCGAAGACGTCGTCGAGCACGATGACCGGGTCGCCGGTCGGCGAGTCGACCCGCACGACGGCGGCCGACGCCAGCTTCAGGGCGAGGGCGAACGACCACGACTCGCCGTGGCTGGCGTACCCGCGGGCCGGCAGCCCGTTGAGCGAGAGGAAGAGGTCGTCGCGGTGCGGGCCGACGAGGGTCAGCCCGCGCTCGAGCTCGGTCGGCCGGACGCGCGCCAGCGCCTGGCGGAACACCTCGGGCACGTCGTCCGCGGGGATCGACTCGGTCGGCCCCTCGGCCGCCGTGGTCTCGTCGTCGGGGGTGGCGCCCCGGATGCTCAGCACGGTCGAGAGCTGCGCCGCGTGGTCGGCCCCGGCCACCGCCGCGTAGGCACGGGCGACCTCGGGGGCCAGGTCGGCCGCGAGCCGGTCGCGCGCGACAACGAGCTCGCTGCCGAGGGCGACGAGGCGTTCGTCCCAGATGTCGAGGGTGCCGAGCTGTGCAGCCTTCACCCCGGAGGCGCGGGCCGACTTCAAGAGCGTGTTGCGCTGCTTGAGCACCCGCTCGTAGTCCGTCTGGACGCCGGCGAGGCGGGGCGAGCGGGCCACCAGCAGTTCGTCGAGGAACCTCCGACGACCGGACGGTTCTCCGCGGACGAGCGCCAGGTCTTCGGGGGCGAACAGGACGCTGGTGAAGTAGCGCGGAAGCTCGCGGGGTTTGATCGCGCCCCGGTTCACCTGTGCGCGGTTCGGTGACGACCGGTTGATCTGCACCTCGGCCAGCAGTTCGCGGTCGTCGGCGAGCAGTCGTGCCCGGACGACGGCCGAGTCGCGGCCCTGACGGATCAGGGCCGCGTCCGACGACACCCGGTGGGATCCGAGGCTCGAGAGGTAGCCGAGCGACTCGACCAGGTTGGTCTTGCCCTGGCCGTTGCTGCCGACGAAGAGGTTCGGCCCGCGCGCGAGGCTGACTTCGGCAGACGTGTAGTTGCGGAAGTCGGTCAGGCTGAGATGCAGTACTCGCACGCGGGCCGGTGGAGGCGCTAGGCCTTCTTGACGGCGTGGCCGCCGAACTGGTTGCGGAGGGCGGCGACGGCCTTCATCGTCGGCGAACCCTCGCCCTGGCGCGAGACGAAGCGCGCGAAGATCGACGCGCTGATCGCAGGCATGGGCACGGCGTGGTTGATCGCCTCTTCGAGCGTCCAGCGACCCTCGCCGCTGTCCTCGACGTAGCCCGAGATCTCGGCCAGCTTCGGGTCGGCCTCGAGGGCCAGCACCATGAGCTCGAGCAACCACGAGCGCACGACGGTGCCGCGCTGCCAGGCCTTGAAGGTGCCGGTGACGTCTTTGATCAGGTCGCTGCGGGCCTCGAGCAGCTCGTAGCCCTCGCCGTAGGCCTGCATGATCGCGTACTCGATGCCGTTGTGGACCATCTTCGCGTAGTGGCCGGCACCGGTGTCGCCCGCGTGGACGAAGCCCTCTTCGCGGGGGCCCTCGGGGCGGAGTGCGTCGAAGACGGGCTGGGCCATGGCGACGTTCTCGGCCGAACCGCCGACCATGAGGCCGTAACCGTTGTCCTTGCCCCAGACGCCGCCCGAGACGCCGGCGTCGACGTACTTGATGCCGTTGCCGCCGAGCAGCTTCTCGTTCGCGAAGTCGCTGGTGAACTTCGAGTTGCCGCCGTCGATGACGAGGTCGCCCTCGGAGAGTTCTTTCGAGAGCTCTTCGATGACGCCGGCGGTGATGTCGCCCGCGGGCACCATGACCCAGACGATGCGGGGGGCGGGCAGCGTGCTGGCGAGCTCGGCGAGGCTGGCGACGTCGGAGACGGCGGGGTTGGCGTCGTAACCGGTCACCTCGATGCCGCTGTCGCGCAGGCGGGCGCGCATGTTGTTGCCCATTTTGCCGAGACCGACGAGGCCGATGTGCATGAGGATCCTTTGTTCGTGGCGGTGGGGCCCGAGGGCGGCACCGTTGCGTGCAGAGCGCTCTTAGCGCAGGAGGAGGTTGGGCTGCAGCAGGTACTTGTAGCTGTCAGCCCCGGCCTGGTCCTTGGACGACTGACTGGTGATCAGCACGGGACCGGGCTTGTTCGGGTTCTCCGTCTTGGTGAAGGAGATGCGGACGAACTCGGAATGAACCGCTCCGAGACCGTCGAGGAGGAACTGCGGCTTCAACGAGACCACCGTGTCCTCGCCCGTCAACAACGCATCGATCGACTCTGACGCCTGCGCTTGTTCGCTTCCGATGGCCTCGAGGGTGAGGCCGTCGATCGTGAACGTGAACCTGAGGGCCGCCTCGCGCTCGAGCACGAGCGAGACGCGGCGGACCGACTCGACGAGTTCGGCCGTGTTGATCACGGCGTAGTTCTCGACGGTGTCGGGGAAGAGACGCTTCACCGGGGGGAAGTTGCCCTTGATGAGCAACGAGGTGACGGTCTTGTTGTCGGCCTGGAACGCGATGAGCTCGCGTTCGTCGGATCCGGTGATCGAGACGGCGACGGTGCCGGCGTTGCCGAAGGTCTTGCCGACCTCTTGCAGGGTGCGTGCCGGGACGAGGGCCGTGGTGGTTGTCTGGCTCGCGACGATGCCCGGGTCGAACTCGATGCCGCGGACGGCGACGCGGTAGCGGTCGGTGGCCACGAGCGAGAGGGCGTTCTCGGTCACCTCGAGCTGGACGCCGGTGATCACCGGGGTGACGTCGTCGCGCGAGGCCGCGACGGCCACCTGCGAGACGGCCAGGGCGAACGAGTCACCGGGCACGACGCCCGAGCGGTCGCCGACCGTGGGCAGGGTGGGGTACTCCTCGACGGGCATGCTCAGCAGCGAGAAGTTCGCGGATCCGCAGCTGACCGCGATGCGGTTCTCGTCCGTCGAGAACGTGACGGGAGCGTTCGGCAGTCGGCTCGCGATGTCGGCGAGCAGCCGCCCCGAGACGAGGATCGTGCCCGGCTCGTCGATCTCTGCGGGGATGCTCGTCTGGGCCGAGACCTCGTAGTCGAACGACGAGAGCGTCAGGCCGTCCGCGTCCGCCTCGATGAGCACGCCGCTCAGGATCGGCAGGGTGGTGCGCTGGGGCAACAGCTTGACGGCGAAGGAGACCGCATCGCTGAAGACGTCACGGTTGACCTGGAACTTCACGCGGGGACCCCTATCGACTTCGCACTCGTGGATGGCCGCTCAATACTGGCACAGCATCGGGGTCAGCCCTTCCGGGAGGAGAAAGCCGGGGCCCGAGGCCCGGATCGATCCACAAGGTTGTCTCTCGATCAATTTCTTGTAACCAGGATTAACAGTCTTAACCGTTGTGCACAGTGTGGATAACCTGTTTAAAACCCCGTGGCTCAGGCGAACTACACGCGTGTGACTTGTGGAGGGCGTGTGGAACCGAATGACAAGAACCGTCGCGGTCCCCACCTCGCCTCGAGCGGGATCCCACAGGTGCGACGGATCCCTGAACAGCGTCGACGCGGTTATCCACGAGTTTCCACAAGTTATCCACACTGTGTGGAACGTGCGTCCCCAGGGCCCTCCAGGAGGCGCTGGGCACCCCGAGGACGACGAACGGGCGCCGACACGTGGTCGGCGCCCGGACGAGGGGGTCGTGGCGGACGGGCCGGCCTGGCCCGCCGAACGCTCACTTGTAGCGGGTGTCCTGCTTGATGCGGCTGGTCAGCTCGGTCACCTGGTTGTAGATCGAGCGGCGCTCCTTCATGAGCTCGCTGATCTTCTTGTTGGCGTACATGACCGTCGTGTGGTCGCGGTTGCCGAAGAGCTGGCCGATCTTGGGCAGCGAGAGGCTGGTGAGCTCTCGGCAGAGGTACATGGCGATCTGACGAGCCGTGGCGATCGCCTGCGAGCGGGACGACCCGTAGAGGTCGTCGACCGTGAGCTTGAAGTAGTCCGCCGTGTGGTTGATGATGTCGACCGGCGCGATGATGTTGTCCTCGTCGAGCGTGATCAGGTCTTTCAGGACGGTCTGCACGAGGGCGAGGTCGACGGCCGTCCGGTTGAGGCTCGCGAAGGCCGTCACCCTGATCAGGGTGCCCTCCAGCTCGCGGATGTTGCTCGACACCTTCGTCGCGATGAACTCGAGGACCTCGTCGCGGATCTGCAGCTTCTCGCTCTGCGCCTTCTTGCGGAGGATGGCGATGCGGGTCTCGAGGTCGGGCGCCTGCACGTCGGTGATCAGGCCCCACTCGAAGCGCGACCGCATGCGGTCCTCGAAGCCCGTGAGGTGCTTGGGCGGCAGGTCGCTGGTGATGACGAGCTGCTTGTCGTGGTCGTGCAGGGTGTTGAAGGTGTGGAAGAACGCCTCTTGGGTGCTGTCCTTGCCCTGGAGGAACTGGATGTCGTCGATCAGCAGGATGTCGATCTCGCGGTACCTCTGCTGGAAGAGGCTGGAGCGGTTGTTCGCGATCGAGTTGATGAAGTCGTTCGTGAACTCCTCGCTGCTGACGTAGCGGACGCGGATGCCCGGGTACATAGTCTCGGCGTAGTGGCCGATGGCGTGCAGCAGGTGGGTCTTGCCGAGCCCCGACTCGCCGTAGACGAAGAGTGGGTTGTAGGCCTTGGCCGGAGCCTCGGCGACGGCGACCGCGGCCGCGTGGGCGAAACGGTTCGAGGCGCCGATGACGAAGTTGTCGAAGCTGTACTTCGGGTTCAGGCGGGAGTCGTTGCGCTTGCCGCTGGCGCTGGACTCGACCGGGGCCGGCACGAACGGGGCCTCGATGTAGTGGACCGGCTCGGACTGCTCGACCTGCTGGGTGAGGGTGTCGGGGGTGATGTCGGGGTTGACCGTGATGGCGAAGCTCGAGACCGAGGTGTCGCCGAGCCCGGCGATCGACTCGAGCAGGGGCTCACGGATGCGTTGCTCGAGCATGCCGCGCGTCAGGTCGTTGGGCACCTCGAGGTAGAGCGTCCCGCCCAGGACGCCCTTCGGCTCGACCAGGCTGATGAAGCCGTGCAGCTGGGGCGTGATGCGGTCGTCGGTCGTCAACGTCGCGAGGACGGAACGCCACAGGTCCTGGACCGGGTCGACGGTGTGCGCCACTGGGAGTCTCTTTCTCGCGGTGCGGGCGTCGGACTGCTCCGAGTGCCTCCGCGTGCGGGTCGCGTTCACCCGCCGGTGTTCGAAGGGTACGAGTGCGGGACGAGTTGTGCACAGCTTTCTCCACCGATCGGCTGGCTCCGTCCGGGGCCGGGAGTGCTGTGCGTTCCCCGTCGTCACGCGGATGCACCGCGAGAAGTACCCACCTTAGTTCGCCAGGGTGTGGACTTCGCAACAGGAGTTTTCAACACTGTGGACAACCGCCTCCCAGGCTGCCGTTTGACCAGGGCTCCGATCACGCGTACTTTTAATCAGTTGATTTCAGCCGCGTTGGCTGTACAAGACTTCTCGGATCGTGGCAACAGGCCTGGTCCGCTTTCCTGGAGGACCCCCATGAGCAAGAGAACGTTCCAGCCGAACAACCGTCGTCGCGCCAAGAAGCACGGCTTCCGTGCCCGCATGCGCACCCGCGCCGGCCGCGCCATCCTCGCCGCCCGTCGTGGCAAGGGCCGCACCGAGCTCTCGGCGTAGCCACTCCCGTGTTGGCCAGGGCCAACCGGATCGTCCGCGCAGACGACTACCGAACCACCGTGCGCCGTGGCCGCAAGTCGGGCACGGCGCACTCGGTCGTCTACGTGCGTCGTCGTGACGACGGCATGGTCCGGTTCGGCTTCATCGTGGCCAAGACCGTCGGCAACGCGGTCGTCCGCAACACGGTCCGTCGCCGGCTCAAGGGCGTCTGCCACGAGCTGCTGCCGACGCTGCCCCCAGGGGTCGACGTCGTGATCAGAGCCTTGCCAGGCAGCCCTGACGTTGCGTGGTCTACCCTGCTGACGGACATCTCCGAGGTGGTCGACAGGGGCGTGAGAGCGTGACGAGAGCGGTGCAGTTCGTGGGGTTGCTTCCCCGCAACGCGTGCGTGCTCGTCCTCCGCGTCTACCGCGCCGTCGTCTCCCCGCTCTACGGCGACGTCTGCCGCTACTACCCGTCGTGCTCGAGGTACGCCCTCGAGGCCATCCAGCTGCACGGCGTCGTGCGCGGCGTGGCGATGGGCAGCTGGCGCATCGCCCGGTGTCACCCCTGGGCAGCCGGGGGCGTCGACGACGTCCCCGAACCCCGTACACAGAAGTACCACGTCACGAAGTCCGGCTTCGTGACACCGCGATCCACCACCGCCACCGCCGACCTCGTCGGATCCGGCCGGATCGCCGCACAGAGCCACGGAAAGGGCTGACCCGAACACCATGGACTTCATCGGCACCATCCTCTGGCCCCTGAGATGGGTCGTCGAGGCGATCCTCGTCGGCTTCCACAACGTGCTCACCTCGTTCGGCATGGACACCGCGGCCGGCAGCACGTGGGTGCTGTCGATCGTCGGACTCGTCCTCGTGGTGCGCGCCTGCCTCATCCCGATCTTCGTCCGGCAGATCAAGAGCCAGCGCCGCATGATGGAGATCGCGCCCCGGCTGAAGAAGATCCAGGACAAGTACAAGGGCAAGCGCGACCAGTTCAGTCGCGAGGCGATGTCGCGCGAGACCATGGCGCTCTACAAAGACACGGGCACCAACCCGCTCAGTTCGTGCCTGCCCCTGTTGATCCAGATGCCGATCTTCTTCAGCCTCTACACGGTGCTGCACAACGCCCAGCAAGAGAAGGTGGGCATCGGCCTGCTCAACGCAGCGCTCTCGAACTCGTTCGGCGAGTCGGCGCTCTTCGGCGCCCCCCTGAAAGAGACCTTCCTCGGTGCCACGACGTGGGAGGTCCGCCTGATGGCCGGCGCCATGGTGGTCATCATGACCGCGTCGCAGTTCATCACCCAGCTGCAGATCGTCTCGAAGAACATGTCGCCCGAGACCAAGGCGAGCCCCATGTTCAAGCAGCAGCGCATGCTCCTCTACTTCCTCCCCCTGGTCTTCGTCTTCTCGGGTCTGTCGTTCCCGCTCGGCGTCATGTTCTACTGGCTGACGTCGAACATCTGGACGATGGTGCAGCAGTTCCTGGTCATCCGGAACATGCCCACCCCCGGCAGCGAGGCGGCGCTCGCCCGTGAGGAGCGCCTCGCCCGCAAGCAGCAGCGCAAGGGCTTGCCCACCATCACCGTGACCGAGATCGAGTCGGCACCCGCCATGCCCAAGACGACCCAGCGGACGCAGCCCGTCGGCAAGAACCGCGCCAAGAAGCAGAACGGCCCCAAGAAATGACCTCTGACGACTCCACGACCGACATCGTCGAGCCCGCCGCCGAGAACGGCGACGACGCCGCCTCGACCGACACCCAGGAGGCGCGGGTCGGTTCCGACGGCGAGGCCGACGTCCTCGACGAGGGCGACATCGCAGCCGACTACATCGAAGAGCTGCTCGACATCTGCGACTTCGACGGCGACATCGACATCGAGGTGCGCGGGGGCCGCTCGTACATCTCGGTCGACTCGAGCGGCGAGCAGAAGCTCCGCCTGCTGTCCAAGCCCGACACGGTGAACGCCCTGCAAGAGCTGACCCGGATCGCCGTCCAGACGAAGACGGGCGAGTTCTCCCGCCTGATCCTCGACATCGGCGGGTCGCGCGCGACCCGTGAGACCGAACTCGAGCGGCTGGTCGACCACGCCGTCGCCAAGCTCGAAGACGGTGCCACGTCGGCCTCCCTGCCCCCGATGTCGTCGTACGAGCGCAAGCTCGTCCACGACGTCGTCGCCGCCCGTGGCTTCACCTCGGAGTCCGAGGGTGAAGGCCGCGACCGGCACACCGTCATCACGCGTCCCTGAGCCGACGCATGACCGACACGTCGACCCTCGAGGCCGAGCCGGCCGTCGCCACCGAGATCTTCGGTGACCGCATCGACGTGGTCCGGCGGTACGTCGCCGACCTCGCGCAGCACGGCGAAGAGCTGGGCCTGATCGGCCCCCTCGAACTCCCCCGCCTGTGGACGCGCCACGTCGTCAACTGCGGCTTGTTGGCTCCCCTGCTGGTCGCCGGCCGCGTCGGCGACATCGGATCGGGTGCGGGCCTGCCGGGCCTCGTCCTGGCTGCGGCACGGCCGGACTCCACGCTCGTCCTCATCGAGCCGATGGAGCGGCGGGTCGACTGGCTGACGGCCGAGGCCGAGCGGATGGGGCTCGACAACGTCGAGGTCGTTCGAGCCCGCGCCGAAGAGGTGCAGCTCGACGGGTGGCTCGACCAGGCGACGGCCCGGGCCGTCTCCGCCCTGTCGAAGCTGATCCCGCTCACGGCACCCCTGGTCAGGACCGGGGGGCAGCTGTTGCTGATGAAGGGCGCTCGCGTCGACGACGAGATCGCTGCGGCCCGCAAGGTCATCGCACGACACCACCTCATCGACGTCGAGGCCCGCGAACTGGGTGTGGGTCTCGTGGACGAGACGACCCGCGTCTTCATCGCCACCCTCGACTAGCCCTCCGGACAACCCGAAATAGCCTCTGGCCAGGCATTCGTACCAGTCACATTCGACCTGCCACGAGGATGGGCCTGCCATCGCGACGGGACGCGCCTGGTGGGTCCGCCGTCAGCGTCGGGTGCTCGCGATAGACTCGGCCTTCGATCCCCGACGACCGTGAGCCGCCTCCTGGAGGCTGTGGTCACTCCTCCGGGCTGATCGTTTCACGTGAAACATGGCGATACGGAGACCCCCTCAGTGAGTCCATCGGCTGACGACGACAGAAGCACTCCCCTGGCTCGAGAACTCGCCGACCTCAACCGTCGGAAGCAGGCCTTGTCGCGTGAGCCCCTGCCGGCCCCGGCGAAGACGCGGGTGATCACCGTGTCGAACCAGAAGGGTGGGGTGGGTAAGACCACCACCACCGTCAACCTCTCGGCCGCCCTGGCGCGCAGCGGTGCCAAGGTGCTCGTCATCGATCTCGATCCGCAGGGCAATGCGTCGACGGCTCTCGGAGTCGAGCACCGAGCCGAGACGCCGAGTGTCTACGACGTCGTCGTCAACGACGGTGCCGTCGCCGACGTCGTCCAGAAGAGCCCCGAGTTCGACACCCTCTTCTGCATTCCGGCCACGATCCACCTGGCCGGGGCCGAGATCGAACTCGTCTCGCTCGTGGCGCGCGAGCAGCGACTGAGCCGCGCCCTGTCGGAGTACCTGACCGACACCGAGAAGGCCGGAGATCGGTACGACTACGTCTTCATCGACTGCCCTCCGTCGTTGGGGCTCTTGACCATCAACGCGTTCGTCGCGGCGAGCGAGGTGCTGATCCCGATCCAGTGCGAGTACTACGCACTCGAGGGCCTGAGCCAGCTGTTGCGCAACATCCAACTGATCGAGAAGCACCTGAACCCCCAGCTCAAGGTGTCGAGCATCCTGCTGACCATGTACGACGGCCGGACGAACCTGGCACAGCAGGTCGTCGCCGACGTCCGCGAGCATTTCCCTGATGAAGCACTCAACACGCTCATCCCGCGGTCGGTGCGCATCAGTGAGGCACCCGGTTACGGCCAGACCGTGATCAGTTACGACACCAACTCCCCCGGGTCGATCTCGTACCTCGAGGCGGCCGCCGAACTAGCACGTCGAGGAGCACCCCAGTAATGGCAACCAAGAGAACCGGCCTCGGTCGCGGCATCGGAGCCCTCATCCCGGTCTCGGACGAGAGCCAGGATCGTCCGGTGGACGTGTTCTTCCCGACGGCCCAGCAGACAGCTGACGAGCTCATCGCGGTTCCTGGTGCCCGTCTCGCGAACCTCAACCCGCTCGACATCACGCCGAACGCGCAGCAACCGCGGGCCGAGTTCCGTGCAGAAGAGCTCGCCGAGCTCGTGACGTCCATCCGCGAGGTGGGGGTCTTACAGCCCATCGTGGTTCGGCCGGTGAAGAAGGCGGGCAAGGGCGCCGCACAATACGAACTCGTCATGGGTGAGCGTCGGCTGCGCGCCACCAAAGAGTTGGGCCTAGCGACGATCCCTGCGATCGTCAAAGACACCGCCGACGATGCCATGTTGCGCGATGCCTTGCTCGAGAACCTGCACCGGGCAGAGCTCAACCCGCTCGAAGAAGCGTCCGCCTATCAGCAACTTCTCGCCGATTTCGGCATAACGCAAGACGAATTGGCGACGCGCATCGGTCGCAGTCGTCCCCAGATCACGAACACCCTCCGGCTGCTTCGTCTGCCGGCCGCGGTCCAGCGCCGGGTCGCTTCGGGTGTGCTCACGGCTGGTCATGCGCGTGCCATCCTCAGCACGGGTGACCCCGTCCTCATGGCACGACTCGCCGATCGGATCGTCAACGAAGACCTGAGCGTCCGTGCGGCTGAAACGATCGCCGCCGGTGGTACTGCGAAGCCGAAGTCGACCCGCACGGCGACCCCCGGCAAACACCAGGCTCACCTCGACGAGGTGGCCGAGAGCCTCGGGGACCGCTTCGAGACCCGAGTCAAGGTGTCACTGGGTGCTCGCAAGGGGTCGATCACCATCGACTTTGCCTCCATGCAAGACCTGAATCGCATCCTCGGTCAGCTCGGTCACGAGCGGGAGGGCTGACCACCGTCCCGGTCTACTCGGTTTCACGTGAAACATGGTGCCCCGGTGAGTTACCCAGGGCGGAGTGCTCGTCAAGACTGACCCTGTCGTGGTTGGTCGCTACTTCATGTTTCACGTGAAACCCACCGGCCGTTGTGACCAAGAGCAAATTACACGGGCCCAGCTGAGGCCGCTTCCCCGTAGCGAGCGGGCGATGTGCTGCCAATCAGATCTCGTCACGTCGGCTCTTGTGGGGTAGGTGACCTGGACCAGGTCACGGCTGAATCGGTCTCATCGATCATGCCTTCTCGAGTCACCTTCGCTCCCCCAGGTGTCGAGATCGTTTACGGAAACCTACGCGTCACGGCCTGTTTTCGTCGCGGCAGCCATGTAGACGACGCCAGCTGACACGTGCATGGCGGTTCGATCATGCAGGGCCGTGGAGCACGCAAGGGCATCGGCCTTGACGCCCTCGCGACTCGTCACAGCCTTGTGGTCCGTCGGGCGACGCCGGTGGCCAGGTCGTAGCGATGTCGGATCACTTCTGCTGGACCAGGGCAGGAGCACATCAACGTGTCGACAGCGTCCATGGGTCAGGAGTCGCCATGTGGTGGCAGATGACGATCACGAACACCGCTGCTGTTGCGCCACCTCGTCCTGGAGCCCTCCATGCCGGGCACGGCACTCGCTCACGTAGGCTCTGCCGCTGGCCGTGTGCCATCCGACTGCGTTCAGCAGTGCCATCGAAGCTCGGCTGACGTTTCACGTGAAACGTCCGT
>NZ_JADKSD010000003.1:357854-366481 GCF_015350895.1 Frigoribacterium sp. VKM Ac-1396 | reverse complement strand
GCCGCTGGCCGTGTGCCATCCGACTGCGTTCAGCAGTGCCATCGAAGCTCGGCTGACGTTTCACGTGAAACGTCCGTCGCCGCGCGCGATCAGCGTTGGTGGTCGCTGACGGCCTTCTCGGCGAGGGCCGCGTAGAACATGCCGAGCTCGTAGCCGGCGGACTCGAGAGCCATGGGGACGAGAGACGTCTCGGTCAGTCCGGGCAACACGTTGACCTCGAGGAACCACGGGGTGCCGGCGGCATCGACGATGAGGTCGACCCGCGACAGGTGACGGAGGCCCAGCGCCTCGTGGACGGCCACGGCGGCCCGCGCGGCGGCGTCGGCAGCCGACGGGTCGAGGCGAGCGGGGGTGTAGAAGGTGGTCTCCCCCGCGTTGTACCGTGCCTCGAAACCGTAGAATCCCTGGCGAGGGACGATCTCGACGGCCGGCAGGGCGAGGGGGCCGTCGCCGGTGTCGATCACTCCGACGGCGATCTCGGTGCCGGTGATCTTCTGCTCGACGATGACGTCGTCGCAGTACGTGTAGGCGTCGACCATGGCACGCGGCAGCGAGCCAGCCTCGTCGACGACCGTCACGCCCTGCGCCGACCCGCCTCGTGCGGGTTTCACGACCACGGGCACCGGGTGCTCGTCGGCGATGGCCGCGAGTACGCCGACGGCCCCGAGCTCGCGGAACGCGTCGTGCGAGAGGGTGATGCCGCGGGGTGTGGAGACTCCGGCCCGCCGGGCCAGCTCTTTGGCTGTCGGCTTGTCCCATGCCAGTCGGGCGGCGGCCGCCGTGCTGCCGACGAAGGGGACGTCGAGGGCCTCGAGCAGCCCGCGCAGCGCGCCGTCTTCTCCACTGGCGCCGTGCAGGGCAGGCCAGACGACGTCGGGGCGGGACGTGGTCAGGTGCCCGAGCAACGAGGCGTCCGGGTCGCGGAGCTCCACCTCGATGCCGTGGGTCGAGAGACTGTCGACCACGCGCCTCCCGGATCTCAGCGAGACGTCGCGCTCGTGCGAGATGCCGCCGGCGAGGACGGTGACGGTGTGCAGCGGGCTCGATGCCATGGTGGGGCCCTCCTCGGGTCTCACGACGTCGAGCCGGGGCTCGCGTCGATCGACCAGGATGTGTGGAAAGTGCTGGTCAGTTGGTGTTCGGCGGCGGGACGACGACGCTCTGCGGGCGTGCGGCCGGGTTCGACAGGCTGGCGGACGAGAACGTGCGCACCAGGTCGAGTTCACCGTTGACGACGGCGGCGAGTCGGGCGACGCCGGTGCGGATCGACTCGGGGGTCGGGTAGCAGAACGAGAGGCGGATGTTCTGTCGGCCCTGGCCGTCGGCGAAGAAGGCCGTGCCGGGCGTGTAGGCGACGAGCTCCTTGACGGCACGGGGCAGCATCGCCTTCGAGTCGAGCTCGGGGGGCAGCCCGACCCAGACGAAGAAGCCGCCGTCGGGGACGTTCCAGCTGAGTGAGGGCAGGTACTCGCCGAGCGCCGAGATCATGGCGTCGCGTCGCTCGCGGTAGAGGCCCCGGAAGGTCTCGATCTGACCGCGCCAGTCGGCCTGGTCGAGGTACTCGGTGATGACGAACTGCCCGAACGAGTTGGGCGACAGCGTGGCCGACTCGTTGGCCAGGATGAGCTTCTCGCGGATGGCGTGCGGGGCCAGCGCCCACCCCACCCGGAAGCCCGGCGCGAGCGTCTTCGAGAACGAGCCGAGGTAGATGACGCCCTCGTCGTCGATCGAGCGCATCGCCTGCGGGGCGGGCTGGTCGAAGTAGAGCAGCCCGTACGGGTTGTCCTCGAGGACGAGGATGCCGGCCGAGCGGCAGATCTCGAGGATCTCGACGCGTCGGGCCCAGGTGAGCGTGACGCCGGCCGGGTTGTGGAAGTTCGGGATCGTGTAGAGGAACTTGATGCGGCCGCCGCGGGCCGCGACGCCGGCGATGGCCTCGCGCAGCGCCTCGGGCACGAGGCCGTGCTCGTCCATGGCGACGTGGACCACGTCGGCCTGGTAAGCCTTGAAGACGCCGAGGGCCCCGACGTAGCTCGGCGACTCGGCCAGCACGACGTCGCCGGGGTTGACGAACAGGCGGGTGACCAGGTCGAGGGCCTGCTGCGAGCCGGTCGTCACGACGACGTCGTCGGCGCTGCCGCGGATGCCCTCCATGGCCATGATCTGCATGATGTGCTCGCGGATGGCCGGGGTGCCCTGGCCGCTGCCGTACTGCATCGCCATCGCTCCCCCGTCGGCCATGACACGGTCGATGGCGCCGGTGACGAGCTCGCGGGGCAGGGCCGAGACGTAGGGCATGCCGCCGGCCAGCGAGACGACCTCGGGTCGCGAGGCGACGGCGAACAGGGCTCGGACCTCGGAGGCGCTGAGGCCGGCCGTACGGTCGGCGTACGAGTCGTACCACGGGTCGAGGTTGGTGCCCTTGTCGCTCATCGATGTCCCTGTTCTGTCAGAGGGTGCTGCGGTCAAGACTATGCCCGTCCGGGCCGGGGACGACGAGAGCCCGCCCAGCGCGTGCTGGGCGGGCTCTCGTCGTGGTGTCGGCGTCGACTACGCGATGAACTCCGCCAGGTCGGCCTCGAGGGCCGGCTTGGGCTTGGCGCCGATGACGGTCTTGACGACCTCGCCGCCGCGGTAGACCTTCATGGCCGGGATCGAGGTGATCTGGTACTTCATGGCGGTCTGCGGGTTGTCGTCGACGTTGAGCTTGACGATCTCGATCTTGTCGCCGTGCTCGGCGGCGATCTGGTCGAGGATGGGCGAGACGGCACGGCACGGGCCGCACCACTCGGCCCAGAAGTCGACCAGGATCGTCTTGTCGGAGTTGAGGACGTCGGCCTCGAAGGACGCGTCGGTCACTGCTTTGGCGCTGCTCATGGTGTTCCTTTCGTCAGGGTGATCTGGGTTGGCTTCAGGAGGCGCGGGTCAGGCGACCACGGACTCGGACGTCTCGACGCCCTCGGCCGACCCGATGGTCTGCTCGGCTAGAAAGGTCTGGTCGAGCGAGGCCAGGTAGTGCTCGACGTCGAGCGCCGCGACGGTGCCCGAGGCCGCGGCGGTGGCGGCCTGTCGGTACGTCGCGTCGATGACGTCACCCGCGGCGAAGACGCCCGTGAGGTTGGTCTTCGAGCTGCGGCCCTGCACGGCAATGGTGCCGTCCGAGGTGAGGTCGACCTGGCCGTGCACGAGGTGCACGCGGGGGTCGTTGCCGATGGCGATGAAGAGGCCGTCGAGGTCGAGGTCGCTCGTGCTGCCGTCGACCGTGTCGGTCAGGGTGACGCCGGTGGCCTTCTCGCCGCCGAGGATCGCCGTGACCTGCTTGTCGAACAAGAACTCGATCTTGTCGTTGGCGTGCGCCCTGTCTTGCATGATCTTGGACGCGCGCAGGCTGCTCGAGCGGTGGATCACGTAGACCTTCGAGGCGAAGCGGGTGAGGAACGTCGCTTCTTCCATCGCCGAGTCGCCGCCGCCGACGACGGCGATCGCCTTCTCCTTGAAGAAGAAGCCGTCGCACGTGGCGCACCAGCTGACGCCGCGGCCGCTCAGGCGCTCTTCGTCGGCGAGGCCGAGCTTGCGGTAGGCGCTGCCCGTGGCGAAGATCACCGTCAAACTCTCTTCGACCGTGCCGTTGCCCAGGGTGACCTTCTTGACGTCGCCGGTCAGGTCGACCGCGGTGACGTCGTCGAGCAGCACCTCGGCACCGAACTTCTCGGCCTGCTCCTGCATCTTGAACATGAGCTCGGGGCCCTGGATGCCGTCGGGGAACCCGGGGAAGTTCTCGACCTCGGTGGTCTTCATGAGCTCGCCGCCGGCCTCGACCGAGCTCGCGACGATGAGGGGGCGCAGACCGGCGCGGGCGGCGTAGATGCCGGCCGTGTAGCCGGCGGGGCCGGAGCCGATGATGATGACCTGGCGCATGGGCACCTTCCTGGGGATGGACTTCACGAGCGGGAAGACGACGGGCGAGTGGTGGCTCGCACGGTCGGATCCCTCGATCGTCTGGTGGAACGCATCCTACCGACGGCGCATTCCCGCCGGCCTGGCAGCCGGGATCAGCGGCGCAGGAGGCGCGAGACGGTGGGTGCGAGGCGCGAGGTCACCGGCGTGGTCAGCACCCGCAGCTCGGGGATTCGTGTGAACCAGAGCAGCGCCCCGTAGACCAGCCCCATGACGGCCCCGGCCACCACGACCGTCAGCACGCCCGGCACGCGGCCCGACTGGGCGAATCCGTCAGCGGAGAAACCCCCCAGTGCGGTCACGACGACGAGGCCGACGACGCCCGCGACGAGCGAGAAGACGAAGAACTGCACGTAGCGGCGCAGCACCCACCGACCGTCGATGCCACCGAGTCGGCCCTTGACCACCCAGAGGGCGACCACGGCCTGGCTCGACCCCGCGATCGAGGTGGTGATGGCGATGGCCATCGCGATGCGCTCGGGCGGCACGACGGCGGCCGAGATCGCGACGCCGGCCACGAAGATGCCCGACTGGACCAGCTGCAGGAAGAACGGGGTGCGCTGGTCGTGCATCGAGTAGAAGACCCGCTGGACGATGAAGAGCACGCTGAACAGGACGAGGCCCGGCATGTAGCCGAGGATGACCTGGGCCGTGCGGGTCGACCCGGCGAAGTCGACCTCGAAGAACCGCGCGAACGGGTAGGCGACGACGCACATCGCGACGGCCGCGAACACCATGAACATGCCGATGGCCCGCAGCGACTGCGACATGTCGACGCGCACGGCACGCAGGTCGCCGCGCGAGGCGTGCCCGCTCATGCGGGTGAAGTAGGCGGTGCCGATCGAGACGGCGATGATGCCGTGGGGCAGCATGAAGAGCAGCCAGGCGTTCGCGAGCACCGCGTTCGAGGCACCGACCTCGCTGCCGAGGGTCGCGACGCGGCTCTGCACGAGGCCGGCCAGCTGGGTCACGAGCACCATTCCGAAGAGCCAGCCCGCGGCCTTGCCGGTGGCGCCGAGGCCGACGCCCCGCCAGCGGAAGTCGGGACGGAACCCCAGGCCGGCCCGCCGCCAGAAGAGCAGCAGGAAGGCCGCCTGGGCCAGGACGCCCAGGGTGGCCGTCGCCGCGATCACGAGGATGCGGTCGGGCGTCCAGACGTCGACCACCGAGTTCTCGACGGCGCCGCCGAACAGCACCATGAAGACGACCAGGCCCACGATCGCCACGACGTTGTTGAGCACCGGGGCCCAGGTGAAGGGCCCGAAGACCTGCCGGGCGTTCAGCACCTCGCTGAGCAGCGAGTACATCGCGTAGAAGAAGATCTGCGGCAGGCACCAGTAGGCGAACGCCGTGGCCAGGGCGAGCTGGTCCGAGGTGAACCCCGCCCCGCCGTCGGTGCTCTGCTGGGCGTAGAGCCGGACGAGCACGGGGGCGAGCAGCGTGCCGACGAGGCCGACGACCGCGAAGACGATGGTGCCGAGGGTGACGATCTTGTTGACGAACCGCTGCCCGCCGTCGTCCGACGTCGCCGCCCGCACGATCTGCGGCACAAGCACCGCGCTGAGCAGACCGCCCGCGATCAGGGCGTAGATGTTGTTCGGCAGCTGGTTCGCGAGGGCGAACGAGTCCGCCGCCCGGCTCGCCGACTGCCCGATCGCCGCGGCCAGCACGGCCGCCTTCACGAAGCCGAGGACGCGCGAGACCATCGTCCCGGACGCGAGGAGGATGCTGGCGCGACCGAGACCGCCCTGGTTGCTCACATGGACTCCTGGACGGGCGGCGCGGCGGCCGCATCGGATGACGGCCCGGGCTCGGAGGCCGTCGCCTCGTCGCGCGCCTTCCGGCGCTTGCGGAAGGTGCGGTAGAGGCCACCGACGAACAGGGCGGCGAAGGCGACGCCGAAGATCCAGGTGATGGCGGTCTCCCACCCGGCCTGCACCGACAGCGGCAGCTCGACGGGAGTCGCGATGGCGATGCCCGACAGGCTGACGAGCTGCAACTGCACCGAGACGGTGCCGTTGGCCACGGACTGCACCGGCACGCTGACGCGGGTCTGCGACTGCGGCTGGATCGTCACCTCGATCGGGCTGCGCTCGATCGACAGGATCGAGTTCGACGGCGTGACGGCCAGCATGACCGTCGCGACGGAGTCGGTGCGGTTCTCGAGGTAGAGCGGCAGGGCCGACCGGTCGCCGAGGATCGAGATCGGCGACCCCTGGACGACGGCCACGAGACCCGAGGTCGCGGTCGCCTCGGCGACGGCGGAGGCGACCTCGGCGGGGAAGCCGTCGACGTTGTCTCGCCAGGCGTGCGAGGCGAGGGCCATGGTGCGCAGGCGGGCCGTCTCGGTCACCAGCTGCGGCTCGGCCAGGGCGGTCGAGAAGTCGACGACCTTCTGGTCGGCGGACACCAGGTCGCGCAACCGGGCGAGGCGGGCGTCGCTCTCGGGGCTGTCGACGACCGACGCCGTCGACGGGGTGCTCGCCAGCGCGTCGGTCAGCGTGGCACCGCTCACCCACGGCAGGGCGTCGACCGCCTGCAGCGTCCGGGTGAGGAACTGCCCCGTCGACGGCCACTCGCGCTCGAGCGTCGTCAGCAGGGTGCGGGCGTCGCTCGGCCGCTCGTAGGCGACGGTGGCGATCGTGGCGGACAGCCGGGCCATCATGGACTGCCATTCGGCGAGGGTCGTCGCCTCGGCCGCCTGGGTGAGCAGGGTCGACAGCGGGTCGTCCGAGACGACGGCCGGGACGCCGTCGATCGTGACGGCCGCGTTCTCGGTCGAGTCGCCCTCGACGTCGACGTTGCCGCTCGAGACGATGGTCGACGTGTACGAGCCGGCGGCGAACGCCGTGAGGTCGGCCGACACGACGGACGACTGGCGGGGCCAGACGACGCCCTGCTGGGTCCAGGGGAACTCGAGCAGCTGGTCGGTGGTCGGCAGGGTCACGCCGTCACCCGGGGTCTCGGACGGGGTCGGCTCGTCGGTCGGCTCGCCGGTGGACCCCTCGGTCGGCAGGGCGGTCGGGTCGGACCCGGCGACGCCCGTGCCCGAGCCGTCGTCGGCGGCGGGCGTCTCGTCGGTCGGCGCCTCGGTGGCGGTCTCGGTCGGCGCCGCCATGCCCTCGAAGCGGCTGGGGTCGACCAGCGTGTCGAGAGAGGTGACGGTCGGCACGGTCGAGGCGCCGGCCTGGCGCAGCCCGGCGAGGTCGGCGTCGGCGTACGCCAGGGGGAACATGTCGTTCGGCAGGGCCTCGAGCTCGGCGAGCCAGTCGAGGGCCGACTGCGGTGCCTCGGTGCCGAGCAGGCGGATCGAGGCGACGATCATCGGGTCGACGCCGAGGGTCGCCCCCGTGCCCGTCACGGCGTCGAGCTCGCGCCGCAGCACCCCGCCCTCGGAGGTGTAGGCGGCCAGGGCCGAGGCGTCGAGGACGCCGGTCTCGCTCTCGGGAGTCGTGATCGGCACGGCGACCGCGACGCGGGTCGGCTGGAAGCTGTCGGCCGGGTACCAGACCACGCTGCTGCGGGTCTGCGCCACCTGGCTGCCCGACGCGTCGAGCACGCGGGCACCGAGGGCCCGTGCGCCGAACGTCCGGCCGGTGAGGCCGAGGCGGTCGGCGGACACGACGACCGTGTCGAGCGCGACGGACGACCCGGCGGCGACCGCCGGCACGTCGACCTGCACGAGCTGGCGGCCGAGGTAGTCGTCGCCCGAGACGTCGTCGGGGTCGAGCCACGAGGCGAGCTTCGACCGGGTGGTGAACGGCTCGCGGTCGAGGTAGACCCTGGCCGTGCTCGCCGCCAGGTCGGAGTCGCCACCGTTCGTGACGGTGACGCCGAGGGTGAGGTCGTCGTCGGGGCGCAGCACGCCGTCGGAGGCCGGTTCGAGGGTCATCGTGACCCCGTCGCCGGTGGGTGCCGACGACGCCCGGGCCGACGTCGCGGGCAACCCCGCCGACACGACGAACACCGCCAGCAGGGCGGCGATCACGGCGAAGAAGAGTCTCATAGGCGTCAGGTGTCGACGGCGTCAGGGGCCGTTCGAGCATGCCGAGTCTAGGCAACGCGGACCGGGAAGCAGCGGCGAAGCGCCTGCGAGGCGGGGAGGGATGCGCCGTGAGGCGGGGAGGGACGCACCGCGAGGTGCGCGGGGGACTCAGCCCGCGCCTCCTCGGCTGTGGCAAGGTTGTCCGTCATGGACAGCGTCGCACGGGCCCTCACGCGACTGGACGAGCTGGCCGCCACCCCCCGCATCGAGAAGCTCGCCGCCGCGTTCGCCGCGGCCGGTCACGAGCTGGCCCTCGTCGGTGGTCCGGTGCGCGACGCCTTCGTCGGTCGGCCGGTCAACGACCTCGACTTCACCACCGACGCCGACCCCGACCAGATCCTCGCGATCGTCGTGCCGCTGGCCGAGGCGCACTGGGACGTCGGGCGCGCCTTCGGCACCATCGCCGCCCGCGTCGACGGCGAGACCGTCGAGATCACGACCTACCGCAGCGACGTCTACGACGGCGAGACCCGCAAGCCCGTCGTCGAGTTCGGCGACACCCTCGAGGGCGACCTCGTCCGACGCGACTTCACCGTCAACTCGATGGCGCTGCGGCTGCCCGAGCGCGTGCTGGTCGACCCGTCCGGCGGCGTCGAGGACCTGCTGCAGGCCCGGCTCGCCACCC
>NZ_JADKSD010000003.1:0-357754 GCF_015350895.1 Frigoribacterium sp. VKM Ac-1396 | reverse complement strand
GCTGCGGCTGCCCGAGCGCGTGCTGGTCGACCCGTCCGGCGGCGTCGAGGACCTGCTGCAGGCCCGGCTCGCCACCCCGGGCACGGCCGTCGACTCGTTCCGCGACGACCCGTTGCGCATGATGCGGGCCGCCCGTTTCACCGCGCAGCTCGGCTTCACCGTCTCGGACGAGGTGCGTGAGGCGATGACCTCACGCGCCGACACCCTCTCGATCGTCTCGGTCGAGCGCGTCGCCGACGAGCTGTCGAAGCTGCTCAAGACCGAAACCCCCCGATACGGTGTCCGCCTACTGGTCGACACGGGGCTGGCCGACCACGTCATGCCCGAGCTCGCCGCCATGCGTCTCGAGGTCGACGAGCACCACCACCACAAGGACGTCTACGAGCACAGCCTCACCGTGCTCGACCAGGCCATCGGCTACGAGCGCGAGCGGCACCCGGGCGAGGCGCCCGACCTGACACTGCGCCTCGCCGCCCTGCTGCACGACTGCGGCAAGCCGGCCACCCGGCGCCTCGAGCCGGGCGGGGTCGTCACCTTCCACCACCACGACGTCGTCGGTGCCAAGCTCGCGAAGAAGCGACTCAGGGCGCTGCGCTTCGACAACGACACCATCGGGGCGGTGTCGCGACTGATCGAGCTGCACCTGCGCTTCTTCGGCTACACCGAGGGCGCCTGGACCGACTCGGCCGTGCGCCGGTACGTCCGCGACGCCGGTGACCAGCTCGAGCGGTTGCACATGCTGACCCGCGCCGACGTCACCACCCGCAACCGCCGCAAGGCCGACCGCCTCGGCTTCGCCTACGACGACCTCGAGCAGCGCATCGCCGAGCTGCGCGAGCGCGAAGAGCTCGACTCGCTGCGGCCCGACCTCGACGGCGACGAGATCCAGCGCGTCCTCGGCATCGGCCCGAGCCGCGAGGTCGGCGAGGCCTACCGGTTCCTCCTCGAGTTGCGCACCGAAGAGGGGCCGCTGGGGGCCGAGGTCGCCACCGAGCGCCTGCTCGCCTGGTGGGCCGCACGCGAGGGCGCCGGGGCGTAACCGGGCTCGCGGGTGTCGACCCGCGCCTCCTCGGCGGTGCCCGGCCTCGAGGCCGAGGGCCCGGCATTGATTCAGGAGGCGCGCTCGGCTACGCTGGGAAGGTTGCGTCTGCCTCTCGGCCGACGCAGCGTCATGAACACCCTCCTGTCACAGACCGTCTGTGACCGTCAAGTCCGAAGGAGGTGGGTTAGTCATGCACCAGTACGAATTGATGGTCATCCTGGACCCCGAGATCGATGAGCGCACCGTCGCCCCGAGCTTGGACAAGTTCCTCAACGTCATCCGCAACGACGGTGGCACCGTCGACAACGTCGACATCTGGGGACGCCGCCGTCTGGCCTACGAGATCAACAAGAAGACCGAGGGCATCTACGCCGTCGTCAACCTGACCTCGAACCCGGCCGCCACGGTCGAGCTCGACCGCCAGCTGGGTCTCTCCGAGGCCGTGCTGCGCACCAAGGTCCTGCGTGCCGAAGAGGCGATCGCCATGGTCGCCGCCGCCAAGAAGGTCAGCGACGAGAAGGCCGCCCGCAAGGCCGCCAACGCCGCCGCCGCCCCGGCTGCTCCCGCCGCCGAGAAGGCTGCCGAGTAGTCCGATGGCTGGCGAGACCGTCATCACAGTGGTGGGCAACCTCACCAGTGACCCCGAGCTGCGCTACACGCAGAACGGGCTCGCGGTCGCGAACTTCACCATCGCGTCGACCCCCCGCACGTTCGACCGCGCGTCGAACGAGTGGAAGGACGGCGAGGCGCTCTTCCTCCGTGCCAGCGTGTGGCGCGAGTTCGGCGAGCACGTGGCCAGCAGCCTCACCAAGGGCAGCCGGGTCATCGCTCAGGGCCGACTCAAGCAGCGCTCGTACGAGACCAAAGAGGGCGAGAAGCGCACCAGCATGGAGCTCGAGATCGACGAGATCGGCCCCTCGCTGCGGTACGCGACCGCTCAGGTGACCCGCGCCTCCTCGTCCCGCGACGGCGCTGCCGGTGGCGGCTCCTTCGGGGGCGGCAACGGTGGCGGTGGCAACCGTGGTGGCCAGCCGGCTCAGGTCGGCGGCGGTCAGGCGCAAGAACCGTGGGGTCAGCCCGCCGGCGGCCAGGGTGGCAACACCTCGGGCGGCGACGTCTGGAACACCCCCGGTGGCAACGGCACCTACAACGACGAGACGCCTTTCTAGGCTCCGTGCCCTTCTAGGGCTGTCGTTCCCCCTTTTAGAACTTCTTCATTCATCGAAAGTAGAAACCAATGGCTGGAAAGAGCAGCGGCGACCGCCGCAAGCCCCTCCGCGGCAAGGGCGGCAAGAACGCCGCTCCCGCGAAGTCGATCCGCGTCGGTGTCATCGACTACAAAGACGTCGCGACCCTGCGCAAGTTCATCTCGGAGCGTGGAAAGATCCGCGCCCGTCGCATCACCGGCGTCTCCGTCCAGGAGCAGCGCCTCATCGCCCGTGCCGTGAAGAACGCCCGTGAGATGGCGCTCCTCCCCTACGCCGGCTCCGGCCGCTGATCGGAAGGACCACCATGTCGAAGGTAATCCTGACCCACGAGGTCTCCGGCCTCGGTTCCGCCGGTGACGTCGTCGACGTCAAGAACGGCTACGCCCGCAACTACCTGGTGCCCCAGGGCTTCGCCGTGGCGTGGAGCCGCGGCGGCGAGAAGCAGGTCGCGCAGATCCGCACGGCCCGTGAGACCCGCGAGCTCAAGACGATCGAAGAGGCCCACGACCTCAAGCAGCGTCTCGAGGCCCAGAAGATCCGCCTCACGGTGAAGACCGGTGCCGACGGCCGACTGTTCGGCTCGGTCCGCCCGGCCGACGTCGCCGACGCGGTCAGCGCCCAGGGCGTCGCGACGATCGACAAGCGCAAGGTCGAGATCCCCTCGACCATCAAGGTGACGGGTGAGCACGAAGCCACCCTCCGCCTGCGCGAGGACGTCATCGCGACGATCACGCTGACGGTCGTCTCGGCCAAGTAGCACCCGGGCGCTCCGGCGTTTCGGCGCCTGCTGTACGCGAGAGCGGCGGTCCCTTCGGGGGCCGCCGCTCTTCTGCGTGCCGGGGTGCGGTGCCGGCCGTCGGGTCGGCTCGCGATGAACCCCGTTCACGAAGATGAACCCCGTTTTCACGGGGTTCATCTTCGTTAACGGGGTTCATCTCGTGGGGTGACGGGGGTGCGCGGGAGTGCCGGACGCGCGGGGTGTCGCAGGTGCGGCCGTGCCGGGTGCGCAAGGGGTGCCGGGGCACGGGGTGTCGCACGTGCGGGAGTGCCGGGCGCGCAGGGGGGGACGAGGAGGCGCGGGGTGACGCACGTGCGGGCGTGCCGGGCGCAAGGCAGAGGCCGACGCAGAGGGGGGCGGGTGGCAGCGGGGGCGCGAGGCGGGTTCGCGTTGACAGGGCGGGGTGGCTCGTCTACTGTCGTGGAATCGGTTCCATGGAATCGATTCCACGACGAACCAGCAGCACCACTACGACGAGGTAGAGCCCGATGAACACCGTGACGATCAGGGACGTGGCGCAGCGCGCCGGCGTCTCGGCCGCGACGGCGTCCCGGGTGCTGTCGGGCAACCCCGCGACGTCGCCCGAGGCCCGCTCGCAGGTCGAGCAGGCCGCCCGCGAGCTCGACTTCCGCCCGAACGCGCAGGCGCGGGCGCTGCGCTCCACTCGGTCCGACACGGTCGGGTTGCTCGTCTCGGACGTCCGCAACCCGTTCTTCGCCGACCTCGCCCACACCATCGAGCAGTCGCTGCTCGAGCTCGGCTACGTCACCCTGCTCGGCAACGCCAACGAGAACCGCGCCCAGCAGGACCGCTACCTCGACACCCTCATCTCGCGCCGCGTCGACGGCGTCATCGTCGCCCCGCAGGGCACCGACTCGGCCAGCATCGACTCGCTGCTCGCCCGCGAGGTGCCGACCGTGTTCGTCGACCGGACGATCCCGGGCGTCGACGTGCCGAGCGTGACGACCGACAGCACCCCGGGCATCCGGGCCGCCGTGCAGCACCTGGTCGACCTCGGCCACGAGCGCGTCGGCTACGTCGCCGGGCCGCAGAGCGTGTCGACCGGCCGCGAACGACTCGAGGCGTGGACCGCCGCGGCCGCCGAGCTCGGCCTCAGCACCGACCCCGACCTCGTCTACGTCGGCGACTTCCAGTCCGCCAGCGGGTCGGCCGCGGTGCACGCGCTGTTCGAGCTGGACGAGCCGCCGACCGCGATCCTCGCCGCCGACAGCCTCATGGCCGTCGGAGCCATCGCCATGCTCAACCGCCTCGGCATGCGCATGGGCACCGACGTCTCGGTGATCGCCTTCGACGACATCGAGTGGTTCTCGTTGCTCGACCCGGCCCTGACCGTCATCGCGCACAGCGTCGAGGAGATGGGCCGCATCGCCGTCCAGCTGCTGCACGAGGTCATCGACGGGTTCACCCCCGAGTCGGTCGTGCTGCCCAGCGAACTGATCGTCCGCGAGTCGACGACCCGCGCCTCCTCGTCCCCGACAGACCCGACCGGCCCGACAGACTCCACCGGCCCCACGCACCCCACCACACCCCGACCCCTCGGCAGGAACTGACCATGCCCCCTTCGATCGACGACGATCGCCCCCTGCTCACGCTCGAGAACGTGAGCAAGTCGTTCGGCCCCGTGCGGGTCATCGACGACGTCACCGTGCACGTCCGGCCCGGCAAGGTGCAGGTGCTGCTCGGTGAGAACGGCGCCGGCAAGTCCACGCTGATCAAGATGATGTCGGGCGTGTACCAGCCCGACGCCGGCCGCGTGCTGGTCGACGGCGAGGCCGTCCACCTGCCGAACACGCACGCCGCCGAGAAGCTCGGCATCGCGACGATCCACCAAGAGCTGAACCTCGTCGCGTCGCTCAGCGTCGCCGAGAACGTGATGATGGGGCGGTTCCCGACGCGGTTCGGCCTCGTCGACCGCAGAGAGCTGAAGAAGCGCGCCCGTGCCGCCCTCGACCTGATCGGGCTCGACGTCGACGTCGACTCGAAGGTCGGCGAGCTCGGCATCGCCCGCCAGCAGCTGGTCGAGATCGCGAAGGCGTTGAGCATCGACGCGCGCATCCTGATCCTCGACGAGCCGACCGCGGCACTGACCCGCCACGAGACCGAGATCCTCTTCCGCGTCGTCGAGCAGCTGCGGGCCCGCGGCGTCGGCATGCTGTTCATCAGCCACCACCTCGACGAGATCGCCGAGATCGGCGACACCGTGGCCGTGCTGCGCGACGGCGCGTTCGTCGCCGAGCTGCCCGCCTCCACCGACGAAGACGAACTCGTCCGCCTGATGGTCGGGCGCGACATCGAGCAGCAGTACCCGCGGACGCCCGGCAGCCAGGGCGACTCCCCCGTCGTGCTCGAGGTGCGTGGGCTGACCGGGTCGGTGTTCCGCGACGTGTCGTTCGACGTGCGGGCGGGCGAGGTGCTCGGCATCGCCGGGCTCGTCGGCGCCGGTCGCACCGAGGTCGTGCGGGCCGTGGCCGGGGTCGACAAGTACGACTCGGGCAGCGTGACCGTGCGCGGCAAGCGCCTGAAGAAGGGCGACGTCGCCGGGGCCATCGCGGCAGGCGTCGGCCACGTGCCCGAGGACAGGAAGGCGCAGGGCCTCGTGCTGGGCGCCTCCGTCAACGACAACCTCGGCTACGCGACGCTCGCCAGCAGCGCGAAGGCCGGCCTGGTCGACTTCGCCGGGCAACGCGCCAAGGCCGACGAGGTCGCCTCGACCCTGCGGATCCGCATGCGCGACATCGACCAAGAGATCGGCTCGCTGTCGGGCGGCAACCAGCAGAAGGCCGTGTTCGGCCGCTGGATCATCGCCGGCTCGACGGTGCTGCTGCTCGACGAGCCCACCCGCGGCGTCGACGTCGGCGCGAAGGTCGAGATCTACGAGCTGGTGAACCGCATCACCGACGCAGGAGGCGCGGTCGTGATGGTCAGCAGCGAACTGCCCGAGGTGATGGGCATGAGCGACCGCATCCTCGTGATGCGCGACGGAGTCGTCGCCGGCGAGGTCGCCGCGGCCGACGCCACCCAAGACATGCTCATGACGCTCGCGGCGCGCGACGTCCCCCCGACGAACTGACCCGAGAAGCACGGACCGAGGAAGACACCCCATGACCACCACCACCGTGAAGGCGCAGCGACGCTCCTTCGACATCAAGACCTTCCTGGCCGCGAACGGGGCCCTCGTCGGGCTCGTCGTGCTCTGCCTGGCCCTCTTCATCGCGACGCCGGACTTCTTGACCGGCCGCAACCTGCTGAACATCGGCATCCAGGTGTCGACCGTCGCCGTGCTGGCGTTCGGCATGACCTTCGTCATCGTCGCGGGCGGCATCGATCTCTCGGTCGGCTCGGTCGCCGCGCTGTCGGCGATGGTCTCGGGCTGGTTCTTCGCCACCGCGGGGCTGCCCGGCGGCCTGGCGCTCGCGCTCGGGCTCGGCACCGGCCTCGTCGCCGGCCTCGTCAACGGCTTCGCCAGCGCGTACGGCAAGCTGCCGTCGTTCATCGCGACGCTCGCCATGCTGAGCGTGGCGCGTGGCCTCACCCTGGTCGTCTCGGACGGTCGCCCGATCGCGACTCCCCCGGCCGTGTCGTTCCTGGGCGGCAACGTCGGCCCGGTGCCCGTGCCGATCATCGTGCTCGTGCTGGCCGCGATCGTCGCGTCGTTCATCCTCAACCGCACCGTCATCGGCCGCTCGATGTACGCGGTCGGCGGCAACGCCGAGGCCGCACGCCTCTCGGGTCTGCCGGTCAAGCGCATCGTCGTCACGGTCTTCGGCCTCGCCGGGTTGTTCGCGGCGCTGGCCGGCCTGCTGCTCGCCGGTCGCCTCGACTCGGCCCAACCGCAGGCGGCCTCGGGCTACGAGCTCGACGCCATCGCCGCGGTCGTCATCGGCGGCGCGAGCCTGGCCGGCGGCGTCGGCCGCATCTCGGGCACCATCATCGGCGCCCTGGTGCTCGTGGTCATCCGCAACGGCCTCAACCTGCTGAACGTCACCTCGTTCTGGCAGCAGGTCGTCATCGGCCTCGTCATCGCCTTGGCCGTGGGCGTCGACGTGCTGCGGCGCAAGACCCGCAGCAGCTGACCGCCGGGCCCCGTCGAGGGCGCGGCCGCGCGGCACGCACCGACAGCCGAGGAGGCGCGGTGCGAGCCGGACGCGCGGCGTCGCGCCTCAGCGGAGCGGCGGCAGCTGCGGGGCCCGGCCCTGCGGCCGTCGCCGCGGCCACCGGCCCGTGTCTGCGCGAGCCGAGCCGCGCCTCCTGATCTTCCCCTCCCTTTCCACCCTCACCACCCCAACCCCCCGAAGGACACACGATGAAGTTGACCTCGTTCCGCAAGGCCGCCACCGTCACGGCGATCGCCGCCCTGGTCGCGACCGGCACCGCTGGCTGCAACCGCACCCCCGCCGGAGAGGCGGACCGCCCCACGGTGGTCCTGTCGCTCAGCACCCTGAACAACCCGTTCTTCGTCGAACTGCGTGACGGCGCGACCGCCGAGGCGAAGAAGAAGAACGTCGACCTCGAGATCGTCGACGCCCAGAACGACTCGGCCACCCAGGCCAACCAGCTCGCCACGGCCGCCTCGACGGCCGACGCCGTCATCTTGAACGCCGTCGACAGCGACGCCGCCGGCCCCGCCGCCGCCGCGCTGAACGACGCGAACGTGCCGATCGTGGCCGTCGACCGTGCAGTCAACGGCGCCGACGTCGCCTCGTTCGTCGCGAGCGACAACGTCGCCGGTGGCGAGCAGGCCGCCAAGGCCCTCGCCGAGGCGATCGGCGAGAAGGGCGAGGTCATCGTGCTGCAGGGCGTCGCGGGCACCTCGGCCAGCCGCGACCGCGGCGAGGGCTTCTCCAAGGGCATCGCGGCCTACCCCGACATCACCGTCGTCGCGCAGCAGACCGCCAACTTCGACCGCGCCACCGCGCTCGACGTGACGACCAACCTGTTGCAGGCGCACCCCGACGCCGTGGGCGTCTTCGCCGAGAACGACGAGATGGGCCTCGGAGCGATCCAGGCACTCGGCTCGCGCGCCGGCACCGACGTCAAGGTGGCAGCGTTCGACGGCACCGAAGACGGCCTCAAGGCCATCGAGGCCGGTACGCTCTCGAGCACGATCGCGCAGCAGCCCGCCGAGCTCGGCGCCCTCGCGGTCGACCAGGCGGTCAAGGCGATCGACGGTGGCAGCGGCGACGAGGGCCCCTCGGACCAGGCCGTCGAGGTCATCACCGTCACGAAGGAGAACGTGGGTGACTTCACCGAATGAGTGGTTCTGAATCGCAGGGTGCCGGCGGGGTCGGCGCCGCCGGCACGGTCGGGGGCGGCACGGTCGTCGTGGTCGGGTCGATCAACGTCGACCAGGTCGTGACCGTCGACCGCCTGCCCCTGCCCGGAGAGACGCTGATCGGCTCGTCGATGACCCTCTCCCCCGGCGGCAAGGGCGCGAACCAGGCCGTCGCCGCCGCCCGCCGCGGCGCCCGCACCGTGATGATCGGTGCGGTCGGCGACGACGGACGCGCCGACGACGCCCTGCCCTACCTCCGCTCGAGCGGCGTCGACGTCAGCGGCGTCGACACCGTGCCCGGGCCCACGGGCCTGGCCGTCGTCAGCGTCGGAGGCGACAGCGAGAACACGATCGTCGTCGTCCCCGGGGCGAACGGTGCCGTGGGTGCGTCGGCGGTCTCGTCGCACGTTGCTGCTCTGTCCGAGGCTGCGGTGGTCGTCTTGCAGGGAGAGATCCCCGTCGACGGCATCGCCGCGGCGGTGCAGCACGCCGGCGGGCGCGTGGTGTTCAACCTCGCCCCAGTGATCGACGTGCCGGCGGACGTGGTGAAGGTCGCGGATCCGTTGGTCGTCAACGAGCACGAGGGTCGGCTGCTGCTGGCCGCGTGGGGTGCTGCCGGCTCTGCCGCGTCTGGCGCGTCGGCCGCGTCGGCCGCCGGCTCGGACGAGGAGGCGCGGGTCGACGACGAGTCGGTCGTCGCCGCCCTGCGCGCCCAGGGGGTCACCTCGGTCGTCATGACCCGCGGTGCCGCCGGGGCGATCGTGTCGGACGCGTCGGGCACGGTGCTCGTCGCCTCGCCTCGCGTCGCGGCCGTCGACTCGTCCGGAGCAGGGGACGCCTTCGTCGGTGCCCTCGCCGCCGGGCTGGCCGCCGGGTCGTCGCTGCTCGAGGCCGCCCGGGATGCCGTGCGCGTCGGGGCGTACTCGGTGACGGGTGTCGGCACGCAGGCGTCGTACCCGACGCTGGACGATGAGCTGCCTGCTGCCGCCGGGGTGACCCAGTGAAGCGCGGCGGCCTGCTCAACGCGCAGCTCAACCACGCGGTCAGCGGTCTCGGTCACGGCGACCTCGTGGTCGTCGCCGACTGCGGCCTGCCCCTGCCGGCCGGAGTCCCCGTGGTCGACCTCGCCGTCGTCCACGGCCTGCCCGCCTTCGCCGACGTGCTCGACGCGCTGACGGCCGACGTGGTGTTCGAGGCCTGCACGGCTGCGGACGAAAGCCACGGCTCCCCCGCCGGCGAGCAGATCACGTCCCGCTTCGACGACGTGGCCTACGTCTCGCACGACGAGCTGAAGCGGCTGTCGGGTGGCGCGCGCCTCCTCGTCCGGACGGGCGAGGCGACCCCGTACGCCAACGTCGTGCTGCGCTGCGGCGTCCCGTTCTGAGGCACCTGCTCCCCCTCGAACCCCGTTCACGAAGCTGAACCCCGATCAACCGGGGTTCGTCTTCGTGAACGGGGTTCTTCTCCGTTCGCCCCACCGTTCCTCCCCCGGCCTGGCCACCCCGGCTCATCCACGAACCCGGTTTCGAACCATGAACCCGGAAGCAAACGGGTGCATGGTTCGAAACCAGGTTCTTCGTCGTGCGGGGTCGGGCCGGCGCGGGCGGGCGAGGGCAGGAGGCGCGGTGCGGGAGGTCGGATGCGGCCCTGACCAGGGGCTTCGCGGGTCCCCCTTCGGGGGTTACGAGAAGCTGAACGCGAGATGTGTCGCTATCGGTCGCCGCGCCTCCTTGTCAAGTTCTTTGTACACAGGCCGATGTCAAATCGGATGTCTCAACCCCCGGTTTAGACAATCTTTTCCACACAGGTGTGGGAAACGGAAAACGCTGATCAAGGCCAGGTAATCGAACTGAAGTATCTCGTTGTCCACAGCGTGATCCACAGTTCTCCCCAGGGTCGACCGGCGTTGCTCACCGGTTCTCCCCAGAGTTATCCACAGGTGCATTTGCTGTGGAGAACTCGGTGTCCATAAGGTGTACCCGCGCTCGTCAGGGGTGGGTCACGGCGGTTCGGCACGGGGATGTCGGGGGTCTGTCGTACAACTGCCTTAGGCGTCTTCGGTGCTGCCCCGCACCCGCCCGATTCTCGCTGGAGGACCCATGTCGATCGCCCATCTCGGTCTCGCTCCCGACGCGTCGAACGCCCGTGATCGCGACCGTGGTGGCCCCGTCAACATGGACCGCGTACCGCCGCACGACCTGCTCGCCGAGCAGAGCGCGCTGGGGGGCATGCTGCTCAGCAAGGACGCCGTGGCCGACGTCATCGAGACGGTCCGCGGCATGGACTTCTACGTGCCGAAGCACGAGGTCATCTACGACGCCATCTTGGGGCTGTACTCGCACGGCGAGCCGACCGACGTCATCACGGTCAGCGACGAGCTGATGAAGTCGGCCGACCTGTCGCGTGCCGGGGGAGCGGAGTACCTCCACACGCTGACCGGTGTCGTGCCGACGGCGGCGAACGCGGGCTACTACGCGTCGATCGTCGCCGAGAAGGCGGTGCTGCGCCGTCTGGTCGAGGCCGGCACGCGCATCGTGCAGATGGGTTACGCGAGCGAGGGCGAGGTCGTCGACCTGGTCAACAACGCGCAGGCCGAGGTCTACAACGTGGCCGGTGGGGTGCAGACCGAGGACTACGTGCCGCTGAACGAGGCGGTGACGGTCGCGATCGACGAGATCGAGGCGGCCAAGGGCCGTGACGGTCAGATGACGGGTGTGCCGACGGGGTTCGCGCAGCTCGACGCCCTGACGAACGGGTTCCACCCGGGTCAGCTGATCATCGTGGCGGCGCGACCGGCGCTCGGCAAGTCGACGTTGGCGCTCGACCTGGCGCGGGCGGCGTCGATCAAGCACGGGCAGGCGTCGGTGTTCTTCTCGCTCGAGATGGGGCGCAGCGAGATCGCGATGCGGCTGATGTCGGCCGAGTCGAGCGTGCCGCTGCAGAACATGCGCAAGGGCACCGTCGACGCGCGTGACTGGACGAACATCGCGCAGGTGCGGGGGCGCATCAACGACGCTCCGTTGTTCATCGACGACTCGCCCAACATGACGTTGGTCGAGATCCGGGCGAAGTGCCGCCGGCTGAAGCAGCAGCACAACCTGAAGCTCGTGGTGATCGACTACCTGCAGCTGATGACGTCGGGCAAGCGGGTCGAGAGCCGTCAGCAAGAGGTGTCGGAGTTCTCGCGTGCGCTGAAGCTGATGGCGAAAGAGCTGCAGGTGCCGGTGATCGCGCTGTCGCAGCTGAACCGTGGCCCCGAGCAGCGTGCCGACAAGAAGCCCGCGATCAGCGACCTGCGAGAGTCCGGTTCGCTCGAGCAGGACGCCGACATGGTCATCCTGCTGCACCGCGAGTCCGCCTACGAGAAGGACAACCCCCGCCAGGGCGAGGCCGACTTCATCGTCGCCAAGCACCGCAACGGCCCGACCGACACCATCACGGTGGCTTTCCACGGCATGTTCTCGCGGTTCGTCGACATGCCCAACTAGCGAGCGGCGTCGGCGTGCGTCACCGCGTGGCCGTGCCCGGGCGCGTCGGGCTCGGGGACGCAGAGCAGCCCCGAACTGGTGTTGGCGGCCAGCTCGAGCGCGTGGAGCCACGCGGGGTTCACCTGCGGCGCTCGTGATCCGTAGTACTTGAACAACAGCAGCACCCCGGGGACCGACCGCACGAGACGGTTCAGGGTCAGGTTGGGCTGCTCGACGCCGTCGGGGTCGTGGGCCTGGTAGCCGACGCACTCGCAGCCGTTGTCGGCCCCGAGCCCCATCGTCAGGTCGAGCACCGCCTCGACCGGGTCGACCTTCGAGTCGTCGATCGCGATCGCCCCGATCTCCTCGATCTTCGCGAGGCGGTCGGGGTGCCGGTCGACGACCATCACACGACTCGCCCCCTTGATGATCGCCGAGTACGCGGCCATGGCGCCGACCGGTCCGGCCCCGTAGATCACGGTCTGGTCGCCGGGCTTCACGTGGGCCATCTCGGTCGCGTGGTACCCGGTGGGGAAGATGTCGGCGAGCATGACGTAGTCGGTCTGCTTCTCTTCGGCGTCCTCGCCGAGGCGCAGGCAGTTGAAGTCGCCCCAGGGCACGCGCAGCAGCTCGGCCTGCCCGCCGGGCCACGGGCCCATGTCGGCGAACCCGAAGGCGGCGCCGGCCCAGGCGAGCTCGGGCTGCGCGGTGAGGCAGTAGTTGGTCAGGCCCCGTTCGCAGTTCTTGCAGTGGCCACAGGCCACGTTGAACGGCAGGACGACCCAGTCGCCGACCTGCACCTTGTCGACGGCCGAGCCGACCTCGATCACCTGGCCCAGGTTCTCGTGGCCGAACCAGCGGCCGGTCTCGAAGTCGGTGCGGCCTTCGTACATGTGCAGGTCGGACCCGCAGATGTTGGTGCTGGTGATGCGGACGAGGACGTCGGTGGGCCGCTCGATGCGGGCGTCGGGGACGTCGCTGACCGAGACCTTCCTCGGGCCTTCGTAGACGACTGCTCTCATGATCTCTTCCCTTTCTTCGGTGGTGGGGTGACGGATGACGGAGGCGCGGTGCCGGGTGGTGGGGGAGGCGCGCGTCGGGGAGGCGCGCCTCCCCTGGTGGGTGGGTCGCGCCTCCTCGGGGTGACGGAGGCGCGGTGTCAGGTGCCGGGTCGGAAGACGGCGCGGACGCAGCCGTCGTCCTTGGCCTTGAACATCTCGTAGCCCTCGGGCCCCTGTTCGAGCGGGAGGACGTGGGTGGCGAGGTGCTCGGTGTGGAGCTCGCCGGCCGCGATGCGGTCGAGGATCATCGGGATGTAGCGGTGGCCGTGCTGCTGGGCGCCGCGCAGGGTGAGGCCCTTGTTCATGACGGCTCCGAGCGGGAACTTGTCGACGAGCCCGGCGAAGACGCCGAGCGTGAAGACGCTGCCGCCCTTGCGGCAGGCGTAGATCGCCTCGCGCAGGGCGGTGGGCCGGTCGGTCTGCAGTCGCAGCTGCTGCTTGACCTGGTCGTAGAGGTGTTGGGCGCCGGTGCCGTCGGCCTCCATGCCGACGGCCTCGATGCAGACGTCGGGGCCGCGGCCGCCCGTGCGCTCCTTGAGTTCGGCGAGGACGTCGTCCTGCGCGAAGTCGAGGGTCTCGGCGCCGACGTGTTGCCGCACCTGGTCCAGCCGCTCGGGCAGTTGGTCGATGACGACGACCTGTTCGGCACCGAGCAGCATGGCGGCGCGGGCGGCCATCTGGCCGACGCCGCCGGCACCCCAGACGGCGACGGTGTCGCCGGGCGTGATGCCGGCGAGGTCGGCGCCGGTCCAGCCGGTGGGGGCGGCGTCCGAGGCGAACAGTGCCGCTTCGTCCGAGACGCCGTCGGGGACGGGGAAGGCGCCGTGGTCGCCGTAGGGCACGCGGACGTAGTCGGCGTGGCTGCCGGCGAAGCCGCCCAGGGCGTGGCTGTACGCGAAGCATCCGCCGATGGGGGAGCCCCAGAGGGTCTCGGTGATGGCGGGGTTGGGGTTGCCGTTGTCGCACAGCGAGTAGAGCTCGTGGGTGCAGTACCAGCAGCGGCCGCAGGCGACGAACGAGCAGACCACGACGCGCTCGCCGACCTTGCGCTCGCGGACGGCCGACCCGACCTCGACGATCTCGCCCATGAACTCGTGGCCGAGGACGTCGCCCGACCGCATGGTGGGGATGTACCCACCGAGCAGGTGCAGGTCGGACCCGCAGGTGGTGCTGAGGTGCACCTTGACGATGACGTCCTGGTCGTTGAGGATCGTCGGGTCGTCGACGGTCTCGACCGAGGTCTCGTTGACACCGGTCCAGGTGAGAGCTCTCACAGCAGTCCCTCCTCGTCGGTACGGTCGGTGGCTTCCTCGTTGAGGGCGCCGGTGGGGGTGGCCTTGCGCTCGCCGTGGGGTGTCGGGTCGACGCGCAGCACCTCGTCGGCCTCGATGACCTGCTTCGACCGTCGGAGCGCGACGCGGATGCTCTTGGCGGCCTCGCCGGCGTCGTCCTTCGACGAGGCGGGTTCGCGGAGGCGGGCACGCAGCTCGGTGCCCTTGTCGCCGGCGGCCGGTCGCATCTCGACCTCGACGCGGTCGCCGAGGTCGGCGAGGAAGGGCGGCTTGTGGCCGTCGGAGCAGACGTGCTCGGGGTCGGCCAGGACGGTGACGGCCTGCCAGCGCGCACGGGACTCCTGCGGGGAGCCGGCGCCCTCGTCGGGGCGGCGGCGGTGTCGTTGTCCGACGACGACGGCCGCGGCGGCGGTGGCGACGGCTGCGACGCCGGCGGCCCCGGCACCGGTGAGGCGGCCGGCCATCAGGCGGCCCTCCTCGGTGGGTGGGCGGGGGTTCCCCGCCGCTGATCGGTGGTGCTCATCACGACCTCCTCGGTTCGCGCGGTGGCGCAGTTCTCTGGATGGATGAGCGGGCGGCAGGGCCCTGGATCTGCCCACCCTGCCGCCCGTTCGACCCCAGTGTGCGCACCCTGCGGCCCTGTCGTGAGACAACTTTTTGGCTCTTGACACCACCTCTTCGGCGCGAGTTACGTGTGTGGGATGGCGGCCGGAAGGAGGCGCGGCGTGGGTCGTCGGATCGGCCCGGCTAGCCGAGGCACACGGGCGCAGGAGGCGCGGTGAGGGTCGTCGTCGAGAGGTGTCGGGGTTCTCGTGCGGGCTGGCACGGGTGGTGACGGCGGTGCACGTGCCGGTGCAGGTGTAGGTGCCGGTGATCGCACTGTCTCAGCTGAACCGTGGCCCCGAGCAGCGTGCCGACGAGAAGCCCGCGATCAGCGACCTGCGAGAGTCCGATGGCCGCCCCTCGGTGCTGCCATTTGTGTCTCGCTAGGGCTCGCCACGCCGATCCCAGGCGTCAATGACGGGGGATGGACGTAGCTTTTAGCCATGGGTGTTCGAGGGTCAGGCGAAGCGGCAGCGAAGGCCCTACGCCAGAGGATTCGGACGCACCCGATCGCGGAGCCGCGGGCGCCAGGCACGTCCGGCGTCTGGCAGGTCCGCCGGGTCCGTTCCGCACCCCTCGGATGCGTGCTCTCTCGTCCCGAGTTCGGCCGCGTTGCCTACCGCTGCTACTCCCACGGCCGAGACGACGCCGGCGGCCAGCCATGGCTCCGCCAGGTCGACAGCCTCAACAGCGCCGTGGCCTGGATGATCCAGCACGAGGAAGAGTCGTCCACTCTAACGAGCCGACTGCGCCCCGAGCCCGACGAATTGCCCTCGTGACGACAGGTAGCGTCGGCGCATGAGCTGCTTCGCCAGGCTTGGCCCCAAGGGCGACACGAGCGCGGTCGCCGTGGCCGTCGAGGTCACCGCGGCGATGACGGCCGGAGCGATGGACGGATTCTCGGCCCGCGACGCCGAAGTCGCCCAGCTCAACCGAGAGGCCGAGGTCCTCTAGGACAAACCGTTCAACGCCGTCGAGTAGCCACGGGCGCTGGGGGAGTGGCTCACTCACGTTTGGCCGCTGCTCGATTTCGAAGGTTTGTTCTCCGCGTCTGCGCCTTCCTGGGGTGCGGTGAATCAAAATTCTCATGCGGTCGCCTGTGCCATTCGGCAACTTGGTTCAATGACAGTTACTCAGAAGTAATGCAACGCATGCGACGCATTGTGGGCTAGAGTTTGCCTGTGACTATCAGTTCTCCCGATCCGCTTCGTGGGTTAGTCGACGCGTCAGAGTTGGCGCAGCGACTCGGGGTGTCCAAAGCCACCATCAGATCCTGGAGGAGCCGGGGGGCTGCATGGCTTCCTGAGCCAGTTGGGCGACTGGATGGTTTCGTGTGGCGCGAGGAAGATCTACGCGACATTGAGAAGCTGATGCCCGAGGGTCCTGGCAGGCCGTCGGGGGATCGGGCGAGAAAGGTACCTCCTACTGCTCAACGGGCTCGTGGGGCCTACTACACACCCCAAGATGCGGCTCACTTTCTTGCTTCTTGGGCGCTGAGGGGCAGTGACGAAACGTTCCTTGAACCCAGCTTCGGGGACGGCTCCTTCATTCGGGCGGTCGCAGATGTCGCTCACCTAAGAGGAACGCGACCACCAACGTGGGTCGCTGCCGAACTTGATCCGGAGTCGGCACGCGCCGTCGTTCAACAGGGATTGCTATCGGAACAAGAGCTCCGGCTAGGAGATTTTCTTGGCATAGATCCTGAGCCGGTGGATGCAGTCATTGCCAACCCACCCTACGTGCGACTAAGGCATCTGCCAGAGTCGTCCCGAGCCCTTGCTCTCGCGCGGACAGCCGAAGCAATGGGTGAGTCCATGCACCCAAGTGGAAGCATTTGGATGCCATTCGTGACGCATATGCTCTCCTTCCTGCGCTCAGGTGGGCGGGCCGGCCTCGTTCTGCCTCTCGACTTCACCTACGTCGCGTATGCACGGCCCCTCTGGGGTTACCTAGCGCAAAATTTTGATGCACTTCGCGTTATCCGAACTCGCCAGCGAATCTTTTCGGACATCAACCAAGATGTCATGGTCCTTCTTGCAGATGGCTTTGGAGGCGCAACCAAACACCTTGAGTACGAGGCCTACGAAACCGCAGAAGCTCTTGCGGGCCAGGCCCGGCCTAAGGGCGGAAGAATCAGGCTTGCAGATCTATCGTCCGGGGAGCGCGCTTTCCAAATCGCACTATTGCCGAACGGATTGGCTGATCTGCTCGCGGAAGTAAGCCCTCGCACTCGGATTGCGTCTGACTTGATGACGTTCAGAATTGGCTACATTGCTGGCGACAAGACCTACTTCCACCCTGCACCCGATGTCGTTGAGAAGTACACGCTGCCAAGCAGCAGCCTGCATCCAGCCGTGATCAACTCCCGTCGTCTACGCGGGCGTGGATTGAGAACCATGGAGATGGACCCAGGCGCTGCTGACCGTCTTTGGGTGCCGTCCGAGCACCTCTCTGAGGGAGAGCTGCAGTACGTGAAAGCTGGAGCTGAAAGAGGCGTCTCGCAGGGCTACAAGGCTCAGATGCGAAAGCCTTGGTACCGCGTTCCCGGGGTAAAAGCGCCGGACGTCATACTCAGCGTTTTCAGTGAGAGGCCTTTGCTTCTTATAAACGACGCTCGGTGGCTAGCCTCAAACAGTTTGCTTTGCGGATACGTCAAAGAGGGAGCTGCTGAGCAGTTTGTGGCAGCTTGGTACTCGCCGCTGACCCTACTCAGTATCGGCCTTCAGGTGCATTCGCTGGGGGGAGGCGTAATGGTGATGGTGCCGAATGAAGCCTCGAGAATCCAAATGCCTCGTGTCGGGCCGGAAACGGCCGTCTCGGCCACGACGAAACAGGCTCTGCAAGTTGGGGATATGCAGGCGGCTTATGCCGGTGGTGACAAGCTCACCCAGGAATTGGTCGGCAAGGATGGCCTCGCGCTGATTTACGAAGGTATTCACCAGCTCGCGCACTGGAGGACTAGATGAATAGGTCGAGCCAGATATTCCGACGCTTGTAAGTCGCGACGAGACGTTCAACGAAGGTGGCGATGGATAAGTCTGTGTCCGGAACTGCCTGAACGACCAGGTCATCGCGAAGTTCCGCGGGTGACTTCGTGAAATCGACAACTAAGTAGGCGAACTGATCGTAGATGCCGCTGAGCACTCGGTAGAACTTGTCATCTCTACCGGTAATTGCGCGGTACATTTTCGCGTAGCGATCGACATTTGTATCGAGTGTCGCTGTTCTCGCTGGAAGGGTCGACGTTGCCTCCTTCTCCTCTTGGTACGTGAGTGGGTGGAGGTAGACGTAGGAATGAATCGTCATCGGGTATCTCTCTTGCAGGCTCACGGCCTCACCGACGATGTCTTGGTAGTAGGTAAGCACGTTCTTGCCAACCGAGCTCATCTGGCTCCGGACACCCACGAGGAGCAGTGGCCCCGAGGTCGGATGCATGACCGCTACGTCGACGTCCTTCGATTTATGTGACCCAAGGATGGCTGCTTCTTCCTTGATGTAAACGCCTGCGGCCCTGGCCGAGGGATGAAGGCGTTCATTTAGCTGATAAGCAATGTGCCCATGGAGCGCTTTGATGAAGTGCTGCCCCCGAACTGCTCTCTTTGGGTTTTCGGAGTAGAGGCGATTCATCTCCGCAAGAGTTGCGGCGAGGGTCGCGGCGGCTGGCAGTTCGGGGGCGTCGCTCATAGACAGGACAGTACCGGGATCAACACGGCAGGAGAGCCCCCAAAACTGGCGCTCCAGCCCACAGAGGATTGTGGTCAAGTACTGACATGCAAATGAATGAAAACGAGGAGCCGACTTGGGAGGAAGTTTTTCACTCCCTCGATGCAGCCACCCTCACCCCGGAAGAGCGCCTAAATTTTCTTAACCGCCGCCTGGCGATAGTGGTAGGCGCGCGGGATTGGGGTTCGCTACTCACCGGTGGTGAGGAGGCGATGCTGACGTGGCAGGCAGCGGTGGATGCGTTTGCTCAGGGTAATTGGGTTGCAACGCTCCTCTGCTGCCAAGCCACATGTGAACGGACCATCGCGGGTCTTATTGCTGTCACCGAGTTGGGCCACGAGAACCGGCAGTGGGAGCGTATGGGGATGGGCAGACTGCTCGACTATGCAGTGGAGAAAGCCCTGATTCCCGACAGTCTGAGTGCAGAGCTGCGCCTGGTTTGTGACCGACGGAAGCCCTATGGGCACTGGAAGCCTGTAACCGATCCGTCGACCCCCACGATGCGGGTTCAGGCCCAGATGATGGAGGTGCCGGTCTCGTACGAGGATCTTTGGCGCGGGCTGCTTGTTCAAGACGCCACGCACGCAATCGCAACAACTTTGGACCTTTATTACGGCCACTACGGATTTTCTGCGTAGCTTCTGAATTAGGTCCATGCCGTGGCATTGGAGGGTAAGGAGGCGGGTCCTAAGGCCCGCCGGCCCCCAGCCGCTGAAAGGCACCTAATAAATGGCGGCATCGGGCGGCTCTAAGCGTTATCGATGCCCATTGCGCGCCTTGTGGCGGCGTCCAGCTCTGCCTGCTCTTGTGGCATCTTCTCGAGCATGGCCTCCACTGCGCGCTGCGAGTAGCCCTTAGCGTCTACGGATTCGCCGTCCTTGGTGAACACGAATCGCTTGTCATCGTGGCGGCGGACGAACGCCGTAATCACCTTCGCGAGGCCCTGCAAGCCGCCGACGCTACCAGCCGCTATGCCGAGCACCTTGACCACTTCGATCCAATCGGTCGGATCAGCGGAAAACTCCGCGGCTGTGTTGTGGTCGACGCGGTGCTCATCGAGGAGCTTGAGAATCTCGTCGCTGTGCTCCGGCGGGAAACGCAGCTGCAGACTATCGTCGCCGAGATGTCCTAGCGTGACCAGAATGGGTACGACTCCATTGTCAGTTCTCATGGAGTAAGTGTCACAGACCGTGAGCGTGGTCTTGGTCGCGCACACATGCTCCGCCTAGGGGGCATCGACGAATTGGGGGAACAATGGCAATTAAGAAGCGCTCGGATACGCAGTTACGCGCTGAAACTCCGGAAAAGCTATTTCCTCTGCTACGGAAAACGGGGGCAAATTCAGACACGCTGTGGCCGCAACAAGTCGATCTGCTGCGCGAGTATGCCGAGAAGCGCGTGGGTGCCCGCGATCTTGCGATTGAACTGCCGACTGGTACGGGAAAGACACTGACCGGCCTTCTTGTCGCGGACTGGCGGCGCCGCGAGGGCAAGGGACGCGCTGTTTTCGTCTGCCCTACCAAGCAGCTCGTCCGTCAAGTCGTGACCGCGGCGGAGAACGAAGGTATCGACGTCGTTGATCTCTCAGGGTCTTGGAAGCAGTGGGATGCGTCTGCTCAGAACAAGTACGAGCGCGCGAAGGCTACCGCTGTGGTCACCTACAGCTCGGTATTCAACACCTCACCGAAGTTGATCGAGGCAGACGTCATTGTGTTCGACGACGCACATGCGGGCGAGCAGTACGTGTCCAAGGCGTACACCGTCGAAGTGCCACGCCACCCCTACGGGTCGATTTGGAGCGAGGCGTTAGAGGCGGTCGCGCCGATGCTCCCCCAGGAGCGGTATCAGCAACTCATCGGGAACACCCCCGGTGCAGGCACTCGTGAACTCGTTGATGGTCTCGTCCTTGCTCAACGCGACGACGTACTGCCGGGGCTGGCACGTGCTCTCGGCGCCTTCACGCGTGTTGACCGTTCCGATCGGTTCGCAGCAGCGCAGAAATTTGCCTCCGATGCGATAGGGGGCCACCTCGCTGCATGCACCCTCTATGTCTCTTGGTCGAAGATCGAAGCCCGACCCGTCACCCCGCCCACATTCGAAAACTCGCTGTTTGCCTCGGCAACGCAAAGGGTCTACCTCTCGGCGACGCTTGGAACCTCCGGTGAGTTGGAGCGCGCCTTCGGAAGGCCATCCGTCGCACGTTTGCACCGCCCCGACGGAGCACCGACACCCACCTCCGGGCGTCGCTTCGTTGTGTTCCCGCACCTGGTTCCTGATACAGATCCGGACGAGCTCACGAAAGAGCTCATTAAGGCCGTCGGTAAGTCCATCGTCATCACCCCAAGCGAGAAAGACGCGGAAAACGCCAGCACAACGATCTTGCCCAAGAACTGGACTGTGTTCCGGAAAGGCGACGTCGAGGATTCGCTCGACGATTTTGCTGCGTCGACCAAGTCGGTCGCTTTGCTCGCCAACCGTTATGACGGCATCGATCTTCCCGGCAAGGCCTGTCGATCAGTGACGATGGCTGGTTATCCAGGCGTCACCAACCTCCAGGAGCGGTTTTACGCTTCCCGTGCCCGCGCGTCCGCCATTTCAGCCGAACGGGTGCGGAGTCGCGTGGTTCAGGGCATTGGGCGGTGCACGCGAGGCCCAAGGGACTGGGCGCTCGTCATTGTCGCCGATAGAGATACCACCACATACCTCTCCCGCGAAGAAATGCGGGCGACGCTGTCCCCCGACCTGCAGTCCGAAATTGAGTTCGGCCTGGACCAGTCCGACACCTCCCTTGATGACGTCCGGGAGAACGTCGCGATGTTCCTCGAACAGGGCAAGCAGTGGCGAAGTGACCCAGAGGAGGAGCTCGCGAGAGTTAGGTCTGCTGCCGTGCAGCATGAGCCTGCAGAGGCGCCAGGACTCGCGGAAGCGGCAAAGCACGAGGTCGAAGCGATGGAGAGAATGTGGAACGGAGATTGGAAGGCCGCCAGCGAAAAGCTCCACCTGGCGGCGACCGCCTTGACCTCGTATCCAGCGGTGCGGGGCTACCAGGCCACGTTGCTATTCCGCGCCGCAGTCACCATCGATAAGGCCGCCCGCGACGCGAACGACCAAGAGTTGGCCGTGAGGGCGGATGCGCTTGCCGAGCAAGCGGTCGACGCCGCCAAGCCCGCGACGTGGATGGCCGCGTTTCTTCCGTTCCAAGGTCGGCAAGCGCTCGCTCCGAGTGCACAACTTCTGAGCGCAGCATCGCGGCTCAGCGTCTACATCGACGGGGTGGGAAGTCCCGCGAAGTTCAAGACCGCGTTTAGGAACATGTTCGATGGCCTCTCGCAGATCGACCATAAGGCTTATGAACCCGCGCTCACACAGCTAGGGCTGTTCCTGGGGGCATACGCCTTCAAGCCGAAGGGCAACTCGCGCACTGATTCCGCTTGGTGCTGGGACGAGACACAGTGGATCAGCGTCGAGGCGAAGAGCGAACACAAGATCGATGGCGTTATCGGTGTGACCGACACCTTGCAGGTGAACGGGCACCTGGCGCTTGTGGCTGAAGACAGAGCAGCCGCTGTCCCTGAGATCAGTGCAGCGGTCATGGTATCCCCGCGCACGCTCGTTCATAAAGATGCGATTGCCGTTGCCGACAAAGACAGCTACCGCGTGACACCCGACGACATCCGCGTACTCGCGACAGACACCGAGCGGCTCTGGGAAGGTCTGCAGATACTGCGCAACATAAAGGTGCCGAGTGAACGAACCGATGGAGTTGTGAAGTTGCTCGATCAGCACCGGCTCCGGCCGGAAGACGTTCTCGACAGGCTTACTGTCACACGTATCGGAGAAGTTTGACGGCACCGTCTGCCGCTCGTGCCCTCGCGAGGGATGAGGAGTGCCCGTCAGCCACGGGCGGGGCCCCGAGCGGATAGATGCCGTCCTTGCCGGGGTGGAAGAAGCCCACCCGCAACTTGGGGACCTGATCTCAGTCGTGCTCTAGACCCGTCTGCTCCTGGCGGCGGCGCAGACCACGTCGGCCCGCGGGGGTCAGGCCCAGGCCGGCGAGTAGAGCGGCGGCTCCGATGAGGGCGGCAGCTGATGTCGCACCTACGTCCGAGCCCGTGAACGCGAGGGCGCCGCTGGAGGCGGCCGCGTCCGCACCGGCCGCGTCCGCACCGGCCGCGGGTGCCGGCGTCGGGGCCGGACCGGCTGCTGCCGCGACGTAGTCGACCACGAGGCGGCCCGTCACGGCGGTGCCGTCGGTCCGCTCGGCCACGAAGGTGATCGGGTCGGGGTCGCCGACGAGGGTGCGGGAGGGCGTGAAGACGACCTCGCCGGTGGTGGGTTGCACCTGCCACGTGCCGTCGTCGGTCGTGACCTCGGTGGCGGGTGCCTCGTTCGGCTGGATCAACACCACCGACTCGGGCACGACGTCGGGCAGGGCCGCGGGCAGGTCGAAGACCGCCGGGGCACCCGCAGGCGGCGTCACCACGACGTCGGGCACCGTCACCACCGGCGCCGGCGGCACCACGGGGGCCGTTGTCACCGATGGCGTCGCCGTCGACTCGACGGCGACGCCATCGACGGTGTCCACCCGGTACGACACCGGCGTCGCCGTTCCGACGAAGTCGGGCTCGGGCGTGAAGACCAGCTGACCGCCGTCGACCGTCCAGGTGCCCTCCCCGGGCACCACCACGGTCGTCGCGTCTTGGCCGTTCGGGTCTACGAGACGGAGGGTGGCGGGGTCGACCGACGCCGCGCCTCCATCGTTGTCGGTCACCGCGAGACGCTGGGCAACTCCCTGCACACCGGTCGACGTGTCGGGCGTCGCGACCGCGGTCACCGTGGGCGTCAGCGTCGAGGTGGCGGTCGCGCCGGCCGCATCGGTCACCACGTACGGCACCGGCGTCGCCGTGCCCGTGAAGGCGGGCTCGGGCGTGAAGGTGACGGTTCCGGAGGCGCGGTCGAGTTCGTAACGCCCCTCACCGGGCACCACCACGACCGTTCCGTCGGCGTCCACGGTGGCACCCTCGGGCGCCTCGAGACGGGTGGCCGTGGGGTCGAGCGGCACCAGCGGGTCCCCGGCGGTGGCCACGACCGGGAGGGTCTGCGGGGCTCCCTGCGTGCCGGTCACGGCGGTGGGCGTGGCGACCGGCTGCACGGCCGTCGCGAAGACGGTGCTGACGAGGTCGAGGCCTCCGTCGGTCGTCTCGTTGGTCGTCGTCGTGAACGGACCGGTCATCGAGGTCTCGTCATTGCCCACCAGCGAGACGCCGTACAGGGGCTGCCCGGGCTGCACGCCCAGATCGGTCAGCGAGACCGAGACGCCCGCGATGGTCTGCGCCGCCGTGTAGTCCAGCGGGCGGTAACCGGTCGTGCCGGGTAGCTGCTGCAGCACCGTCGACGTCACCCCGGTCAGGATCGGACCCCACGCCGACCTCGGCACCGACACGATCGGGCCCTATGCCACCGGCGCTCCAGCCCCGTCGACCGCCGTCACGGCCGCCAGCTTGAACGCGTCGTTGCCGCCACGCTCGACGATCGAGACCGCGACGGCAGCCGGGTCGGAGGCGGTCAGCGGCGACTCGCGCAGCACGCTGAACCGCTCGACGTCGTTGGTCGTCACGCCTCCGGTGTTGCCGAACAGGTTGTCCGACCCCTCGGTGACGAACGGGCTGCTCAGCACGTCGGCCATCGTCCGGCCGGTCGGGTCGCCCGAGACTCCGGTGAAGGGCGAGCCGGCGGGGGAGTTCGCGACCCAGATGTTCTCGCGGTCGCCCGTCGCGGTGGCGTTGTCGACTCGCAGCACCTCGGCGCTCACGGCCGTGTCGTCACTCGGCAGCACCGTGAACGTGCGCCCACCGGCCTGGTACGACACGAGCTGCTGCTGCGTGCCCTGGCCGTAGCGCATCGTGACGGCGCTGCCGCAGCGGACGCGGCCCGTGTTCACGAGGCTCGACCCGCACGTCGCCGCGAGGGTCGTGGGGACGTCGGCCGGTGTGCCGGCGACGGGCGTGACCACGGCGCCGGTCATGCCGATCGGGGCGGCGAGGGCCGCCTGGGACGGGATCACCGCGGCGAGCCCCGCGATGGCGGTCGCAGCGACCAGCGCGAGCGAACGGGCCAGGAGGCGAGGCGGACGGCGGGAGGCGGAGGAGGCGCGCATGGGTGATCCGGGTCTGCTCGAGGTGTCGGGGCGGGGACGCAGGTGGGGGAGGGGCGCGCGGTCGGGCGCCGCGCCTCCTCGGGTCGTCGTTGACGTGCTGGCGCCGCACCCGACGGGTGTCGTCGGCGTGGGGCGGGACGCTGGGCGACACCTGTCGCCCACGCCTACCCTGGTCCACATGACCGACCTGCCTGCCCGCACCCGTTTCGCCACCGTCGACGCCGAGCGCTCGGTGGCCTTCGCGGAGGTCGACCTCGAGGCTCCGGGGGAGCAGCAGGTCGTGGTGCGCATCCGGTACACGGGGGTGTGCGCGACCGACACGCACGGGTGGGCGTCCGGCGGCCTCATCCCGGCCGCGGTGTTCGGCCACGAGTGGACCGGCACCGTCGTCGCCGCCGGCAGCCAGGTCACGACCGTCACCGTGGGGGACCGCGTCGTCGCCAGCGTCGGCCCACCCTGCGGCTCGTGCGCGATGTGCCGTGCCGGACACCCCGACCACTGCGACACCGCCTTCGCCGAGGCCAACGGCATCTCGCCCGACGCCACCACCCACGGAGCCTTCGCCCAACACGTCACCGTCAACGAACGCCGCGTCCAACGCGCCCTCGACGGCCTCACCGACGAACAGCTCGGTCTCGTCGAACCCACCGCCGTCACCTTCCACGCCGTCCGCCGCGCCGGCCAGCGCCTCGGCTCGGTCGTCGTGGTGCAGGGCGCCGGCCCCATCGGCCTGCTCACCGCCCAGCACGCCCGCCACGCCGGTGCCGGAGCCGTCGTCATCGTCGAACCCATGGAGGCGCGGCGCGAGACCGCCCGCCGCCTCGGCTTCACCGACGTCCACGCTCCCGGCGAGGGTTTCACGGCTCGGGTGCTCGAACTGACCGACGGTCTGGGCGCGGACGTCCTCTACGAGTGCACCGGCGCCTCCTCGCTGTTCCAGTCGAGCGCCGAGCTGGTCCGCCGCGGCGGCACGCTCGCGCTGCTCGGCTACCCGATGACCACTTCGGAGGTCTCGTACGGCGACTGGCAGAGCCGCGAGCTCACCGTCATCGGCAGCCTGGCCTACACGCACTCGGACTTCGTCGGCGCGATGCGCGCGCTCGCCGACGGTTCGGTCGAAGCGGGACCGCTGATCACGGGGACGGTCGGGCTGGACGAGCTGCCGGGGTTGCTCCAGGAGCTGGACAGCGGGAAGACCGAGCATGCGAAAGTGCTCGTCGCGCCGAACGGGTGACGTGGGGCGCCGGCTGCGGCGCCCGCGCCCGCCGCGCGCGATCGAGTTGCCGCTCGTTGCGGCTTCGGGCGGCTCGTACCCGCAACCATCGGCAACTCGACCGCGCCTCGCAGAGCCGACCCGCGCCTCCTCGGGTCAGGGGCGGTCGGGGACGCAGACGTAGTCGTCGCCGAAGGCCTCGGTGACGCGGCGGATGGCCTCAGGCGTGCCCCACTGCTCGATGTGCTCGCACGCGTGGTCGGCCCGGGCGGCGTACATGCCGAAGGCCCCGACGTCGACGTAGGTGTAGTCGTGGCCGCCGTCGGAGCGGCCTCCGGTGCCGGGCTCGTCGGGCAGATCGATGACGTAGCCGTCGGGGAAGCGCAGCTCGACTCCGTGTGGTGCGCAGGTCGGCAGGGTCTCGGTCGCGAGGTCGGCGACGATCACCGCCTCGTAGGTCGTGCAGTACGGGATGCGTGCGTCGGCCCCGGACAACGACAGCGGCACGTCCGGGTCGGCCCGCACGGCGAGCACCAGGAGCACCGTCACCACCAGTACGGCGGTGAGGAGGCCGGCGAGGAGCTTCATGGGGCGACCGTACCGCCGCGCCGCCGGTGGCGGTGGACGGACGCCGGGATCGGGGGAGGCGCAGGTCGCGCGACCGACGCCCTCGCATCGTGAGCGGATCGAGGGGGAGCACGTTCCGGTACGGGCCGTGTTCGCGTGCATTCCTCACTTCCCTTGGGCCGTGCCGATGCAGTACGTTCAGCGCCACGGCTACTCGTCGGTAGCGGACCATGTCGGTGAGCGGTCGGGGGCGCGATGGCACAGCAAGCGGATCATGCCGTACTCGTCGGCCAGCTGCTGGGTGAGGTCGGCACGGTGGATGCCTCGGGAGAGATTCGGTTCGTCGTCGCGATCCGTCAGGGTTACGAGGTGCGCGAGTTCGACGCGGGCGATGCCGCCGTCCTCGAGCGCCACCGCTCGCCTCAGGCGATGGAAGGTGACCGGGTCGAGGCACTCGTCGACCGAGGCGCCCTCTTCCGGTTCTCGGAGGGTTCGAGCCTGACGACCCGGGGCCTCCGGGCTCTGGCGACGGGTGATGCGATCGGCTTCGACGACCAGAAGCTGGGGTTCCGGCTTCGAGGGGCCGGAGGGCAGGAGACGCTCGTGTCCGAAGCGGTCTACTGGTGCTGGGTGTACGCGTCGACCGCGGCCTCGGTCGAACAACTGACGGAGATCGCGGCCGCACTGCTCCCCGACGTGGACGCCGCGTCGATCCGCGCCGATCTCGAGGCTGCCCTGCCCCGCCTGCTGCTCACGCGGTGCCTGACGCTCGACCGGCAACTCGAGTCCGAGTAGGCCCCTGTGAGCATCGGTGACTCGCTCGCGCGGTCTGCCCGCCTGGCAGCCGCGAGACGAGCCACCGCCGAGTTCCTCCGATCGAACGACGGACGGTTGACTCGCATCGCCGAGCGCTTGGACGGGGCGACGGAATGGGGTGAGGCGCTCTTCGACAGCGTGGAGGCAGGCCTGGAGGTCGCCACGAAGCGCGCCGAGGAGGTCGGCTGGGACCTCGAGGCGGCGGGGATCAAGCCGGTCGCGGACAAGGCCGTCAAGGAAGCGAAATCGTTCGTCGCCGCATCACGGGTCGTGGCCGCGACGGGCCGGATCGCAGGCGCGACCGGCATCGTTGCCGCCTCGTTCCTTCATCGACCCGAGGGTGCGGCTGCCGCACGAGAGGAACGCCGTGTCGCAGTGACGGCGATCGTCTCGAACACGGCCACGATCATCGCGAAGGCCCCGAAGATCTTGGTTGCCGCGACTGTCTTCTGGCCCGCAGTAGCTCCGGTGGCCGTCATGGCAGGGGTGGCGGCGCCCCTGCTCGCCCTCGCGGTCCGTAGGTACGCGGAACGCCGGAAGGCCGCTGACGAGAGACCTTCGGCACCCCACGCGACCGACGCCGGCCCACCTCGGTCTGCCGTCGGAGGGTCAGGTCAGCCGCTCCACACGTCTGGCGCCTCCCCAGGTCGAAGTTCGACGCCGTCTGCGCCCAGGGCGGTCCCAGGGCTCGTAGGGACCGCCGTCGTGTCACCGCTCGTCGCATCGTCTGCGCCCCCCAGCGCGTCACCCCCGCCGACCACCCAGAGTGAAGGAACGTCCATGGCCGTCCACGCCGACCCCGAGGTGTTGCGCACCTACGCCTCCGCCGTCCGACAATTCGCCTCGGATGTGGAGGCAGCCCGGAGCGTCTTGGAAGCAGCCCGGTCCTCGGCGTCCGAGTCGTGGGCCGACTCGTTCTTCGACACCACCGAAGGCGACGTCGAGGAGATGCTTTCCCAGGCAGACGTCGGGGAGACCGCGCGGAACATCGCGGAGAAAGTCGACGCGAAGGCCGCCGTCCTCGACGAGTACTCTTCGTGACCCTCAGACTCGAGCAGCATCCGGACGACCATGCTTCCGCGGTGCGCTGGTTCGACCGGCGATCGGCAGAGCTCCTCTGGCTCGCCCGTCGGGTGGACGAGCTCGAGCGCGAGGAGGTCGACGCCCACACGCAGGGTCTCCAGGCCGCGGGCCGGGCTGCCCGGGCTCGCGACCGAGCCGTCGTCACCGAGGAGATCGCACGCGCCGAGCGAGCCATCGCCGAGCTCGAGAGGGTCCTGGGTCCGCGACTCACAGGCCACTGGGCGGATGACGTGTGGGCTGCCGGGCTCCGAGCGGAGTCACCCGGCGCACGTCCTGGGGACTTGATGCGGGTGGGGCACCTGCACGAATCCGCCGCGCCGGTGTTCATCGACCATCCGGCTCGTGCCCACCTGCACATCCGTGTCGCTGCCGGTCTCGAGGAGCAGGTCTCGCCCCTGCTCGACTCGATCCTGCTCCGAGCCCTCCTGACGACGTCAGACCCCGTGGTCCACACCGTCGACACGCACGGAAACGGCCGCCTGGTCGCCGCGTTCTCTCCGGGGAACACCGCTGTCGTCCCGCGGACGAGCGTCACGGACCAAGCGACGGCGAACCAACTCGACGACCTGTCGATGGTCGTCGCCGACATCACGGCAGCGAAGCTCCGGGGTGCCTACGCCGACGTCGACGACTACAACGAGTCGGCGCTCGCCAAGGGCTTGCTGCCCGAATCCCACCGATTCGTCGTCGTCATCAGTCCGGCCGCCCTCGACCGCCGTGCGACGGTCCAACTCGCCCGTCTCGTCCGGACCGGGCATGAAGCCGGCGTCCACATCATCACGATCTCGTTCGACGGGAGTCATTACGACCCCACGGCTGCCGGCACACGTGTGGACCTCCTGCCCGACGGTGCCGTCGTGCACGCCGAGGGGACTCGGCTGCGCTTCCAGGTCGATCCGGGCCCGGACGTCGCACTCATCCACCGGTCGGTCGAGACGGTTGCCGACGCGTACAGAGAGCGTCTCGTAGCTCGCATGATCGATCTCACGTTGTTGCACGACGAGGCCGACCGGTGGCGCGAGCGTCCGAGCACGTCGGTGTCGACGCCGATCGGGATGGCCGGCGAAGAACGAGTGGACATCGGTCTCCACATCGAGCGCGGCGACGTCCACGCCTTGGTCGTGGGGCAGACCGGAGCCGGCAAATCGAGCCTGTTGCACGCCCTCATCCTCGGGCTCGCCGAGACGTACTCGCCGGACGATCTCCAGTTCCTCCTCGTCGACGCCAAAGCGGGTGTCGAGTTGGGGTCGTACGCGGACGACGTCAGGTCCGGGCGACCAGGCCTGCCACACGCGCGAGTGGTCGCCGTCGAGTCGGATGTCGAGATGTACCTCTCGGTGCTCGATCACCTGGGCGCCGAGATGCAACGACGAGCCCTGCTGTTGAAAGACCACGGCGTCGCCAACTTGGTCGAGCTCGACCCCGTCCGGCGACTGCCCCGGCTCGTCGCGGTCCTCGACGAGTTCCACGTCCTCCTGAACGACGATCGGTACCGTGCTGAGGCCGCGCGACATCTCACCGACATCGCCAAGCAAGGTCGCTCGGTGGGCATCCACCTGGTGCTTGCCACGCAATCGACCGCGGGCCTCGGTTCACGCGGAGAGAACAAGGCCCTCTTCGACAACGTGGGCCTGCGCATCGCCTTCCGAACCGACGCGATGACGAGTGAACAGATGCTCGACGGAGACGCCGGGGCCTCGAGGATCGCTGGTGCCGGGCAGGCCTACGTGAAGCGCAGCCTGGGCGTCGATGTCGGCGAACCCCGACTCGTGCAGGTCGCGTTCGAACCCCGTCCACGACGCGAAACCCGCATCGCCGAACTGGCCGCCACCGCCGTGGAACGGGGAGTCATCGGCGTCCCCCGGAACGAGCGTCACGTCTTCGGGGACGCCGCGGGAGAACCTCTGTCTCGATGCCTCGAACTCGTCCGCTCACTCCGCTCACCCGTCACCGACCGGCAGATGTGGGTGGGGTCGCCCACGACCATCGACCCTCTGTTCGCTCCTGTCCTGCGGAGACGGTCCGGGGGCAACGTGCTCCTGATCGGGGGAAGCGCGACCCTGGTCGCGAGGACGGTCCTGCCGATGCTGCTGGGAGCCTCGTCGACCACGCGTCCTGTTCGCATCGACATCGCCTCGCCTCGCGACCTCGAGGCGACGCGCGCGATGTCGGAATCACTGGCTGAGTTCGCGACCGCCGCGGGCATCCCTTTCCGGGATTGGGGCGACGACCCCACCGAACTGCTCGCGGAGGTCGAGACGACAGTGGTGGCCGGGCCGGTGTCCGACCGTCTCGTCGTCGTCCTCGACACGCACGATCGAGCGGAGGGTGGCTCGTTGGAGCACATCCTCAAGGCGGGACCTGACGTCGGGGTCCACACCTTCCTGTGGGTGCGGAACCTGTCGCAGCTGGTCTCGCAAGTCCTCGGCCGTTCCATCGGTGGCCCGGCCAAAGTCCTGGGTCTGTTCGCCACGCAGATCGAGGCCGACGTCAACCACGCCGACCGTTCCGCGCTCGGCCTGCCCCGTCACACCGTGCCGAACAGCGGGAGGACCGTGGTCTGGAGCAACGACGACGCCAACACCACTCGTACGGTCGTACCGTTCTGCACGCCACGCCCCGGTGAGATCCGGGAACTCGTGACGGGGCACTCGGCCATCGGCCCGGGGGATGACGCTCATGACTGATCCGTCCGCCGACGGTCTGCGCGGCCTCGCCCGTGACGCCCTGTCGATCCTGGCGACGGCACCCGCCGACCTCCGGGTCCGCGAGCAGGCGTCGAGCGAGAAGGAAGAAAAACAGATCCGTTCGATGCGGGCAGCGTCGGAGGAGCGTCGACGGTGGGCGGCCGAGAGGGCTGCTGAAGCCACCGGTGCCCGAGACGTCGTGCAGGGCAGCGGTGCCGCTCTTCGCGAGGTCCCCGTGCCGCCGGTGGATCTGCAGGCCGGGTGCGACGCAGCCATGGTGGCCGCACTAATCGACACGAGGGCCCAGGAAGTCCGCACCGTCTACGAGGACCTGCCGCGACTGCAGATGAGGGGAGACCTGCGACGAAAGGACGCCATCGCGCTGCCGCTCGTCGGTGGCGTGACGCTGCTCGGTGTCCTCAGCGTCATCGCCACCAGCGGGGGCTTCGCGGGGTTCTTCGAGGTGCTCCTCGCCGGTGCCGTGACGGGACTTCTCGCTACGGTGCCGATCGCCGTCCTCGGGGGGCGGTTCTTCCCGGAGCTCGCCGGTGGCCGCCCGTCCGTCCCCGGCGGTGCAACCCCGAAGAAGGGCGTGTGGTTCGCCTTCCGTGCGTCGTTCGGTGTCGTGACCTTGATGGGTGGACTCTTCCACCTCTCGTCCTTCGGCTGGTGGATCGTGTTCGTCGCAGCCGTGCCTCTTCTCGCGACCTCCCTGTTCCGTCTTTCCAGGGCCGTTCGCGCCATGTCGTGACATCCGGAGGCGCTGGTCGGGTGACCAGCGCCTCCTTCTGTCGTCCGCCGCGTCAGGCCGCGACGTCGAAGACGACGACCCGGGCGGACGCGTCGCCGAGATAGGTCGCCACCGGCTGGTGCGACGGGTGGGGGAGGTAGGCGTCGCGGGCGGCGGCGTCGCGGAAGCGGACCACGAGCATCCAGTCGAAGCCGGCCTCGAGCTGCTCGGGGCTGACGCTCTCACCAGCCGACACCGACAGCACGCCGTCGATGCCGGTCAGGTGCTCGGTCGACAAGCGTGACGCCTCCTCGGCCACGTCGGCCGGCGCCCCCTCGGCCCACTCGACCAGCACCACGTGCACGATCTCGTCCGTGTCGGTCATCCGCGAACCCTCCAGTCGACGCTGCCACGAGAAGCGGCAGGTCACCTGATCCTGACACGGGCACCGGCCGGGCGGTCGGCCCGGGCCACCACCGCCACCACGCGCGAACGCAGGAGGCGCGGGTCACGCGACCCGCGCCTCCTGCGTCCGGTCGACGCGGCCTAGCGGCGGACGGCGTCGATCTTCAGCATGCGTGCGATGACCGAGTCGAGCTGGCTGTCGTCGAAGATCTTCTTCCAGTCGTCCTTGACGATCGACTCGCGGCCGTAGCCCATCGCGATGTGGCAGGCGTCGCTGAACGGGTTCGAGCCGCGCAGGCCGTTGGTCAGGGCGATCCAGGTGTGGCCGTAGAGCATCGCCCGAGCCGCCTCGTAGGGCACCCCGACGCCGTCGACGGTCTCTTCGAGCGCCTCCTTCAAGAACGCACCGATCATGCAGGCCATCGTCTCGACCAGCGTCGGCTCGAGCACGGCCAGCTGCTTCACCGTCACGTAGTGCACGGCGATGACGGGCGCGTAGATCGTCGAGATGACCTGCGTCATCAGCTCGCGGACGGGCGAGTCGTCGGCCACGCCCTCGAGCGCCGCGACGACCTCCTGCGGAGCGGCCACGCCACCGAACGTGTCGGCCCACTCCTCTTTCGTGGTCCGCTCGAGGAACACGCTGGGGTGGCAGGGGTGCGCCACCGCGTAGTGGATGTCCTCGCGCACGGCGAGCAGGCCCGCGTAGGCGGCCGCCGGGTCGAGGGTCAAGATGACGGCGCCGCTCTTCATCGCCGGGACGACCTGCTCGGACACCTTGCCGAGCACCACGTCGGGCACGGCCAGGATGACCACGTCGGCGTCCGCCACGGCCACGTCGGTCGCGGTGACCGTGCGGCCGAGCGACTCGATCAGCTCGACGCCGGCGGGCGACGCCTCGCTGTAGAGGGTCGTGTAGGCGCTCTTGGCGAGGTTGTTCGAGACCCGCTGGCCCATCTTGCCGCCGGCGCCGATGACGGCGACGGTGACGTCGGACGAGCCCTGGCCGTCGGCGTAGGTGACGGTGCTCTCGGGGGCGGTCGTGTCGAGGGTGTCAGTCATTGTTCTTGCTCCTTAGTTCAGAGATGGTTCGTGTCGTCCACTCGGCTTCGAGCCGCGTGGTGGTCTCGGGGTCGCCCTGCCAGGGCAGCCAGTGCTCGACGACCTGGTTGACGCTCGTCGCGCCTCCGTCGCGCTCGTCGAGCGCCGCCCGGATGCCGTCGTAGTCGAGTCGTCCCTCGCCGAGCGGGGTGCTGGTCAGGGCGAACCCCACCCAGCCGTCCTTCCGCGAGAACGCGAAGTCCTTCACGTGCCAGTTCGCGACGAACGGCAGGCAGCGGGCCGTCACGTCCGCCGGGTGCTCGAGGTTCGCCACGGTGTTCGCCGGGTCGAGCACGATGCCGAGCCGCGGGCTGCCGACCGCACGCACGACGGCCACGAGCTCGGTCGACCCGACCTGCTCGTAGGTCTCGAGGGCGAGGGTGACCCCCGCCTCCTCGTACTCGGGCAGCACCTCGCGCAGCCGGCGCTCGGTCTCGGCCGCGTCGGGACGGTCGTCGCCCGCCGTCCACATGCTGCGGACCAGGGAGGCGCGGAGCGCGACCGCGAGTCGCAGCCACGTCCGCAAGACGGTCGGCCCGGTGCCCCGGGTGCCGAGTTCGAGCGTCAGCCCGAGCTCGTCGGCCAGGCCCCGCAGCTCGGCGAGCTGCTCGTCGGAGTAGCCGGTCAGGGCCTCGTGGTCGCAGATCTGGAACAACCGGACGCCCTGCGCGGCCGTGTCGCGCAGCATGTCGTCGAGCGTCATCGGCCCCGGGACCAGGTCGCTGCCGCGCCAGAAGTAGGCGTAGGTGCTGAGGCCGATCACGAGGTCACCCGGTCTCGCGGCACGGCGGTGTCGGCGGTGGCCGTCGTGGCGGCCGAGCCGGCCAGCGTCTCGTCGAGCGCCAGCGCCTCGTCGAGGATGCGCTCCACGGCGGAGGCGTCGTGGGCGAAGCGGCCGAGGAACAGCCCTCGCACCCGACCATCCAGCCCGGTCAGCAGCCCCGGACCGGCGCTGCCGCCGTAGATGACCCGGCTGCCCGCGCGATCGGGCAGGCCGGCGAGGTGCTCCTCGACCGCCGCGACCACCGCGGTGATGTGGCCGGCGGACGCCGGGACCGGGGCGCCGATCGCCCACAGGGGCTCGTAGGCGACGAGCAGCGCACCCGTCAGCCCGGCCTCGTCGGCCGCGGCCAGGGCCAGGTCGAGCTGCTGCGTCACCTCGAGCGCCGCGAGGGCGGGCGACGTCTCGTCGGCCTCGCCCACGCAGAGCAGCGGGGTGATGCCGTGGCGCAGCGCCGCGGCCGTCTTGGCCGCGACGACCGCATCGTCCTCGTGGAAGAGCGCGCGGCGTTCGGCGTGGCCCATCTCGGCGAGGGTGCAGCCGATCTCGGCCAGCTCGGCGCCGCTGACCTCGCCGGTGAAGGCCCCGGCGTCGTCGGTCGCGAGGTCTTGGGCACCGAGGCGGACCGGGGTGCCGGCCAGCGCCTCCTGCACGGGGACGAGCGACGGGAACGTCGGCACGACGAACAGCTCGACCACGCCCTGCCGCACCGCGGGGTGGCGCCGCGCGATCTCGGCGATCTCGGTGCTCCACTCGAGGGTCCTCGCGTGCGAGAAGTACATCTTGAGGCTCACCCCGATCGTGAAGCGGGCCGAGGGGGGCCGGACGGGTGCGGTCGCCACGTCGGTCACGCCGCGTCGATGCCGACGGGCTCGCCCGAGCCGTCGTAGCCGCAGATCGCCGCGACCTTCTCGGCCGAGGCGCTCGAGGTGTCGAAGCGGTAGGTGAGGAACTCCTTCGCCAGGCGGCGCATGAGCTCGACGCCGATCACGCGCTGGCCCATGCAGAGCACCTGCGCGTCGTTCGACAGCACGGCGCGCTCGACCGAGAACGTGTCGTGCGCGGTCACCGCCCGGATGCCGGGCACCTTGTTGGCCGCGATGGCGACGCCGAGCCCGGTGCCGCAGATGAGGATCGCCCGGTCGGCGCGGCCGTCGGCGACCATGCGGGCCGCCTCGACGGCGACGTGCGGGTAGGCGGTGTGGCCGTCGGCGGCGACCCCGACGTCGGCGACGCTCGCGACCCCGTCGTTCGCCTCGAGGTCGCTCTTGAGGATCTCTTTGTAGTCGTACCCGGCGTCGTCCGATCCGACGACGATGCGCAGCTGGTCAGCCATGGTGGTGCCTTTCGTGGAGGGTGGGGAGGAGGGGGTCACGCGGCCGGCTGCGGCGCGAGGACGCGTCCGACGGCTCGCGTGATGAGCCCGAGCGAGGTGGCGCCGGCGTCGGGCGTGCCGAGGCTCTTCTCGGCGTGGGGCCGGGCGCGGCCCATCTTGGGCAGCAGGTCGGCCGTCGCCGAGGCCGCCGTCACGGCGACCTCGGCCGCCGTGGCCCAGGCCGTGGCGAGGTCGGCCCCGTCGTCGACCGCGGCGGTGAGCGCCGCGTCGAAGGGGACGAGCACGTCGACCATGGTCTTGTCGCCGACCGTGGCGCCGAACTCGAGGATCGCCTCGGTCGCGGCCGAGACGCCTCGGGCCACGGAGGCGCGGTCGGGGGCCGCCTCGTCGCCCACGGCCGCTCCGAGGCTCGCGAGGGCGGCACCCCAGAGGGCGCCGGAGGTGCCACCGGCGCGGTCGGACCAGGCGTCGCCGGCGAGGTCGAGGACGGTGCCCGCCCCCGCACCGGCGAGCACGGCCTCACGAGCCGCGGCGACGGCGGCGTGGACCCCGCGCTGCATGCCGATGCCGTGGTCGCCGTCCCCGGCGACGGCGTCGATGCGTCCGAGCTCGTCGACGTTCTCCTCGACGGTGGCCCGAACCGCCTCGAGGGCGGCGAGCACGAGGTGGGCGGACTGCTGCGACGCGGGGGTCGCGGGCGGGATCGTGATCGCGACCCGCGCCTCCTGCTCGGCGTCGTCGGCCCGCAGCGCGGTGTCGACGGAGCCCTTCTTGTAGGCGGGTGCGTCGACGGGGGCCGCCCAGAGGCGCTCGAGTTCGTCGTCGAGCCAGAACAGGGTCAGTGAGACGCCGGCCATATCGAAGCTCGTGACGAGCTCGCCGACCTCGGGCTCGACGACCTCGACGCCCGCCTCGCGCAGCAGGGCGTCGACCCGGGCGTAGACGACGAAGAGCTCTTCGTACTTGACCGAACCGAGCCCGTTGAGCAGCACGGCGACGCGCCCGCCGCGCGCCTCGTCGACGCCGTCGGGCAGTTCGTCGGTCGCGAGCAGCGACTCGACGAGCAGCTCGGCGAGGCCGTCGGCCGTGGGGACGTCGGTCTCGCCGATGCCCGGTTCGCCGTGGATGCCCATGCCCACGGCCATGCGGCCCTCGGGCACGGTGAAGAGCGGTTCGTCGGCGCCGGGCAGCGAGCAGCCCGAGAACGCCACGCCGACGCTGCGGGTGCGCTCGTTCGCCTTGACGGCGACGCGGACGACGTCGTCGAGGTCGGCGCCCTCTTCTGCCGCGGCCGCGGCCGACTTAAAGACGGTGAGGTCGCCCGCGATGCCACGACGCTTGTGCTTCTCGGCGATCGACGCGCTCGAGATGTCGTCGGTGACGACGACCGTGCGCGTCTCGACGCCCTCGTCGATGAGCTTCTGCTGGGCCTTGTCGAAGTTCAGGACGTCACCGGCGTAGTTGCCGTAGCTGAGCAGGACGCCGCCGCCGTTCTGGGCGGACTTGGCGACGGACCGCACCTGCTGCCACGAGGGCGACGCGAAGAGGTTGCCGAGGGCGGCGCCGTGGGCCAGGCCCTGGCCGACGAGCCCGCCGAAGGCCGGGTAGTGACCGGAGCCGCCACCGACGACGAGGGCGACGCTGCCGGGGGTCGAGCGGGTCGCCCGGACCACGCCGCCGTGCACCCGTCGCACCCAGCGCTGGTTGGCGGCCACGAAGCCGTCGATCATCTCGTCGGCGAAGTCGCCCGGATCGTTGAAGAGGCGTGTCATGAGAACTCCAGGAGGCGGTGGTCCGGTCGACGGCGCGACGGCACGGCGACGGGGCGAAGAGGGGGGCGGGGCCCGGGTCGGTGATCGTCCGGGCCCCGCGGGGGTGGGGTGTGACCGTCGGTCAGTCGAGCCCGGCGGTGGCGGCGAGGTCGGCCTGCTCGCGGGGGCTGAGGGTGCCCTCGGGCTTCTTCATCCGGCTGAGGGCGATCATCAGCGCGGCCGACAGCAGCATGAAGAACCCGACGATGAACATCGGCGCCCTGTAGTCGCCGGTGACGTCGGTGACGAGTCCCGTGATGTACGGCGCGCTGAAGCCGGCGAGGTTGCCGACGGTGTTGATCAGCGCGATGCCCGCGGCCGCCGCGACCCCGGTCAGGAACTGCGTGGGCAGGGTCCAGAAGTTGGGCAGGGCCGCGAAGATCGCCATGGCGGTGACGGCGATCACCGCGATGGTGAGGGCGGGGGACTGGGCGTAGAGCGCGAGCGGGATGCTCACGCCGCCGACGACCGCGGGGATGACGATGTGCCAGGTCTTGAGGCCACGACGCGAGGCGTCACGCGACCAGAAGTACAGCGCCAGGGCGGCGGGGACGTAGGGGATGGCCGTGATGAAGCCGCGCTGGGTGACGGTGAACTCGGTGCCGAACTGCTCCTGGAAGCCGCCGATGATGGTGGGCAAGAAGAACGCGAGTGCGTAGAGGCCGTAGATGAAGCCGAAGTAGATGAACGAGAGCATCCAGACGCGGCCGTTCTTGAAGACGACGCCGAGGCCGGGGTGCTTGCCGGTGGTCGAGACGGCGCCCGTCTTGGTCGAGGCCTCCTTCACCAGGGCCTGGGTGAGCCAGACCTGCTCCTCTTTGGTGAGCCACTTGGCGTCCGCGGGCTTGTCCTTGAGGTAGAACCAGGCGACGATGCCGACGACGATCGCGGGGATGGCGACGCCCATGAACATGAAGCGCCAGCCCTCGAGGCCGAAGAAGACCCCGTCGTGGCTGATCAGCCAGCCGGCGAGCGGGGCGCCGATGACGGTGGTGAGGGGCTGCGCCAGGTAGAAGAGGGCGAGGATCTTGCTGCGGTGGGCGGCCGGCACCCAGAGGCTCAGGAAGAGGATCGCGCCGGGGAAGAACCCGGCCTCCATGACGCCGAGCAGGAAGCGCAGGGCGACGAGCTGCTCGAAGTTCTGCACCCAGGTGAAGAGCAACGCCACGATGCCCCAGGTCACCATGATGCGGGCGAGCCACTTGCGGGCGCCGAACTTGTGCAGGGCGAGGTTCGAGGGCACCTCGAGCAGGATGTAGCCGATGAAGAACACGCCCGAGGCGAAGCCGAACTGGGCGGCCGACAGGGCGAGGTCGGACTCCATGCCGTTCGGGGCGGCGAAGCCGATGGCGGTGCGGTCGAGGTAGTTGATGAAGAACATCAACGCCACGAACGGGACGAGCCGGACGGCGACCTTCTTGATCGCGGACTTCTCGACCGCGCTCTGTGGCGCGGACGTTCGGGTTGTGGTGTCCACATCGACTCCTTCGGATCTAACGACGTTGTTGGATGACGCCTTCGACCGATGCCGGTGGCGCGCAGGGACCATCGTGCCTTTTCCGTCCATATCTGTCAACCGGTTGACCAATTGAGCGATGCAGAGGGGCGGCGAGCTCGACGGCGACGGCAGCACCACGGGCCCCGCTGACTAAGCTCGCACCGTGCCGGCATACCCAGAGAGCGACCCCACGAGCCTCGATCTCGAGCTCGAGATGGTCCCGCGCGGCACCGCGGTCAGCGAGGTCGTCAAGCAGCTCGTGGCCCTCTTGACCGCCGGCGAACTCACCCCGGGGTCGCGCCTCCCGCCCGAGCGGCAGCTCGCCGAGCGCCTGGGCGTCGGCCGGTCGGCCGTCCGCGAAGCCCTGGCCGCGCTCGAGATCCTCGGCATCGTCACGGTGCGGCCGGGCTCGGGCACCTACCTGCGCGACCAGACCTCTGAACTGCTGCCGACCACGCTCAGCTGGGGACTCATGCTGAACGCGGCGCGTACGCGAGAACTCATCGAGGTGCGCGGCGGACTCGAGATCCAGGCCGCGGCCTACGCGGCCGAGCGCGCCACCGACGCCGACGTCGAGAAGCTGCGCGGCTTCGTCGAGGTGATGGCGGACTCGCTCGAGGACATCGACGCGTTCCTCCAGGCCGACATCCGGTTCCACCTGCAGATCGCCGTCAGTGCCGACAACGTCGTGCTCAAGGACCTGCTGCAGAGCACCCGGTCGCTGCTGCGGCTGTGGGTCGAGCGGGGGCTGACCGAGAAGGACCAGGCCGAGGCCGCCTACCGAGAGCACCGGGCCGTCTTCCGGGCGATCGAGGCGCGCGACCCCGACGCCGCGCTCGCGGCGATGCGCGACCACATGGCCACCGCCGCCGACCGGGTCCGGAGCGCGACGGTCGCCTAGGCCGGGCCGACGGTCCGACGCGCGAGTCTCGGCGGTTGCGCGAGCACGCGGGGACGCAGGAGGCGCGGGTCACGTGACCCGCGCCTCCTGCGTCTTGTGGTGGTGGCGGTGCGACCCGTCCGGTCAGCCGCGGCCGGTCAGCCGCGCCCCGTCAGCCGCGGCGGCGGAGGGCGCGGTGCGCGAGGCCGGCGACGGCGGCACCGACCAGGGGTGCCACGAAGAAGACCCAGAGCTGCGCGAGGGCGTCGGGGCCGCCGTAGAGAGCCGCCGCGAACGAGCGGGCCGGGTTCACCGACGTGTTGCTCACCGGGATGCTGATCAGGTGGATCAGCGTCAGCGTGAGTCCGATCGCGAGCGGCGCCAGCGCCTTGTACTCGTTCTTGGCGGTGACCGAGAGGATGACCCCGACGAAGACGGCGGTCAGCACGATCTCGGTGACGAGCACGGCTCCGAGGCCGAACCCGCCGGGCGACGAGGCGCCGAAGCCGTTCGACGCGAAGCCCGAGTCACGGGCCGCGGCGAAGTAGCCGGCGGGGCCGTCGGCGGCGACGAGTGCGACGACGCTCGACCCGGCGGCGGCACCGACGAGCTGCGCGACGACGTAGCCGGGCACGCTCGACCACGGGGTGCGACCGGCCAGGGCGAAGCCGACCGTCACGGCCGGGTTGAAGTGGCCGCCCGAGATGTGGCCGACGGCGTAGATGCCCGCCATGACGCTGAGCCCGAACGCGAAGGCCACGCCGAGGAAGCCCACGCCGAGCACGTTGCCCTCGTCGGGGAAGGACGAGGCGAAGACGGCCGTGCCGACGCCGCCGAGCACGAGGAGGAAGGTGCCGAACGCCTCGGAGGCGTAGCGCGCGAGCGGCGTGTACGTCTCGGCGTGCTGGGTGCGCTGCTCTTTGGTGGTCCGGCTGGCGGAGGGGGTGCGGGGCATGGCGGTTCTCTCGTGTGTGGTGGGTGTCGTGAGTGTCGGGGAGACGGACTAGTCGTCGGACGAGGTGAGGTTCTTCACCGTGTCGACGGGGACCGGCGGTACGCCGCGCTTCACGCCGCGCAGGCCCGCGGCGACGAGCACCGCGGTGACGACGGCGAAGACGGCGAAGACGATCAGGGCGGCGGCCCAGAGGGGCACGGCCAGCGCGAGCAGGGCGACGGCGGTGCCGGCCAGGAGGATCACGGTCACGATCGCGAGGACGGCCCCGACGGCGAGCATCACGACGCCGGATCGGGCGTCGCGGGCGCGGCCGGCGATCTCGTCGCGGGCCGAGCTCAGCTCGGCACGGACGGCCTTCACGAAGGGCTCGATGGCCCGGGTGCCCAGCTGGTCGCGGAACCGACCGGCGAATCCGGCCTCGCCCTGCTTCTCGTCGGCTGTGCTCATGGTGGTCCTTCTCTCGCTGAGGCCACTCGGGGCGGTGGCCGGGGATCGCTGTGCCGCGATGCGGACACACCATTCGGACGCGTGCGGTGCCCCACCCGTCATCGACCTCCAGCGAGCTTCCAGCCTCGGTCCGCCGAGCACTCGCGAACCGGCCAGGCGGGGGACAACGCGGGGGCGCCGGGCGCCGCGGGTCAGTCGGCCAGGCGGCCGCGGAGCTCGATGGCGATCTCGGAGGCGTCGAGGTTGGCGAGGGCGTCCGCGAGGACGTCCGCGTCGAACAGGCCGTTGTCGCGGGCGTCGAGCAGGGCCTCGCGCTGAGCCGCGAGCATCGCCAGGGTGTGGGCCATCGAGGCGTCGAAGCCCTCTTTCGAGCGGTCCGCCGTGCGGGGGTCGGGGCCGGGCACCGCGTCGGCGCTCTCGCGCATCAGCTCGAAGATCTTCGTGCGCTCGGACTCGTTCTGCGCGTGCTCCGCGGCCTCGTCGACGGGCGGCGAGAGACGCCGCAGCAGCGGGCCGATCGTGCCGCCCTGCAGCAGCAGCGACAGCGCCGCCACCGCGAACGCGATCAGCACCAGCACCGGGCGCTGCGGGGTGTCCTCTGGCAGGGTCTGCGCCGCCGCGACCGTCACCGCCCCGCGCATGCCCGCCCAGACGACCGCCGTGCCGTCGCGCCAGCCGAGCGGCTGCCGCAGGAAGTACTCGATGTCGGCCAGGCCCTGCGTCACGCGCCGCGTGAACTGGTCGAGCGTGCGCTGCGAGGGGGTGCGCGCGGTGCGGGTGCGCGGGGCCCGGGTGCGCGGGGAGCGGTCACCTTGCGAACCGCGGCGGGACCCGCGGCGCGGGGTGCGAGGTGACCCGTCGACCGGCGCGACCTGCTCGTCGTCGTCAGCCGCGCCTCCTCGGATCGCGTCGTCGGCGACGCCGGCCTCGAGCTGCTGGGGGGCTCCTCGACCCCGCCGGTTGAGCTCGGCGAACGAACCACCGGCGCCCTCGGCCTGGATCTGCTCCTTCATGCTCTGCACCCGCGGCTGCATCGCTTCGGCGTGGCGGGCGCGCGCCGACAGCACCCGCAGCAGCGGCGCGACGTACGCCGCCCGCACGACGATCGTCAGCACGAGCGCGCCGACCGCGATCAGCAGGGCCGGCAGCACCCCGGCGTGGTCCTCTTGCACGTCGGTGACGATCGACCGGATCTGCAACCCCATGGTGAGGAAGACCGCGCCCTCGAGCACCAGCTCGACCGTCCGCCAGTTCTGCGAGTCGGACAGCCGGTTCTGCGGCGACAGCTCGCGCGGTGCCCGGAACCCCGTGACCAGGCCGGCGACGACCGCCGCGACGAGGCCCGACGCCCCCACGGCGCTCGCCGGCAGCGACGCGACGAACGGCACCGCGAACGAGATAACCGTGTTGACGGTCGAGTCGGTCACCCTCCGCCGGACGGCCAGGTTGGCCGCACCGACGACCAGGCCGATCACCAGCGCGACGACGACCGAGTAGGCGAACGTGCCGAGCGCGCCCCAGAACGAGAAGGAGGCGGCAGTCGCCACGATCGCGGTGCGCAACAGCACCAGCGCGGTCGCGTCGTTGAGCAGGCTCTCGCCGTCGAGCATGGCGACGACCCGCTTCGACACCGACGTCTGCTTGACGATCGACGTCGCGACCGCGTCGGTCGGGCTGATCACGGCACCGAGCGCGACGCCCCAGGCGAACCCCAGGTCGGGCAGGACGAGCTGGAAGAACACGCCGAGCACCAGCGCGGTCGCCACGACGAGCACCACCGACAGGCCGCTGATCGCCCCGAACTCGCGGCGGAAGTTCATCGCCGGCATCGAGACCGCCGACGAGTAGAGCAGCGGCGGCAGCACGCCCGCCAGGATCAGCTCGGGGTCGATCTCGACCGACGCGAACACCGGCAAGAAGCTCGCCGCGACCCCGACGGCCACGAGCAGCAGGGGAGCGGCCACGCCGAGCCGCGGGCCGACGACCGTCGCCGCCGCGATCACCACGAAGCCCGTGACGAGCAGGACGAGCAGCTCGGCGATCTCCATCAGACGTCGAGCAGGACGCGCATCGCTTGGATCAGGGCCCGGTTGCCGGCGCGGAGGGCGGCGACCTCGGCCTCGAGGGCGCCGACGCGGGTGCCGGCGGGTGCCGGGGCGGGGGGTGCCTCTGCGGCGGGTGCGACTCGTTCTGGTGCGGCGGGTTCGGGCTCGGGTGCGTCGATCGGCACGGGAGCGGCTGCGGGCTCGGGCTGCGGCTCGGGTTCGCTCTCGGGTGTCGGCTCGGAAGCGGGTTCGGGTGCCGGCTCGGGCTCGGGCTCAGGGGCAGGGTCGGACTCCGCCCAGGGGTCGCGCTCGGGTTCGTTCGCAGGCTCGAGTTCGCCCGCGGGCTCCGGAGCTGCGGCTGATTGCGGTGCCTCGGCGGGCTCGTCGTCCGTCGGGGACTCGACCCGCGCCTCCTTGGTGGTCTTGACGACCTGGGAGAACTTGGGGCGGGGCTTCCGCTGCGCCTTCGGGGACTCGGGTGACGCCTCGTCGACCCAGTCGCTGAGGGTCTGGCGCGGGACGCTGAACTCTTCGGCGACGACCGTCAGGACGTTGCGGTCGGTGGGGTTGGTCATCCGCCGCTGCAGCACGCGGGCCGTCGCGGCCTCTCGCGTCGCGTCGTCGTACCACTCGTCGAAAGGCATGCTGAGAGTCTAGGGACGCCCGCCCCCTCCGTTTCAGCCCTCGGTGAGGGCCGCCGCGTAGGCGCGGACCGACCGGTGGTAGCGCGGCAGGGTCGGCTCGACGGCCTCGATCGCCACCCGCAGGGCCTCGTCGGGGCGGCCGGCACTGTGCAGGGCGAGCGCGAGGAAGACCCTGGGGGCGGCTCCGGTGGCGGGGTGCACGGGGGCGTCGCGCAGCATCGTGATCGCCTCGTCGACGCGGCCGAGGTTGCGCAGCGTCGAGGCGTGCTGCACCACCATGCGGGCGGCCCGGTCGGGGTCGGCGGCGTCGAGGCCCGCCTCGGTCGCGGCGGCGTAGTGGACGTGGGCCTCGGCCTCGCGTCCGCCCGAGTCGTGGGCGCCGCCGAGCTCGAACTCGCCCAGCGCGGGGTGCGGGGCGGCGGCGGCCAGCGCCGTCATGTGCTCGATGCGCTGCTCGTCGCCGACGGTCTCGTCGGCCCAGAGGGCGGCGACGCGGTCTTCCCACTCGGCGGTGCTCATCCGGTCACGCTAGCGCGGAGGGCACGCCTCGGGGTGCGGCTGCTCCTGGCGCAGCCCGGTCACGAGCAGCGTGATCATCCGGCGCGCGTCGTAGTCGGGGTCGCGCGGGCTGAACGCCACGAGGTCGCCGATCGCGCGCAGCAGCTGGTACGCCGTCGCGGGCGCGACGATCTCGCCCGACGTGCGCGCCGCCTCCATCAGGTCCGAGAGCACCGGCACGAGCCGCTCGACGAACAGGCCGTGCAGCGACGAGAACTCGGCCGCTTCGCCGTCCCACACCCGACCGAGCCCGTGCTTCGTGTCGAGGAAGTCCACGAAGAGGTGCACCCAGTCGAGCACCGCGTCGAACGGCGACTCCGCAGAGGCCAGCAGCTCGGGCCCGGCCTCGGCACAGGCGTCGATCTGGTGCCGGTAGACGGCCACGACGAGGTCGGACCTCGTCGCGAAGTGCCGGTACAACGTCGCGACCCCCACGCCGGCGGCCGCGGCCACCTCGCGCACCGGGGCGTCCACCCCTGAGGTCGCGAACACGGCACCGGCCGCGTCGAGCAGGGCCTGCTGGTTGCGTTCGACGTCGCGACGCCGGGGTCGCGTAGTCGACGGAGCCGACGGAGCCGGGGGAGCCGGGGGAGCCGGGGGAGGCGCGGGGTCGGAGGCGGTCACCCCGCGATCATCCCATGGCGGCGCTCGAAACGAAACCGCGTTCCACTTGGTCTTGCGGAACGGATTGCCGTTCCGTATCGTGACGGAACGGCGCTCCGTTTCGGGCGTCGCACCACCGATCCGAGAGGCCGACATGCCGACCGTCCCATCCGCCACCGCCACGAACACTGCCACCGCGCCCGACACCGCACCCGTCCCGATCCACAGCGTCCGCCCCGTCGTGCTGCCCGCGCCCTCCCGCGGCGACGACCTGCAGGTGCGCGTCTCCGCCCCCGCCACGGGCACCGACCTGCCGGTCATCGTCTTCGCCCACGGCTACGCGCAGTCGATGACCGACTACGACCCGCTCGTCGACCACTGGACCGCGAACGGCTTCGTCGTCGTCCAGCCCACCTTCCTCGACTCGGCCAAGCTCGGCCTGGCACCCGACGACGCGCGCACCCCGACGATCTGGCAGACCCGGGTCGACGACCTCGTGCGCGTGCTCGACGAACTCGACGCGCTCGTCGCGGCCCTGCCGGGTCTCGCCGGGCGGGTCGACCTCGGGCGGATCGCGGCCGCGGGCCACTCGTGGGGCGGGCAGACGGTCGGCATGCTGCTCGGCGCCCGCGTCGTGGGCCCCGACGGCCGGCCGGGGGCGAGTCGTCGCGACGACCGGGTGACGGCCGGCGTCCTGCTCGCCACGACGGGACTCGGCGAAGACGACCTGACCCCGTTCGCCGCCGAGCACTTCTCCTTCATGAGCCCCGACTTCGACGAGCTGACCGTGCCGTCGATCGTCGTCGCCGGCGACCACGACCAGTCTGCCCTGTCGACCCGCGGCCCGGACTGGTTCACCGACGTCCACCACCTGAGCCCGGGCTCGCGCCACCTGGTCACGCTGGTCGGCGGCGAGCACAGCCTCGGCGGCATCCACGCCTACGGCTCGGCGAGCACCACCGACGAGAGCCCCGCGCGCGTCGACGCCGTCCGGCGCACGACGACGGCCTTCCTGCAGGAGGCGCTGGGCACCCGCCCGGGAGCCTGGGCGTCCGCGGCGGCCTCGGTCGACCCCGACGTCGCCCGCGTCGAGTCGAAGGAGGCGGCGACGCTCCGTCGCGTCGACGGCTCTCGTCCGGACCGGTCGCGGCGCTGACGACGGGCGCCTCGAGGGGGTGACCCGCGCCTCCCGGGGCCGTCCGCGTCAGCGGCCGGTCGAGGCGCGCAGCGTGTCGGACGGGCGCTCGCCGAAGCGTGCCGCGTAGGCCGCGGCGAAACGGCCGTGGTGGGTGAAGCCCCACCGGGCCGAGACGGCGGTGACGTTCGCCCCGCCCGGTGCGGCCGCCACGAGGTCGTCACGCACCCGCTCGAGCCGCAGCCGGCGCAGGTAGGCCGTCGGGGTCGTGTCGAGCGACGCCCGGAACCCCTCTTGCAGGCTGCGGACGCTCGTGGCGGTCGCCGCCGCGAGGTCGGCGACGCTCCAGTCGCGGGCGGGGTCGTCGCGCAGCAGGTCGACCGCCTGCGAGACCGCCCCGGCACCCGCCGCCGGCACGGGTGCCCGCAGCGCTTCGAAGTGGTTGTGCCCCTGCGAGAAGAGCAAGGCCTGCACGAGCGACCGCTCGAGGTGCCGCACGGCCAGCGGGTGCTGCAGCACCCCGTCCACGTGCCGGGACGCCTCGTCCACGACACGCACCGCCTGCAGCACGAGCTGCCCGCCCGCCGTCAGGTCGAGCTCGGGGTCGAACTCGACGGGAGCCAGCGAGGTCGACTCGAGCAGGCTCTCGATCTCTCGCTGCACCTCGACGCGGGGGATTATCAGGGCGACCTGCGCGAAGCCGTCGCCGCAGTCGAGGTCGACCGGTCGGCCCGGCATGAAGACGGCGGCCGACCGCCGCCTCGCCTCGACCGGGCGCCCGCCGGCGGCGCACAGGGCGGCCCGACCGGCCGTCGGGATGTCGACGTGGTAGTTGTCGGGCTCGGACGTCCGGATGCGGACGGCCCGGTCGAACCGCATGTAGCCCAGGGTCAACCGGCCCGTGCTCAGGGCGTTCAGCTCGAGGCCGAGTCGGCCCGAGGCGCCCGCGGTCGGGAACTCGACGGGCAGGAAGGCCTCGCCGAGCACCCGTCGCGCGTCGTCGACGCCGCGGCACGTCGCCACGCGATGTGCCGCGAACACCTCCGGGTCGTCCACGCTCATGGGCCGACACTACCGAGCGCCGGGGCCGTCACCCGACACCCGCCCGCGCGAATCGGACGGGACGCCGCGCCGGGCGGATGGCGGTCGACACCGGGGGCTGCCACCGTGGAGGTCCGCCGATGCTCACCATCTCGGCGACGAACGGTGGCCCCACCCGTCGGGGGGAGGGGCCACCGTTTTCTCGTGGGCGGGCAGGTGCGGGCGGCGTCCCGGGTGGGCGACCCGCGCCTCCTCGTCCCCCGGTCAGGCCGGGGTCGTCGAGCCGACGCGCGTCGCGAGCACGTCGCGCACGGTCGTCCAGCGGGCGGGCGCGTAGCGGGCGCCGTCGACGTGACGCAGCTGCGCGTCACCGCTGAACATGTTGACGAAGTACTGCATGCCCTGCCACGCGGGGAAGGTGTCGTCGTCGTCCTTCGAGGTGCGCCGCATGACCGCCGCCATCGCCGAAAGCGTGCCGGTCGTGCCGGCCCACTGCGGCTTGAACGGCGTGCCCGTGAGCTCGCTCATCGTGCGGGCGACCTGACGGGCGGTCACCCGGTCGCCGGCGACCTCGACCACGCGCGGCGCCTCGGGGTCGAGCGCGACCCCGGCGACGACGTGGGCGACGTCGTCCTTGGTCGTGAAGTCGAGCACCTGGTCGGCCGACGACCAGAACAGCACGCGCTTCCGGTCGAAGAGCACCATCGGCGCGTCCCCGGTCAGCAGGTCGGTGAACATGCCGTTGAGCACCGACGTCGCCCGGATCGGCGCCGCGTCGAGCACTCCGGCGAACTCGCGCCGCAGCTCGAAGTTGCGGTTGCTGCCCGGCGGGATGCTGCGGTAGTCGGCCGAGTAGTCCGACGGCACGAACCGCGGCACGCCCGCCGCGACGGCCGCCGTCAGCAGCGCCCGCTGCGCGTCGACGATCACCGGGCGGACTCCGCTGACGGCCGACACCACCACGTCGGCCCCGCGCGCGGCCTCGGTCAGGGCCGGCACGTCCGCGTAGGAGGCGCGGGTCACCTCGACCCGGTCGTCGTCACCGAACAGCGTGGTCGTGTCGGTGCTGCCGGGGCGGGTCAGGACGCGCAGGCGCACGTCGTCGGGGGCGTCGCGGCGGGACAGCAGCTCGCGGGCGATGCGCTGCCCGAGGTCGCCGGTCGCGCCGGCGAGGAGGACGGTGGTGGTCATGGGAGGGGCTCGTTCCGTCGGGGGTCGGAGGCCAGTCTGCGCGCTCGGCGGTGGTGCGGGTGCGGGTGCGGGTCCGGGTGCGGGTGCGGCGGGTGCGTGTGTGTGTGCGGCTGCGGGTCGCACGACACCACGAAGTGGACACCGCACCACGACAAGGGATGGCGCTGTGTCCACTTCGTGGTGTTGTGCCGGTCTCGCGGGGCGGGGCGGGGCCGGGCGTCGCTAGGGTCGGGGGATGGGAACCACCGGTGTCGTCCTGCTCGTCGTCGGAGCCGTGCTCTTCGTCACCGGCTTCGCGCTCGCCCTCCGCCTGCGCCGGCAGGGCGGAGCACCCGTCATGAGCGGCCGCTGGCTCGGCGTCGTCGCCCCGACCAGCATCGGTGCGGTCGTCATGGTGGTGACCGCCACCTCGAGCTGGTCCTAGAGCGTCGGCACGACGACCGTGCCGACGACGAAGGTCGCCGCGAGCGTCAGGGTGGACAACACGACGACGATCCAGGCGTCGCGCCGCTTCTTCGCGACGTCGGGGGCAGTGGCAGCCGCGTGCCCGCTCCGGCGCCGGGAGCGGACGAGCACGACGATCGACCACACGAGGAACGCCACCGAGAGGGCACCGACGCTGCTGAGCACCCGCCCAGCGTGCCAGACCGCGGGCAGCCGGGTGCAGTGGGGTGCCGGGGTGAGGAGGCGCGGGGGAGGCGACCCGCGCCTCCTCGTGCCCCGGCGTCGGCACCGGGGCACGCCGCGAAGGAGCACGATGGCGGGGACCCGCGGCGCGCGCGGGCGATCGGAGACGACCCCATGAGCACCACCGACCCCGACGACTTCGTCACCCGTGCCGCACGCCGGGCCCGCGAGCTGATCGAGACCGCCGACGTCCTGCCGCCCGACGCCCGGGGCGCTTTGCGCGACCTCGCCGACCGGGCCGAGACGGCAGTCCGCGACGTGGCCGACCGCGCCGGGTCGTCCGCGCACGACTTCGTGGACCGGGCCGAGGACCTCGCCGACCGCGCCGAACGGACCGTCCGCGACGCCGCCGAGACCGTCGCCACCGCCGCTCGCGAGGCCACCGACGACGCCCACCGCCGCTACCGCCACCGCACCCGCGTCACGAACGCCGTGGGGGCCGCCGTCATCTCGGGGCTCGTCGTCGCACTCGTGGCGAGCCGGCGGCGCGAGTAGCCGGCGGCGCGAGTAGCCGGCGCGACCAGCCGGCGGCGGGGCTGCGGGGACGCCCGCTCGCGTCACCCCGCCACGCGATAAACACGCCGCCACGTTTAAACGTGGCAGCGTGTTTACATCGTGGCGGCGTCCGGCGTCCGGCGTCCGGCGTCCGGCGTGCGGCCGACCGGCGGCTCAGCCGACCGGCGTCCAGACCGACCCGGCCCCGGACGACCGCTCGACCGCGTCCAGCACCCGCTGCACTTGCAGCCCGTCGGCGAACGACGGCGTCGGCTGTCGGCCCGCGGCCAGGTCGGCCACGAGGTCGCTCAGCTGGTGGGTGAACGCGTGCTCCCAGCCGAGGCCGTGACCCGCGGGCCACCACGCGCCGACGTAGGGGTGCTCGGGCTCGGTCACCAGCACGCGGCGGAACCCCGAGTCGGGGCCGTCGACCTCGAGCAGCTCGAGTTCGTTCGGGCGTTCGAGGTCGAACGCCACGGCTCCGCGCGAGCCCGAGACCTCGAGCCGGAAGGCGTTCTTCCGGCCGGTCGCGAACCGGGACGCCTCGACCGACGCGATCGCGCCTCCGTCCATCCGGGCCGTGAACCAGGCGGCGTCGTCGACGGTCACCGCGCCGCGCTCCGAACCCGCGACGCCGCCGAGGCCCGAGGTCGCCACCGACTCGTCGACCAGCGGCCGCTCGGTCACGAACGTGTGCAGCGTGCCCGAGACCTCGGTCACGTCGAGGCCCGTCACGAACTGCGCCGCGTCGACCGCGTGCGCCCCGATGTCGCCGAGCGCACCCGACCCCGCGACCGCCTTGTCGAGCCGCCAGGTCATCGGGTCGTCCGCGTCGACCAGCCAGTCCTGCAGGTACTGCGCCCTCACCTGGCGCACCTCGCCGAGGCGCCCCGACCGCACCACGTCGCGCGCGAGCGTCACCGCGGGCACCCGACGGTACGAGAAGCCGACCATCGCGAAGACGCCCCGCTCGGCGGCGCTCGCCGCGGCCTCGGCCATGCGCTCGGCCTCGGCCACCGTGTTGGCCAACGGCTTCTCGCAGAGCACGTGCTTGCCGGCCTCGAGCGCCGCCACCGCGATCTCGACGTGGGTCGACCCGGGCGAGCAGATGTCGACCACGTCGATGTCGGGGTCGTCGAGCACGGCGCGCCAGTCCGCGGCGGTCGACCGCCAGCCCCACCGCGCGGCGGCGGCCCGGGTGGCGGCCACGTCGCGGCCGACCAGGGTCGCCATCACCGGGGCGAGCGGCAGGTCGACGAAGGCCGGGGCGACCCGCAGGGCCTGAGAATGCGCCGCACCCATGAAACCGTGTCCGACGAGGGCGAACCGCAGCTCGCCCCCTCCGGTCACCGCGCCTCCTGCAGGTCGGCGCCGTCCACCGCCGAGGAGGCGCGGGCCGGCTCGTCGACGACGCCGCCGTCCGCCGCCGGGTCACCCTGCAGGGCACCCCGCACGGACCGCCACGACTCGAGGCGTGCCCGCACCTCGGGGTCGCGCTCGGCCGCGACGGTCTCGCGGTGCGCGTTCTCGAGCACCTCGTCGACCATCACGCGCTGGCCGCTGCGCGTCGAGGCGATCGCCGCCTCGACCATCACCAGGCTCATCACGTTGCCGTGGACCTCGCCGTCGGGCCGCTCGCCCGACCGCAGCGCCCGCGTGAACGCCGCCAGCGACCCGGCGATCTCGACGCCCACGGTGGGCTGCTGTTCGGCGACCCCCGGCGTGCCGTCGAGGTCGCTCGTGGGCTCGTCGTCGCCCGACCACAGGGCCGTGCCGCCCGAGCCCGAGACGCGCCAGGCGCCGTTCCACGAGGTCTCGGCCCCGGGGCTGCACCACGACCCGTCGTAGCGGTACCGGATGCCGCCCTCGAACTCGACCACGACGCTCGCGGCCGCGTCGCCGCGGTACCAGGACCACGACGGGTTCCACGAGTCGCACCAGACCGAGACGGGGTCGCGACCGATCAGGTAGCGCGCCGAGTCGAAGGCGTGGATCGCCATGTCGAGCAGCAGCACGTCGTCCATCTGCTCGCGGAACCCGCCGAAGTGCGGTGCCCGGGCGAACGACGTAGACACCATGCCGACGTCGCCGAGCAGCCCGGCGTGCGCCCGCAGCGCGACGAGCTGGTCGTTGTAGCGGCGCGACTGCGACACCATGAACAGCTCGCCCGTCACCTCGGCCGCCGCCGTCAGCGACAGGGCCTCGGCGACGGTCTGGGCGGCCGGCTTCTCGCCCAGCACCGGCAGGCCGAGGCGCAGCGCCTGCATCGTGACGGGGTGGTGCGCGACCGGGACGGTCACGTCGAGCACGGCGTCCGGGGAGGTGCGCTCGACCAGCTGCGCCAGGTCGCGGTCGACGGGAAGGTCGGGCAGGCCCGCCGCGACGGCTCCGGCCCGGGCAGCGTCGAGGTCGAGGTCGACGATGCCGACCAGCTCGACGTCGGCCGACTCCGCCACGGTGCGCAACCAGGCGCGGCCCATCTCGCCGGCGCCGACCTGCACGACCCGCAGCGCGCCTCCTCGGCCCTCGACTCGGCGGAAGCCGCCGGGGGCGCCGGTGCTCGCTGACGTGCCGGCGCTCGCTGACGCGCCGGCGCTCGCCGGCTCGGGGGCGGTCACGCCTCGACCGGTTCGTCGATCGGGCCCGAGTAGTCCTTGCCGTCGAAGTACTCGCCGAGGTCGTAGCGCAGCAGGGTGGGCGTCGCGCGCTCGCGCTCGGGGCGGGCCCACTCGGCACCGTTCGAGATCACGCGGCGGACGTCGGGGTGGAAGTACACCGGGAAGTCCTGGTCGCCGGGCGAGAAGAAGAAGATCTTGCCGAAACCGCGGCGGTAGGTCATGCCGCTGCGGAACACCTCGCCGCCGGTGAAGCCCGAGATGAAGATCAGCTCGTCGGGCGTCGGCACGTCGAAGTACTCGCCGTACATCTCTTGCTCGGGGATGACGATCGGGTTCGGCACGCCGCGGGTGATCGGGTGCTGCGGGTTGACCGTCCACACCAGCTCTTGGTCGTGCTCGCTGCGCCAGCGGAGGGTGCAGGTCGTGCCCATCAGCTTGGTGAAGATCTTCGACCAGTGGCCCGAGTGCAGCACGACGAGGCCCATGCCGGCGAGTACGTGGCGGTGCACCCGCTCGACGACCTCGTCGTCGACGTCGGCGTGGGCGGCGTGGCCCCACCAGGTCAGCACGTCGGTCTGCTCGAGCACGCTCTCGGTGAGGCCGTGCTCTGGCTGGTCCATGGTGGCGGTGCGGACGACGGCGTCGGGCAGGTTCTCGGCGATGCCGGCCGCGATCGCGCCGTGCATGCCGTCGGGGTACCGGTCGGCGACGTGCTGCTCGACCTTCTCGTGGACGTTCTCGCCCCAGACGGTGACGCGCAACGGTGTGGTGGTCATGGTGGTCCTCTCGTGTGTCATTTGACCGCTCCGCCGGTGGCACCGGCGGCGATGAACTTCTGTGCCGCGAGCAGCAGCACGATGGCCGGCAGCGAGGCGAGCACCGCGGCGGCCATGACGGTCGACCAGTCGGCGGTGTAGGTGCCGATGTACTGGTAGATGCCCAGCGTGATCGGCCGGATGTCGGTCGTGGTGGTCAGGGTCAGCGCCATCAGGAAGTCGCTCCAGGTGAACAGGAACGTGAACAGCCCGGCCGTGATCATCGCGTTGCGGCTGATCGGCAGCACGATGCTGCGGAACGCCCGGAAGTTGCCGGCCCCGTCGACCTTCGCCGCCTCGACGATCGAGGTGGGGATGTTCAGCATGAACGCCCGCATGATCAAGATGGCGAACGGCACCCCGGCGGTCGAGTCGGCGAGGATCAGCCCGGGGATCGAGTTCAGCAGGCCGAGGTCGTTGTACGCCGCGTACAGCGCGTTCGCGACGACGATGCCCGGGATCATCTGCGAGATCAAGATGGCGAACAGCACCGCCCCGACGCCCCTCACCTTGAACTGCGCCAGGGCGTAGGAGGCGGGGGTCGCGATCACGAGGCTGAGGACGACGCTGCCGAGTGCGATCACGAGGCTCGTGACCAGGTTGCGGCCCTGGTCGGCGAAGGCCTGGGCGTAGCCGCCGAACTGCGCCTGGAACGGGAACCAGTCGGCCTCGATGGCCGAGCCCGCCGGCTGCAGCGAGATGTTCACCATCCAGTAGACGGGAAACAGCATGCCCGCCAGCAACAGCACGCCGACGGCGGTGAGCAGGTACTTCTTCGGGCCCTCGGCCCGGGGTCGACGCGACCGGGCGCCGCGGGCCACGGCCCGGGTGCTCGGCACGCGCAGGGCGGTCTCACTCATCGACGGCCTTCCGGTTGAGTCGCAGGTACACGACGGCGAACACGGCCGAGATGACGATCAGCACGTTGCTGAGCGCGGCACCCGAGCCGAAGTCGAACTGCTGGAACGACAGGGAGTACGACTGCGTCGCGATGGTCTGCGTCGCGTTCGCGGGCCCGCCGTTGGTCAACCCGAGGATGATGTCGAGCACCTTGATCGTGTAGACGACGCCGAGCACCAGCACGACGCTGACCACCGGCCGCAGCAACGGCCAGGTCACGTGGCGGAACCCCTTGAAGCCGGTGGCGCCGTCGAGCGACGCCGCCTCGTAGAGCTCGGTCGGGATGTCCTGCAGCCCGCCGTAGAGGATCGTCGTGTTGAAGGGGATGCCGATCCAGACGTTGACGAGCACGACGGTCAGCAGCGCGACGCTCGGGCTGGTCAGCCAGGGCACGGCGGGGACGCCGAACGACCCGAGGAACTGGTTCAGCACGCCGGAGTCCTGGTCGAGGATCCACTTCCAGACCGCGCTCGAGACGATCAGCGGCAGCAGCCAGGGCAGCAGCAGCAACGAGCGCAGCACGCCGTTCAGCGGGAACGCCCGGCGGAAGAACAGGGCGAACAGCAGGCCGATGACGAACTGGCCGACGATCGAGCCGATCGTGAACAGCGCCGTGTTGAGCAGGGCGGTGCCGAACAGCTGCGAGCCGAGCACCTTGGCGTAGTTCGCGAACCCGACCCAGGGGGCCTCGCCCGTGTAGAACGTGGTGGTCGTGTACGCCTGGAAGCTCATGACGAGGTTCTTGACGACCGGGTAGCCGAAGAACAGCACCAGGAAGACGGCGGCCGGCACGACGAAGAGCAGCTGCGAGACGCGCTCCCAGGTCAGGGTGCGGCGCCGGGGCGAGCGGGGCCCGGCCCGGCCGGGCCGCCGACGCGACACCGTGGCGTCGTCGTCGGCGGCCCGTCGGGGGGCGAGCGGGGTGGCGGTGGTCATGTCACTCGCTCGCCTGGGCGTCGTCGAGCGCTTCTTCTGGCGAGGCCTGGCCGGTGAGGGCCGCCTGGATCGCCGTGTAGATCGCGGTCGCGGCGGTCGGCCATTCGGCCCCGAGCTCGGCCGTGCGCGAGCGGGCACTGGCGACGAGCGTCACGAAGGCCTGCTGGTCGGGCTGCTGCTCGGCGTACGTGTCGGCGACCGAGGTCTTCGACGGGATGGTGTTGCGCTGCTCGGCCATCGCGAGCTGGTTCTCGTCGGAGTTCATGCAGGCGACGACCTTGGCGGCGACGGCCTGGCGGGCCGCGTCACCGGTCTGCGGCACGGTCCACACCTCGCCGCCGAGCGGGGCGACGGCCGTGTCGGAGGCGTCCTTCACGGGGATGGTCACGACGCCGTAGTCGGCGCCGGCGGCGTCGAGGGCGGGCAGCTGCCACGGGCCGTTGACCATCATCGCGGTCTTGCCGGCGATGAACTGGTCGTTGACGTCGGCCTGGGTCCAGTTGAGGACGCTCTTCGACATCGACCCGTCGGCGACCAGGTCGGTCCAGAGCTGCAGGGCCTCGGCGGTCTCGGGGGTCGCGATGTCCTTCTCGTCGCCGCCGTTCGACCACATGAACGGCAAGAACTGCCACGACGCCTCGTACGTGGCGTTGGCGTCGACGGCCATGCCGTAGCGGTCGCCCGAGGTCAGCGCCTTCGCGGCGCTCTCGAGCTCGTCCCACGTCGTGGGCGGCTCGATGCCGGCGTCGGCCAGCACGCTCTTGTCGTAGAACAGGGCGATGGTGTTGACGGTCGGGGCGAGCCCGTAAAGCTCGCCGTCGTAGGTGCCCGACTGGACGACGCCCTCGGCGTACCCGTCCGCGTCGAGCCCGAAGTCGGACAGGGGCGCGAGCGCCCCGGTCTCGGCGATCTGGGCCAGGTCGGGGTTGTCGAGCATGAGCACGTCGGGCAGGGTGCGCGACGACGCCTGCTGCAGCACGCGCTGGATCAGCGAGCCGCCGGGCACCATCGTGCGCTCGATCTCGACGCCGTTCTCGGTGCCGCATTTCTCGAGGAACGACGTGATGACCTTCTCGTCGTTCTCGCCGTAGTAGTCGACGACGGTCAGCTTGGTGACCTCGCCGCCGGCGCTGGTGGCCCCGCCGCCACCGGTGCACCCGGCGAGGACGAGGGGGACGACGGCGACCAGGGCGGTCGCGGTCAGGGACCTTCTGCGGATCGATGCAGGCTTCATTGCTCAGCTCTCTCTTGGCGACTGGTGGGCGGCCCGCGACGTCGGCCACCCGGGCCGGGCCCGAGAGGCGGAGTGCGACGTCGCGGCTCCGTTGCCGAGAAAGTAGCAGTTAACCGGTTAGCTTGTAAAGCGGTTAACAGAAGTCGTCGGGAGCGGTGGTGATCGCGGGGGCCGGGCCGCGCCTCCTCGTCCGTGCAGTCGGGGGCGGCGGCCGTGCCGCCCCGTCGGGGTGGACCGGGCGGCGTCGGTGCCGCCTCGCCGGGGCGGGCCGGGGCGGTCGGGGGCGGCGTCCGTGCCGCACTAGCCTGAGCGGCAGGGAAGGGAGGGCGCCGTGGCGACCATGCGAGAGGTGGCCGCGCGGGCCGGGGTGTCGATCGCGACGGTGTCGTTCGTCGTCAATGGCTCGAGGAGCGTCTCGCCGGCCACCCACCGGCGGGTCACCGAGGCGATGGCCGAGCTGGGCTACACGAACAACGTCGTCGCCCGGGCCCTCGCCAGCAAGCGCACCCGCATCGTCGCGCTGCTCTTCCCCGCCCTCGAGGAGCGCCTCGGCGGCATCGCCCTGCGGATGTTCATGAGCGCCGCCAGCCGAGCCTCCGAACTCGGCTACCACCTGGTGCTCTGGCCGACCGGCGAGACCGACCAGGACGTCCGGGACCTCGTCTCCGGCCGCCTCGTCGACGGCGTGCTCGTGATGGAGGTGCAGCTGCACGACAGCCGGGTCGAGGCCCTGCTCGAGCTCGGCCTGCCCTTCGTGTCGATGGGGCGCACCTCGCAGAACGACCGCGTGCCGTTCGTCGACATGGACTTCGAGGAGGCGGTGGAACAGGCGCTCGACCACCTCGAGTCCCTGGGGCACGAGAGCGTCGGCCTCGTGCTCGAGGACTTCTCGGCGAGCTCGATCGTGGGGTACGGCCCGGCGGCCCGCACCGAGGAGGCGTTCCGGCGCTCGGTGAAGCGACGGGGGCTGCGATCGGCGCTCGTCACGTGCGGGCCCTCGGCCGCGGGCGGTCGTCGGGCCGCACACGACCTGGTGGCGGCGCTGCCCGACGTCACTGGCGTGCTGATCATGAAGGACGACGCCACCGGCGGCCTGCTCAGCGGACTGGCCGCGACCGGGCGGCGCGTGCCGGACGACGTGTCGGTCGTCTCCCTGGCCTCGTCGACGGCGAACGGAGCCGCGACCGAGCCCACCCTCACCACCCTCGACGCCCCGGGGGTCGAGATGGGGCGGCTCGCGGTCGAGTTGCTCGTCGCCCGGCTGGACGCCGGGGTGGGTGCGGGTGCGGGTGCGGGTGCGGGTGCGGGCGGTGCGGGTGCGGGCGGTGCGGGTGCGGGTGCGGGTGCGGGTGCGGGTGCGGGCGCGGGCGGTGCGGGTGCCGGGAGTGCGGGTGCCGGCGAGCTGACGCAGGTGCTGCTGCCGTGCGTGCTGCACGTGGCGGGGTCGAGCGGGCCGGCGCCCGGGGTGGGCACGCGGGGGTAGCGGATCGGCTGACGCGTGCGGCGGCCCGGCCGTGCCCGGCCAGGACGCGCACCGCGCCAGGAGATGGGCACAGCGCCAGGACTAGACCTGGTGCTGTGCCCATCTCGTGGTGTGGTGCGGGGGGCTGGTGCTTCGCCGCCACGAAGTACACACTCCGCCACGCGAAAGGGTGGCGGCATGTTTACTTCGTGGCGGGCTGGCGGGCTGGCGGGCTGGCGGGCTGGCGGAGAGAAGCGGCCAGCGGCGACGGTGCGCCGAAGCCAGCAGTCGCCGGGGCTCAGGGCTGGGCGGGCACGGGCGTGGGCGCGAGGGCCGTCGCGACCACGGTGACGTCGTCGCTGCGCTCGCGCTCGAGGGCGAGCCGCTCGACCACCTGGACGATGCGGGCCGGCTCGGGGGTGGCCGCCAGCAGTCGTTCGAGGTCGTGCAGCGCCTCGAGCTCGACCGGGAACAGGTCGAGCACGCCGTCGCTCACGCAGACGAACACGTCGCCCTCGCCGAGCTGAGAGCGGTGACCCTGCCAGCCGGTGCCCACGCCGATGGGCAGGTCGGCCGAGTTCAGCCGGTCGACGCGGCCCGAGGCGCGTCGGACGAACGCCAGGCCGTGCCCCGCGTCGGCCCACAGCACGCCGCCGTCGGCGTCGATGCGCGCGTGGAACGACGTCGTGAACTGCGTCTCGGTGTCGTACGCGCTGGTCGTCAACCCCACGGAGGCGCGGCGGAAGGCCTCGGACGGGTCGGCGTCGTCGACGCTGCTGCGGATCACCGAGCGCACCGCGGCCGCGATCATGCCGGCGCCCACGCCCTTGCCCATGACGTCGCCGACCGTCACGGCGATGCCCGACGAGGTCGGGTACCAGTCGAAGAAGTCGCCGCCGACCTCGCGCGCCGGGACGCAGGCGCCGAACACGGCGAACGCGTCGGGCAGCGTCGAGGCGTCCGGGGGCAGCAGCGACTGCTGCACCACGGCCGCCCGGTTGAGCTCGCGCTCGACGGCGTGCTGCTGGGCCCTGGCCCGTTCGAGGCGTGCCTTCGCCTGGCGGGCCAGCTCGTTGACCGACGCGGCGACCGTGGCGTAGACGATCAGGGCGAAGGCCAGCCGGATCAACTCGCTCGGCCCTCGGCCACCCGGGCTGAACAGGTACGGCATGAGCAGGGTGACGCAGGTGCCGGCGAGGGGCAGCAGCACGTTGCGGCGACCCGGCCACGAGGCGATCCAGATGACCGCCAGCAGCACGATCGGCAGGAAGACCGACCGCTCGGCGCCCGTGCCGTAGCGCAGCAGGCCCACGGCGACGAAGTCGGCCGCGGGGACGACGAGCTCCCACCGGCGCAACTCGGCGTGGCGGGCCATCACACCGGTGAACGCCGACGCGGCGACTGCGACGACGACGCCGAGCCACATCGTGACGACGTCGGTGACGACGAGCCACGGCAGGGTCGTGCTGAGGACGGCCGCCGAGACGATGAGCACCGAGATGAACGACTGCCGGAACAGCGGGACCTTCTCGACCGGGACGCTCCGCAGGGCCCGGTTGAGCGCCTGCCCGACGGCGTCGGCACCGTCCGTGACACGCCCCATGCTGGCCCCCTCGCCCCGGGTCGACCGTCGACCACGGGTGTCGTCTTGCCTCGTCTTCACGGCGACGCTACAGGGTTCGGCCGTCTGGCCGGGGACCGCAGGAGGCGCGGTGTGCGACCGACGCGCACCGCGCCTCCTGGGGACGAGGCGTCGGGTGGGGGCCGGGGCAGCCTCAGGCGGTCTGGTCGGGGTGGTGCGCGTCCGGGGCGGACGTCGGGCGCGCTTCCGCTGCCGACGTCCCGACAGCCGGGGCCTCCGGCGTCGACCCGACGGACGCCTCCGCGGTCGACGGCACCGGAACCCCCGGGGCTGACGCGGCTGACGCGGCTGACGCGGCTGACGCGGCTGACGCGGCTGACGCGGCTGGCGTGCCCGACGCGACCCGCGCCTCCTGGGCGTAGGCGCCGAAGCGCAGCACGTCGGCTCCGTACGAGGCGAAGAGGGCGGCCAGGTCGGTCACGCGCGCCTGGGACAGCTTCTTCGTCGGGCGCGAGGTCAGCTCGCGGACCACGCCCGCGAGCTGGGAGCGGTGCGAGACGATCGCCGTGGCCGCGCCTCCGTCGGTGGCGTCGCGCTCGGTTGCGAAGACCGTCGCGTCGCGGTGCGAGTAGAAGACGCAGGTGTCGAACCAGACGCGCGCCCCGACCTCGGCCTGCACCCGGTCGGACAGTCGCTGGGCCTGCCGGCGCACCTGCGAGGCGGGAGCGTCGCGGCCGAGGTGCGTCCGGACGGTCAGCACCGTGGGGGAGTCCTTCACGACCTGCAGGGCGAACGGCGGCGTCATCGTGCTCTCGTCGAACAGGCCCGCGAAGGCCGGGAACACGCTGCTCGGTGTCAGGCCGTCGAAGACGATGCCGTTCCAGCCCTTGTTCTCGATCACCATGACGCCGGTCTCGCTGAGCAGGACGTGGTCGACCTGCGCGACGAACCGCGAGGAGGCGCTGGTCGCCACCGGCACGAACACCACGTTGGTCAGCAACACGGCGTCGACGCCCAGCTGACGGCAGGCGTCGGCGATGTCGTCGCGCGAGGTGGCCTCCCACTTCAGGCCGGCTGCGACGAGGTCTCGGGCCTGCTTCGCCTCGGTGAGGGCGGCCTGGCGTTCGGCGCCCAGGGTCTCGCGCTCTCGGGCGCGCTCGGCGGCGACCCGGGCGAGGGCGTCGTCGTGGGCGGCGGCCAGGGCCTCGTGCTGTTCACGCGCGGCCCGGGCCTGCTCGTCGGCGGCGGCCTTCGCGGCGGCCACGGCACGTCGGGCGCGGGCCCGCAGCACGACGGCGACGACGATCAGGGCGATCAGCAGGACGGCGGCGATGATCCACGGGACGAGGGTCTGGTCGAACGGCATGCCCCCAGCAGAACACGGGGCGCGGGCGGGGCGGCGGTGCCTCGCCGGGCTCGGGCGGGGTCGGGGTCGGGGCCCGGCTCGGGCCGGGTCGGCCGGGGTCGGGCACGGCCGGGGTCGGGCACGGCCGGGCTCGGGCACGGGCGCGGGCTGCGTCGTGTCGGCGCCGAGCCTGGCGAAGGAGGCGCGGGTCGTCAGCCCGGGACGCCGCGGCCCCGCCAGGTGCCCAGCTCGGCGACCTCGCTCCAGCCGAGGCTCTCGTAGAGGCGGCGACCGTCGACGCTGGCGAAGAGCAGGCCCGTCGTCGCCCCTCGGGCGGCGGCCCCGTGCTCGAGGCCGGCCATGACGCGGCTGGCCAGCCCGCGCCTCCTGAAGTCGGGTACGGTCGCGATGCGGTCGAAGACCGCGTGGTCGCCGACGACGGCCGCCTGTCCGCGGGCGGCGACGACGCCGTCCGACTCGACCCGCACGTGCACGACGCGGTCGGCGTCGTCCACGATCACGTCCGGGGGCAGCGGCGTCGCCGAGACCGGGGCGGTCATCATCCGTTCGGCGTGGGCCACGGCGTCGAGCCGGGCGAGAGCCCCACGGGCGTCGTCGTCGAGGGGGCCGACGACCGACAGCCACACGTCGGGAGCGGCCGTCGCGGCGACGAGTCGGGCGAGCTCGTCCGAGGTCGGCCGGGCCACGATCCGTTCGACCGCGCGGGTCGCGGCGGCGACGTCGACCCGCCAGCAGTCGCCGTCTCGGTGACGGGCGGCTCCGCGCGAGAGCGACCAGCCCTCGACCCACCGGTCGACGAGGCGGGTGAGGTCGTCGGGCGTCTCGGGCACGTGTCGAGCGTAGGGCTGGTCGACACGACGCCGTCGCTTCGGCACGACGCCACGAAGTGGACACGACGCCACGACTAGTCCTGGTGCGGTGTCCACTTCTTGGTGCCGTGACCACTTCATGGCGTGGTGGGCTCGCGCCTCGTGGCTCGTGGCTCGTGGCTCGCGGCTCCCGGCTCCCGGCGGACTCAGGGTGTCGCGTCGTCGTACACGCCGATCAGCCGGTCGAGGAACCTCTGCACGATCGCCCGCTCGGTGTCGTCCATGCCCTCGACGAGCCGTTCGATGCCGTCGATCATCGGCAGCACCTGCTCGTAGGCCCGGTCGGCCGACGCCTGCTCGGCCGTGACGACGAGCTTGCGGCCGTCGGAGGGGTGCCGCTCGCGCCGCACGTGACCGGCCGACTCGAGCCGGTTCAGCACGAGGGTCATCGCCGCCGTCGACACCTCGACGCGCCGTGCCAGCTCGCTCGGGGTCGCCGGGCCGGTCGTGATCAGGTGGTCCATGGCGTCGAGCCCGGCCCGGTCGACGCCCAGGCGCTCGGCCAGGTGCCGCTCGAACCGCTGCTGTCGGACGGCCACCTGCTGCACGCGGGCGCGGATGTCGTCGGCGGGCAGCTCGCGCCCGTCACGCCGGGCCCGGGTGCGGTCGTCGCGATCTGAGCGGTCGTCACGCTCGGGCGGCTCGGGGCGCTCGGGGCCGTCGGCGCGCTCGCGGGGATCGATGTCGGTCACGACTCGAGGATAACCGTGTAGATTGCCAATCTCGTTGATAATCAATCCAGGGAGCAATCTGTGACCTTCACCCTCCCGCGCACCCGGGTCCTCATCTCGGGCGCCAGCATCGCCGGTCCCGCCCTCGCCCACTGGCTCGACCGCTACGGCTTCGAGACGACGATCGTCGAACGCGCCCCCGAGCTGCGCACCGGCGGGCAGAACGTCGACGTCCGCGGGGCCGGCCGCGAGGTCACCCGCCGCATGGGCCTCGAAGACGACGTCCGCGCCGCCACGACGGGCGAGGTCGGCACCCGCTTCGTCGGGCCGACGGGCGGCACGGTCGCCGAGTTCCCCGCCGGCACCTCGGATTCAGGAGGCGCGACCGCCGAACTCGAGATCCTGCGGGGGGACCTCGCGCGGCTCCTCGTCGGGCACACCACGGGCGACGGCCCGGGTGGTGGCACCACGTACCGCTTCGGCGACCGCATCACCGGCATCCGCGAAGACGACGGGGGCGTCGTCGTCTCGTTCGAGCACGCCCCCGACGAGCGCTTCGACCTCGTCGTCGCCGCGGACGGCATCGGTTCGAGCACGCGGCGCCTGGTGTTCGGCGACGAGCCGACGATCCGGTCGCTCGGGCTCGAGACCTCGTACGCGACGATCCCCCGCACGACCACCGACGACGACTGGTGGCGCTGGTACAACGCCGCCGGGGGTCGGTCGATCACGTTGCGCCCGGACGCGCACGGCACCATCCGGGCTGCGATGTCGTTCGTCACCGACCGCGCCCGCGAGCAGGCCGGGGCCGAGCGTCGCACCGTCGACGAGCAGCGGACCCGCCTGCGCGAGGTCTTCGGCGACGCCGGCTGGGAGGCCCGCCGCGTGCTCGACGGCTTCGACCACGCCGACGACCTCTACTTCGAGTCGATCGGGCAGGTGCACGCGCCGCGCTGGTCGTCGGGCCGGGTCGTCCTGCTCGGCGACGCGGCGTACTGCGCCTCACCGGTGAGCGGCATGGGCACGAGCCTGTCGCTGGCCGGGGCCTACGTGCTGGCCGGCGAGCTCGCCTCGCATCGCCACCACCGCGACGCGTTCGCCGACTACGAGCGCCTGATGCGGCCCTACGTCGAGCAGGCCCAGAAGCTGCCGCCGGGGGTGCCGCGGGTCGCGAACCCGACGTCGCGTGCGGGCGTCGCGTTGTTCCACGCGGGCGTCCGGCTCGCGGCGACGCGCGTCGCCGGACGGCTCGGGGCCCGTTTCACCACGCCGCCGGCCGACGCGCTCGACCTGCCCGACTACTCGCACCTCGAGGCCTGACGGGCCGGGCCGGGCCGGTCGGCCGGTCGGCCTGTCGGTCGGTCGGTCGGTCGTCGAGTGGTCCCGAACCGTCCTCCCCCGCGCGGGGAAGGACGATCCGGGACCACTCGACCACGGCCCGGACGAGGAGGCGCGGGTCGGGCATCCGACGGACGGCCCTGCCACGCAGAACGGCCAGGCCACGCGGAACGGGCGGGTCCGGGTGAGCCGGGCGTCCGAAGACGCCCGTCCACACCGGACCCGCCCGTTCGTCCGGAGGGGTCGGCCGACCTAGCGAGCCGAGGCGGTCTCGCCGACGCGCGTTCCGTCGACGTCGGTGTCGGACGCGTCCGACCCGTCGCCGTCGCCGCCATCGCGACGGGCACGCGCCCGCACGAACAGGCTCGACGCGTACACCAGCACGAGCGACGCGAGGATCGCCACGATCACGGCGACCTGCCCGCCGGCCAGGCTGATCTGGCCGAACAGGATGCCGACGACGCCGTAGTCCGAGTCGGAGAAGGTCGAGTTCGACAGTCCGATGTCGCCCAGCACCGGCAGCAGGAACAGCGGCAGGAACGTGATGGCGAGGCCGTTGGCGAAGGCGCCGAGCACGGCACCGCGTCGACCGCCGGCGGCGTTGCCGATGACGCCCGAGGCGGCACCGGTCATGAAGTGCGCGACGACGCCCGGGATCACGATCGCGGTGCCCGCGAAGATCATCACCGACATGCCGACGATGCCACCGACGAAGCTCGCGAGGAACCCGATCAGCACGGCGTTCGGGGCGAACGTGAAGGTGATCGGCACGTCGAGCGCCGGGATCGCGTTCTTGACGAGGCGCTCGCTGATGCCCTTGAACGCGGGCACGATCTCGGCCAGCACGACGCGCACGCCGGCGAGGATCACGAAGACGCCCGCCGAGAAGGTCGCGGCCTGCATGACGACGTAGACGATGTAGTTCTGGCCGCCGCTGAGCTCGGTCTCGACGAACGAGGCACCGGCGAACAGCGCGACGATCACGTAGATGACGGCCATCGACAGCGCCACGATCACCGTGGTGTCGCGGAGGAACCCGAGGCCTTTCGGGAACGTGATGTCCTCGGTGGACTTCGACGGCGTGCCCTTGCCTCGGGTCAGCGTGGCGACGAGGCCGCTCAGGGCGACGCCGGCACCGCCGGTGTGGCCGAGGGCGACGTCGTTCGACCCCGTGACCTTGCGCATGAACGGCTGCACGATCGCCGGCGACAGGGTCGTGACGAGCCCCTGCAGCAGCGAGCCCCAGAGCACGACGCCCCACACGGGGAACCCGGCGACGCCGAGGATCACGGCGATCATCGCGGCCATGTAGAAGGCGACGTGACCCGAGAGGTAGATGTACTTGAAGTGCGTCGTCGCGGCGAGCAACACGTTGACGACGAACCCGAAGAAGAAGATCAGCGCGGCGGCCGAGCCGTAGTCGAGCAGCACCTGGCCGACGATGGCCTCGTTGTTCGGGACCACGCCCTGCACGTCGAACGCCTGCTGGAACATGGCACCGAACGGGTCGAGCGCGGCGACGACCACGCCGGCGCCGGCGGCCAGCACCAGGAACCCGACGAGGGTGCGCACGGTGCCCTTGAGCACGTCGCTGAACGCCTTGCGCTGCAGCAGCAGGCCGACGAGCGAGATCAGCGCGACGATGATCGCCGGCTGGCGGAAGACGTCGAGGAGGACGGAGAGCACGCCGTCCATCAGTGGGCCCCGGCGTCGGGCACGGTGACGCCCTTGCGGATCGCGGTCTCGCGCACCTTCGTGCGCAGCTCGGCCAGGTCGATGATGCTGTCGAGCACCACGACGTCGCCGAGGCCGCCGACCGAGTCGGCCAGGTCGGCGCCGACGAAGATCACGTCGGCGGCACCCGGGCCCACCGAGCCGAGGTCGGCGTGGTCGACGTCGACCCCGGTGATGCCCTGCTCTTTGAGGACCTTCTCGATGTTCATGTGGACCATGAAGCTCGAACCGAGGCCCGAGCTGCAGACGGCGAGGAATTTCATGCGTTCTATCCGATCTTGGTGAGGACCGCCAGGGTGTCGGCGGGGGTGGAGGAGGCGAGCAGCTCGGCGCGGAGCGTCTCGTCGGAGAGCAGGGTGGCGAGGGCCATCATCGTGTCGAGGTGGCTCTGCGGGTCGGTCGCGGCGAGGCAGAAGAAGAGGTCGATCGGGTGCGCCGGGTCGTCCGCCAGCAGCACGGTCTCGTCGACGCGCAGGCTCGACAGCCCGGTGCGCACGACGCCGTTCTCGGGCCGGCTGTGCGCGAGGGCGATGCCGAAGCCGAGGTCGATGTAGGTGCCGCCCGCGGCGATCGAGTCGGTCATGGCGGCGACGTAGTGGTCGCTGATCGCCCCGCTGTCGAGCAACGGCTGCGCGACGCGCTCGACGGCGTCGCGCCAGCCGTCGACGCGGTCGGCGAAGAGGATGGTCTCGGGGGTGAGGAGGTCGGTCAGCACTGTCGTTCCTGGTGGGGGTCGGTGACGTCGGCGTCGGGACGGGCGTCGGAGGTGGTGGTCGGGTTCAGGAGGCGCGGCTCGGCAGCCGAGGAGCGCCCGGTCGGTCAGCCGTGCAGGCCGAAGAAGATCTCGCTGTTCTGCGGGGTGAAGTGGCTGGTGCCGTAGGCGACGGCCCGCTCGTCGCCGTCGAACACGGTGGACGCGATCTTGAGCAGCGTCGTGCCGAGCGGTACGTCGAGTTCGTCGGCGTGGAGGGTGCTCGCGCCGTCGAGCGAGACGAGCAGGTCTTGCCGGGCGAGCGTCACGCCGTGCTCGCGGTCGAGGTGGCCGTAGAGGGAGCCGTCGGTGAAGTCGACGGTCGACGTCTCGGGGAACAGCGCGTACGGCAGCCAGGTCACCACGAGGTGGTGCAACGAGCCGTTGACGAAGCGGAGGCGCGTGAGCTCGACGACCTCGTCGGCCGAGTTGATGTCGAGGTGGCTCGCGACGGTCTCGCCCGCGCGGACGACCTTCTGGTCGAGCACGCGGGTGCTGACCGCGAAGCCCTCGCCGGTCTGCTGCGCGTGGAAGCCCTTGACCTCGTCGGCGAAGCGCTCACGGTAGTGCAGGCGGTACTGCGGCTCGGTGACGAAGGTGCCGCGGCCGTGCTCGCGCACGAGGTGGCCGTCGGCGATCAGGCCGTCGACGGCGTGCCGGAGGGTGATGCGGCTGACGCCGTACTCGTCGCAGAGCACGGGCTCGGCGGGCAGCTGCGACCCGGCCTCGAGCTTCTGGATGCGGGACAGCAGGTGCTCGCGCACGGCCACGTACTTGCTCGTGCCACTCGTGGTGCTCATCTGGTGCCTCCGCGCCGTTGCTGAAGTGGGTGGTGCCCGACCGGGATCGTCAGGTCGTCGAGTCGTCGAGTCGTCGCGTCGTCGAGTCGTCAGGTCGTCAAGTCGTCATGATGACTTCGACGAGGTTACGACGCAGTGACCTCCCGTGCAAGTCGACAGTCGTCTTGATTCATCATGACGTCCTGATGACCGACGCTACGGTCGTCGGAGACCCAGCCCGCCCCTCCTCGAACCGGAGCCCCCCGTGATCCACGCTCTCGACCAGCCCCCTCTCGACCACGCCGCCGTCACCACCGCCCGCCTGCTCGCCCTCGACGCCGTCGAGCGGGCCGGGTCCGGCCACCCGGGGACGGCGGCCGCGCTGGCCCCCGTCGCGCACCTCCTCTTCCAGAAGCACCTGCGTCACGACCCGCAGGCACCCGACTGGGCCGGCCGCGACCGCTTCGTGCTGAGCTGCGGGCACGCGAGCGTCCTGCTCTACACGCAGCTCTTCCTCACCGGGTACGACGTGTCGCTCGACGACCTCAGGGCGTTCCGCACGCTCGGGTCGCGCACCCCCGGGCACCCCGAGCTCGGCCACACGCCCGGCGTCGAGACCACGACGGGCCCGCTCGGCCAGGGATTCGCCACGGCCGTCGGCATGGCCATGGCCATCGCGCACGAGCGCGCCGTCAACGACCCCGACGCGGCCCCCGGCGAGTCCGTCTTCGACCGCCGGGTCTTCGTGCTCGCCTCGGACGGAGACCTGCAGGAGGGCCTCTCGTACGAGGCCGGCGCACTCGCCGGACGTCACCGCCTCGGCAACCTGACGGTGATCTACGACGACAACGACATCCAGATCGAGGGCGACACGAGCCTCACCTCGAGCGAGAACGTCGGCGCCCGGTTCGCCGCGCAAGGCTGGCGCGTCGACCACGTCGGCCTCGCCTCGGACGGCGACGTCGACGTCGAGGCCCTCGACGAGGTGCTCTCGGCCACCGATCGGCGCGGCGACCGCCCGCACCTCGTCGTGCTTAAGTCGCAGATCGCCTGGCCCGCCCCGAACGCCCGCAACACCTCGGCCTCGCACGGCGCCCCGCTCGGGGCCGCCGAGGTCGCGGCCACGCGGGTCGAACTCGGCGTCGACTCCGAGCCCTTCACCGTCGACGACACCGTGCTCGCCCACACCCGTTCGGCGCTCGAGCGGGGCCGCGCCGCCCGTGAGGCCTGGCAGGTCGCCGCCGACGCCTGGGAGCTCGCCCACCCCGCGGCCGCCGCCGAACTGCGCCGCTCGCGCTCGCGCACCCTGCCCGCGGACCTCGCGTCGCGCCTCCCCGTCTTCTCTCCCGGCGAGACGCTCGCCACCCGCGACGCGTCGGGCAAGGTGATCCAGGCGCTCGCCGACGCACTGCCCGAGCTGTGGGGCGGCTCGGCCGACCTGGCCGAACCCAACCGCACCGCGATCGCAGGAGGCGCGTCGTACCTCCCCGAGGACGGCCCCGGCACCGGCCGCGCCGGTCGCAACGTCCACTGGGGCGTGCGCGAGGGTGCGATGGCCTCGGCCATGAACGGCATCGCCCTGATCGAGGGATCGCGGTTCTTCGCCGGCACGTTCTTGGTCTTCAGCGACTACCAGCGGCCCGCGATCCGCCTGGCGGCGCTCATGCAGCTGCCCGTGACGTACCTCTGGTCGCACGACTCGGTGGCCCTCGGCGCCGACGGGCCGACCCACCAGCCGATCGAGCACCTGGCGAGCCTGCGAGCGATGCCCGGGTTCTCGGTGGTGCGCCCGGCCGACGGCGCCGAGACGGCCGCGGCCTGGCTGGCGATCGTGGAGAAGGACGGCCCGGCCGGGCTCGTGCTGGCCCGCCAGCCGCTGCCCGTCGCCCCGACGCCGGCCGAGGTGGTGCGCGAGGGCGTGCGCCGCGGGGCCTACGTCGTGCAGGACGGCACCCGGGCTGATGGTTCGGCCGACGCCGTCTCGGCGGACGCCGGCGCCGCCGCCGGAGCCCCCGACGTGGTCGTCGTCGCGACGGGCAGCGAGGTCGCCCTCGTGCTCGAGGCCGTCGCGCAGATCGACGATCTCGCCGTGCGCGTCGTGTCGATGCCGTGTCGCGAGTGGTTCGACGCCGAGCCCGCGGAGTACCGCGAGCAGGTGCTGCCCCGCGCGGTGTCGGCTCGGGTCGTCGTCGAGGCCGCCGCGAGCTTCGGCTGGGAGGGCGTCGCCGGGCCCGACGGCGTGATCGTCGGCATCGACGAGTTCGGCCTGTCCGCGCCGGCGGCCGACGCGCTGCGCGAGCGCGGCATGACCACCGAGCGCGTCGTCGCCGCGGTGCGCGCTGCCGCTGCCCGCGCCGCGGCGGCCTGACCCGCGAACCCGACCGCCTTCAGGAGGCGCGGTGCGGCACCTCGCGCACCGCGCCTCCTGGGGTCGAGGCCAGCGCCCGCCCGACCTACGGCTGGCTGGGCGAGGTCACCGTCACGGCGCCGCTCGCGATCTGGTCGCGCAGGGCGTCCAGCTCGGCGGACAGCTCGGGGCTGACCGACGACTCGAGGTCGTGGAACGGCGCGATGTCGACGCCGCCGTTGTCGAGCGTGCCGACGTAGGGCTCGTTGGTGAAGGTGCCGTCGGTCGACGAGACCGCGATCTGCTGGACGGCCTTCTCGGTGTCCTTGATCACGCTGGTCAGGACGACGGGCCGGTACTCGGCGGGCAACGTGTCGTAGCCGTCGTTGTCGACCCAGATCACGTCGACGCCACCGGTGGCGAGTGCCGCCGACGCCGCACCCTCGCCGACCTGGCCGGCGACCGGCATGATCACGTCGGCACCCTGGTCGATCAGGGCCTGGGCGAGCTGCTTGCCCTTGTTGACGTCCTCGAAGTCGCCGGTGAACGAGCCGTCCTGCGCCTCCTTCGACCAGCCGAGCAGTTGCACGCTCGTGCCGTGCGCGGCGTTGTAGGCGTCGACGCCGTCCGAGAAGCCGTCCATGAACAGGGTGACCGGGGGCTGGTTGCCGCCGCCGAAGGTCGCCACCTTGCCGGACGTGCTCACACCCGCCGCGAGATAGCCGGCGAGGTACGAGGCCTGCGCCGTGTCGAACAGGATCGGCTTGACGTTCGGGGCGTCGACGGTCTCGTCGACGATGGCGAAGTCGATGTCGGGGTTGGCCGCGGCCTGCTCTTCGGTGGCGGGGGCGAGCTCGTAGCCGACCGTCAGCACGAAGCCGCAGCCCGAGCCGACGGCCTGCGCGACGTTCGGGGCCAGGTCGTTCTCGGTCGTCGAGACGAGCACGCGGGCCTGGATGCCGTCGTCCTTCTCCGCCTTCTGCAGGCCCGCCCAACTCGACTGGTTGAACGACCGGTCGTCGAGGCCGCCCGAGTTCGTCACCATGCGGGCGCAGTTCTCCCCCGCGGCGGCGCTGCCCGAGGGGCCCGCCTCGGACGGAGCGCTCGCGCAGCCCGCCAGCAGGGCCAGGCCGGCGAGGCCGCCGGCGACCCCGAGGAGGCGCGGGTGGCGGAGGCGCGACGACGGACCGTGCCCGGCGCGGCCGGCTCGAGGGCGGGTGGCCGGGCGTGCCGGTGCTGCGGGTGTGGGTGCTGCGGGTGCTGCGTGTGCGGGTGCGGCGGGGCGGACGGGCATGAGGCGGGACCTCCGGGAACGGGTGTGCTGTGGGGTGCCGGCTGTGCGGGCCGGGCGGTGGACACAGTCAACTGCCTGCGGGCCTCCGTGCCAAGCGCGTGACGCGCACGACCGGTGCCTCGGGCCTGCCCGCGCCCGCTGCGTTCGCTGCGCGCCTGCCGTCGGCAACTCAGGGGATCGGCGCACGCCGCGCCTCCTGGTGGTGTCGGGGTCGTCGTTTTCCTGAGTTGCCGGCGGTTCGCGTGCATGTCGGGTCGGCGGTTCGCTCCGCGTGTGCTGCGTTCGCTGCGCGCTCGGCGTCGGCAAGTCAGGGGATGGGCGCACGCCGCGCCTCCTGGTGGTGTCGGGGTCGTCGTTTTCCTGAGTTGCCGGCGGTTCGCGTGCATGTCGGGTCGTCGGTTCGCTCCGCGTGTGCTGCGTTCGCTGCGCGCTCGGCGTCGGCAAGTCAGGGGATGGGCGCACGCCGCGCCTCCTTGCGGTGTCGGGGTCGTCGTTCTCCTGAGTTGCCGGCGGGCGGCGCGCGTGTCGGGTCGGGGACCGGGCTGGCGGGCGGGGGGTGCGGCGGCGTCCAGGCGGGCGGGGCACACTGTCGGCATGTACCGAGGCATGCCGACCATCTCGTTGCCCGAGCCCGAGCGTCCGCCGTTCGTCGACCGGCTCCGGCGGGCACTCGACCTGGCCGCCGCCGAGGAGAGCGGACGGCTGCGTGTCGTCCACTCGTGGGTCGGCGACGAGGTGCCGGGCACGACCCTGCGCCGGGTCGGCTGGCAGTCGCGCGTGCTGACGATCACGGGCCCGCGACGGGCCCCGATCGACGTCTGGTTCGACGCGGACGACGGCGACGTCACGGTGATCGGCGACGTGTCGGTGCCCGACTGGTCGCTGCACGACGCCGAGGCAGAGTCCGCCTGCCTGGCTGCGTCCGGGCAGCTGCTGCACGACCTGGCAGCCGGTCGCCTGCCGCGCGGTCGCCGCTCGGACTTCGTGCGCTCGAGCACCGTCCTGGCCCTGCTCGGTGCGGGGGCCGTGGTCGGCGCCGTCGTCGTCGACGTGCTGCGTGCCCGCGGCCGGGGTCGCTCGGCCTGACGGGTCCGGCCCGCCCGGTGAGGGCGCCGTGCCTCCTCGGGATGCGACCCGCGCCTCCTCGGCGAAGCCCGGCCCGAGCTAGCGGGCGTGCCGTTCGAAGAAGGCGGTCGACGGGGGCAGCAGCATCAGCAGGCAGGCGACGGCCGCGCAGGCGACCGAGGCCCAGGTGAGCACCCCGCCCCCGTTCGCCCCGCTCAGGGTGCCGAGCACCTGCAAGATCGTCAGGACGAGCAGCGCGGTCCGCGCCCACCGCCGCCCGTCGCGCATCGACCGGGCGATGGCGAGCTGCACGAGGGCCAGCACGATGGCGAACACGCCGCCCGCGATGTCGGCTCCGCGGGGGCTGGCGAGGGTGCCGCCCGACGTCGACACCCGTGCCGGGCCGCCGAACAGCATCACGACGACCGCGCCCACGACGCCCAGGGCGACGACCACGATCCAGAGCACGTGGGCCGTCGAGATCGTCGCGGGGGCGGGTGGGGCGGCGTCGCGCATCGATCCTCCTCGGGCGGCGGGCGGGGCCTCCAGGCTAGGCCCGGCCGGTGTCGGTGGTGCGGCGTAACCTCGACGCCACGAACGAGCCTCCCCCGAGAGGCCGGGGGTGGCGGCCGGGCACGGCCGGCCCCGACGAGACGAGCGCAGGAGGCGCGGCGCATGACCCCAGATCCCGAACGTCGACCGCCCGAACGTCGACCGCCCGGTCGAGACCACCGCGTCGAGGCGGCGCGCTACCGGGTCGACGGCGACGTGCCGAGCGACGACGCGCCCCGCGACACCCGCACGGCCGCCGAGATGCGGGCCTGGGCGCGCACGGCCATCGACCTCGCGATGGCCCGCGGCGAGTTCGACGACCTGCCGCTGGCCGGCAAGCCGCTGCCCGGCCTCGCCGGCGGAACGGTCGACCCCGACTGGTGGCTCCGCGGCCTGATCGAGCGTGAGGGCCTCACCGGGCTCGCCCCGCCGGCCCTGTCGCTGCGGGCCGAGAGCAGCGGGCTGCACGCCGAGCTCGACCGGTTGCGCTCCGAGGCGGCCGTGCGGTCGCACCTCGACGACTTCAACGCCCGCATCGTCGAGGCGCGACGGCAGTTGTCGGGGGGCCCGCCGGTCGTGACGCCGACGCGCGACGTCGACGCCGAGGTGCTGCTCTGGCACGAGCGACGGCAGGCGCGGCGGGCGGCCGAGGCCGCCGCCGTGCCGCCCCCACCGCCGAGCTGGCGCGAGCGGCGGGCACTGCGGCGAGAGGTCCGGCGGCGTGACGCCGGGCGAGGGTGACCAGGGATCACCCGCCGACGAATCACCCGCATGATCCCGTGACCGATCTGTGACCTTTTTCCGGGCTCAACTACACCTGAAGGATGATGCGCGCTAGGGTCGAGTGTTCGCACCACCCCCTGACGAGAGGACCGCACGCGTGACGAAGCCCGCTGGCCCGACCTCGACGAGTCAGGGTGGCGCGACCTCAGGTCACGACGAAAGTGCTGGTCAGGCCCCGTCGGCACAGGCTGCCACCGGGCCCCGTCCGCTCGGTGAGCGCTCGGCCCGACTCGCCGTCGAGCGTCGCGAACGCCGTGCCCGTCGCGACGTCCTTCCCACCTCGCATCGCGAGTCGTTCGTCGAGTGCGCCGCCCTCGTCGGCGCCGCCGAGGCCGCCGTCGCCCCCCGCGTCCGACCGCGCCGCAGTGACGCCCCCGCACGCATCAGCCCCACCCTGGGCCTCGAGACCTCCGCCGAGACCGACGCGGGTCGCGCTTCGGTCGCGGCCAGCGCCTCCTCGGGTACCGCCCGCGACGCCTCGACCCGCGCCGCCTCGACCCGCGCCGTGTCGACCCGCGCCGCGTCGACCCGCCTCTCCCGTCGCGTGCGACGGGCGCAAGCCGCGGCCGTCCGCCCCGCCTCGTCGCCTCGTGGAGGCACGGCTCGCACCGGGGCCGCCCGCACCGTCGGCACCGCCGTGAAGAAGCTCTCGATCGTCACCGCCATCGTCGGGTTCGCCGCCAGCGGCGTGCTGCCCCTGCTCGCCACCACCGGAGACGAGGCGCAGGCCGTCGCGTCCGGCGCCTCGGCCCGTTCGGCGATGGGCTCGCAGAGCTTCTCGGTCGACACGGCATCGTTGACCGACGAGTCCGACGAGACCGCCCGCGACGCCTACTCGGCCACGTCGATGGTCGACGTCGTCACGCAGAACCTGCAGAACCGCAAGGCCGCCGCGAACACGACCTACGAGGGTCCGACGACGGCCGACTACCTCGCGACCCCGCTCTACCCCGAGCTCGACCGCGACCAGGTGCTCGCCGTGGCGCTGCAGTACATCGGCACGCCCTACGTGCACGGCGGCGAAGACCCGTCGAAGTTCGACTGCTCGGGCCTGATCACGTTCGTGTACGCGCAGTTCGGCATCAAGTTGACCCACTACGTGCCGACGCAGAACACCGAGGGCCGGACGATCCCCGAGTCCGAGGCGGTGCCCGGCGACCTCGTCGTCTTCGACAACCTGGCCCACGACGGCATCTACGCCGGCAACGGCATGATCCTCGACGCCCCGAAGCCCGGCGGCTTCGTCGACGTCCGCCCGATCTGGAACCAGGCGCACCACTACGTCCGCATCGACGGCTGAGCCGGGTCCTCGGGCCTCGGCCGCCTCAGGTCGCCACGCGCCCTGAGCTGACGACCCGCGCCTCCCGGGTCCGGTCGTCCTGACGTGGCGAGCCACGCCTCAGGGTTCCGCGTTCCGGCAGGTCCGCCGCCGGCCCATGGCCATCGTGCCGCTCGCGACCGGTCACACGGTCGGCGACGACCGGGGCGGACGTCGGCGCAGGCCGAGGAGGCGCGGGTCGAGCCCCCGCACCGACCTGCTCACCCGAGGCGGCCGGTCAGCCTCCCGTGGAAGGCCTCGCTGCGATCGTCGAGCCCGACGAAGGTCGCCGTGACGCCGTGCGCCCGGAACTTCTCGTCGACCGAGTCGAGGGCCGCGACGCTCGACGCGTCCCAGACCTGGGCGCGTGAGAGGTCCACGACCACGGTCGCCGGGTCGTCACCGTAGGAGAAGTGCTCGACGAGGTCGTTGCTGCTGCCGAAGAACAGCGGGCCGACGACGTCGTACCGCACCGTCTCGGGGGCCGGGGCTCCGTCGACGACGGCGCCCGCGCCTCCTGCGTTCGAGGCGTCCGAGGCCTCCGAGGCGTCCGAGGCCTCCGAGGCCTCGGCGGCGCGAGAGCCGGCCTCGGCGACGCCACCCGCACCCGGCGTCACGTGGCGCTCGACCGTGATCACGTGGGCCACCCGGCGGGCGAACAGCACCATGGCGAGCAGCACGCCGACGGCGACTCCGAGGGCGAGGTTGTTCGTCGCGACGACCACGGCGACCGTGACCACCATGACCAGTGTCTCGGGCACGGGCATGCGTCGCAGGGTCGACGGCCGGAGCGAATGCCAGTCGACGGTGGTGATCGCCACGATCATCATGACCGCCGCCAACGCGACCATCGGGATCGTCGACATCACGGCGCTCAGCCCGGTGACCAGCAGCAGCAGGAAGAGCCCCGCCACGATCGTCGACACCCGCGTACGGGCCCGGCCGATCTTCACGTTGACCACGGTCTGCCCGATCATGGCGCAGCCCGCGATGCCGCCGTAGAAGCCGGCCGCGATGTTGGCGACGCCGAGCGCCCACGACTCCTTGCCCTTGTGCGATGGCGTCTCGGTGATGTCGTCGACGAGCTTGGCGGTGAGCAGGGTCTCCATCAGTCCGACGAAGGCCACGCTGAGCGCCGTCGGCCAGATGATCTGCAACGTCTCGAGCGTGAACGGCGCGAGCCACGGGGTCAGCCCGGGCAGGCCGCCGCCCATCGGGCCCTCGTCGCCGACGGTGTGCACGTCGAGGCGGGCGGCCACGGCGATGACCGTCACGACGACGATCGCGACGAGCGGAGCCGGAACGGCCTTGGTCACCTTCGGCAGCAGCACGACGATCGCGATCGTCAACGCGAAGAGCGGGTAGACGACCCACGGCTGGTCGATGATGTGCGGCACCTGCGCCACGAAGATCAGCACGCCCAGGGCGTTGACGAAGCCGATCATGACCGACCGCGGGATGAACCGCATGAGGCGGGCGAGGCCCGCCAGCCCGAACGCGAGCTGCACGAGCCCGGCCAGGACGACCGTCGGCAGCACGTAGTCGGTGCCGTGCTCGCGCACCAGCGGCGCGATGACGAGGGCGACCGACCCGGCCGCGGCCGTGACCATCGCCGGCCGGCCTCCGAGCACCGACATGACGAGCGCCAGCACGATCGACGCGACGAGGCTGACCATCGGGTCGACCCCGGCGATCACCGAGAACGAGATGACCTCGGGCACGAGCGCCAGCGTCGTGACGACGCCGGCCAGGGCCTCGCGGGTCAGGAGGCGCGGGTCGCGCAACACGGACAGCACGGTGTCGGCGGGGCGGGCCGACCGCGCGGCGGGTTCAGGGCGCGCGCGGTCGGAGTCGGGGGCAGCGGTCACGGAGGACTCCAGGGGTGTGCGGAAGAATGGGGACCGGCGACACTGCCGTACGATGCGACCCTACCGTCACGTGAGGGTAGAGATGAAACGAGAGCCCATGCCCGATGAGATCGCCATGATGCAGATCGGCGAGCTCGCCGAGCGCACCGACATGTCTCTGCGCACGATCCGGCACTACGACGAGGTGGGGCTGCTCACTCCCTCCGGCCGCAGCGAGGGCGGGTTCCGGCTCTACACGCACGACGACTACCTGAGGCTCATGGTGATCCGGCGGATGAAGCCGCTGGGGTTCAGCCTCGACGAGATGGCCGAGCTGCTGCGGGTCGTCGGCGCGCTCGACGGTGGTGCCGACGACGAGGGTGACGGGCCCGCTCAGGCGACCCGCGCCTCCTTGGCCGCGTTCGTCGACGAGACCGTCGAGCGCCGCGCGAAGCTCGAGCGGCAGCTCGCGATGGCCGACGAGTTCCTCGAGCTGCTGCGCGCCCGCCTGCGCTGAGCGCCGCGGGTCTCGGCCCGTCGCCTGGCGGGCCGGCCGCGGGTCAGCTGCGGGCCCACTCCGGCCGTCGGTCGACGAGCATCTCGGCGTACGACGGGTACCACTCGCCCGCCGCCGGGCCGCCGTTGCAGGTGCCGTCGCTGATGCCGGGGGTCTTGACCCAGAGCAGGGCGTCGAGGCGTCCGTCGTCCTCGACGACGCGGGGGTCCTGGCCGAGGCCGACGTCGTCCGGGTTGCACCAGGTGCCCTTCCAGCCGCGCCCGTTGCGCGACACGTCGATCACGTAGCGGCTGCCGCCCGTCATCGCGGCGAGCTCCTCGGCGTAGGGCCGCTCGTCGCCCACAGGGTAGAACCCCGCCACGTTGGTGAAGAAGCCGCGTGCCCGGTCGACGCCCGCCGCCTCGAGTCGTTCGGCCATCACCTCAGGCGCCACCCAGTGCGAGTTGCCGCCGTCGAGGTACGCGGGCACGCCGACCGCCGCGAAGTCGGCGACCGCCTGCTTCAGCAGCGGGAGGCGCGTCTCGGCCAGCTGCGGGCACCGGCTCAGCATGCCGAGCGAGTCGGGTTCGACGATGACGACGGCCCGGTGCCCGGCGAGGGTGGCCGCGATGGTGGCGTTCCAGGCGGGGTAGCGCTCGGCCGACAGCCCGCCGGCCGAGTAGTTGCCGCAGTCCCGGTCGGGGATCGCGTAGGTGACGAAGACGGGCGTCGCGCCCTGGCGTTCGGCGGCGGCGAGGTAGTCGGTGATCACCGACACGAGTCGGGCGTCGTCGTACCCGTCGCCGATCCACATCGCGACCGGACGCTTGGCGATGAGGGCGGCGGCGCGGGCGGCGTCCGTCTCGCCGTCGGCACCCAGCGTCGCCTCGGCCCGCACGGCCAGCGAGTTCGGCTCGAGCGCGATGCCGCCGCGGAACACCGCCTCGGTCGGAGCCGTCCGGATCGTGTCGGGCGTCACCCGCGTCGCCTGCGAGGTCGGGGTCGGACTCGGTGTGGACGGCCCGTCGGTCGGCCTGGGGCGGGTGCTGTCGCCCGACGAGCACGCCGTCAGCGCGAGGACGACCGCCGCGGCCAGCAAGCCGAGGGTGGCCGGGGTGGGGCGGGACGATGCCATCGGCGCCTCTCTCGGCGCAGTCGGGGTGCTGCCCCGACGGTGGTGGAAGGGCCAGTCGACCACGGATGCCCCCTCGCCCACAGGGGCCGAAAGGGGGACACCGCCGTACCTCGCCGGGTTCCCGTCGACGTCTCGTCCCCAGCCCGACGCCACCCCCGAGGAGGCGCGGTGACCGTCGCCCGCGTCCGTCGCCTCCCGCCCCCCCTCGGTAGGGTGGAACATCCGCGAGCCCGAGCGCGGACCCCCTGCACCGCCGCCGACGCGCGTCCACATCGGACCGAGTCCGCACCAGACAGACAGAGAGCCATGCCCCCCTCGGACATCCCCTCCCGCCACACCTCCCCCCTGCCCCGCCGGGCGCGCGCCGCGTCCCTGCCCCGCCGGGCGTGGGCCGCGTCCGTCGTCCTGGCGCTGGCCCTGCTGGCGACGGTGTTCGTCCCCGACCCTGCCGTCGCGGCCGTCCCCACCTGGCAGGCCGTCGTCGCGGCGCGTGACGACGAGACCGCGAAGAAGAAGGCGCTCGCCGACATCCAGACCGCGCTCGACGACGCCTCGGCCCGCGCCGACGCCGCACGGGCGTCGGCCGACGAGGCCGGCCGCGTCCTGGGCGACGCGCAGGCGGCCGTCGACGAGGCCACGGCGCGGCACGAACAGCTCGAGACGCGCCGGGCCGAGGCCCGCGAGACCGCCGACTCGGCGCGCCGGGTCGTCGGCCAGGCCGCCGCCCTGATGGCCCGACCCGGCAGCGGGGGGATGGTGGGCGACCTGCTCTCGGCGGGCGACGGCGCCCGAGACGTCCTGCGGGGCCTCAGCCTGTCGAGCAAGCTCGGCGAGAACGTCGGCCGGTTGCGCGAGCGCGCCCAGGCCTCCGACAACCTGGCGACCTCGTTGGCCGAACAGGCCGCCGTCGCGCTCGCCGAGCGCGACAGGCTCGCGGGCGACGCGCAGGCCGCCCTCGACGAGGCGGCGGCTGCGAGCGTGTCCGCCGAGGCCGACCTCGCCGCCGTCGACGACGAGCGGGCCACCCTCGCGGCCCAGGCGGCCCTGCTCGAAGACGACCGTCTGACGCTCGAGCAGGCCTACGCCCAGGCGCAGGCGGCTGCCGCGGCCGCCGCTGCGGCGGCCGCCCGACCGGCACCGGTCGCCGGTGGGGGCACGGGCCCCGTGGCTCCCGGCACCGGCGGGCCCGGCCCCGGTGTCGTCGTGCCCGACCCGGGCACCGGCTGGGTCACGGCCATCCGGTCGTACGGCTCGTACCAGGCCTACGGCTACCGCACGCACCCGATCACGGGCGAGTACAAGCTGCACGCCGGTGCCGACTTCGGTGCGACCTGCGGCACCCCGATCTACGCCGTCTCGGCCGGCCGCGTCAGCTACGCCGGGCCGTCGAGCGGCTACGGCAACCTGATCGTGGTCGACCACGGCGGCGGCGTCAGCAGCGCCTACGCCCACATGGAGCGCAGCGGCGTGTACGTCTCGGTGGGCCAGCAGGTCGAGGCCGGTCAGAACATCGCGGGGGTCGGCACCTCGGGCGGCTCGACCGGCTGCCACCTGCACCTCGAGGTGCGCCTGGGCGGCGTCGCCACCGACCCCGTGGCCTTCCTCGCGACCAAGGGCGTGCGCTGAGCGGCCGGCCTCAGTCCGAGTGGTGGTACCGGCACTGAGCGATCAGGACGTCCGTCTCGGTCACCTCGTAGACGAGCCTGTGCTCGTCCGTGACGCGTCGAGACCAGAAGCCGTGGAATCCGTGCTCGAGTGCCTCTGGCTTCCCGATGCCTTCGTTCCCGTTGCGTTCGATGTCGCGGATCAGGCCGTCGATGCGCTTCAGGACCTTCCGGTCCTGCGTGTGCCAGTACAGGTAGTCGTCCCATGCGTCCTCGTCGGGCTCGTGTCACGAGATCGACGACGCCTCGGCCCGGATCTCGTCGACGACGGTGCGGACGGCCCGGCGGGCGGCGCGGTCGGGTCGCAGCAGGGCCTCGAGGTGGCGGCCGGCCCGGACGTTCTCGAGCGTCGCCAGGTGGAACCTGCCGGGAGCCCGCGACGCCGAGGTGTGGCGGGGGACGAGGGCGACCCCGTGGCCGGCGGCCACGAGGTCCTCGATGAGGGGCAGGTGCACGGTGCGGTGCACGACGTGCGGCGTGACGCCCGACTGCAGGGCCATCGACACCAGCACGCGGTCGATCGGGTAGCCCTCGGGCACGCCGATCCAGGGTTCGCCGACGACGTCGTCGATCGCCACCCGCGAGCGGTCCGCCAGCGGATGGTCGAGCGGCAGGGCCACCTCGAGCGGTTCGCGCAGCAGCGATACGACCGTGAGGGCCTCGCGGCCCGGGGGTAGCACGCCGTCGGAGCGGTGGGCGAGGACGACGTCGAAGTCGGCCGTCAGGGGTGCGAATTCGTCCTCGGACACGTCGCGGTCGGCGACCTCGAGCTCGATGCCGGCGTGGGCCCGCATGCGGTGCAGGAGCCCCGGCAGCAGCAGCTCGGCCGCCGACGCGAACATCGACACCCGCACGACGCCCCCGGTGCCGCCGCGAACCGCCTCGAACGCGGCCTCGGCCTCGGCGACCGCCGTCGCGACGCCCACCGAGGCTCGGGCCAGGGCCCGGCCGGCCTCGGTCAACTCGACGCCGCGTCCGACCCGACGCACGAGTTCGACGCCCAGCTGACGCTGCAGCGTCTTGAGCTGCTGCGACACGGCACTGGGCGACCGGTGGGTCGCCTCGGCGACCGCGGTGACGCTGCTTCGGTCGGCCAGCTCGCGCAGCAGGTCGAGGTGGGTGAGGTCCATGAAGGCAGCCTACAAAGACGACGCGGTGATCTGGTCTGGTCCTGAACGGTGCGGTGCACGACGATGGTCAGGTGACCGTCCGCGACCGCCTCCTCGCCCTCGTCGTCGCCGTCTGCTGGGGCCTGAACTTCCCCGTGACGGCGATCGCCCTCGAGCACTTCCCGCCGTTCTTGCTCGTGGCCCTCCGCTTCACGTTGCTCGCGGTGCCGACCGTGCTGCTCGTGCCGCGTCCGGCGATCCCGTGGTCGCGCCTCCTGCTGGTGGGGGCCACCCTGGGCATGCTGCAGTTCGCCTTCCTGTACCTGGGCATCGCGGCGGGCATGCCCTCGGGGCTCGCCTCGCTCGTGCTGCAGGCGTCCGCGCCCTTCACGGTCGTGATCGCCGGCGTCTGGCTGCGCGAGCGCATCACGCGCCGGCAGGCCGTCGGCATCGGCATCGCCGTCGTGGGGCTCGTCGTCATCGCCGGCCACCGATCGCAGGTCGCCGCGTTGCTGCCCGTCGTGCTGACGCTCTGCGGGGCCCTCGGGTGGGCGATCGGCAACGTCGCGGTGCGACGGGCCGCGCCGCCGAACCCGCTGCACCTGACGCTCTGGATGTCGATCGTCGCGCCCGTCCCGATGCTCGCCCTGTCGTTCGTCGTCGAAGGGCCGACGCGCATCGGCGAGAGCCTCGGCACCGTCTTCACGCTCGAGGCCCTGCCGTCGGTGCTCTGCCTGCTCTACCTCGTGCTGATCGCGTCGCTCGTCGGCTACGGCATCTGGACCCGCCTGCTCTCGGTCTACCCGTCGGCCACCGTCGCACCGTTCTCGATGCTGGTGCCGGTCGTCGGCGTGCTGGCGTCGTGGCTGGCGTTCGGCGAGGTGCCCGACACGGTCGAGCTCGTCGCCGGGGTCGCGGTGGTCGGCGGCGTGCTCTACGCCAGCCGCGTGCCCCGCGCGGTGGTCGACGACCCCGAGGAGGCGCGGGTCGACCCGCCCGGGTCGGTGGCCGTCGCCGAGACCGGCACCGCGCCTCCCGGGCCGGCCGTCAGGCGCTGACGGGCTTCTTCATCTGCACCGCGGTGGTCTCGTGGCCGAGCGGACGGCCGCACGCCAGCGCGGGGCGGGGCTGGACGTCCGCCCGGGTGGACCGGTCGGTCGTACCCCGAAACGCTTCGCCACGCGTACCCCGGCCGCGTCCGGAGGGCGCAGGTCGCCCCGGTAACGTGAGCAGCGGCCGACGGGGGGAGGCCGTGCGGTGCCCCGCAGGGCATCGTGTCGACCCGCAGGAGAAACCCACCCGATGCCCCAGCAGAAACGCGCCCTGGCCACCCGTGCCGCCATCATCCGCGGGGCCGCCGTGGTCTTCGACGAGCACGGCTACAGCGAGGCCTCGCTCGACCTCGTCGCCGAGACCGCCGCCGTGACCAAGGGCGCGCTGTACTTCCACTTCCGGTCGAAGGCCGACCTGGCGAACGCGGTGATCACCGAGCAGCACACCCTCTCTCGGGCGTACGCCGACCAGGTGTCCGCCACCGCCGGCAGCGGTGCCGAGGCGCTCATGCTCTCGTGCGCGTCGCTCGCGACGCAGCTGACCACCGAGGTGCTCGTCACGGCGGGCATCCGCCTGACCACCCAGTCGCCCAGTCGCGACCTGCAGGTCGAGCACCCCTACCTCGACTGGCAGGCCCAGATCTCGGATCTCGTCGACCGGGCCGTCGCCGAGGGGGACTTCCGCGCCGACACCGACGTCGAGAGCGTCGCCCGCTTCGTCGTCGGGTCGTACGCCGGCGTGCACATCGTGTCGCAGGCCCTCACCGGCCGCGCCGACCTCTTCGACCGGCTGCGCGACATGTGGGCGTTCGTGCTGCCGACCGTGGTGTCCCCCGGTCGCGAGGGCCTGACCAGCTCGTTGCCCCCGCTGATCAGGCCGTCGGACGTTCCCCCGTCCCCCGACGTGTCCTCTGCGGACCCAGAATAGATACTGGGCGTCCGGTTTTCCAGTCCCCCGAGAGGGGTGCGCCCCCGGTCACGACGTCGGTCGGGCCGGCGTGAGCTCGGCGAGCACGCGTCGCACCTCGGCGTCGTCCGCGGCCAGGGCGGCGGTGTCGATCTGCGCCAGCAGTTCGCCGTCGTCGTGCGGCACCGTGAGCTGACGCTGCCACTCGGCCTCGTAGAGGGCGTCACGGTAGCCCGAGGACTCGCGGCACCGGGCGTCGGCCGTCGCGATCTCGAGCTCGTCGTCGGAGGGGGGCGTGCTCGAGTCGAGCGTCTCGAAGCGGTCGACCATATCGAGGGTCGGCATGCCCGAGGGGTCGTCCGCGACGTCGCCGACCCGGGCGGCCTGCATGCACGAGCGCCAGTCGGCCCAGGTGGCGGTCACCGACGGGTCGTGGCGCGCGCCCTCGAACGCCGCGTTGTTGAGGCGGACGAGCGACTGGGTCCGGTTGTAGTAGTCGTCCAACGACGGCACCGTCTTGTGAGCACGCTGCACGCAGGTGTCGAGCTGGTCGGACTTCTCGGCGGTCCAGGACTGCATCGCGAACTCGTACCAGTCGGCGGCCCCGGGGTCGACCACCGAGGCGGCGTGGTAGCCGCGGGTCTCGGCCGTCGCGAGGTCGAAGGCCCGGAGGCGCAGCGAACCGTTCATCGACAGTTCGTCCGCCCGGTCGGCTGCCGCCACGTCACGCCACGGCAGCACGTACTCGTCGTAGCCCGCATCGAGCATGCACGGCTGCACGACGAGCAGCTCGGCGTAGTTCGACGAGCTCTGACCGATCGGCACGTACCGGTCGAGCGGCATCGTCCACGCCTCGACGTCCTTCTCGGGCAGGTCGGGCAGGGCGTACGCCGCGTTCGCGGGGATGCCGTACGCGACGACGCCCACGACGACCGCCACCACGGCGCCGAGGGTCACGCGCTTCGCGCGGCGTTGCCGCGTCGAGACGGCGTGGTCCGCCACGCGTTGCCGGTCGCTCATCGGGTGCCCCCTTCGTCGGTGGGCGCCGGGCCCACCAGGTCGTTCTCGTAGGCGAAGACGACGATCTGCACCCGGTTGCGCATGCCCAGCTTCTGCAGCACCGCACGCACGTGGCTCTTGACGGTCGCCTCGCTCAGCCACGCGCTCTCGGCGATCTCGGCGTTGCTCAGGCCCCGCGCCACGAGCAGGAAGATCTCGCGTTCGCGCGGCGACAACACCTCGAGGGGCGCGGTGCGCCTCGTCGGCGAGGGGGTCGGCACGGCGAACGCGTGCACCACGTCGAGCGCCGCGGCCGCCGTCGGCACCGGCTCGCCGGCCGCCGCGGCCCGGATGGTCGTCAGCACCTCGTCGGGCGTGGCGTCCTTGGTCAAGAACGCGTAGGCGCCGGCCTTCAGCGCGCTGAACACGGCCTCGTCGCGCTGGATCGTCGTCAGGGCGACGACGCGCGGGGTCGCGTCGGGGTCGCTGTCCGCCGCGGCCACGATGCGGGTCGTCGCCTCGAGGCCGTTCATCACGGGCATGCGCAGGTCCATCAGCACGACGTCGGGCCGTTCGCGCTCGACCAGGGCCACGCCGGCGGCCCCGTCGACGGCGGTGCCCACGCAGACCAGGTCGGGCTGCGCCTCGATCAGCATCTGCAGCCCGGAGGCGAACAGCGGCTGGTCGTCGACGACGACCACCCGCACCAGGGCAGGAGGCGCGGTGCGCGTCACCGAACTCGTCACGTCGGTCATGCGGGTTGCTCCGTCCAGGACTGCAGAACGCCGATCGGTTCGGGCGTGGGCACGAACGCGGTGACGACGAACACGCCGTCGTCGCCGAGCTCGGCGGTCAACCAGCCGCCCGCCAACCGGGCGCGCTCGCTCATGCCGGCGATGCCGGTGCCCCGGTCGGTGCCCCGACGGGCGGCCACGAGCGGAGCGTCGCCGGACGAGGTCACGAGCAGGGCGAGGCCGGGGCCGCGCCAGTCGAGCGCGACGTCGACCGTGCTCGACGAGCCGGAGTGCTTGAGGGCGTTGGTCAGGCTCTCTTGAACGATGCGGAAGACCGCGAGCTCTTGCGACGGCAGCAGCTCGGCGGCGTCGCCGAGGTGCCGCAGTGTCACCGTCATGCCCACGTCGCGCATGGTCGTCGCCAACCGTTCGAGGTCGGCGATCGTCTCGCGGGGCGAGGTGTCGTCGGCGTCCTGCTGGATGCGCTCGACCAGGTGGCGCACATCGACCAGCGACGTGCGGCCGACGTCGGCGATGGTGCGCAGCGCCTGGTCGACGACCTCGGGGCGCGTGGCCGAGAGGGCGAGCGCGCCCTGCGCCTGGGACACGACGACGGCGAGCGAGTGGGCGAGCGCGTCGTGCACGTCGCGTGAGATGCGGGCCCGGTCGTGGGCGAGCCGCAGTTCGACGTCGGTCTCGTGGAACCGCGTCTCGGTGCGCTCGAGCACCTGCCCGATGCGGCGCACCCGCAGCACGCTCGACAGGAAGATGCCGACGGCCCAGGCCGCGGCGGCGGCGCCGAACAGCGAGGCCGCCAGGGTGATGACGTCGGTGCGCGTGCCCTGCCCGCCGCCGACCCACGACGACCAGACGTACGGTCGGGCGAGGGTGGGCACGGCCATCGCGATGGCGGCGAGCCCCGAGGCGAGGCCGGCGGCGGCGAGGGCGACGAGGCGGACGGCGACCGACCGGGCGAAGGCCGCGAAGAAGGCCACGAACGCGATGGCGAGGTAGGTGGGCCAGGTCGTCGACTCGGGCGGCTCGACCCACCCGGCCAGTTGCAGGACCGGCACGACCGTCAGCACCCCGATCGCCGTCCAGGGCATCCACACGGCGAGGCCGATCGCGATGCCGAAGAGCGCGAACACGACGACGTTCTCGGCGAGGTCGCCCCGGCCGGCCTCGGCGATCGTCCACAGCAGCACGAAGACCGCGGCGGCGACGGGGGCCGCGAGACGCGGCACCCAGGTGCGCAGGTCGTCGGGGATGGTGTCCATGTCGACGACCGTAAGGCGTCGTCGGCGGGCCGCGCGCGCCTCCTCGGGGTTTTCATCCTTGAGGACGAACGTGCCGGGGGTGGGGACGAGACGTGGTGCGGAGGGTGGGACTAGAGCGTGATCAGACCGTCGGTCTTGGTCGTCGCGGCGGCGAGGCGGGCCTCGACGTTGCTCCAGTTCACGATGTTCCAGAAGGCCTTGACGTAGTCGGCGCGCACGTTCTGGTAGTCGAGGTAGTAGGCGTGCTCCCAGACGTCGAGCATCAGCAGCGGGACCAGGCCGAACGGCACGTTGCCCTGCTGGTCGAAGAGCTGGAAGACGCTGAGGCGCTGGCCGAGCACGTCATAGGCGAGCACCGACCAGCCCGAGCCCTGCACGCCGAGCGCGGTGGCGGTGAAGTGGGCCTTGAACTTCTCGAGGTCGCCGAAGTCGCGGCCGATGGCCTCGAGCAGGTCGCCGGTGGGCTCGCTGGTCTCGGGGGTGAGGTTCGTCCAGAAGATCGAGTGGTTGACGTGGCCGCCGAGGTTGAAGGCCAGGTCTTTCTCGAGCTTGTTGACGTTCGCCAGGTCACCCGTCGAGCGGGCCTCGGCGAGGGCGGCGTTGGCCGTGTTCGCACCGGTGACGTAGGTGTTGTGGTGCTTGGAGTGGTGCAGCTCCATGATCTTCGCGCTGATGTGCGGCGCCAGAGCGGAGTAGTCGTAAGGCAGATCGGGCAGGGTGTACTCAGCCATGTGGGGTCCTTTCGAATTGACCTGCATCCACCGTACGACCTCCACCCATGCCGGTGTCGAGGTTCTCCCAGCGCGGACGCAGCCTCACGGCCCCGCGACGTCGGTGCCCGTGCGTAGGCTGACGGGCGCACGACCCACCCCGAGGAGGCGCACCATGGCAGGATTCACCGGCTTCGGCAAGCGGCGCGCGGCCGACCCGCGACTTCCCCCGGGGCAGTACCTCGAGAGCGGGTTCCCGGTGCTGTCGGCCGGCCCGACGCCGAACATCAAGCGGTGGGAGCTCCAGGTCGCGACCGAGACCGGGCAGCGGTCGCTCAGCTGGGCCGACTTCCAGGCCCTGCCGCACGAGGCGATCGAGACCGACATCCACTGCGTCACGAGCTGGACGAAGCTCGGCACGCACTGGCGCGGTGTCTCGCTCGACACCCTCTTCGACGGTCTCGAGACGACGCACCGGTTCGCCATGGCCACGAGCCACGGCGGCTACACGACCAACCTGCCGCTCGACGAGCTGCTCGGCGGCAAGGCGTGGGTCGTCGACACCTACGAGGGCCAGCCGCTGCACGCCGAGCACGGCGGACCCGCCCGTCTCTTCGTGCCCGGGCTCTACTTCTGGAAGAGCGCGAAGTGGCTGCAGGGCATCCAGACCATGGCCACCGACCGTCGCGGCTTCTGGGAGAGCATGGGCTACCACCCCCACGGTGACCCGTGGAAAGAAGAACGGTACGCGTGAACGGGTCCGACGCCGGGGCCGGAGCTGACGCCGGGGCTGACGCCGGGGCTGACGCCGGGGGTCGTGCCGAGGCGGAGGGCGGTGCCGAGGCAGACCTCGCCGGTGACGCGTTCGCCTGGTTGCCCGCCACGATCGTGTCGTCGGTCGCGCAGTCCCCGCGTGCCCGGTCGCTGACGCTGGCCGTGCCGGGGCTGCGGCCCGCCCGTGCCGGTCAGCACGTCGACCTGCGCCTGACCGCCGACGACGGTTACACGGCGGTGCGGTCGTACTCGCTGAGCGACGTCCGGGCCTCGGGGGCCGCGGTGGACGTGGCCGATGCGGCGCACGCAGGAGGCGCGGCGGACGCGGGAGGCGCGGCGCTCGCAGGAGGCGCGGCGCACGCAGGAGGCGCGGGCCGGGTCCCCCAGGTCGAGGTCACCGTCGAGCGGCTCGACGACGGCGAGGTGTCTCCGTACCTCGTCGACGCGGCCGAGCCGGGCGACCCGGTCGAAGTGCGCGGCCCGATCGGCGGCTGGTTCGTCTGGCCGCCGACCGAGTTCGAGCCCGACTCGGCCGTGCACGCCGTGCTGCCCGAGCCCGAGGGGGCGACCCCGCCGACGTCGGCCCCCGTGCAGTTGATCGGCGGTGGGTCAGGAGTCGCACCCCTCATGGCGATGGTGCGGGCGCGAGGCCGCGGCGCACCCACGATGCGGCTGCTCGCCTCGGTGCGCGACCCGGGTTCGCGGTGGTTCGTGGCGGAGCTCGACGAGGCCGCGCGCGCCTCCTCGGCCGACGTCGCACGCAGGGCAGGAGGCGGTGAGCAGCCCGCCGGCCTCGCGGTCGACTGGGTCTACAGCCGCGTCGCTCCCGAGGGGCACGGTCGGGCGGCGGGCCGACTCACGCGCAACGAGCTCGAGCGGCTCGTGCTGCCCGCGTCCGAGCACCCGTTGGTCTACGTCTGCGGGGCGAACTCGTTCGTGGCCGTCGTCGCGGCCTGGCTGGTCGAGCTCGGGCACGCGCCGACCCGAGTCCGCACCGAGCGCTTCGGCGGCGTCTGATCCGGTCCGTACCGGATCAGCGGAGAACCCGGCTTCGAACGATGAACCCGAAAGCTATCGGGTTCCTCGTTCGAAACCGGGTTCTTGGCCGAGGTGCCGAGCCGGGGCCGGCTACAACGCGCAGCCGGGCTGGGTCAGGCGACACGCATCAGGCGTCAGGCGGGCGAGCCCTTCTCGGGCGCGGTGGTGCGGAACTCGCCCCGGGTGACGTGCTGCTGCCAGAGCAGCTCGGCCAGCGCCTCCGGGCTCTTGTCGCCGCTCTCGGGCTCGATGCCGCCGGGGATGATCAGTTGTCCGACGTGGATGCCCTCGTCGGCGAGTTCGTCGTGCAGCAGCTGCGCGTAGGCGGTCAGTCCCGCGAAGGCGATCGACGTGCCGGTGACCTTCGCCCCCGGGGTGACGGCCGAGCCGCCGTTGACGAAGAGGATGGTGCCTCCGCCGTCGGGCAGGAAGCGCATGCCGGGCAGCACCTGGTGGACGGCCGCGACGGGTCCGTAGATCGAGAACTCGACCGGTCCGACCAGGTCGGCGGGCATGGTCTCGAGCACGGGGCGCATGAAGTCCTTCTGCGGCAGCGGGCTGTACTGCATGACCTGGATCGGCCCGAGCTGTTCGGTCGCCTGCTCGAGCGCGGAGGCGATGCTCGCCGGGTCGCGCACGTCCGCCGTGAAGCCCTGGGCGGTGATGCCGTCGGCGCCGAGTTCTGCGGCCAGGGCGTCGAGCCGGCCCTGGTGCCGCGAGATCAAGGCGACGCTGAAGCCCTCCGCGCCGAACCGTCGGGCCACGGCAGCGCCGAGCCCCTTGCCTGCACCGATGATCGCGAGTGTCGTCATGCGTCCCATCAAAACGAGGAGGCGCGAGTCGACACCCAGCAAGAGGGGTACGCGACGTGCGCGGTCGCGTCGCCCCGCGCCTCCTCGATCTCGTCGGCCGCGGCCCGGACGGCCACCGTCCAGGCGCGGGCTGCGACCATGGGGTCGTACCCCGTCGGCCCCCTCACCAGGAGCAGCTCGTGTCGCCTCGCACCCTCTTCCGTTCGTTCGCCGTCGCCGAGGTGGTGACCTGGTCGCTGCTGATCGTGGGCATGGTCCTCAAGTACGTGGTGCGGGTCGGTGACTGGCCGGTGAGCGTGGCGGGGCCGATCCACGGGTTCGTCTTCTTGGCCTACCTGGTCGCGGGCGTGGTCGTCGCGGTCAACCAGCGGTGGTCGGCCGGCGTGACGGTGGCCGCCCTCGCGAGCGCCGTCGTGCCCTTCGCCTCGCTGCCCGTCGAGCGGTGGATCGACCGCCGCGGCCTGCTCGTCGGCGACTGGCGCCGCACGGCCACCGACGACCCGCGCGACCGTCGCCCGCTCGACCGGCTGTTGCGCTGGATGCTCGGGCACCTCGGGCTGGCCCTCGTGCTGCTCGTCGTGGCCGTCGTCGTCGTGTTCGCCGTGCTGCTCGCTGCGGGGCCGCCGGTGCAGGTGGGCTGACCGGCCGCACCGCGCCTCCGCACGCCGCCGCACCCGGCTGCACCGCGCCTCCGCACGCCGCCGCACCAGCTGGCACCGCGCCTCCCTGGCAATCCTCTTAGCAACTAAGAGATCGGGCCGGAGGCGCGACTAGCGTCCACAGCATGACCACGAACGCGAGCACCCACGCCCCCGCCGAAGCAGCGACGTCACGTGACGTCGTGCGCCAGATCGTGGTGGTCGTCACCGCGGTGCTCGCCATCGTGCTGGCCGCCGTCGGTTCGGGCGCGTTCGGGGGAGTCTCGGTGGCGGACGCCGCGGGCGGAGCACTGAGCGCGACGGCCACGACCGTCGCCCCCGCGACCACCGCGTTCGGCATCTGGAGCGTGATCTACCTCGGCCTCGTCGCCTACGCGATCTACCAGGCACTGCCCGGTCAGCGGGCCGTCACCCGGCACCGCCGCCTGGGCTACTGGGTCGCGGCGTCGCTGCTGCTCAACGCGGCCTGGCTGTTCGCCGCCGTGCAGCTCGGCAGCGTGTGGCTCGGGGCCGTCGTGATCGTCGCCCTGCTGCTCGTGCTCGCGCGCATCTTCGTCATCCTGTTCCACACCGCGTCGTCGGGCTGGGTCGACGCCGTCGTCACCGACGGGACGCTCGGCCTCTACCTCGGCTGGGTCAGCGTCGCGACCGTCGCCAACGTCGCCGCCGGCCTGGTCGACGCCGGGTTCGACGGGTTCGGCTTCGCCGCCGGGTTCTGGTCGTCGGTGGTGCTCGGCGTGGCCGCCCTCGTCGGGGTGGTGCTGGCCTTCGCCGGTCGGGGCCGCATCGCTCCGGCCCTGTCGCTGTCGTGGGGGCTCGCCTGGATCGCCGTCGGCCGCCTGACGGGCGAACCCGAGAACGTGGTCGCGGGGGTGGCGGCGATCGTCGCGGCCGTCTTCGTCCTGGTCGTGACGATCGGCGTGCGGGTGGCGCGTGGTCGCGTCGGCGCCACCGCCTCGCTGCAGCGCTGACCCGCCCCGCGCCGCCCCGCGCCGCACCGCCCCGCGCCGTGCCGCCCCGCCACGAAGTAAACGGTCCGCCACGCAAGGTCGTGGCGGACCGTTTACTTCGTGGCGTGGTGCCCGGTCGGCGGTTTCGCCGAAGGCCACACATCGCACCACGCCACGAGATGGGCACGACACCAGGTAAAAACCTGGCGCGGTGCCCATCTCGTGGCGTCGTGCGGGAGGCGCGGTGCGGGCCCTCACCAGAAGAGTGTGTGGACGATGGCGATCACGGCGACGATCACGACCACGAACTCCGCGAGTTGTCGGCATCTGCGGTTCACGCCGCCACGAAGTAAACGGCCCGCCACGCAATCTCGTGGCGGACCGTTTACCTCGTGGCGGGATACCCGGTCGGCGCTGTCGCCGCACCCTCGCGCCGCACAGCACCACGAGATGGGCACGACGCCAGGCAAAAAGCTGGCGCGGTGCCCATCTCGTGGCGTCGTGCGAGAGGCGCGGTGCGTGCAGGAGGCGCGCCGCGCCTCCTCGTCAGCGGCCGCCGGTGATCTTGCGGTCGCGCTGGGCGACGCCGGCGGTGCCGTAGGGGTAGTCGTCGACGCGGGGTGCGCTCGCCGCGGTGAGGCGGGCGACCTCGTCGTCGGTGAGGGCCGCGGCCAGGTCGGACGAGCCCAGGTTGTCGTCGAGCTGCTCGACCGAGCGGGCGCCGAGGATCACCGAGGTGACCGCGGGCTGGCGCAGCAGCCAGGCGAGGGCGACCTGCGAGGCCGACGCGTCGTGGGCGGAGGCGATCGAGGTGACCGCGTCGAGGACGGTCCAGGTGCGCTCGTCCGCGTTGCGCGCCTCCCAGGCCTCCATGCCGCGCTTCGGGTCCTCGCCGAGGCGGGTCGCGCCGGTGGGGGCCTGGTCGCGGACGTACTTGCCGCTCAGCCAGCCGCCGGCGAGCGGCGACCAGGGCAGCAGGCCGATGCCCGCGTCGAGCGAGGCCGGCACGACCTCGTGCTCGATGTCGCGGACGAGCAGGTTGTATTGGGGCTGCAGCGTGACCGGCGGGGCGAAGCCCAGGGCCTCGGCACGGCCGACGGCCTTCGTCACCTGCCAGCCGAGGTAGTTCGAGAAGCCGTAGTAGCCGATCTTGCCCGCGCTGATCGCGTCGTCGAGGAAGCGGAGGGTCTCGTCGATCGGGGTGAGGTGGTCCCAGGCGTGCATCTGGTAGAGGTCGACGTGCTCGACGCCGAGCCGCGTGAGGGAGGCGTCGAGGGCCTTGGCGAGGTGGCGGCGCGACAGGCCGACGTCGTTGGGGCCGTCTCCCATCGGGAAGCGCCCCTTCGTCGCGAGGACGACCTGGTCGGCGTCGGTGGGGTGGCTCGCCAGCCAGCGGCCGATGATGGTCTCGCTCGTGCCCGCGCTATAGACGTCGGCGGTGTCGACGAGCGTGCCGCCGCCTGCCACGAAGGCGTCGAGGATCGCGTGCGAGGTCGGTTCGTCGGCTTCGGCGCCGAACGTCATGGTGCCGAGGGTCAGCTCCGACACCGAGGCACCGCTGTTTCCGAGGGTTCTGTAGTCCATGACCCGACGCTACGCGTGTGGAACCACAGCCGTGGGTCCTTGACAACCCCCGTGGATGCTGCGTGCCCGCGGTTCGTCAGGTGGATAATCTCCACATGGTCGTCCGACGCCGACGTCGGGCCCGACCGAACCCGGGACCAACCACCCCGGGTCACCGTCCCACCCGAGGGGAACGACCGTGTCATCACCACCCAGGGCGGCCGCACCGGCCGCCGGATCAGCAACCGACCGACCCACCCGCTCCACGACGACGCCGCTGGCGGCGCAGGTCGACCCGCGCGTCCGCAGCGTGTCGACGAGCGACCGCGAGGTCGCGCACGCCCTGATCCGCAAGAACTACCGCATCACCCGACTCGAGGGCGAGGGGCCAGCCCCCTTCACTTACAGCCGTGCCGTGTCGGGAGAGACCCGGTTCGCCCTGTGCCGCTTCGAGTACCGGAGGGGCCGGCTGCTGACCGAGAGCGACCCGGCGGGCTTCCTCGTCGCGGGCGGCGTGATGGCGGGCCGCCTGTCGCTCACGACGCGGGGCCACGAACTGCGGTTCGCCCCGGGCACCCCCTTCGCGTTCCCCTCGCACGACGCGAAGACGATGGAGTCGTTCGACCTCGTCCTCGGGCAGGTGCTGCTCGATCGGGCCGCGGTCGAACGCGAGCTCGGTGCGATGCGGCTCGCCGCGCCCGGAGGCCTGCGCTCGACGGCGACCGAGGCGGTCTCGACCGCGTTGGGCCGCTACTGGTCGGACCTCGTCCTGCACGTCCACCAGAACGTCGTCGGCAACGACGCGGCGATGGCGAGCCCGCTCGTCCGAGGCTCCGCGTTCCGGTCGCTGGTGGCCGCCTACCTCGAGACCTTCGAGACGAACGTCGTCGCCCTGGGGGGTGCCGACGGGCAGGCACCCCTGCCGTCGACGGTGCGCCGGGCACGCGAGTTCATCGAGCAGCACGCCCACGACGACATCGGCGTCGTCGAGATCGCCGAGGCGGCCCGGGTCACGCCCCGTGCGCTCCAGCTGGCCTTCCGGCGCCACCTCGACTCGACGCCGATGGCCGAACTTCGACGGGCCCGACTGCGCGGGGCGCACGGCGACCTCGTCATGGCCGACCCGACCCTCGGTCACACGGTCGCCGGCATCGCGCTGAGTTGGGGCTTCGCGCACCCCGGACGTTTCGCGGCCCAGTACACCGTCGAGTTCGGACGCTCACCCCGGGACACCCTCGAAGCCTGACGGGTGAGTTTCGGTCGAGGCTTCGCACCCAGGGCCTTCGTTTCGTTTTCCGGACAGAGCGGGGTTTGCCTGATGGGCACGTCATCGCAGAATGAGAAAGCCTCGCGGTGAAAGGTTCAGGACCGCGAGTCACAGCGCACGAGATCGACGTCGGGTTTCTCTCGTGTCGCCGGGGTGCGGAGGGAGTCGGGTTCCTTCCGCACCCCCTTCTCGTTCAAGCGGCCGGCGCCCGGCGGCCGGCGCCCGGCGCCCGGCGGCCGGCGCCCGTCGCCCGGCGGCCGGCGCCCGTCGCCCGGCGGCCGGCGCGCGGCGCCCGGCACTCAGTCGCGGGCGGAGACGTCCGTGTGCACGAAGCCCCGCGACGACCGGCTGGCGGTCGGGCCGCGCTGGCCCTGGTACCGCGAGCCGTACTCGGCCGAGCCGTAGGGGTGGTCGGCCGGCGAGCTGAGGCGGAAGAAGCAGAGCTGGCCGATCTTCATGCCGGGCCAGAGCTTGATCGGCAGGGTGGCCACGTTCGACAGTTCGAGCGTGACGTGCCCGCCGAAGCCCGGGTCGATGAAGCCGGCCGTCGAGTGCGTGAGCAGGCCGAGGCGGCCGAGCGAGCTCTTGCCCTCGAGGCGGGCCGCGACGTCGTCGGGCAGTCGGACGAACTCGTAGGTGCTGCCCAGCACGAACTCGCCCGGGTGCAGGATGAACGGCTCGTCGGCCCCGGTCTCGACCAGTCGGGTCAGCTCGGGCTGGTCTTCCGCCGGGTCGATGAACGGGTACTTGTGGTTGTCAAAAAGGCGGAAGAGCCGGTCGAGTCGCACGTCGATGCTCGACGGCTGGATCAGCGTCGGGTCGTAGGGGTCGAGGCCGATTCGTCCGGCGTCGAGTTCGAGCTTGATGTCGCGGTCGGAGAGCAGCACGGGCCAAGCCTAGTCAGCGGGTGTCGGCCCCGAGGGGGAGGATGGTCGCATGCGTGCCATCACCGTCCCCGTGCCCGGAGGGCCCTCGGCCCTCGTCGTCTCCGAGGTGGCCGAGCCGGTGCCCGGCCCGCGTGAGGTGGTCATCGACGTGGCGGCCGCGGGCGTCAACCGCGCCGACGTGAACCAGCGCGAGGGGCACTACCCGTCACCCGCCGGGGCCCCCGCCTGGCCCGGGCTCGAGGTCAGCGGCACCGTCGTCCGGGTCGGCGAGCAGGTCACCGCGGTGTCCGTCGGCGACTACGTGGTCGCCCTGCTCTCGGGCGGCGGCTACGCCGACCGGGTGCAGGTCGACGAGGGGCTCGTGCTGCCCCTGCCCCGCGGCGTCGACCTCGTCGAGGCGGCGGGCCTGCCCGAGGCCGTCGCCACCGTCTGGTCGAACGTGTTCATGAGCGCCGGGCTGAAGCCGGGCGAGACCCTGCTCGTGCACGGCGGGTCGAGCGGCGTCGGGTCGATCGCGATCCAGATGGCGGTGGCCCTGGGCTCGACGGTCTACGCCACGGCCGGCACGCACGACAAGACCTCGTTCTGCGAGCAGCTCGGCGCCGCCCGCGGCATCGACTACAAGTCCGAGGACTTCGTCGCGGTCGTCGACGAGCTGACCGAGGGGCGCGGCGTCGACGTCGTGCTCGACCTGGTCGGCGGCGACTACGTCGCGCGTGACGTCGAGGCACTCGCCCCGAACGGACGGATCATGGTGATCGCGGTGCCGGGCGGCGCGTCGGCCACGGTCGACCTGTCGCGCCTGATGGCCAAGCGCGGCCGGGTCTGGGGCACCACCCTGCGGGCGCGTCCCCTCGACGAGCGTCGCGCGATCATGGCCGAGGTGGGCGAGCACGTCTGGCCGCTGGTCGAGGCGGGGTCGGTCCGCCCCGTGCTCGACAGCGTCTACCCGCTCGAGTTCGTCGCCACGGCCCACAAGCGCATGGAGTCCGGCGGCCACAGCGGCAAGATCCTGCTCGCGGTGCGCTGACCGCACCCAGAGGGCGCGGCGCACCCGAGGGCAGAGGAGGCGCGGGTACCGCGAGGCGCGGAGGCCTCCGCCCCGGCGGGGCCGGTTCTGGTGTATCCAAGAGGGTGACGGGTCCGGCGATGCGGACGTCGCGGAATCCGTCGGCACTTTTCCACGGGTCCCGACCCGCGCCTCCTCGTCTCGAGGGTGGCGGGCGAGGGACGCACCACCAGAGGGGGCGGGCATGTCGGCAGACCTGACCGACGCCACCGACGCGGTGCTCGCGTCGCGCGCCGCCGAGGGCGACGAGCGGGCGTTCGAGGTGCTGCTGCGGCGCCACCTGGGCTTGATGACCGCGTACGCGACCCGGTTGACGGGGTCGCGGGCCGACGCGACGGACGCGGTGCAAGAGGCGTCGATCACGATCTGGCGCGAGCTGCCCACGCTGCAGACTCCCGCGGCGGTCAAGGGCTGGATGATGCGCATCGTGTCGCGCAAGGCCTTCGACCTGATCCGGTCGCGACGGCTGACCGACGACGTCGACGACCTCGAGCTGCCCTCGGCGACGCCGACGACCGATCCGGAACGCCGGGCCGCGTCGAACGACGCGATGGAGGCGTTGCGCGCGGCTCTCGCCCGACTGCCCGCGAGCCAACGACAGGTGTGGACGCTGCGCGAGGTCGGAGGCGAGTCGTACACCGAGATCGCCGACCGCACGGGCAGCACCGCGACGGCGGTCCGGGGGCAGCTCGCCCGAGCCCGAGAGACATTGACCCGTGAGATGGAGGCCTGGCGATGAGTGACCGACCACACGGCACCGACCACGCCCACGAAGACCCGACGCCCCCCGACGTGGCCGTCGACCTGAGCGAGGCCACCGACGCCGACCGGCTGCCCGAGGACGCCTTCGAGGAGGCCGTCGGGGACGCGACCGGGCCCGTCGCGGCCGACGAGGCAGGCGACGACGCAGCCGACGACGACGACGACGCAGGCGACGACGACGCAGGCGACGACGAGGCAGGCGACGACGCAGACGACGGCGCCGTCTCGCCCGAGCGCCTCGTCGACTACCTCGACGCCGGGCGGCAGCCCTACGACCCCGAGATCGAGGAGTCGCCCGAGGCGACCGCGCAGCTCGCCGCCCTCGAACGGCTGCGGTCGATGGGTGCCCGGCTGTTCGAGGCCGACGCCGCGGCGACCCCCGCCCCCGATCCGAGCTGGATCGCCGGCGTCATGGACCGCGTGCGCCTCGAGTCCCGGGCCGGGCGGCAGATCCCGCTCAGCTCGATCGACGACCGGTCGACGCTGCACATCACCGAGGGCGCCGTGCGGGCGCTCATCCGCGAGGCCGGCGACGGGGTCGAGGGGGCGATGGTCATCTCGTGCACGATCCGTGGCGACGTCAGCGTGCCCGGGGCCCTCGTCCGCGTCGAGGTCGTGGTCAGCGGCCTGTTCGGTCGGTCGCTGCCGACGCTCGCCGACGCCGTCCGCGAGGCCGTCTCGTCACGACTGTCGCGACAGACCGAGTTGACGATCGAGGGCGTGGACGTCACCGTGGACGACGTGCACCTGCACGGCGAAGGAGGCGCGGCATGAGCGACCACGACCCGGCCGCCGGGATCAGCCCGGCCGACCTCTCACTGCTCGCGGCCGAGCTCGGCGAGATCGCGGCCTCGGTCGACGGCGTCGTGCACGTGCGCGCCCGGCCCGGCTTCGGCAGCGTCGTGCGCTCGGCGCTGCAGGGGCTGAGCGCCGTCGTCGGCGGTGGCGGCGTCGTGGGCTCGGCCGTGCGGAGCGACGGCGCGGCGCTGCAGAGTGACGGCTCGGCCGTGCGGAGCGACGGCTCGGCCGCAGGAGGCGCGGTGCCGGCACCCGAGGTCTCCGACGCCGAGCGCGCCGACCCGTCGTCCGCCGAAGCCGCCGCCGCGGCGGCCCCCGGGCGTCCCGTCCCCCTCGTCGGCATCGCCGTGGCCGACCTCGAGACCCGCATCACGCTCGACATCGCGGTCGACGAGAGCGGCTCCGGGCCGCTCGTGGCCCGTGCGGTCGCCCAGGCGCTGCTCGACCGCGTGAGCGGGGAGCCCGTGCCGCCGGCATCCGTCGACCTGCGCATCGTCTCGGTCGCGACCGGAGCCTGAGCGCGCCTCCTCAAGGCTCCCCGAGGTGTCGCGCCGCCGAGTGGACACGGCACCGCCCCATTCGGCGGTGCGACGTCCACTCCGCGGTGCCGTACGCGTAGCAGCCGCGAACCAGGCTCGACAGAGCGCGGGAGGCGCGGGCCGCTATAGTGGTCTGACGCGCCCTCGAGGCGCCGCGCGAGTGTAGTTCAATGGTAGAACTTCAGCTTCCCAAGCTGATAGCGCGGGTTCGATTCCCGTCACTCGCTCTCTCTCGTCTGATGGGGCCGGCCGAGGCGCAGCCAGACGCGGTGGGCGATCACCAGCACGGCGAGCCACGCGAGCGCCAGCAACCAGGCGCCCACCACGTCGGTCAGCCAGTGGTGCCCGAGGTAGACGCGGCTGAGGCCGATCGTCAGGGCGAACACCGCGGCCGCCGTGATCGTCAGCGCACGCATCGACCGCCGGGTCTGGCGCAACACCAGCAGGTACGCGACGATGCCGACGACGACCGTGGCGTTCAGGGTGTGCCCCGACGGGAACGACGCGCTCGTCTCGTACGGTGGCACCGCGTCCGACATCGGCGGGCGGTCGCGGCCGAAGAGCTCCTTGCCGGCCTGGGTCATCAGCAGCGAGCCGGCCCCCGCCGAGAGGCCGAGGACGACCGGCACCCACTCCCGGCGGCGGACCGCGAGCACGACGACCACCAGCAGTCCGAGGATCGGCAGCGCGATCACCCCGGCGACGTTCGTGTAGACGGTCAGGGCGGTGTTCAGCCAGGGGGAGCGCGCCTCCATCGCCAAGTGCAGGGTCGGCTGGTCGAGCAGCGCGATGCTCTCGTCGTCGGTGACGGCGGCGTACACGTCCGAGAAGAGGTATGCCGCCCCGGCCATCACGACCAGCCCGACGACGAGCACCGCGGCGAACGTGCCGTGCCTCCGAGCCCGTCGCCGTCGGTCGAGGCGCTGCGGGGCGGTGGCTGGCGAGGGCATCGTCCGAGCCTAGGCGGGCCGAGGCGCTCGGGGGACGCGCCGGTGGGCCGATCGAGGGACCGCGGTCGGGGGCGTCGTCCCCGTACGATGGGTGTCGCCGCTACCGGGGGGAAGCCATGACCGACGATGCCACGACGTCCGTAAAGCTGCTCCACCCCCTGCTCGACACTCACGGGCCCGGGTGGGTCGAGTCGAGGTCGAGCAAGCCCGTCGTCGGGGTCTCGAGCGGCCTGTCGGCCCTCTTCGTGGACTGTGCCGAGTTCGGCACCCGCGTCGCGCTCGTCACCGGCCCGGAGTCGCGGCTCACGTACTCGCTGTTCCACCTGCTCGACCTGCTCGGCGGTGTCTGGCTGACCCGCGCCTCCGACGGTTCGCTTCGCCGCGCGATCACGCTCGAGCCGGTGCGGTCGCCGGCGCACGGCCTCGGGGTGACCGAGGACGGCTACCCCCTGCCGCGGGACGAGGCGCCGTCGTCGGTCCGGCTCGACGAGGGGCGCGCGGCCGACCCCGATGCCGTCCCCTGGACGCAGCTCGCCGTCGTCACGCATCACCGGGCGCGGGCCGAGGCCCGACTCGGCGGCACGCTCGAGCGACTCGTCGAGGCCCTCGCACCCGGCACACGGACCCTGTGGGGGACGACCGAGCCGGCCACCGCGGTCTGGGACCGCGACTTCTTCACGGCCGCGGCGCGCAGCCGCATGCCGTCCGAGACACGGTTCCACGTGGCCGGCGGCGACGCCTCGGGGCCGAGGTACCGCGGGTGGGTGCGCGTCTCGCGCAGCGACGACGGGGTCGTCGAGGAGACCCGGATCGTCGTGACCGGTGCCGTCGCGCCGGGCGTCGTCGCGGACGCCCTCGCCGACGTGGCCGGTCGACAGCAGGTCCTGCTGGCCACGGCGTGGTCGACGTCCGGCCGGGCCGACGCGACGGTGTCCGCCCACGACCGGGTGGCGCCTCAGCCGGTGGCCGCCGTCATCGGGGCCCGGGGCGTGCGGGGCACGCACCTCGACGTCGAGGGTCTCGTCCGTCGGGTGGGCGGGCGCGTGCTCGGACCGTCGCGGACGCCGTCGGTGCTCGTGACGTTCGACGCGGGGCCGGCCGGTGATGCCGGTGCGGGTGCTGACGACGGTGCCGCCGCCGCCCGCTGGCACCGTTTCGCCGACGCGGTCGAGGTCGTCGGGGCCGACGAGATCCTCGCTGCCCTGACCCCGCCGGGGGTGCACCGTGCCTCGTGAGTACACCGTGGTGACGCCGGGGCCCGTGACCGCCGTCGACGGTGCCCGCGCGGCCGCCGAGGTCGACCCGTACCTCGGCCTGGGCAAGCTCTGGAAGGGCGGCGGGCTGCAGATCGCGACCGACGACGGACTCGTGCTGGCCATCGTGCGCAGCACGTACGTCGAGGACCCGGCCGACGCGTCCGTCCTGCTCGGGGTGGACGTCGAGGCGGGCAGCTGGCTGACCGAGGCGTACGCGCCGGGCACCGACCCGGTGTCCGACGCGGTCGTCCAGGCGCTCGTCCGTGGCACCGGGGGCCGGGTCGTCGTCGAGGCGGTGCCGGGCGGGCCGAGGCCTGCGACCGCGGCGCCGTCGACCGCGACGACGACGAACGAGGGAGCCGGCGCATGAGTTCGTGGTCGATCTCGCCCAGCGGGGTGCAGGCGGTCCTGGCCGACGTCCAGGTCTCGGCCGGCGACCTCGGCACGGCGGCCGAGGGCCTCGCGACCGCTCACGACGAGTTGAGCGGCGGCGTCGGCGACCTGCTGATCGGCGTCTCCAACGCCGTGTTCGGGTTGATCGAGTCCCAGACGACGACCCTCACGTCGGTCGTGAACCGCATCGACTCCTGCGGCGCCGGTGCCGCCGAGGCGACGATCGCCTACGTGGCCGGCGACGAGGAGATGGCGGCGAACGCGCAGTCGGCCGCCGTGACGGCCGCGTCCCAGGCACCCGCCCTGGCGAACGAGCAGAGCGCCGCCGGCATCCCGTCCGCGTCGACCCCGGGGGTACCGCGATGAGCCCCTCGCTGATCGTCCCCGGAGCGATCCCCGGCGTCACCATCGACGCGGCCGCGATCTCGGGGTCCGCCGCGACCTTCCGCAGCACGGCGACCGCGATCGCCGACCAGGGTGCGGGAGTCGTCACGTCGTGGTCCGGCTTGTCGGGTGTCTACGCGGCGCCCGAGGCCGAGCAGTTGTTCGTCGCCATGGACCCGGTCGGCACGAGCACGCAGACCCTCGGCGACACGTTCGGCAAGGTCGCGACGCTGCTCGACGACCTGGCAAGCGCCGTCGCCGCGCCGGTCGCGCGGCTGAAGGAGCTCGTCACCGAGGCCGAGGCCTTCACCGCCGAGGTGTCCGGCGGCGTCACCTACAGCACCGAGAGCTACAACTCGTACATCTCGAGCGGGCCCGACGAGGTCACCGTCGAGTGGTACGACCACATCCCTTCTCGCAACCGCAACGACGAGCTGCTCGGCGAGGTGAACGCCGAGGTCGCCAAGATCGACGCCGCCCGCGCCGAGTGCGAGAACGGCATCAACGCGTTGCGCACCGACCCGATGTGCTTCCCCGAGCAGGTCGCGTACACGGCCGAGCAGCTCGACTCGATGAAGGACCTGCCCTACGGTGCTCCGGGCGACCCTCACAAGACCTGTTCCGAGTCGATGGGGACGGGCCTCGGCATGTTCATCGCCGAGGCGGCCTACGGTGCCGGTGCCCTGGTCGGCTGGGACATCCAGGGCGGAACGGGCGTCACCAAGGAGTTCGGCCTTCAGGCCTGGGGTGGCCTGCTGCAGGGGCTCGGGGCCATCGCGATCACGAGTCCGGCGACGATCGCGCTGGTGTACGCACCCCCCGGCACGGTGCCGACGGCCGCCCGACCGGCCGTCGACTGGTACCGCACCATGATCGAGGGCGTCACGCAGGGCATCGTGGGCACGCCCGAGATGTACGACGAGGACCCGGTCGCGGCCGGCACCTACGCCACCCTCGGCGTGGCCTCGTTCTTCGTCCCGGTCGGAGGCGCGGCCGTCGGTGCGACGAAGGCGACGTCGGGCCTCGCGCGGCTCGGCGGCGCGGTCGAACGAGCCGGCCTCCGCGCCCCCGAGGGGTCGGCGTTGCGCAACGGCCTGACACACGTGGGACACGCCTTCACCGGCCTGTCGGAGCGCCTGAGGGTGCCGACCGACGGCCCCCGCTCGGCGGCGGGGGGATCGGACGCCCCGTCGCGTCTCGGCGAGCAGCTCGACCGTCTCGACGACGTCGTCGACGTCCGCTCCGACGGCCTTGCGCCCCCGCCCACCCGCGTCGACCGCCCCGACACGACGCTCGGGCCGGTCCGCGGTGACGACGCGTCCGCCCCGCCCGTCCGCGAGGATGCATCGGCCCCGCAGGTCCGTGACGACGACGCGTCCGCCCCGCTCGTCCGCGAGGACGCAGGAGGCGCGGGTCGCGTCGACGACGCCCCCGCGGCCGACCAGCCCGGTCGCGCCGACGGCGATGCCGGAACGGATGGCTCGGGCGGCGACGCCCCTGGCTCGAGTGGCACAACCACACCGAGCGCAGTGGATCGAAGCGGAATGACCCGGGAGCAACTCGCGAACTACCTGGACGTGATCAACCGAGAGGCCGCCAGAGAGTTCCGAGAGGGCGGTGCATGGCCCGCCGACCAGCGTGTCCCCGCCGACGTCCAATTCCTCGGCACAGACGGCAAGGTCGACTGGACGGACATCCCTTGGAAAGGATTTGCGGTCGACGAGAACAAGGTCCTCATCGTCGAGGTCGATCCGCACATCCCTGACGGCACCTTGCTCGACAGGGCGGGCTCGGCCGATGGCGTCTTCGTCTCACCTGTCCCCGACAGTGGCGTTCCGTTCACGCATGAGCAGCGGGCGACGCCTTGGGTGCCCGATCCAGCCATCGAGCACGTCTACAGGACGAAAGGTGACCTTGGAGACATCCGCGGTGCCTACGATCGGAGCGATGCTCCGACCCGCGAACAGTTCGACCTGTCGATGTCGAACCATAGGAAGACCTGGGACGACATGCATCTCATGCGTGGGCCCATTGCCCCCGGGTTCGGGCAGAGTGGTGGCGGGGTCCAGCTCCTGCTCCCCATGAGCGTCCAGGACTTGATGGACCTTGGACTAATCGAAGAAGTGAAGGTGCCGTCTGCATGAGCAGCATGGAATCCCTGGAGTCGCAGGTGCAGGCCCTCGGGCTCGGTCACCTCAATTACGTGATCGGTGATCCTGAGGCGAGCAAACCTTATGCCCTCGTCATCGCCGAGAAGGCTCAGATCTGGACCACGTTCTTCGTCGATGAGCGAGGACTCATCGAGGAGCAGAGCGTTCGGACTTACGGTGATCAGGAGGCAGCGAGCGCGGATTTCATTCGCCTCTTGCGGAACATGGCACGAATCGCAGAAATCCGTGAAGAGCGGGCAGTCCGCCGCCGGGCCGCTGGGCAGAGTTGACGAGTTGGTCCAGTGGCCGAAGCTCCGTACGTCATGCGTGCGCTGGACGGAAAACACCGGACGTCGACGAGATGGGACGACGCCGGAGCCCCCGGAGCGCGCGACGTGAACGGACTCCGAGCAGAAGTGGAAGCGGCCGGTTTCAGTCATCTGAATTTTCTGATCGGTGACACGTCGCGACACGTCCCGGGTGCGCAGGTGATCGGGCAGATCGACGGGGTGTGGGTGACGTTCTTGCGCGACGAACGAGGTCTCGTCGAAGAGCTGACACTCGTCGAGCATCCGGATGAGCGTTCTGCCGTGACCGAGTTCATGTCCCAGTTGCAGAACGCCGCCCGGTTGGAGGAGCTGCGGGCCGTCCTTGACGCAGGCTCGGAGCCCGGTGACTGATCGCCGACCGCGAGGGCGCCGTGACGACGCTTGACGAGACCCTGGCCACGATCGAGGCCGAGGGGCTCGACAGGTTCGCCTACGTGATCGGAGACGATCACGGTAGTTCGGCGGACGCCCTGGTCCTGACCCGACGAGACGGCGTCTGGACCTCGTTCTCGACCAACGAGCGGGCCGGTGTCGAGGAGACCAGCGTTCGCACATACGAGGAACTCTCCGACGCTCTGGACGACTTTCTGCGTCTCATGAGGCTGAGGGCCGACGAAGACGCGCTCATGTCGCGCATCAGGGAGAAGAACAGGCTCGCCCACGAGACGTGGCGGGCGTCACGAGACGACCGACCGGGGAAGGCCTGACATGGCGACGATCGAATCGGTGCGCGTCGTCATGGCGGCCGAGGGACTCGACGACCTGGCGCACGTCATCGACGGTGACCACGCGAACAGCACGGACTGCCTCGTCGTCACCCGACGCGACGATGCCTGGGTGACCTTCTCCACCGACGAGCGCGCGGCGGTCGTCGACGAGAGCGTGCGGACCTACCCGAGCGAGTCAGAGGCCTTGGAGGACTTCCTCGTCCTGCTCCGGCTCAAGGGGCTCCTCCGCGACCTGCAACGGGAGCGCGACCTCGAGCGCGCCGAACGCCGGGAGATCCATCCGGACGCCCACTAGAACTACGAGATCCGACCGGCGCATCGCGCACGACAAGAGTTGAGTGTCACTCCAGGTCGCGTACCCCGATGCACGCTCGAGTGGGGTACAAGGCTGATCCGGCACCCTCGTCGTCCCGAAAGAGAACACGCCATGACCCTCACCCGACGCACCTTCCTCGCCGCGAGCGGCGCCGTCTCGTTGACCGCCGTCCTCGCGAGCTGCGCCGGCTTCAGCAAGCCGGCCACCAGCTCGGCCGAGGGCACCCTGACCTTCACCACGTGGGGCACCGACGCCGAGCTGAAGGGCTTCCGCGACCAGATCTCGCGCTTCGAGAAGGCGAACGCCGGCGCGACCATCGACCTCAACGCCGTCCCGTACGAGCAGATGTTCACCAACATCGACGCCCAGCTGCAGGCGGGCAACCCGCCCGACGTCTTCCGCGTGCCGTACTACACGTTCGGCAGCTACGCCGGGCGTGGCCAGCTGCTCGACCTGAGCGACCAGCTGCCCGGCGACTTCGGCGACCGCTTCACGCGCGGCGCCTGGGCCGCGGTGCAGAACGAGGGCAAGCCGTTCGGTGTGCCCCACCACACCGACACCACGGCGATCCTCTACAACAAGACGATGCTCGAGGCCGCGGGCATCACCGACGTGCCGACCAGCGTCGAGGACGCCTGGACGTGGGACCAGTTCGACGAGGTCGCCGCCACCCTGCGGGCGAACCTGCCCGCCGACCGGTATCCGTTCGCCTACAACTGGCAGGGCAACGGCGTCACGCGCTGGCTGACCTGGCTGTTCGAGGCCGACGGGCGCTTCCTCGACGAGAACCTCACCGACCCGGCCATCGACTCCGACGCGGGTCGCAAGGCCGTCGACTTCACCCGCTCGTTCTTCGAGAAGCAGTACGTGCCGCAGAACGACTCGATCAAGTCGGCCACCTACGCGCAGGACTCCTGGTACTCGCAGACCACCGCGATGGTGTTCTCGGGCGCCTTCTCGATCCCCGACGCGACCGACACGCTCGATTTCGAGTGGGGCGCCACCTTCGCGCCCCGTGACGAGCGGTCGGCCAGCGACTTCGGCGGCAACGCCCTCGTCGTGACGAAGGACGCCGCGGACCCCGCCCTCGCCGCGGCCTTCCTCGACTTCGTCACGCAAGAGGACGCCATGCGCGCCTTCTGCGAGGGCGCCTCGCTGCTGCCTACCCGTCAGGACCTCATCGACGGCGGCATCGAGTTCGACGTCCGCCCCGAGCTCTCGCCGGTGTTCATCGGCCAGGCCGGCACGGTGCAGGCGAGCGACTCGAGCCAGGTCGCCTCGCCCGACATGGCGGCGATCATCACCGTGTTGCAGGACGAGCTCGAGCAGGCCTTCGTCGGCGGCCAGAGCACCGACGACACCCTGTCGCGCATCTCGGACGGCATCGCCGCCGCCACGGGGGCCTGACGGTGACGACCGCGACGCGGCCGCGGACCCGAGGAGGCGCGGTGCCCGTGACCGGGGCCCGCCCGCCCCATCCGCGGCGCAGGTCGCGCTCGCGGGGCGAGGCCGCGGTGGCGTGGATGCTGCTCACCCCCAACCTGTTCATGCTCACCCTGTTCGTGCTGATCCCGCTGGTCTGGGCCGTGGTGGTCAGCCTGCAGCGCACGGACGGCTTCGGCGGCGGCACGTTCACCGGGCTCGACAACTACCAGCGCCTCGTCTCGGACCCGGTGTTCTGGCGGTCCGCGGCCAACACGGTGCTGTTCACGCTGATCGTCACGCCGCTGTCGATGGCGCTCGGGCTCGGGGCCGCCGTGCTGCTGAACTCGGTGCTGCCGGCGCGCGGGCTGTTCCGGTCGATCCTCATCCTGCCGATGGCGATCTCGGGCGTCGCGACCGCGCTGATGGGCGTGCTGCTGTTCGACGAGAACAGCGGGCTGATCGACAAGCTCGTCCGGGCGGTCGGCCTGCCGGGCGTGCCGTGGCAGTCGGGCGGCACGGCCGCCTTCGTCTCGATCGTGCTGATCACCCTGTGGTGGCGGGTCGGCTTCAACATGCTGATCTACCTGGCCGGCCTGCAGTCGGTCGACGCCGGCGTGTACGAGGCCGGACGCCTCGATGGCGCGGGCGGCTGGCAGCGCTTCCGGTACCTGACCGTGCCGCTGGTCGGGCCGTCGTCGTTCTTCTTGTTGATCCTCAACGTCATCTACTCGTTCCAGGTGTTCGACCTGGTCTTCGTGATGACCGGCGGCGGCCCCGGCAACGCCACGTCGGTCATCGTGACCTACGCCTACGACCAGGGCTTCGTCACGCGTGACCAGGGCTACGCCGCCGCCATCGGCGTCGTGCTGCTGCTCGTCATGCTCGCGTTCACCGTCGTCCGCTGGTACACCGGTCGCTCGCGCGACCTGGTCGATTGAGAGGCACCCCGTGACCACCGTCGCCGCCACCGTCGCCCCCGACGCCCCCGGGCCGGCCGACCGGGCCCCCGCTCGCCCCTCGCGACCGGGCGGGCGTCGCGTCCGCGAGCAGCGCCTCCTCGTCCTGAGGCTCGGCGCCGCGATCGTCGTGTCGCTCGTCGTGCTGTTCCCGCTGTACTGGATGGTCGTCGTCGCGTTCTCGACGCGCGCCGACCTGCTCGGCGGTGCCCTGCGCATCTGGCCGAGCACGTTCACGACGGCGAACTTCGAGCGCGTCTTCGAGGCGTTCCCGGTCGTGACCTGGTTCGGCAACTCGACGGCGATCGCGATCGTCGTGGCGCTGATCACGGTGACGATCAACGTCCTGGGCGGGTACGCCTTCGCCCGGCTGAGGTTCCGCGGGTCGAACGCGGTCTTCCTCGTCGCGCTCGCCACGCTGATGATCCCCGTGCAGGTGATCATGGTGCCGCTGTTCACCCTCGTGACGCGGCTCGACCTCTACGGCACCTACTGGGCGGTCATCCTGCCGACGGCGGCGTCCGCGTTCGGGTTGTTCCTCGCGCGGCAGTTCATCCTGGGCATCCCGACCGAGCTGATCGAGGCGGCCCGCATCGACGGCGCCAGCCACCTGCGGGTGCTGCGCAGCATCGTGCTGCCCCTGTCGAAGCCGCTGATCGCCGTGCTGTTCTTCATGAGCCTGCTGTCGACCTGGAACGACTTCTCGTGGCCGCTCATCGCCCTGAAGCAGAACGAGCTCTTCACGCTGCCGATCGGCCTGCTCTACCTGCAGGGGCAGTTCGGCTCGGACTACGGCGGCACCATGGCGTTCGCCCTCGTCAACGTCGCGCCGATGGTCGTGCTGTTCCTGGTGTTCCAGCGGTACTTCGTGCAGGGCTTCGCACGCAGCGGCATCCGCTGAGCCGGGGTGCGGATGCGGGGTGCGGATGCGGGGGTGGTCGCGATCACGCGAGTAGGGTGCGCGCCCCCGGTCGGCGGGCGTCACCCGTCACCTGACCGTTGCCTCCGCACGTGGGCGGAGGCGACCCGCGCCTCCTACCGTTCACGACAGGTCAGGCACCGATCCGGTGCCGACCGAGAGATCACGAACACCGTCAACAAGGAGTGCACCATGGCACAGGCCATCGAGACCATCGACGTGAACGTCCCCGTCAGCGTCGCCTACAACCAGTGGACCCAGTTCGAGGAGTTCCCGAAGTTCCTCGACGAGGTCGAGTCGATCACCCAGACCACCCCCACCCTCACGGTGTGGAAGGTCAAGGTCGGGCCGGTCGAGAAGACCTTCGAGGCCGAGATCACCGAGCAGCACCCCGACGAGCGCGTCGCCTGGAACAGCACCGGCGGCGAGGTCGACCACGCCGGCGTCATCACGTTCCACAAGCTGAGCGACGACGAGACCCGCCTCACGGTGCAGATCGACTGGACGCCCGAGGGCTTCCTCGAGAAGCTCGGCGGCAGCCTCGGCGCCGACAACCACGCCATCAAGAAGGACCTCAAGAACTTCAAGGAGTTCATCGAGCGCGAGGGCAACGTCGACGGCGGCTGGCGCGGAGACGTCCAGGCCTGAGACCGGACCCACTCACCGAGGCCCACGGCGGCTCCTGACCACAGGGAGCCCGCCGTGGGCCTCGGTCGTCTCGACGACGCGTCGGGGTACGTGGAGCACGCGGGACCCCCGGCGTCAACCCCGCCCGTTGTCAGGTCGCGTGGCTACCGTGCACCTCGTCGGACCGCGCAGGGGCGGGCCGCGAGGGAGGCGACGATGCTGATCGACGGTGGGAGCGGCCGGTCGGGCACGGCCTGGCCCGGACACGGCCCGGTCGCGAGTGCGCTCGACCTGAGGCTCGACGTCGTCGGTCGGGGCCGTTGGCGCGTCGTCGACGTCCGACGCTCCGAACGCGGTGCCCTGGTCGTCGTCGGTTCGGTCGCCCGGACCGAGGCGGGTTACGAACTCACCCTTGCCGCCGCACCCGAACGCCGCTGGTGGTGCACGGACCTCTCGAGCGCCCTCGACACCGTCGTCCGCGCCTCCTGGAACCGTCGCTAGCCGCCGGAGGTCGTGCCCGGCCCGGGTCGAGTGGTCCCGGACCGTCGTTCGGGGGCGCGTGGAGGACGATTCGCGACCTTTCGACCGGTCGACCGCGGGACCCGAGGAGGCGCGGGTCGCGTCGGTCAGGACGCCCGGCGCACCAGATGGGGGTCAGACGAGCTTCCACTCGGCTCGGTACTCGTCGCAGGTGAGCCGGTCGAGGTCCACTTCAATGTCGACCTTCGACTCGTCGGCGCCGGTGAGGCCCTGAGGAGCCAGTCGGTGGATCTCGCGACCGGTCGAACCCTCGCGCACCACGACGTCGAAGCCCGGCCACTCGCCGTCGAACGAGCCGAAGAAGAACGCGGCGAGGACCGAGACGAGCCACCGTCCGGCGACGAGCAGTCGCGGTCGCCGCGTGGTGACGATCTCGGCCTGCCACACCGAGGAGGCGCGGGGCACGTCGTCGGGGTCGGTCACGGAGGGCATCCCCCGAGGCTAACGGCGCGCTCGGGCGTGCCGCCTCCGTCGCCCGGCTGACCGCACGGCACCGTCGAGTGGACAAGACACCGGCGCACGCCGCGGTGTCTCGTCCACTCGACGGTGCCCGAGTCAGGAGGCGCGGGTCGTCACCGCGACGCGGGCGGGCGTGAACGAGACGCGCACCGGCGACCCCGGCTCGCGTCGCTCGTCGGCCCGGTGGTCGACCACGAGCAGCGTCTCGGGGTCGACGCGGACGCGGGTGCGGCAGACGGCCCCCAAGAACGACACCGACTCGACGACCCCGGCGAGCCCGCCCTGCTCGACGAACGACACGTCCTCGGGTCGGACGTAGGCCCAGACGGGCCCCTCGGCGGGTGTTCCGACGACCGGCACCTCGGGGCAGCCGGCCAGTCGCACGAGCGTGCCGACGACCTCGCCCGACACCCGGTTGCTCGTGCCGACGAACTCGGCGACGAAGGCGGTCGCGGGGGCCGAGTAGAGCTCTTCGGGCGTGCCGACCTGCTCGATCGAACCGGCCCGCATGACGGCGACGCGGTCGGCGACGGCGAGGGCCTCCTCCTGGTCGTGCGTGACGAAGAGGGTCGTGATCGACAGCTCGCGCTGGATGCGCCGGATCTCGTCGCGCAGCTGCACCCGGACCTTGGCGTCGAGGGCGCTGAGCGGCTCGTCGAGCAGCAGCACGCGGGGGCGCGTGACCAGCGCCCGGGCCAGGGCGACGCGCTGCTGCTGGCCGCCCGACAGCTGGTGCGCGTAGCGCTCGCCGAGGTCGCCGAGCCCGACCAGGTCGAGCATCTCGCCCGCCCGGGTGGCCCGGGCCGCCCTGTCGACGCGTCGCATGCGCAGCCCGAACTCGACGTTCTGCCGCACGGTCAGGTGCGGGAAGAGCGAGTACGCCTGGAACACCATGCCGACGTCGCGGCGGTGCGTCGGAACGCCGACCACGTCGTGCCCGTCGATCGTGATGCGTCCGGTCGTGACGTCCTCGAGCCCGGCGAGGCTGCGCAGCGCGGTCGTCTTGCCGCAGCCCGACGGGCCCAGCACGGCGACGAGCTCGCCGGGCTGCAGCTCGAGGTCGAGCCCGGTCAGGGCCTGGTGCCCGGCGAACTGCTTCGTCACGTCGCGGAAGGTCACGGTCGCACCCGCCACGGCGCCGGTCGGGCTCGCGACGGAGGGGCGGGGCAGCGTGGCGGTCACGAGAGGGCCTTTCGAGAGGGGATCGGGCGGGCGGCGCCGAGGGCGCCCACGCGGCCGATCACGAGCAGCAGCACGAACGCGAAGCCCAGGGCGAGCAGCGCGAAGATCACGGCGGCGTAGGGGTCCGAGCGCGAGACCTGCACCAGGGCGGTCTGCAGGTTCACGCGGTTGAGCAGCGACGCGATGGTGAACTCGCCGAGCACCACGGCCACGGTGATGAAGGCCGCCGCGAGCAGGCCGCGGCGCAGGCTCGGCACGACGACGAGGGCCATCGTCCGCAGCCAGCCCGAGCCGAGCGTGCGGGCGGCCTCGGTCAGCGTGCGCAGGTCGGTCGCCGCGAGGTCGGACTGCACCGCGCGGTACGCGTAGGGCAGCACCGTCACGCCGTAGGCGAGCGCGAGCGTCCAGGCGCCCGACCCGGCGACCCGCGAGACGACCGAGTAGACCGGCGCGAGCCCCACCACGAGCACGATCGCCGGCACCGTGATCGGCACGAGGCAGACGAACTCGAGCGGGCGCACGAGACGCGGGTGGCGCAGGTGCACGAGCACCATGGCCGGCACCAGCAGCACGAGCACGAGCAGCGCCGAGACGACGGCGAGCAGCAGCGAGTTCGTGACTCCCTCGACCAGGTTGCGGTACATCCGCTCGTTCTCGGGGTCGACGATCGCCAGCCAGTGGTTCAGGTCGTGGCCCGTGCCGTCGGCGCTGCGCAGCGAGAACGCGACCATCGCCGCGATCGGCACCGCGAAGAGGGCTCCCACGACGACCAGGGCGGTGCGGCGCGCGACCGTGCCCGCGCCTCCTGCGCTCGTGGCCCGAGGCGCCCGAGGCGACCGCGACGCGCTCGTGGCCTGAGGCGACCGCGGGGCGTTCATCGCTGCCACCGCTCGGTGCGGCGCTGCAGCAGCGAGTAGCCGGTCATCAGCACGGCCATCACGACGACCATGCCGAGGGCGAGGGCCCCGGCGACGTTCTCGCGGCCGAGCACGGTCTCGCTGATCAGCGCGGCGCGGATCTGCAGCGGCACGATCTGGGCCCCCTGGCTGATCAGGGCGGCGGCGGTCGCGTACGACGAGAACGCGTTGGCGAACAGCAGCAGCAGGCTGCCGACGAACGCGGGGGCGAGCACCGGGACGACCACGCGGACGAGGTGCTGCCACCGGGTGCCGCCGAGGGTGGCGACGGCCTCGCTCCACTGCGGGCGCAGGCCGCTGACGGCGGGCATGAACGTGATCACCATGAGCGGCACCTGGAAGTACAGGTACGGCAGCAGCAGGCCGGGCACCTGGTAGAACCAGACACCGTCCGCGTAGAGGTCGACGCCGGCGACGTCGACCAGCAGCCGGGTCACGACGCCCTGGATGCCGATGGTCGCGACGAACGCGAAGGCGAGCATCACCCCGCCGAACTGGGCGAGGACGCTCGAGGCGGCGTCGATCGCGCTGCGGACGGCTCCGTCGGGTCGCAGTGACGTGAGCCCCCAGCAGACGACGGCACCGATGACGGCACCGGCCACCGCGGTGACGGCCGAGACCGCGGCCGAACTGGCGAAGGCCCGCACGATCAGGGGGTCGCCGAGTGCGACCAGGTTGTCGAGGGTGGGGGCGCCGTCGCCGTCGACGAAGCCCGTGCCGAGCGCGAGCAGACACGGCACGATCAAGAAGGCGAGCACCCAGACGGCGAACGGGGTCAGCCCCCACCACGCCGCCGGACGGCGCCGACCCCGCGAGGGGCCGACGCCGTCGGGGGACGAGGAGGCGCGGTCCGGCAGGTCGCCGCGGTCGCCTCCGTGTGCCGACCGCGCGTCGGCGGTCGTGTCCGCCGCACGGGTCGACGTCGTCACCATCAGCCGATCGCCGTGGCCCAGGTGTCGGCCAGCACCTTCGAGGCGGCCTCGGTCTGCTCGGCCGTGAACTGCACGGTGTCGGCGGGCTGCTCGCCGACCTTCTCGAGGGCGTCCTGGTCGACGGTGCCGGCCTCGGTCATCGCCGCGAGGCGCACGGGGTAGGCGCCGGCGGCGAGGTAGAGGTTCTGCGCGTCGTCACCCATGACGTACTCCTGCCAGAGGCGGGCCGCGGCGGGGTGCGGTGCGTCGACGTTGATCGCCTGGTTGTAGTAACTGCCGAGGGCGGTGCCGGGCAGCACGGCGGTCTTCCAGTCGCGCCCGCCGGCGTCGGCCGCGGCGGCGAGGTTGTTGTAGCTCCAGTCGAAGACGACCGGCGTCTCGCCCGAGGCGATCGTCGCCGGGGTGGGGTCGGTGGGCAGGAAGTTGCCCGCGTCGGCGAGCTTGGAGAAGTAGTCGACGCCCGTACTGACGTCGTCGGCGCTGCCGCCGTTCTGCAGGGCGGCCCACTCGACGGCCGCCGCGGCGGCACCGGCCTGGGTCGGGTCGCCGTTGATCGCGACCTTGCCCTTGTAGTCGCTGCCGAGCAGGTCGTCGAGGCTCTCGGGGGCGGGCACCGCGTCGGCGTCGTAGCCGATCGACATGAGGCCGGTGTAGTCGTAGACCCACTTGCCGTCGGCGTCCTTGTGGTCGTCGGCGATGTCGCCCCAGGTCGCGACCTTGTAGGGCGCGAACTGGTCGAGGTTGGCGAGCGTCACGGCCGAGCCGAGGTCGAACACGTCGGGGGCGGTGTCCTGCCCCTTCAGGTTCTGGGCCGCCGTGATCTCTTCGGCGCTCGAGACGTCGGGGCTGTCGGAGTTGACGGTGATGTCGTACTCCTTCTCGAAGCCGTCGATGATCTCGCCGTAGTTGGCCCAGGTGTCGGGCAGGGCGATCACGTTGAGCTCGCCCTCGGCCTGCGCGGCCGCGACCAGGGCATCCATGCCGCCGAAGTCCTCGGCGCTGGTGGCGGTGGCGGCGTCGTTCGCCGCGCCTCCTGAGGCGTCGGCGTCGGCGCTCGCCGAGCAACCGGTCAGGGCGAGGGCGGCGATGCTGAGGGTCGCTGCCGAGACGAGCAGGCGCTTGTCGATCATGCGGTGGGGGTCCTTCGGGTGCGGGGCCGGGGTTCGCCGGGAGCGGCGACGGGGGACCGGACGGCCCGGTGGGCACGCTAAGGAGGCGCGACGACGTCCCGGGGGAGGTCGCGTGAACGCGCGGCGAACAGGTGGTGGCGGGGTGTGCGGGGCGCCGTGCGGATGCGGCACGGGGCAGGGCACCGCCGAGTGGACACGACACCGCGGTACGACTCGGCGTGGTGTCCACTCGACGGCGCGTCGGCCGGGAGAGGTGCGGCGTGCGTCAGCGGGCGGCGGCCGCGGCGGTGAGGGCGATGCGGGCGGCTTCGGCGACGAGGGCGTCGTCGTACTTCGCGGCGGGGTCGTTGCGCGTGGTGAGCACCGAGATCACCACGGGGTCGCCCGCGGGGGGCGTGACGATCGCGACGTCGTCGCGGATGCCGCCCGCGCCTCCGGACTTGTCGGCGACCTGCCAGCCGTCGGGGGCACCGGCGCGGATCAAGGTGTCTCCGGTCGCGTTGCCCGACATCCAGTCGAGCAGGGTCGCGCGGTCGTCGGCGGCGAGCCAGTCGCCGGCCGTGATGCGGGCCAGGGTCGCCGTGAAGGCCGCGGGCGTGGTCGTGTCGGCCGTGCTGCCCGGGGTGAGCGTGTTGAGGTCGGGCTCGGTGTGCACGACGTCGGTCACGTCGTCCCCCTGCGCGGCGAGGGCGGCGTCGAGCCCGGCCGGGCCCCCGAGCTCGGCGAGCACGAGGTTCAGCGCCGTGTTGTCGCTCTGCCGCACGGCGGCCTCGACCAGCTGCCGCAACGGGAGCCCGTCGGCGACGTGCTGGCTCGTGAACGGCGAGTAGCCGGCGGCGTCGACGTCGGCCTGGGTCCAGGTGACGACCCGGTCGAGGTCGGCGTCGTCGGTCGCGTCGAGGAGGGCCGCCGCGGCGAACGCCTTGAGGCTCGACGCGTAGCCGAAGCGCTCGTCGGCGCGGTGGTCGAGGGTCGCGCCCGAGCCGGTGTCGAGCACGCTCAGGCCGACGCGGGCGTCGTACCGGGACTCGAGGTCGGCCAGCGCGGCCTCGACCTCGGGGGTGGAGAGGTCGGGTGCGGCGATCGGGCTGGGCAGCGGGACCGGGGTGTCGCTCGCGCTCGGTGTGACGGTCGGGGCCGTTGCTGCGGGGGAGGCGCAGGCGGCCAGGCCGAGGCCCAGGGTGGCGGCGATCGCGAGGGAGGTCGAGAGGGCTCGGCGTGACATGCGGCTCGTTTCGTCGTCGGGCGGAGGAGCGGTCACCACGATAGGCGAGTCGGTCGAGCCGGAGTTCGGGGGCGGGGATGGGGCCGGGGGGCGAGCGGGAGGCGGTGACGGTGGTGGCGCACCCCGTCGAGCGGCGGCGGACGATTTGCCTAGGCAGGGGTTCTGCGCCGGCTCGGGGGGTGGCTTCGGTGGGTGGTGGCGGGCACCCCGTCGGGCGGCGCCGAGCGATTTGCCTAGGCGGGGGGTTCGCGCCGGTTCGGGGGGTGGCGACGGCGGGGTGGCGTCGGCAGGAGGGGGGGCGGCAGGAGGGACGAGGAGGCGCGCGTCGGCTCGACGTCGAGAGGTCGGGTTGCGGCCCCGGGGTGAGGTTAGGCTAACCTAAGCGCGTGACCACCGACCTGCCCCTCGCGGCCACCGCCTCCGCCTCGGCCGCCCTGCTCGCCGACGACGTCTCGGTCGCCTACGACGGCGTCGACGTGGTCCACGGCGCCCGCGTCGAGCTGCGCCCCGGCTGCGTCACGGCCCTCGTCGGCCCGAACGGCAGCGGCAAGTCGACCCTGCTTCGCACCCTGGCCCGTCTGCAGAAGCCGCGCTCGGGCTCGCTGGCCCTCGCCGCGCCTCCTGCGGGCGTCGAGTGGTCCGAGAACGTCGTTCGCCCGCACGGGAAGGACGATTCGCGACCACTCGACCGCACGGGCACGAGCTCGGGCTCGGGCCCGGGCGAGACCGTCGACGGGTTCGAGCTGTCGCTGCGCGAGTTCGCCCGGCGGGTCGCGCTGCTGACGCAGGGGCGTCCGACTCCGGGCGGGCTGAGCGTGCGCGACGTCGTCGAGTTCGGCCGCTACCCGCACCGCGGCCGCTGGGGACGCTCCGACCCCGACGGCCCTGCCGCCGTCGACCGGGCGCTCGAGCTGACCGGGGTGGCCGACCTCGCCGGCCGCGGCGTCGACCAGCTCTCGGGCGGCCAGCTGCAGCGCGTCTGGCTGGCCAGCTGCCTCGCACAAGACACCGGGGTGCTGCTGCTCGACGAGCCCACGACGTACCTCGACCTCCGCTACCAGGTCGAGCTGCTCGACCTCGTGCGCGACCTCGCCGACTCGGGCCGCATCGCGGTCGGCGTCGTGCTGCACGACCTCGACCAGGCGGCCGCGCTCGCCGACCGCATCGTCGTGCTGAGCGAGGGCCGCATCGTCGCCGAGGGCGACCCCGGGGACGTGCTGACGCCGCGCCTCCTGACCGACGTCTGGGGCATCCGCATCGACGTCGACACCGACCCCACCACCGGCCACCTGCGCACCCGCGCGATCGGCCGACACCACACCCGGGCCGAGACGCCCGTCCGATGAGAGAGACACCACCCGTGACCCAGCGCCCTTCCACGACGCCCCGCCACACCCCGACCCCCGGCACCCCGACCTCCGGCGGCTCCGCCCGCCGCCCCACCCGCCGCCCCGCGGCCCGCCGACTGCTGACGGTGACCGCCGTCGCGGCCGCCGCGGCCCTGACCCTCGCCGGCTGCGGCACGACCGAGTCCGCCGACGCCGGCGCGACCTCGGGCAGCGGCGAGCAGATCACCCTGACCGACGGCACGGGGGCCGAGATCACCCTCGACGGCCCCGCGACGAAGGTCGTCGGCACCGAGTGGAACGTCGTCGAAGACCTCGTGGCGCTGGGCGTCGAGCCCGTGGGCGTCGCCGACGTGAAGGGTTACAACGAGTGGGACTCGGCCGTGCCCCTGACCAACGAGCCGGCCGACATCGGCACCCGCGGCGAGCCGAGCCTCGACACCGTCGCCTCGCTCGCACCCGACCTGATCGTCGCGACCGACGGCCTGAGCGCCGACGCCGTGACGCAGCTCAAGGAGATCGCGCCCGTGCTGGTGGTCACCTCGGCCGACGCCTCGCGCCAGATCGAGCAGAGCATGGACAACCTCGACCTGATCGCGAAGGCGACCGGCACCGAGGACGAGGCGACCGAGGTGAAGAAGGAGTTCACCGACGCGCTCGCCGAGGGCAAGCAGGCCCTCGCCGACGCCGGCCTCGCGGGCCAGCCCTTCGCCTTCGCCGACGGCTACGTCGACGCCGGCCAGGTCAGCATCCGCCCCTACGCGAAGGGCTCGCTCGTCTCCGACGTCACCGAAGAGCTCGGCCTCACCAACGCGTGGACCGTCGAGGGCGACGAGGCGTACGGCCTCGCCACGACCGACGTCGAGGGCCTCACGCAGCTGCCGGCCGACGTGCAGTTCATGTACATCGACAACACCGCTGCGGGTGCCGACGACCCGTTCGCCGTCTCGCTCGCCTCGAACGCCGTGTGGCAGTCGCTGCCCTTCGTGCAGTCCGGTGACGTGCACCGCCTCGACGACGGCATCTGGATGTTCGGCGGACCCGCCGCGATGACCGCCTACGTCGACTCGCTGGTGTCGACCCTGACGAACTGACCCGCACCGTGAGCACGACCGTCACCCCCACCGACCCCGCGCCGCCCCGGTTCGACGAGCCCGCCGCACCGGGCCGCGACGAGCGCGCGCGTCGCGCGGCACGAGCCCAGGAGGCGCGGCTCGCCGCCCCCCGACGGCTCACGCCCGGGTCGGTGGGCGTGACGGTCGCGCTGGTCGCCGTCGTCGTGGTGCTCGCCCTCGTGGACGTCACGCAGGGCACCGCCGACGTCGGCGCCCGGCAGGTCTGGCAGGCGCTCACCGGCACCGCGACGGCCGGTGACTCGTCCGTGGTGGTCGCCTCGCGCCTCCCGCGGATGGTCGCCGGCCTGCTGGTCGGCGTCGCCCTCGGAGCCGCCGGCGCCGCCCTGCAGCACATGAGCCGCAACGTGCTCGCCTCGCCCGACACCCTCGCCGTCAACGCCGGCGCCTACGTCGCCCTCGCGATCGCCGCCGTCACCGGGCTCAGCCTGCCGTTGCTGGCCTCGTCCGGCGTCGCGTTCGTCGGCGGGCTGCTCGCCGCCGGGCTCGTGCTCGCCCTGTCGGGGCTCGGCGCCGGCACCGTGCGGCTCGTGCTCGCCGGCAGCGCCCTGGCCCTCGGCCTCGCCTCGGTGACGAGCGCCCTGCTGCTGCTCTTCCCGCAGCAGACCGCCGGCCTCTACGCCTGGGGCCAGGGCAGCATCTCGCAGAACGGCTTCGACGGCGTCGTGCAGCTCGGCCCGGTGATCGTCGTCGGGCTGCTCGTGCTGGTCGCCGTGAACGTCCGCGTCGACGCCCTCGCCCTCGGTGACGACGCCGCCCGCAGCGTCGGGGTCGACGTCCGCACCACCCGCGTGGTGACCGTGCTGGCCGCCGTGCTGCTCTCGGCCGCCGCCGTCACCCTCGCCGGGCCGATCGGCTTCGTCGGCCTCTGCGCCCCCGCACTCGTGCGGCTGCTGCGGCGGACCGTGCCCGCCGTCCGCCGGTTCGTCGTCTCGATGCCGCTCGCCGGTCTCGCCGGGGCCGCCCTCGTGCTGGGCGCTGACGTGCTGCTGCGCGCGCTCGTCGGCGCCGAGACGTCGGTGCAGGTGCCCACGGGCGTCGTGACCTCGCTGCTCGGCGCGGTGTTCTTGGTCGTGCTGGCGTTCCGTGCCCGCGACCACGGCGGCGTCAGCCCGACCGACCGGCACCCCGTGGTCTCGCGACTGCGCTTCGTGGTCGTCGTCGTGGTCGTGGTCGCCGTGCTCGTCGCCGTCGTGCTCGGCTCGGTGCTGCTCGGCGACGCCAAGCTGCTGCTCGGCGACGTCGCCAACTGGGTGACCGGCCGGTCGGGACGGGTCGTCAGCTACGTGCTCGACACCCGGGTGCCCCGGGTCGTGGCGGCCCTCGTCGCCGGAGCCGCCCTGGCCCTCGCCGGCACCCTCGTGCAGGCCGTGACCCGCAACCCGCTCGCCGAACCGGGCATCCTCGGCGTGACCGGCGGTGCCGGCCTCGGCGCCGTGCTGCTCGTCACCACCGTGCCGCTCGCCACCGGCTGGGGCATCGCCGGCGCCGCGTTCGTCGGGGCAGTCGCGGCGGCCGTGGTCGTGTTCGGCCTCGCCTCTCGAGGGGGGTTCCCGCAGAACCGGCTGGTGCTGATCGGCATCGGCGTCTCGACCGCGACGGCGGCGGCGATCAGCCTGCTGATCGTGCTGACCGACCCGTTCAACGGCGCGAAGGCACTCACCTGGCTGTCGGGGTCGACCTACGGTCGCACCCTGGACGACGCGGTGCCGGTGTCGCTGGCACTCGCGGCGGCGCTCGTCGTGGTCGTGCTGCAGCGTCGCCGCCTCGACCTGGTGGGGGTGGACGACGACACGCCGCGCCTCCTCGGGGTCTCGCTCTCGCGGTCGCGCCTGGTCTTCCTGTCGCTCGCGGTGCTGCTCACGGCGACGGCCGTGGCCGCCGTCGGGGTGGTCGGGTTCGTCGGGCTCGTCGCCCCGCACGCGGCCCGGTCGCTGGTCGGGCGGCGGCACGCCCGCGTGCTGCCCGTGGCCGTGCTGCTCGGCGCCGTGCTGGTCTGCTCCGCCGACGTGCTCGGCCGCACCGTGATCGCCCCGGCGCAGCTCGGCGCCGGCCTGCTGACGGCCGTCATCGGGACGCCGTACTTCGTCTGGCTGCTCTGGCGCGGGCGGGCCTCCGCGAGCTGACGCCCGCCCGCCGCCCGCCCGCCGCCCGCCCGCCCGCCGCCCGCCGCCCGCCCGCCGCCCGCCGCCCGCCGGTCGAGTGGTCCGAGATCGTCCTTCCCCCGTCCACGAAGGACGATCTCGGACCACTCGACCCGCGCCTCCTCGGCTCGAGAGGGCGGGAGGCGCGGGTCGGGTCCGTCGGACGGCGGACCCGGATCGGCGGCGAGGATGAGATCGGGGTGCCGCGGCCGCGACCGGCCCGCCGCGCATGCCAGGCTGATCGATCGGCGCCCGGTGCGGGCGGATCGGTTCGTCGAAAGGGGCGCGCGTGGATCGTCGGTCGTTCCTGTCGGTCTCGGGGGCGTCGCTCGCCCTCGCCCTCGCGGGGTGTGCGTCGGCACCCTACGAGCTGGTGCCGTCGGCCCGGGCGAGTGCCTCCGCGAGCCCGACCCGGGTGGCCAGGCCCACGCCGACCCCCACGCCGACCCCCACCCCGACGCCGACGGCTCCCTCGGTGGCGCGCGTGCCCGTCCCGGCCGGCACGTTGACCGGGTTGCCCGGCGACGGGAACCTGCTCGCCTGGACGGTCGACGACGGCGCCGACAGCGAGGTCGTGCGGCTCTACGCCGAGTTCGCGGCGGCGACGGGGACGAGGCTGACGTTCTTCGTGAACGGCTCGCAGCCCGCGTGGACCGACCACGCCGACCTGCTGCGCCCGCTCGTGGCGTCGGGCCAGGTGCAGCTGGCGAACCACACCTGGAGCCACCCCGCCCTCACGAAGTGCAGCGACGCCGAGATCGTCTCGCAGCTGCAGCGCGACCACGACTTCGTGCTGCAGACCTACGGGGTCGACATGCGCCCCTACTTCCGGCCCCCCTTCGGCTACCACGACGCCCGGGTCGACGCGGCGGCCGCGAGCATCGGCTACACGTCGCCCGTGCTCTGGTACGGCTCGCTGTCGGACTCGGGCCTGATCACACCCGAGCAGGTCGTGCAGTTCGCGACCGAGTGGTTCCTGCCGCAGCACATCGTCATCGGTCACGCGAACCATCTGCCGGTGACCACGGTCTTCGACCAGCTGACCACGCTGCTCGCCGAGCGGGGCCTGCAGACGGTCACCCTCGACGACGTCTTCACGACCTGACGGCGCAGCTGGTGCTCGTCGTGCCGGTCGAGTGGGCGGCAAGCGTCCTTCCCACCTCGACGAGGGGCCGTTCTTGCCCAGTCGACCCGCGCCTCCCGGGGTGGCGAGGTCAGGAGGCGCGGCGCAGCACTCGGAGCAGCACCAGCCCCGTGACGCCCCCGGCCAGGTACCCGAGCAGGTCGGTCGCGGCGAACGTCGTGCCGAGCATCCACGCCGCGGGCGGGAACGCCGCCGTCGCGGTGGCGGGCAGCCCGGTCAGCTGCAGCAGCTCGACGCCGACCGAGACCGCGGCCGCCGTCGTCGCGAGGGCGACCCCGGGCAGCCGCGGCGCGACGAGCGCCAGCAACAGGGCGAGCAACACGGTGTAGAGCGTCGAGCCGAGCAGGTCGCCCGCGAGACCGGGCACCAGCAGCTTCGCGGCGATGCCGAGCCCGACCGTCGCGAGGGCGGCCACGACGAGTCGAGCGGGCCGGCGCGGGTGCTCGCGCTGGGTTCGATCCGCGTCACCGCGGCCCCCCGAGCAGCCTGACATGTCGCAGAGGCTAGCGGGCGGGGTCGGGCACCGCCGGGTCACGGCCCCGGGCAAGAGCGAAGCCCACGACCGCAGCAACGGTCGTGGGCTTCGGTTGTCCTCCGAGTGGAAGACCAGGGATGCAAACCCATCCCCGAGTCGAGAACTCGGTTCAATGTTAGTTCAGCCCCGGCCGGACTCCATCCCTGGCACCTTCCGCTCCTCGTGTCCGCCGGCGCGCACACCAGGAGGTGATCCTCATGTCGAAAGACATCGAGGGCCAGCCCAGGAAGACCGTGCCGTGGCTGCAGATCGCGACGTCGTTCGTGACTTTGACGCGGCTCGCGCTCGACCTGTGGCGCAAGGGCTAGGAAAGGGCACCCCCGTGACCCTGCGTCACGGGGGCGTTCCCGGCCGACGCGACCCGCGCCTCCTGGGTTCGGGTCTCAGGAGGTGCGGGTCGCGTCGAGCGGGTCAGGCCGCGTCGACGACGCGCGAGACGTTGGCCCCGACTCGCTCGCCGGCGACGGCACCCGACAGCCCGGCGCTCGCCAGGAAGCGGTCGGCGGTGCGGAGGCCGAGGGCCATGATCGTGAGGGCCGGGTTGGCCACGACGGCGCTCGGGAAGACCGAGTTGTCTGCGATCCAGAGGTTCGGCACGTCGAAGCTGCGCCCGTCGGGGTCGACCACGGCCGTCGCGGGGTCGGTGCCCATGCGGCAGGTGCCGATCGTGTGGGCGGTGCGGGCCAGGACGCGGATGTCGCGTCCGCCGGCCGCCTCGACGATGGCCGTCATGGTCTCGACGGCGTGGTCGTCGATCGCCTTCTCGTTCTCGCCGGGCGTGAACGTGACGACGACCTTGGGCATGCCGTTCTCGTCGAGCTCGTCGGACAGCGTGAGCCGGTTCTCTTCGCTCGGCAGGCATTCGGCGTTGATGCCGACGCCGGCCATGAAGCGGTAGTCGTCGAGGGCCTTCACCAGTTCGGGGCCCCAGAGGCCGGCACCGCGGGCGAGGGTCGTCGCCAGCGTCAGCGGCATCGCGCCGAGGCTCTGGATGAGGTAGCCGCCGACGAAGTCGACGCCGTCGGGGCGCATGGTGTCTTCGGTGATGATCGACGACGGGTAGCCGCGGTAGCCGCGCATCTCGGTGTCGAAGGTGCCCCAGACCTGGGTGGCGCCGTGGGCCATGAAGTTGCGGCCGACCTGGTCGCTGCTGTTGGCGATGCCGGCGTGCAGCAGCAGGCGCGGCGTCTCGACGCCGCCCGCGCAGAGGAACAGCGCGGCCGTGCGCTGACGGTGCTCGACGCCGTCGCGGACGTAGACGACGGCCGAGACCTCGCCGGCCTCGTCGAGCTCGATGCCCGTGACCATCGACTCGGGGCGGATCTCGGCCCCGTTCGCGACGGCCATCGGCAGGTAGCTGGTGTCCATGCTGACCTTGGCGCCACTGCGGCAGCCCTGGTGGCAGCTGCCGCAACCGACGCAGGCGGGGCGGGTGCCGACGTGCTCTTGACGCCAGTCTCGGCTGACGAGCGCGGCCGGGGCGTCGGTCGCCCGGATGCCGACGGCCTCGCAGCCGCGGATCATCATGTCGCTCGACGCGTTGCGTGCGGGCGGCGGCATCAGGTACGAGCGCTGAGGGTCCCACGGGTAGTCGGCCGGGCCCGAGACGCCGACGAAGTGCTCGACCTCTTCGATGTACCCGATCAGCTCGGCGTGGGCGACGGGCCAGTCCTCGCCCTTGCCGGTGAGGGTCTTGAGCTTCAGGTCGCGCTCGTCGGGGCGCGGGGTGAACGCACCCCAGTGCAGGGTCGAACCGCCGACGCCCTTGCCGCTGTTGTTCTGGCCGAACGCGGTCGGGGTCTCACCGCCGCTCAGGCGTTCGTCCATCCAGTTGATCTTGACGGCCTCGATCTCGTCTTGCGTGTACTCGTCGGGCTCGAAGTTCGGGCCGGCCTCGAGGGCGACGACCTTGAGCCCCTGCAGGGCGAGCTTCGCGAGGATCGGGGCGCCACCGGCACCGGTGCCGATCACGACCGCGTCGACGACCTCGGACTCGTCGTAGGTGCGTTGCGCGTCGAGCTTCATCGGGTGACCTCCATGGCTGGTTCCCAGCCCTCTCGTTGGCCGGCACCGAGCCGGCTGAAACCTTGCAGGGCGCGACCGGCACGGCCGTTCGCGAAACCGTCGAAGCCGATGCGCTCCATGGTCGCCGGGTGGGCGAGCCAGGCCTTGACCAGATCGACGCGGCAGTCCTCGAACCAGGCGGTGAGCTGCTCGACCGAGAACGGGTGGGCCTCGGCGTCGCTGGGGCGGTCGGTGTCGCCGGACGTGCCACCGGTGAGGCCCGCGTCGCCCTGGTCGCCCCCGTGGTGCGAGTCGCCGCCACCGCTGTCGCCGACCGTCTCGAGGGTGTCGTCGGGGTCGCCCGCGACGATCGCGGCGAGACGCTCGTCTTGCTGCTCGGGCGCGAGGCCGGTGAAGTCGGCGAGGGCGTCGAGGCCGAGCGCGTAGGCCTCGGGGTCGCTCGGCAGGTCGGCGTTACGCCAGCCGTCGCCTTGGCCGGCGGCGAGCTGGGCGTCCACGCGGGCGGCGAGGTCGACGGCGTGGTCGGGGTCGTCTTGCGGCACCACGCGGGCGGCGACCGCCCGCAGGGTGGTCAGTTGCGCCTCGGTCAGCACCTGCGGCACGTAGCGCGGGTCGTCGGCCACCGCTCGCTTCGCGAGGATGCCGCGCGTGTTCGAGGCCGTCCGGCTCGACGCGATGACCCGCGCGAAGTCGTCCGACATCACGGGTGCCCGGCCGGCGTCGTCACGCCAGAACGTGGTGATCGCCTCGGCGACCTCGGTCGGGCGCTCGAGCGGCAGCAGGTGGCCGGCCCCGTCGAGGGTCAGGTGCGTGGCGCGCGGGTACACGGCCCCGTTGAGGCGGCGTTGGGCGTCTTCGCCGAGGGGTCCGTCGGCACCGCCGGCGACGATCAGGGCGGGCAGGTCGAGCGTGCCGACCTCGGCCGACCAGTCCTCTCGGCTGCCGCGGTCGAACCAGGCCGTCCACGCCTCGGGGGAGGTTCGGTGCAGGTCGGCGAGGGCCCGGTCGTCGAGCGGCGTCGGCAGCGGGGCGCCGACGTTGTCGTCGACGAACCCGCGGGCCGTGTCGGCGTCGAGCGGGCCGTCGGCGGCCGCCGCGATCATCTGCTGGCGGTTCTCGTCGTCCATCGGCTCGGGCGACGGAGGCGACGCCGCGAGCAGCACGACGCCGGCCAGGCCGAAGAGGCCGCCCTGCCCCGCGAGCGTGCGGGCCGCGACGATCGAGGCGATCTTGCCGCCCATGCTGTGGCCGACGAGCAGCCAGCGGGTGGCACCGTGCCGTCGGATCTGACGGGTGACCTGACGCACCATGTCGTCGACGGTCACGCCGTCGACGGTCGTGGCGTCGCCGAAGCCCGGCATGTCGAGCGCGACGACCTCGAAGTCGTCGCCGAGCGCGTCCGTCACGGGGCCGTACTCGAGGCGGCTCATGCCGAGCGCGTGCAGGCAGAAGAGGGTGGGGCGTGTGGTGGTCGTGTCGCTGGTCACTCGGACTCCTCGGAGAAGACGGGGGCCGGGCGACGTCCCCCGTCGCACCGGCGACCTCGACGCTACGTCCGGCCACCGACATCGGGCCAGATGAGGGCGGGCGGACCGTGCCGGTGGTACGACTGACTGCCCGTCGCCGGGGCCCGGACGCTGGGAGGCGTACCCCGCCGACCCGCGCCTCCTCGCGTCGGCGTCGGTCGAGTGGTCGCAGATCGTGGTCCGGGCGCCTCGGGAGGACGATCCGCGACCACTCGACGGCACCGAGCGGGGACCGGGGAGGCGCGGGCAGGGGATGCTCAGCGGTCGCGCCTTGTGCGCACCCCGCCCGCCCGGGAGGATGGGCGGATGGAAACCGTCATCATCGCCCTCATGGTCATCGGGTCGATCGTCGTCATCTTCGGCATCGTCTTCTTCTTGGTCGCGGCGGTGCTCCCCTCGCGCCCGCCGCGTGCCGACCGTCGCGGTCGCGGCGGACGCCCCGCCGCCCGCACCCGCTAGGGGCTCCGGGTCGCGCGCATGCACGATCGCGTCGAGTTGCCCCTGACCGACCGAGAGCGGTTCGTCTTCTCGTACGGCATCGGGCAGTGGGGCGGCCCGACCCGGCCGGACGATCGGCTGGCCCGTTACTTCGGATTCGTCGTCGTCGCAGAATTCGACGAGGCCTGCGAGCGGCTCTGGGCCGAGGTCGGTCACGGCGGACCGATGACGCTCGCGGACTGGCACCTCGCTCTCGACCTCTTCGCCGTCGTCTTCGCCAGCGACTCGGTCGGGGCCTCCTCCGACTGGGACGCCGTGGCGCCGTACACGCGAATCGAGACGGTCGAGACCCTCCGGGCGATCCGCGTGAAGCTCGTCGCGCTGCAGCCGTCACGGCCGCTGGTCGGTGACGTCGGCCGTCGGCCGGTCGTCACCACGCAGCCACACGACGTCGACGACCCGCGAGCCCAGGACGAGCTCCTCCGCGCTGGTGTGGCGTTCTGGGCGACGACGCCCACGGCACGACGTTCCGACGCGATCTTCTTCGGCTTCGACGACGTGGAGGCGCTGCGGGACGAGGCCAGGCGCGTCACCGCCCTGCCCAGCCTCGTCCCACGCGGCCGGCCGGTCTCGCCCGAGGACGAATGGGCGCTCGTCGCCACGGAGTTCGCCGTCATCCGCGACCGGCTCGACTCGTCGGCCCACGGTGCGGCCTCGTCGACGGAGACCGACGAGGCCACCGTCCGTGCCCTTCTGCGGGTTCGGGCTGCACATGCCGCGGCCCGTCCTGCTCGAACGGCCGGGGTCCGTCCACCCGAGGCGAAGGCACACACGGCGCTCGCGGTCCACCTGCAGCGCTGCGCCGCGCAGCTCGTGACCCGCAACCAGCTCCGCGACCGGTTCGACCTGGCGCGGACGGTCACGCACACGGCCGACTTCCCGCGCCGGGCGGCCGCCGAACGGGCGGCCGACGAGCTGCGCACGTCAGGCTACGCCGTGACGGTCACCCGTCGCGGCCTGCTCGGCGCCTCACTCGAGGCCGGTCGTGAGGACGCGCTCGACGACGATCGCGCCGTCACCTTCACCCGCGAGGTCTTCGACGTCGTGCAGCGGGCCGGCGGCCGGTACGACGGCTGGAGCGCCGAGGTCATCGCCGAAGCGCAGGCCTGAGCTGCGCGCTCGGCGCCGCCGCGGGAAGGTCGCACCACGGTGGTGTCGTCGAACCACCCCGGAGCGTGGTTCGACGACGCGACGGTGGTGCGACCTCGCGCCGGGCGTCGGGCGTAGGGCACGACCACCCCGGGCCTGAGCGGCGGCGCGGCACGACCACCCCCGGCCTCAGCGGCGGCGCGGCACGACCATCGGCGACCCCGTCACCGGGTCGGGCACGACGACGCAGGGCAGGTCGAACACGTCGGTGACGAGCTGCTCGGTCAGCACCTCGGCCGGGGTGCCCGTCGCCACGACGTCACCGTCGGCCATGACGATCAGGTCGGTCGCGTACCGCGCGGCCTGGTTGAGGTCGTGCAGCACCGCCACGACCGTCGTGCCCTGGCCGTGCAACCGCGCGAACAGGTCGAGCAGGTCGTACTGGTGCGCGACGTCGAGGTAGGTCGTCGGCTCGTCGAGCAGCAGCACCGGCGTCTGCTGTGCGAGCGCCATCGCCACCCAGACGCGCTGCCGCTGCCCGCCCGACAGCTCGTCGACCGGCACGTCGACCAGCTCGGTCAGGTCGGTCTCGACCAGGGCGGCGTCCACGGCCTCGCGGTCGTTCGCGGTCCACTGCCGGAACAGCCCCTGGTGCGGGTAGCGGCCGCGCGCCACGAGCTCGGCGACCGTGATGCCGTCGGGAGCGGTCGAGGTCTGGGGCAGCAGGCCCACGATGCGCGCCGCCTCCTTCGCCGGCACGCCCGCGAGCTCGCGACCGTCGAGCAGCACCGACCCCGACCGGGGCTTCAGGAGGCGCGCGAAGGCCCTCAGCAGCGTCGACTTGCCACAGGCGTTCGGCCCGACGATCACCGTGAACGACCCGTCGCGGACGTCGGCGTCGACGGCCTCGCTGACCGTGCGACGGTCGTAGGCGAGGTGCGCCTGCCGCGCCACCAGGCGGGAGGCGCGGGCCCCGTCGGAGGCGCGGGTCGCGTCGGAGGCGCGCGCCCCGTCGGAGGCGCGGGCCCCCTCGGACGCGCGGGCAGCGACGCCCACAGGGGCCGCCTCCGGCGCGGGCGGGCGGGTGGCGTCGGCGTTCACGCGGACCTCCGGGATTCCGAGACGAGCAGCGTGATCAGGTAGACCCCGCCGATCACGAGCGTGACGAGGCCGACCGGCACGGGGTTGGCGGCCACGTGCTGGGCGATCAGGTCGGCGACGAGCAGCAGCACCGCGCCGACGAGCCCGCCGCCGACGAGCGGCACCCCGGCCGAGCGCACGAGGCGCCGGGCGAGCTGCGGCGCGGCGAGGGCGACGAAGGCGATCGGCCCGGTGCTGGCGGTCACCACGGCGGTCAGCGCGACGCCGACCACGACGAGCGCCAGCCGCGACCCCTCGGTGCGCAGCCCGTGCGACCGGGCGGTGTCGTCGCCGAGCTCGAGCTGTCGCAGCGGTCGTGACAGCGCCATGACGAGCGGGGTCAGCACGACGAGCAGCACGAGGGCGGGCACGAGCTGCTGCCAGCCGACGAGGGCCAGCGAGCCCGCACCCCAGAACGACGCGGTCAGGGCGACCTCGGTCTGGGCGCGCAGCAGCAGCCAGCTGTTGACCGAGTGCAGCAGGGCCGTGACGCCGATGCCCACGATGATCAGCCGCAGCCCCTGCACGCCACGGCGGTAGGCCAGCAGGTAGACGACCAGCGCGGTCGCCAGCCCGCCGACCAGGGCTCCGGCCGCGGTGCCGACCGTCGACGCGGCACCCGACACGATGACCACGATCGCCCCCGTGTAGGCCCCGGTCGAGAAGCCGATCACGTCGGGAGAACCCAGCGGGTTGCGGGTCAACGACTGGAAGATCGCCCCCGAGACTCCGAGGGCGGCGCCGAAGACGAGGGCCGCGAGCACGCGCGGCAGCCGCCAGTTCAGCACGATGGTCGAGGCGAACCCGTCGCCGCCGAACAGGGCCCGCACGACCTGGGGCGGGCTGAGCGGGTAGTCGCCGATGCCGAGGGCGACGATCGCGACGACGACGGCCACGACGACCAGCACGAGCGTCGCGGTGCGGCGCCGACCGCCGGTCGAGCGCCACGAGCGCAGGAGGCGCGGGCCGACACCCGGCGCCGCGGCCGTCGAGCGCGTGCCCGGCCCGGTCCGCGTGCCCGGCCCCGGGGGCGTGCCCGGCCCGCCCGTCCGTGTGCCCGGCCCCGTCGCCCGCGTCATGCGCCGCCCACCCGTCGGCGGCGGGCGATCGCGATGAGCACGGGTGCCCCGATCGCGGCCGTCACGAGCCCCGCGGCCAGCTCGCCCGGGGGAGCCACGACCCGGCCCAGCACGTCCGCGAGCAGCAGCAGCACCGGCCCGAGCACGGCCGACAGGCCGGTGATCCACGGCTGGCTGGGGCCGACCACGCCGCGGGCGGCGTGCGCGACCATGAGCCCCACGAACGCGACGGGCCCGACCACCGCGGTCGCGCCTCCGGCCAGCAGGGTGACGACGACCAGCGAGACGACCCGCACGGCGGGCACCGAGACGCCGACCGACGCGGCGTGCTCGTCGCCGAGGGCGACGGCGTCGAGGGGCCGCGAGGCGATCAGCGCGACGACGACGCCGGCCGCGACGAAGGGCAGCACGGTCAGCACGGGCTCCCAGCCGCGGTCGGCGAGAGAGCCGACCTCCCACGCGCGCACCGCGTCGAAGCGGCGGGGGTCGGCCAGCACGATCGACGACGTGATGCCCGCGAGCACCGACCCGAGCGCGAGGCCGGCGAGGGTCAGGCGGGCGGGACCACCGCCTCCTCGTCCGGCGCCGCCGATCAGGGCGACCGCCACGGTCGCGAGGCCCGCGCCGACGAACGAGAACCAGACCCAGCCGCTCGCCGAGGTGACCCCGGCGAAGCCGACCGCGAGGGCGACGGCGAAGGCACTGCCCGAGGTCACGCCGAGGATGCCCGGGTCGGCGAGCGGGTTGCGGGTCACGGCCTGCACGACGGCGCCGGCGACCCCGAGCCCGGCACCGGCCACGATCGCGGCGACGGTGCGCGGCAGGCGCAGGTCGAGCACGGCGGTGGCGTCGGCCGTGTCGCGGCTCGCGGCACCGGTGAGGATGCGCAGCACGTCGTCGAAGGCGACCGGCCGTGCGCCGACGGCGAGGCCCAACACGACGGCGAGGGCCAGCAGGGCCAGGGCGGCCACGAGGGCGAGGAGGCGCGTGCGGGTGCGCCGGGAGCCTCGCGTCGGTCGCGGGGCACGGCCGACCGTGAGCGCTCGGGGCATCGCCATGATGATTAGCTTAGGCTACCCTCACTTGGAGTCGTGCCGGTGGTCACCGGCATCGCCTCCAGCACATCACCTTCCGCCCGACACACGTCACAGCACCGACGTCACAGCCCTGAGGAACACATGCGCAAGACACTCTCGATCGCCGCCACCGTCGCGGTCGCCACCCTCGCCCTGGCCGGCTGCTCGGCCGGCTCCGACTCCGGCTCCGACGACGCCTCGGGGGGTGCCTCGGGCGGGTCGGGCGCCTTCCCGGTGTCGATCGACACGAAGTTCGGCGAGGTGACCATCGACCAGAAGCCCACGCGCGTCGTCGCGCTCGGCTGGGGCGACGCCGAGGCGGCGCTGGCCCTGGGCGTCCAGCCCGTCGGGGCCTCGGACTGGCTGGCGTTCGGCGACGCGGCCGACGGCGTCGGCCCGTGGGCGCAGGGCCTCTACGACCAGGCCCCCGAGATCATCGGCACCCTCGAGCCCTCGTACGAGGCGATCGCCGCCCTCGAGCCCGACGTGATCCTCGACACGAAGAGCTCTGGCGACCAGGACCGCTACGACCGCCTGTCGAGCATCGCCCCGACCGTGGGCGTGCCCGAGGGCGGCGACAGCTACCTGACCGACTTCGACGACCAGATGGAGCTCGTGTCGAAGGCGCTCGGCGAAGAGGCGAAGGGCGAGCAACTCGTCGACGAGAACGAGGAGGCCGTCGAGGCCGTCGCCGCCGCCCACCCCGAGTGGGAGGGCAAGACGATCACCGCCGCGACGAAGACCAGCGAGGGCTGGGGCGCCTACGTCGAGGACAGCGAGCGCGTCGAGCAGCTCGAGGCGCTCGGCTTCGAGCAGAACCCCGCCATCGCGGCGCTGGCCCCGAACGCCGGCGGCTTCTCGGTCTCGATCTCGAGCGAGCAGCTCGACGAGATCGACGCCGACGTCATCGTGGCGTTCCCGATCTACATCGACACGACCGAGATCACCGACGACGCGCAGTGGAAGGCCCTGCCGGCCGTCCAGGAGGGCCACGCCGTCGTCATCGACGGCGACGTCGCCGCGGCGTATTCGCTCGGTTCGGCGCTGTCGCGGCAGTACGCGCTCGAGAAGCTGGTGCCGCTGCTCGAGGGCGCCACGAAGTAGTCGCGGCGCTCGCGGTCCGCACCCGGTGTGCGCCGGATCGCTGCAGAGGGTGAAAGATGTTCTGGTGACCCACGAGCTGCACGACCTGATGACCCCCGAGAAGAACGTCCAACGCATCATGTGGACCGGCACGATCTGGTTCGTCGCCGCGGTCGGCAGCGTGGCGGTGGCCCTGGGGTTGCTGCTGTCGACGGGCTGGCGCCCGGCCCTGTTGTCGGCCGGGCTCGCGACGCTGTTCTGGGTCGGTGCCGCGCTGGTCGCCCTGAGCGTCGGGCTGATCGGCTGGTCGGGCTGCCCCATCCTCGAGGTCGACGTGCCGACGGCCGACCGCAACAAGACCCGCACGATGCAGGCCGGCACGATGCTCTTCATCGTCGGCGGCGCGGCCGCGCTGCTCGCCGTGCTGCTCGGCCCCGCGAGCTGAGCGGGGGACGTGCTGCACGGCCCCGCGAGCTGAGCGGGGGACGCCTCCCCGCCGCCCGTCGCTAGGGTGGCGCGAATGAGCGAACAGCAGCACCCCGCCGCGGCCCCCGCGTGGGCGGGCCCCTCCTGGACCGAGCACGTCGTGTGGTGGCACGTGTACCCCCTCGGCTTCGTCGGGGCGGACACGACCGGCGCGGACCGCTCGCCGGCACCGCGCCTCCTCGACCTCGTCCCGTGGCTCGACCACCTGCTGGCGCTCGGCGCCAACGGCCTCGAACTCGGGCCGGTGTTCGCGTCGTCGACGCACGGCTACGACACGATCGACTGGTTCACGGTCGACCCGCGGCTCGGCACCGAGGCCGACCTCGTCACCCTGATCGAGGCCGCCCATGCCAAGGGCGTCAAGGTCATGCTCGACGGCGTCTTCAACCACGTCGGGCCCGAGTTCCCGGCGCTCGTCGAGGCCCGTCGCGACCCGTCGTCGGCGGCCGCGGGCCTGTTCCGACGCGAGGCCGACGGCAGCCTCGGCACCTTCGAAGGGCACGGCGGGCTCATCGCCCTCGACCACTCGTCGCCCGAGGTCGCCCGCACGGTGACCGACGTCCTGACGCACTGGGCGGACCGCGGCGCCGACGCCTGGCGCCTCGACGCCGCCTACTCGGTGCCGTCGGAGTTCTGGGCGACCGTGCTGCCGCCGCTCCGCGAACGGCACCCCGACGTCTACGTCGTCGGCGAGGTGCTGCACGGCGACTACGCGGCGGCCGTCCGTGACGGTGGCCTCGACTCCGTCACCCAGTACGAGCTCTGGCAGGGTGTCTGGCACGGCATCGCCGAGGTCAACCTGTTCGAGCTCGAGTGGGCGTTGCGCCGTCACGACGAGTTCTTGGACGAGTTCGTCCCGCTCACCTTCGTCGGCAACCACGACGTCACGCGCATCGCCACCCAGATCGACGACGAGCGCCACCACGACCACGCGATCGCCCTGCTCTTCGTGCTCGGCGGCACGCCCTCGGTCTACTACGGCGACGAGTTCGGACTGCGGGCCGTCAAGGAGGCGCGGGTCGGTGGCGACGACGCCGTGCGCCCCGCGTTCCCCTCGACGCCTGCCGAGGCCCCGGGTGCCGGCGTGCCCGGCGCCCTCCCCGACGTCCTCGCCCTGCACCAGCGCCTGATCGGCGTGCGGCGTAGGCACCCGTGGCTGCACACGGCCCGCAGCCGCACCGTGTCGGTCGCGAACGAGTCGCTCGTGCTCGAGCTGACCGGCGCGGGGCCCGGCGAGTCGCTGGTCGTCGCGCTCAACCTCGGCGACGACGAACTGCGCGTGGCCGACCCGGCCCCGGGCGAGTGGCTGGCGGGGCGCGACGCCGGTCTCGACGGCGACGTGCTGTCGGTCGGGCCGCACGGCTGGGCGGTGGTCGCGCGCGCCTGAGGCGGCCCGCGCCTCCCGGCCCGCGCCTCCCGGGCCTGCGTGGGCATCCCCTGAGAGTCGCGACGAGCCCGCCGCGGCCCTCGCTACCGTGCCACGCATGGTTAAGACACGAGAGCTTCTCATGACCTCGACCCTCGCCGTCGGTGCGCTGGTCGCCGCCACCGGGTGCACGTCCGACCCCGACGTCGCGGCCCCGACCGCCGTCGCGACGGGGACGCCGAGCGCGTCGATGGCGACCCCGACCGAGGCCTCCTCGGCCGACGCGTCTCCGGCCGACGCCGAACCGGCCTCGGCCGAGCAGGCCGTCGTCGCCCGCTACCTCGACGCGATCGCCGACGGCGACACGGCCGCCGCCTGGGCACTGCTCAGCCCCGAAGCGCAGCAGTTCTACGGCGCCGAACAGACCTACGCCTCGGTCTCGCCGACCGACGGCACGGTCACGGCCGACGAGGCGGACGTGCTGCGCGACGCCGAGCTCGTCTCGGCCGAGGGACCCGAGGGTGCCTTCACCCTGGTCGGCGCCACGACCGACGACCTCGCCGACGCCTGGGTCGTCCGCGAGACCGCCGACGGCCTCCGCGTCGACGACGCCGGCGTCCCGCCGACCGGCGACTCCCTCTACGAGTGGACGAACCCCGCCGCCGGTGCCGAGGACCAGACCGCAGGAGGCGCGGCGTACGACACCACGACCCCCGCGTCGATCTCGTTCGCCAGCCCGCTCAGCCAGGACCAGGCCGAGCCAAGCGTCGTCGGCTACCCCGACACGCTCTGGGCGTTCGTCGACGGGCGACAGCTCGGGTCGATCGACGCCGTGTCGGCCGGGTCGGGCAAGCGCTTCACGACCGAGGTCGGCGAGTCGAGCGGGGCCGGCCGGGGCCTCACGGTCGTCTGGCAGACCGGCGACGACTCGCTCGGCTGGCGCAGCAGCACCGTCGTGCTCTGACATCACCGAGGCTCGTGGTCGAGTGGTCCCGGATCGTCCTTCCGTCGCCGGTGGAAGACGATTCGGGACCACTCGACCGTCGGGGCTGGGGTTGAGGCTTGGGCCGGGGCTCGGGCTCGGGCAGGTCAGCGGCGGCGCAACAGGGCCATGGCCTCGAGGTGCGGCGTCTGCGGGAACATGTCGAACACCCGGGCGGCCACGACCTCGAACGAGGGCATGGCGTCGAGGTCGCTCGCCAGCGTCACGGGGTTGCAGCTCGAGTAGACGACGTGCTCGACGTCCGACGCCTCGAGCCACCCGGCCAGCGTCGCGCCGATGCCGCGCCGCGGCGGGTTGACGATCACCAGCTCCGGAGGCGCGGCGTCGGCAACCGAGGACGCGCTCGCCGACGACGCGCCCACCGAAGCACCCGACCCCGACGAGGTCGCGAACCGGGTCGCGTCGTCCGCCGCGAAGCGCACGTGCTCGAGCCCTGCGCGACGGGCGCTGCCCCGGGCGCTGGCCACCGCCTCCTCGCTGGTCTCGATGCCGACGACCTCGCGGTGCGCGTGTCGGCTCGTGCGCCCGGCGCCCGGGCGGGCGACGTGCAGGGCGAAGCCGCCGACGCCGCAGTAGAGGTCCCAGACGCGGGCGGGGTCGAGGTCGTCGACCCACCGGGCGGCCTGCTCGTAGAGGCCGGCGGCGATCTGGGTGTTGGTCTGGAAGAAGCTCTGCGGTCGCAGCTCGAGGTCGACCCCGCCGAGTCGCATGGTCAGCGTCTCGCGTTCGGTCAGCACGATCTCGTCGGCGCCCTCGAGGACGGCCTTGTGCTCGGGCAGCAGGTTGACCGAGACGACGGCGACCTGTGGCAGCTCGTCGAGCAGCCAGGGCAGCTCGGCGCGGAGCCGCGGCAGGGCCTGCTCGCTCCGCAGCACGAAGCGCACCATCAGCTCGCCCGACGGCGACTCGGTGACGTGGACGTACTTCGCCTCGCCGCGCCGCTTCGGCACGTCGTAGGGCAGGAGGCGCGCGCGAGTCACGAACGCCGCCAGCGTCGGCAGCACCGCCTGGATGCCCTCGGTGTGCAGGCCGCACCCGCGCAGGTCCACGCCCTGCCCGCGCCCGTCGAGGATGCCGAGCGTGGGCTCGTCGATCGTGCCGCCGACGACCATCTTCGCCTTGTTGCGGAACCCCGACTCGGGGCTGGTCAACGTCGGCAGCCAGGTCGCGGGGGCGTGGCGTGCGCCCAGCAGGTCGCGGACGCGCTCCTCCTTCTCGGCGACCTGCACCGGGTAGGGGCGGTCGAGGAGCGTGCACGACCGGCACAGCCCCGCGTCGAAGTAGTCGCACTGCATGGCGGGCCGAGTCTAGGCGAGGTGCGCCGGGTGGCGACCCGCGCCTCCTCGGTTCGATGGTCGACGGTGGGCCGGCGGCGGGCCGGCGGCGGGCCGGCGGCGGGCGGCGGCGGACGGTCGGCGGGCCGACGGCGGGCGGTGGGCCGGGTCAGAGCTGGGTGATGCCGCGGACCAGGGCGAGGGCGCTGCCGAGGGCGGCGAGCGTCAGCACGAGGATGCGCCCGACCCGCGCCGGGACCACCTTGCTGAGGTGGTGCCCGACGAAGGCTCCGACGAAGAGCAGGCCGAGTGCGCCCGCCCAGACGGGCAACGGCTCGGTCGGGATGCCCTTCGTCAGCACCGAGGTCAGGTTGATCGCCAGCAGGAAGACCTGGCCCGTGCCCACGAAGACCTCGCGCGGCCAGCGGTCGCTCGTCGCGTGCACGGTGAGGGCCGGGCCGCCGACCCCGGCGGTGACGTTCATGAACCCGCCGAGGGCGCCGGCGGCGACGGCTCCGACCCGGCCGGGCAGGAGGCGCGCGCGGCTCGAGAACGCCATCACCAGCACTCCGACCAGGGCCAGGGCGCCCACCGCGACGGTCAGCGGGCCGGTCGGGGCGGTCTGCACGACCCACGCGCCGATCGGGATCGTCACGAGCGCGGGCAGGACGAGGAGGGCCGCCGTCCGCCACCGCACCGTCCGCCAGGTGCTCGCCAGCACGACCAGCGCCAGGACGGCGGCGAGGGCGTTGCCGACCGAGACCCCGGCCTCGGGCCCGAGCACCACGACGAGCAGGGGGGCCGCGGTCAACGCGAAGCCGATGCCGGCCATGCGCTGCGTCAGGGCGCCGACCACGATGGCCGCGGCGGCGAGGGCGAGCGTCAGCGGGGTCACGCGGCCACGCTACCGGGGAGGCGTGGACGGCCGGCGCCGCGCCTCCTGCGGTGCGGGCTTGCGGCATGGGGTGTGCGGCGGGCGGCGGGCGGTGTGCGGCGTGGGGTGTGCGGCCTGCGACGTGCGAGTACGACGCCAGGCGATGGGCACAGCGCCAGGACTAGTCGTGGTGCGGTGCCCATCTCGTGGTGCGGTGGGGGTGGGCCGCGCATCCCGCCACGATGTCGACATCCCGCCACGCGATGTCGTGGCGGGATGTCGAGATCGTGGCGGGATGGCTGGCCGGGCAGGTGGCTGGTCGGCTGCGCCTCCGTGCGGCGTGCGGCATGCGGTGTGCGGGGTGCGGGTTGCAGCGTGCGGTGTGGCGGCGTGCGACCTGCGGCGTGCGAGTACGACGCCAGGTGATGGGCACAGCGCCCGGACTAGTCGTGGTGCGGTGCCCATCCCGTGGTGCGGTGGGGGTGCGGTGCCCATCTCGTGGTGCGGTGAGCGTCTCGTGGCGGCGTGCGGGCGTCAGTAGGGTGGCGGCATGAACGACTCGTCGAAGACCGTCCAGCTGCGCCGCTACGAACTCGTCGAGGGGGTGCTCGACGACTTCGTCGCGTGGTTCACGTCGACGCTGATCCCCGCACGCCTCTCGGAGGGGTTCGAGATCGAGTTCGCCTACGCCGACCGCGACGCGAACCAGTTCGTCTGGGCCGTCAGCACGCCGGGCGATGCCGCGCGGTTCGCCGAGGTCGAGGCCGCCTACCTCCAGTCGGAGGCGCGCGCGGCTGCCTTCGCCGGCCAGCCCGTGCGGGTCGCGACGCAGCACGTCACGCTCGTCGAACCCGTCGCCTAGCCAGCTCCGCCTGCACGACACCGCCGAGTGGACTGGACGCCGCCGAACGCCGCGGTGTCTTGTCCACTCGCCGGTGCCCCGTCGGCACGGGAAACTCGGCACGGGCGACGTCGGTGCGGCGACGGCCCCTGGTCGGCCCGACTCGAGGGCGTCGACGAACATCTACGCCGCGAGCGGTTCGTTCCCGGCGTTCGACGACGGGACCGACCCCATGATCGCGACGGCGTCGCCGCCGACCCGGGCCGCCGACCCGGGCTGGCGGGCTGGCGGGCATCGCACCGCGGACTGAACGTCGCACCGCCGAATTCGGCGGTGCGACGTTCACATGGCGGTGCGACGTCCACCGTCCACATGGCGGTGTGACGTCCCCATGGCGGTGCGACGTCCCCATGAGGGTGTGACGTCCCCATGGCGGTGCGACGTCCCCTTGACGGTGCGACGTCCCTTTGACGGTGTGACGTCCACATGGCGGTGTGACGTCCCCACGACGGTGCGACGTCCAGCTGGCGGTGCGACGTCCCTCTGGCGGTGCGACGGGGGCCGATGACGGGACGCCCGACCCGGGCCCGGGCGTCGGGCCGCCCGGCTCAGGGCAGCAGGCCGGAGCGGTAGGCCCAGACGACGGTCTGCAGCCGGTCGCGGGTGCCGAGCTTGGTCGTGATGCGGGTGAGGTGTGACTTGACCGTGCTCGTCTCGACGACCAGGCGCTCGCCGATCTCGTCGTTCGACAGGCCCTCGCCGAGCAGGCGGACGAGCTCGCGCTCGCGCTCCGTCAGGACGTCGGGCGACGGCTCGACCGCCGACGTCCGCCGCCGCCGCGTGAACTCGGCGATGACCCGCCGCGTGGTGGCACCGTCGATCGCGGCCCGCCCCGACGCCAGAGCCCGGACGGCACCGACGAACTCGTCGGGCTCGACGTCCTTCAGCACGAACCCGCTCGCACCGGCCTCGAGGGCTCCGAAGACGTACTCGTCGAGGTCGAAGGTCGTGGCGACGAGGACCGCGGGGGCGCTCGCCGACCCGACCCGCGCCTCCTGCCCGTCGACCGCACCGGCACCACCGGCACCACCGGGCCCGGCACCACCGGGCCCGCCGCGGGCGTCGACGATCGCGCGCGTCGCCTCGATGCCGTCGCCCCCGGGCATGCGGACGTCCATCACGACGACGTCGGGTCGGGTGCGTCGCACGACCTCGACCGCCTCGCGCCCGCCGGACGCCTCGCCGACGACCTCGATGCCTCCCGCCGTCTCGAGGACGACCCGGAACCCGGTGCGCACGATCGACTGGTCGTCGACCAGCACGACCCGGATCACTCCGCACCCCCGCCGACGGGCCCCGCGACGGGCCCCGCGTCGGGCCCGGGCGACGCAGCGGACCGCGAGACGAGCACGTCGGTCTCGGCCTCGACCGGCAGCTCGAGCCGGACGCGCCACCGCCCCTCGGCCGTCACCCCGGTGTCGAGCCGCCCGCCGACCAGGTCGGCCCGCTCGCGCATGCCGACCAGCCCGAAGCCGCCGCCCCGCGACGTGTCGCGAGCCACGGGCAGGTCGTTCTCGACGACGACCACGAGGGCCGAGGCCGTGGCGAGCAGGCGCAGCTCGACGGTCGCCCCCGGCGCGTGTCGACGGGCGTTGACGAGTGCCTCTTGCACCGTGCGGTAGGCCGTCACGTCGGCGAGCGGTGCGAGCGACGGCAGCGTCCCGTCGACGTGTGACTCGACGACGGTTCCGGAGGCGCGGGCCTGGTCCACGAGGTCGCCCACGTCACCGAGGCCGGGCACCGGCACGGTGCCGCTCGGCTCGTCGCCGGTCTCGCGCAGGATGCCGACGATCGACCTCAGCGCGTCGAGGGTCTCGCGGCCCTGGGCGCGGACGCTGCGCAGGCTCTCTTTCGCGCGCTCGGGGTCGCCGTCGACGAGGCGTTCGGCCGCGCCGGCCTGCACGACGAGCCCCGTCAGGTGGTGGGCGGCGACGTCGTGCAGTTCACGGGCCATGCGGGTGCGCTCGGCGGCGACCGCGGCCCGGGTGAGCGTCGCCTGGTGCTCGACGGTCTCGGCGGCGCGGGCCCGGGCGTCACGGTCGTGGGCGCGGCGCAGGGCCACCCACGAGCCGACGGCGGCACTCACTCCGTTGATCAGCAGGGCACTCGCGACGAGGGCGAGCGCCTCGACGACCGCGCCCACCTCGCCCAGCCCGGTGGGGGCGCCGAGCTGGTCTTTCACGAGGGCCGAGGCGCCGACGGCGGCCCCCACGGCCTCGATGCCGACCGCGGCGAGCACCGCCGCGACGACGGCCCGGGTCGGCCGCAGGGTGGCGACCGTGTAGGCGGTGACGACGGGGGCGGCCGTCCACAGGGCGAGGCCGGTCGGCAGCACCGCGAGCAGGGCGGCCTGCAGGACGGCGACCGCGAGCAGGGCGGCGACCGGTCGGACCCGCCGGAGGGCCAGGGGCACGTGCTGCACGAGCGCCAGCACGATCACGACGACGACCTGGGCGGTCGGGATGCTGCGGCTCGCACCGTAGAACTCGCCTGCCGCGAGCAGCGTCACGAGGAAGGCGATCGTGACGAGCGCCCAGACGGCGGCGAGGACGACGTCGCGACCGAGCGTCGTGTGCACGCCCAGCCGGTCGAGGACGCGGCGCACCGTCGCGACGCCGGGCCCGGTCGAGCCGGTCGAGCCACGGTCGGCGCTCGCAGCACCCCCAGCGCCCCCAGCACCCCCAGCGCCCCCAGCACCCCCAGCGCCCCCAGCGCTCGCAGCGCTGGCGGCGCCTGCGGCGCCTGCGGCGGGCGAGGTCTCTGGGCTCGTGGTCACCGTCCGAGCATGCCAGGTGCCGCCGGCCTCCCGGGCCCGGGCCGACGACGGCTGTGCACCGTCGGCCCGGGGGCCGCGCTGGGGGCGAGCCATCAGAAGCTCACGCTCGGTGCGATGAGCCGGAAGCCGAAGGCGAACCCGGCGAGGGCCACCAGCGACACGACGACGAGCACCCGCCCGGTCACGACGGCCCAGCCGCGACGGTCGCGCACGGCCTGCCAGGCGACCAGCACCGCCGGCACGATCGCGACGACGCCGAGCAACTGCAGCCCCTGCAGCACGCGCAGGGTGACGGCCGACACCTCGGCGAACGACAGGGCCTGCACGGCGACGACCGCCCAGCCGACGAGGGCCAGCAGCGTCGACGCCTGCCCGAGGCGCGACAGCAGAAGGGTGTGATCACGACGACGCGGGGCAGTGGCGGACGACGAACTCGACGCGCCCGCCCGGAGGTCGCGGCGCCGACGTCCGGCTCCGGCGAGGGCGGTCGCCGGCCAGACGACCATCGAGGCGAGCAGCACGACGACGGCCAGGGCCACGCTCGGCAGCACGGCCGACGCCGCCTGCCAGGGCTGCGCCCTCAGCATGGTGAAGGAGGCGCCCCACGAGATCGCCTCGACGGTCGCGTCCCCGTCGGTGCCGGCCTCGGCACCGGCCGTCCGCGTCGCGAGCACGGCGTCGCCGCCGACCTCGCGCCACAGGTCCGTGCCGACCTTCTCGTAGACGCCGGTGGTCACGCCGAGGGGCTTCGGGGTCACGGCGACCGTGCCGTCCGACCGGGCCGCGACCGTGGTCTGGCCGGTCAGGGCGAGGAGGGCGCCGGGATTGGTGACGGGGGAGCGCGACGAGAGGTACGTGCCGGCCAGGTCGGCGGCCACGGGGCCGTCCGACGAACCGGCGGCGCCGGTGCCCGAGGCGACCGCGTCGGAGGCGGTCGAGGCGTCGTCGACCGTGCCCGCGCCTCCTCGGTCGTCGCCGTCGGCCGCGGCCGACCCGGCGCTTGACCCGGCAGCCGACCCGGCGGCCGACCCGGCAGCCGACCCAGCGCCAGACTCGGCAGCAGACCCGGCGCTTGACCCGGCAGCCGACCCGGCGGCCGACCCAGCGCCAGACTCGGCAGCAGACCCGGCGCTCGACCCGTCGCGCAGGTAGCGGTCCGCGAAGCCGTCCAGCACCGTGGTGCGCAGGTCGAGCGAGGCCGTGGCCGAGCGTCCGCTGCCGTTCAGTCCGACGAAGATGCCGGTGTCGTGGCCCGGGAACATCCGCATGGCCGAGTGGAACACCTGCGTGTCGCCGTCGTGGCCGAAGGCGGCCAGGCCGGGGGTGCTGTCGTCGAAGAAGCCGAGGTCCATGCGCTGGCCGGCGACGAGCGTGCCGAGGTCGTCGGCGTCGAGCGCGGGTCGGTGCATCTCGGCGAGGGTCGCGGGCTGCAGCAGGGATTGTTCGTCGGGCAGGTCGCCGAGGTGGGCGAGCATGAAGCGCGCCATGTCGGTCGCGGTCGCCGACATCGCACCGGCCGGGGCCGCGTTGACGACCTCGGTCGGCACGGCGGGCTTCGAGTCGTCGGGGTAGCCGTGGGCGAGGCGCGCGTCGAGCTCGGCGGGCAGCGGCTGCGCGAACGACGACGAGGTCATGCCGGCCGGGTCGAACACCTGCTGCTGCACGAGCTCGTCGAAGGGGACGCCGCTGACGCGCTGGGCGACGTAACCGGCCAGGGTGGCTCCGTAGTTGGAGTACGCGGGGGTCGTGCCGGGTGCGTAGACCTGGGCGGGAGGGGCGTCCGACACGGCCTCGCGCAGCGTCTTCTCGCTGCCGGGCGTGCCGATCAAGCCCGAGATGACCTCTTCGAAGCCGGCCGTGTGCGTCAGCAGGTGCCGCAGGGTCACTGCGCCCTTCGGGGTGTCGAGGTCGAAGTCGACGTACTGCTGCACGTCGGCGTCGAGGTCGAGGTCGCCCTTCTCGACGAGCTGCATGATCGCGGTGGCCGAGACCACCTTCGACACCGAGCCGACGCGGAACAGCGTGCGCTCGGGGTCGACGGCCACGGCAGGCGTGTCGCCCGTGCCGGTGTCGGCCATGCCGTAGCCGCGGGCGGTCAGCAGCTCGCCGTCGGCGACGACCGACACGGTCGCCCCCGGGATGCCCGTGGTCTGCAGCGCCGATCCGACGGCACCGTCGAGCCACGTGTCGACGTCGTCCTGCGTGAGCGAGTGCCCGCCGGGCTGGTGCCGCGGAGGGGCAGGAGGCGCGGCCTCGGCGGTCGCGCCCGTCGCCCCGGACGCGCACCCGGCGAGCGTCACGCCCAGGGCGACGACGGCGGCGGCGGCGGCGGCCAGCCGCGTCGTGCGCGTCGTGCGAGTCGTGCGGACGAGGAGGCGCGGGCGGTGCCGGCGGGACGGAGGGGCTTCTCGAGTCGGTGTCGTGGTCATGCCTCTACGCTCGCGGCTGCGCCGCCGCGACACCGGGTGCAGGAGTCGGGACCTGCCCTACGACTTTCGTCGTACGCGCCCGTGCCACCCGGGGACCCCGGGGCGAGGCGGGAGGTGCGGCCGACGTCGGTGGTCGCGCCTACGGTCACCGACATGGGCGTGCAGACGAAGTTCGACAACGCGCGGGCGGCACTGCGCAAGCCTCCGGCCGAGCACCCGTGTGCGATCCCGCCGATCCCGGGCGGGCAGGGGCTGTGGTTGATCCGGCAGGGCGAGGCGGCGCCGCTCGGCTACGTGCGCCAGCGGCCGGTCACGGGCGGCTTCGCGTTCGACGTCTACGCGCACTGCCGCGACGAGGGAGGGCGTCGACCGTGGTTGCACACCGCGGCGTCGCTGAACTCGGCCGTCGCGTGGACGCTGCAGCACGACGCCGACGTCCGTGCGCTCATCGCCCGCAGCACGGCCGAGCCCGACCCGTGGCCGCCGCCCGCGCCGCCCGAGCCTGCTGCCCGGCGCGGGGCGTGATCCGGTACGTACCGGATCAGCTGCCGGTCGGGCGTGGTGCTCGCCCCGAGCCCCGTTCGCGAAGATGAACCCCGTTTTATCGGGGTTCGTCTTCGTGAACGGGGTTCGTGGCGATGTGTCGTCCCCGGGGACGGGAAAACCCCGCCTCGTGCGGGGGCACGAGGCGGGGTCCACCGGGATCGCCGACCCCGTCGAGCAGGGCGGGGCCGGTGCGTCGTCACGGAGACGACCCGGATTCCGGGTCACACCCCGAAGGGGTGCAGCCCTGGGGCCGGGCCGGCAAGTAGCCGGCCAGGCGGGCCAAGCCGGCGGAGCCGGCCAGACGGCACTACTCCGTGGCGGCGGTGATCTTCGCGACGCCGACGAGCATCTCGTCCTGGACGGCGTCGGTGTTGAAGGTCTGGTTCAGCAGGGCTGCGGCGTCGGGGCTGATGTGGACGGTGGTGCCCTCGAGGACGGCGTTGGTGCCTTCCATCTGGATGGGCTTGAGGGTGCCGCCCCAGAGGTTGAACAGGTAGGCGTCTTCGGCGGCGACCTGGCCGTTGGCGGTGACGGTGCCGTAGAGCTTCGACTCACCCGGGTCGATGCGGAAGTCGGTCAGTTCGACGACGGTGTCACCGGCGGTCAGCGACAGGCCGGAGCCGTCGTGGTCGATCTCGCCCTGGACGTAGGGGCGGACGTCGCCGTCGGGGTCGTAGTAGTCGACGTTGCCGCCGGTGATCGGGAACGCGAACGTGCCCGTGGCCGAGTCGAACGTGGCCGAACCGACGACACCGGGGGTGAGGCCGAGGCTGGTGAGGGCTTCGACGAAGGACGCGTCGACGGTGACCTGGGTGTCGACACCGTTGCTGAGGTCGGCGATCGAGGCCAGGGGGGTGGCCTCGGCGCTGGGCTCGGCCGACGCGGAGGTCGAGGTCGAGGAGGTGTCGGTCGCGGTGCCCGAGTTGGACGAGCAGGCGGCGAGGGAGAAGATCAGGGCGCCCGAGGCGGCGATGCCGAAGGCGGCTTTCGTGATGCGCTTGCGAGTGAAGGCGTTCATGGTGAAGCTCCTTGTCTGTTGGTCCCGGTGGGGATGTACAGGGTTCGCCACCACGACCCGAACCGATGGGTCGAGTCCACGTTCGTTACCCGCTCGTGATCTTCACCCCCGAACGAGGGGCACCCCACGGGCCCACGCGGAAGAGGCACACAGGCCGTACGCGCAGGAGGCGCGGTGCCGGTCTCGAGGACCCGCACCGCGCCTCCTGGGGGCACGTCGTGACGTGGGTTACTTCTTCAGGAACTCCAGCACCACGCGGTTGAACTCGTCCGCGTCGCTGACGTTGGCGCCGTGCGGGGCGCCCTCGATGACGTGCAGCTCCGAGCCCGCGATGGCGGCGTGCGTGCGGGCGCCCGACCCCTCGTAGGGAACCGTCGCGTCGCCGTCGCCGTGGATGACCAGCGTCGGCACGGTGACCTTGGTCAGGTCGTCACGGAAGTCGGTGTTCGCGAACGAGGCCATGGCCTCGAGGGCGGCGGGCTTCGAGGCCTGCTTGGCGAGGCGCAGGGCGTCCTGGCGGTCGGCCTCGGACACCTTGAGCACGCCGTCGACCGAGAAGAAGCCGGTCGTGAAGTCGTCGTAGAACGCGTCCTCGTCCTTGGTCAGGCCGGCCGTCATGTCGGCGGCGGCCTCCTTGGTGAGGGGGCCGTCGGGGTTGTCGTCGGTCTTCATCAGGTACGGCGGCACGGCCGAGGCGAAGACGACGCTGTGCAGGCGCTCGGTGCCGTACTTGCTGAAGTAGCGGGCGACCTCGCCGCCGCCCATCGAGAAGCCGACGAGCGTGACGTCCTGCAGGTCGAGTTCGGTGAGGACGGTGTGCAGGTCCTCGGTCAGGTGGTCGTAGTCGTAGCCGGTCTTGGGCTTGTCGCTGCGTCCGAAGCCGCGGCGGTCGTAGGTCACGACGCGGTAGCCGGCCTCGACGAACGCGGGGACCTGCTTGCTCCAGGACTCACCCGACAGGGGCCAGCCGTGGATGAGGACGACGGTGCGGCCCGAGCCGCCGGTGTCGTCGACGTGGAGGTTCGTGTCCTTGAAGAGGCCGTGGTGTGCGGTGATCTCGGTCATGGTCGGGTGCCTTCTCTCTCCCGCCGGGTGGGCGGGCTCCCCTCCGTTCGTAGTCCGCGTCACCTGGCGCCGCCTCGACGCGGAGGCTTCTCGGAGGTGGGGGACAACCGGCCGAGCCCCTGGCCGTGATACCCCTAGGGGGTATAACCTGAGGGCCGATCGAGAGGACCGCGCATGACCGACTCCACCATCACCACCCTGCAGGTCGACGGCATGACCTGCGAGCACTGCGTCGCCAGCGTCACCGAAGAGCTCTCCGAGGTCGACGGCGTCGACTCGGTCGAGGTCGATCTGAACCCGGGAGGCGCGTCGACCGTCTCGGTCACGGCCGACGCCACCGTCGAGCACGACCAGCTGCGGGCCGCCGTCGAAGAGGCCGGCTACCAGCTGTCCGCACGATGACCACCGCAGGAGGCGCGGGTCGGCCGGGCGAGAGCGTCCCGCGGGCCACCGCGCCGCTCGACACCACGAAGCGCGACGCCGTGCCGTCGGGCACCGTGCCGTCGGGCACCGTGCCGTCGGGCACCGTGCAGCCGGGCGCCGTGCAGCCGGACGCCGTGCAGCTCGACATCAGCGGCATGACCTGTGCCTCCTGCGCGAACCGCATCGAGCGCAAGCTCAACAAGCTGCCCGGCGTCGAGGCGTCGGTGAACTACGCGACCGAGAAGGCGCACGTGCGGGTCGTGGCCGGTGCGGCCGACGAGGCACGCGACGGCGGCCCCGGGGTGCCCGACGTCGAGGCGCTCATCGCCACGGTGGCCGCGGCGGGCTACGGGGCCACCGTGCCCGCGCCTCCTGCGTCCTCGCCCGGCGCGTCCGACGGCGCGTCCGACGGCACGTCCGGCGCGGACGGCGACGCCCCCGACGCCCGGTCCGCAGAGGTCGACGCGCTGCGGCACCGCACCCTGGTCAGCGCCGCCCTGGCGCTGCCGGTCGTCGTGCTCTCGATGGTGCCGGCGCTGCAGTTCACGAACTGGCAGTGGCTCGCGCTGACCCTGGCCGCGCCGGTCGCCGTCTGGGGGGCCTGGCCGTTCCACCGCGCCGCCGCCGTGAACGCGCGGCACGGAGCCGCCACCATGGACACCCTCGTCAGCGTGGGCGTGATCGCCGCATTCGCCTGGTCTCTCTGGGCGCTCTTCTTCGGCGACGCCGGTCGACCCGGCATGCACATGTCGTTCAGCCTGGTCGCGACGCACGGCGGCCCGACCGAGATCTACCTCGAGGTCGCCTCGGCGGTGACGGTGTTCATCTTGCTCGGGCGCTGGCTCGAGGCCCGCGCCAAGCGCCGCTCGGGCGAGGCCCTGCGCGCCCTCCTCGAGCTCGGCGCGAAGGAGGCCACCGTGCTGCGCGACGGTCAGGAGGCGCGGGTCGCCACCGCGAGCCTGGTGCCCGGCGACCTCGTGGTCGTCCGTCCCGGAGAGTCGATCGCCAGCGACGCCCTCGTGCGCGAGGGCACCTCGGCCGTCGACCTGAGCATGCTCACCGGCGAGTCCGTGCCCGTCGAGGTCGGCCCGGGCGACCGCGTCGTCGGGGCCACGCTCAACGTCGGCGGGCGCCTGCTCGTCGAGATCACCCGCGTCGGCGCCGACACCGAGCTCGCCCGCCTGGGCCGCCTCGTCGAAGAGGCCCAGAGCGGCAAGGCCGAGGTGCAACGGCTCGCCGACCGGGTGTCGGCCGTCTTCGTGCCGGTCGTCATCGGGCTGGCCGTGCTGACCTTCGTGGGCTGGCTGGCGTTCGGCGGGCTGGTCGGCGGGGCCGGCGGGTTCTTCACGGGGTCGCTGCAGACCGCGTTCACCGCCGCCGTCGCCACGCTGATCATCGCCTGCCCGTGCGCGCTGGGGCTCGCGACGCCGACCGCCCTGCTGGTCGGCACGGGCCGCGGCTCACAGCTCGGCATCGTGATCCGCGGGCCGCAGGTGCTCGAGCGCACCCGGACGGCCGACACGATCGTCCTCGACAAGACCGGCACGGTCACGACCGGGCGCATGGGCGTGCGCGAGGTGGTCGTGGGCGAGGCCGGTGTCGACGACGTCCTGGCCCGGGCCGCCGCCGTCGAGTCCGGATCGGAGCACCCCGTCGCCCGCGCCGTCGAGGCCGAGGCAGCCCGCCGTGGCCTCCGCGTCCCACCCGCCGAGCAGTTCGCCGCGCACGCCGGGGCCGGCGTGCAGGCCCTGGTCGACGGCACGCTCGTGCTGGTGGGCCGCCCCGGGTGGCTGGCCGACGAGTGGTCGGTCACCGCGCCTCCTGAGCTCGAGGCGGCGTTCGCCGCGGCCGAGGCGACCGGGGCGACCCCCGTCGCCGTCGCCTGGGACGGCGTCGTGCGCGGAGTCGTCACGGTCGCCGACACCGTCAAGCCGGGTGCGCGCGACGCCGTCGAGCGCTTCCGCCGCCTCGGCCTGACGCCGGTGCTGCTGACCGGCGACAACGAGGGCGCGGCCCGACACGTCGCGCGGCAGGTCGGCATCGACGCCGCCGACGTCGTCGCCCGAGCCACCCCGCAGCAGAAGGTGGAGGCGGTGGCCCGGTTGCAGGCGGACGGTCACGTCGTCGCGATGGTCGGCGACGGCGTCAACGACGCGGCCGCACTCGCCACGGCCGACCTCGGCATCGCCCTGGGCACCGGCACGGACGCGGCGATCGCGGCGGGCGACCTCACCGTCGTCAGCGGCGAGCTGGCCGGCGTGGCCGATGCGATCCGGCTGTCGCGGGCGACCCTCGGCACCATCAAGGGCAACCTGTTCTGGGCCTTCGCGTACAACGTCGCGGCGATCCCGGTGGCGATGCTCGGGCTGCTCAACCCCGTGCTGGCCGGCGCGGCGATGGCGGCGTCGTCTGTGTTCGTCGTGACGAACAGCCTGCGCCTGCGGAGGTTCCGCGCCGGCTGAGCGGCCGCGTGCTGCGTGTGTGGCGGCGTGTGGCGGCGTGTGGCGCAAGCGGGCTCGTGTCGCACCGCCGGCTGGACGTCGCACCGCCTCATTCGGCGGTGCGTTGCTCACCTCGCGGTGCGACGCCCACGGGCCGCCCGGCGCTCTCACGGACAGCAGGAGGCGGATGCCCGACGACGTCCGGGCCCGCCTAGGGTGAGGCGCATGATCATCTTCGGCACCAAGGGCACGAGTGCCCTGCTCGGCGTCCTCTTCTTCGTCTGCCGGGTCTGCGGCAACGAGGCCGCGCAGCGCCTGGTCAAGCACCGTCGGTGGTTCACGCTGTTCTTCATCCCGGTGATCCCGTACTCGACGAAGCACGTCTACACCTGCGCCTACTGCGGGTCGGGCACCGAGCTCGACGCCGAGGCCGCGGGCCGGTTCCAGGCCGACGCCGAGCACGCGGCGGCGACCCGCGGCGGCCCGCAGCAGCAGGGCTGAGGCCGCACGCCGGATCGACCGGGCGCCTCCTGATCCCCGCCGCCGCGACCGGTCACCACGCCACGAAGTGGACACCGCGCCATGACATGTCGTGGTGCGGTGTCCACTTCGTGGCGTGGTGCGGTCGGGGTGGGGGCGCAGCGGGCACGGGAGGCGCCACGACGCCGTCAGGGCAGCGCGCGGTACCAGCCGGCCACGCGGGCACGCAGGCCGATGCGGTGGGTCCGGCGCCGCGCCTCCTCGGGGGTGTCGTCGTCCGGAGCCGGAGCGAAGCCGACGGTCGCACACGCCGTGCAGACGAGCACGTGACGGTGCACCGAGAGGGCCGTGCCGTAGAACGGGTTCGGCTCGCGGCGGGTCGGTGCCGAGCAGAGGGTGCACGGGGGCAGCGCCTCGTCGTCCGTCCGCATCGCCACACCTGATGTTCGGCCATCGGGTGGCGGTTCGTTGTCCCCCACTTCGGGTGCCGGGGTACGTCGCGGGGCGGCGACGGCCCGCCGCCCGCGCCGCGGGGCCGGGATCAGGAGGCGCGGGTCGGCTGCATAGGATCGTCGCGTGACGGACTCCCGCGACACCGGCGCCGCCCGGCCCTTCGCCGTCGGAGCGGCCGACTCGCACCCCCGCCCCGGAGCCGACGGCTGGGCCCCGCTGGCCGGCAGCGCGCAGGCCGTGGTGCTCGAGATCCTCGTGCACGGCCCCCGCCCCCGGACGCAGCTCGCCGAGCGCCTCGGCCTCTCGGGCCCGAGCCTCACGCGCATCACCAAGCCTCTGCTCGAGAGCGGCCTGCTCGTCGAGCGTGCCGCCCAGGCCGCCTCGGGTTCGGGGAGGCCGGCGATCCCGCTCGACCTCGACCCCGACGCGCACCACTTCGTGGGCGTCAAGCTGACCCACGATCGCCTCTTCGTCGTCGTCACCGACCAACGGGGCGAGGTGCTGTCCGAACGCGACGAGCGCCTCCCTGACCCGTCACCCGACGCCGTCGTCGCCCAGATCGCCCGGGTCGTGAGCAGTGCCCGCGACCGGGACGACCGCATCCGTGCGCTGGGGGTCACCGTGGGCGGGCAGGTCGTCGACCGGGCGGTGGTCCGGCACGCGCCCTTCCTCGGCTGGGACGACGTGCCGCTCGCCGAGCGGGTGACCGCCGCGACCGGCCTGCCGACCTGGGTCGAGAACGACGTGCGCGCGCTCACCCAGGCCGAGCTCTGGTTCGGCGAGGGCCGCGGTCGGCGCTCGTTCGCGCTCGTCACCATCGGCGCCGGAGTCGGCCTCGGCCTCGTCGCCGCGGGCGAGGTGCTGGGCGGGGCGCACTCGTCGGCGGGCAGCATCGGCCACCAGCGCGTCGTCGTGCCGGCGGTCGCCCCGTCCGTCGCGCCGCTTCCCACCTGCGACCTCGGCCACCACGACTGCGCCGGAGCCTTCGTCACCGTGTCAGCCGTCGAAGCTGCCGCCGCCCGGGCCCTCGGCCGCCCGGTCGGCTACGACGACCTGCTCGACCTCGCCGCCGACGGGCACGAGGAGGCGCGGGTCGTCGTCGACGCCGCCGCCGACGTCCTGGGCCAGCTGATCGCCGGCGTGCTCAACGTGCTCGACCCCGAGGCGGTCCTGCTGTCGGGTGAGGGCGTGCGGCTCGCGACGATCGCCGCCGCCGCGGTCGACCGCGCGATCGCGAGCAGCACCCACCGGTCGACGCCCGCGCCCCGACTCGTCGTCCAGCGGTTCCGCTTCGACGAGTGGGCCCGGGGCGCTGCCGCCGTCGCGATCCAGATGCACGCGCTCGGTCGCTGAGAGCGTCCGCCGCGCTCGCCGCGCCGGCCGTCCTCGGAGCGCGACCCGCGCCTCCTGCGGGCCCCGCGCCTCACGTCCGCCGCGCTCGCCGCGCTCGCCGCGCGGAGAACCCCGAACACGAAGGCGAACCCCGATTGATCAGGGTTCGTCTTCGCGTTCGGGGTTCATCGCCCCGCGCCCCGCGCCCCGCGCCCCGCGCCCCGCGCCCCGCGCCCCGCGCCCCGCGCCCCCTCACCCCTCGGCGGTGACCCGCAGCAGCACTACCCGGTCGGGGAACGACGCCGACGCCTGCAGTCCGACCACGGCGAGGGCGCGCCCGTCGAGCACGACGCCCGGGTACGAGCCGTCCGCGTCCGCCGTGCCCCACCACGGCGGCGGCGTCAGGCCGTGGTCGGGCGACCCGACGAGCACGGGCGCGACCCGGTAGCGCCGTGACGGGTCGAGGCCGGGCAGGGGGACGCGGCCGAGCGGCGCGACGTCCGAGCGTCCGACGTACGCGAGGAAGAACAGCGCCTCGCTCGCGTCGGCCGCGACCGTGCCGTAGGTGAGCAACGACGGGTCGGCCTCGTCGACCCGCACGACGTCGCCCGTGTGCATCAGGTGGCGGTGCCGCTTGTAGAGGCCGATCCACTCGGCGAGGTCGCGGTTCTCGGCGTCGGTGGCCCGGGCGAGGTCCCACTCGATGCCGAGGTGGCCGAACAGGGCCGTGCCCGCCCGGAACGACAGTTCGTGCCAGCGGCCGGTCATGTGGCTGACGCCCGAGGCGACGTGCGAGCCCAGCAGCTCGGGCGGCAGCAGCTGCATCGTCCACCGGTTCATCTGCTGCCGCTCGAGCGGGTCGATGCAGTCGCTGACCCAGACCCGGTCGGCCCGTTCGAGCACGCCCAGGTCGACGCGGGCGCCGCCGGACGAGCACGCCTCGATCTCGAGGCCGGCGAACCGCGCCTTGAGCTCGTCCATCAGCCGGTAGGCCGCCAGGGTCTGCTCGTGGACGCCCGCGGCGCCGGTCGGCCAGGTGCCGGCGTCGACCAGGTCGCGGTTGTGGTCCCACTTGAGGTAGGCGATGTCGTATTCGGAGAGGATCGCCGTCATCTGCCCGAGCACGTGCGCGAACGCCTCGGGGTTGCCGAGGTCGAGCACCTGCTGGTCTCGCGACCGCGGGGGCAGGCGGTCGCCGGTCTGCAAGATCCACTCGGGGTGGGCGCGGGCCAGGTCGCTGTCCTCGTTCACCATCTCGGGCTCGAACCAGAGGCCGAACTCCATGCCGAGGCCGGTGACGTGGTCGATCAGCGGCGCCAGGCCGTCGGGCCAGACCTCGGCGTCGACCACCCAGTCGCCGAGGCCGGCGTGGTCGTCGCGCCGGCCATGGAACCACCCGTCGTCGAGCACGTACCGCTCGACGCCGAGGGCGGCGGCCCGGTCGGCGAGGTCGCGCAGGCGGGCGAGGTCGTGGTCGAAGTACACGGCCTCCCACACGTTGATCGTCATCGGGCGCGGGCGGGTCGGGTGCTGCTCGCGCGACCTCAGCCAGCGGTGGAACCGTCGGGCCTGGTCGTCGAGGCCGTCGCCGTACGAGGCGTACACCCACGGGCTGCGGTACGACCCGCCGACCTCGAGCCGCACCTCACCCGGCAGCAACAGTTCGCCGCCGCCGAGCACCTGCGTGCCGGTCGAGAGCCGCTCGGCGTAGTGACGGTGGCCGCCGCTGAAGCCGACGTGCAGGCCCCAGACCTCGCCAGAGCCCGCCCCGAAGCCGAAGCCCGGCACGCCGACGCTCAGCACGGTCGCGGCGTCGGGGCCGGTGCGGCCCTTGCGCCCCTCGCGCTCGTGCACGCCGACGACGAGCTCGCGGCGTTGCGGTGTGCGCTCCTTGCCCCAGCGGCCGGCGAAGTCGAGGACCTCACGCGCCCGCGGCGGCACCGGCAGCGCCAGGTGCAAGTCGGTCACCGTGTAGACGTCGGCCGCCGCGCTCGCGGCGTGGGCCGCCGCGCTGGCGGTGTGGGCCGACGCGTTGCCCGCCCGGCCGGCCACGTTCGTCAGCTCGGCCCGCATCCGGACGAGCCCGCTCTCGGTGAGCTCGACCTCGAGCACGAGGGCGAGCCCGGCGACCTCGTCGCGCGCGCCGACCGTGACGAGGGCGGCGCCCGCGTCGATCAGCGCGGGGCCCGAGGAGGCGCAGGTCGTCTCGGCCCCGCCCGTCACGTCGAGCGCGTCCACCGTGAACCGCGGCGACCAGTCGGCTCCGTCGGACCGGTGGCCGCCGACCCCCGGCTTGCCCGACCAGCCCGCGTGGTGCTCGGGCAGGATCGCCAGGCGCACGGGTTCGTCCATCAGGTTGTTGACGTACGGCGGCACGGCCGCGGCCGCGAGCGACCGCACGTCGTCGACGTCCGGCCGGCCGAGGGCGGTACCCCAGTGCATGACCGAGGGCAGTCGCCCGGCGGTCACGTCGAGCAGCAGGCTGACGCCCGCGCTGCTCAGGTGGACGAACGCGTCCGGTGGGCCTGAGGGTGCGCCCGAGGGCGCGACGGAGGACGACGGGGTGGGGTGCGACACGGTGGCTCCAGACGGCGAGACATACTTTCGTCCTGGAAGTATCCCCGACGCCGAGCCGACGTCACAACCCCGCCGGGGTCAGGAGGCGCGGGGTGCGAAGAGCTCGTCGGTCACCGTCGTCGGCTGCTCGCGGAACCACCGCAGCAGCGTGCGGACCTTGTAGGCGGACGACGGCGACAGTCCGCCTGTGCCGTCGACCATCTCCGCCGTGGCGGCGTCGAAGACGTCGGCGTAGCCGGGGATCGACGAGGCGAGGTCGTCGGTGACGGCCCGGTAGCCCATCGTCCACGCGGGGAACAGCCGATCCGGGACGTGCTCGTCGACGATCGTGTTGACACCCGTGTGCCGGGGGTCGCGCGCGATGACCGCGAGGCGCGCTCGCACCGCCTCCTCTGGCCCCTCGAGCACCTGGATGAAGCGGCCCTCGCGGTGCAGCAGCATGCCGGTGATGCCCAGGCGGGCGTTGTTGGCGCGACTGGTCATCAGCAGGTTCGCGAGATCGTCGTCGGTGAACGGGTACGACGATCGGCTGACGTACACGGTGGACAGCACGGACGGGCCTCCTCGGGCTCTGGGCTCGACCGAGTCTGCCCGTGGGGCCGCCGCCCCGCACTCCCCAGTTCTGGGTGCCCGGGTCGTGGGTGGTGCGACCTCGCTCCGACCCGTGCCGGGTCAGCTGCCGCGCGGCGCCGACCCCCGCGCCCGGCGCCCCTCGAGCACCCCGGCGAGCAGCACGACGGCCACCCCGACCACGGGCACCAGCAGCAGTCCGAACCGCAGCCCGACCGAGTCGGCGACGAACCCGACGATCGGCGGCGACGCCAAGAAGCCGAGCCGCAGCAACCAGCTGACCAGCGTCAGCCCCGTCCCGGCGCGGAACCCGGGCAGGTTGTCCGCCGCGTGCATCGCCGCCGGGATCAACGTCGCGACGCCGAACCCCGCCGCCGCGAACCCGACGATCGTGCCGACCACCGACGGGAACGCCAGGGCGACGCCCATGCCCACGGCGACGAACACGCCTCCGGCCCGGGCGACGGCCTTCTGCCCGAAGCGGTCGACCATGCTGTCGCCGAGCAGCCGCCCGACGAACTGGGCTCCCTGCAGCGACACGAACCCGAGGGCGGCGACGGTCACGCCGGCCCCGAGCGAGCCGAGGTAGAGAGCGGTCCAGGTGCTGCCCGCGTCCTCGACGACCGCGCCCGACGACGCGATGACGACGAGGGCGAGCAGCACTCCCCACTTGGCGACGAACCCGACCGAGACCGGGCGACCGCCACGAGCCGAGGAGGCGCGGGTCGCGTCCCCGGGGCCGCTCGCCACGGGTGCCGCGCCCGGCCCGACGCCCGCCGTCACGTCGGCACTCGGTGCGACGGTCCCGTCGACGGACGCGGACGCAGCCGAGCCCTCGACCGGCTCGGGCCCGGCCAGCAGCAGCGGGTACGACACGATGGCGACGACCGCGAAGATGACCGCCGACGCCCCGAGGTGCCACGCGACCGGGATGCCGAGGCCCGCCGCCGCGCCGCCCATGAGGCCGCCGAGGACGGCGCCGATGCTCCAGACCGCGTGGAACGAGTTGAGGATCGACCGGCGGTAGCGGTACTGCACCCGCAGCCCGTGCGAGTTCTGCGAGACGTCGACGATGGCGTCCATCGCCCCCGCGAGCAGGAACCCCGCGGCGAGCAGTCCGCCGACGGGGGCGATGCCGGCCAGCAGCACGGCGACGCCGGTGATCACGGTGCCGATCACGGCGACGCGCGACGACCGGAACCGTCGGATGAGCCACCCGGCCCCGAGGCCGGCGACGAGGGCGCCGACGGGGAACGCGGCGACCGCGAGGCCGAAGTCGGCGTTCGAGAGGTCGAGGCCGTCCTTGATGGCGGGGTAGCGCGGCAGGATGTTCGCGAACAGGGCGCCGTTGGTGAAGAAGAGCAGGGCGACGCCGAGGCGGGCTCGGCGGTCCTCGCGCGTCGGCACGGTGCGGGCCGGGGCGGCGGGAGAGGTCGTCGGTGACGTCATGGTGTACGAACGTACACTAAGGCCGGGCGGCCGAGGACCGCGTGCGGGGCCGCGCCGCCGACGTGATGAGCGAGGCGCCCACCACGACCACCAGGACGACGATCATCGCGCTCCGCAGTCCCACCTGCTCGCCGACGAAGCCGAGCAACGGCGGCCCGACCAAGAACGCCACGTAGGCCATCGTCGCGACCGCTCCGACCGCCGACGTCGGGTCGTCGCCGTCGGCCGCGGCCGAGACGGTCACCGGGAACCCCAGGGCGGCGCCCAGCCCCCAGAGCACGACCGCGACGCCCGCGACGACCACCGAGTCGGCGAACACCACCAGGGCGATGCCGACCGCCGAGACCAGGGCGCTCGCCCGCAGCACGGTCGCGTGGCCGAACCGGGCGAGCAGGGGCTCGCCGGCGAACCGCCCGACCGTCATCGCCGCCGCGAACGCCGTGAAGACGACCGTGCCGGCCGTCGGCGAGACGCCGTGCCCGTCGACGAAGAGCAGCGGCAGCCAGTCGTTGGCCGAGCCCTCGGCCAGGGCGAGCGCCAGCACGATCAGGCCGAGCAGCACGAGCCGGCGGTCGCGCCAGGCCGCGAGCGACCCGGCGAGGCGGTCCCTCACCCCGGAGGCGCGCTCGGCCGGTGCGTCGGAGCGTCCCGTCGAGCGCGGCACGACCGGCACCGCCCAGGCCAGGGCGGCTCCGCCCGCGAGGGCGACCCCGAGCAGGTGCCACTGGACGGGCACGTGCGTCGCCGTGAGCAGGATGCCGAGGCCGGCGCCCGCGACCGTGCCGAGGCTGAAGCAGCCGTGCAGCACGGGCAGCACCGACCGCCCGGACGCGGTCTCGATGGCGGCGCCCTCGATGTTGATGGCGATCTCGGCGAGCCCGACGCCGGCCCCGACCAACGCCAGGCCGACGAAGACTCCGGGCGTGAGCGAGAGCGACGCCGCGAGGCCGACGAGCGCGACCCCGACGATCAGCGACGTGCCGCCGATCGCGACCGCGCGGTGGGCGCCGTGGCGGCGGACGATCGGCGCCGACGACAGGATGCCGCCCATCGAGCCGACCGACAGGCCGAAGATGACCAGGCCCATCTCGCCGGTCGACGCCTGCAGCAGGTCGCGGATGGCGGGGGTCCGCACGACCCACGAGGCCAGCGAGACGCCGACGACGGCCATGAAGACGAACACCGCCGCCCGCCGTCGGGCGAGCTCGGGGCTGAACGGCGGGCGGGTGCTCATGGGTCCAGTGTGTACGTTCGTACGCCCGTCGTCTAGGGTGTCGTGCATGACCGCAGCCGACCAGACCGACGTGACCCGCGCCTCCTCGTCCGCCTCACCGGAGGTCGAGGCCACCCCCGACCACTTCGCCGGCGACCCGCGCACCAACCACGAGCGCATGCTCGCCGGTGACCTCTACGTCTCGGACGATCCCGACATCGCCGTGCAGCAGCAACGGGCGATCACGCTGCAGGCCCGCTTCGCCGCGGCGTACGCCGACGACGTCGACGCCGCCCAGGCCGTCGCCCGCGAGCTGTTCGGCAGCCTGCACGAGACGGCGCACGTCCGGGCGCCCGTGTTCGTCGACTACGGCAGCTTCGTCACGATCGGGGCCGGCACCTTCGTCAACTACGGGCTGACCGCGCTCGACGTCGCGCCGATCACCATCGGGGCCGACTGCCAGATCGGCCCGAACGTGCAGCTGCTGACGCCGACCCACCCGGTCGAGCCGCAGCCCCGCCGCGACAAGCTCGAGGCGGCGAAGCCCATCACCATCGGCGACAACGTCTGGCTCGGCGGCGGCGTCATCGTGCTGCCCGGCGTGACCATCGGCGACAACAGCGTCGTCGGTGCGGGGGCGGTGGTGACGAAGGACGTCCCGGCGAACGTCGTCGCCGTCGGCAACCCGGCGCGAGTGGTGAGGAGCCTCTAGCCGTGGGCACCACCCGACGCACCGAGCCCGACCGTCGCGACCGCCTGATCGACGTGACCCTCGACGTCGTGGCCGAGGTCGGCGTGGCCGGCGCCTCGCACCGCAAGATCGCGGCGCGCGCCGACGTGCCGCTCGGCTCGATGACCTACCACTTCGACGGCATGGACGAGCTGCTGCACGAGGCCTTCTCGCGCTTCGCCGAGACGATCATCGTGCGGTTCGAGGCGCGGCTCGGCACCGCCACCAACCGCGACGAGGCCAAGGAGGCGGTGGTCGCGTTGGTCCACGACGACCTCACCGGCCCTGCCGCGGTCCGCGACCAGGTGCTCAGCTACGAGCTCTACACGTTGGCCGCCCGCGAGCCCTGGTTCCGCGAGATCACCCGCGAGTGGATGCGCCGCAGCCGGGTCGAGCTCGAGCGCCATTTCGACCCCGACACCGCCCGACAGGTCGACGCACTGATCGAGGGGCTGTCGATCCACCGCGCCCTCGACCCCTCGCCGCCGAGTCGGACGCTGACCCGCGAGGCCGTCGAGCGCATCACGCGCGTCCCGTGACGGACGCGACCCGCGCCTCCTGGTGACGGGCGCCGTGGCGTGACCCGCGCCTCCTCGGGACGGGCGCCGGTATCGCGACCTGCGCCTCCTGCGTGCCTCGCGGCCGCATGGCCACAAACCGAACTGAGGGGCCCTCGAGGTGCACCGGCCGGTAGCTAGGCGGTCTAATGGAACAGGTGCAGCAGCTGCACGGCGGTCTTGATCACACCGCACGGTTCTGATCACACCGCACCAGGACGAGAGTCGAGTACCCCGTGGACGCAGAGAGCGACGAGTCGCGCCGCGTACCCGGGCGGCCGGAGCAACTCGACGCCGCGTTCGGCGACTTCAACGACGCCAGCGACTTCGGCCAGATCGGTGACGCGGCCCGCACCCCTGCGGCCGACCTGTTCTTCGGCGACTTCGCGCCCCCTCTCGACCCCGACCTGATCTTCGAGTGCTCGGCCTCGATCAACGGTGAGCACGGTGCCGTCGCCCTCTACGAGGACCGCGTCATCGTCGAGAGCCCCGACGAGCCCGACGGCGAGGCGGTCTTCCCGTCCGACACCGTGCGGTCGTGGTGGCTGGTCGAGGGCGAAGCCTTCTTCGCGCTGGTGGTCGAAGCCGACGTGCTGCATCGCACGCGCCTGCCCTCGGGCTTCAAGGCCGTGCTGCGGGCCGCGTTCGTGAAGGCGTTCGGCCCGGCGACGACCCCGCCGGTCGCGTGAGTCCCCAGCCCCACCGCCCCCGCTTCGGGGGTCCGGCCCGGTCAGGGCGTTCTTTCACCGTCCCCGGCATGGCAGGATCACTCTGATGGAACCCGAACAGACCCTGCCCCCGGTGCGCTCCGAGATGGGCGGCCGTGACCTGGACCAGGCGCGCGCTCTGTTCGAGGACACCTACAACGGCGCCGGGTTCCGCACCGACGCCCGGCAAGAGACCTTCGCCTACCGGTACACGACGGCCGGCGACTCCGAGATGACGTTGCGCTCGTCGATGTTCCTCGGCGACATCCGCGGGGCGATCCAGCCCGAGCGCGAGTACGTCGTGGCGTGGATCACCGCAGGCGAGGGCCGGCTCGACGTCGGGGCCGAAGAGGCCGCGTTCGAGATCGGCCGCCCGCTGATGTTCCCGACCGGCAAGGCGTTCGAGTTCGAGGTGCGCGAGTACCGCCAGAACCTCGTCCACTTCGACGCCGCCTACCTCGAGCGCATCGCCGCCGAGCACGAGGGCGCGCTCGCCGGGCCCCTGCAGTTCGACCACACCGCCGTGCCCGACCTGGGCGACCTGCGCCGCTGGCAGGCGACGATCACCAACGCCGCGAAGACCATCCTCGGCGGCGAGTCGACCGAGCTGCTGCGCTCCGAGCTCAACCGCCAGTCGGCGGTCGCCCTGCTCAACACGTTCACGCACCGCTCGATCGACCTGCCGCCCGCACTGCTCGTGCCCCGCAACGCCCGCCTGCGCGAGGCCGTCGAGTACCTGCACACCCACGCACACCTGCCGGTCAACATGACGCAGGTCGCCGAGATCGTGCACCTCACGCCCCGCGGCCTGCAGCAGGCGTTCAGCCGTCAGCTCGGCGTCACGCCCACCGAGTACCTGCGCACGGTCCGACTCGACCACGTGCGGGCCGAACTGCTCGAGCTGGCCCCGGGCGAGGCCACCATCGCCGCGGTCGCCCAGCGCTGGGGCTTCACGCACCTGAGCCGCTTCACGGCCTCGTACGTCCAGCGCTTCGGCGAGTACCCCAGCGCGACCCTGCAGCACTGAGCCGGTGCCGTGTGGGCCGGGCGCGGGGCCGGGCCGGTGCGGGCGGGCTTCGCCGCGCCTCCTCTGCTCCGGCGCCTCGCTAGCCTCCCCGCCACGAGATAAACACGCCGCCACGACATCGCGTGGCGGCCTGTTTATCTCGTGGCGTGATGTGGCGTGGCGGCAGGGGGCGGTGCGTGGCCAGCCCGTCGCCCGCCGCCCACCACACCACGACATGGGCACAGCACCACGACGAGGCCTGGCGCTGTGACCACGTCCTGGCGCGGTGCCGTGCCCCCCGTGCTGGCGCGGTGCACTCGTTGTGGCGGCTGCCCACGCCGCAGCTCGGGGCGGGGACTTGCGAGGGCGGGCTTCGCCGCGCCTCCTCTGCTCCGTCGCCTCGCAGGCCGCCCCGCCACGAGGTACACACGCCGCCACGACATCGCGTGGCGGCGTGTTTACTTCGTGGCGGGCGCGGCCAGCCCGCCGCCCACCACACCACGACATGGGCACAGCACCACGACAAGGCCTGGCGCTGTGACCACGTCCTAGTGCTGTGTCGTCACCAGCGGGCGCGTGCCGACACCCGCGGTCGTTCGTACGGCGCGGAGCCGTGCCCGCGAGGCGCGGAGCCGTGCCCGCGAGGTGCGGGGCCGTGCCCGGGAGGCGCGGGTCGCGTCAGGGGCGCAGGGCGGCGGCGACGCGGTCCCACCACGCGGAGGACGCGGCCCGGGTCTCGGCGAGGCTCCCGGCCCAGGCCGTCCGCACGGCGTCGCGTCCGGCCCACGTGGCCAGGCCGACCTCCTCGGCCTCGCCCGAGAGCAGCTGCGCGGCCGAGACGACGCTGGACTGGCCGAAGTTGCCGAGCGCACCGGTCAGCTTGATCGTCGTGTACTCGTCGACCGCGAGCCCGACGGTCGGCACGCCGCCTGCGACGGCGAAGACGGCCGGGTGATAGCGGCTGGTCAGGTGCAGGGCCGCGCCCCGGGCGAAGCGCGCCGCGGCGGGGGAGTCGGTCGTCGGCTCGACCCGCGCCGGCACGCTCAGCCGGTCGAGGACGGCCCGGTGCAGCAGCGAGTCGCCGCGCTCCTCGGTCGGGTCGAGCGACGCCCAGTGCGCGAGGAACACCACCTCGAGCCCTGCCTCGCCCGCGACCCGGTCGAGCAGCCGGGCCACGGCCGCCGCGAACTCGCCGCGGTCGGCATCACCCACGTGCGCCGACAGGCTGACCGCGAGGTACGGCGCGACCGGCCCCGCCGCAGTCGCCGGCCCGCCCGAGCCGTCCGGCCCCGCCGAACCGACCGGTACAGCCGAGCCGTGCGGCCGCGCCGAACCGTCCGGCCGCGCCGAACCGTGCGGCCCCGCCGAACCGACCGATACCGCCGAACCCACCGCAGGAGGCGCGGCGTCGGCCCCGAGGAAGCTCGCGTCGTCCACCGTCCCCACGGTCTTGGCGGCGTCGACCCCGAGCGAGCGCACCAGCTCGAGCGACGCGCCCTCGCGCAGCCCGACGAGGGCGGCGGCGTCGAGCAGCTCGGTGACGAGCTCGCGGTCCTCGCCGTCGAGGACGGGGCCGATGGTCTGCCCGCTGACCACGAGCGGCCTGCCGAAGCGGCGGGCGATCAGGCCGAGGGTGTTGCGCTCGTAGACGTGCATCGGCCAGAGCGAGGCCATGTTGCCGCCCCCTGCGACGAGCACGCCGTCGGCCTCCCGGACGGCCTCGATCAGCTGCCAGGCCGGGTCGTCCTGCGGGAGGTGACCCGCGCCTCCGTCGATCGCCGACAGCACGCGGGCCCGGCGCTCGCGCTGGCCGAGCCGGCCGCCGGTCGTCGCGGGGTGGAACCCGATCGCGGGCACGGCGTCGATGCCGTAGCGTTCGGCGGTCTCGGCCGGGTTCGACGAGACGCCGGTGATCGTGGCACCGCGGGCGCGCAGCTGCACGGTCGCCTCGTGGAACATCGCCTCGTCGCCGACGTGGACCATGCCGTCGAGCACGCCGACGTCTCCGATGGTGACGATTCGCACGGGTGGGGCCTCTCGCTGCGGGACTCGGCAGCGGGATCGATGCCGCCCACGACGGTACCGGACGCCCGCGGCGCCGAGCGCACCGGCGAGGACGCCGCCGAGCGCACCGGCGAGCGCACCGGCGAGGACGCCGCCGAGTGGACACCGCACCGCGCACTGCCGTGGTGCCGTGTCCACTCGGCGGTGTCCTCGCGCGGACCCCGCACCGCCCTCGCACCAGGCCCGTGCCGATCCCGCACCGGCCGGTCACCGGGCGGCGATAGGCTCCACCAGGCCCGGGGCACGCGGGCCGCCCCGCGCCCCGCGCCCCGTGCGCCGTGCGCCGCACGCCGCACCCGCCGCCACCGTCACACCCGCCACCCCGCATCACACCGCACCACCCCGCACCACCCCGCAGCACCACCCCGCACCGCACCGCACCGCACCACCGAGAGGCACCGCCATGGGCATCCAGACCTCGCTCGATGCGATCCACGAGGCCGACCGCCTGGTCGACTCGATGCGCCTCGCCGACGACCTCGCCCTCGACGCGGCCCGCACCGGGGGCGCCCGCACGATCCGGGTGCTGCGCGGCGCCCTCGAGAGCGAAGACCAGCTCGTCGCCATCGCCGCGACGAACGCCCTCGCGCAGGTCTTCGACGAGCAGGCCGACGTGGTGCTGAGCGACCTGCTGTCGAGCGACCGCACCTTCTTGCGCGAGCACGCCGCGTCGGCGCTCAGCCAACGCCTGCCGCGCTACGACACGGTGGGCCGGCTGATCGGCCTCGTCGTCGCGGGCGGGTTCACGGGCATGGTCGCGCAGCGCACGCTCGAGCAGTGGTCGTCGTCCGCCCCGGCCGTGGTCGGCGTCGCCCTCGAGGGCACCCTGATCGGCGTGCACGAGCCCGGCGCGCGGTACCGCCTGGTCGAGACCCTCGGCCTCGTGCGGGCCCGCATCGCCTCGCGCCCCCTGCTGACGATCGCGCTCGACGCCGGCGAGGACGAGCACGTCCGGGTCGCCGCCGTCTCCGCCCTGGGGCAACGTCGCGGAGACCACGGGGTCGCGGCCGCCGTCCGCGAGCTCGCTCGCCACTACGGCTACCTCGGCGACGTCGCCCGCCTCTCGACGATCGACCTGTCGGCCCCCGACGAGGTGCCCGACGGCGACCGCCGGCGCGACCGCGGACTCGACCCCGAGCTCGACGGCACCGACCCGGCCGGGCGCGAGGGCCTCACCATCGCCCAGCTCTTCCTGCACGCCGACATCGACGCCGGGCTCACGCACGCCGGCAGCGGGGACAACGGCGGCATCGCGACGCTGCTCGTGCGACTCGGCGACGCCCTGGCCGCGGCGCCCTCCGCGTCCGACGGGCGGGGCGCCTCCTCGGGCCAGGCGGCCTCCGGCGCCGACGCCCATGCCGCGCGCGACGCCCTCGCCGCGCTCGCGGACCTCACCCCGGGAGGCGCGGTGGACGCCCCCGGCGCCCGGGGCGTCGACCGCGTCGTCACCCTGTCGCGCGGCTCGGCCGACGCGGCGGTGGCGAGCGTGCACGACCTGGCGACCCGCGCCTCCGGGCACGTCTACGGGCGGGTGCCGCTGCTCAGCGACCCCGTCTCGTCGGCGACCGCGTGGCCGTTGCGGGTCGCCGCGCGCCGGGGCATCCGGCGGGTGCTGCGGGCCGCGGGCGGGGTCGACCTGCTGCACCTGCGGATGGCCGACGTGGGCAGCCTGGCGGCCGCCGACGTGGCGCGCGAACTCGACATCCCCGTCGTGTTCACGGTCGCGCCCGACCCGCACGCCGTCATCCAGTCGCTCGACCTGTCGGGCGCCCTGACCCGAGAGACCTTCGGCGACGTCGACGAGGTCGAGCACTTCTGGTTCCGCACGCGACTCGTGCAGCAGCTCGCCTCGAACGCGTCGCACACCGTGCTCTTCCCCCGGCCGGAGCTCGAGCGCGACATGCGCGAGCTGGTCGGCATCGACGTCACCTCGCACCCCGAGCGGCACACGATCGTGCCAGAGGGCATCGACCTCGACGTCGTCGACCGCTCGGTCGCCGAGGCCGCCGAGCACGCCGCCGGGGGCCCCGCGACCCCGCCGCTCGCCGAGCTGTGCGCCCTGCTCGAGTCGCTGCCGCCCGAGCGCCGCGGCATGCCGCTGCTCGTCAGCGTGGGCCGCCTGCACCGGGTGAAGGGCATGGCGACGATCGTCGAGGCCTGGGCCGGCGGTGCGGCCGGCGCGCCCGGCGCCGCGGAGGCCGGCGCCGCGGAGGCCGGCGCCGGTGTCGACGGGGCCGACGCGCACGGCATCCCGCTCCGCGACCGCGCGAACCTGCTGCTGATCGGCGGCGACCTCGAGCACCCGAGCGCCGACGAGCGAGAGCAGCTCGACCTGATCGACGCGATCGTCCCTGCGGGCCGGCACCGCGCCTCCGGACTGTTGCTGCCCGGGCACCGCCCCAACGACACCGTCGCCCGCTGGGTCGCCGCGGCCCGGTTCGGGCTGCCCGGGCTGGCGGCTCCGCGCGGCGTCTACGTCTGCGGCAGCCTCAAGGAGGAGTTCGGCATCGCCCTGCTCGAGGCCATGGGCTCCGGGCTGCTCGTCGTCGCGCCGCAGGGCGGCGGCCCGTCGACCTACGTGCGTCAGGGCGACACCGGCTGGCTCACCCGCACCTGGGACGTCGACGCCCTGCGCCAGGCCATGGGCGAGGCCCTGACCGCGGCCGCGGCCGAGACCACGGAGGCGCGCGCGGCCCGGTCACGCGACACCGTCGAGCGGTCCTTCACGATCCAGGCCATGGCGCGGTCGCTGTCCGGCGTCTACGACACGGTGCACCACGACGAACTCGAGCAGCGCGAGTGGAGCGTGAGCGCACGATGACCCTGCTCGTCATCAGCCCCGACTACGCCTCGCACCTGCTGCCGCTCGCGACCCTGGCCACCGAGTGGCGCGACCGCGGCGAGCGCGTCGTCGTCGCGACCGGGCCGGCCACCGCCGCGATCGTCGAGTCGTTCGGCTTCGAGCGCGTGCACCTGCAGCTCGGGCGCGGCTCGAACCCTGGGGTGATCCGCGCCGAGGAGCAGGTCGCCGACGAGGACGCGTCGCTGCGCGGCTTCTTCGACGCCACCCGCCTCGGCATGGTCGAGACGCTGTCGTACCAGGCTCGCGAACGCCTCACCGACCTCATGTGGCAGCCGGTCGCGACGGCCCGCGCCGTGCTCGACGTGGTCGCCGCCGTCCGGCCCGACCAGATCGTGGTGGACCACCTCGCCTTCAGCGCCCGGCTCGCCCTCGTGGCCGGCGGCGTGCCGTTCGCCGACGTCGTGCTCGGCCACCCGACGGCGCTGCCCGTGGGCGACGAGGTCTACGGCTGCCCGCCCGAGTGGCCTGCCGCGTTCGGCGGGGTCGGTGCGGGTGCGGGTGCAGGTGCCGGTGCCGGTGCCGGTGCGGGTGCGGGTGCGGCGGGCGCCGCCGGACCCGCCGACGACTCGAGTCGCACCGCCGAATCGACGTCGCACCGCCACATTCGGCGGTTCGATGTTCAGTCGGCGGTGCCATCCGCGACCGATGCCCGGTTCGATGCCGGGTCTGCTCCGGCGGGCATCGCGGGCCTGCGCGAGCTCTGCGAACGGGTCGACGCCTCGTTCACCGCCGAGTGGAACGCCGCCCTGGCCGAACTCGCGCCACACCTGCCGCCGTCGACGAGCGCGTTCGGCGAGCACGGCGACCTGCTGCTCTACAACTACCCCGGCGAGCTCGCCGACCCCGCCCGCGACGCCCTGCTGCCGCCGCACGTCTGGCTCGGGTCGGCCGTCCGCGCCGAGCCCGTCGACGCCGAGGTCGCCGCCTGGCTGGCCGACACCGACGCCCACGCCCACACAGACACCGACACCGACGCCCACGCCCACGCCCACACAGACACCGCTGCTGACGCCCACGTCGACGCCGATGCCCACGCCGACGCCCACGCCGACGCCCACGCCGACGCCCAAACCGACGCCGCCCCCGTACCCGCACCCCGCCCCGCCCCGTTCGTCTACGTCAGCTTCGGCAGCTTCCTGTCGGTGCGGTCCGACGTGCTCGGGCGCGTGGCGGAGGCCCTGCGGCGGGTCGGGGTGCGGGCCGCGATCGCGCTCGGTTCCGGGGCCCGGGCCGACCTCGGCGAGGTGCCGGCCGACTGGCTCGTCCGCGAGTTCCTGCCGCAGGTGACCCTGCTCGACGCGGCGGCGGCGGCCGTCACGCACGGGGGCAACAACAGCGTGACCGAGGCGATGACCGCGGGAGTGCCCGTGGTCGTCCTGCCGTTCTCGACCGACCAGTTCGCCGGAGCCGCGGCCCTCGAGCGCACCGGCGTCGGCGTCGCGCTCGCCCCGAACACGGCGACGGTCGACGAGCTAGCGGAGGCGCTGCGGCACGTGCTCGACCTGCAGACCCGCGACCCCGGTGCGGCCGGGCGCCTGGCCGGGCTGGCGTCGTCGCTGCGCGAGACGCCCGGGCGGGCACGAGCCCACGCGGCGCTCACCGCGACCGGCTGACCGCCCCGGCCCGCGCCTCCTCGGCGGCGGCGCCGTCGCCTGCGACCGGATCGGTCTGCTCGAGCCGTCGAGCGGGCAGAAGATGCCCGTCGGAAGCTGTTCGGGAGCACCTTCCGCCCACTCGAGTGCGACGGCGACCCGACCGCGTCGGTGACATGGCCGCGACGGCGGCCCGGCCGCCCTACCCCCCGAAGACGACCGCGCGCATGGCGTCGACGCCGACCGACGCGTCGCGGTACCGCTGCATCAGCGCGGCGTTGGCGTCGTACTGCGGCCCCTCGCGCACCTCGGCCTGGTGGTGCAGCGCGAAGACCATGCCCTCGTGGCGCTGAGGCGGTTCGCCGAGCAGCGTCGTGTGGGCGAGGTACCAGGCGGCGTCCTCGAAACCCCAGCCGCGGAACCGTTCGTCCTGCCCGCCGTGTGCCCGCCACGAGGAGGCGCGGGTCACGTAGACCCCCGAGCAGGCCCCGCGGACGAGCTCGAAGTCGCACCGCTCGAGGGGTGTGCCCGCGGCCGCCTGCGCGGTGCCGTCGCGTCCCAGCCAGTGGTACTCGGTGTACGGCAGGTGCACCCGGCCGCTGGTGCGGGCGGCTTCGATCGCCGCGAGCAGGGGCTCGCGCTGCGGCAGGGTGTCGGCGTCGCCGATCACGGCGATCTCGTCGTCGGCCAGGGACGCGACGCCGAGGTTGCGGCACTGCGCCAGGTTGAACACCGGGTCGGGCGAGTCGATCGTGCGGATCTCGGCCTCGGGCAGCGCCTCGGCGTACCAGTCGCGGACGACCTCGAACGCGGCGATCCGACTCGGCTGCGGACGCCAGGGGAGCACGACGGTGACCATCCCGCGAGCCTAGCGGCGCGTGCCCGGCCGCCCCGCGCCTCCTGCCCCCGCGCCTCCTGTGCCCGCGCCTCTTGTGCCCGCGCCTCCTGCCCCGACGCTCGATGAACCCGGTTTCGAGCCATGAACCCGATCGCTCGTGGGTTCATGGCTCGGAACCGGGTTCACGGCCGCCTGCCCGCGTGCCGGCCGCTCGCGTGCCGGCCGGTCGCCCGAGCCCCTAGGAGGCGCGGCTCGGGTCCGCCGCCCCCCGCAACGTCAGCTCGAGTGCGTGGCCGCGCACGTGGGCCAGGGCCCGCTCGACGGCGCCCGTGGTCACGACCGCGTCGCCGAGCGTCGAGGCGACGACCTCGGGCGCGGCCCGGTGCGTGAACCGGCTGAGCCACGGGGTGGTCCGTTCGAGCAGCAGGCCGATCGAGGGGGCGACGGCCCCGGCGACGACGATGCGGTCGACGTCGAGCATGCCGCTGAGCATCGCGCAGACGCGCCCGAACCGTTCGGCGGCGCGTTCGACGAGGCGCAGTGCTGTGGCGTCGCCGGCGTCGGCGGCGGCGAGCACGGCGGGGGCGTCGAGCTCGTCGAGCGGGATGTCGCGCAGCGGCGACGACGCGGGCACGGTGCCCAGCTCGCGAGCCGCCCGGGCCGCGTCGCGCAGCACGGCCCCGAGGCCGTCGGCCGAGCCCACGCCCTCGACCAGGTCGAGGAGGCGCATCTCGCCCGCGGCACCGCGGCTGCCCCGCACGAGGGCTCCGTCGAGCACGAAGCCCGCGCCGAACCGCTCGCCGGCCAGCAGGGTCACGAACGAGGCCGGGGCGGCCTCGCCGGCACCGGCGCCCGCTCCGGCACCCGCACCGGCACCGGCGGCTGCGGCAGCCGCCTCGGCCACGGCGGCGAGGTTCGCGTCGTTCTCGACGACGACCGCCCAGCCGCGGTCGGCGAACAGGCCCGTGTAGTCGGGGTTCATCAGCACCCAGAAGTCGGCGCCGACCTCGACCGGAGAGCGTCCCTCGGCGTCGGTCGGCGCGGGCACCCCGAGGGTGACGGCCAGCACGTCCGCGTCGTCGAGTCCGGCCTCGGCGAGGACGTCGTCGACGAGCCGCGAGACGATGCGGCGGCGGTCGTCGGCCGTGCCGCCGGGGTCGATCCGTCGCGCGACGCGCGCCACCACACGGCCACGGAGGTCGGCCACGACCGCCGTGAGGTGGTGCTGGCCCGCATCGACCCCGACGACGTGACCGGCCGAGCGGGCGAGGGCGTACCGGCGGGCCGGGCGGCCCTTGCGGTACTCGCCGGTCGAGCGGGCATCGGCGAGCGAGACCATCCAGCCGCGCTCGATCAGGTCGTCGCAGACGCCCAAGACGGTCGAGCGGGTCAGCCCGGTCAGGGCGATCAGGTCACTGGCCGTGACGGCGTCGACCGACCAGGCGTGCCTCAGCACCTCGGCCGCGTTGATGCGTCGCAGCAGGCTCGGCGACGACACCCCGGTGCTCAACGCCACCCGCGCCTCCTCGTGCCGTGGCCGTCGTCTCGCGACACGGCAGATCTTTTCGTGGACGACCCATGGTGCCACGCCCCGAATTGATCTAGGGTCTAAATCTACACACCAGATCAACTCGACCACGGCGCTGCCGCCGGGGTCGCGACCCCCGGGAGACGACGACGTGCCCACACCCCCACTGCCCTCCGGTGCCGGCCTCAGCCGACGCACCCTGCTCGGCGGCATCGGTGCCGCCGGTGCCGCCCTGCTGCTCGCCGGCTGTGCCCCCTCGGGTTCGGGTGGCGGCCGCACCGAGATCACCTTCTACGCCACCAAGCCCGAGGCGATCCCCTACTTCTCCGACCTGGTCTCGCGGTTCAACGAGTCGCAGTCGGCCGTCCGCGTGATCCACGACTCGACCTCGGGCATCTCGGCCGGCTTCGTCCGGGGCAACCCGCCCGACGTCGCGGCCTTCACCTACAACCTCGAGATGGCGCGCTTCATGGAGCGCGGAGCGCTCAGCGACCTCGGCGACCTGCCCGAGGCGGCGACGATCCGGCCCGAGGTGCAAGAGCTGGTCGACCAGTACGCGACCTACCCCGGGCGCACGAGCGTGCTGCCGTACTCGATCACGGCGGCGTCGGTGATCTACAACCAGCAGATCTTCGCCGACCTCGGGGTCGAGGTGCCCACCACGTGGGACGAGTTCCTGGCCGCGTGCGACACCTTCACGGCGGCCGGCGTCACCCCGATCTACAGCACCTTCCGCGAGCCGTGGACGGTCGCGCAGGGCCTGTTCGACTACACGACCGGCGGCATGCTCGACGTCGCCGCCTTCTACGAGAAGATGAACGCCGAGGGCACGAGCGTCGGCGAGGGCGGCTCGGTCTCGTTCGAGAAGGACTTCCGCGAGCCGGTCGAGCGCATGGTGCAGCTCGCCGGGCTGTCGAACGCGAACCGCAACAGCCGCGGCTACGGCGACGGCAACCTCGCGATGGCGCAGGGCGAGGCCGCGATGCTCATGCAGGGCCCGTGGGCGCTCGGCGAGATCACCAAGGCCAACCCCGAGGCGAAGATCGGCACGTTCCCGCTGCCGATGACCGACGACCCCGACGACCGCAAGGTGCGGGTCAACCTCGACCTGGCCCTCTGGGTGCCCCAGCAGTCGCGCAAGCAAGAGGCCGCCCGCGAGTTCTTGACCTACCTCATGCAGCCCGAGATCCACGACGCCTACAACCGCGACTTCCTGGCGTTCGGCACCACGACCTCGGCCCCCGCGGTGACCGACGAGCGCATCGTCGGCATGCAGAGCTACTACGACGAGGCGCGCTTCTACCAGGGCGCCTCGAAGGCGATCCCGTTGACGATCCCCGCCGAGAACTACGTGCAGGGCATCGTCACGGGCGCGAGCGCCGAGGGCACCCTGCGCACCATGGACGCCGACTGGCGCCGTCTGGCGCTCCGCGCATGAGCGCGATCGACGGCACGGGCCGCACCGCCCGCCGCACCGCGGGCGCCGCCACCCCGATCACCGGCCGAGTCGAAGGAGACCCGATGGCCACGACCACCACCCCCGCGGTCGCGCGAGGCGCCCGCACCTCGCTCACCGGCAGCACGGCCGGCAACCCCCGACGGCGCGGCCGGCGCGTCGACCCGGTCTTCTACCTCTTCCTGCTGCCGACCCTCGTCCTGTTCTCGCTGGCGATCACCCTGCCGGCCGTGATGGGCGTGTTCTACAGCTTCACGAACTCGATCGGCTTCGGCGAGTTCGACCTGGTCGGCGTCACGAACTACCTCGCGATGGCGACCGACCCGGCGATCCTCGGCTCGTACGGCTTCACGATGGGCTTCGCGCTCGTCACGGTGGTCGCGGTCAACGTCGTCGCGCTGCTGCTGGCGATCGGCCTGACCTCGCAGATCAAGGCCAAGACGGCGCTGCGGGCGGTGTTCGTGATCCCGATGGTGATCTCGGGCATCATCATCGCGTTCGTCTTCCAGTTCTTGTTCTCGAACTCGCTGCCGGCCCTCGGCGCCTCGCTGGGCATCCCGGGCCTGCAGGACAGCATCCTCGCGAACGCCGACACCGCCTGGATCGGCATCGTCGTCGTGACCGCGTGGCAGGCGATCCCGAGCACGCTGCTGATCTACATCGCGGGCCTGCTGGCCATCCCGGGCGAGGTGTACGAGGCCAGCAGCCTCGACGGCGCCTCGGGCTGGAAGCAACTGCGCTCGATCAGGCTGCCGCTCGTCGCGGGCTACGTCGTGATCAACACGATCATCGGCTTCAAGAACTTCTTGAACTCGTACGACATCATCGTCGGCCTGACGAACGGCGGCCCCGGCACGTCGACGCGCAGCATCGCGATGACGATCTTCACCGGCTTCACCGGCGGCGACTACGCCTACCAGATGGCCAACGCGACCATCTTCTTCGTGATCGCCGTCGCGATCGCGTTCGTCCAACTCCGGATCACGCGCGGAAAGGCGGCCGTCTGATGGCGAACACCGCACTCGTCACCCCGGCCGCCTCGTCGGCCCCCACCCCCGGAGGCGCGGGTCGCGACGCCGACGCCGCGCCCCGTCGTCGACGTGGTCGCGTCGGCCAGGAGCGACCGAACCGGCTCGTCACCGCGCTGCTCGTGCTCGGCACGATCACCGTGCTGATCCCGATCTACGTCACGGTCACGATGTCGCTCAAGACGACGGCGCAGGCCGTCGACGGCAACGCGTTCAGCCTGCCGGCGCCGGTCGACTTCTCGAACTTCGCGGCCGCGTGGCAGCTGACCGACTTCCCCCGGGCGTTCGGCATCTCGACCCTCGTCACGGCCGCGACCGTGGTCGGCACGGTCGTGCTCGCCTCGATGGCGTCGTACGCGATCTCGCGCAACTGGGACCGCAAGCTGTTCCGCTTCTCGTTCTTCTACCTGCTCGCCGCGATGTTCCTGCCGTTCCCGGTGGTGGCGCTGTCGCAGATCAAGCTGACCGGCATCGTCGGCCTCGACAACCCCGTCGGCGTCGCGCTGCTGCACGTCATGTTCCAGCTGTCGTTCTCGATCCTGCTGTTCACGGCGTTCCTCCGGTCGCTGCCCGAAGAGCTCGAAGAGAGCGCGCGGCTCGACGGCGCCACCACCTGGCAGGTCTTCTGGCGCCTGGTCTTCCCGCTGCTCGCACCGATGAGCGCCACGGTCGGCATCTTCGCCTTCCTCGCGTCGTGGAACGACTTCGCGATGCCCTCGCTGATCACCGCCGACCCGTCGCTGCAGACCCTGCCCGTGCTGCAGCAGATCTTCCAGACGCAGTTCAGCAACAACTACAACGTCGCCTTCGCCTCGTACCTGATGGCGATGGCCCCGGCGATCGTCGTCTACCTGTTCACCCAGCGCTGGGTGATGGCGGGCGTGACGCAGGGCGCCATCAAGTAGGCGTCCGTCGGGGGCGCGACCCGCGCCTCCTGACCCTCGAGACAACCCACCACCCCCGAGAGGACCTCGCTCCACGATGACCGACACGCTCCACACCGCACCCTCGACCGAGCTGCTGACCGACGACCCGACCTGGTGGCGCCAGGCGGCGGTCTACCAGATCTACCCCCGCAGCTTCGCCGACTCGAACGGCGACGGCATCGGCGACCTGCCGGGCATCACCGCCAAGGTGCCCTACCTGACGCAGCTCGGCGTGGACGCGGTCTGGCTCAGCCCCTTCTACCCGTCGGCCCTCGCCGACGGCGGCTACGACGTCGACGACTACCGCGACGTCGACCCCAAGATCGGCACGCTCGCCCAGTTCGACGAGATGATCGACGCGCTGCACGCGGCCGGCATCCGCGTGATCGCCGACCTCGTGCCGAACCACTCGTCCGACCGGCACGTCTGGTTCCAGGAGGCGCTGGCCGCCCCGGCCGGATCGCCCGCCCGCGCGCGCTACATCTTCCGTGACGGCCTCGGCGACGGCGGCGAGCTGCCGCCCTCGGACTGGACGTCGATCTTCGGCGGCCCGGCCTGGACGCGCGTCGCCGACGGCCAGTGGTACCTGCACTCGTTCGCGAGCGAGCAGCCCGACTGGGACTGGGACAACCCCGAGGTGCGCGAGGACTTCTTGACCACGCTGCGCTTCTGGTCGGACCGTGGCGTCGACGGGTTCCGCGTCGACGTGGCCCACGGGCTGGCGAAGAGCCTGCCCGAGGTGCTGCCCTCGAAGGCCGAGCTCGACGCGCTGCCCAAGGCCGACGGCGACCACCCCCTGTGGGACCGCGACGAGGTCCACGAGATCTACGCGTCGTGGCGCGAGGTGTTCGACGAGTACGACCCGCCGCGCATCGCCGTGGCCGAGGCCTGGGTCGAGCCGTCGCGCCGCGCCCGCTACGCCAGCGCCTCGGGGCTGGGGCAGGCGTTCAACTTCGACCTGCTCGAGGCCGACTTCGACGCCACGCAGTTCCACGACATCATCACCTACAACCTCGACGCGGCCGAGGCGTCGGGCTCGTCGACGACGTGGGTGTTCTCGAACCACGACGTCGTGCGCCACGCGACCCGCTACGGCCTGCCCGCGCTCGACGGACGCGACGTCAAGCAGGGGGCCGAGTGGCTGCTGTCGGGCGGCACCTCGCCCGAGGTCGACGTCGAGACGGGCCTGCGACGGGCCCGCGCGGCCTCGCTGTTCATGCTCGGCCTGCCCGGCTCGGCCTACGTCTACCAGGGCGAGGAGCTCGGCCTGCCCGAGGTCGCCGACATCCCCGCCGACGAGCGCCAGGACCCCTCGTTCTTCCGCAACCCCGGCGTCGACATCGGCCGTGACGGCTGCCGCGTGCCGCTGCCCTGGGCTCGCGAGGGCTCGTCGTTCGGCTTCGGCCCGGGCGACGCCCACCTGCCGCAGCCGAGCTGGTTCGGCGAGTACTCGGTCGAGGCGGAAGACGCCGACCCGACGTCGACCCTGGCGCTCTACCGTGCGGCCCTCGCCGCCCGTCGCGACCTGCAGACCGACGAGACGCTCGAGTGGCTGCCGGTCGACGGCCGCGACGACGTGCTGCACTTCGTCCGCCCCGGCGGCTGGCACGTGGTGTGCGTGTTCGGCACCGAGCCGGTCGACCTGGCCGCGCTCGGGCTGGGCGGTGCCGCGTCGGGTGGTGCTGCGTCGGGTGGTGCTGCGTCTGGTGGTGCTGCGTCTGGTGGGGCCGAGGTGCTCGTCGCGAGCGGGCCGCTCTCGGACGCCGGGCAGCTGCCCGGCGAGACGGCTGCCTGGCTGCGCGCCTGACGCCAGCACCCGCACCCGCCTCCGTACCCGCACCCGCACCCGAGAACACCGTTGAGTGGACGGCACACCGTGTTCTGCCGCGGTGTCTCGTCCATCCGGCGGTGTCCTCGCGCTCGCGAGGCGCGGTGCCGGTCAGGAGGCGCGCCGCCGGTCAGGCGGGGACGTGCCGGTCAGGCGGGGACGTCCCCGCCGGTCGTCGCCCGACGCTGCTCGACCTCGGCCTCGAGCTTCGCGAGGCGGGCGAGTCGTTCGTAGTGCTCGGCCTCGCGGTCGAGGTCGGCGAGCTGCTGTTCGGTCGTGCGCACGCGGCGGTCGAGCGTGCGGGCCGCGTCCTCGTGGTAGCGGCTCTGGTCGCGGGGGCCGATCTGCTCGTCGCGCCGACCGTACTCGCGGCCGGCGGCGAACCAGACGATGCTGCCGATCAGCGGCAGGAACAGCACGATCATGATCCAGAGGGCCTTGGGCAGGTGGCGGACGTCACCCTCGGGCCGGGTGACGATGTCGACCAGCGCCCCCACGATCACGAGCAGGGGCAGGGCGGCAAGCACGAAGGTCACGGCCCGAGGGTAGGGGTGCCCGGCGGCCGGCGGAACCCCCGCGAGGTGGGGTCGTGACCCTCCTGCCTGTGCCGCGTTCTGGGTGTGACCGCCCCGCCGATCGGTGCGTAACGTCGCCCGCATCTCGGCGAGCGGCCCCGGTCAGGAGGCGCGGTGCCGGACGACCACGAAGGGTGCAGTCCGTGAAAGATCACCTCCACCCCTGGTCAGCGGGCGGCTCGGATCGTAGACTCGATCGGTCCGCCCCGCCGAGGAGAACCGTGAGTCGAAGCGCCACCCGTCGCAGGAAGCGCTCATGACCGACCCTTCGAACTCGCCCGACGGCGTGACGTCTGCAGTCGCCACCGCGCCTCCTCTCACGCGCCGTGAGGCCCTGGCCCGCGAGCGCGCCGCCGCCACTGCCTCCGCAGCAGTTGCTGCCGCACCCGCACCAGTCGCCGATGTCACGAGAAACCCCGTTTCGAACGATGAACCCGAAAGCAACCGGGTTGATGGTTCGAAAGCGGGTTCGACGGCACCTGCCTCGGCGCCGTCGGCATCCGCGACTCCCGGCACTGAGTCGGCCGTCACCCGACGCCCGCGGACGTCCGCACCGGCCCTGCTGAATCGGGCCCGCGTCGACGGCGACCGGCACCCGAGCCCCGGCGCGAAGCCGCGCGGAGGGCCCCAGGGCACGTCACGGCGTCCGGGTCTGCGTGCTGCGGCGTCCCGCGTCCGGGCGGCGACCCTGCCCGTGCTCGGAGTCTTCGCCGTGATGCTCTTCTTCACGTCGAACCTCACTCCCGCCTCGGCGAGCGACCTGGGCGGGTCGAACATCCCGACCGCGGGTGCCGCGCCGATGCCGACCCAGACGCTCGCGGCGTCGCTCGTCGTGCTGACCGTGTCCGAGCGGGACGCCTTCGGGGTGACCGACGCGCCTCCGCCACCTCCGCCCCCCGAGCCCGAACCGGTCGTCACGTCGCAGGCTCTCTCGGGTGGATCGAGCGCGCCCCGCGCCTCCTCGGGTGCCGGCACCATCGTGAACTCGGGCACCGGCGACATCCGGTGGCCCTTCGCCGGCACCGTCGTGCTGAGTTCGGGCTTCGGTCCGCGGACGGCACCGTGCGCGGCCTGCTCGAGCATGCACAAGGGCCTCGACATGACTCCGGGCGGGGGCACCCCGATCGGAGCCGTCGCCGCCGGCGTCGTGCGCACCTCGGGCATGCACGGCCAGTTCGGTCAGTACGCGGTCATCGACCACGTGATCGACGGGCAACGCGTCAGCACCCTGTACGCACACATGCAGGTCGGCTCGAGCCCCCTCGTCGCAGGCCAGACGGTCGCGGTGGGCGAGTTGGTCGGCAAGGTCGGCCGCAGTGGGGTCGCGACCGGTGAACACCTGCACTTCGAGGTGCTGCTCGGCGGCTCGACGCAGGTCGACCCCAAGGCCTGGCTCGACGCGAACGCCGGCCGAACGCTCTAGCCGTCCGGCGAGCACCCTCGCCTTCGGCGCTGGGCGATTTGCCGAGGCAGGGGTTGGGTGCCGCTTGGTGGGGTGGTGGGTGCTGTGCGGGTGGGGGTCGGGCCGGGACCCTCGTGTTCGGCGCTGGGCGATTTGCCTAGGCAGGGGGTGAGCGCCGCTCGGCGGGGTGGCCCGGGACGGCGCCCGCACGCGAGCCCGAGCCCACGCCCGCAGGTGAGCCCGCACGCGAGCCCGAGCCCGAGCTCGCACCCGAGCCCGCGCCCGTACGTCAGGCCGCGCGCCGCGCCTCGCGCCAGGCCCGCACCTCGGCGACGAGTTCGGCCTTGCGGCCCTCGTCGGCGAACGACGCCTCGACCGAGTTCTCGGCGAGCAGGGCGAGCGAGTCGTCGTCGAGCCCGAGCACGTCGCGCAGCGCCTGGTAGTTGTCGCCGACGTAGCCGCCGAAGTAGGCGGGGTCGTCGCTGTTGACCGTGACGAGCAGCCCGGCCGCGAGCATGCGGGGCAGCGGGTGCTCGGCGAGGTCGGGCACCACCGCGAGGCGCAGGTTCGACAGCGGGCACACGGTCAGCGGCACCCGGTCGGCGGCAAGGCGGGCGACGAGGGTGTCGTCTTCGAGGCTGCGCACGCCGTGGTCGACGCGTTCGACGTGCAGCAGGTCGAGGGCGTCGGTCACGTACGACGGCGGCCCCTCTTCGCCGGCGTGGGCGACGACGTGCAGGCCGAGCCCGCGGGCGCGCTCGAAGACGCGGGCGAACGCCGCCGGCGGGAACCCCACCTCGGACGAGTCGAGCCCGACCCCGACCAGGTCGGAGGCGCGGTGCGCGACGGACTCGAGGGTCGCGGCCGCGTCGTCCACCGGCAGGTGCCGCAAGAAGCACAAGATGAGCCCGCCCGTGATGCCGAACCGCTCGCGGGCCTCAGCCAGCGCCCGGGTGAGGCCGTCGATCACCTCGTCGACGTCGACGTCGCGCGAGGTGTGCGCCTGGGGGTCGAAGAACATCTCGACGTGTCGCAGCCCCTGGGCGTGGGCGCGTTCGAGGTAGGCCCAGGCGAGGTCGTGGAAGTCTCGCTCGGTCTGCAGCACGGCCGTGCAGGCGTAGTACAGGTCGAGGAACTCTTGCAGCGAGCCGAACGAGTAAGCGGCACGCAGCTCGTCAACCGAGGCGAAGGGCAGGTCGACGTCGTTGCGCTCGGCGAGGGCGAAGACCAGCTCGGGCTCGAGCGTGCCCTCGACGTGCAGGTGCAGCTCGGCCGTCGGCGGCGTCGCGGGCACCGTGCCCGTCGCGGTCGCCCCCGGCGTCCGGACGGCCGGGGAGGCCGCGCCCGAGAAGGGCGTGCCGGGCGCGGTGGTCGCAGTGGACCCGGTCGTCAGGGTGGTGTCGGTCGCCGTCATCGGGCCACCGTAGCGGCAGCGGGCCACCGGGCGAAGCCCCGTGCACGATCGTTCACCGTCCCGACACCCGGCGACCGTCTGGGGACGAGACGAGGAGGCGCGGGTCGCGACCCGGCGGCCCTCGCGACCCGGCCCTCCCGCGCACCGGCACCGCGCCTCCTGCGGGTGGTCAGGCCGTGAGCACGACCGCGAGGGTCTCGGGCTGGTCGTGGCCCGTCCAGGTGCCGGTGAGCACCTCGACGCCGTGGTCGCCCGTGTGGCCGCCGGTCGAGGCAAGGGCGCCGGCGTCGTGCCGACCGAGGACGCGGGCGACGACGATGCGGACGGCCGCGCCGGTGACGACCGTGCGACCCTCGACCTGGTCGACCGTGACGCGGTCGACGTCGGGCACGGGCACGCCCGGGCTGCCGCTGCCGACGACGGTCGAGTTCGGCTCGCGCACCTCGCGGACGCCGTCGACCTCGAACCAGGCCTCGGCCTGGGTGCCGCCGGTCAGCACGGCCGTCGCGAGCGCGGCGGCCCAGACCGGGTCTGCCGTGCCGTCGTACACCCAGCGCTCGCCGAGCACCGCGTGCTGCGTCGTGCCGACCAGGTGGGCGTCCGCACCGGCGAGGGGAGCGGCGCGGTAGGTCAGGGGCACCTGCAGCTGCACGCCGTCGGCGGTGGCCACGATGATCGTCTCGACGCCGACCTCGCCCGCCGGGTCGTCGAAGCGGAAGGCGGCGACGTTCCGCAGCCCGTCGTCACCCGACGACGGGGCCGGGCCCTCGAACCACGGCTGGGTGGGGACCCAGGCGTCGAGCAGTGCGATCTTGCTGGGGTCCATGCCGGCCCGGTGCAGGTGTGCCATGCCGACGATCGTAGGGCCGACCACCGTCGTCGACTACGCGGTCGCACCGTCCGAGCGACGCCGTCGCACCGTCCGAGCGACGCCGCCGCACCGTCCGACCGGCTCCTCCGCCTCGTCCGACCGGCTCCGCCGCCCCGCCCGCCCGAGTAATGCGACACCTGTCGATCGCCTTCCAGCCGTCCGGCGTAGCCTGCGCCGCATGAAGGCACTCCAGTACACCACCGTCGGTCAGCACCCCGAAGTCGTCGAGATCGAGAAGCCGTCACCCGGCCCGGGGCAGGTGCTGCTGAAGGTCACGGCCGCCGGCGTCTGCCACAGCGACGAGTACGTCATGAGCCTCAGCGCCCAGGACTACGCGGCGCAGGGCTACCCGCTGCCGCTGACGCTCGGGCACGAGGGCGCCGGCGTCGTCGCCGAGCTCGGCGAGGGCGTCGAGCACCTGCAGGTCGGTGACGCCGTCGCCGTCTACGGCCCGTGGGGCTGCGGTCGCTGCCACCAGTGCGCCCAGGGCAAGGAGAACTACTGCGTCAACGCCGCCGCCGAGGGCATCAAGCCCCCCGGGCTCGGCGCGCCCGGCTCGATGGCCGAGTACATGATCGTCGACGACCCCCGACACCTCGTGCCCCTCGGCGACCTCGACCCGGTCGAGAACGTCTCGCTCACCGACGCTGGCCTGACGCCGTACCACGCGATCAAGACGTCACTGCCGAAGCTCGGGGCCGGCACCTACGCCGTGGTCATCGGCACCGGAGGCCTCGGGCACGTGGGCATCCAGATCTTGCGGGCGCTCTCGGGGGCGCAGATCATCGCGCTCGACGTGACCGACGAGAAGCTCGAGCTCGCCAAGCACGTCGGCGCGCACCACACCGTGATCAGCGACGAGCACGCCGCCGACGCGATCCGCGAGATCACCGGAGGCCTCGGCGTCCAGGCCGTCTTCGACTTCGTCGGTGCGGGGCCGACGATGGCCACGGCCGTCGCGGTCGCCGCACCGGACGCCGACGTGACGATCGTCGGCATCGGCGGCGGCACCGTCGAGGTCGGGTTCGGCACGGTCGCCTTCGACGTCGCCGTCCGCATCCCCTACTGGGGCAGCCGCAGCGAGCTGATCGAGGTCCTCGACCTCGCGCGGGCCGGCCAGGTCGAGGTCGCGACGCAGCGGTACTCGCTCGACGACGGCCCGAAGGCCCACGAGGCGCTCGCCGCCGGCACGGTCCGCGGCCGGGCCGTCATCGTCCCCTAGCCGACCACCCCGAGGAGGCGCGGTGTCGGACGTCCCGGCACCGCGCCTCCTGCGGTCCCCGTCCCGTGCACGGGCGGCCGTCCGGCCCCGACCCGGGTAGCGTCGCGGCATGGGAAGCGTCGTGCCGGGGGTCCTGGCGTTCGTGCTCGGGTCGGCGGTGGCCGTCGCGGCCCTCGTGCCGTGGACGGCGCTCGAGTACCGCCGACACGGCCGGCTCGGCCTCCGCCGCAGCCTCGTGGCGTTCGGCACGGTGGTCTACGCCCTGGCCCTGGTCACCTACACGTTGCTGCCGTTGCCCGACGTCTCGACGATGTGCGCGACGCCGGCGTCGGTGCAGCTCACGCCGCTCGCGTTCGTCCGGGACGTCGTGCGCGAGGGCGGCATCGGTGGTCCGCGATCGTTGCTCACGAACCCCGCGGCGGCCCAGGTGCTCTTGAACGTCGTGCTCTTCGTGCCGCTCGGCGCCCTCGCCCGTCACGCCGTCGCCCGGCGGCGGCCCGTCGTGGGCCTCGTCGTCGGTCTCGGGGCCGGGTTCGTCGTCTCGCTGCTCGTCGAGCTCACGCAGCTGACCGGCGACTGGTTCCTCTACCCGTGCGCCTACCGCCTCTTCGACGTCGACGACCTCCTCGCCAACACGGCCGGGGCGGTCGTCGGCACGGTGCTCGCGCCCCTCGTGGGCCTCCTGGCGGGATCGCGGGACCCGGTCGACGCCGACGAGCCCCGGCCGGTGACGTCGTCGCGGCGGTTCGTCGGCATGTTCTCGGACGTGCTGGCCATCTGGCTGCTGTCGAGCGCGCTGACGGTCGGCACCTCGCTCGCCTGGGCGCTGGCCGACCGCGACGACCAGGACCCGACGCTGGCGGCCCTCGTCACGATCGGTGGTCTCGTGGCGCCGGCGCTGCAGCTCGTCGTCGTCCTGGCCTCGGGCCGCACGCTGGGCGAACACGTCGTCCGCCTCCGGCCGACGCCGTCGCCGGGCGCCCTGGCGCGGGTGGTGCGCTGGGCCCTCGGCTCGGGCGGCTGGGCCACCCTGATCGCACTCGACGGGCCGTTCCTGCCCGTCGTGGCCTTCGCACTGGCCGTCACGTCGGTCGTCGCGGTCCGGGCGACCCGTGGTCGGCGGGGCCTGGCCCTGGCCGTGCTGCGACTCGACGTCGAGGACGACCGCATGTCGGCCGGAGGCGACCGGGCCCCGTGGCTCGAGAGGCAGCCGTGACGACGTAGGTTGGGCCTGCCCCCCACGGAAGGAACCACCATGAGCATGGAAGGCGCGGCCTGGAGCTCGCTCTACAAGATCTCGTCCGCCAGGGACGGCAAGCACGGCATCTCGCGCGAGTCGGTGCGGCGGATCATGACGTTCGCCGTGCCCTACCGGGCGAAGCTGGTGGTCTTCATCGGCCTCTCGATCGTGGGGGCCTTCCTCGCCGTGGCGACGCCCGTGCTGGCCGGCCGGGTGGTCGACGTCATCGTCGCGCGGGGCGAGGTCGGGGCGATCGTCCGGCTCGCCCTCCTCATCGCCGTCGTGGCCGTGGCCGACGCCGGCGTCTCACTCGCGACGCGCTGGTACTCGGCCCGGATCGGCGAGGGCGTGATCCTCGACCTCCGCACCGCCGTGTTCGACCACGTGCAGAAGATGCCCATAGCGTTCTTCACCCGCACCCGGACGGGCGCCCTCGTGAGCCGCCTCAACAACGACGTGATCGGTGCGCAGCAGGCCTTCAGCGGCACGCTGTCGGGCGTGGTCACGAACGTCGTGGCCCTCGTCCTCACCCTGATCGTGATGCTCAGCACGTCCTGGCTCGTGACCGTGCTCGCCGTGGTCATGCTGCCCGTCTTCCTCGTGCCGGCGCGGCGCATGGGCAGCCGTCTCGCCGCGCTGCGCCGTGAGGCCGCCGACCACAACTCGGCGATGAGCACGCAGATGACCGAGCGCTTCTCGGCACCCGGCGCCACCCTCGTCAAGCTCTTCGGCCGCCCGGACGAGGAGGCCGAGGAGTTCCGCGTCCGCGCCGCCCGCGTCCGCGACATCGGCGTCCGCAGCGCGCTGCTGCAGTTCGTCTTCGTCACCGCGCTGACGCTCGTCTCGGCCCTCGCCCTGGCGCTCGTCTACGGGCTCGGCGGCGCCCTCGCGCTCGCCGGTCAGCTCGACACCGGGGAAGTCGTCACCCTGGCGCTGCTGCTCACCCGCCTCTACGTGCCGCTGACCGGCCTCGCGAGCGCCCGGGTCGAGATCATGAGCGCGGTGGTCAGCTTCGAGCGCGTCTTCGAGGTGCTCGACCTCGAGCCGCTCATCCAGGAGAAGCCGGCCGCCTCGTCCGTCCCCGAGGGCCCGGTGAGCGTCGAGTTCGACGACGTCCGCTTCGCCTACCCGTCCGCCGACAAGGTCTCGCTCGCCTCCCTGGAAGAGGTCTCGACCCTCGACACCCGCGGCGGCGACGAGGTGCTGCACGGCGTGTCGTTCCGCATCGAGCCCGGGCAGACCGTCGCCCTCGTGGGCACGTCCGGTGCCGGCAAGTCCACCATCGCGCAGCTGCTCTCGCGCCTGTACGACGTCGACAGCGGTGCGGTGCGCCTCGCCGGCGCGGACGTCCGCGACGTCACCTTCGCCTCGATGCGCCACACCCTGGGCATGGTCACGCAGGACGGCCACCTGTTCCACGAGACCATCCTCAGCAACCTCCGCCTCGCCAGGCCCGAGGCGTCCGAGGACGAGGTGTGGGACGCCGTCCGCCGGGCGCGGCTCGAGCCGCTGATCCGCTCGTTGCCGGACCAGCTCGACACGATGGTGGGGGAGCGCGGCTACCGGCTCTCGGGAGGCGAGCGTCAGCGCATGACCATCGCGCGCCTCCTGCTCGCGCAGCCGCGCGTCGTCATCCTCGACGAGGCGACGGCGGCGCTGGACTCGACGTCCGAGGCCGCCGTGCAGGCGGCGCTCAGCGAGGCGCTCGACGGGCGGACGGCGATGGTGATCGCCCACCGCCTCTCGACCATCCGCAGCGCGGACATGATCCTGGTGGTCGAGGACGGGTCGATCGTGGAGCGCGGCACGCACGACGAGCTGCTGGCCGCGGCCGGACGGTACGAAGAGCTGCACCGGACCCAGTTCGCCGTGCAGAAGGACGTCGCGGCCGACGAGGAGGCGCCGATCGCGCCCTGACCCGGCCAGCCGGTCGGTCGGCCGTGACTTCTCGCCACCCGTGCGCTATGTTCATATGTAAGCACATGGGCGTCGCGACAGGGCGGGCCCGATCGACACGACCAGAGAGTTGTACAGCGACGTATGACCGACACCACTGCCTCCGCGACGGCGGCTCCCCTCGACCTCGTCACCATCGGACGTTCGGGAGTCGACCTCTACCCGTTGCAGGACGGCGTCGGCCTCGAGGCCGTCGAGACGTTCGGCAAGTACCTCGGCGGCAGCGCGGCCAACGTGACCGTCGCCGCCGCGCGCCACGGCCTCCGCACCGCGATCGTCACCCGCACCGGGGACGACCCCTTCGGCCGGTTCGTGTCGGGCGAGCTCGAGCGCCTGGGGGTCTCGACCCGGTTCGTCCGCACGGTGCCCGACCTCAACACCCCGGTCACGTTCTGCGAGATCTTCCCGCCCGACGACTTCCCCCTCTACTTCTACCGGGCGCCCAAGGCCCCCGACATGGTCGTCCACGCCGACGAGCTCGACCTCGACGCGATCGCCGACGCCCGCATCTTCTGGGCCACCGTCACGGGCTTGTCCGAGGACCCGAGCCGGACGGCCCACCACGCGGCCTGGGAGGCGCGCGGACGGAAGCCGCTCACCGTCCTCGACCTCGACTACCGTCCGATGTTCTGGTCGTCGCCCGACGACGCCCGGCGCGAGGTGGCGCTCGCCCTCGAGCACGTCAGCGTGGCCGTCGGCAACCGTGAGGAGTGCGAGATCGCCGTCGGCGAGACCGACCCCCACCGCGCCGCCGACGCGTTGCTCGACCGAGGTCTCGACCTGGCCGTCGTGAAGCAGGGCCCGCGCGGGGTGCTCGCCAAGACCCGCGACGAGACGGTCGAGGTGCCCCCTCACGTCGTCGAGGTCGTCAACGGACTCGGCGCGGGCGACGGCTTCGGCGGTGCCCTGTGCCACGGCCTGCTGCAGGACCGGTCGCTCCGGGACGTCCTCCGCTTCGCCAACGTCGCCGGGGCGATCGTGGCCAGTCGCCGCGAGTGCTCGACCGCCATGCCCTCGACCGCCGAGGTCGACGAGATCGTGAGGAGCATCGCCCGTGTCGACGCCTGACCTCCCCGTGGTCGCCCCCACCGCCCTCCCGCTCGACTTCGAGACGCTGCGCCACGTGCGCACCTTCGCCCCGCAGACGGTGCTGCCGCGGGTGCGCGACCGTGCGCGCCGGCCGCTGCTCGCCGACGACGGCCGCCTCTTCATCGTCGCCGCCGACCACCCCGCCCGCGGGGCGCTCGGCGTCCGCGACGATCCCTCGGCGATGGCCGACCGCTACGAGATGCTGACCCGCCTCGTCACCGCCCTCTCGCGACCCGGGGTGGACGGCGTGCTCGGCACGCCCGACGTCATCGAGGACCTCGCCCTGCTGGGGGCCCTCGAGGGCAAGGTCGTGGTGGGGTCGATGAACCGCGGCGGCCTCAAGGGCGCCTCGTTCGAGATGGACGACCGGTTCACCGGCTACGACGTGCCGGGCATCGTCGCGTCGGGCATCGACTTCGCGAAGCTGCTGATCAGGGTCAACCTCGGCGACGCCGCGACCGCGGCCACCCTCGAGTCGACCGCCCGGGCGGTCGACGCCGCCGCGGCGGCCCGGGTGCCCATCATGCTCGAGCCGTTCCTCAGCCGCTGGGTCGACGGAGTCGTCCAGAACGACCTGACCGCGGAGGCGGTGGTCACCTCGGTCGCGATCGCCGCGGGCCTCGGCTCCACGTCCGCCTGGTCGTGGCTCAAGCTCCCCGTCGTGCCCGAGATGGAGCGGGTGATGGCGTCGACCACGCTGCCGACCCTGCTGCTCGGCGGCGACCCGTCGGGCCGCCCCGACGAGACCTACGGGTCGTGGGAGGCAGCACTCGCGCTCCCGGGCGTCCGCGGCCTCGTCGTCGGCCGCACGCTGCTGTACCCGGCCGACGGCGACGTGGTCGCCGCCGTCGACACCGCCGCCGCGCTCGTGCACGGCTGATCCCTCGAAGAAGAGAAGCAGGACCATGTCTGACACCTCGACGAAACCCCACGCCGCCGACCTGCCCGTCGTGCCGCACTGGATCGACGGTCGCGAGTCGCCGTCGAGCTCCGGCCGCACGGCCCCCGTCTACGACCCCGCGCTAGGCGTCGTGACGAAGCACGTCGCCCTCGCCGACGACGCCGAGATCGAGGCGGCGATCGCCTCGGCGCAGGCCGCCTTCCCCGCCTGGCGCGACCTCTCGCTCGCGAAGCGTCAGCAGATCCTCTTCCGGTTCCGCGAGCTGCTCGAGGCCAAGAAGGGCGAGCTCGCCGAGATCATCACCTCCGAGCACGGCAAGGTCGTCTCCGACGCGCTCGGCGAGATCACCCGCGGTCAAGAGGTCGTCGAGTTCGCGACCGGCCTCGCGCACCACCTCAAGGGCGAGTACTCCGAGCAGGTGTCGACCGGCGTCGACGTCTACTCGACGAAGCAGCCGCTGGGGGTCGTCGGCGTCATCTCGCCCTTCAACTTCCCCGCGATGGTGCCGATGTGGTTCTTCCCCATCGCCATCGCCGCCGGCAACGTGGTCGTCCTCAAGCCGTCCGAGAAGGACCCCTCCGCAGCCCTCTGGCTCGCCGCCCTCTGGGCCGAGGCCGGGCTGCCCGACGGCGTCTTCACGGTGCTCAACGGTGACAAGCAGGCCGTCGACGGCCTGCTCACGCACCCGGCCGTCCGCGCCGTCTCGTTCGTCGGTTCCACCCCGATCGCCCGGTACGTCTCCGAGACGGGCACCGCGAACCACAAGCGCGTGCAGGCCCTCGGCGGCGCCAAGAACCACATGCTGGTGCTGCCCGACGCCGACCTCGACCTCGTCGCCGACTCCGCGATCAACGCCGGGTTCGGCTCGGCCGGCGAGCGCTGCATGGCGATCTCCGTCGTCGTCGCGGTGGAGCCCGTGGCGGACGAGCTGATCGACAAGATCAAAGACCGCGCGGCGAAGCTGCGCATCGGCGACGGCCGCCGCGGCTGCGACATGGGCCCGCTCGTCACCGAGCAGCACCGCGACAAGGTCGCCTCGTACATCGCGATCGCCGAAGAGGACGGTGCCGAGGTCGTCATCGACGGCCGCGGCATCGAGGTCGACGGCGACGCCGCGGGCTTCTGGCTCGGACCGACCCTGCTCGACAAGGTGCCGACCAGCTCGCGGGCCTACACCGAAGAGATCTTCGGGCCCGTCCTCTCGATCGTCCGCGTCGCCTCGTACGACGAGGGCGTCGCCCTGATCAACGACGGCGCGTTCGGCAACGGCACGGCGATCTTCACGAACGACGGAGGCGCGGCGCGGCGGTTCCAGAACGAGGTGCAGGTCGGGATGATCGGCATCAACGTGCCGATCCCGGTGCCCGTCGCGACGTTCTCGTTCGGCGGCTGGAAGGACTCGCTCTTCGGCGACACCAAGGCCCACGGAGCCGAGGGCGTCCGGTTCTTCACCCAGCAGAAGGCGATCACCTCGCGGTGGCTCGACCCGTCGCACGGCGGCGTCGACCTCGGGTTCCCGCAGAACTGAGGCGCACGGAGCCCACCGGCCCCACGACGAGCAGGAGAGACATGACCACGCAGAACGAGTGGGTGTTCCCGAAGGGCACCCTGAGGCGCGGCGACTGGGAGTCCGTCGTCGACGACGAGCTCGAGGGTTGGCAGCACACCGGGCTGCGGGTCGCCGAACTCGTGGCCGGGGGCGAGCTCTCGCTGCCCGCGGCCGGCGTCGAGCGCCTCGTCGTGCCGCTGTCGGGGTCGTTCACGGTCGAGCACCGGGTCTCGGGTGCGCTCGAGACCACGCACCTGACGGGCCGGGCCTCGGTCTTCGACGGCCCGAGCGACGTCCTGTACCTCTCGACCGGCGCCTCCGCGACGATCGAGGGGGAGGGGCGGGTGGCGGTGGCCGAGGCGCCCACCGACGAGGTGCACCCCAGCCGGCACGTCCGGCGCGACGAGGTGCCCGTCGAACTGCGCGGGGCGGGTCGCTCCAGCCGCCAGGTGCACAACTTCGGCACGCCCCAGGCGCTCGACGCCGGCCGGTTCATCGTCTGCGAGGTCGTCACGCCCGCCGAGAACTGGTCGAGCTGGCCGCCGCACAAGCACGACGAGCTGCAGGCCGGGCAGGAGTCCCGGCTCGAGGAGATCTACTACTTCGAGACGGCGGTCGAGAGGGGCCTCGACGCCCCGCCGCAGGCCGACCCGTTCGGGTTCGTGCGCGCCTACTCGTCGCCGGCCGGCGAGATCGAAGTGCTCGCCGAGGTGCGCACCGGCGACGTCGCCCTGCTGCCCCACGGCTGGCACGGCCCGTGCGTCGCGGCCCCCGGCTACGACCTCTACTACCTCAACGTCATGGCCGGGCCCGACCCCGAGCGGGTGTGGCACATCTCGGACGACCCGGCCCACGGGTGGATACGCGCGACGTGGGAGGGGCAGGGCGTCGATCCGCGCCTCCCGTACGAGCGCCGGCCCTGACGAGCACCCACACGACGAGCACGCGCACGACGACCTCCCCGTGACGACCACCCGCGGCGACGACGCCGCACCGACGACAGGACACGATGACATGGGCACCACCAGGCGGATGACGGTCGCGCAGGCGCTGATCGAGTTCCTCGCGAACCAGTGGACGGTCGACGGCGACCACCGCGAGCGCACCGTCGCCGGCACGTTCGGCATCTTCGGCCACGGCAACGTGGCCGGCATCGGCCAGGCGCTGCAGCAGCTCGAGGTCGAGCAGCCGGGCCTCATGCCGTACCACCAGGCCCGGAACGAGCAGGCGATGGTGCACCAGGCCGTCGGCTACGCGCGCACGAGGCGACGCCGCGGCACCTTCGCGAGCACCGCCTCCGTGGGGCCGGGCGCGGCCAACATGCTCACCGGTGCCGCGCTGGCGACCGCGAACCGGCTGCCCGCCCTGCTGCTGCCCAGCGACACCTTCGCGACCCGCGTCGCCGACCCGGTGCTGCAGCAGCTCGAGCTGCCGCACGACACGAGCGTGCAGGTCACCGACGCGTTCCGGCCCCTGTCGCGGTTCTTCGACCGGGTCGACCGCCCCGAGAAGCTCTTCTCGATCGCACTCGCCGCGATGCGCGTGCTGACCGACCCCGCCGAGACGGGAGCGGTCACGATCGCCCTGCCCGAGGACGTGCAGGCCGAAGCCCTCGACGTGCCCGTCGAGTTCCTCGCGCCGCGGGAGTGGCACGTGCGCCGGCCCGTGCCCGAGCGCGGTCCGCTCGAGCGCGCCGTCGCCGCGATCCGTGCCGCGAAGGCGCCCATCGTCGTGGCCGGCGGCGGGGTGTTGTACTCGGGCGCCGAGGAGTCGTTGCGCGCCCTCGTCGAGCTGACCGGCATCCCGGTCGGCACCACCCAGGCGGGTGGCGGCTCGCTGGTGTGGGACCAGCCCGGCTACCTCGGTGCCGTCGGCGCGACCGGCAGCACCGCGGCGAACCGCCTCGCCGCCGAGGCCGACGTGGTCATCGGCGTCGGCACGCGCTACTCGGACTTCACCACGGCGAGTCGGACCGCCTTCCAGGCCGAGGGCGTGCGCTTCGTGAACGTCAACGTCGCCGCCTTCGACGCGTACAAGCACGGCACGCAGCTGCCCGTCGTCGCGGACGCCCGCGAGGCTCTCGACGCCCTGTGTGCCGAGCTCTCCGACTGGCGTGCGCCGGCCGGGTGGGTCGAGCGGGCGGCCGCCGAGAAGGCCGGGTGGGACGCGGTCGTCGACCGCGCCTTCGAGCCCTCGGGGCTCGCGCGGCCGGGTCAGGCCGAGATCATCGGCGCCGTGCAGGCCGCCACCGATCCCCGCGACGTCGTCGTGCAGGCGGCGGGCTCGCTGCCGGGCGACCTGCACAAGCTCTGGCGGGTGCGCGACGCCCTGGGCTACCACGTCGAGTACGCCTTCTCGTGCATGGGGTACGAGATCGCCGGCGGCCTCGGCGTCCGCCGTGCAGCGCCCGACCGCGACGTGATCGTCATGGTCGGCGACGGCTCGTACCTGATGCTGCACACCGAACTCGTGACCGCGGTCGCCGAGGGAATCAAGATCATCGTCGTGCTGATCCAGAACCACGGCTACGCGTCGATCGGGCACCTCTCCGAGACGGTCGGCTCGGAGCGCTTCGGCACGCGGTACCGCGACGGCAGCGGGTCGATCCTGCCCGTCGACCTGGCGGCGAACGCCCGCAGCTACGGGGTCGAGACCGTCGAGATCGCCGCGGGTCCGGAGGCGGTGGCCGACCTGGGCAGGGCCGTGGCGGCCGCGAAGGCGTCCGATACCGCGACGCTGATCCACGTCGAGAGCGACCCGCTGCTCTACGCGCCCGGCGGCGAGGGCTGGTGGGACGTGCCGGTCGCCGAGGTGTCGACCATGGCCAGCACGCAGCGCGCGCACGACGAGTACGTCACCCAGTCGGCGGCCCGCCGCCCGCTGCTGGGCTGACGCCGCGGGCCGGGCCACGGACCGCAGGCCGCGGAAGATGTCTCCATTTGTGCACGCCGCACAAACGGAGATAGTCTCCTCCTATAGACGGAGAATGTCTCCGTTGTGGAGGGGGGCCCCGTGGCGATCGACGTGAGTGCACCAGGGCGCACACCCAGGGCTGATGCCCAGCGCAACCGAGACCTCATCCTCGGAACTGCGGAGGAGCACTTCGTCGAGCACGGCGTCGGTGGCTCGCTGGACGCGATCGCGAAACGTGCGGGCGTCGGTGCGGGCACGCTCTACCGCCACTTCCCGACTCGCGAGGCCCTGCTGGCCGCCCTGCTCGCAGGACGTGACGAGGAGCTGGTCGCCAGGCGTGAGAGCCTCCGCGAGGACTCGGTCGACGCCGGTCAGGCACTCGACGGCTGGCTCAGAGCAGTCGTCACGTGGGCTGCGGCGTACGAGGGCCTTCCTGAGCCCTTGCGGGCCGCGACGACGACGAGTTCGTCGCCTCTGGCCACGACCTGCGAGGGATTCGTGACCACGACGGCCGAGTTCCTGGCAGCTGCCCAGCGCGCCGGGCTGGCACGCGGCGACGTCCGCGCTCGGGACCTCTTCCTGTCGGCGCTGGCGACGAGCTGGGCGAGCGGTGCCGCACTGGCGGACGACGAGACCGCGACAGCGCTGTCGGCGCTGACCCGGACGGGATGGGCGGAGTCCACACCGCAACCCGCAGGCCCGCGTGACTGACAGGACGGTCCCCCGGGTCCTCACGAGCACGAACCACCGCACCACGACGGAGACAGAGATGAACGACACGGACACGAAGCGAATCGGCATCATCGGCAGCGGAGACATCGGAAGTGGCATCGCCCGCCTGGCAGTCGCCGCCGGCTACGACGTCCTGATCGCGAACTCGCGTGGGCCGGAGTCGCTCCGAGGCCTCGTCGAGGAGCTAGGACCCCGGGCTCGCGCCGGCGAGAGCCGCGAGGCCGTCGAGTTCGGGGACGTGCCGGTCCTGGCCGTTCCGCTCGGCGCGTATCAGGCGCTTCCCGGGGACGCGTTCTCGGGCAGGACCGTCCTGTCGACGGGCAACTACTACCCGCATCGGGACGACCGGATCGCCCGCCTGGACGCCCTCGAGCTCACGACCGCTGAGCTCGAGCAGGACATGCTGCCCGGAGCAGTCGTGATCAAGGCCTTCAACAACATCTTGTTCCACCACATCCCCACGCTGGCCCACTCCTCGCCCCGCACCGCCCTCGCGGTGTCCGGCGATGAGGCCAAGGCCAAGGGCAAGGTCTCGGCCATCGTCGACGATCTCGGCTTCGAGCCCGTCGATGCAGGCACGCTGGCCGAGTCGTGGCGGGCAGAGCCCGAGTCGGGGGCCTACACGTCGATCTACGCCGCCGACCTCGAAGCCTTCACCGCGGACTACCTGTCCGCCCCTGCCGCCCCCGTCACGGCTGACCGTCTGCGTGAACTGCTGGCTGCGTCGACTCGTGCAGACGTCGCAGCCCGTCAGTTCTGACGATCCCGCCGCAGGACCGGGCGCACGCGAACGTGCGCGCCCGGCCTGCGTCGTCGCAGGTCAGCGCTCGACGAGCGTGATCTCGAACGAGTAGAGGTCGGGCCGGTAGCAGTGCTGGCCGTGCTCGACGGCCCGCCCGGAGTTGTCGAAGGCGGTACGCCCCATGGTCAGGACGGCCGCGCTCTTGGGCAGGTCGAGCAGACGGGCCTCGGAGGCGGTGGCCGAGCGTGCCCCGATGCGCTGTTTCGCGACCCGCATCGTCACCCCGCGGCCACGCAACAGCTGGTAGAGCCCGTGCCTCTCGAGGGAGTCCATGTCGAGGTCGACGAACGGCTCGGGCAGGACGTTGTCGAGGATGGCCAGGGGCACGCCGTCGGCGGAGCGCAGGCGCACGAGGTGCAGGGTGGGACTGTCGACCTCGACGCCGAGCGACTCCGCCGTCTTCTCGTCGGCGCCCTCGACGGACGACGAGAGCAGCAGCGTCTCGGGCTTCTGCCCCGTGCGTTCGAGGTCCTCGTAGAGACTGGTCAGCTCGACGTTGCGGGTGACGCGACCGTGGACGACCTGGGTGCCGATGCCCCGGCGACGCACGAGCAGGCCCTTGTCGACGAGCTCTTGGATGGCCCGCCGGATGGTCGGGCGCGAGAGACCCAGCCGGGCGCTGAGCGCCACCTCGTTCTCGAGGCGCGCACCGGCCGGCAGCGTCTCGTCGTGGATGGCGCTCTCGAGCAGGTTCGACACCTGGTAGTACAGCGGCACCGGGCCGGAGCGATCGAGCCCGAGGAAGAAGTCGGGAGGCAGCAGCTGCTCGTCCTGAGGCATCGTGTCCGCTCTTGATCGGTGGGCCCCCATCTTTCCACAGAGGTGGATCGGCAGGAGTCGGGCCTCAACCCTCTCGCGCCGGCACGGTCTCGGAGGCGTCGGCCGCCATCTCGCGCGCGACGGGCGAGCCCGGCATCTCGCGCTCGAGCTCGTGCGCGAGGGAGTCGAGCTCGGCGCCGCCGGCCATCAAGGCGGTCAGCTCGGGCAGGCTGATCTCGCTCTTCTCGAAGTTGCCGAGGCTCGTGCCGCGGTTGAGCAGCAGGAACCGGTCGCCCACCGGGTAGGCGTGGTGCGGGTTGTGCGTGATGAAGACGACGCCGAGGCCCTCGTCGCGCGAGCGCGCGATGTACTTGAGCACGACGCCGGACTGCTTCACGCCGAGGGCGGCCGTCGGCTCGTCGAGGATGAGCACCCGGGCGCCGAAGTAGACGGCACGGGCGATGGCGACGCACTGGCGCTCGCCTCCCGACAGGGTGCCGATCGGCTGGTCGACGTCGCGGAGGTCGATGCCCATGCGGGCGAGCTCTTCGAAGGTGATCTGCTTCATCGCCTTGACGTCGAGGCGACGGAACGGACCGGCCCCGGTCGTCATCTCGGAGCCGAGGAAGAAGTTCCGCCAGACGGGCATGAGCGGCACGACGGCCAGGTCTTGGTAGACCGTCGCGATGCCGGCACTCAGGGCGGCCCTGGGCGAGGCGAAGGTGACGGGCTCGCCGTCGAGCAGCAGCTCACCCTCGCTCGGGGTGTGTGCCCCGGCCAGCATCTTGATGAAGGTGGACTTGCCGGCACCGTTGTCGCCGAGCACGCAGGTGACCTGGCCGGCCGCGACCGTCGTCGAGACCCCGGAGAGGGCGTTCACGGCCCCGTAGGTCTTGCCGATGTCGCGGACCTCGACGATCGTGGTGCCGACGGCGGCACGCGGCGCGACGGGACGCGCGTCCGCGCGGTCGGGGGTGGTCTCGGTGCTCATCGCGCGCCTCCTGCTCGTGTCCTGACGAAGTTGTTCAGCAGCACCGCGGCGAGCAGCATGCCGCCGAGGACGGTCCGCAGCCAGTTGGTGTCCCATTGGGCGAAGGTGATGCCCTGGAAGACCATGCCGTAGATCAGCGCGCCCAGGGCGGCACCGATCGCGGAGCCGTAGCCGCCCGTCATGAGGCAGCCGCCGACGACGGCGCAGATGATGTAGATGAACTCCTGGCCCACCCCGGTGTTGGCCTGGACGGTCGAGGTGCGGAAGAGCGAGATCATGCCGACCAGCCAGGCGGCACCGGCCGTGCCCATGAACAGGCCGACCTTCGTCTTGAAGACGGGGACGCCGACCTGGCGGGACGAGTTGAGGGCCCCGCCGACCGCGAAGATCCAGTTGCCGGCACGGGTGCGCAGCAGGATCCAGGTGGCCACCGCGGCGACGACGAACCACCAGAGGACCGAGACGTAGAACGTGCCGCCGCCGATCTGCAGCGACGCGCCGAACAGCGGCTGGATCGAGTCGTAGGCGGGCACCTTGGTCATGCCCTGGATGGCGACCTGGCCGGTGATGATCTTGGTGACGGCGAGGTCGATGCCGGCGAGGGCGAAGAACGTGCCCAGGGTCACGATGAAGCTCGGCAGACCGGTCTTCATGACCAGGACCCCGTTGACGGCACCGACGCCGAGGCAGACGACGAGCGACACGACGACCGCGACCCAGATGCTGAGGCCGTAGTGCGTCGTGAGGATCCCCACGATCAACGCCGAGAAGCCGGTCATGACGCCGGCGGAGAGGTCGAACTCGCCGCCGATCATGAGCACGGCCACCGCGACGGCCATGATGCCGAAGGTCGAGGCCGACTCGAGCCACACGCCGGCTCCGGCGAAGCTCAGGAACTGAGGGGTGTAGAGCGAGAAGAAGAGGAGCACCGCGAGCGCGGCGACGAAGGCGCCCGTCTCGGGCCGGGCGAGGATCTTGCGGAGGGGGCGACGCTCGAGGCGTGGCCTCGTCGCGATCGTCACGATGTCTGTGGTCGTCAACGGTGACTCCTGGTTCGAGGGAGGGGAGGGGGCCGGCTGCCGCGTGTCGCGCCGGCCCCCGGGGATGCCTAGCGCGTGCCGTTGGCAGCGAACTCGGCGACCTGGGCCGCGTTGTCCTTGGTGACGAAGGCGGGGCCGGAGTAGACCGGCTGGCCGCCGCCGATGACGTTGCCGTTGGTGACGTACAGCTCGAGCGCGGTGACGCCGAGGAATCCCTGCACGTAGGGCTGCTGGTCGACGGCGAACAGGATGGAGCCGTTCTCGACGTCGGACACGACGTCCTCGGAGAGGTCGAAGGTGCCGACCTTCGCCGAGCTGCCGGACTCCTCGACCGCGCCGACTGCGTCGATGGCGTACTGGCCGCCGAGGGTGAGCACCCCGTCGATGGACGGGTCGGCCTGCAGCTTCGACTTGATCGTCGCCTTCACGTCGGCGTCGTTCGTGCCGTCGACCTGGAGGTTCGTCATCGTCCCGCCGAAGGTGCTCGCGGCGGCGGAGCAGCGGTCCTCGAGCCCGACGTTGCCGGCCTCCTGGATGACGCAGAGCGCGTTGGTCAGGCCGGCGTCGGCGAGCTTGGTGCCGACGGCCTCGCCGGCGACGGTCTCGCTCTGGCCGATGTGGGTCAGGGCGCCGAACTCGGCGGAGCGCTCGATGCCCGAGTTGATGGTGACGACCGGGATGCCCGCGGCGACGGCCTTCTTGACGCTGTCCTCGACGCCGTCGGGGTTGGCCATCGAGACGACGATGCCGTCGACCTTCTGCGCCACCGCGTTGTCGATCAGCTGCGACTGCTTCGCGGGGTCGGAGTCGGCGTTGTAGGTGACGGTGGCGTCGTAGTCGGCTCCGGCCGTCTCGGCCCCCGACTTCACGCGGTCCCAGAAGGCGTCGCCGGGGCCGGAGTGGGTGACGACGGCGAACGTGAGGTCGCCGCCTCCGGTGTTCGGGCTGGCCGTCTCCTGGCCCGTTCCCGAGCAGCCGGCGAGCAGGAACCCGGTCGCCGCAGCGAGGCCGAGGCCGGCGAGGAATCGCTTCTTCATTGAAAGTCCCTTCGGTGCGGAGCTCGTCGCGCAGGACGGTCCGGGGTGACGTCGGTGTCGGGTCCGAGTATGTGCGAGGGGTGCATGATTGTCAATACATTCTGTCATTGGGCTAGGCTCGTTCCGACCCCGCTCGACCGGGGCCCCGCCGACGACGTCAGGAGAACCATGTCGACACCGGATCGCGTAGGAGTGGGTCTCGTCTCGCTCGGATGGATGGGGCGGCTCCACTCGCGGGCGTACCGCGCGGTCGCGGAGCACTACCCCGAGCTGCCGGTCCGCGTGGAACTGGTGTCCGCGGCCGACACGGATGCCGACGCGCGACGGAGCGCCGAGACGGTGCTCGGCTACCGCCGCACCACCGGAGATTACCGCGAGGTGGTCGCCGACCCCGAGGTCGACGTCGTGTCGATCTGCGCGCCGAACTTCCTGCACCACGAGGTGGCCCTCGCCGCGGCCGCCGCGGGCAAGCCCTTCTGGATCGAGAAGCCGATGGGCCGGTCGGCAGCCGAGTCGTCCGAGATCGCCCGCGCCGCCGCCGACGCGGGCGTCGTCACCTCGGTCGGCTTCAACTACCGGCACGCGCCGGCCGTCGCCCGCGCCCGAGAACTCGTCCGCTCGGGCGCGCTCGGCACGGTGACCAACGTGCGGGTGAGCCTGCTGGCCGACTACTCGGCCGATCCCCTCGGTGCCCTGACCTGGCGCTTCCGGCGCGAGCGGGCCGGCTCGGGCGTGCTGGGCGACCTGCTGTCGCACGGGGCGGATCTGGCCCAGTTCGTGGTCGGGCGCATCGAGTCCGTGACCGGGCTCACCGAGACGTTCATCCGCGAGCGTCCTCTGCCGGGCTCGGGCTCCGCCGGCCACTTCAGCAAGGGCGCGGAGGGCGGCGAGACCGGCGAGGTCGAGAACGAGGACTACGCGGCCGTGCTCGGCCGGTTCGACGCGGGCGCCGTCGTCGTGCTCGAGTCGAGTCGGGTCGCGATCGGGCCGCGCGCCGAGTACGCGCTCGAGGTCTACGGGACGAAGGGTTCGCTGCGCTGGGACTTCCAGCGGCTGAACGAGCTGCAGGTCGCCGACGACACGAGCGGCTACCGCACCGTCATGGCCCAGCCCGGTTTCGGTGACTTCGCCCGGTTCCAGCCGGGCGCCGGCACGAGCATGGGCTTCGACGACCTCAAGACCATCGAGGCACAGCTGTTCCTCCGGTCGGTGCTCGAGGGGCGCCAGCTGGCACCGTCCGCCGCCGACGCCTGGTCGGCCGCCGAGATCGTCGAGGCGGCCGTCCGCAGCGACAGGGCTCGCGCGTGGGAGGCCGTGGGTCGCGTCGAGGGGCCCACCACGTACGACCTCTGAGCCGCGGTGCCCGGCGCACCGGGCTGGTGGGCGGGGCGGCCCTCGCGGCCGCACCCGCGCCTCCTCGGGCCCGGTGCGCCGCGGGCGGCGTCAGGCGAAGGAGGCGCGGAACCGTTCGAGCGCCGTGTCGGAGTCGACGGACGGCCAGGCCTCGAGGCCCACGACGCCCTCGTACCCGAGCGTCCGCAGCTCGGCGGCGATCGCCGGGTACCGGATCTCGCCCGTGCCCGGCTCGAAGCGCCCCGGCACGTCCGCGACCTGGATCTCACCGACCCAGGGCAGCGCCCGCCGCAGCAGTTCGACGAGGTTCCCCTCGCCGATCTGCGCGTGGTACAGGTCGAGGTTCAGGCGCAGGCCGGGGCTGTCGACGGCGCTGACGAGCGCCAGGGTGTCGGCGGCCCGGGCGAAGGGCACGCCCGGGTGGTCCACGGCGGTGTTGAGGTTCTCGAGGGTGAAGACGCGGCCGTGGCGCTCGCCGAGCCGCGCCAGGCGGGCGAGCGTGTCGAGCGCTCGTTCGCGATCGCCCGTCGTCACCGCTTCGCCGGGGTGCGCCGGCAGGCCGTCCGGGTCGAGGCCGGTGCCGTGGAGGTTGAGCCTCGGCGAGTCGACGACCTCGGCGGCGGCGAGGGAGAACTCGGCCGTGCGCAGCAGGTCGGCGATGCCGTCGGTCGTGGTCAGGTCGCCGGCGAGGTAGCCGGTCATCGACGAGAACGTCGCCCCGGTGGCGGCGAGGGCGGGCAGGTCCTTGGTGGACCAGTCCCAGATCTCGACCTCGAAGCCGAGCTCGTGGAGGCGCCGGACGCGGTCGACGACGGCAAGCTCGCGGAACAGCATCTCGGCCGAGGCCGCCAGCCGGAAGGTCATCGCCGGCTCAGAGCTCGACGGCGACGGAGACGCGCTCGACGGCCGAGCGGGCGGCGGCGTCGGCGAGGACGAGGGCTGCGCGACCGTCGGCGAAGGTCGGGCTCGCGGACTCCTCGCCTCGCGCCAGGTCGATGAACGCGCGCAGTTCGGCGACGTAGGCCGCGGCGTACCGCTCGAGGAAGAAGTCCTGGTACGGCGGCTTCGCCTCGACCTGGGAGGCGGTGGAGACGCTGACGAGGCTGGTGAGCGCGTTCGACACCTGCAGCGAGCCCTCGGCACCGAACGCCTCGAGCCGCTGGTCGTAGCCCACGGCGCTGTGCCGCGAGTTGGTGATCGAGACCAGGGCCCCGGTGGACGACCGGAGGGTCACCATCGCGGTGTCGTAGTCGCCGTGCTCGCGGGCACCCGGGTCGAAGACGGTCGTGCCGGTCGCCGTCACCTCGACGATGTCGGGCAAGAAGAACCGGGCCATGTCGAAGTCGTGGATGGTCATGTCGCGGAAGATGCCGCCCGAGACCCCGACGTAGGCGGCGGGCGGGGCCGCCGGGTCGCGGCTGACGATCGAGAGCTGCTCGAGCTCGCCGATCTCGCCGGCGGCGACCCGGGCGCGCGCGGCGGCGAAGGCGGGGTCGAACCGGCGGTTGAAGCCGAGGGCGATCGGGACGCCCGAGGACTGCACGCGGGGCAGCAGCGCGTCGACCCGCGCGATGTCGAGGTCGATCGGCTTCTCGCAGAGCGCGGGCACGCCGGCGTCGAGCGCGGCTCCGAGCAGGTCCACGTGGGTCGCGGTGGGCGAGGCGATGAGGACGGCGTCGACGTCGCCCGACGCGAACATCTCGGCGGCGTCGGTCGTCACGGTGCCGCCGTGGCGTGCCGCGACGGCCTCGGCACCCTCGACGAACGGGTCGCAGACCCAGGCGAGGGTGGCCTCGGGGTCGGCCGCGATGTTCGCGGCGTGCACCTGGCCGATGCGGCCGGTGCCGATGAGTCCGAAGCGGAGCGGAGTGGTCACGTCGTCGTCCTTGCTGCCCGTGGGCGTCGTGGGGCCCCGAGGGGCGTGAGGGGGAGGAGGCGCGTCAGGCCCATGCGCGCAGGGCGTCGCGGTTGACGAGCTGGTCGGCGCCGCGCGCGGCGCGGAACTCGGAGAGGTCGGCGTCCGGGCCGTTCAAGACGTCCTGCTCGACGACGATCCAGCCGTCGTAGTCCAGGCGGTCGACGGCGGTCATGACCGCGTGGAGGTCGACGTCGCCCTGCCCGAAGGCCACGAAGGCGCCTGAGGACCAGACCTCACGCATCCCGCCGCCCGCGCGCAGCACCCGCCGGAGCTCGGCGACGTCGACGTCCTTGAGGTGCAGGTGGTTGATGCGGTCGCCCCAGCGCTCGATGGCGTGGACGGGGTCGCCGCCCCCGATCACCAGGTGCCCGGTGTCGAGGGTGAGGCCGACGTCGACCGCGTCGAGGAACCGGTCGATCTCGTCGGGCGACTCGACGAACGTGCCCGCGTGGTGGTGGAAGGTCGGTTCGAAGCCTGCTGCCCGCGTCACGCCGACGGCGCGCTCGACGTTGGTGGCGAGGGTTGACCAGCGGCGCTCGTCGAGGGGGTCGGTGGCGGCGCCCCGGCCCGGGCCGGCGCGGCGGGCGTCCGACCCGTCGTCGGCCAGGGTCGGCAGCGGCAGCCGCGCGGGCCCGCCTTCGCAGGCCTCGGCGAAGAGGCGCAGCGTCGCGTCCAGCTGGGGGAGCGCCGCCTCGAAGGCCTCGTCGTCCGAGAACGGCAGCTGGATCCACCCGCCGGCGAGTTCGAGGCCCGAGCGGGCGAGTCGGGCGCGGAGCTCGTCGCCCCGGCCGAGGTAGTCGACGGGCCCCAGGTCGACGCCGGCGTAACCGCTGTCGGCCAGGACGTCGACGAGTTCGTCGGGCCCGACGACGTCCGCGCCCTCGGGGGTGAGCTCGAAGACGCCGAAGCTGACCGGCGCGCCGGCGACGGAGGCCTTCATCGGAGGGCCGGACGCGGGGTGCGGGCGATGGACTGGTTCATACGTCTCTGTACAACTTCCAGGTGAGGAGCAATTGTCCTAACAATGGCACAAACCCGGAGGCGCGGCAACGGTGGGCGAGCCGGTCGCGTCGGCAGGCGGGGCCGTCCTTCCCCGAGGGCGCCGACGATCGGCACCAGCAGCCAGGTCGAGGCCTGTCGCTCGGGTACGGGCTCAGTCGTAGACGCGCCCCAGCACCCAGCCGCCGTCGGCATCGAGGACGACCTCGAACATGTGGGTCGTGCCGTCGTCGTCGGTGGCCTGGAACCGCCAGCCGACGAACCGTCGCGGCGGGTGCGTGATGAAGTCGGGCGTGACGGCCGGCTCGACCCGCAGCTCGGTCGGGGTGTCGGTCACGCGCCACCGCCGGCACGACCAGACCAGCCGCGCGGGCAGGTCGCGCTCGAACCAGAGCGCCACGGGCTCATGGGTGGTCTGCGTGCTCATGTCGTCCTCCTGCTCGTTCGAACGTGTGTTCGAACGGATCGAGTGTAGGTCAGGCCGACGGGGCGGGCAACCGGATCACGATCGTCTGTCCGGACAGGGGGTCGACGGTGCCGCCGCGCGCTCGAGGCGGGCTCGGGCGCCTAGGCCGGGACGCCGGGGCCGGCGTCGCTGCCGCAGCGTTCGTCGGCCGTCTCGTCGTGGCCGAGCGACGACACCACCGCCGGCGCGATGGCCTGCCCCCAGCGCCGGTGCATGGTGGCCCACGAGAGCAGCTCCTGGTGGTACATCCCCTCGGAGCACCACTCGGGGAACGGCACCCACGACGCACCGGGCAGCGTGAGCGCGACCCGGGCCGTCAGCGCGTTGAGGCGTTCGATCTGCGTCGTCAGCAGTCGCTTCGCCACCGGGGGGATGGGCCGGAACTCGGCCATCGGCGGGATGCCGACGTAGACGATCCGGCAGTCCGGTCCGGCGGTCTCGCGCACCCGGTCGGCGAGGCGTCGCAGGTCGGCCTCCCACGAGGCGCCCTCGGTCGCCAGCAGCACGTCGCAGATGCCGAGCAGCACGACGGCGGCGTCCGCCGGCTCGTCGGGCAGGTCGATGCGCGCGGCCTCGGCGGCCGTCAGCACGGGCGCCGAGACCTCGCGCCAGGTGACGCCGCGACCTCGGGACGCGCCGACGAGGCGGGCGGTCTGGCTGGCGCAGGTGAGGTCGTGGTCGAGCACGCCGAAGCCCTCGACGGCGATGCTGCCGACGAAGAGCAGCCGGTCGGGGGCGGGGCCGTCGATCACGGTGCGACGGGCGTCGCGGGGGAACGGCGCTCGCGCCAGTTCACGCCGGTAGAGGGCGAGGTGGAGGCGGAAGAGGGGCTTCGTGGCCCGCACCACCGCCGCGATCAGGCGGCCGTGTCGGCGGGGGGTCGGGGCTTCGACCAGGGGCATGAGTGTTCGCAATCCGTGCGGTGCAGGAGGCGCGGCCCCTGACGGTCTCGTCCTGAGACCGTAGCCAGTCTGGCGGTCCCCCGAAAAGAGGACAGGCCCCCATCGGGGGGCACGCATCGGAAAACGGCTGATCGACGGGCCCTCGAACGCGCCGTGGACGGCCGGAACGCGCGCGTTGTCCGCAATGCGAACTGCCCGCCGAGGTAGTTAGAAGGTCTAGCTACCTCGTGGTTTCATTCGTGTGTACCGACTTCACGGGCGGTGCGGACCGCGGCTCCCGAGCCGCGGTCCCCTGAGACCAGCAACACCGGCAGACAGCACAGGCCTGCCGAGAAACGGACACGCCATGACACTCCTCACCCCGTCGCGTCGCCGCTCCGACGAGAGCCGCAGCCCCTTCTCCGAGGTCCGCGAGACCGAGCGCCAGGCGACCCTCTTCGTCATCGCCACGGCCGCCGTGGGCGCGAGCGCCAGCCTCGTCGCCGCCCTCTTCCTCAGCAACGGGCTCTTCCTGTGAACGACGACCAGACCTACCTCGAGCTGGCTCCCACCGAGCCCATCGACCTGTCGATGCTCCTCGAGATCGACGCCGCATAGGTTCCAGTCGGCCCGACCCCGGGCCCGGTGCGGGGGCCGACCGCGCAGGGAGTCCGCGTCCATGCGGTTCCGAGCTGGCGCCTCCTACCCTGGTGGGCATGCAGACCATCGACCCGGCCCGCGTCGACCCGGCCGCGCGCCTCGACGACCGGTACGGTCGACGGCCCGGTCGGGCCCGGAGCTCGCGGCTGATCGCCCTGGTCGCGGGCGCGGCCGTCGCCCTCGTGGTGACGGCCTGGGTCGTGCTCGTCGCCTTCGACGGCGACTCGGCCGAGCTCGAGGTGAGCCACTACGGGTTCACCGTCTCCGGTGACGACGCGGTCGACGTGCAGTACACGATCAACGTCGCCCGCGGCACCGACGTCGGCTGCGCGGTGCAGGCGCTCAACGAGAACCGCGCCGTCGTCGGCTGGAAGGTCGTCGACCTGCCCGCCGTCGACGCCCACACCCAGACCTACACGACCTCGCTCGTCACGAGCGAACGGGCCGTGACCGGCTCCGCCTACCGCTGCTGGGTGCTCTGACCCGCGCCCTCGGGGCGGACGACGCGACCCGCGCCTCCTGATCAGGAGGCGCGGGTCGCGTTCGTCAGCGGGCGTCACCGCCCGGCCGGGTCACGAGGCCTGCGGCACCCGGTTCGCCTTCGCGAGGTTGGCGACGAGCTCGTCCTTCGTCTGGCGCACGACGTAGGCCGGGCGGTCGCGCTCGACGCGCCAGCTCTCGGACAGCGGGCTGACGTCGACCGTGTCGAAGCCCAGCTCGTCGTAGAGGTCGGTCATCAGGGCGACGGCCTCGGGGGAGTCGCTCGACGTCGCCAGGGCCCGGCGGTCGGCGGTGCCGGCGGGGCCGACGTCGGTGGTGATGTCGTCGGCGGGGATGTGGTTGAAGCCCTTGACCACGGTGCTGGTGGGCAGGTGGCGTTGCAGCATCTCGGCGGTCGTGTCGGTGCCCTCGTCGAGCGCCTGGATGTGACCGTCGCGCTCGAAGTAGTAGTTGTTCGTGTCGATCACGGTCTTGCCGGCGAGCGGCTCGACGGGCACCTGGTCGAGGTTCTTGAGGGGGACGGTGACGACGACCACGTCGCCGGCCGCACCGGCCTCGGCGGCGGTGGCCGCCCGGGCCTTCGGGCCGAGGTCGGCCACGAGGTCGGCGAGGGTCTCGGGCCCGCGTGAGTTGCTGATCACGACGTCGTGGCCGTGGGCGATGACCGCCCGCGCGACCTGGCTGCCGATGTTGCCTGCTCCGATGATTCCGTACGTTGTCATGCGCAACCCAACCGGCGGTCGGCTCGCTCCCTTCCCGGTGGCGACGTTCTCCCAGGGCATCACAAGGTGTCGATCGCCCGTCCGGGCCTCGTGGGGGGCGCGGTCGTGACCGGATCGTCATCGACGCGATCGTCACGGGGACGCCTCTCATGCGACAGGATGGTCACCACACCAGTCACGAGGGGGAGGCGATGGCCGCGCCACAGCAGGACGACGCGCTCGATCGCGTGCTCGCCGAGCGCTACCGCCTGCAGTCCGTCGTGGGTCGCGGTGGCATGGCGACGGTCTACAAGGCCGTCGACGAGAGCCTCAACCGCACGGTCGCGATCAAGGTCTTCCACAGCGCCATGGTCGACCCGGCCCGACAGGAGGCCGAGCTCGGCGTCCTCTCGAGCCTCGAGCACCACGGCCTGGTCGGCCTCTTCGACGCCGGCGTCGAGCACGGGCCGAACGGTCCGCAGCGCTTCCTGGTGATGCCGCTGATCGCCGGGCTGAACCTCGAGGACCGCCTGCGGCACGGGGCCCTCGCCCCGCGCCACATCGCCGAGATCGGCTACGACATGGCCGAGGCGCTCGACTACATCCACGGCCACTCGGTGGTGCACCGTGACATCAAGCCGTCGAACATCCTGCTGGTCGACTACGGCGACCACGGGGCGGCGCGCGCCCGGGCCAAGCTCGCCGACTTCGGCATCGCCCTCACCGACGACGTCGAACGGTTGACCGCCGAGGGCGTCACGACCGGCACGGCCGCCTACCTCAGCCCCGAACAGGCCGTGGGCGGCGAGGTCGGCCCACCGAGCGACGTCTACAGCCTCGGCCTCGTGCTGCTGCAGTGCTTCACCCGCCGACGGGAGTTCCCCGGGTCGCTCGTCGAGTCGGCCGTCGCCCGCCTGTCGCGCGACCCGGTGCTGCCCGACCCGTTGCCCGAGCACTGGCGTCACGCGCTCGGGGCGATGACCCGACGCGACCCGGCCGAGCGTCCGACGCGCGCCGAGCTGGTCGCGCTGATGCGCGACGTCGTGATCACCGAGACCACCGACCACCGTGACGGCGTGGGCGACCTCTCCGTCGGCGACGGCTCGACGCGCGGCGGCGACACCGAGCCGTTCGACCACAGCGAGGTGCTCGACACCCTGCCGAACGAGGCCCTCGACCGCGTGACGGCCATGGCGGCCCGCCTCTTCTCGGCACCGATCGCCCTGGCGACCGTCATCGACGACGACCGCACCTGGTTCACCACGCACTACGACCCCGCGGTCGGTGACGTCGCGCGCCAGATCGACCTCTCGCAGGGGGCGGTGCACTCGTCCGAGCCCCTCGTGATCGAGGACGCCGCGACCGACCGTCGGGTCGCCTCGAGCCCGCTCGTCACGGGGCCGCTCGGCATGCGGTTCTACGTCAGCGTCCCGCTCACCCGCCGTGACGGCCACACCATCGGCACCCTCTCGGTCATCGACCGCGAGCCGGGCACGGCCAGCGACGAACAGGTCGCGAACCTGACCGACCTCGCGGCCCTCGTGGTCGCCCAGCTCGAGCTGCGCCAAGAGAGCCTGCGCATCGCCGGCACCACGACCGGCAACGTCCCGCACGCGTCGCGGGCCGACCTCGACACCCAGGCCTGGAGTCCGACCGACGGCTGAGGTGCGGCAGACTCGACCGGTGACCGTCGAGCTCGTGCCCGCCGCCGCGAGAGAGGCCGCCACCGCCGTGCCCGCCCGCGTCGCGGCCTTCCCCCGCCTGCGCTACATGGGCTCGAAGTACGCGCTGCTGCCCGTGCTGCACGACGTCTTCTCGAGCGTCGCGCCCGTGCCGGCCGGCGACCCCGAGAACCCGGGAGGCGCGGTTCGGCCCTCCGGCGCGATCGACGCCTTCAGCGGGTCGGGCGTCGTCTCGTACCTGATGAAGGCGCAGGGTCGCCGGGTCGTGAGCAACGACTTCCTGGCGTTCCCCGCGGTCATCGCCCGCGCCTCCGTCGTCAACGGGTCGACGACGTTGTCGGACGACCTCGTCGACGAGATCTGCGGGCCGGCCGCCGACGACCGCGACCTCGTCCGGCGCACCTTCGACGGGGTCTTCTTCTCGGCCGACGACCGGGCGTTCCTCGACTCGGCCTGGTCGCACGTCGACCGCCTGGGCGGTGCCGAGCGCGACCTGGCGATCGCCGGCCTCGTGCTGGCTGCGGCCCGCAAGCAGCCGCGCGGCGTCTTCACCTTCACGGGCTCGCGGTACGACGACGGTCGCCGCGACCTGCGGCTGACCATGGCCGAGCAGTTCCGGGCGGCCGTCCGGGCCTACGGCGCGACCGTGTTCGACGACGGGCTCGCGCACGAGGCCGTCGAGGGCGACGTGGCCGACCTGAGGCGACCGCCCGCCGACCTGGTGTACCTCGATCCGCCCTACGCGCCTCCTCGTGACGACGCGGACTACATGAAGCGCTACCACTTCTTGCAGGGGCTGGCCGTCTACTGGCGTGGCCAGACGATCATGACCGAGACCAAGACGAAGAAGATCGCGAAGCTCTTCACGCCGTTCGCCTACCCGCGCACGGTCGACGACGCGCTCGTGCGCACCTTCGAGCAGTTCGCCGACGCGGGGGCCCTCGTGCTGTCGTACTCGTCGAACGCCGTGCCGACCCGAGAGCGCATCGAGCAGCTGCTGCGCACCGTCAAGCCGCACGTCGAGGTGCACGTCGTCGACCACACCTACAGCTTCGGCACCCACCGGGCGGCGACCCGCACGGCGGCCACCGAGTACGTCTTCGTCGGAAGGGACTGACCGTGGTGATCCCCACCTTCGACGAGTACGTGGCCTCGCTCGGCCGCATGACCGCGCACGTCGACCCGACGGCGCCCTCGGCCGCGGCCACCGATCTCGCCCGGGCCGCGGCGAGCCTCGGCGAGCTGCCCGTGGTCGACCGCGACCACCTCGCCGAGTGGGCCCGTCAGCACCCGGCGTGGGTGCCGGCGCTCGGTCTCGCCGTGGGGCTGTCGCAAGAGAAGCTGCGCAACTCGCTGCGGCACGCCTTCGACACCCCGAGCTGGCTGACGCTCGCCCGCGGGCGGGCCGACGACCTCGTCGCCCACCTCGACGACGAGTTCGAGCTCGTGCGCCTGGTCGCGTCGCAGCGACACCGCACGTACGGCTTCGGCGACCTGCTCGCGGCGCGGGCGGGCACGCGCGCCTCGGCGATCAGGGCGGGGGTGTCGGGTCGGCGGCTCGAGGACGAGATCGAGGCCATCGCCCGCGACCTCGGGCTCGCCTGCGGCACGCGCACGCGCTTCACCGGGCGGGCGAACCGCACGGCTCCCTGCGACCTGGTGATCCCGTCGGCCGACGAACCGGCGATCGTCGTCGCGGCGAAGGGATTCGACTCGACGGGGTCGAAGCTCACCGACGCCGTCCGCGAGATCGAGGAGATGGCCGACGTCCGCCTGCCCCGCCAGACCGTCATGGCCGTGATCGACGGCATCGGCTGGAAGAGCCGGCAGGCCGACCTCAAGCGCATCCACCAGCTCTGGGTCGACCAGCAGATCGACGGGCTCTACACGCTCTCGACGCTCGACCGCTTCCGGGCCGACCTGGCCGACGCCGCGCGGCTGCGCCGCCTGATCCCGTAGGTCGCGGGCCGCGACGCACGGCCTGAGCGGGCGGGTTCGTCGTCGACGGGCCGTCGCGCTCGCCCGTCCGCCCCGGACTCGCCCGTTCTGGCGCCCGGCCCGCGGCCGAGGCCGGTCAGGCGGCGGCGGGGGCGGCCGGGCTGGCGCCGACCCCGTGGCGGTCGAACGCCTGGCCGAGGTCGAGCAGCGTGTCGGCGAGGACGCGGTGCTGCGAGGCGGGCACGACCTCGGCGAAGGCGGCCCCGTAGACGGCGGCGATGGCACCCGTGACCTCGACGCCACGGGGAGTGCGGCTGACGATGACGCTGCGGCGGTCGTCGGGGTTGCGCCGTCGGTCGAGGTAGCCGGCGTCGACGAGCCGGTCGACGAGGTTGGTCATCGCGCCCGACGAGAGGTCGAGGTAGTCGGCGGCTCGCTTCGGGGTGACGGAGTCCCCGGTCGCCGACACGTAGAAGAGGAACCGGATGTCGGTGTCGCCGAGCCCGAACAGGTCGCCCTGGTGGTCGAGCACGCGCGAGTGGTTCAGCATCAGCAACCGGAACGAGTTGAGCAGGCGGGCGAGGTCGTCGAAGCCGAGGCCGCCGTCGGCCCGTCCGGCCGGGGACGAGGAGGCGCGCGCGGCGTCCAGCGCGTCTTCCGACTCGCGGTCCACGGCGGCCGGCACCAGGGGGGTCGAGACGGGTGCGAGGTCGGCGACGTCGGCGACGTCGGCGTCGAGCGCGGGTGGGGCGATGAGCAAGGGGTCCTCCGTGACACGTGGGGCGTGCCGTCCGTGGCACCGCCTCAGTCAACAAGAATCTCGACGATCGTGACACCCCCACCACTGGGGACATGATTCGGCTTGCAAGCTTCTCGGGGCACAAGTAATTTGATTGCCGTACCACTTGAGAACAACGATCACTCGAATCCAGAACGGTCCGGGTGGTGAGCTTCTCACCGGCGAAGCCCCCGAACCTCGTCGCCGGAGTGGCCCCAGACGTCCCCGCACGACACCCCTCTTCCACCCCTTCGCCCCTTGGAGCACGCCATGTCCCGTCCCACCCCCCGCATCGCCCGCATCGCCGCCTGGATCGCCATCCCCGCCGCACTCGTCGCCTCGGGCATCGTCGTCTCGACCGCGTCGTACTCGGCCTTCTCGTCCACCACGGTCAACCCGACCAGCAACTGGACCGCCGGCACCGTCGCCCTGACCGACGACGACAGCAACACCGCGCTGTTCACGGCCACCAACCTCAAGCCCGGCTCGACCGGCACCAACTGCATCGCCGTCACCAGCACCGGCTCGCTCGCCTCGGCCGTGAAGCTCTACGGCACGGGCGCCGCCACGACCAACAACCTGGCGTCGAACATCACGCTGAGCGTCGTGCAGGGCACCGGCGGCGGCTTCGGCTCGTGCACCGGCTTCACCCCGCTCGCGTCGGGTTCGAGCCTCTACAGCGGTTCGCTGGCCGCCTTCGGCACCAGCTACACGAACTACTCCAACGGCGTCGGCACCTGGGCCCCCACCGGCACCGCGTCCGAGACCCGCACCTACCAGGTGAGCTACACCGTCTCGAACTCGGCGCCCAACACGACCCAGGGCGGCACCGCGAGCCTCGGCCTCACCTGGGAGGCCCAGAACAGCTGAGGCCCCCCGGCCGGCTGACGCCTCCCTGCGACACCGCACCACCGCACCACCGCACCACCGCACGACAGCACCAGGCGGCCCGACACCGCTCCACCCGCACCACACCCGAGCAGAGGCACCCATGAGCACGATCGACCTGACGCTGCGGCCCACCCCCGCGGCCACGGCCTCGATCACCGTGCCGGTGGGTGCCTCTCGTTCGTGGCTCGACTGGACGCGCCTGGCCCTCGGCACCGCGTCGCGGGTCGTGCTCTACTCGCTGCTCGGCCTCATGGTCTACGCCGCCGCCCCGGCCGCCCTCGGCTGGAGCCCGACCACCGTGATGACCGGCTCGATGGAGCCCCGCATCCACCCGGGCGACGTCGTCGTCGCGAAGCCCGTCGCGGCGTCCGAGGTCCACCGCGGCCAGGTGCTGCTCTTCGACGACCCCGACCAGGCCGGGCACCTGCGCCTGCACCGATACCACGACAACGGGCAGGCCGGGCAGATCGTCACCAAGGGCGACGCCAACCCGAGCGCCGACTCGACGCCGATCGACCGCAGTGCCGTGGTCGGCGTGGGCTTCCTCCGCGTGCCGTACGTCGGCACCCCCTTCGTGTGGGCGGCGAACCACCAGTACGGGCACCTGCTCGTCACCGGAGGCCTGCTCGTCCTCGTCGTGCTGCTCAGCCGGGGCGACCGCTACCTGCTGCGTGACGAGCGCGACCCGCGCACCGCGTCGACCGCGGCGACCGCCTCGACCGGCCGCCGCGTGCAGCGCCGACGCGAGCGGCGCCTCCGTCGCCTGCAGACCGCAGGAGGCGCGCTCGGCCTGGCAGCGATCGGTGGCGGTCTCGCGCTCACCCTCGTGGTCTCGGGCGGCTCGCACGCCGCCTTCGCCGCTCCTGCCGCGAACCCGGCGTCGAGCTTCGGGGCCGGGAACTACGACTGCTTGCAGGACACCTACAACTCGCAGACCTCGTACGGCTTCCCGTACAACGAGACGTCGGGCACGACCACCGCCGACGGCAGCTCGTTCGCCCGCGTGGGCACCCTGAGCGGCGGGGCGACGTTCGTCGCCGGCTCGTGCGCCACCAACCAGAGCCCCTACCTGCAGCTGGACGGCACGGGCCAGGTCACGACCGCCGTCAACCTGGCCGGCCAGCCTGCTTTCAGCATCGAGACCTGGTTCCGCACGACCAGCGCGGCCGGTGGCACCCTGGCCGCGTTCACGGCGGCCCAGACCGGTACGAACACGACCGCCGACCGTGCTCTCTACCTGACGACGGCGGGCAAGATCGTCCTCGGCGTGCGACCCACGTCGACCACGACCAAGGGCACGACCACGTCGGCCTCGTACAACGACGGCGCCTGGCACCACGTGGTCGCCACCCTCTCGGGCACGAGCACGGTCATCTACGTCGACGGCGTCGCCGTAGTGACCGACACCACCAACAAGACCGTGCAGACGTCGGGCGGCTACTGGCGCGTGGGCTACGCCCCGCTCAGCGGCCTGCCCTCCGCGCCGACCAACGGCTCCTTCGTCGGCTCGGTCGACGGCACCACGATCTACAACAACTCGGCCCAGACCGCCTCGGCCGTGCAGGCCCGGTACGCGGCCGGCCACTGACCGACCGCGGCGGACCGCTCAGCCGGCCAGCGCCTCCTCGATGACGGCGACGACCTCGGGGGCGTCGGGCTGGGTCGTCGGGCGGAAGCGGTGCACGGCACCGCCGGGGGTGACGACGAACTTCTCGAAGTTCCACTTGACCCGGCCGGCCTTGCCGTCGGCGTCGGACGCCTTCTTCAGCTCGGTGTAGAGCGGGTGCTCGCCGCGACCGTTGACCTTGACCTTCTCCATCATCGGGAAGGTCACGCCCCAGGTGGCCGAGCAGTACTCCTCGATGGCCTCGCCGCTCGAGAGTTCCTGGAAGAACTGGTTGCTGGGGAAGCCCAGCACCGTGAAGCCCTGGTCGCCGTACTGCTTCTGCAGTGCCTCGAGCTTCTCGTACTGTGGCGCGAGGCCGCAGCGCGACGCCACGTTGACGACCATCACGACCTTGTCGGCGTAGGCGCCGAACGTGGTGGACTCGCCGCGGATCGTGGTCAGGGTGATGTCGTCGAGGCTGATGTCGTCTGGGGTCATGGCGTCGACCGTAGGCCGCACCGCTGCGAGCCCGCTCGCCGTCACGCGCCTTAGCCGCGTCACCGAGCCGATGTCAACCCCCGCACCGCGAGTGGTGCCGGGTTTGGAGCGCGTGCAACAATTCGCTGAGATGGCTTCCCGGGACGACAAGATCCGCTTCGACGCGCGCGGACGCGACCTCGACGAGGCCGTCGAGGTCATGCGTGCCGGCTACAACGGCCGCGACTTCCACGTCGCCCCGACCGAGGTGCCCTTCTCGTTCCGCCACACGATCGTGGGCGACGGAGCGATGACCTTGCGGTCGACGTCCTTCATGGGCCGCGTCGACGGTCAGGCGGCAGCCGACGACGAACACGTCGTGCACTGGCTGCTCGACGGCCGCTCGCGCGTCGACAACGGCCGAGACGAGGTCGAGGGGGCCCCGGGTCGCCCCATCCTCTTCCCGCAGGGGCGCGAGTTCGAGTTCAGCACCGAGGACGTCAACCAGAGCCTGCTGCACCTGTCGAAGTCCGTCGTCGACGAGGTCGCGGCCGAGCGGCACGGCATCATGCCCGGCTCGATCCGCTTCGACCACGCCGCCCCGGTCTCGGCCGCGGCCGTGCAGGCCTGGCACGCGACCGTCCGGCTGATCGGCCGCACCTACCTCGGGTCGGGCGAGCCCAGCGACCTGATGCGCACCGAGATGGCCCGGCTCGCGGCGAGCGCCCTGCTCGACACCTTCGCGCACACGTCCACCCCGATGCCCGCCGCCCTGCTCGCGCCACGCAACGCGAGCCTGCGACTCGCCGTCGAGTACATGCACGCCAGCGCGCACCTGCCGATCACGGCCTCCGACATCGCGCAGGAGGCGGGGCTCACCCCGCGGGGCCTGCAGCAGGCGTTCAGCCGCCACCTCGACACGACGCCCACGGCCTACCTGCGCGAGATCCGCCTCGAGCGCGTGCACCACGCCTTGCGGGCGGCCACGCCGGAGTCCACGACGGTCGCCGACGTGGCCCGGCACTGGGCCTTCGCCCACCTCGGCCGGTTCTCGGCCGCGTACCAGCAGCGGTTCGGCGAGTACCCGCGCGAGACGCTGCACCGCGGCTGAGGGCGGCGGTGCCCGGGGCGTGAGGCGCGGTGCCCGGGGCGTGAGGCGCGCAGGCTGCCGGGCGCGCCTCCTCGGGTCGGCGTCAGCGGGCGGTCAGCGGCCGGTCACCGGCCGAGCGCGGCGTAGACGCGCAGCGCGCCGGGCACGACCTCGACCGTGACCGGCAGGGGGCCCACGCGCTCGCCGTCGGCGTAGGCCGCGACGCCGTCCGCCTCGATGACGGCGCGGCGCACCTGGTGCACCGTGACGGCCGGGTGGCTCAGGTGGGTGCCGCGGAAGACGCTCGGGAACAGCCGGACGAACTGCCACCTCGTCAGGCGCTCGACCACGAGCACGTCGAGCAGGCCGTCGTCGAGCACCGCGTCGGGGGTGACCTTCATGCCGCCCCCGAGCGACTGGCCGTTGCCGACCGAGATGAGGGTGCCCTCGACCGTCGAGGCGACCCCGTCGAGCTCGAGTCGGTACGAGATCTTCGGCAGGCGCACCAGCTCGATCGCCAGGGCCACGTCGTACCGCCGACGCCCCTTCGGCCAGCTCAGGCGGTTGGCCCGCTCGTTGACGACCGCGTCGAAGCCCGCCGAGACCATGCAGGCGAACCAGGTCGCCCGACCGTCGGCCTGCAGCACGCGTCCGGCGTCGATGGTGGTCGGCTCGCCCTCGAGTAGACGGACCAGGAGGCGCGTGGCCGCCTCGGAATCGTCGTGGGGCAGCCCGAACGACCGAGCCGTGTCGTTGCCGGTGCCCGTCGGCACGAGACCCAGCGGCACGTCCGTCCCGGCGACGAGGTTCGCCCCGAGGTTGACCATGCCGTCGCCGCCGACCACGACGAGCGCGTCGGGCCGTTCGCGGTCGAGCTCTCGGCGGGCGGCGGCGACCAGGTCGTCGTAGCTCGTCTCGGTGAGCGGGACGACCGTGTGGCCGGCGGCCCTCAGGTCGTCGAGCACCGTGCCCCCACGACCGGACCGGCCACCGGCGGAGGCACCGGGGTTGACCGCCACGACCAGGCGGAGGGGCGTCGGCGTCATGGGGACGATCATGCCAGCCGGGCGGGCGACGGGTGCGGGCGGCTGGCCGGGTGCGGGCGGGCTGCCGGACGCGGGTGGGTGCGGGCGGCGTGTGCGGGCGGGCTGCCGGACTCGGGCGGGTGCGGGCGGCGTGTGCGAGCGGGCTGCCGGACGCGGGCAGGCCGCCGGGCGCGGCGGGCATACTGGATGCTGACGACCTGACGAGAGGCACCCTCACCATGAGCAGCACCCACGGCACCACGACCACCGCGACCCCGGCCCCCTACGAGCCGACGATCCGCGAGTCGCCCAACCGCGGGGCCGGCCTCTTCGTCGGCACGGTCTTCCTGCTGCTCGGTGCCATCGGGTTCTTGGTCGAAGACATGGGCACGTTCTTCTCGACCCAGGGCGCGTCGCTCTGGTTCGTCTGGAACCTCAACCCGGCGCTCGTCGTGGTCTGGGTGCTGGCCGGTGCCGCCCTGATCATCGCGGGGGCCTCGTCGCGGGCGAGCGCCCGCTACATCAACACGTGGGTCGGCCTGATCTTCGTCGTGTTCGGGGTCGCCGGGTTCTTCCTCGAGGGCACCGACGTGAACTTCCTGGCCTTCAACCTCGGCGACAACGTGACGCACCTGGTCGGCGGCCTCCTGCTGCTCGCGACCGCCGCGGGCGCCGAGCGCCGCCGCCGCTGAGGCCGCCCCGCCCTGCGTCGGCCCGCGCCGCCCTGCCTCGCCTCGCCGCAGCCCCGCCCCGCCCCGCCGCAGCCCCGCCCTGGCCCCGCCGCGCCGCAGCCTCGCCGCGGCGCCGCAGCCTCGCCGCGGCCCCGCGGCGCCTCCGCCTCCGCCGCGGCCCGCGCCACGTACTCACACCCCGTGAAGCGGCGGTCGGCGATTTGCCTAGGCAGAGGTTTAGCGCCGGATGAGGGGGTGCTTCGCCGGGGTGGGGTGGTGCACCCCGCGAAGCGGCGGTCGGCGATTTGCCTAGGCCGGGGTTCTGCGCCGGATGGCGGGGTGACGAGTCGCCGGGCCGCCGTCCGGGGCATGCGGGCCACCTGCACGTCCGCCGGGATCGACCCCGGGGGCTACCGGCACCGCGCCTCCGTGGCTATGGTTAGGGTCACCTAACCGAGGCCACCCAGGAGGTGCGCACCATGACCGTCGTCATCCCCTTCTCCGAGGCGGTGCGGGAGCGCACGGCCGAACGCGTGCCGGCCGACGTCGGCTGCTCGTTCATGACCGACCTGCTGATCGGTCGCGGCACGCGCGACGACTACGTGCAGCTGCTCGCCCAGCACTACTTCGTCTACGCCGCGCTCGAGGACGCCGCCGAGCGTTGGTCGGGCGACGCGGTCGTGGCGCCGTTCCTCGCGCCGGGGCTGACCCGGCTGCCGGCCATCGAGGCCGACCTGACGTTCTTGCTCGGCGCCGACTGGCGAGCGCGGGTGGCCCCGCTGCCGACGACCCGCGCCTACGTCGACCGCATCGAGCGGGCGTCGACCTGGGCCGGCGGGTTCATCGCCCACCACTACACGCGCTGCCTCGGCGACCTGTCGGGCGGGCACCTGATCCGCAGCATCCTGCAGCGCCGGTTCGGGTTCGACACGAACGGCGTCGGGTTCTTCTTGTTCGCCGAGATCGCCGAGCCGAAGTCGTTCAAGACGACCTACCGCCGACAGCTCGACGCCGTCGCCTGGTCCGCCGCCGAGCGCGAGCACGTGCTCGACGAGGTCTGCGCCGCCTACCGCTTCAGCACCGAGCTGTTCGCCGACCTCGCCGCCGCGAAGGCCGCCGCCTAGCTCGCCGCAGCCGCGTCGTCGCCCGCGCCGGCCGCCTCGTCGCCCGCGCCGGCGTCGGCGGCGGCCCGGATGGCCGGCACGCGTGAGGCCTCGCTCATGAAGCGGCGCACGTCGAGGTCGACGATGATGTCGGCCGGCCGCAGCGGGCGCGAGAGGTAGAGGCCGTCGAGCGAGGTGATGCGGCTGAGCGCCACGTAGGTCTGGCCGGCGCTGAACACCCTCGAGCCGAGGTCGACGATGGCCCGGTCGTAGGTCTTGCCCTGCGACTTGTGGATCGTGACCGCCCAGGCGAGGCGCAGCGGGAACTGCGTGAACTCGGCCACGACGTCTTTCTTGAGCTGCTTGGTGGTCGCCGAGTACGAGTACTTGTACTTCTCCCACACGACGGGCTGCACCTCGTGCACCTCGTCGTCGACCTCGACGAAGACGGTGTCGCGCACGCGGGTCACGACACCCGTGGTGCCGTTGACCCAGCGCTGCTCGGAGTCGTTGCGGAGGAACATCACCCGCGCCCCGACCTTGAGCTCGAGGGCCTCGTCCGCCGGGTAGGCGCGCCCGCCGAACTCGCCGCTGACCTCGGCCTTGGCGGTCAGCACCTTGCCCGCGAGGCGGTCGAGCTCGACCTTGTTGATGCGGTTGACGGTGTCGTTGCGGGTGGCGAGCGTGATGGCCCCGCCGTCGGTCGGCACCGGGCGGGCGCCGGCGGCGTTCAGCGCACCCGCGATCTCGGCCGTGACCCGACCGTGCCGCACGGCGTTCAGCATCTCTTTGAAGTCGCCCTCGGTCTGCCGGTGGATGAACGCGAGCTCGTAGATGCGCAGGCTCGCCTCGGCCCACACCTTGGCGTCGAAGAACCACATCGACCGGTAGTTGTCGCGGAAGTACTCGCGCTCTTCGGCGTCGCCCGGCACCGGCGGCAGTTGGTACGGGTCGCCGAACAGCACCACCTGCACGCCGCCGAACGGCTCGTGCTTGCGCTGGCGGGCCTGACGCAGCGACCGGTCGATGGCGTCCATCAGGTCGGCGTTGACCATCGAGACCTCGTCGATGACCAGGGTGTCGATGGTGTTCAGCAGCTTGCGCAGCTCGGCGTTCTGCTCGATGTCGTGGTCGGCGATCAGCCCGACCGAGAGGCGGAACAGCGAGTGGATGGTCTGGCCGCCGACGTTCAGCGCGGCGACGCCGGTGGGGGCGCAGATGACGATCTGCTTCGAGGTGTTCCACGACAGGTGGTTCAGCAGCGTCGACTTGCCCGTGCCCGCCCGACCCGTGACGAAGATGTGCTCGCGGGTGTTCTCGATCGCGTCGTACAGCGCCTGCTGTTCGGCGGAGAGGGCCACGCTCACGACGACGAGCACCTTTCGAGTGGGGGTGGGGGAGGGCACCAATCTACCCGCGACCGGGGCGACGCTCGGCTCTCCGTGACCCGCGCCTCCTATTGTTGTCGTCATGTCGTCGTCTGTGGGGGAGGGGACGCGCCCGTCGCTCGGCTGGCCGTTCGTCGCCATCTGGGGCGGGGCGCTGCTCTTCGTGCTGATCGGTTTCTGGGTCACCGTGGTGGCCCTGAACGCCACCGTCTACAGCGCCGCCGGTTTCGCCCGCGGCTACGTGGCGGCCGTCGACCGGGGCGACACGTCGAGCGCGCTGACCCTCGCGGGCGTCACGCCGACCGACCAGCTGGCCGACTCGCTGCTCGAGGTGCCCTCGCTCGGCGGCATCGACGACGTGACCGAGGCGGGTGACGTCGACCTCGGTGACGACACCCACGCGATCACGCTCTCGTACTCGATGCGGGGCACGGCGGCCACCGCCGCCTCGCCGGCGCAGTCGCAGTTCGTCGTGCAGCGCGCGGGCACCCGGTTCGGGCTGTTCCACGCGTGGCGGTTCGTGCAGGCGCCGACCGCCTCGCTCGACGTGACCCCGCAGCACGACGCCCGGTTCACGGTCGACGGCCGCGAGGTCACGACCGACGCCCCCGACGTCGCGACGCGGTTCACCGTGCTCGCTCCGTCGCGGTTCGAGCTCGGGCACTCGTCGCGGTACCTCGAGGCCCCGACCGTCGAGGCCGACGTCGTCAGCGTGGGCGCGACCTCGGGGGTGTCGGTCGAGGTGCAGCCCCGCGAGGCGTTCGTCGAGGCCGTGCAAGACATGGTCGACCGTCAGCTCGACGAGCAGTGCGTCACCCAACAGGTGCTGCTGCCGGCCGGTTGCCCCTTCGGCCGCCAGGTCGACGACCGGGTCACCGACGACCCGACCTGGACCGTCCCCGAGCACCCCGTCGTCTCGATCGTGCCCGGCCCGTCGGGGCAGTGGCAGGTGCCCGGCGTGGCCGGCACCGCGCACCTCGTGGTCGGGGCCCAGTCGCTCTTCGACGGCGAGCGCTACACGATCGACGAGGACGTCCCGTTCACCGTCACCTACCTGATGCGCATCAGCACGGCCGACGAGCTCACCTTCGAGTAGGCCGACGCCCGCGGACCGTCAGGCCGGGCGGAGGCGCAGGAGGCGCGGGTCGCGTCCCCCGCGCCGGCGGACGGAGGCGCGGGTCGCGTCCCCCGCGCCGGCGGACGGAGGCGCGGGTCGGCCGGTCGAGAGGCGACCGGCTCACGCCGTGGCGGCACCCGCCCGTTCGAGGTCGCGCACGTCGTCGACGCCGCCGAACGTCGTGCGGTAGGCGCGGGGCGTCGTGCCGAGCACGCGGGCGAAGTGGTGCCGCAGGACGGCCGCCGAGCCGAAGCCGACCTCGTCGGCGATCGCGTCGATGCCGAGCCCGGTGGCCTCGAGCAGCTCTTGCGTCCGCAGGAGGCGCTGGCGGGTGAGCCACGCCCCGGGCGTCGCCCCCAGCTCGGCCTTGAACCGACGGGCGAAGGTGCGCGGCGACATGTGCGCCCTCGCGGCCAACCCCTCGATGCTCAGGTCGTCGCGGAGGTGCCCGAGCATCCAGTCCGTCAGCGGAGCGAGCGAGTCGTCGACCTCGACCGGCAGGGGGGTCTTGATGAACTGGCTCTGACCGCCGTCGCGGTGCGGCGGCACGACCATGCGGCGGGCGATGACGTTCGCCGCGGCGGCGCCGTGCTCGCGGCGGACCAGGTGCAGGCAGGCGTCGATGCCGGCCGCGGTGCCCGCGCTCGTGATGACCCGACGGTCCTCGACGAAGAGCACGTCGGGGTCGACGTCGACGGCAGGGTGCTGTCGTCGCAGCGCGTCGGCGTACAGCCAGTGGGTGGTCGCGCGTCGGCCGTCGAGCAGTCCGGCCTCGGCCAGCACGAACGCGCCGCTGCAGACGCTGAGCAACCAGGCCCCGCGGGCCTCGGCGGCGACGAGCAGCTCGCGCACGGCCGGTGAGACGAGCTCGGCCTGGTCGACCCGGTTCCAGAGGGCCGGCACGCAGAAGACGTCGGCGTCGGCCGCCGCGGCCAGGTCGAGGTCGACCGTGATCGAGAAACCCTGGTTCGTCCGCACGAGCCCCGGTCGCTCGGTCACGATGCGGTGCTCGAACGGAGGCGCGCCCTCGTCGGTCCGGTCGAGGCCGAACACCTCGCAGAGCACCCCGAACTCGAACGGCGCGACGCCGTCGGCGACGATCGTGGCGACGGTGCGGAACGGGGGCATGGGGGTCTCCTGGGGTGGGACGAGCGGCACACCGCCACGGAGTGGACACAGCGCCACGTTTTCTCGTGGCGTCGTGTCCACTTCGTGGCGGGGTGGCGGTGCGGGCGGGGGTGGCGGGCTTCGAGCGTGGCGGGATGTCGACGGGTGGTGGCCAGACTGCCACTCGTGGCCGGTGCTGTCCACCCGTAGGTTCGTGCCATGACCACTGGGCACCGACCGACCATCGCCGTCCTCGACGAGCTGCTCGCGCCTCCTTCGCCGGTCGCCTCGCGCGCCCTCGAGGCCGCCGCCGTCGTGTCGAGCCCGGCCCTGCTGGCGCACAGCCGGCGGTCGGCGGCGCTCGCCGTCGACCTCGGACGCCGCGAGGGGCTGACGTTCGACCACGAGCTGTTGTTCGTGGCGGCGGCGCTGCACGACGTGGGACTCGCAGGCCCGTTCGACAGCCACGCCGAGCCGTTCGAGCGGGCCGGGGCGGAGGTCGCGCGGGTGTTCGCGTCCGGGGCGGGGTGGTCGGCCGATCGGGCGCAGAGGCTCGTCGACGTGATCGTGCGGCACGCGTGGCCCGCGGTCTCGGCGACCTTCGACGTCGAAGGACACCTGCTCGAACGGGCGACGAGCCTCGACGTGTCGGGGGTGGGCGTCGACGACTGGCCGGCCGAGCTCGTCGCGGCCCTCGTCGACCGCGTGCCGCGCGACGGCTTCGGCGTCGAGTTCGGCGGGCTGATGTCGACCCAGGCGCATCGGAAGCCCGGGTCGGAGGCCGCACGGACCATCCGCGCTGGCATGCGCGACCGGATCGCGGCGAACCCGCTCGACCGGCTCTGACCGCGGCGGCGCTGACCGCGCCGGCGCTGGCCGCGCGCCGGGCGCGTGCCTCGGGTCGCACCACGTTCGCGTCGTCGAACCACCCTCCTGCGTGGTTCGACGACGCGACGGTGGTGCGACCTGCCCCGGGCGGCCGGCTGGCGCGGCACCCGTGCGGCACCCGCGGCACGCGCGGCACCTCCGGTGCACCGCGGCCCCCGAGGCGCCGCTGCCATACTGTGCCCGTGGCGGGCGAGGACGTGGTCGACGAGGCGCGGCCTCTGGCGACCCTGGTCGACGTGGCGGCGCGGGCGGGCGTCAGCCTCAAGACCGCCTCCCGTGCCCTGAACGGCGAGCCGCACGTCGCGGACGAGACGCGTCGCCGCGTGGTGGTCGCCGCCGAAGAGCTCGCCTTCCGCCTGAACGGGCCGGCGAGCATGCTGCGACGGGGCATCCGGTCGACGGTCGTCGGCTTCGTCACGGGCGATCTCGCCAACCCGTTCTACGCGGCGATCGCGTCGGGCCTCGAGCAGGAGCTCCGAGGCCACGGCATGCAGCTCGTGGTCGCCAGCACCGACGAGGACGGCGCGCGCGAGCGCGAGCTCGTCGACGAGCTCGTGTCGCGGCAGGTGCGGGCGCTCGTCGTGGCGTCGACCCGCGCCTCCCACGTCGACATGGCGGTGCTGCAGGAGCGCGGCGTGCGCGTCGTGTTCGTCGACCGCCCACCCGTCGGCCTGCAGGCCGACGCGGTGCTGCTCGACAGCGCGGCCGGCGCCCGCCTCGCCGTCGAGCACCTGCTCGCCCACGGCCACCGGCGCATCGGCTTCGTGGGCGACTACTCGCGGCTCTCGACGCACCTCGAACGGCTGACCGGGTACGGCGAGGCGCTCGACGCCGCGGGCGTCGTCGGCTGGCGCGAGTGGGTGCGCGAGGACCGCCACGACGCGGCGTCGGCCCGCAGCGGCATGCGCGACCTGCTCTCGTTGCCCGAGCCGCCGACCGCCGTCTTCACGAGCAACAACCGGGTGACGATCGGAGCGCTCTCGGCGCTGCGGGGCCTCGCCGCGCCTCCTGCCCTCGTCGGGTTCGACGACTTCGAGCTCGCGGACCTGCTGGGTGTCACCGTCGTGTCCCACGAGCCCTGCGAGATGGGACGCGAGGCCGCACGCCTGGCACTCGAACCCACCGGGCCCGGGCGTGAGCGGGCGGCCCGGCGGGTCGTCATCCCCACGACGCTGGTGCCGCGGGGCTCGGGCGAGGTCGGCCCGGGGGTCGGCTGGCGCTGAGCCGCCGACGCCACGACCTGCCACGCCCCACGATCCACGACCCTCGACCGGCGCCACGCACGACGACGACCCCCGGCCGCCGGGGCCGAGGGTCGTCGTCGTGAGCCGCGCGCCGCGCCGCCGCGCGCCGCGCCGCCGCGCGCCGCCCAGCCGCTACAAGGTGTCCGCCGCGAGCAACGAGCGGCGGCGACGTCGTGCCGCCTCGATGCCGAGCGCGAGGGCACCCGCGGCCAGCAGGATGCCGGCCAGCACGCCCGCGTCCAGGGGCTGCCCGACGGTGCCGCCCGTGTAGGCGAGGCTGCCGTCGTACGAGCCGGGTCGTACGGGAGCGGCGCCGGTGTCGGCCGGGGCCACGTCGACGACTCCGAACGCGACGCGCACGGCCACCTGCGACGTGCCTCCCAGGGCCTCGACCTCGTGGGCGCCCGTGGTGGCGTCGGCCGGGACGGTGAACGACCCGCGGACGATGCCGTCCGCGTCGGCGGTCACCGTGCCGAGCGCGATCGGGTCGCTGAACAGGGTCAGCGCGACCGTCTCGTTCGGCGCGAACCCGTCGCCGTCGACCGGCACCACGGTTCCGCGCGTCGCGGACTGCGCCAGCACCCGCAGCGAGGGCGCGTACGTGCCGGGCTCACCAGGCGTCCCCGGGTCACCAGGCGCGCCGGGCTCACCGGGCGTCCCCGGGTCACCGGGCGTCCCCGGGTCACCGGGCGTCCCCGGGTCGCCAGGCGTCCCCGGGTTACCCGGCGTGCCGGGCCCCGGGTCGACCGGTGCCGCCGCGACCGTCACGGTCGTCGTGCCCGCCGCGCTCGAGCGACCGTCGTCGGCCGTGACCGTGACGGTGTAGTTGCCCGGCAGTGCGTAGGCGTGTGCCCCCGAGACGACGCCGCCCGCGACCGTGCCCGTGCCGACGGCGGTGCCGTCGCCCCAGTTCACGGTCGCCGTCACGGTGCCGTCGGCCGGGACGGCGTCGACGCCGTCCGCTCCGCCGGTGACCGTGGCCAGCGCGCCCGAGACCTCGGTGCCCGCGGTGCCCGAGAGCCCCGCCGAGCTGCCGGTCACCGCGAGGTCGGCCGGAGGCGCGAGTCGCGTCCCGTCCGTCGCCAGCGCGAACACGTGGATGCGTCCGGCGGCCCGGGGGTCGCCCGTCTGCACCGGCAGCGTCAGCGACACGGCCGTCTTGCCCTCGGGCAGCGTGACCGGTGCCGTGGCGTAGACCCCGGCGACGGCGCCGTCCGAGCCGTTCGCCCCGTTCGTGCGTCCCTGCGAGGTCGCGACGACGACGTTGCCGAAGGTCGGCGTGGTGACGCCCGCCGTCCAGTCACCGAACTCGATCGGGAACGGCTGGGTGCTGCCGTCGTCGAAGGTCAGCGTGCCGACGGTCTGTTGAGCCCGCTCGTTCGCCGTGCCGATCACCGACAGCTGCGTCACGTCGTCCCCGAGGTGCAGGGGCAGCACCTGGCCGGCGCCGGTGGCGTTGTCGGGCTCGCCCGCCGGGATCGCCGGCAGGTCGAAGTCGAGCGCGGTGCCGGGCACGGCGACCACGGTCCCCTGCACGAAGCCGGCGTCGGCCAGCGACGGACGCGAGAACCCGTTCTGCAGGTAGTCGCAGTTCGCGGCCTGGCCCGGTTCGCCGAGGCAGACGCTGTCGAACGCGCCCACGAGGGTCGGGGCGGTGCGGGTGACGGCGAGGTCGACCGTGGTGCTGGCCGAGTCGGTGCCGTCGGTCGCGGTGACGATCGCCGTGTAGGTGCCCGTTGCGTCGAAGGTCGTGGCGGGTGCCGTCACGTCCCAGCCGCCGAGCGCGGTCGCGGTGAGCGTCGCCGCCTGCGGTCCGCGGCCGTCGAGCCAGTCGACCGTCGCCACGAGCCCGTCGGGCACGGTCGCCCCGGACGAGGAGGCGCTGGTCACCGTCGCCACGGAGCCCGCGAACGCGGTCCCCGCCTCGACGCTCAGCCCCGGCTTGCCGTTGAGGGTGAACTCGCCGCCGGTCGCCGTGGTGTCGGCCATCAGCTCGAGCTCGGACAGCGTCGCCGCCCGACCGTCGGTGGTGCCGGTCGTGGTGATCCGGTACCAGCTGAACGGCCGCGGGTCGGTGACGGTGAACGGTCGGGTCTGCAGCGCGGACGGGAAGGTCTGCGCGGCGCGCTCGTCGAGCGGCAGCCAGGTGGTGCCGTCGGTCGACCCCTCGAGCGTCCACCCGGTGGGTGCCGCCGAGCCGGTCGGCCCGTTCGTCAGCGTGTAGCGCGAGACCGTGACCGGCCCCGAGGCCGACCGCCAGGTGACGGCGGCGTCGGGCAGGTCGAACGTCACGGGCGTGACCGCCGAGTCGTCGACCAGGCGGTCGAGCACGGTGCCGTCGCTCGAGCTCAGCACGCCCTGGCCGGGCGTCGTGGCGTCGACCAGCGGCGTGGGCAGGTCGACCGGCTCGGGGGCGGTCGTCGCCCACGAGCTCGGGGTCGTCCCCATGGTGAACTCGAGCGTCCCGCCGGCGGCGACGGCCTCTTGCGACAGCGAGGCGGTGTCGATCGCCTCGCCGTTCAGGCGGGCCGACTGCACGTAGACGGCGTCGTTCGAGTTGCCGTCGGCGCGCACGGTGAACGTCTTGCCCGACCCCAGGTGCAGCGTCGCCTCGTCGAAGAGCGGCGAGCCGATCGTGTACGAGTCGGTGCCCATGGCGAGCGGGTAGAAGCCGAGTGCCGAGAACACGAACCACGACGACATCTCGCCGTTGTCCTCGTCGCCGGGGTAGCCCTGGCCGATGTCGCTGCCGACGAACAGGCGCTGCGTGATCTCGCGCACCACCCGCTGCGTCGTCGCCGGGTCGCCGTTGGCGGCCGAGACGTACGGGATGTGGTGCGAGACCTGGTTGCTCATGCCGAGCTGACCGATCCGCACGTCACGCGCCTCCACCATCTCGTGGATCACGCCGCCGTAGCCGCCGGGCTTGTCGGCCTCCTCGGGGGTCGCGTAGAACTCGGCGAGCTTCGCGTCGAGCCCGTCCGAGCCGCCGTAGAGCGCGGCGAGGCCGGCGACGTCGAACGGCGCGTGGAAGGCGAAGTTCCAGCCGTTCGTCTCGGTGTAGGCGCCGCCCCACGACTCGGGGTCGTAGGCGTCCGCGGCCTGCTGGAAGCTGCCGTCGGCGTTCCGGGCCTGGAAGAACCCGATCGACGGGTCGAACAGCGACCCGTACTCGTGGGCGCGGTCGAGCAGCCAGGCCGACTCCTCCCTCAGCTGCGCACGCCGCGCCTCCGGGGTGGCGGGGTCGTCGGCGAGCTTCGCCGCCATCTGCCCGAGCCCGAAGTCGTTGATGTGGCCCTCGAGCCCCCACGACACGCTCTCGCCCGTCGTGGCCGGCGTGTAGCCGACGAAGAGCGACTGGTCGAGGCCCTTGCGCCCCACGCCGCTCTCGGTCGGCTGGACCGACGCGTTCTTCAGCGCGGCGTCGTACGCCTCGAGGGCGAGACCGCCGTCGACCGCGCCCTTGACGTAGGCGTCGGCGAACGCGACGTCCGAGCTCGTGCCGGTCATCAGGTCGGCGTAGCCGGGGCTCGACCAGCGCGCGATCCAGCCCGAGTCGCGGTACATCTGCACGAAGCCGTCCATGAGGTCGCTCGCGACGTCGGGGTAGAGCATCGAGTAGGCGGGCCACACGGTGCGGTAGGTGTCCCAGAAGCCGTTGTTGACGTAGACCTTGCCGCTCTTCACCTGCGCGTTCGTGGTCGTGTCGGTCGCGGTGCCCTGCACCGGTGCCACGGGGCTGGCGTAGCGGTAGTCGGGCGACGTGGCCGTGCCGGTGTTCTCGAACTGCGAGTTCGGGTACATGTTCAGCCGGTAGAGGCTGCCGTACAGGGTCGCGAGCTGGTCGTCGCGGGCGCCCTCGACCGTGATCACGCCGAGGCGCTCGTCCCACTGGCGGGCGGCGTCGGCCTGCACCTCGTCGAAGCTGCGCCCGGTGACCTCGAGGTCGAGGTTGCGGGTCGCCTGTTCGAGCGAGATGAACGACGTCGCGAGCCGCAGCTCGACGACGCCGACGGGGCTTCCGGAGGCGCTGGTCGCCGAGGCGTCGAACGACGCGTACTGCGCGCCGTCGCGGTCGCCGGCGGGCAGGCCCACCGAGGTGGGCGTGCGGTCGAACGTGCCGCTGACGAACATGCGCGTCGCGCCCGTCGACAGGCCGGAGCCGCCCTCGACCCAGCCGCTGACCGTGCCGTCGGCCGAGACGACCAGGCCGGACGTGCCGGCCACGCGGTCGACGATGACGCTGCCCGTCCGGGCGGCGCTCGCCGGGTCGGTGCCGGCGGTCTCGGGGAACGCGAAGCGCATCACGGCGCCGTGGTCGGTCGGCGTGACGGCGGCCTCGAGGCCGCTGGTGGTCTGCACGGCGTAGAGGTCGGGCCGGGCGATCTCGTCGCCGTGGTCGAACGACAGGGCACGGGTGGTGAGCGTCGCGTCCGGCGCGCCCGCGCCTCCGGCCTGGGCGGCCGTCGTCGAGGGCAGGATCGCGAGCTGGTTGCGGTCGCCCATCCACGGGCTCGGCTCGTGCGAGACGCCGATGCCCTGCAGGGTCGGCAGGTTCGACGCGTCGTTGCCGCGGGCGTAGTCGTAGAGCCAGGTCTGGCTCGACGCGTTCGTCATGGGCGTCCAGAAGTTGAAGCCGTTCGGCACCGTCGCCGCGGGGATGTTGTTGCCCCGGCTGAAGCTGCCCGTCGAGTTCGTTCCGCGGCGCGTGTCGACGTGGTCCACCAGGCTCGACCCGTCCACCCGCGCGGGTGCCGGGTCGAGGTCGAGGTCGTCGATCCAGCCCTGGAAGCGCGTGTCGGCGGTGCCGCCGGCGTTGTCGTACGTGAACACGACGGATTCGACGGTCTTGCCCGCCAGGTCGCCGAGGGGGACGCGCACCGAGTTCCACTGGTCGGCGTAGAGGATCTTCGACGACCCCTGGGCCGCGGCCGAGACGCCCTCGCCGTGGGCGTCGACGACGCCGTCGGCGGCGCTGACGCGCGTGCCGTCCGAGAGCACCAGGTCGACGGCGGCGTAGGTCGCGGGGTACTGCAGGTCGCCGCCCAGCTCGGGGAACACCTTGTACGAGAACTCGCTCGTCTCGCCGATCGCGAGGTCGAGGCCGTCGTACAGCACGTTGCTGGCCGAGGCGGGCCCGGCGGCCGTGTGCTCGCCCGCGTAGCGGAGCGACTTCGTGCCGCTGAAGCCGGCGCCCGGCTTCATGTTCGGGCCGCTGACCGGCCCCGAGCCCACGACGGTCACCATCGGGCCGGCAGGAGGCGCGGCGTCGGTCCCGTCGTTCAGCGTCCAGTCGGCGAGTTGGGTCAGCCCCGCACCGCCGTTGGCCGTGATGTCGAGCCGGTACGCGTCGTAGGCGGCCGGTGCCGGGACGGCGAAGTCGACGGTCGTGCCGCGACCGGCGAACGCGGTGCCCGAGCGCTGGTCGACGGTCGTCCAGGTCGTGCCGCCGTCGGTCGAGCCGAGCAGGGTCACGTCGCGCGGGTCGCGCGTGGGCGCGTCGTTCGCGCTCGTCAACGACCAGGTCGCGGCGGTCTGCGGCGAGTCGAGCAGGTACGTGACGGTGGCGGTGCGCTCGAAGGCGAGCCACTTGCTGGCGGGGTTGCCGTCCGAGAGGTTGACGGCGGTCTCGCCGGGGGCGTTCTCGGCGCTCGCCGTGACGTCGGTGACGTGACCGAGCAGGCTGCCGGGCACGAATCCTGTCGACCCGGTGACGTTGACGGGCTCGCCGAACGGGGTGCTGGCCAGGGGCTGCGCGTCGGCGGCCTCGAAGCTGGTGCGCCAGTCGCTGCCGGCGGCGACCGCCCGGCGGGTGTCGCCGCCGCCGTCGCTCGCGGCGTTCGCGGGGCCCGCCCCGACGAGCGTGCCCGTGAGGGCGAGAGCCGTCGCCGTCGTCATCACCCCCGCTCGTCTCGCTCGCTCGACCCAGCGTGCGCCCCCGCGCTGCCGGATGACCTGGACACGACCTGACGCCATCGTCACTCTCCTGGGTTGATCCCGTGATCTCGGGTGCGGTCGCCCGGTCGGGGCGACGCGCGATGCACGACGAGCGACGCGTGTCGCCGATGACAGCGTTGTCATGCGAGACCTGTCTATCCGACCCGGCACCCCCCGGTCAAGGGGCCCCTCCCGCGACCGGTTCCGATCGCGTAGAATGATGCAAACGTATGAATCAGGAGAGCACCCGCATGGCACACCCCCTCGAGTTCGGCCTCGACACCTTCGGCGACATCACCGACCGCCTCGACGGCGGTCCGGTCACGCACGCCGAGGCCATCCGCAACCTGGTCGACCAGGCCGTCCTCGCCGACGAGGTCGGCCTCGACTTCATCGGCGTCGGCGAGCACCACCGCAAGGACTTCGCCGTCTCGGCTCCCGAGGTCGTGCTCGCCGCGATCGCCGCCCGCACGAAGGCCATCCGCCTGGGCTCCGCCGTCACGGTGCTCAGCTCGGACGACCCCGTGCGGGTCTTCCAGCGCTTCGCCACGGTCGACGCGATCTCGAACGGTCGTGCCGAGGTCATCTTGGGCCGCGGCTCGTTCACCGAGTCGTTCCCGCTCTTCGGCCTCGACCTGCAGGACTACGAGGTGCTCTTCGAGGAGAAGATCCAGCTCTTCGCCGAGCTGCTGAAAGAGGGCCCGACCACCTGGTCGGGCACCGTGCGCGCCGGCCTCGACGCCCAAGAGGTCTACCCCAAGACCGAGGGTGGCTCGATCCGCACCTGGGTCGGCGTCGGCGGGTCGCCGCAGTCGGTCATCCGTGCCGCGCACTACGGGTTCCCGCTCTTCCTCGCGATCATCGGCGGCCAGCCCGCCCAGTTCGCGCCCTACGCCGACCTCTACCGCCGTGCCCTCGGCGAGTTCGGCCACGACTCGCAGCCCATCGCGATGCACTCGCCCGGTTTCGTCGCCGAGACCGACGACGAAGCCAAGGAGGCGCTGTTCCCGTACCAAGAGGAGCAGACGAACCAGCTCGGTCGCGAACGCGGCTGGCCCCCCTACAGCCGCGCCCAGTACGAGGCCAGCGCCAGCTCGACCGGCGCGCTCTACGTGGGCTCGCCCGAGACCGTCGCCACGAAGATCGCGCAGAACATGCGCCTGCTCGGCGCGACGCGCTTCGACATGCGCTACAGCATGGGCCGCCTGCCGCACGAGCTCATGATGCGCAGCATCGAGCTGTACGGCACGAAGGTGGTGCCGCTGGTGCGCGAGATGCTCGCGTAGCCCGACCCGCGCCTCCTCGGCCCCGGGTCACACCCCACCCCCACCGCACCGCACCGCGTTTCGTGCACCGCACCCCGACTAGTCGCGGTGCCGTGCACGAAGCGCGGTGTGCTGCTGTGTCGCGGCCCGCGGCCCGGGTCAGCGGGTGCGCTCGCGCTGGTGCGACAGCGCCTCGAGCTGCTCGTTGTACGCCCTGAGCTCGGCGTCGTCGTCGCGGTCGGCCTGACGGTCCTTGCGGACCGCCTCGCGGCCGTCGCTGCGCTGCCACATGATCGCCACGGCGATGGCCATGATGATCGTGGGGATCTCGCCGACGCTCCACGCGATGCCGCCGGCGACGTACTGGTCCTGCATCGGCGTCGGCCCCCAGGTGCGACCCATGGCGCCGTACCAGTCCGCCAGGAACAGCCCGGTCGCGGTCATGATGCCCAGGCCGAAGAACGCGTGGAACGCCATGGTCGCGAGCAGCACGACGAGGCGTGCCGGGTAGGGCAGGCGACCCTTGACCGGGTCGATGCCGATCATCGACTGCACGAAGAGGTAGCCGGTGATCACGAAGTGCACGATCATCCAGTAGTGGCCGACGTGGGTCGTCGTCGCCCAGCTGAACAGCGGCGTGTAGTAGAACGCCCAGAGCGAGCCGGCGAACAGCACGGCCGAGACGATCGGGTTGCTGACCACGGTCGCCGCGCGCGAGTGCACGAGGATCATGATCCACTCGCGGCCGCCCCGCGTGCCGTCGGTGCGCTTCTTGATGGTGCGCAGCGCGAGCGTCACCGGCGCACCCGGCACGAGCAGCACCGGCACGAGCATGCCGAGCGCCATGTGCGCGAGCATGTGGGTGCTGAAGAGGTACTCCTCGTAGACGTTCGGGGCGCCGCAGGTGATGTAGAAGAGCACGACGAGGCCGGCCACCCACGAGACGGTGCGACCGATCGGCCACCGGTCGCCGCGTCGGTGCAGGCGCACGACGCCGGCCAGGTAGAAGAAGACGCCGAAGGCGCAGAGCAGGCCCCAGAGCAGGTCGACGTTCCACTCGGTGAGGTAGCGCAGCGGCGTCAGCTCGGGCGGGAGCGCCTCTTCGGTGAGGATGACCGCGGGCGTCGGGTCGGCCAGGTCGGTGGCGGCGACCTGCTCGACCGGCGTCGCCGTGCGGGCAAGCGCGGCCGCGACGCCCGACGCCAGGCCCATGAACGCGAGCTCGGCGGTCACGAACCACCAGAACGGCTTCGCGGTGGCCTTGGGGTGGGTCGCGAGACGGCCGACGAGCCAGCGTCGCTGCACCACGCCGAACAGGCCCAGTGCCACCAGCGCGAACGTCTTGACCAGCACGAGCACGCCGTAGCCGGTGGTCAGGGCCGCCCAGTCGCCGATGCGGATCGCGGCGCTGCCGATGCCCGAGACCGCGACGACGACGAAACAGATGATCGCGACGCTCGAGTAGCGGGCGAGCACGACGGCCAGCCGACCGGTCGACAGGTGCCCGCGCAGCAGCACGAGGGCCAGCAGGCCGCCCAGCCAGACCGAGGCGCCGACGAGGTGCAGGGCGAGGTCGGTGACGGCGGCGTCGTGACCGCTCGTGCCAGCCGCGTGGCCCTGTTCGGCGATGGGGATCAGCCCGCCGGCCGCGAGCACCGTCACGGCGACGACCAGCCAGATGTTGCGGACGACGAAGCAGAGCACCGTGACGGTCGCCGCGACGAGTGTCGTGACGAGCCAGGCGATGCCGAGCTCGGTGTTCGTCAGGAAGAACGCGAGCGTGCGCCCGAACTGGTCGTCGAAGGTGACCGGGACGTTGGCGACGCTGAGGAAGGTGAAGAACGTGGTGACCGCCGACGCGACCGCCCAGAAGCCGGCCGCGGCCGCCGCGACGTCCATGGCGCGGTCGTACTCGGACTCGCGCCGGCTGAGGGCGAAGCAGGTCAGGAAGAGCGTGCCGATGGTCAAGGCGGCCCCGACGTTGCCCAGCATCTTGGCCATGGGCAGGCCGTAGCGCACGACCTCGCCCGGGTCGACGACGAGGGGCGCGTCGGCGGCCCCGCCGAACTTCAGGGCGGCGAGGAGGGACGCGAACGCCACGAGCACGAGGAGTGCGGGGGCCGTGGTGCGGGCGAGTCTGGGCATCGTCTACCAGGGTAAGTCGGATCACCTGGTGAACAGGCGGGGGTCCGGGCCGTCGCTCGACGTCGAGTGATCGTCACGCGGGGTGGCATGAGGTGTCGGCGGGGTGGCACGAGAGAAGGGGCGCGACGACCGGTGGTCGTCACGCCCCTTCTCGGGTGCTCGTGAGAGCGAGGACTACTTGACGGCAGCCTTGAGCTTGCTGCCGGCGCTAACCTTGACGCTGTCGCTGGCGGCGATCTCGAGGGCCTCACCCGTCTGCGGGTTGCGGCCGGTGCGAGCGGCGCGGTGCGTCTTCTCGAAGGCGATCCACCCGGGGATGGTGACCTTCGTGCCGTCGGCGACCGACTTCGAGACGACGGAGAAGAACGCGTCGACGACGCCGCTGACGGCGGCCTGGCTCTGGCCGGACTCGGATGCGACAGCTGCGACGAGCTCGGTACGGTTCAGTGACTTGTCAGCCATGTAAATGTCCTCCTCGGACTTCATTCGGTGTGACGAGACACGGCGTTCACCATGCCTGTGCGGTCGAGACCAGAGAGCCGAGGGCCCTGTGGAACCGGTTGAAACCTACCAGGAAGACTTCGTGATGCCCGGCAACTCGCCACGGTGGGCCATGTCGCGGAAACGCACGCGGCTGATGCCGTAGGCCTTGAGGTGACCGCGGGGGCGGCCGTCGACCGAGTCGCGGTTGCGGAGGCGGACCGGCGACGCGTTGCGCGGCAGCTTCTGCAGGCCGAGGCGAGCGGCCTCGCGGCTCTCGTCCGAACCGTTCGGGTCGATCAGGGCCTTCTTCAGCTCGAGGCGCTTCTCGGCGTAGCGGGCCACGATCTCGGCGCGCTGGTTGTTCTTGGCGATCATGCTCTTCTTGGCCATGGTTAGCGCTCCTCGCGGAATTCGACGTGCTTGCGGATGACCGGGTCGTACTTCTTCAGCACGAGACGGTCGGGGTTGTTGCGACGGTTCTTCTTGGTCACGTACGTGAAACCGGTGCCCGCCGTCGAGCGGAGCTTGATGATGGGACGGACGTCCTGTTGACGAGCCATTAGATCTTCTCCCCACGAGCGAGCAGGTCCTTGACGACCGACTCGATGCCACGGGCGTCGATGACCTTGATGCCCTTGGCGCTGAGCTGCAGCGTCACGTTACGACGAAGCGACGGCACGTAGTACGTCTTCTTCTGGATGTTCGGGTCGAAACGACGCTTGGTGCGTCGGTGCGAGTGCGAGATGTTGTGTCCGAAACCGGGAACGGCTCCGGTCACCTGGCAGGTTGCTGCCATGGTTTTCCTCCGTAGGTACCGTGAGGGCCGGAGCCCTCACCCAAGGTCACTTGTCGGCGCGCCGATCCCCCTGCACGATCGTCGGATCGCGCGGTGTTGCCGGGAGGCGGTGCACATGGGCGCAGAGTGCGCCCAACCAAAGAGACAGCTTACGCGACACGCCCGAGCCCCCGCAACCCTCGCAACCCTCTGTCAGCTCGGCGGCGTCTCGACCCGGACGTTCGCCCCCGAGGCGAACAGGCACGAGTCGTCGGGGCGGCAGGTGGCCGAGAATGTCAGCACGCCGCTGCCTTCGGGCACGAGCAGCGCGTCGTCGACGGCGTCGGGGGAGTGCTGCAGGCTCCACTCGGCCTGGACCACCAGGGCGCCGTCGACGTCGACCACGTGGGCGAGGTCGAACACGAGCTCCGATCCGTCGAGGCGGCTGGCGAACGCGGCGGCATGCCCTCGTTCGATGCCTTCTCGCCCCGACATGCGGGTTCCGTAGATGTTGACGAACTCGGCGTCCTCGGCGAACGTCGCGGCGAGGGCCCGGGCGTCGCCGTCGTTGAACGCGTCGACGAAGTCGCCCACGAGGGCCTGGGTCGCCGCCCGCTGCTCGTCGGTGAGGCCCGAGGCCGCGAGAGCGGCCGGCGACCCCGCGGTCACCGCGCCCGGCCCGGTCGCGGTGCACCCGACGAGGGCGGTGCCTGCAAGGGTCGCGCCGAGCGCGACCGCTGCGATGCGTGACCTGCGCCGCGCCTCGGTGGCGTGACGACTGCCCGGGCCGGTTCGGTCGGGCATCGGGACGAGTGGTCGAGATGTGAGGTGTGACATGCCGCAGAACTTTACCCGTCCGGCGGGCACAGGCCGAGGAGGCGCGGGTCAGCCGGCCGCGGGGGCGTCGGCCGCCGCGCGGGCCTCGAGCGTGCACGCGGGGCAGAGCCCGAACACGTCGACGATGTGCTGCGCTGCGGTGAACCCGTGCTTCGCGGCGATGTGCTGGGCCCAGGTCTCGACCTCGTCGGCCTCGATCTCGACCGTGGTGCCGCAGTTGCGGCAGATGAGGTGATGGTGGTGCGTGCCCGGGGTGCAGGCGCGGTACAGGCTCTCGCCCTCTTGCTGCAGCGAGTCGGCCGAACCGTCGGCGGCGAGGTCGGCCAAGGCGCGGTAGACGGTGGCGAGGCCGATGCCGGTGTCGCGCAGGTGGGCGTGCAGCGCCTGGGCACTGACGAACCCCTCGCTCGTGCCGAGTGCTTCTCGCACGGCCTCGCGTTGCCACGTGTTGCGTCGGACCACCACGTCGTCCTGCCTCTCTGTCTGTCGGACCCCGGAGTGTGTGTCGGGCCCCGGTGCATCGGTCCCCGGTGCATCGGTCCCCGGTGCGTCGAGCCCCGGTGCGTCAGGCCCCGGTCGAGGCCAAGGGTACCCGCGGCCCCCTGCGTGGCCCCACGGCGGCGGCGGTCCGCCGCCAGCTCACGAGCCGGCAGACCAGCCAGATCGCGAACGAGATGGTCGTGACGTACGGGCTGATCGGCAGGCCGCCGCCGAGGGCGAGCAAGATGCCGCCGACGACCGACACGACGGCGAACGTCACGCTGAGCACCGGCACGAGACGCGGGTTCACCGTCAGTCGCAGGGCGGCCGCCGCGGGCGTCACGAGCAGCGAGAGCACGAGCAGCGCGCCGATGATCTGCACCGACACGGCGACCGAGAGCCCGAGCACGAGCATGAAGACGATGCCGAGGGTGCGGACGGGCACGCCCGCGGCGGCGGCGACGTCGGGGTCGACGCTCGCGAAGGTCAGCGGGCGCCAGATGACGACGAGCGTGACGATCACCACGGCCGAGATGGCGATCAGCCAGCCGAGCTGGGGGTTGTCGACCGACACGATCTGACCGGTCAGCAGCCCGAACTTGTTCGCCGAGCGCCCCCGGTAGAGCGCCAGGAAGAGGATGCCGAGGCCCAGCCCGAACGGCATCAGCACCGCGATGATCGAGTTGCGTTCACGTGCCCGGGTGCCGAGCAGTCCGATCAGCAGGGCGGCGACGAGGCTGCCGACGAGCGAGCCGCTGACCACGTTGACGCCGAGCAGCAGGGCGGCCGCGGCGCCGGCGAACGAGAGCTCGCTGATGCCGTGCACGGCGAAGGGCATGTTGCGGGTGATGACGAACGGGCCGATCAGGCCCCCGACCAGGCCGAGCACGGCGCCCGCGATGACGCTGTTCTTCACGAGCACGAGCAGTTCGCCGAAGTCCTGGAAGCTGAACAGCTGCGACCACAGGTCGGTCATCGGACGAGCCCCTCGTCGTCGAGGTGCTCGTCGACGTGGTGGTCGTGCCCGTCGTGGCTGCCGACGATCACGACGCGGCCCATGGTGCGGATCACGTCGACCGGGGTGCCGTAGAGGTCGCTGAGCACGTCGGCCCGCAGCACCTCGTCGGGCGTGCCGATGCGGAACCGGCCGCCGGCCAGGTAGAGCACCCGGTCGACGACGTCGAGGATGGGGTTGACGTCGTGCGTGACGAACACGACCGCGGCGTTGCGGGCACGCCGCTGCTCGTCGATCAGGCGGGTGACCTCGCGCTGGTGGCGCAGGTCGAGCGAGATGAGCGGCTCGTCGCAGAGCAGCAGGGCGGGCTCGGCCGCGAGGGCCTGGCCGACGCGCGTGCGTTGCTGTTCGCCGCCGCTGAGGCTCGCGACGGGCGAGGTCGCGAACGGCGTGGCGCCGACCTCGTCGACCAGGGCGTCGATGCGGGCGCGTTCGGCGGCGGACTCGCGACGCAGGCCCCAGCGGTGGCCCGTCACCCCGAGCGCGATCATGTCGCGGGCGCGCAGCGGCGTGCCCGACTCCATCAACCGCTGCTGCGGCACGTACCCGATGCGGCGGTGGCCGCGACCGACCGGTCGCCCGAGGAACTCGATGCTGCCCTCGGTCAGCTGCTGCTGCCCCAGGATCGTCCGCAGCATGGTCGTCTTGCCCGCCCCGTTCGGCCCGAGCACCGCGATGAACTCGCCCGGCCGCACGTCGAGGTCGAGCCCCGACCACAGCGTCCGTCGACCGAAGGTGACGCCCGCGTCGCGCAGGCGCAGCACGGCGTCGCCGCCGTCACCGGCCGAGGAGGCGCGGGTGGCGGCGGCGACGGAGGTCGCGCTGGCGGTCTCGGTCACTTGCCGAGCGCCTCCGAGATCGCGTCGATGTTGCTCTGTTGCCATGACACGTAGTCTTCCCCCTCGGGCAGCAGCTCGGTGACCGGCACGATCGCTGTGCCCGCGTCGGTCGCGGCCTGCTCGACCTGCTCGGTCTCGGGGCTCGAGGTCTGCTCGTTGTAGGCCAACAGGTCGACCTGGCCGTCGGTGAAGAGCTTCAGGGTCTCGTTGAGCACGGCGGGCGAGACGTCGTCGCCCTCTTCGATCGCCTCGGAGAACGCGTCGGGGGTCACGTTGACCAGGCCCATCGCGTCGAACAGGTAGCCGGGCACGGGCTCGGTGTAGGCGACCGACTCGCCGTCGTGGGCCGTCTCGATGGACGCGGCCTGCGCCTGCAGGTCGGCGACCTTCGTGCCGAAGGCCGCGGCGTTCGCGGTGAACGTGTCGGCGTTCGCGGCGTCGACGGCGCCGAACTCGTCGGCCATGGCCGTGGCGAGCTTCGCCATGCTCGGCAGGCTGTAGAAGACGTGCTCGTTGAAGGCGGTGTGGTCGTGGTCGGCGTGGTCGTCCGTCGTTGCATCGTCGGAGGCCTCGTCGCTCGCGGCGTCGGTGGCCTCGTCGCCGTGGTCGTGGTCGTCGTGCCCGGCCTCGGGGTCGAGCCCCGAGACGTCGACCGCGTTGATCACGGTGGCGTCGCTGCCGCTCGCGTCGACCATCGTGTCGACGAACGGGTCGTAGCCGCCGCCGTTCTCGACGATCACGTCGGCCTTCGAGACGGCCAGCTGCGTGCGCGCGTCGGCCTCGTACGAGTGCGGGTCTTGCGAGGGGTCGCTGATGATGCTCGTGACGTCGACCAGGTCGCCGCCGACGGTCTTCGCGATGTCGCCGTAGACGTTGGTCGACGTGACGACCGAGATCGCGCCTCCGTCGGAGCCGCTGCCGGTCGCACCGGCGTCGCCGGTGGCGCACCCGCTCAGCACGAGGGCCGCCGCGGCGGGCAGGACGATCAGGGTCGGCAGCGAGCGCTTCTTCATGCCCGTCACGCTATTGCTACTGATAATGATTGTCAAAACGAGGAGGCGCGGGTGAACCGAGCGCGCCTCCTCGCCGCACCGAGACCCCCGGAACGCGCCGAGACCCCCGTGCGCGCACGGGGGTCTCGGTCACGACCTGGGGTCTCGCGGTCGCTAGGCCTTCGTGGCGGCCTCGACCGACTCGGCGCCGGCGGCGTCGTCGTCCTCGCGGCCGGGCGTCTTGAGGTTCCACTTCTTGATCACGAAGCTGAACAGGAAGTAGTAGACGACCGCGTAGCCGAGCCCGATCGGGATGAGCCAGATCGAGTTCTGCGAGATGTTGAAGTTGAGCACGTAGTCGATCAACCCCGCCGAGAACGTGAACCCGGTGTGGATGTCGAGTGCGTTCACCAGCATCATCGACGTGCCGGTCAGCACCGCGTGGATCAGGTAGAGCGGCCAGGCGACGAACATGAACGAGAACTCGAGCGGCTCGGTGATGCCCGTAAGGAAGGCCGTCAGGGCCGTCGACAGCATGATGCCGCCGATCAGCTTCTTCTTCTCGGGGCGGGCGTGGCGCCAGATCGCGAGGGCGGCCGCCGGCAGGGCGAACATGAAGATCGGGAAGAACCCGGTCATGAACACCCCAGCGCTCGGGTCGCCGGCGAAGAAGCGGTACAGGTCTCCGCGCACGACCTCGCCGCCGGCGTTGGTGTAGTCGCCGACCAAGAACCACACGACCGAGTTGAGGATGTGGTGCAGGCCAGTCGGGATCAGCAGCCGGTTGGCGACGCCGTAGACCCCACCGCCGATCACGTCGTTCGAGGCGACGGCCTGCCCGATGCCGGTGAGCGCGTTGTTGAAAAGCGGGTAGACGAACGACATGACGACGCCGACGACCAGGCCCGTGACAGCCGTGAGGATCGGCACCATGCGCCGCCCCGAGAAGAACCCGAGGAAGTCGGGCAGCTTCGTCCGGTAGAAGCGCTGCCAGATCATCGCCGACAGGATGCCCATCACGATGCCGCCGAGCACGCCGTAGTTGATCACCTCGGGGTCGCCCGTCGCCGTCTCACGACCCGCGAGCACGACCGGCGACATGGCCTTGAACACCCCGTCGATCACCATGTAGCCGACCACGGCCGCGAGGGCGGTCGAGCCGTCGCTCTTCTTGGCCCAGCCGATGGCGATGCCGACCGCGAAGATCAGCGGCAGCCAGGTGAAGACGGCTTGTCCGGCCGCGCCGATCACCGAGGCGCCGGTCTCGAAGCCCGGGATCGCGCCGAGCAGGTCGGCCTGGCCGAGCCGCAGCAGGATGCCCGCGGCGGGCAGCACGGCGATCGGCAGCATGAGGCTGCGCCCCAGGCGCTGTAGCACCGCGAACGCGGCCGAGCCCCTCTTCTTGGTCGGGGCCGAATCGGTCGTCGTCGTCATCAGGTGGTCCTCTCGTCGGTGAGCAGCCGTGGTGCGGGGGTGGGTCGGGTGGTGCCGTGGAGCGGTGCAGGAGGCGCGGGTCGCGTCGAGCGCCGAGGCGCGGCGGTCCTGTCCGGTCATGACCAGTGAGTGGTAGTTTCCTCAGACCGACGGGTGGTGTCAACTGGGACGACACCCTCGTCGCCTCGAGCGACCGACCAACGGAGGAGAACAGCTCATGTCGAAAGCACAGGCCATGATCGACGGACTCGGCGGCGCCGACAACATCGAGGAGATCGAGGGCTGCATCACGCGCCTCCGCACCGACGTGCGCGACGTCTCGCTCGTCGACGACGCCGCCCTCAAGGCGGCCGGCGCCACGGCGGTCGTCCACGCGGGCGGCAGCGTCCAGGTGATCGTCGGCACGATCGCCGACTCGCTCGCCGAAGACATCAACGACCTGCTGCCGTGACCACGGTCGTCTCGCCCGTCGCCGGCCGGGTGACGGCGCTCGCCGACGTGCCCGACGCCGTGTTCGCCGGGCAGCTCGTGGGCGCGGGCGTCGCGGTCGAGCCGAGCGCGCCTCCTGCCGGTGGCCTGGTCGCCGTCGTCTCGCCGATCGCGGGCGAGATCGTGAAGCTGCACCCGCACGCGTTCGTCGTGGTCGACGGGTCCGGCACGGGCGTGCTCGTGCACGTGGGCATCGACACGGTCAAGCTCGGCGGCACGGGCTTCGAGCTCGCGGTGGCCGAGGGAGCGACCGTCGCCGCGGGCGACCTGGTCGTCAGCTTCGACCCGGCGGTCGTGGCCGAGGCCGGCTACTCGGCGGTCGTCCCGGTCGTGGTGCTCGACAGCGCACCCGACAGCGTCTCGCAGCAGGCCGTCGGCACGACCGTCGAGTCGGGCGCCCCCCTCTTCGACCTCTGAGGCCGACCCCGGCGGCATGGCACCGCGATTCGTGCACCACACCCGATCTAGACGCGGTGCGGTGCACGAAATGCGGTGTGGTGCCGAGCGGTGCCGAGCGGTGCCGAGCGGTGCGGTGCGGTGCGATCATGGCCGGGCGTCAGGCTGGTGACGTCCCCGACGCGACTTGCATCTGCAGTCGGTAGCGGTCCGAGCGGTACCAGCTCTTGGCGTGCTCGAGCGGCACGTCGCCGGCGAACGAGACGCGGTCGAAGTACAGCACCGGGGCGCCCTCGCTCGTGCCGAGCAGGGTGGCGACGTCCGCGTCGGCCCCCTCGGCGCTGACCGTCTGGGTCGCCCGCGTGATCGGCGTGGCATAGTCGCCGTCGAGCGTGCGGTACAGCGACCGGCTGAGGTCGCGGTCGAGCAGGCCCGGCAGCAGCTCGGGCGGGTACCAGCCGTCGTCGATGCTGACCGGCACGCCGTCGGCCAACCGCAGGCGCTTGACGTGGAACGCCGGTGCGCCGACCCCGAGCCCGAGCGCCGCGGCCGTCTCGGGCGGGGGAGTCGTCTCGGCCTTGACCAGCACGACGGTGCTCGGCACGTGCCCGAGCTTCGTCATCTCGTCGGTGAACGAGGCGAGGTGCAGCGTGGACTGCACCACCCGGTGTGCCACGAAGGTGCCCTTGCCGCGCACCCGCGTCAACCAGCCCTCGTTGACGAGCTGGCCCACGGCCTCGCGCACCGTGATGCGGCTGACGCCGTACTCGAGCATGAGCTGGCGCTCGCTCGCGATGGCCGAGCCGGGCTGCGCCTCGGCCGCGAGGCGCTGCACGATGGTGCGGAGCTGCTCGTGCTTCGGCACGGCTCCGTCGACGATGTGGTCGGTCATGGCGGGCCCCTCGTCGGTCGTGCCCGAGGGTGGTCCCGTCTGGTCATGACCGGTCGTTCTGCCTCCGACGTTAGTGCACGCCGGGCCCTCGCAGCCCGGTGGGCACCCGACCCCCTCGGACTTCCCAGGAACGAGGAAGAGGCCGAGGAGGCGCGGCGTCAGTCGAGCAGCAGCGCCGGCTCCTCGAGGACGCTCGCCACGTCGGCCACGAACCGGCTGGCGACGTCGCCGTCGACCACGCGGTGGTCGAAGCTCGCACCGATCGTCGTCACCATGCGCGATCGCACCTCGCCGTCGACCACCCAGGCCTTGGGCTTGATCGTGCCGAGGGCCACGATCGCGACCTCGCCCGGGTTGAGGATGGGCGTGCCGGTGTCCATGCCGAAGACGCCGATGTTCGTGATGGTGATCGTGCCGTCCTTCATGTCGGTCGGCGTCGTCTTGCCGTCGCGAGCGGTCAGCGTCAGCTGCTCGAGGGCCTGGGCCAGCTCGAGCAGGCTCATCGACTGGGCCTCTTTGACGTTCGGCACGATGAGGCCGCGCGGGGTGGCCGCGGCGATGCCGAGGTTGACGAAGTGGCGCACGAGGATCTCGCGGTCGGTCCAGGCCGAGTTGACCATCGGGTTGCGGCGCACGGCCCAGATGATGGCCTTCGCCATGATCAGCAGCGGCGAGACCTTGACGCCCGCGAACTGCGGCGAGGCCTTGAGGCGCTTGACGAACTCCATGGTGCGCGTGGCGTCGACGTCGACGAAGAGGCTGACGTGCGGCGCGGTGAAGGCGGACGACGTCATGGCCGCGGCGATGGCCTTGCGGACTCCCTTGACCGGGATGCGCTCGACGCGCTCTTCTCCCCACTCGGGCGTCTCGATGTTGCGGAAGACGCTGGCCTGCTGGGCGTGACGGATGACGTCGTCGCGCGTGACCTCACCGGCGAGCCCGGTCGGCTGCACCACGGCCAGGTCGACCTCGAGGTCTTTGGCCAGCTTGCGGATCGGCGGCTTGGCGATGATCGGCAGGGCCTGGGCGGCGGGCACCGACGTGGTGGGGCGGCGCCGGGCCTGCTCGGCGACGCGCAGCTGGCGGGCGTCGACCTCGGTCTGCGAGGGGCGGCGGCGACGGGTCGAGCCGTGACCGCCGGCGGCGCCGTAGCCCACGAGCACGGCGCCCGAACCCGAGTCGGCCGGGGCCTCGGGGGCGTGGGCGACCGAGCCGGTGTCGCCGTCGGCGCTGACCGCGTCGGCCGAACGCGCCGGCGCCGGAGCCGGGGCAGGGGTCGCAGCCGGGGTCGTCGCGGTCGGGGCCGCGGCGACGGGTTCGACCTGGCGGGCGCGCTGGGCCGAGAGGGCCTCTTCGCCCTGCGAGATGATCTGGGCCGTGCGGGCGAGCCCGCCCGACTCGAGCGACTCGGACTCGGCCGCGCGGCCCGACGGCGTGGCCGGGGCCGACGAGTCGCCGACACGGATGATCGGGGTGCCGACGTCGACCGTGGTGCCGGGCTCGACGAGGATGCTCTCGACGACGCCCGCGTAGGGCGACGGCAGCTCGACGAGCGACTTCGCCGTCTCGATCTCGACGAGCACCTGGTTGATCTCGACGCTGTCGCCCGGGGCGACCTTCCACTCGACGATCTCGGCCTCGGTCAGGCCCTCGCCGACGTCGGGCAGGGTGAATTCGCTGGTCATGTCGTGACTCCTAGTAGGCCAGGGCCCGGTCGACCGCCTCGAGCACGCGGTCGGCGTCTGGCAGGTACTGCGTCTCGAGCTTCGCAGGAGGGAAGGGGGTGTCGAAGCCGCTGACGCGCAGCACGGGCGCCTCGAGCGAGTAGAACGCCTTCTCGGCGACGGTGGCGGCGATCTCGCTGCCGACGCTGACGAACCCGGGCGCCTCTTGGGCGACCACGAGCCGACCGGTCTTGCGGACCGACTCGAGGATGGGCCCGTAGTCGACGGGCGAGAGCGACCGCAGGTCGACGACCTCGGCCGAGACGCCCTCGGCCGCCGCGATCTCGGCCGCCTGCAGCAGCACGCTGACCATGGCACCGTGACCCAGCAGGGTCACCTCGGTGCCCGTGCGGACGACGCGGCTGGCGTGCAGGGGGGCCTGCGGGTCGCTCAGGTCGACCTCGCCCTTGGGCCAGTACCGGCTCTTGGGCTCGAAGAACATCACGGGGTCGTTCGAGGCGATGGCCTCTTGGATCATCCAGTACGCATCGTGCGGCGTGCTGGGGCTGACGACGCGCAGGCCCGCCGTGTGGGCGAAGTACGCCTCGGGGCTCTCTTGGTGGTGCTCGACGGCGCCGATGTGACCGCCGTAGGGCACCCGGATCACGACGGGCATCGTGAGGGCGCCCTCGTGCCGGTTCGTCAGCTTCGCGAGCTGCGAGGTGATCTGGTCGAAGCCGGGGTAGATGAAGCCGTCGAACTGGATCTCGCAGACCGGGCGGAAGCCACCCATGGCGAGTCCGATGGCGGTGCCGACGATGCCCGACTCGGCGAGCGGGGTGTCGATGACGCGCTTCTCGCCGAACTCGGCCTGCAGCCCCTCGGTCACGCGGAAGACCCCGCCGAGCGTGCCGATGTCTTCACCCATCAGCAGCACGCGGGGGTCGTCGGCCAGCGCCTTGCGGAGGCCGGCGTTGATCGCCTTGCCGAGCGGCATGGTCTGCACGGAGGCGCGGGTCGGTTCGTCCGCGCTCGTCGCGGTCTCGACGGTGTCGGTCATGATGCCCCCTCGTCGGTGCGCACGGTGTCGCCCGCGCTGCCGAAGCTCTGCTCGTAGGTCGCCAGCCACTGCTTCTGCTCGACCATGAGCGGGTGCGGCTCGGAGTACACGTGGTCGAAGATCAGGCCCGGGTCGGGGTTCGGCAGGGTGACGGTACGTCGACGCACGTCGGCCCCGAGGTCGTCGCCCTCGGCCTCGAGGTCGGCGAAGAAGCCGTCGCCCTCGCCCCGGCCGCGCAGGAAGGCCTCGAACCGCGTGATCGGGTCGCGGGCGATCCACGACTGCAGCTCGTCGTCGGTGCGGTACTTGGTCGGGTCGTCGGACGAGGTGTGGGCGCCGACGCGGTAGGTCAGCGCCTCGATGAAGCGGGGGCCGCCCCCGGCGCGGGCGGCCTCGAGGTCGCGTCGACTGACGGCGTAGCTCGCGAGCACGTCGTTGCCGTCGACCTGCGTGCCGGGGATGCCGAAGCCGCCGGCCCGGGCGACGAGGGGCGTGCGCGACTGACGCGAGACGGGCACGCTGATCGCCCACTGGTTGTTCTGCAGGAAGAACAGCTCGGGCGTCTGGAAGCTCGCGGCGAAGACGAGGGCCTCGCTGACGTCGCCCTGGCTCGTGGCGCCGTCGCCGAAGAAGGTGACCACGGCCTCGTCGACCTCGGGGTCGCCCGTGCCGCTCTTGCCGTCGAGGGTGAGGCCCATCGCGTAACCGGTCGCGTGCAGGGTCTGCGAGCCGATGACCAGCGTGTAGACGTGGAAGTTCTGGTGCTCGGCGGGGTTCCAGCCGCCGTGCGTGTGCCCGCGCAGCAGGCGCAGGATGTCGACCGGGTCGATGCCGCGCGACAGGGCGACGGCGTGCTCGCGGTACGACGGGAAGAGGTGGTCCTGGGGGCGGGTGGCGTGGGCGAGGCCCACCTGCGCACCCTCTTGGCCGTGGCTCGGCACCCAGAGGGCGAGCTGGCCCTGGCGGGCGAGCGCCGCGGCCTCGCGGTCGAACCGTCGGGTCAGCACCATGTCGCGGTGCAGGGCGCGGAGGTCGTCGTCGCCGAGCGCGTCGACGAACGGGCGGAACTCGTCGGCCGCGGCGGACTCGACCACCTCGCCGGACGGCGACAACAGCTGGACGGGCGCGGGCGCGTCGTTCGCTTCGGAGGGGGACATGGCGTCCAATCTATTCCGCGGCATATGCCGTCACCGGGATGTGAGGTCGACGACCTGCTGGGCGGCGTGCAGCAGCTTGTCGACCGACGACGGTTCGCCGATCGTGACGCGCACGCCCTCGCCCGCGAACGGGCGGACGACGACCCCGTGGTCGGCGAAGACCTGTGCGGCGGCCGCCGTGTGCTCGCCCGTGGCGAGCCAGACGAAGTTGCCCTGCGCCTCGGGCACCGACCAGCCCTGGTCGAGCAGGGCACGGCGCACCTGGTCGCGCAGCAGCACGATGCGGTCGACCCGGGCGAGCAGCTCGTCGGCGTGCTCGAGCGACGCCAGCGCCGCGGCCGCGCCCTGCTCGGTCACGGCGAGGGGGATGGCCGTCGACCGGGCGGCGTCGAGCAGGTAGGAGGCGCCGATCGCGTACCCGACGCGCAGCGCGGCCAGCCCGTAGGCCTTCGAGAACGTGCGCAGCAGGACGAGGTTCGGGTGCAGCTCGGTGAGCGTCTCGCCGTCGACGGCCGTGCTGTCGGTGACGAACTCGGCGTAGGCCTCGTCGAGCAGGACGAGCACGTCGTCGGGGACGGCGGCCATGAACGTCTCGAACTCGGCCGTCGACACGGTCGTGCCCGTCGGGTTGTTCGGCGAGCAGACGATCACGACGCGGGTGCGGTCGGTCACCGCGGCCGCCATGGCCTCGAGGTCGTGACCGCCGTCGGCCCGCAGCGGCACCTGCACGCTGGTCGCACCGGCCACCGTGACGAGCCCCGGGTAGGCCTCGAACGACCGCCAGGCGTAGACGACCTCGTCGCCGACCGAAGCCGCCGCGAGCACGAACTGGGCGAGCAACGAGACCGACCCCGCGCCGACGTGCACCTCGTCGACGGTGACGCCGAAGCGCGTGGCGAGGGCCGTCCGCAACGCGGTCGCCGAGGCGTCGGGGTAGCGGTTGAGCGACACGGCACCGCGGACGGCCTCGACCACCGAGGGCAGCGGTTCGAACGGGTTCTCGTTCGACGACAGCTTGAAGGCGTCGGGCGACGCCTGCTTGCCCTGCCGGTAGGGCGGCAGGGCGGCGATCTCGGGGCGGAGTCGTACGGGAGTGGTCACGCGGCCAGCCTATGGGGCGGGGCCCGCGTCGCGTCAGGGCACCGCGCCTCCTCGGGGATGCGCTCGGGCACTACCGCCTGTGGACGAGAGGTCGGCATGATGGGGGCATGACCCGATTCGTCGTGAGGCTGCTCATCAACGCGGTGGCCCTGTGGCTCACCACGCTGCTCGTGTCGGGGGTGAGGGTGACGCCGTACGGCGACGGGGGGACCGTCGAGACGATCCTGACCTTCTTGCTGATCGCCTTCGTGTTCGGGGTCGTCAACGGCGTGGTCGGCACGGCCATCCGCGTGGTGGCGTTCCCCCTGTACATCCTGACCCTCGGGCTCATCGCGCTCGTCGTCAACGGGCTGCTGCTGCTGATCGTGGCGTGGATCTCGGGCCTGTTCGGCTTCGGGCTGACGGTCGACGGCTTCTGGTGGGGCGTGCTCGGCGCCGTCGTGCTCGCCGTCTTCGCCTGGGCCATCGGCGTCGTCGTCCGCCCCGTCGTCGGGCGGGGTGACCGGGAGCGGTGAACCGGTTCCGCATCTGCTTCGTCTGCACGGGCAACATCTGCCGCTCGCCCATGGCCGAGACCGTGTTGCGGTCGCTCAGCCACGACGCCGGGCTCGGCGACCGCATCGAGGTGACCAGCGCGGGCACCGGCGACTGGCACGTCGGCGAGGGGGCGGACCCGCGCACCGTCGAGGCCCTCGGGCGTCGCGGCTACGATGGTTCGCGGCACCGGGCAAAGCAGTTCGAGGCCGACGACTTCGCCCGCTACGACCTCGTGGTGGCGTTCGATCGCGGCCAAGAGCGCATCCTCCGGGCCTGGGCAGGCGACGACGCCGACCGTTCGAAGGTGCAGCTGCTGCTCACCTTCGCCCCCGACGCGGCGCCGGCGGGTGGCGGTCTCGACGTCCCCGACCCGTACTACTCCGATGCAGGACTCTTCGACGAGGTGCTCGACATGGTCGAGCGCGCCTGCACGGCCCTCTTCCGCCAGATCGAACCCGCACTCCGCAAGGGACAGTCATGACGTTGCCTCCTCAGCCCCTCAGCCCGCTCGACGGCCGCTACCGCACGTCGGTCGGATCGCTCGGCGACCACCTCAGCGAGGCGGGGCTGAACCGGGCGCGGGTGCACGTCGAGGTCGAGTGGCTCATCGCCCAGACCGACCGGGGCGCCTTCGGTTCGACCCCGCTCGACGACGAGCAGAAGCGTGCGCTGCGAGCCGTCGTGACCGACTTCGGCCAGCCGGCGATCGACGAGCTCGCCGGCTTCGAGGCGACGACGCGTCACGACGTCAAGGCGGTCGAGTACTTCGTGCGGGCCCGCCTCGCCGAACTCGGGCTCGACGGCATCGCCGAGCTGACCCACTTCGCCTGCACGAGCGAGGACGTCAACAACCTCTCGTACGCGGTCACCGTCAGGGCGGCCCTCGTCGACGTCTGGCTGCCGGCCTTCGACGCCGTCCTGGCCGCCCTGACGACGTGGGCCACCGATGCCCGCGACGTCCCGATGCTCGCGCACACCCACGGCCAGCCGGCGACCCCGACCACCGTCGGCAAGGAGTTCGCCGTCTTCGCCCACCGCCTCCAGCGCCTCCGCGCCCAGATCGTCGGCACCGAGTTCCTCGGCAAGTTCAGCGGCGCGACCGGCACGTTCTCGGCGCACGTCGTCGCCGACCCCGCGCTCGACTGGCCCGAGACGGCCCGGTCGTTCGTCGAGGACGCGCTCGGCCTGACCTTCAACCCCCTGACGACCCAGATCGAGTCGCACGACTGGCAGGCCGAGCTCTACTCGCGCGTCTCGCACGCGAACCGCGTCCTGCACAACCTCGCCACCGACGTGTGGTCGTACATCTCGATGGGCTACTTCACCCAGATCCCGCAGGCCGGGGCGACCGGGTCGTCGACGATGCCCCACAAGATCAACCCGATCCGCTTCGAGAACGCCGAGGCCAACCTCGAGATCTCGTCGGCACTGTTCGACTCGCTCGCCTCGACCCTCGTCACCAGCCGCCAGCAACGCGACCTGACCGACTCGTCGGCCCAGCGCAACATCGGGGTCGCGTTCGGTCACTCGATGCTCGCCCTCGACAACCTGCGTCGTGGCCTCGGCGAGATCGCCGTGGGCACCGTGGCGCTCGAGGCCGACCTCGACGGCAACTGGGAGGTCCTCGCCGAGGCGATCCAGACCGTGGTGCGCGCCGAGGTCGTCGCCGGCCGATCGTCCATCTCGGACCCCTACGCGATGCTCAAAGAGCTGACCCGCGGCAAGCGCGTCGGCCAGGCCGAGCTCGTGTCGTTCGTCGAAGGCCTCGACGTCTCGGACGACGCCAAGGCCCGCCTCGTGGCGCTGACCCCGGCGACCTACACCGGCATCGCCTCGCAGCTGGTCGACCGCCTGGCCTGACGCCGAGGAGGCGCGGGTCGGGTGGCGAGGCGCGGCCAGACCCAGAAGGCGCGGCCAGACCGGTGGGGTCGACCCGCCCCGGTCACCCAGGCGGTCCGCGCCGGGCGGCCGGACGGCCCGCGTCAGTGACCGCGGGGCTTGTCGGCGTCGTCGATCTCGTGTCGCTCGTCGTCGTTCGGCTTCGCCGCGAGGGCGAGCATCGCGATCACGACGAGCGCGACGATGAACCCGACGCAGCCGAAGATCAGCGCGAGTTGCAGGTCGCGGGTCGTCATCAGCACGACGAGGCCGACGAAGGCGGCGAAGATCGCCGACAGGCCGAGGAACTCGGCGGGACGGAACCGATCGCGCCAGGTGGGGTGGGTCATGACGTGCGTGCCTTGTCGTCAGGGGTGTCGGCAGCGGCCGGGTGCCCGGTCTGCCATTTGAGCGAGAGTCCGGCGATCACGAGGAACACGCCGACCAGGGCGCCGTACGCGCCCAAGATGCCGACGAGCACGGTCGAGGACGTCAGTTCGCCCTCGATCTGCTCGATGCCGCCGAGCTGCTGGCTGTAGTCGGGCGGGACGACCAGGAAGACCACGGCGAGAGCGAGCGTGAGCACCCCCACGGTCGTCCAGTCGCGGGCCAGGGGCGAGCGGCGGCGTCGACGCAGGCCGGTGAGCAGTTCGAGGACGCCGGTCAGGACGGCCCAGGCCGTGACGAAGGCGACGAGCACGGGCAGCTGCCCGTGCGAGAAGACGAGGCAGAGGGCACCGATCACGGCGCCGACGACGCCTTGCAGGACGGCGATGGTGCGGCTGGAGCGGTCGGCGAGACGCAGGGCCGACCCCACGGCGAGGACGACCCCGCCGACGACGGCGGCCGAACCGAAGGTCACGAGGCCCACCTGGGGCGAGTGGTCGGGGTTGAAGGTGATCGCCGCGGCGGCCGCGAGGGCGGGCACGGCGCGCAGCACGGGGACGGGCCAGTACGCCGACGGCGACGCGTCGACGCCCTGGATCGAGGGGTCGCTCGACGCCACGGGGGCGCTCGCGCCGGAGTCGTGGTGCGCAGGCGACACGAGACCTCTTTCACGGGTGGGGGACCCGCAGAGTTTACCGCGCGCTCCTGAACGCCAGGCGGCGGGCGGTGCCGAAGGTCAACGGCCAGCCACGGCCCGTGAGCGTCGTGAGCTGGCGGGCCATGCCGCAGGGCGTGACGCGGAGCACACCCTCGGACTCGAGCGCCAGCCCGGTCAGCACGCCGTCCATCACGCGCCGGGTGAAGGCGAGCCCCTCGGCCGTGTCGAGCTCGGCCGCGATCAGCACCCCCGTCGGAAGCCGGCTCACCCGGGTGTAGACCGTCGACGCGTCCGCCCAGGTGGACCGCCAGTCGTGGCCCACCTCTTTCACGCACTCGACGAGCCGGACCGTCGCGACGTCGGGGTCGGGGTCGTCGACGGTCAGCAGGCGGTAGTAGGTGCGACGCACCCCCTCGGTGCTCATGAACAGCAGGTCGACGTAACCGGCGACGACGGAGGCCGGCCGGAGGCCCGTGCCCAGCACCGTGCCGCCCGTGACCCACGACCCGTGGCCGTCCTTGGCGTCGGGCCAGATCTCGACCACGAGCTCGAGCCCCGTGATCTCGACCTCGCGGGCCGGAGCGTCCGACGCGGCGGCCTCGATCGCGCTCTCGCGGAGGCCGAAGCCCTGCCGGGCGTTTCGCTCGCCCGTCCGGTAGGGAACCTGCTCGAGGTCGTGCACGACCCCGCTCAGGCGTTCGACGAAGCTGGCTGTCACCCCGGTAGGTTACGTGTGACATGTCGGTTCGGCAAGCTCAGCCGGGCCGGGCGATCTCCCGACCTCTTCCCAGCCCGCGCCGTTAGCGTCGCAACATCTGCGGGCCGCCTCCGGTCCCTCCACCCGGCTGAGAAGTCGACCAGCCGCGGGAGCCCCGATGACCGCCACCGTCCCCACGACCCCTCGAACCTCACGTCCCCTGATCGTCCACGCCCCCGCGGGTGCCGCGCCGGCCGGGTTCCGCCCCACCGTCGCCGGCCAGGTCGGCAAGCCCACGAGCACCTACTCGAGCCTGCTCAAGTCCGTGCGCGAGGCCGGGCTGCTCAAACGCCGCACCGGCTTCTACGTCACCGTCTTCGTCGTCCTCGTGGCCTGCCTCGGCGGCGCGGCCACCGGGTTCGTCCTGCTGGGTTCGAGCTGGTTCCAGCTGCTGATCGCGGGTGCGCTCGGCATCATCCTCACGCAGTTCGCGTTCCTCACCCACGAGGCCTCGCACCGCCAGGTGTTCGAGTCGGGCACGCGCAACGACAAGGTCGGCCGCGTGCTCGCCGCCGGCGTCGTCGGCATCAGCTACGCGTGGTGGATGACCAAGCACAGCCGTCACCACGCCAACCCCAACACCAAGGGCAAAGACCCCGACATCGCGTTCGACACGATCTCGTTCCTCGAAGAGGACGCGGCCAAGGCCCGCGGCGTGCTCGGCTTCATCACCCGCCGTCAGGGGTACTTCTTCTTCCCGCTGCTGCTCGGCGAGGGCGTCAACCTCCACGTCACGTCGTTCCGCACGCTGCTCGGTCGCGAGAAGGTCGAGGGCCGCGCGCTCGAGATCACGCTGATCGCCGTGCGTCTCGTCGCCTACTTCGGCGTCGTGTTCTGGTTCCTGCCGCTCGGCATGGCGTTCGCGTTCATCGGGGTGCAGATGGCCGTCTTCGGGCTCTACATGGGGTCGTCGTTCGCGCCCAACCACAAGGGCATGCCGATCATCCCCGAGGGGGCCAAGGTCGACTTCCTCAGCAAGCAGGTGCTCACCTCGCGCAACATCGTCGGGCGTCACTCGACGGCCTTCATGGGTGGGCTCAACTACCAGATCGAGCACCACCTCTTCCCGAGCATGGCGCGCCCGAACCTGCGGGCGGCCAGCGCCCTCGTCAAGGCGCACTGCGCCGAGCACGGCATCCCCTACACCGAGGCCACGATCGGCGCGTCGTACGCGATCGTCATCCGCTACCTCAACCGTGTCGGCCTCTCGGCTCGCGACCCGTTCGACTGCCCCGCGGCGTACGCGCTGCGTCCGCGCTAGGCGACGCGCGGCGGGACGAGCGCAGGAGGCGCGGGCCGGGTCAGGCGGACCGGCTCGCGCCTTCGTCGTCCTCGAAGAAGTCCTCGTAGCGGACGGGACGGGCGCCGGGGGAGGCGGCCCGCGCCTCCTGGTCCGCCGTCCGGCGGTCGGTGCTGCCGGCCGGTCGGGACTGCTGCTTCGGGTACGGGTGGATGGCGAGGGGCGACGTCGTCTCGTCGCTCTCGTAACGGGACTCCACGATCGCCTCCCACCGTCGTCGACCGGACGTCGCGCCCGGTGCCTCGACCGATACGATACGAGCGGTCGCGGGTGCTCGCGAGGGGCTTGTCAGCCCGTCCGACGAGGGCTAGGTTCGAGGGTCGGTCGCCCTCAGGCGGGCCAGGCGGCCAGCTGCCAGCCCAACCAGGGCGAGAACGCGAAGGGGGCGGCCGCGACGGCGTCGCGCAGCTCGTCGGGCTCGACCCACGCCCATTCGGCGACCTCGTCGGGCGACGGGTCGGGCAGGCCCACGGCACGGGCCGTGAAGACGGGGCAGATCTCGTTCTCGACGACGCCGGACGCGTCGGTGGCCAGGTAGCGGAACTCGGGCAGGATCACCTCGACGTCGCGGACCTCCATGCCGAGCTCTTGGTGGGCTCGGCGCATCAGGGCCTCGGCCGGCGTCTCGCCGGGGGCGGGGTGGCCGCAGAACGAGTTGGTCCAGACGCCGGGCCAGGTCTTCTTCGACAGGGCGCGACGGGTGACGAGGACGCGGCCGAGGTCGTCGGTGACGTGGCAGCTGAAGGCCAGGTGCAGCGGCGTCGCCGCCGTGTGCACCGTCGCCTTCGCGGTGGTGCCGACGGGCGTGCCATCGTCGGCCAGCAGCACGACGAGCTCGTCGTGCGTGCCCCCGTCGCCGCCGGAGGTCGGCTGGGGACGGGTCGTCGGGGTCTCACGGGTCATGAGAGGTAGTCTGCCCTGGTGGACGGTGATCACCTGCACGCAGGCACGCGGGCGAGACACGATCGTGTCGACGCCGTCCTCGACGACTTCTTCGCTCTGGCCAAGCGCCGCGCCGAGTCGGTGGGTTGGCGCTACGTCGACCTCTGGTCGGTGCTCGAGCGCAACAGCGCCGGGGGCAAACGGTTCCGGCCCCGCATGGTCTTCACGGCGTACGACGCCCTCGGGGGTGACGACGACGAGGCCGTGGCCCGCGTCGGCGCGGCCTTCGAGCTGCTGCACACGGCCCTGATCGTCCACGACGACGTCATCGACCGCGACTTCTCGCGACGCGGCATCCCCAACGTCTCGGGCAGCTACCGCGACACCGCCACGACGGCCGGCATCCCGACGCCCGCGGCAGAGCACCGGGGCATGTCGGCGGCCGTCATCGCCGGCGACCTGGCCCTGACGGGCGCCAGTCGCATGCTGCTCGGCATCGGGTGCGCCGACCACGTCCGCACCCGGCTGCTCGACCTGCTCGACGAGGCGATCTTCGTCAGCGCCGGCGGCGAGATGGTCGACGTCGAGTTCTCGCTGTCCGCCGACCTGCCGACGGTCGACGAGATCCTCGACATGGAGCGCGCCAAGACCGCCGTCTACTCGTTCGAGGCACCCCTGCAGGCCGGCGCGGTGCTGGCCGGTGCCGGCGAGGCGGTCGTCACGGCCGTCGGCGACTTCGGTCGCGAGGTCGGGGTCGCCTACCAGGTCGTCGACGACCTGCTCGGGGTCTTCGGCACCGAAGAGGCCACCGGCAAGACCACGCGGGGCGACCTGCGAGAGGGCAAGCGCACCGTGCTCGTCGCGCACGCCGCCACCACCGACGAGTGGTTCTCGATCCAGCCCTTCATCGGCAAGGCCGACCTCAGCGAGGCCGAGGCCGAGCACGTTCGTGGTCGGCTCGAGGTCAGCGGGGCCCGGGCCTTCGCCGAGGGCCTCGTCGAGCAGCACGCCCGCCGGGCGTTGGACGTGCTCGACCGCCCCGAGGTCTCCGAGGCGCTGCGCGAGGCGTTGACGCCGGTCGTGCAGGACGTCCTCGAGAGGGTGCGATGACCGGCCTGTCGCTCTACGACTCCGTCGCCGACGCGACCGCGGGCGGCGTCATCCGCCGCTACTCCACGTCGTTCGGGCTGGCCTCGCGCCTGCTGGGCGGCGACGTGCGTCAGCACGTCGAGAACGTCTACGCGCTCGTGCGCGTGGCCGACGAGATCGTCGACGGGCCCGCGACCGAGGCGGGTCTCGGGGTCGAGGCCGCCGGCCGGCTGCTCGACGGGTTCGAGGCCGAGACCGAGCGGGCCCTGGTCGAGGGCTTCAGCCCGAACCTCGTCGTCCACGCCTTCGCCCGCACCGCACGGGCCACCGGGTTCGGAGCCGAGCTGACCGCCCCGTTCTTCGCCTCGATGCGGGCCGACCTCAGCGCCCGCGAGCACGACCAGGCCTCGTTCGACGCCTACGTGTACGGCTCGGCCGAGGTCGTCGGCCTGATGTGCCTCAAGGCGTTCCTGCACGGCCACGCGTTCCCCCCGAGCACCGTGGCCGAGCTCGAAGAGGGCGCCCGCCGGCTGGGTGCGGCGTTCCAGAAGGTGAACTTCCTGCGCGACCTCGCGGCCGACTTCGAGCAGCTCGGCCGCAGTTACTTCCCCGGGGTCGACGTGACCTCGTTCGACGAGCAGACCAAGACGAGACTGGTGCGAGACATCGACGACGACCTCCGCGTGAGCGGCGAGATCATCCCCGTGCTGCCGACGAGTTCACGTCGTGCGGTGGCCCTGGCCCACGGCCTGTTCGCCGAGCTGAACCGGCGCCTCGAGGCGACCCCCGCCTCCTCGCTGGTCCGGGCGCGCGTGCGCGTGCCGAACCCCGTCAAGGTGCGCATCGCGGCCGGTGCGGCCGCCGGTCGCGTGACGCGCCTGCCCGAGGCCCGCTCGTGAGCCGCGGGTCGGTCGACCGCGGCGCGACGGGTGCCGGCACGGGAGCGCCCGACGTCTCGCACGGCCTCAGCGTCACGCGGCACGGTCGCCGCGTCGTCGTGGTCGGCGGCGGCATCAGCGGTCTCGCGTCCGCCGCCCTGCTGGCCCGCGAGGGCCACGAGGTCACCCTGCTCGAGAAGAACGACGAGGTCGGCGGCCGCGCCGGGTCGTGGTCGCACGAAGGCTTCCGCTTCGACCTCGGGCCGAGCTGGTACCTGATGCCCGAGGTGTTCGACCACTTCTTCCGCCTGATGGGCACCTCGGCCGCCGAGCGGCTCGACCTGGTCGAACTCGACCCGGGTTACCGCGTGCTGTTCGAGCCGACGCCGGGCGACCCCGCGGCCAGCGCACCGATCGACGTGCCGCGCGGCCTCGAGCAGAACGTCGAGCTCTTCGACCGCGTCGAGCCCGGCAGCGGCGACCGCATGCGTCGGTACCTGCGCTCGGCCCGCGACACCTACGAGATCGCCAAGCGGAGGTTCCTCTACACGAGCTTCGGCAGCCTCTCGCCCCTGCTGCGCGGCGACGTGCTCGTCCGGATGCCCAAGCTCGCGCGCCTGCTGCTGACGAACCTCGACTCGTTCGCCTCGCGGACGGTGACCGACCCGCGCCTCCGGCAGATCCTCGGCTACCCCGCGGTGTTCCTCGGCTCGTCGCCGTTCGACACCCCGAGCATGTACCACCTGATGAGCACCCTCGACCTCGACGACGGCGTGCTGTACCCCCGGGGCGGCCTGATCTCGGTGATCGAGGCCATCCGCGACGTGGCCGTCGAGGCGGGCGTCACGATCGTCACCGGTGCCACGGTGACGGCCGTCGTCACGCAGCCGCTGGGCGCCGAGGGCGCCGCACTGCCCCGCGGGTCGAAGGCCACGGCCGAGGCGACCGGGGTTGACTGGACCGACGCCGAGGGGGCGACCCACCGGGCCGACGCCGACCTCGTCGTGAGCGCCGCCGACCTGCACCACACCGAGACGACGCTGCTGCCGCGCGAGCTGCGCACCTACGACGAGAAGTACTGGTCGACGAAGAACCCCGGGCCGAGCGCCCTGCTCATGTACCTGGGCGTCGAGGGCGAGATCCCCGAGCTCGAGCACCACACGCTGCTCTTCGCCCGCGACTGGCACGAGAACTTCGAGCGCATCTTCGGCGCCGAGAAGCGCATCCCCGACCCGCCGTCGCTCTACGTCTGCAAGCCCAGCACGGTCGACCCGTCGACGGCCCCGGCCGGCCACACGAACCTCTTCGTGCTCGTGCCGTTGCCCGCCGACCCGTCGCTGGGCTCGGGCGACGTCGACGGTGACGGCGATCCGATGATCGAGCGCCTCGCCGACGGCGTCATCGCCCAGATCGCCGAGTGGGCGCACGTGCCCGACCTCGCCGACCGCGTCGTCGTGCGACGCACCCGGGGCCCGCGCGACTTCGTCGACGACGTCAACGCCTGGAGCGGCAGCATGCTCGGGCCCGCCCACACGCTCGCGCAGAGCGCGCTGTTCCGCACGGGCAACGTCTCGAGGCGCGTCGACTCGCTGTTCTACGCCGGCGGTTCGGTCCGCCCGGGAATCGGCCTGCCCATGTGCCTGATCAGCGCCGAGGTGCTGCTCAAGAACCTCCGAGGCGACACGAGCACCGAGCCGCTCCCCGAGCCCGCCGCCGGCTGATGGGCTTCGTCTACCTCGCGGCGCTGCTCGTCTCGCTGTTCGGCATGGTGATGCTCGACCGCAGGTTCCACCTGTTCTTCTGGCGCGACGTGCCCCGGGCGGCGGTGACGCTGCTGGTCGGCGTCGTGTTCTTCCTCATCTGGGACGTCGTCGGCATCGACCTCGGCATCTTCTTCCGCGGCGAGACCTCGTTCATGACCGGTGTGCTGGTGGCGACCGAGCTGCCGCTCGAAGAGGTGTTCTTCCTCACCCTGCTCTGCTACCTGACGATGAACCTGCTGGCCGCGGCCCGGACGATCGCGGTGGCCGTGCTCGACCGCCGCGAGGCGTCACCGGCGGTGGCCGACGGTGCGCCGGCGGCACGCTCGACGGACGGAGCGGCGTCGTGACCTACTGGGCCGTGAACGCGGTGTTCCTCGCGATCGTCGCCGTGGTCGGGGTGCTGGCGCTGGTGACCGCGGCGGTCCGTGGCCGGGCCGCGCGCGCCTCCTCGTCGCCCGCGGCGTCGACGCGTCGGCGTCGCGAGGTCGTGCTGGGCGCGGGCATCGCGACGGGGGTGCTGCTCGTCATGACCGCGGTGTTCGACAACGTCATGATCGGCATCGGCCTGGTCGGCTACGACGCCTCGCGCATCAGCGGCGTCTTCGTGGGCATCGCCCCGCTCGAGGACTTCGCCTACGCGGTCGCCGCCCTCGTGCTGCTGCCGTCGGTGTGGGTGCTGCTGGGTGGCCCCAAGGTGCCCCGCGCGCCGGCGGCGTCGCCGCCGACGAAGCAGACGGCGAAGGAGGCGCGCTCGTGAACACGCTCAAGGCCCTGTTCGTCTCGTCCCGGCCCCTGAGCTGGATCAACACCGCGTTCCCGTTCGCGGCGGCGTACGTCTTGACCTCGTTGCTCGCGCCCACGACGACCGGGTACCTCGGCTCGTACGGGCCGCTGTCGCAGGTCGACGTGGCGCCGACCGGCACCCAGGCCGTCATCTTCTCGGCGTCCGAGAACGCCCTGGGCCCGGTGGACTGGCTCGTGCTGGTCGTCGGCGCCCTGTACTTCTTGGTCCCCTACAACCTCGCGATGTACGGCATCAACGACGTGTTCGACTACGAGAGCGACCTGCACAACCCGCGCAAGGGCGGCGTCGAGGGCGCGTTGCTCGACCGGAGCCTGCACCGCACGACGTTGCGCGCCGCCGTGATCACGAACGTGCCCTTCTTGGTGTTCCTGGTGGCGGTCGGCAGTCCGCTGAGCTGGCTCGTGCTGGCCGTGAGCGTCTTCGCCGTGATCGCCTACTCGGCACCCGGCCTGCGCTTCAAGGAGCGCCCCTTCGTCGACTCGATCACCTCGAGCACGCACTTCGTCAGCCCCGCCGTCTACGGTCTCGTGCTTGCCGGGGCGTCGTTCACGCCCGAACTGTGGGCCCTGCTCGGCGCGTTCTTCTTGTGGGGGGTCGCGAGCCACGCGTTCGGCGCCGTGCAGGACGTCCTGGCCGACCGCGAGGGCGGCATCTCGTCGATCGCGACCGAGATCGGTGCGCGGGCGACCGTCCGCCTGTCGGTCGTCGCCTACCTGCTCGCCGGCGTGCTGCTGACCTTCACCGAGTGGCCCGGCCCGTTGGCGGCGCTCTTGACCCTGCCCTACGCGATCAGCTGCGCGCCCTGGTGGAACGTCACCGACGACCGGGCCGAAGAGGTCAACCGGGGGTGGCGGCGGTTCTTGGCGCTCAACTTCGTCAGCGGCTTCGTCGTGACGATGCTCATGATCTGGTGGGTGTTCTTGCGGGCCTGACGCCGCGCCTCCCGGGCTCGCCGACGCCGGACGCGGCACCGGCACCGGGCGTCAGGGACGCCAACCGAGGTTGAGCGCCGCCGTGCGGAGGAACCTCACGGTGGTCGCGTAGGCGCCCGGCTCGGCACCCTGCACGGCCTCGTCGCGGATGCCCTCGACGACGTCGACCAGCTTGCGGTGGGCGAGGCCGCCCCGCTCGGTCAGGGCGTAGCGCCCGTCTCCGACGCCGTCGGTCGCGAGGCTCACCCACCCGCTCTCGACGAGCTCGGACAGGTGGTCGGCGCTCGACTCGCCCGACGCCGGGTCGAGGAAGGGAGCGACGGCCGCGTCGAGGGTGGCCCGCGTCGCCGGGCCGCGTTCGAGCAGGTTGAGCAACTGCCACTGCCGACGGGTCACGCCGTGCTCGTCGAGCACCTCGTCGAACCGACGGTCGACGAGCCCGTCGACGAGCTTCAGCCAGAAGCCGATCGGCCGGCCCCGGTCGATAGCCAGATCGTCGTCGACGCTGCCGAGGTCGACGCCGCCCTGGTCGCCGGGCGCCTCGCGGGCAGCCTGCACCCCGCCTCGCTCGTCTGCCACGAACGGCACACCCGTGTCATCGGTCGGCGGGGTGACCTCGCCCCCGTCTGCGGAACGTCGTCGGTCCATGGTCGGCACCGTACACCGCCCCGGCCTCCGCCTCGAGAGGGATCTTCCGTCGGATTCATCTGCCGTCAAGACAAACGAAAGCCCGCGGCCCTACATTCGTGACGTGACCACCTCGAGCGCCGTCGCGCCTGCGCCCCTCCCGACGCGGCTGCGTCGAACCTGGGCGCGGGTGCAGGCCCACCCGCGTGGCCTGCTCTACGGCTTCGCCTCGGTGCACGCGGCGGTCTTCCTCGCCCTGACCCCCCTGATGATCGGCGGCGGCGTCAGCGGAGACCTGCCCCTGTACCGGCTCTGGGCGACCGAGGCGCTGAGCGAGGGCGTCTGGCCGGTGCTCGACTTCTCGTGGGTCTACCCGGCCGGCGCCATCGTGCCGGTGGTGCTGCCGAACGTCTTCGGTGAGCAGCACTACCAGTTCGTCTGGCTCGCCCTCTTGACCGCCCTCGACGCCTTCGCGCTGTGGCTGCTGACCGACCGCGGTCGTCGCGTGGTCGACAACCGCGCCGCGTGGTGGTGGCTGCTCGTGACGCTCGTGCTCAGCCCCGTCGCGTTCTTGCGGCTCGAGGGCTTCAGCGCGCCCCTGGTCGTCGCCGCCCTCGTGCTGCTGTCGACGCGTCCGCGCGTGGCCGGGCTGCTGTTGGCCACGGCCACCTGGATCAAGGTCTGGCCGGCTGCGGTGATCGCCGCGGTCGTCGTCGGGTCGAGGCACCGGGCCGTCGTCCTGCGGGCCGGCGTGCTCGTGACGATGGTCGTGGTCTCGTGCGTGCTGCTCGGCCGGGGCGTCGACGACATCACGAGCTTCGTCTCGATGCAGTCGGGCAGGGCCCTGCAGCTCGAGTCGACCCTCGCGACGCCCTGGCTCTGGATGGCCATGCTGCGCGTGCCCGGCGCCTCGATCTACCAGAACGTGGCCCTCGCCACGCGCGAGGTCATGGGGCCCGGCGACACCTGGATGATCAACGACAGCACCCAGGTCATGCTCGCCGTGCTCGTGCTGCTGGCCGGCGTGCTGGCGGTGGCGACCTTCGGCCTCCCGCGGTGGGGAGAGACGAGGAGGCGCGGGTCGGGTCGGTCGGCCGCGACCGTCGGCCTCGCCCCGGCCCCCGCTCGCGGCGACGAGTTCGGCACGGTGCTGCTCGGCGCCCTGACCCTCACCCTCGCCTTCGTCGTCTTCAACAAGGTGGGCTCGCCGCAGTACCTGCTCTGGATCGTCCCGATCGTCGCCGTCGGGTACGCGTCCCGGCCCGAGGCGTTCCGCACGCCGGCCGTGCTGACGGCCTGGGCCGCGGGGCTCACGACCCTGGTCTTCCCGATCCTCTACCGGCCCCTGATCGAGCTGAACCCCGTGGCCGTGATCGTCCTCGGCGCCCGCAACGCCCTGCTCGTGGCGCTGTTCGGCTGGTGCACGGTGCGTCTGGTGCGGCTGGCGGTCGAGACGGTGCGCGAGGGCGCGGTCGAGGTGCGCGTCCCCGCCGTGGTGACCCGCGCCTCCTGACCCCGCACGGTGGCCCAATCTGGGCCGCGCGGGCCGGGTCGTGCCACCGTGGGAGGCCTACCTGCCACCACGAACCAAGGAGCACTCATGAAAGGCAAGATCCTCTTCGTCGCAGGAGCGGCCGTCGGGTACGTCCTCGGAGCCCGCGCGGGGCGCGGCGCCTACGTCAAGATCAAAGGCCAGGCCGAGAGCCTGTGGGAGAACCCGACCGTGCAGAAGGGCGTCCACCAGGCCGAGGGCTTCGTGAAGGAGAACGCTCCCGTCGTCGCCAAGAAGGCCCAGGACGTCGCGAACGACGCCGCCCACGCGGTCGGCGCCAAGGCGAAGTCCGTCTCGGGCAAGGGCTCGGACGCCACCGACAAGGCCGCCGCCAAGGCGACCGACGCGGCCCGCAAGGCCGCCGACAAGGTGAACGAGAAGGCCGACGACGTCAAGAAGCAGACCGCCGGCACCAGCCCCGACGACGACAAGCTGCCGGGGGTGACGGTCGGTGAGTGACCTGAAGGCACCCGAACAGAGCACCAAACGTTCTCTCGGCTCGCTGATCGGCAGCCTGCCCGAACTCATCTCGCGCCTGATCCGGGGCGAGATCGCGCTCGCCAAGACCGAGCTCGCGACCAAGGCCAAAGAGGCCGGGGTGGGTGTCGGGCTGTTGGTCGGTGCCGCCCTGTTCGGTTTCTTCTTGCTCGCCGTGCTCATCACGGCCGGTGTGCTCGGTCTGGCGACGGTCGTCGCACCGTGGCTCGCGGCGCTCATCGTCGCGGCGGTGTTGCTCGTGATCACCGCCGTGCTGGCCCTGCTGGGCGTCAAGGCGTTGAAGAAGGGCGTGCCGCCGACCCCCGAGAAGGCGGTCGCCAGCGTGAAGGCCGACGTCAGCGCGTTGAAGGGGCAGGGCAGCTATGACTCCGAGAAGCACTGACGACGGTCGTTCGTCGAAGGCCGACGAGCCGGACCCCCGCGATGAGCTCGCCCGGGCCAGGGCCGAGGAGGCGCGGGGCGACTCCGCCGACGACGTCTCGCCCGACAAGGACGCCGAGAACGCCACCGGGCCCCGCGCGGGTGCCAGCATCCCCGAGATCGAACTCGACCTCGCCCGGACCCGCGAGGAGTTCGCCGCGACGCTCGACGCCATCGAGGACAAGCTGAGCGTCCCCGCCCACGCGCGACGGGTGAAGGCGAGCGTCAAGCGCCGCCTCGACACCGACCCGAAGCCCGTCATCGCGGCGGCTGCGGCCGGAGCCGTCGGCGTCGTCGCCCTCGTGGCCGGCATCGTCAAGTCGGTCAGGCGCTGAGTCGTGGCCCAGAAGAGCACCGAGCGCGAGCAGCAGGCGCCCGACGAGGACGACTCGCGCAAGCCGCAAGACCTGACCGACGTGTCGAAGCCCTCGTGGGGCTACGTGCTCGGCAAGACGCTGCGCGAGTTCACCCGTGACCAGTGCACCGACCTCGCCGCCGCGCTGACCTACTACGCGGTGCTCGCGATCTTCCCGGCGCTGCTGGCGATCGTGTCGTTGCTCGGCGTCGTGGGGCAGGGCAGGTCGACGGCCACGATGGTGCTCGACCTCGTCTCGCAGTTCGGCTCGGAAGACGTCGCGGCGCTGCTCCGCGACCCGATCATGCAATTGACGGCCTCGCCCGCCGCGGGCGTGGCCCTGGTCGTCGGTGTGCTCGGTGCCCTGTGGTCGGCATCCGGCTACGTCGGGGCGTTCGGCCGGGCCATGAACCGCGTCTACGGCATCGACGAGGGGCGTCCGATCTGGAAGCTGCGCCCGACGATGCTGGGCGTCACCGCCTTCACCGTCGTGCTCATCGTCGTCGCGGCGCTGATCCTCGTGATCAGCGGGCCCGTCGCCGAGACGGTCGGCGACCTCGTCGGCCTCGGCAGCACCGCGGTGTTCGTCTGGGACATCGCCAAACTGCCCGTCTTGGCGGTCATCGCCATCGTGATCGTCGCGGTGCTCTACTACTGGGCGCCCAACGTCAAGCAGCCGAAGTTCAAGTGGATGAGCCTCGGGTCGCTCGTGGCCCTGCTCATCTGGTTGATCGCGTCCGTCGGGTTCGCGTTCTACATCGCCAACTTCTCGAACTACAACAAGACCTACGGCTCGCTCGGTGCGGTCATCGTGTTCTTGCTGTGGCTCTGGATCACCAACAACGCCCTGCTGTTCGGGGCCGAGTTCGACGCCGAGCTCGAGCGTGGGCGCGAGCTGCAGGCCGGCCTCCGGGCCGAGCGCGACATCCTGTTGCCGCCCCGCGACACCGCCCAGAGCGAGAAGAAGGCCGCGGCCCTCGCCAAGGACGAGCTCGCCGGCATGCGCCTGCGGCAGGCCGCCGCGGCGACCATCGAACGCCGGGGCGACGAGGTGCCCGAGCCGGACGGCGAGGGCGGCTCCGAGCCGTCCGAGGCCGACCGCAAGAAGGGCGACCGCGACGACTAGGTGACGTCCCGGTACGACGCGACCCGCGCCTCCTCGGTTCTCACGAGCTGAGGAGGCGCGGGTCGTTTCTCGTGCCGCGGAACCGGTCACCGGCCCGCGCGCGGGCGTCTAGAAGGAGAAGCCGAGCTCGGCGGGGTACTCGCCGCGCGCGGTCAGGGTGGTCGCAGCGTCGCGGAGGTGCGACACCGTGAGGCCGAGCGTGCCGGGGCCGAAGCTGACGCGCGAGACGCCGAGCTCGGCGAGGCGGGCGAGCGGCACGGACGACGGGTTCGAGATGACGCTCACCTTGCCGTCGATGCGGTCGAGGGCGGCCTTGACCAGGTCGTCGGTGCCGAGACCGAGGACGAAGGCGCAGTCGGCGCCGGCGTCGAGGTAGGCGTTGGCGCGGGTGACCGCGTCGTCGAACGAGTCGGGGTCGCCGGCCAGCGCGTCGACGCGGGCGTTGATGACGATCGGCACCCCGGCACGGTCGCCGGCCTGGCGGGCGGCGGCGATTTTCGACACCTGGGTGTCGATGTCGTAGAGCGGGGCCTTGGCCCGGCCGATGCTGTCCTCGAGGTTGAGGCCGGCGGCGCCTTCCTCGATCAGGCGGAAGACGTTGTCGAGCGTGCCGGACGCGTCCGTCGCGTAGGCCTTCTCGAAGTCGACCGAGACCGGCAGGTCGACGGCACGGATCACGATGCGCGCGGCGGCGAGCATGTCGTCGACGTCGAGGCCCTCGCCGTCCTCGACGCCGTGCGCCTCGCTGATCGAGTGGGAGGCGGTGGCCAGGGCCCTGACGCCGGGTGCGCCGGCGACGGTGCGGGCCGTGATCGCGTCCCAGACGTTCGTCACGATCAGCGGGTCGCCGGGGACGTGCAGGGAGCGGAGGAGTTCGGCCTTCTCGGCCGTCGTGGAGATCGACATGCGGCCAGCCAAGCAGCCCCGGCCGGGTTGCACCAGTCGGCGACCCGGTGTCTCACGGATGTGTGACGCGCCGCCCGGTGGGGGGACGACGGCGCGGGGTGCCGGACGGAGTCCTGCGCGTCACACCGCGTCGAGGTGGTGCACCGGGGGCGTCGGGGGCTCGCCCGCCAACGATCGGACGTCGAGGGAGCAGGCGTCCATCGGGGGAACCGAGGCGTGCGAGATCAGGGGGTGCACGGGGCGGGCGTCGACCTCGTCGCTGCCGTTCAGTTCTTCGTGCAGCTTCTCGCCGGGTCGGAGGCCGGTGAAGACCACGTCGACGTCGCGGCCGGACAGGGCGATCAGCCGGTCGGCGATGTCGAGGACCTTGACGGGCTGGCCCATGTCGAGGATGAGTGCCTCGCCCGGGGCCCCGATCGCCCCGGCCTGGATGACGAGGTGGCACGCCTCGGGGATCGTCATGAAGTACCGGGTCGCATCGGGGTGCGTGACCGTCACGGGTCGACCCTGCGCGATCAGGTCGCGGAACAGCGGCACCATGCTGCCCCGACTGCCGAGCACGTTGCCGAACCGGACCGACAGGTAACGCCGACCGGTGGACTGGGCGACACCGGCGGTGAGCCTCTCGGCGAGCCGCTTCGACCGACCGAGGACGCTCGTGGGGTTGGCCGCCTTGTCGGTCGAGATGTTCACGAAGGTCTGCACGTCGACCGCCCGAGCGGCCTCGAGCACGTTCAGGGTGCCCATGACGTTCGTCTGCCACGCCTCGGCGGGGTACTGCTCGAGCAGGGGCAGGTGCTTCAGGGCCGCCGCGTGGAAGACCACCTCGGGTCGACGCGCTCGGAAGACCGCGGTGAGCGCCGTGGCGTCGCGGATGTCTGCGAGCACCACCTCGCGCGAGTCGAGCAGCCCGTGGCCGCTCAGGGTCACCTGGACCGACTGGAGCGCCGTCTCGTCTCGGTCGAGCATGATCAGCTCGGCGGGGGCGAAGCGTGACAACTGGCGGCAGAGCTCGCTGCCGATGGAGCCTCCGGCCCCCGTGACGAGGACGCGGCGGCCCCGCACGTAGTCGGCGACGGCCTCGACGTCGGTGTCGACGGCTCGTCGGCCGACAAGTTCTTCGGGCGAGACGTCGCGCAGGTCGACGGGTCGTGAACCGCGCAGCATCTCGTCGACCGACGGGGCGACCAGGACGCGGGCCCCGAGCCGTTCGGCTCGTGCGGTGACGTCACGGACGAACGTCGCGTCGGCCCGGGGGACGGCCAACACGACGGTCACGGCCCCGAACCGGCGGAGTGCGCCCGCGAGGGCGTCCCGCCCGCCGACGACCCGGAGCCCGGCCAGTCGGGTGCTGCGTCGGGCGGGGTCGTCGTCGAGGAGGGCGACGGGGCGGTAGGTGCTGTCGGGGTCGCTGAGCATCTGCCGGACCAGGTGCTGGCCGAGGGCGCCGGCCCCGTACACGATCGTCGGCGTGGCGTCATCGCCCGGACGCAGGCGGCGCTCGGCCCGGCTGCGGAGCAGGTTGCGGGTCGCGGACATGGCGAGTGCGGCGACCGGGAACGCGACGACGGTCAGGGCGGTGGGCCAGTCGACGGCGCCGGGGAGGAGCCCGCGCGCCGTCAGCGGGACCATGCTGCCCAGCACGCCGACGACGAGCGCACCGGCGACCAGGCGGCGTGCCTCGGGCAGGCTGCCGGATGGGAAGGACGAGCGGTAGACGCCGGCGACGCCACCCACCGCGACCTGGAGCAGGGCGGCGGTCACGGACGCCGCGACGACCGAGGCCCAGGTCTCGGCGGTCGCGATCTCGAGCAACCCGGCCGTGGCGATCACTGCCACGAACCAGGCGACGGCGTCGGCTGCGGGCAACAGGTGGCGGACCGAGGAGCGGCCCGCGTCCTCGGCTCGGGTCGAGGCCGCCCCGGCGTCGTCCGTGGCGGCGCCAGGCGACCCCCGGTCGGCCCCGTCGGCCCCGTCGGGCCCGTCGGGCGCACCAGGAGGCGGGGAAGGGACGGAGACGGGTTCGGGCATGGTCACCTCGTGGCAGCTGGATGGGCGGTTGCTGACGAGAGACTAACATTCTGTACTTCACGTGGCAAGGGAAGCATGTCACCACGGGGTGGTGGTCACGCCGTCGAGCGGGCCACCGCCTCGCGGACGGCCGCCACCCGACCGGGCACCGTCTCGTCTTGCAGGCTCGTCGTGTCGCCGAGCGGACGACCGTCGACGATGTCGACCAGCAGGCGACGCATGATCTTGCCCGAGCGCGTCTTCGGCAGGTCGGGCACGACCAGCACGGTGGCCGGCTTGGCGATCGGGCCGATCTGGTCGGCGACGTGGGCTCGCAGCGTGGGCGAGAGCGCCCCCGAGAGCGGAGCCCACACCGACGGCTCGGCGGCGTCGCCGGCGTCTCGCACCGCGCCTCCTTCGGGCCGGGTGGCGGGGACCACGAACGCGGCGATCGCCTGACCGGTGCGGTCGTCGGTGACGCCGACCACGGCCGCCTCGGCGACGGCCGGGTGCGAGACGAGCGACGACTCGATCTCGATGGTCGAGAGCCGGTGCCCCGACACGTTGATGACGTCGTCGACGCGACCCAGCACCCAGATGTCGCCGTCGGCGTCGTACTTCGCCCCGTCGCCGGAGAAGAACCAGCCCTGCCGCCAGTAGGTCGCCCAGTAGCTGTCGCGGTACCGCTCAGGGTCGCCCCAGACCGTGCGGGCGAGGGCCGGGCCGGTCTGCTGCACGACGAGGTACCCGCCGCTGCCGTTCGGCACGCGTTCGCCCGCGTCGTCGACCACGGCGGTCGACAGGCCGGGCAGGGCACGGAGGGACGAACCCGGTTTGAGGGTGTCGGCACCGGGCAGCGGAGCCATGACGGCTGCCCCGGTCTCGGACTGCCACCAGGTGTCGACGATCGGGCACTCGCCGCGGCCGAACTGCTCGCGGAACCACACCCAGGCCTCGGGGTTGATCGCCTCGCCGACGGTGCCGAGCAGGCGCAGCGACGACAGGTCGAAGGCGTCGGGCAGCCCCTCGGGGAACCACGACGAGAGCGTGCGCACCAGCGTGGGCGCCGTGTAGTAGGTCGTCACGCCGTAGCGCTCGATGATCTCGAGGTGGCGGGCGGGGTGCGGGGTGTCGGGTGTGCCCTCGTAGATCACCTGCGTCAGGCCGTTCGACAGCGGGCCGTAGATCTCGTACGTGTGGGCGGTGACCCACGCCAGGTCGGCGGTGCACCAGTGGACGTCGTCGGGCTGGGCGTCGAAGACGGCCCAGTGGGTCCAGTTCGCCTGGGTGAGGTAGCCGCCGCTCGTGTGCACGAGCCCCTTGGGCCTGCCCGTGGTGCCGCTCGTGTACATGATGAACAGCGGCGTCTCGGCACCGAAGTACTCGGGTTCGTCGCTGTCGGGCTGCGGGTCGACGACGTCGTGCCACCATAGGTCGCGGCCGGGCGTCCACGGCACATCGGGCGTCTGCTCGCCCGTGCGCCGCACGACGAGCACGTGCTCGATCTCGTTCTCGCCCGAGACCGCGTGGTCGGCGTTCGCCTTGACCGGTACGGCCGCTCCGCGGCGGAACTGCCCGTCGGTGGTGACGAGCAGCTTGGCGCGGGTGTCTTCCACCCGGAACTTCAGCGCCTCGCCCGAGAAGCCACCGAACACCAGTGAGTGGATCGCCCCGATCCGGGCGATCGCGAGCGTGACGACGATGGTCTCGGCGATGACGGGCAGGTAGACCACGACGCGATCGCCCTGACCGACGCCCAGGGAGCGAAGTCCGTTGGCGGCCTTGACCACCTCGCGCTGCAGCTGAGCGTAGGTGACGTCGCGCCGGTCGCCGGGCTCGCCCTCGACGTGCAGGGCGACCTTGTCGCCCCGGCCGGCCTCGACATGGCGGTCGACGCAGTTCACGGCGACGTTGAGCGTGCCGTCGGCGAACCAGGTCGCCTCGGGCACGGTGAGCTCGCCGTCGGGCCCCTCGGTGACCGGCTTCCAGGTGTGGGCGATCGTCCAGGGGGTGTGCCAGTCGAGTCGCTGCGAGGCCTCGGCCCAGAAGGCGACCGGGTCGGCGGCGGCCCGGGCGTGCTCGCCGGACGTCACGTTCGCCCGTTCGGCGAGGGCAGGAGGCGCGGCGAACGTCCGCCGCTCGTCGAGCAGGTTCGAGATGGTGTCGCTGGTGGCCATGCGCCCACGTTACGGGCGTGGCGGCCCGGCGTCGGGTGGCGAGGCAACGCTGCGTAACGACGGGCCCACTCGACGGCTGGGGAGGAGACGCGACCCCCGTCCACAGGCCGCGACTCCGTCCACAGGTCGGATGATCGTGACCCCGTCGTGACTCGGCGCCGCCTATCGTGGCCAGGTGACCAGCCCACGCCGACGCCCCTCCGCCCGCCGGTCGACCCGTGCCCTGGCGGGGGCCGTGCTGGCCGGGGTCCTCGTGCTCGCACCGGTCACGGCCTTCGCCGACGACGCCGTGCCACCCGCTCCGTCGACTCCCACGACCGAACTGTCCGCACCGGTGTCGAGTGCGGCTCCGGTCGCCACGTCACCCACGGCCCCGGCGTCCGACGCTCCGGCGTCCGCGGACAGGGCTGCCGCGGACACGGCGTCCGCTGCAGCCGCCGTCGGTGCCATGAACTACGTCGTGAACTCCGCACCCGGCGAGGTGACGACCGCGGCGGCCGCCGCGGCCGTGGTCGCGGCCGGGGGCACGGTCCTCGCGGCCTGGGCCGAGATCGGGGTGGTGACCGCCCGGTCGACCTCGGCCGATTTCGTCGCCACGCTCCGCGCCTCCTCGGCCGTCGAGTCGGCGGGTCCGACCCGCACGGCGGCCGTCCGGGCGGCCTCCGCCGCCGTCGCGACGGGCACCGCGACGGCGGCCGACCCGTCGTCCGGCGTGCAGTCCACCGGTCTGGTCGCGCAGGCCGACGACCAGGCCACGCAGGCAGCCGACGTCGCCGATCCCGCCGAGCAACGGCAGTGGAACGACCAGGCCGTGCACGCCGCCGAGGCCCGCGCCGTGCAGCCCGGCAGCCCGGACGTGCTGGTCGGCGTGCTCGACAGCGGCATCGACGCCATGCACCCCGACCTCGCCTCGCAGGTCGACCCGACGGCGTCGGTGGGCTGCAGCGTCGACGGCATCGCAGACACCGCCCCCGCCGCCTGGGCGCCGTCGCCCGGGGCGTCGACGAGCATCCGCGAGCACGGCACGCACGTCGCCGGCATCATCGCCGCGGCCGACGACGGTCGCGGCGTCGTCGGCGTCGCACCCGGCGTGCGCCTGGCGAGCGTCAAGGTCGTCGACGCCGACGGCTTCATCTACCCCGAGTACGCGATCTGCGGCTACATGTGGGCGGCGGAACAGCGCATGAACGTGACGAACGCCAGCTTCTTCGTCGACCCGTGGGCCGCCTGGTGCACGGGCGACGCCGACCAGGCCGCGGCCCTCGAAGCGGTCGGCCGGGCCGTCGCCTGGTCGCAGCACGAGGGCGTGCTCGACGTCGCCGCGGTCGGCAACGCCGCGACCGGGGCCGTCGCCGTCGACCTGGCCCACAAGACGACCGACTCGCGCAGCCCGAACGACTCGACTCCGATCACCGGGCGTGACGTGCGGGGCTGCGTCCAGCTGCCGGCCGAGGCCGAGGGCGTCGTCACGGTCTCGTCGGCCCAACAGGGGCTCGGCGGCGCGATCGAGAAGTCGCGCTTCTCGAACTACGGCGACGGCGTCGTCGACCTGACGGCCCCCGGGGCCGCGGTCGTCAGCACCGTCCCGGGCGGCGGGTACGCCGCGCTCAGCGGCACCTCGATGGCGGCCCCGCACGTCGCCGGGGTCGCGGCCCTGCTGGCCTCCGTGCACCGTGGTGCGACGCCGGCCGAACTGGCCGAGCTGCTCGACCGGCAGGCCGGTGGCCAGCTGCCCACCGAGTACTTCGGCGCCGGGCTCGTCGACGCCTTCGCGGCCGTGACCGAAGACCTCGGGCGGGGCCCGATCGTCGTCGCCCCCGACGGCACCCTGCAGGCCGGGGCCCCCGCCACGCTGCGCGGGGCCGGCTTCACGCCCGGCGAGACCGTCGAGGCGGCGTCCGCCGCGCTCGCCGAGGCGGCCCCCGCCGTCGCCGACGCCCGTGGGCGCGTGGAGCTGCCCGTCCGTCTCTCGCCGCAGACCCCGGTGGATCCTCTCTCGCTCGACGTGGTCGGCTCGTCGGGGGCGACCGCCGTCGTCGCCGTCGAGGTGCAGGAGGCGCTGGCCGGCCCGGTCGTCACGTCACCACTCGCAGGCGCCCGGTCGCCGTCGGGGCAGCCGCTGGTCGTCACCGGCACGGCCCTCGACTCGGCCCTCGTCACCGTCACGGTCGAGCCCGCGGTGGGGACGGCCCCGTCTTCGTCGGCCCCGTCTTCGTCCGCCCTGCCCTCGTCCGCCTCGTCCGCCCCCTCGTCGTCAGCGGCGGCGGCGAGCGGCACCATGTCCCTCACGGTCCGGGCCGAGCAGGACGGCTCGTACCGCGCCACGGTCGACGCCCTCGACGCGGGGGAGTGGCAGGTCTCGGCCGTCATGCGGACCGTGGACGACGTCGTCTCGGCGGCCGGGCTGGCCGTGCCCTTCGGCGTCGACCCGGCTCCGGCACCCGTCCCGGGCGACGGCGGGGGTGACGCCGACGGCGGCGACGGCGGCCCGCCCGTCGGCCCCGGCACGTCCCCGTCCGACCCGGCGGTCGCGCCGGTCGGCGGCGTCACGCCCGTCGCCGGGGACGCGGGTGACCAGGGTCGTGCGCTGCCTGCCTCGTCGGCCCGCGCCTCCTCGGAGTCGCTCGCCTGGACGGGCTCCGAGCCCCGGCCGGTCGCGCTCGCCGCACTGCTGATCGTCGCCCTGGGAGTCGTGGGTCTCGTCGCGGGACGCCGTCGCCCCCGCGCGGTCGCCGGCCGCCAGGTCGTCGAGCGCTAGGCCGTTGCGCGCCAGGCCGCCGCGCGCCACGTCGTCGGCCGCCAGGCCGCCAGGCCGCCAGGTCGCCGGGCTCGCGGAGGCCCGTCAGTCGAGCACGGGTCGCCGCACGAGCGACGCGGGGCGCCTGCTGGTGAGGGCGCTGCCGGCCGCGACCACGAGCGGCAGGACGACCACCACCACCGCCAGGGCCCACCACGGCGGTGCGAACGGCAGGTCGGCGGCCCAGACCATCGCCGCCGCGGGCACCAGGCCGAGCACGGTGCCGAGCGCCGCGCCGAGGCCCACCACGACCACGCCCTGCCAGAACGACATCGCGCGTCGCTGACGGTCGGTGCCGCCGACGGCCTGCATCGTGATCTGGTCGCTCAGCCCCTCGGCGCGGGCGAGCCCCAGGGCGACGGCGGCCGCGGCCGCCGACACCAGGGTGGCGGCGACGAGAGCGACGAGCAGCCCGAGGTCGAACGGCGAGCCGAGGGACGCGCTCTGCAGCGAGGCGCGCCCGTCGGTGGTGGCGGTCACGTCGGCGCCGACCCGCGTCAGCTCGTCGGTGGTCGGCTGCCGGTCGAGCGTCAGCACGAGGGCCTGCTGGTCGAGCCTGAACCCCGCGGCCCGTGCGGTCTCGACGCTCATCACGACGGCTCCGTCGGTGAACGAGGTCGGCCGCTGGACGACGCCCTCGACCGTCATCGACCGGGACGGGTCGGAGAGGTCGTGGCCCCGGGCGACCTCGTCCGGCGAGGCCAGCCCGATCGTCACCTGCCCGTCGACGACGAGCGAGGGGTCGAAGGCGACGACCCCGCCCGAGTCGAAGGCCGCCCGCGCCTCGGCACTCGGCTCCGCCCCGAGGGCCACCGCGAGGCCACGGTCGTCCGTCACGACGACGTTGTCGTACGACGACCCGCCGAGCGGGAAGGTGCAGGCGGGGTCGGCTCGGGTGACCCGTTCGATCTCGCGACCGGACAGGCCCCTCAGGCGACCGCCGGACGCGTCGCAGCGATCGGGCACGTGCACGACGGCCCACGGCGTGACGGCGTCGACCGGCACCGACGAACCGGTCGAGTCGAAGTCGCCCGGCACCGGCGTCAGCCAGGTCACCTCGGAGGTGACCGGCAGCTCGCGGGCCACCGCGGCGACGGCGGCCTCGTCGAGGCGGTCCGCCTCGGGTGACCCGGCGGGCACCCGCAGGTCGGCGGCGAGGTCGTAGGCGACGGCGACCGTGCCGTCGGGGAAGGGCACGTACGTCGAGCGGCTCGACTGCTGCGAGGCCGCCGTCGACATCGAGGCGCCGAACACGGCGACGAACACGGCGGTGGTCACGGCGGCGACGGCGGGTGCGGTGCGGGCCACGCCGTGGGTCGCGTCGCGCAGCGCCAGGCGCAGGGGCACGGGGGCGCGGGTCGACGATCGGCCGAGCGCGTGCAACACGGTCGGGACGAGCAGCAGCACGCCGACGAGGGCCGTGACCGCCGCGACCGCGAGCCCGGTGAAACCGGCCCACCACCAACCCGAGCCGACCGCGACCGAGGTGCCGTACGAGACCCAGCCGGCACCCAGGCAGGCGAGCACGCCGACGGCCGCGAGGGCGGCGGCGACGACCGGCCGCCGCAGTCGACGGGTGGACCCGGGCGATCGGGGTGTGCGCGTCGCGCCCGCCGTCGTGCCGCCCCGCAGCGAGGCCATCACGTCGACGCGGGCGGCACGGCGGGCGGGCACGACGGCCGCGACCCACGACACGAGCACGGCGAAGAGCCCGATGCCCGCGACGACGACGCCGGGCACGTGCACGCCCCAGAGGGAGAACGGCCCGAGGTCGGCCCCGGACCGGAGGGCGAGCGTCACGGCGGCGATGCCGAGGTCGACGCCGACCGCGAGGCCGGTCACGGCGGCGACGACGCCGACCCAGACCCCCTGCCGGGCGACGACGCGCGTGAGGGTGCGGTGGTCGGCGCCCACGGCCGCGAGCACCGCCAGGGTGCGTCGTTGCCGACGCGCGCCGACGCCGAAGGCGGCACCCGCGAGCAGGGCCACCTCCGCCCCGGCGAACACGGCGAAGACCAGGCCCAGGGCGGCGTAGGTGCCGGCGTTGCCGTCCACGCCGCTCATCAGGCCCGGGGTGCCGGGCGCGGGCGGGTCGGCGATCACGTCGCCCGACCAGGTGACGTAGCCCGCCCGGCCCAGGGCTCGCACCTCGGACCAGTCGACGCCCTGCCCGACCAGGTACTGCTCGGTGAAGGGGTCGTTCGGGTCGGGGGCCCCGGCCGGAGGGGGCGAGAGCGCCTCGGACGCGAACACCTGCTGGTCGAGGCCGTCGCGTTGCGAGAGCACGCCGACGACGCGGACTTCGACGTCTCGGGGCCCGTCGGCGCCGACGAGGCGGTGCAGCGTCGTCGTCGAGCCGACGGTCAGGTCGGCGTCGCGGGCGAGGCTCGGCGTGACGAGCGCCTCGTCGGCCTGCTCGGGGGCACGGCCCCGCACGAGTCGGTAGCGACCCTCGAAGGCCGGGTCGGTGACGGGGCCGAGGACGACGCTCGCCGGCGTGGTGCCGACCCTCGTGTAGATCGTGCGCAGCGTGAGGACGCGGTCGACGCCGGGCACGACCTCGTCGGCCGGCCGCCAGGTGACGGGGTCGCCCTGGGCCTGGCTCGTCGTGTCGGGCGACTGACGGGTCTCGGCACCCGTCCACTGCACCCGCGCCGCCGTCTGCCCGAGGGTCGACTCGATCTCTTGCGCGGTGGTCGGCTGCGCGCTGGCGACCAGCACGGCCGCGCCCGACGCGCCCGCGACCGGCAGGGCGATCAAGAGCACGACCATCACGTACTGCCGCAGGCGCTTGAGCACCTGCCGCCGGGCGACGAGGTCGACGGCGGACGAGGAGGCGCGGCCTGCGCGACGGCGGCCGTCACCCTCGGGCGCCGTGGCCCGCGCCTGCCGCGGCGGTCGGCCGTGACCGGGGCGCGACCCCTCGTCGCCCGTCGTCACCGCGCCTCCGGAGCCAGCAGCGACTCGGGGCCGCGCGGGGCGGACTCGTCGACGAGGCGCCCGTCGCGGAGGAACACGATGCGGTCGGCCCACGCCGCGTGGCGGGCGTCGTGCGTCACGAGCAGCCCGGCGGCCCCCGCGTCGACGCGCTCGCGCAGCAGGGCCATGACCTCGTCGCCGGTGGTGCTGTCGAGGGCGCCGGTCGGCTCGTCGGCGAGGACGAGGCGTCGGCTGCCGACGAGCGCCCGGGCGATCGCCACGCGCTGCTGCTCGCCGCCGGACAGTTCGGCGGGGAACGCCCGACCCCGGCCGGCGAGCCCCAGGCCGGCGAGGGCGTCGTCGGCGGCGCGGCGGGCGGCCCGCGCACCGATGCCGTCGAGTTCGAGCGGCAGGGCCACGTTCTCGGCCGCGGTCAGGGTCGACACGAGGTTGAACTGCTGGAACACGAAGCCCACCGAGCGTCGACGCACCCGCGCCACCTCGGCCGGGCTCAGGTCGGCCAGCCAGGTGCCGTCGACCTGCACGTGGCCCGCGGTCGGCGTGGTCAGGCCCCCGGCGATGGCCAGCAGGGTCGACTTGCCCGACCCCGAGGCACCCATCACGGCGACGAGCTCGCCCTCGTGCACGGTCAGGCTGACGCCGTCGAGGGCGGTGCGGGCGAGGTCGCCGGTGCCGTGCTCGTGCCGGACGGCGAGCATCGTCAGCACCTCGGCACGGCCCGTCACGACCGGCCCCCGACGGTCTCGCCGCGGCCCCGGTCGGACCGGGCCCGGGCCGGGCCCGCCGTCGGCGCGCCCGCCGTCGGCGCGCCTGCCGTCGGTGCGCCCCCCGTCGGCACGCCGGGCGTCGCCTCGACCGCCCACTGCCGCTCGGCGAGCGACGCCCGGCGCACGCGCGACTCGACGTGGTCGAGCCAGCGCACCTCGGCCTCGGCCGCGAAGATCATCGAGTCGACGACGAGCTGCCAGGCGAACTCGCCCGGCGCACCCGGGTCGCCGCCCGCCCGCTTGCCGCGGGTCAGGCGTTGCAGCTTCGCCAAGGAGGCGCGGCGCTGCGTCTGCACGAGCGTCACGACGTCGACCCCGGGCAGGGTCGCGGCGAGGGCGAACTTCAGCGGCAACTCGTCGCGGGTCGCGTCGGGGCTGTCGACCGCCGTGCCGAGCCAGCGGGCGACCTCGGCCCGGCCGGCCGCCGTGATGCGCCAGAGCCGGTGCTGCTCGCCCGGAGCGGACCCGCCGCCCGTGGCCGCGCCGTCGGTCGGGTCGTCGCGCTCGACGAGACCGTCGCGGTCGAGGCGCTCGAGCGTCGAGTAGACCTGGCCGACGTTGAGCGGCCAGGTCGACCCGGTGCGTCGGTCGAACTCGGACCGCAGCTGGTAGCCGTAGCCGGGGGCCTGGTCGAGGATCGCCAGCAACCCGAGCCTGACGGTCACGAGGTGGCCACGTCGTCTGGTCGTCTCGCCATGGAGCCCTCCGCTTCTCGTCACGTCACCGCCGTCACGTCACCGCCGTCACGTCACCGCTGTCATGTGGCGCGGCCCCCACCCCCGGGGCGGCCGTGCATACCGAGTATGCCCTGGGTCGCCGACGCCGCCAAACGCGGCCTGACACCGGCCGACCTAGGATGGTCCGCGACCCGCCGCCGCCCGCCTGGAGGACCCCTCGTGACCAAGGCCCCCACCGTCTACGACGTGGCCGCTCACGCCGACGTGTCGATCGCCACGGTGTCGAGGGTGCTGCGCCGTCCCGACGACGTGCGCCCCGAGACCCGGCGGCGCGTGCTCGAGTCGGTGCGAGCGCTCGGCTACGTCCCGAGCGGCGCCGCGCGCGGTCTCGCCGGTCGTCGCACGGGCGTCCTCGGGCTCTTCCTGCCGGGGCACGACGGCATCGACGGCCCCGAACCCGACTGGGCGCGGGTCTCGGATCCGACCCGCATCCCGCTGGTCGACGACCGTGAGGGGGGCGGCGGGCCGCCCCTCGGCGACCCGGGCCGCGGTGGGCCGACGCGCCCCGCGCCTCCGTCGTCCGACCACGGCTCGAACCCGGCCAACCTCTACTTCGACGAGGTGCTGCGGGGTGCCGAGGTCGAGGCCTGGCGCCGGGGCTTCGCCCTGATGGTCGCGGCCGGGCGCGGTTCGAGCCGCGAGGTCATGGTGAACGACATCGCGGGTCGCGTCGACGGCTTGGCCGTGCTGGCCCAGACCGTGCCGGTCGACCTGCTCGCGCACGTCTCGCGTCGCATCCCCGTCGTGGTGCTCGCCGACTCGCGACCCGGCGACGAGCTCGACCACGTCGGCGTCGACAACGTCGCCGGCATGCACGCCCTCACCGAGTTCGTGCTGGGGACGCACGGCGCCGACCACGTGGCCTACGTCGCGGGGCCGTCGGACTCGCCCGACGAGCTCGACCGTCACGCCGGCTTCGACCGGGCGGTGGCGGCACACCGGGCCACGGGCGCCCGGGTCGAGGTGCGGGTCGAGCCGGGCGAGTTCAGCCGGGCGGGCGGGCGGCGGGCGGCCACGGCGCTGCTGGCGGCCGGCGAGCCGCCCCGGGCCGTCCTGTGCGCCAACGACCAGTCGGCCCTGGGCGTGCTCGACGTCTTCGACGACCAGGGGGTCGACGTGCCCGGGCGCGTGCTCGTGACCGGCTTCGACGGCATCGACGCCGGTCGGTTCTCGCGGCCCCGCTTGACGACGGTGCGTCAGCCCATGGGCGAGCTCGGCCGCGTCGCGGTGCGGACGGTCGTCCAGCGCCTCACCGACCCCGGCGCGCCGCCCCAGCGGGTCACCCTGCCGGTCGAGGTGCTGCTGCGCGAGAGCTGCCCGGCGCCCTGACCGTCGCGAGCTCGTCGACGGCCCTCGGTCCGACCGCCCCGCGGTTTGACCGCCCCGCGGTCCGACCGCCCCGCGAGCAGACCGCCCTGCCGCAGCCCGCTCCGCCCAGCCCGCCCTACCCCAGCCCGCCCTGCCCGGTGTCGGCCCCGGTCACGCTGCCGTCGTCGGGCCCGAAGACGAAGTAGTGCACGCGTTCGGCGTCGACCCCGTGGCCGATCAGGGCGGCGCGGGCGATCGCCATGAACGGCACGGGTCCGCACAAGAACACCCGATGCGCGGGGGTGAGGTCGACCCGGTCGAGGTCGATCGGGTCGAGGTAGACCCCCGGCCCGTCGATCGAGGCCTCCGCCAGCGCGCTGAGGGCCGACAGCGACCCCTGCGTGTAGCTGACCCGCAGGGTGGCGTTCGGCATCGACGCGACGAGGGCCTCGAGCTCGACCCGGTGGGCGTGCCGCTCGGGGGTGCGCTCGAAGTGCAGCACGGTCACGGGCCGGTCGGGCTCGGTGCGGGCCAGGTGGTCGAGCATGCCGAGCACGGGCGTGCAGCCGATGCCCGCCGACACGAACAGCAGCGGCGCGTCGTCGAGGTCGTCGATGGTCAGCGATCCGATCGGCGGCGACACGCTCACGACGTCGCCGACCCGCAGCTCGCGCATCAGGTGCGACGAGACCTCGCCGTCGGGGGCGGGTGGCTCGCCGACCAGCAGTCGCGCGCTGATGCGCCACTGCTCGTCGGGCCCGCCGCGCAGGCTGTACTGCCGGATCTGCCGCGCCCCGTCGGGCAGTCGCACCTGAACCGAGGCGAACTGACCGGCGCGGTAGCGGGGCAGCGCCTCGCTGTCGGCCGAGACGAGCGTCAGCGCGACGACGTCCTCGGCCTCGACGCGGCGCTCGGTGACGAGGGCCTCGCGCCACTCCTCACCGGGCTCGAGGTCGGCCTGCCGGTAGATCGCCTCGACGATCGCGGCCATCTCGTCGCGGGCGGCGCGGTACACCTCCGCCCAAGCGTCGACGACGGCGGGGGTGGCTTCCGCGCCGAGGCTGGCGGTGAAGGCGTCGGCGAGGTGCCGACCGAACAGCTCGTACTCGTCGCGGGTGACGCCGAGAGCGGCGTGCCGCTGGGCCAGCCTCGACACGATCTCGCCGGGCGTCGCGGGGGCGAGGGTCGGTGCCCCCGCCTGCCGGGCGGTGCCGGCACCCGAGGAGGCGCGGTGCCGGTCGGCCTCCGCACCCCACGTCGACCCCGGGGCCGCGTCGAGCACCGCCTCGGCCAGTGCCACGATGGTGCGGGCCAGCTCGCGCTGCTGCCGCCCCTGCGCCAGGTCACCCCGGTTGAACCGGTCGCGCAGCAGGTCGGGACGCGCCGCGAAGAGTCGCCGGTAGAAGTCGTCGGCGAGGGCGGGTGCTCGGTCGGCGACCACGGGCAACGAGGCGCGCAGCGCTCGCAGCTGGGCCGTGCTCGCCATGCGGGTGCCTCCGCTCTCGGGGTGACGAGGGTGCCGGGCGTCGGGTCAGCACCCGGAGCCGATTCTGTCGTGCGGGCCCTGGCATGCCCTGACGGTTGGCTCGGCGTCGAACGATCTCGCGCCTCCTCGTCTCGTCGGGCGCTTGCGCACGGTTGATGTATGCGCTTACAGTGGGCTCAGCTCACCTCGACGACGAATGAGAGAACGTGGCGATGACGCACGCGACACCCACCCGACGGCCCCGTCGGCGCCTCCGGACGCTCACGGCGCTGGCCGCGGCCACGGCGGCCGTGCTCGTGGCCACCGGCTGCAGCATCCAGATCCGCAGCCAGCCCGACCCCAGCATCGGGGCCGACACGATGCTGATCAACGCCGACAAGGGCAACCCGCAGTTCGAGCGAAACTTCAACCCGTTCCTCACGAACAAGCGCACCGCCTCGACCTGGATCTACGAGCCCCTGCTCGAGATCAACCCCCTCGACAACGAGATCACGCCCTGGCTCGCGAGCGAGACCGTCCTGCCCGACGCGCGCACGATCGACATGACGATCCGCGACGGCGTCGAGTGGTCCGACGGCACGCCGATGACCCCGGCCGACGTCGTCTACACGTTCGACCTGATCAAGGCGAACCCGACCCTCGACCTCAAGGGCGCCTGGCAGCACATCGACACGATCGAGCAGCAGGGCGACCACGTGGTCTTCCACCTGCAGACCGACGACGTCCCCGCGATGGAGATCATCGGCCAGACGACGATCGTGCCCGAGCACCTGTGGAAGGACGTCGACGACCCCACGACCTTCCGCAACCCCGACCCGGTCGGCACCGGCCCGTTCACGCTCGGCAACTATTCGCCGCAGCAGTACTCGATGGACAAGAACGAGACGTACTGGCAGGCCGAGAAGATCGAGATCGGCCACCTGATCCTGCCTGCGACGAACAACCAGCTCGACACCGTCACGCGCGGTTACGACTGGTCGTACTCGTTCATCAGCGACGTCGAGGGCACCTGGGGTGCTGCCAGCCCCGACAACCACTTCTGGTTCCCGCCGGGTGGCGTGATCGGTCTCGTGCCGAACCTCACCAAGGCGCCGTTCGACGACGTGAACGTGCGTCGCGGCATCGCCCTGGCGCTCGACCGCGGCCCGATCGCCGAGTCGGCCACCGAGGGCTACCTCGAGCCCGCCGGCCAGACCGGGCTCATCCTGCCCAACCAGCAGGACGACCTCGACCCGTCGATCCCGAACGCCGGCATCCTCGAGCAGGACGTCGACGGTGCCCTCGCGGCGTTCGCCGAGTCGGGCTACGTACAGCAGGGTGACCGGTTGGTCGGCCCGGACGGCGAGCAGCTGACGATCACGATCCTCACGGCCAACGGCTACACCGACTGGCTGCGGGCCGTGCAGGAGGTGCGGAGCCAGTTGGGCGCGATCGGCATCGACGTGCAGATCCAGGCTCCCCAGCCGGCCGGCTACCAGTCGGCCATCGCGAACGGCGAGTTCGACATGGCGATGGGCGGCATGGGCAACGGCAACGTCTACCAGGCCTACAACAACCTGCTCAACAGCGACTTCGCGACCCCGGTCGGCGAGACCACGGCGGCCAACTACGAGCGCTTCAGCGACCCCGCGGTCGACCAGTTGCTCGACGAGTGGAAGGCCACGACCGACCCCGAGCAGCAGAAGCAGTACGCCTACCAGCTGCAGAACGTCGTCTACGACCAGCTGCCCGTGATCGGCCTCTACTACGGCGGGCTCTGGGGCCTGTTCAACGACTCGAAGTTCACCGGCTGGCCCACCGCCGAGAACCCGTACATGGCACCGCAGAACTACGACCAGGCACCGCTGCTGATCTTCACGAAGCTGAAGCGCGTCGACCAGAAAGACGGCGACCAGTGAAGTACGCAGCCCAGAAACTCGGCCTGTTCGTGCTCACCCTGTGGGCCGCGGTCACCCTGAACTTCGTCCTGCCGCGGCTGATGCCCGGCAGCCCGACCGACGCCGCGATCGCGAAGTTGTCGCTGAACGGTCCGGTCAGCGCGGCGACCCGTGCCGCCATCGAGGCCCAGCTGGGCGTGCCGGACGGCAACGTGCTGCAGCAGTACGTCAGCTACCTCGGCCAGGTGGTGCGTCTCGACTTCGGCACCAGCTACACGTTCTTCCCCGAGACGGTCGGCCACCTGGTCGGCCAGGCGCTGCCGTTCACCCTGATCCTCGTCGGGGTCTGCACGATCATCGCCTTCGTGCTCGGCACCCTGATCGGCGTCGCCGCGGCGTGGAAGCGCGGCACCTGGCTCGACTCGCTGCCCACCCTGTCGGGCAGCTTCATGAGCACGTTCCCGTACTTCTGGACGGCCCTGCTGCTGCTGTTCTTCCTCGGCTACGTGCTGCACTGGTTCCCCACCACGGGGGCCTACGGCGCGACGACCACGCCCGGGTTCACGCCGGCCTTCGTCGGCGACGCCCTGCAGCACGCGGTGCTGCCGGCCATCACCATCCTGCTGACGAGCCTCGGCGGCTGGATCCTCGGCATGCGCAACGCGATGATCTCGACGCTGGGTGACGACTACGTCACCTTCGCCGAGGCCAACGGGCTGAAGGGCCGCACGGTCGCCGTGCGCTACGCCGCCCGCAACGCGATCCTGCCGAACCTGACCGGCTTCGGCCTCGCCCTCGGCGGCGTGGTCGGCGGCTCGATCCTCGTCGAGCAGGTGTTCGGCTACCCCGGCATCGGCTACCTGCTGTTCAACGCCGTCATCGGCCAGGACTACCCGCTGATGCAGGCCCTCTTCCTGATGATCACGGTCAGCGTGCTCGTCGCCAACTTCCTCGTCGACATCTTGTACGGCGTGCTCGACCCTAGGACCCGCCGATGACCTCCACCGTGTCCGTCCACCTGCCCGAGGGCGCGCCCCCCACCGGCCCCGCCGAGCAGAAGGCGCCCAGTCGCTGGCTCACCGTCGGCCGCATGGCCGCGACCGTCTGGTCGAACCCCAAGGCGAAGATCGGCGTCGTCATCTTCGGCGTCTTCGTGCTCGTCGCGATCTTCGCCCCGCTGCTCGCCCCCTACGGCGGCAGCGAGAACGGCTTCGAGCGCAACGCCGACGCGAGCTGGGCCCACTGGATGGGCACCACGGCCGCCGGCGAGGACGTCCTGAGCCAGCTGATCCACGGCGCCCGCATCAGCGTCTTCGTCGGCGTCGTCGCCGGCGTGCTGTCGACACTGGTCGCCGTCGCGATCGGGCTGAGCTGGGGCTACATGAAGGGCTTCGGCGGCGACGTCGTCGGCTTCGTCGTCAACCTCTTCTTGGTCATCCCGGGCCTGCCGCTGATGATCGTCATCGCGGCCTACCTGCAGAACGGCGGCATCACCGTGATCCTCGCGGTGATCGTCGTCACCGGCTGGGCCTGGGGTGCGCGCGTGCTGCGCAGCCAGACGCAGTCGCTGAGATCGCGCGACTTCGTCACGGCGGCACGGTTCTCGGGCGAGAGCGCGGGGCGCATCGTGTTCCGCGAGATCCTGCCCAACATGACCTCGCTGATCACCGGCTCGTTCTTCGGCGCCGCGACCAGTGCGATCCTCGCCGAGGCCGGCCTGGAGTTCCTGGGGCTCGGCGACTCGTCGATCGTCAGCTGGGGCACGATCCTCTACTGGGCGCAGAACTCGAACGCCCTGCTCACCGGCCAGTGGATACTGCTCTTCGCGCCCGGCCTCTGCATCGCCCTGTTGGCGATGAGCCTGACCTTGATCAACTTCGGCGTCGACGCCGTCGGCAACCCCCGACTTCGCGAAGGCGCGAAGCAGAAGAAGGAGGCGCGCAAGTGACCGCCACGGATCTCACCGACCAGCCCACCGCCTCCTCGCCCTCGTCTTCCGACGACGTGTTGCTCGACGTCCGCGACCTCAGCGTCGTCTACGAGAGCGCCGGCTCCGAGCCGGTGCAGGCCGTCGACCACGTGTCGTTCCAGCTGAAGCGGGGCGAGTTCGTCGGCCTTGTCGGCGAGTCGGGCTCGGGCAAGTCGACCCTCGGCTACGCGCTGACCCGTCTGCAGAAGTCGCCGGCACGCACCAACGGCGGCAGCATCTGGTTCGACGGCGCCGACGTCCGCGACCTCGACACCGAGGCGCTGCGTCAGCAGCGTCAGGGCGGATTCGCGATGGTGCTGCAGTCGGGCATGAACGCGCTGAACCCGGTGCGCACGATCCGCAACCACTTCGTCGACGTGTTCAAGGCCCACGGCCACGTGCCGCGCGACCGCTGGCACGCCCGCGCCGCCGAGCTGGTCGCCAAGGTCGAGCTCGACCCGGGCGTCCTCGCACGGTTCCCCGGCGAGCTGTCCGGCGGCATGCGCCAGCGCGTCTCGATCGCCCTCGCCCTGTCGCTCGAGCCGCAGCTGATGGTCTTCGACGAGCCGACCACGGCCCTCGACGTGCTCGTGCAGCACGCCGTGATGGACACCATCATCTCGCTGCAGCAGAGCGAGGGCTTCACGGCCGTGCTGATCAGCCACGACCTCGGCATCGTGCTCGAGTCGGCGCAGCGCGTGCTCGTGATGCACGAGGGGCGCATCGTCGAGGACGGCCGCTCGGCCGACGTGCTCGCCGACCCGCAGGACGACTACACGAAGATGCTGCTCTCGCACTACGCCGACCCACGCGCCGAGGTCGTCTCGCTGCCCGGCTTCGAGGACCGCTCGGTCCGCCGGGCCCGGGGTGAGCGCCGCGTCGACACCACGACCTCGGTGCCGACGGTCGCCACGCGCGGGCAGCGCACGGCGCAGCACGCGATCACCGTGAGCGGCGTGACCAAGACCTACGCGCCTCCTCGTCGGGGGGACGACCCCGTGCGGGCCGTCCGCGACGTGTCGTTCACGCTCGAACCGGGTCAGTCGCTCGCCCTCGTCGGCCAGAGCGGTTCGGGCAAGAGCACGATCGCGAAGCTCGTCACGGGCGTCGAGAAGCCCACGAGCGGCAGCGTCACCTTCGGCGACACCGACGTCACGCGCCTGCGCGGACGCGCCCTGCGCAGCTTCCGCAGCGACGTGCAGATGGTCTTCCAAGACCCGTACGCGGCGCTCAACCCGCTGCACACGGTCGAGTACACGCTCACCCGCCCGGTCGTGAACTTCACGGGCCTCACCGGTCAGGAGGCGCGGCGCCGGGTGCTCGAGCTGCTCGAGACGGTCGGTCTGACGCCGGTCGAGCAGTTCGCGGCGAAGCTGCCGCACCAGCTGTCGGGTGGTCAGCGGCAGCGCGTCGTGATCGCCCGGGCGCTCGCGAGCGACCCGCAGGTGATCATCGCCGACGAGCCCGTCTCGATGCTCGACGTCTCACTACGCGCCGGCGTGCTCGCCCTGCTCGAGGACCTCCGCGAGCAGTGGGGCGTCTCGATGCTGTACATCACCCACGACCTGCTGAGCGCCCGCCTGATCACCGACGACATCATGGTGCTCCACCAGGGCGCCGTGGTCGAGCGGGGGCACACGGCCGAGGTGCTGCAGCGGCCGACCGACCCCTACACGGTGAAGCTGCTCGACGCGGTGCCGAACCCGCGCCGATCGCACCGCGCCTCCTGACGTCCCCTCTCGCTCCACCCGAAAGGAACCACCCTGTGCTGACCTTCCCCGACGGCTTCCTGTGGGGAGCCGCCACCGCCGCCCACCAGATCGAGGGCAACAACGTCAACAGCAACTGGTGGGTGCACGAGAACGCCCCCGGCACGACCATCGTCGAGCCGAGCGGTGACGCGGCCGACAGCTACCACCGGTTCCGCGACGACATCCGGCTGCTCGCGGAGCTCGGCCTGAACAGCTACCGCTTCAGCATCGAATGGGCCCGCATCGAGCCCGAGCGCGGCATGGTCAGCAAGGCGCAGGTCGCGCACTACCGCCGCATGGTCGAGACCTGCCACGAGTTCGGCATCGAGCCCGTCGTCACGCTGATGCACTTCACCGTGCCGCGCTGGTTCGAGCGCGACGGCTTCTGGCGCGCACCCGACGCCGCCGACCTGTTCGCGCGCTACACCGAGCTCGCGCTGCCGGTCGTCGCCGAGGGCGTGCGGTACGTCTGCACGATCAACGAGCCCAACATCGCGGCGATGCTGGCCGGGGGAGAAGAGGCCGCGAACCTCGTCGCCCACGGGCTGCCGAACCCCGACCTGCAGGTGGCCGACGCCCTGCTCGCCTCGCACAAGCGCAGCCGCGAGGTGCTGTCGCAGGTGGCCGGCCTGAAGTCGGGGTGGACGGTCGCGACCCAGGCGTTCGCGGCCGTCGACGAGCCGGGTGCCGCCGAGGCGACTCGCGAGTACGGCTACGTGCGCGACGACTGGTACAGCGAGATGGCCGCGGGCGACGACTTCGTCGGCGTGCAGGCCTACACGCGGACGTTCGTCGGGCCCGAGGGGCCGCGCCCGGTCGCCGAGGGGCTCGAGACGACCCTGACCGGGTGGGAGTTCTACCCGCCGGCCGCCGCCGAGGGCATCCGCAGCGCGTGGGAGCTGTCGGGGCACGTGCCCGTCATGGTGACCGAGAACGGCATCGCGACCGCCGACGACAGCCGCCGCATCGCCTACACGCAGGGCGCCCTCGAGGGGGTCCACGAGACGATCGACGAGGGCGTCGAGGTGCTCGGCTACCAGCACTGGAGCGCCCTCGACAACTACGAGTGGGCCAGCGGGTTCCGCCCGACGTTCGGCCTGATCGGCTGGGACCGCGAGACCTTCGAGCGCACCCCCAAGCCGAGCGCCCGCTGGTACGGCGAGGTCGCCCGCGCGAACGGGTTGACGCGCGCGTAGCCGACTCCGGGTGACGTCGTCGTCGACGTCGGGCGACCGGTGCGGGCGGGACGTGATATAGATAACCCACGTTGTCGTCCGTAGAAAGAGCCGCCGTGCCGTCGCCCCTCGCCTTGCTCCGTCACCGACCCGTCGCGCGCGCCGTGGTCGCCGCCACCGTGACCGCCTCGGCCAGCGTGGTGGGCGGCGGCACCGTCATGGTGCTCTCGACCCGGGGCGGCGCGGCGGTCGGCCCCGCCACGTTGGTCGCGGGCTTCCGGTCGCTCGCCGCCGACCCGCGAGAGCTGGCGACGGCGACCACGATCATGCTGCTGGCCGGCACGGCCGGTGCCCTGGCCGGGGTGGCCGGAGGGGCGCGGCGTCAGAAGTAGGTGATGCCGTGCACCGGGCGCTCGGGGGTCAGCATCGCCCTCAGGCGCGCGACGGCGCCCTTCCGTCGTTCACGGACGAGGCCCGCCGCGGCCAGGGTGACCGGGTCGAAGCCGCCGAGCCAGAGGGAGCCGAGCGTCGCGACGTCGAGCTCGAGGTCGGCGCGGCGCACGGCGGCCTTCTTGACCGCCGCGTCGCCGCCCTCGCTCGTGATGCGGTAGGTGCCCGCCGCGTGCCCGAGCGCGTCGCCGATCGCGACGGTGACGACGCCGTCGGCGGCCCAGGGCCGGGCCTGCAGGGCGGCGACGGGGTCGAGGATGCGGAACCACACGTGGTCCTCGTCGTGGACGATCGTCAGCGCCCGGCCGTCGACCAGGGCGTGGGCGAGCGGGTCGTGCTGCGGCGCGTTCGGGTAGCGCACCGTGGCGACCAGGTCGACCGCGAGCAGCAGCTGCCAGAGCCCGAGGTAGGCGTCGTCGGTCGCGGCGACGAGGTCGACGACGACGAGGGTCGGGACGCCGGTCGAGCCGGCCCCTCCGCCCGCCGACTCGACCCGGTAGGTGACGTAGCCGTCGATCGTGCCGGTGGCGTCGCGGTGCACCGCCGCCCGGACGGCGGGGTCGGGGGTGCCGTCGGGGCGTTCGCGACGGAGCACGGCGTCCCACGACCCCGCGTGACGGTCGATCGACCCCGGGGTGCGGCTGTGGAAGCGTGCGAAGACGGCCGGAGCCGTCTCGGCCAGCGAGGCCGGGGAGACGAGTTCGGTGCTGCCCTCCGGCTCGCTCAGCAGGCCCCCGGCCCGGCGCACGTCGACCTCGATCGTGCGCTCGCGGACGCCCACGCCGAAGCCGAAGCGACGGTAGATCGAGGCCTCGCTGGCGGTGAGGGCGGCGACCGGGGTGCCGGCGGCCTTCGCCCTCGCCAGGTCGTCGGTCATCATGCGGCGCAGGAGGCCACGGCGGCGGTGCGTCGGCTGGACCGTCACGCCGGCGACGAGGTCGGCCTCGACGAGGCGGCCGCCGCCGACGTGCAGGGTCTTGTCGAACGAGGTGAACGTGGCGACGGGGCGCCCGTCGGCGTCGAGCGAGCCCGGGTTCGCCTCGCGACGGTAGGCGCCGGTCAGGCGTCGGCCGTCGGCGACGAGCCGCCGGGCGGAACGGCCCAGGGCGGCGTCGTCGGGGGCGGGCTCGTGGAACCCCATCGACTCGGCGGCGACCCAGGCGGCGGTCGCGTCGTCGGCCCGGGGTGACTCGTCGCCCGCCTCGGGGTCGAGCGCGGCCGCGAAGGTGCGGATGTCGTAGTCGTCGTCGAGGGTGCTCACCCGGTCAGCCTACGGACCACCGCCGACGCTGTCGTCGTCCGCGAGGCGGAGCCCCCGGGAGGCGCGGTTCCGGCCGTCACCGCGCCTCCCGGCCCTGGCCTCCGCCCACGTCGCGACCGCGCTCGCCTCCGCCCCTCTTGTCTCCGTTCTGAATGTGAAATACAATATGAGGATGCCTGCCGAACGACACCAGTCCACGCCCGCGTCGTCCGAGGCGGACGCCCTCGACCGACTCGGACTCGAGGGGGCGGAGGCCACGACCCCGCCCCCGCCCCGGGGTGAGCGGTCGGCCCGCCGGCGGGACCGTCGGCGTCGGCGCCGGGTGGTCGCCACCCTCGTGTCCGCCCTCGTGGTCTTCGTCGGCCTGCCCGCGCTGGTGCTCGGCGTCGGGGCGGGGTACCTCGCGCACCTCGCCCGCACCTGGGACGAGGGCGCGACCACCATCGAGGCGGCCTTCCCCGACGAGGCCGACCGGCCCGCCCCGGCCGACGACGGCTCGCTCGACGTCCTGCTGCTCGGCTCCGACACGCGGGTGGCCGGCGAGTCCGGACGCTCGGACTCGATGATGCTCGTGCACCTGCCGGCCGACCGCAGCGCGGTCTACGTGATGTCGATCATGCGCGACACCTGGGTCGACGTGCCGGGGCACGGCATGGCCAAGATCAACGCCGCGTACAGCTGGGGCGGCGTCCCGCTCACGGTGCAGACCGTCGAGCAGCTGCTGCAGACCCGGGTCGACCACGTGGCCGAGGTCGACTTCGCCGGCTTCGAGGCGATGACCGACGCCCTCGGCGGCGTCGACGTCGTCAGCGAGCGGGCGTTCCGGGCGGGTGGCCACGAGTTCGTCCAGGGCGAGAACCACCTCGACGGCGAGCAGGCGCTCGACTTCGTGCGCGAGCGGAAGTCGTTCGCCGAGGCCGACCACCAGCGCGTGCGCAACCAGCAGGCGTTCGTCCGAGGCCTGGTCGACGGGCTGCTCGACCGGCACACCCTCACCGACCCGGCCGCCCTCTCGGCGTTCGTCGCCGCGACCGCCGACCACGTCGCCGTCGACCCCGGCCTCACGCCGACCCGCATGGCCGAGGTCGCCTGGAGCTCACGCGGGCTCCGGCCGTCGGGCCTGAAGACGTTCACGATGGCGACGTCGGGCGGGGGCACCTCGGCGGACGGTCAGTCGTACGTCTCGTTCGACGTCGACCGGCTCTACGCCTTGCGCGAGGCCCTGCGGGACGACACCGTCGGCGGCTACCTGGCCGGCGCCTCCTCGGCCAGCCCGGCCGGCTGACCGGATCAGTCGATCGCGCGTTGGGCCGTCTTGACGGGCAGCATCAGCACGAGACCCGCCAGCAGCACGAGCGCGATGCCCACGATGCCGAAGCGCGTGTCGCCGGTCGCGCCGACGAAGAGCGTGAAGAGCCCGGGTGCCAAGAAGCTCACGGCCCGGCCGGTCGTCGCGTAGAGGCCGAAGATCTCGCCCTCGCGGCCCGGGGGAGTGATGCGCGCGAGAAAGGACCTGCTCGCCGACTGGATCGGCCCGACGAACAGCGCCAGGGCCAGGCCGAACACCCAGAAGAGGTTCGTCGAGGTGCCGATGGCGAGCACGGCGAAGGCCGCGGCCACGAGGCCGATCAGCGAGCCGACGATGATCGTCTTGGCCCCGAGGCGGTCGTCGAGCCAGCCGCCCACGAAGGTGCCGATGCCGGCCACGAGGTTCGCGCCGACCGCGAAGTAGATCACCATCGCCGGCGTGAAGCCGAACACCACCGCGGCGATGATGGCGCCGAAGGTGAACACGGCGGCGAGGCCGTCGCGGAAGACCGCGCTGGCCAGCAAGAACAGCAGCACCTGGCGGTTGGTGCGCCAGAGCTTCGCGATCGTCGACCCCAGGAGGCGGTACGAGCGCCACAGTCCCACCCGCGCCCCGGCGGCGGTGGCGGGCAGCTCGGGCACCGACAGCAGCACCGGCACGGCGAAGACGGCGAACCACACCGCGGCGACGACGATCGAGAGGCGGACGTCCCACGAGCCGCCCGCCGTGCCCGTCGCCACGCCGAGCAGGCCGCCTCGGCCCTCGACGCCGAAGCTCTGCAAGAAGGCGACGAGCAACAGCAGCAGCAGCACGATGCCGCCGACGTAGCCCAGGCCCCAGCCGAAGCCCGACACCTTGCCGATCGTCTTCGGGGTCGAGACCTGAACGAGCATCGCGTTGTAGTTGACGCTCGCGAACTCGAAGAAGAGGTTGCCGACGGCCAGCAGGGCGGCGCCGAAGACGAGGTAGCCGGGCGCCGGCGCCACGAAGACCATGGCGACCATCGCCAGCACCACGAGGCCGGTGTTGATCGCCAGCCAGAGCTTGCGGCGCCCCGAACCGTCGCTGCGTTGGCCGAGCACGGGGGCGAGCAGGGCGATCAGCACGCCCGCGATCGTGAGGGCCGTCGAGATGACCGTCGCGTTCTGGGCCTTCGCCAGCTGCAGCGCGGGGTTCTGGGTGTCGTCCCCCGCCGCGGCGACGATCGCCGGGTCGACGAACGCCCCGCTGGCCAGGTAGGTGCTGAAGACGAACGAGGTGACGACGGCGTTGAAGGCGGCGGAGCCCCAGTCCCACAGGGCCCACGATACGACCCGTCGACGCGGGATCGGGCTGCTGTCGGCGAGCGTCTGCGCTGCGGTCATGGGGGTCAACCTAGTGGGCGGACGTGACCGACGCGGGTCGCGCCTCCTCGTCGGTCGCCCCCCGTCCGAGAGTTGAGTCTCTCTGGCTCAACTTTCAGGTTCACAGCTTGACCTGAGGCCAGCCGTGAGTAAAGTTGAGCCTGTTCGACTCAAGCAGTCGGCCCCGTACGTCTCGGACGTCACGACTTCCCGCATCACCCGCACCATCGAAGGAGAAAAGCACATGGCACGTGCAGTAGGAATCGACCTCGGCACCACCAACTCGGTCGTCAGCGTCCTCGAGGGTGGCGAGCCCACCGTCATCGCGAACGCCGAGGGCCTGCGCACGACCCCCTCGGTCGTCGCCTTCACGAAAGACGGAGAAGTGCTGGTCGGCGAGACCGCCAAGCGCCAGGCCGTCACCAACGTCGACCGCACCATCGCGAGCGTCAAGCGTCACGTCGGCACCGACTGGAAGGTCGAGATCGACGACAAGAAGTACACGCCGCAAGAGATCTCGGCGCGCATCCTCGGCAAGCTCAAGCGCGACGCCGAGCAGTACCTCGGCGAAGAGGTCACCGACGCGGTCGTCACCGTGCCGGCGTACTTCAACGACTCCGAGCGCCAGGCCACGAAAGAGGCCGGCGAGATCGCGGGCCTGAACGTCCTGCGCATCATCAACGAGCCCACCGCCGCCGCCCTGGCCTACGGCCTCGACAAGGGCAAGGAAGACGAGCTCATCCTGGTCTTCGACCTCGGTGGCGGAACCTTCGACGTCTCGCTGCTCGAGGTGGGCAAGGACGACGACTTCAGCACGATCCAGGTGCGCAGCACCTCGGGTGACAACCGCCTCGGTGGCGACGACTGGGACAACCGCATCGTCGAGCACCTGATCAAGAAGTTCAAGGACGCGAACGGCGTCGACCTCTCGACCGACAAGATCGCCAAGCAGCGCCTGAAAGAGGCCGCCGAGCAGGCCAAGAAAGAGCTGTCGTCGAGCACCTCGACCAGCATCCAGCTGCCGTACCTGACGCTGACGGCCGACGGCCCGCTCAACCTCGACGAGACGATCTCGCGCTCGCAGTTCGAGCAGTGGACGAGCGACCTGCTCGACCGCACCAAGAAGCCCTTCAACGACGTGATCAAAGAGGCCGGCGTCAAGGTCGGCGACATCGCGCACGTCGTGCTGGTCGGCGGCTCGACCCGCATGCCCGCCGTCACCGAGGTCGTCAAGCAGCTGACCGGCGGCCAGGAGCCCAACAAGGGCGTCAACCCCGACGAGGTCGTGGCCGTGGGCGCCGCCCTGCAGGCCGGCGTGCTGAAGGGTGAGCGGAAGGACGTCCTGCTGATCGACGTCACCCCGCTGAGCCTCGGCATCGAGACCAAGGGTGGCGCGATGACCAAGCTCATCGAGCGCAACACGGCCATCCCGACCAAGCGCAGCGAGACCTTCACGACGGCCGACGACAACCAGCCGTCCGTCGCGATCCAGGTCTTCCAGGGCGAGCGCGAGTTCACCCGCGACAACAAGAACCTCGGCACCTTCGAGCTGACCGGCATCGCCCCCGCCCCGCGTGGCGTGCCGCAGATCGAGGTCACGTTCGACATCGACGCCAACGGCATCGTGCACGTGTCCGCGAAAGACAAGGGCACCGGCAAAGAGCAGTCGATGGTCATCTCGGGCGGTTCGTCGCTGTCGAAGGACGACATCGAGCGCATGGTCCGCGAGGCCGAAGAGAACGCCGCCGAAGACAAGGCGCGTCGCGAGGCGAACGAGACCCGCAACAACGCCGAGCAGCTCGTCTACTCGATCGAGAAGTTGATCAAGGAGAACGACGACAAGCTGCCCGCCGACGTCAAGAGCGAGGTCCAGGCCGACGTCGACGCCCTCAAGACCGCGCTCGCCGGCGACGACGAGTCCGCGATCAAGCCCGCGTTCGACAAGCTGAACGAGAGCCAGCAGAAGCTCGGCCAGGCGATCTACTCGCAGAGCCAGGCCGACCAGGCGGGTGCTGCCGGTGCCGCCGGCGAGGGCGCGCCGACCGACGGCCAGGCCGCAGGTGACGACGAAGACATCGTCGACGCCGAGGTCGTGGACGACGACGACAACGACAAGAAGTAGAGGCGGTCGGCATGACTGACCAGAACAAGACGCCCGACGACGAGCCGCGCCCCGCGACCCCGTCCGAAGACGGGGGCACGGCCGACGTGGTCGACCCCGACGAGCTCGTCGACGCCGAGGCGCCCGACGTCGAGGTCTCGGCCGACGCCGAGGCCCCGGCGGGGGCCAAGGCGGCCGCCGACGAGATGGCTCAGGCGCCCGAGGGCACCGAGACGCTCAGCGCCGACGACGAGGCCATCCTCGACGCGGCGAGTGCCGACCTCGTGGCCGACATGCGTCAAGACATGCTGCGGGCACAGGCCGAGCTGGTGAACTTCCGGAGGCGCGTCGAGCGTGACCGCGAGGCCAACCGCGAGGCCGTGGTCGCCGAGGTCGTCCGCTCGTTGCTGCCGGCGCTCGACGACCTGGCCCGTGCCGAACAGCACGGCGACCTGGCCGAGGGCCCGATGACCGTCATCGCGCAGAAGATCCGCGGGGGGCTCGACAAGTTCGGCCTGGCGCAGATCGGCGCCAAGGGCGACGTCTTCGACCCGAGCAAGCACGACGCCCTCGTCCAGCTGCCGAGCGCCGACGTCACGGTCAACACCGTGGCCGACGTGATCGAGCCGGGCTACACGATCGGCGACCGGGTCATCCGGGCCGCCAAGGTCGCGGTGCACACCCCGCAGTGACACCCCGGTGACGGGCGGCCCACCCGGCTGCCCGTCACCACCCCCTGCGACGTGAGTCGCGATCGGCGGTGGGCTCCTCGACGAGGTGCCCACCGCCTCCCCCGTTCTCTCCAGGTCGCTGCCGGGCAGCGACCTCCAGTCAAGGAAGGAGGTGCCGCATGGCGAGTCAGGACTGGTTCGACAAGGACTTCTACGCCGTCCTCGGCGTCTCCAAAGACGTCACGCCGGCCGAGCTCAAGAAGGTCTACCGCAAGCTGGCGCGCAAGTACCACCCCGACAGCAACCCGGGCGACGCGGCCAGCGAGGCCAAGTTCAAAGAGATCAGCGAGGCCAACTCGGTGCTCTCCGACCCCGAGCAGCGTCGTGAGTACGACCAGGTCCGCGCGATGGGCAACGGTGCCCGCTTCACGGCCGGCAGCGGCGGCCCCGGAGGCGCGGGTGGCGGTTTCGAGGACGTCTTCGGCGGCATGTTCAACCAGGGTGGCCAGCGCACCCAGTTCCGCCAGGGCGGCGGAGGCGGCTTCGACGACATCTTCGGCGGCATGTTCGGTGGTGGTGGCTTCGGCCAGACCAACGGCGGCTACCGCGGTTTCGGCGGGCCGTCGAAGGGCCGCGACATGACGGCCAGCACGACCCTCGACTTCCAGACCGCGATCGTCGGCGAGACCATCACGCTGCAGGCCTCGAACGGCAAGCCCATGAAGGTCCGCATCCCCGCGGGCGTCCACGACGGCCAGAAGATCAAGCTGCGCGGTCGGGGCGAGCAGAGCCCCGACGGCGGCGAGGCCGGCGACATGGTGTTGACCGTCGCGGTCCGCAAGCACCCGGTCTTCGAGCTCGACGGCAAGAACCTGCGGCTCGACGTGCCCGTCACCTTCGCCGAGGCCACCCTCGGGGCGACCATCGAGGTGCCGACCCTCGGCGGCGACCCGGTCCGCCTGCGCGTCGCACCGGGCACCCCGTCCGGGCGCGTGCTGCGCGTCAAGGGCCGCGGCGTCCACGCGAAAGACGGTGTCGGCGACCTGCTGGCCACCGTCCAGGTGGCCGTGCCCGCCCACCTCAACGACAAGGCGCGCGAGGCCGTCGAGGCGCTCGCCGCGGCCCTGCCGGCCGAGAACCCCCGCGACGACCTGATCGCCCGCGCCCGGGCCTGACCGCCCGGGTCCGGTACCGCCCGGGTCCGGTACCGCCCGGTCGGGCATCGCCCGGGCGGCAGCCCACCCCGTCGAGAGGAGCAGCAGATGGACCGCCCGCAACCGCACGACGCACCGATGGACGAGGACTCCCCGCTGTTCGCGATCGCGGCGGCGTCCGAGTTGTCCGGTCTGCACGCCCAGACGCTGCGCCAGTACGACCGGCTCGGCCTCGTCGTGCCGCAGCGCACTGCCGGCAAGTCGCGTCGGTACTCGATGCGCGACGTCGTGCAGCTGCGCGAGATCGCGCGGCTGGGCGGCGAGGGCGTGTCGCTCGAGGGCATCCGGCGCGTCCTCGAACTCGAGAACCAGGTGACGTCGCTGCAGAAGCGGGTCCGCGAGCTCGAGCGGGCGCTGGCCGACGAGCTGGTCAACCGACCCGGTGCCCGGGTCTTCGCCGCGGGCGAGAGCGGGGTCGTCCCGCTCAAACACGGCACGCGCCCCACGCGTCAGACGTCCGTCGTCGTGTGGCGGCCGCTGCGCTGACGCGGGGCCGCGGGTCGACGACCGCTAGCGTGGCCTGGTGATCGACTTCGACCGGCTCCGCCGATGGCCCGACGTCGAGGCTCGCGAGCTGATGGCGCACGACGCCACCGACCGCCTGCTGCTCGACGTGGCCGAGGAGGCGCTGGTCGCCCACCCTGGGCACGTCACCGTCGCCGGCGACCGCCACGGTGCCCTGACGCTCGGGGCGGCCACCCTCGTCGGCGAGCACGAACTGCGCGTGCACCAGGACTCCTACTCGGGCGAACTCGCCCTGGCCGCCAACGCTCGCGCCCTCGGCAGCCCGGCCCGGTGGGCGTCGCTCGACCTCGAACCGTCCCTGGTCGAGGGCGCTCGCGTGGTGCTGGTGCAACTGCCCCGGGGGCTCGACGCCCTCGACGAGATCGCCCAGCTCGTCGCCTCCCACGCCCACCCCGACGTGCAGGTGTTCGCCGGGGGCCGGGTGAAGCACATGACCCTCGCGATGAACGACGTCCTCGGGCGCCACTTCACCGAGGTGCGCGCGGGCCGCGCCCACCAGAAGTCCCGTGTGCTGACGGCCGCCGGTCCGGCCGCGGGCCCCTCGAGGTGGCCCCGACGCGAATCGCACGGCGACCTCGTCGTGGTCGCCCGGGCCGCCGCCTTCGCGGGGCCGACCGTCGACGTCGGCACGCGGCTGTTGCTCGACACGCTGGCGGCGGCCCCGGTCGAGGCGGAGCGCGTGGTCGACCTCGGCTGCGGCACCGGGGTGCTCGCGGCGTCGTACGCCCTCGACCACCCGGCAGCCGTGGTGGTCGCGACCGACCAGTCGTCGGCGGCCGTGGCGTCGGCGCGGGCGACGGTCGAGGCCTCTGGCGTGGCCGACCGGGTGAGCGTCCTCCGTGACGACGCCGGAGGCTCGCTGCCCGGAGGGTCCGCCGACCTCGTGCTGCTCAACCCACCGTTCCACATCGGGGCCGCGGTGCACACGGGCATCTCGCACAAGCTCTTCACCGCCGCTGCTCGCCTGCTGCGGCCCGGGGGTGAGCTCTGGTGCGTGTGGAACAGCCACCTCGCCCACCGGCCGGCGCTCGAGCGGATCGTCGGGCCGACCCGCCAGGTCGCCCGCGACCGGGTCTTCACCGTCACGGTGTCCACCAGGCGCTGAACGGCTGCCGCCGGCGGTGTCAGTCGAGACGCAGCGACGCCTCGACGAACGACAGCAGCGCGAGGGCGTAGGCGTCGTCGGCGGCTCCGGCCAGGTGGCTCGTGAGGTCCGATCCGGCGGGGCTGCCGGGAGCCCGGGTGCGGACCTCGTAGGCGACGGTCTCGTCGTCACCCGCGCCTCCGGGGCCCGAGGCGTGGCGACGGACCAGCGACTCGAACGACCGGCCGAGCAGGTCGCGCAGTTGGTCCTCGCGCGGCAGCCAGAGCGCGTCGGTCGCGGCGACCGAGTCGAGCGCCCATTCGGTCGTGCCGTTGAAGCCGAGCACCGTGCCCGTCGGGTAGTCGTGGGCCTCGACCGTCATGTCGCTGATGGTGAAGACCTCGGCCGAGTCGAAGTCGCCCTGCTCGATGGTGAACCGGTCGCCGGGGCGGGGGTGCCAGCGGAGTCCGGCATCGCGGAGGCGGCGGGCGAGGTCGACGTCGATCATCACGCCATTATGCCCACGCATCGATTCGGAGCCTCCAGGTGTTAGTGTCGGCCTGATAAACCGAACGATCGTCATATTAATATGGCGTCTGATCCTGGAGGAAACACGTGCGAACGACATATCACCATCCGGTGTCCACCACCGGCTCACCCCGTGGCACCACGGGCCGCCGGACCTTCCTGGCGGCGGCGCTCGCATCGGCCGGTGCGGGCGCGGTCGGGTTCTCGCGGGCGGCTGCGGACCCGACCGCTGCGGCGGCCGCGCCGACGTCGGCGACCTCCGCCGCGCCTCCCGGGTTGACCGTGGTCGTGTCGTCGTCGGCGTACGCGACCGTGCACGAGGCGTTGCGTGCGGTGCCGACGTCGGGCACCCTGCTGGTCGACAGGTCCGAGCGGGTGGCCCGGCCGCTCGTCGTCGACCGGTCGATGACCGTGCTCTTCGCCCCCGGCGCGACGCTCACCTCGACCGTGCACGGGACGCTGGTCGACGTGCGGGCCTCCGACGTCCGGATCGTGGACGCCGTCCTCGTGGGGGCGGGGGCGTCTGCGGCCGGCGCGGGCCGTGCGGTCGTGGCGACGGGCACGGCCGCGTCGCCGCTCGAGCGGGTGTCGATCGAGGCGTGTCGCATCACCGGTTTCTCGCACGACGGGGTCCTCGCGAGCAACGTGGTCGGTCTCGAGGTGGTCGAGTGCTCGATCTCGGACGTCGGCTACGCGGGCGTGCTGCTCATCTCGTGCCTCGACAGCGTCGTCCGGGGCAATAGGATCACCGACGTCCGCCAGTCGCCGGGCTACGTCAACTCGTACGGCATCGCCGTCACCCGGGACGAGTCGCGCTCGCTGGCCGACTCGCCGCGCTCGGCCCGGGTCACCGTCGACGGGAACACGGTGACCCGGGTGCTGCAGTGGGAGGGCATCGGCACCCATGCCGGCGAGTCGATCGTCGTGCGCGACAACCGGGTCACCGGGTGCTCGGTCGGCATCGCGATCGTGCCGTGCCAGGACGAGTCCCGCGGGCAGTACGTGTACGCCCCGACCGACGTGGTGGTGACCGGCAACCACGTCGAACGGGGTGAGGCCACCCGCCCCGGCTCGGGCATCGTCGTCAAGGGCGCCGGGTCGACCGTGGGGTCGACCAGCGAGCGTGCCACCGCCGTGGTCGAGGGCAACACCGTCGTCGGCATGGGCGGGGGCACGCGCGAGGCCGGCATCTTGCTGTACCTGACCCGCGACGTCGTCGTGCGGGGCAACGTGCTCCAGGCCTGCGAGCAACGCGGCATCGCGCTCTACCACTCGAACGACCGGACGACGGTGGTGCGGAACCGGATCGTCGGGCTCGTGCTCTCGCCCGGATCACCGATCGGTGCGGCGATCGAGCTGACCAGCACGGCGAACACCGGCACCCTGCTCGCCAACACGTTCGAGGTGGGTGCAGCCGCACCGTCGCCCGTGAGAGGGGTCTCGGTGCCCGGCGCCGGCAACGTGCTCGACCTGGTGCGGAACGACTGGTCGGCGACGACCCTGGCGGTCTACGGCAGGTCGAGCACGATCTCGCGCTTCGCCGACGGCCCGTGACGGGGCCACCGAGCCGCCGGCGTCGAGCCGCCGACGCCTGGTTCAGGGGCGCGGGGCGAAGGCTCCGAAGTCGACGCGGCGTTCGGGCTGGCCGGGGGTGGCCTCGATGAACGTGAGGTAGTAGGTCGACGGCGCGTAGAGCGGGTGGCTGAGGGCCCACCTGCCGGTGCTCGAGACGCGGACCGGGCCGGTGATCGGAGTGCCCCACTTGTTCTGCATCCGGACGGAACCCCGGGGGTCGCCGGTGCCCGCGAACGTCACGGTGCGGCCCGAGGTGAAGCCGGCGGCGCGGTCGGGGCTCGTCACCGCGAAGGCGGGACGGGCGGTCTCGGGCGTGATCACGAAGGGCCCCGACGTGGCCGAGAGGTCGCCCAGCTGCTGGGTGACGTAGAGCGTGTAGACGCTCGGGGCGACGAGGATGCGGGTGTAGTGCCAGGCGCCGGTCATGGGGTCGGTCGGGATGCCCTGGACGATCGGCGTCTGCCAGGCGTTCGTCAGGGCGACGGTCGCGCCGGGGGTCGCCCGGCCCGTGATCGTGGTCGGCCGCCCCGAGACGTAGGTCGTGGGGCCCGTGATCGTGCCGGGCAGGAGGGTGGGTGGCTCGGGGGCCTCGGCGTCGTTCACGGTGACGGTGTCGGTCGTCCGGTTGCCTCCCCGACCGAGTTGCACGACCTCGAGTTCGTGGACGGCGTCGTCGAGTGGTGTGGTGGCCAGTCGCCAGGTGCCCGACGCCAGGACCGTCGCCGCAGGGGCGAGCCACGTGGTCGAGCCCTTCTCCCGGACGCGCACCTCGCCCCGCGGCACGCCGACGCCGACGAGGGCGACCGGCCCGGCCGGGTGGGGCGCCCCGTCGACCGGCTGGGTGACCTCGACGGCTCGACCGTAGTCGAGGGTGACCGGGGCGTGGTCGATGCCCTCGCCGTCGAGGGATTGCCGGACGTCGTAGGTCGCGGGCCCGCCGGCGTCGGGGGCGAGCACGTCGGCCTCGAACGCGCCGTCGTCGGCGGCGTCTGTCGCCCCGACGACGTGGTTCACGGCGTCGACCACCTCGACCCGGGCGTGAGGCGTGGCGGTGCCCACGACCTGAGCCCGTCGGGTGCGGTCGTCGGGGAAGCGACCGGAGGCCTGGAGGCGCTGACCGACGAAGACGTCGAGCGTGGACTCGTCGACCAACGTCTCGGCGGCGTACTCGGCGAGGGTGATCGTCGTCGGACCGAGGCGGACACCGGTGACGTCGGCCCGCCACGCGCCGGTGCCGTCCGCTTCGACCTCGAAGAGATCGTCGACGACCACGGTGGCCCGGGGGGTGGATCGGCCGACGAGGTGGACCGTCCGTCGATCGACGTCGACGGTGGCTTCGGCCGAGAGTGCCCTGGGGTCGACCGTGTGGTCGGGTGAGGGGGTCGTGTCCGCCGTCGGGTCGGCCGCTTCGGGTGCAGGTGCCTCGGTGGCGACGGGTGGGGGCGTCCCGCCGACCGGGTCGGGTTCGCCGGCGACGGCGGGCCCGCCCATGAGGGTGGCCGTGACGGCGATCGCGGTCAGGGCTGTGGCGCGGCGGAACTGGGCAGTCATGGAAGTCCTCTCTGCAGCGGCATGCGCAAGGAAACGCACTCGTCATTAATAGCAGATGAGATGTTCTACGTCACGGGGGAGATGCAGGAGGCGCCCCGCGGCGGTGTTCGCGGGGCGCCTCCTGGGTGACGCGTTCAGCCGGTGGTGACGGTGTTGCCCTCACCCTCGGTGTTGACGGCGACCTCGTGGGTGCCGTCGTGGGTGACGGTGTTGTCGTCGCCCTCGAGGTCGACCTGTTCGACGGCCCCGGCGTGGACGGTGACGTCGTTGCCCATGACGACGACGACTCGCGCGTCGCCGGTGGTGAGGGTGCCGCCGTCGCCCTGGACCACGACGGTGTCGCAGCCGTCGGGCAGGGTCTTCTCGTCGTCCTCGCCGTCGCCGAAGGTCATCCAGGCGAAGCCGTCGACGCAGGTGTTCTCGTGGGCTTCGGCCTCGGCGACGTCGTGGCTGTCGGCGGTCGGGCTCGGGGTGGGGGTGGGGGCGCCCTGGGTGCAGCCGGCGAGGCCCGTGGTCAGGGTCGCGGCGAGGGTCAGGGTCAGCAGGAGCGGTTTCTTGGTCATGGTGTCCTCGGATCGGGGTCGTGGAGCGGATCGGGGGGCGTCGGCCCGGACGCGCGGGAGCGGGGCCCTGGGGGTGGTGCCGGGGGGATCGTCTCGAGACGGTCCACCCCGGCACCGGGTGCCGGCCGGTGTTCGTCGGCCGCGTGTTCGACGCGGCGGTGTCGGCCGGGCGGAGGTGTCAGGCGCGGGGTTTGAACCCGTCGACCTTGGCGACGGCTTCGCTGGTCTGGCCCTTGTCCTGGATGAAGTTCAGGTTCCAGGTCGAGGTGCCCATGTTGGCGCGGGTCCAGGACCACTGGCCGTTGTCGCCGACGGTGGTGGTGGCGATGTGGGTGCCGAACTTGTTCTCGACGGTGATGGTCTTGCCCTTGGTGCCGGTGCCTTCGAAGGTGAAGGGGGCGTTGGGGGTGTAGCCGTCGGCGACGTTCGCGGGGTTCGTCACGACAATCACGGGGGTCGGGGCGGCGTTGGGCTTGAAGCCCATCACCTTCGCGACGGCTTCGCCGGTCTGGCCCTTGTCCTGGATGAAGTTCAGGTTCCAGATCGAGGTGCCCATGTTGGCGCGGGTCCAGGACCACTGGCCGTTGTCGCCGACGGTGGTGATGGCGATGTGGGTGCCGAACTTGTTCTCGACGGTGATGGTCTTGCCCTTGGTGCCGGTGCCCTCGAAGGTGAAGGGGGCGTTGGGGGTGTAGCCGTCGGCGACGTTCGTGGGGTTCGTCACGGTGACCACGGGGGCCGGTGCGGCGTTGGGGGTGAACCCGAAGACCTTCGCGACGGTCTCGGTGGCGAGGCCCTTGTCCTGGATGAAGTTCAGGTTCCAGATCGAGGTGCCCATGTTGGCGCGGGTCCAGGACCACTGGCCGTTGTCGCCGACGGTGGTGGTGGCGATGTGGGTGCCGAACTTGTTCTCGACGGTGATGGTCTTGCCCTTGGTGCCGGTGCCCTCGAAGGTGAAGGGGGCGTTAGGGGTGTAGCCGTCGGCGACGTTCGTGGGGTTCGTCACGGCGACGGGGGCGGCCGTCTCGGCTTCGTCCTTGTCGGCGTTCACCACGATGGTGTCGGTGGTGGTGAGGTTACCCTTGGAGCGCATCGTGGCGGTGAAGGTGTGCTTGTGGTCACCGTCGACGCCTGTGACCTTGGCGGTCCAGCTGCCGTTGTTGACGCCGACCGTGGAGGCCACGACGGTGTCGTTGCCCTTCTCGGTGATCTCGACCGGGGCGGTGTACTGGCCGTCGCCTCGGAAGGTCAGGTCGCCGCCGGCCCAGGGGGTGTTGTTGCCGGGCGAGGTGATCTCGACCGCGTTGCCGTAGTTCAGGCGGACGTCGGTGGAGCCAGCGGCCATGCCCTTGATGGACTGGCTGGCCTCGAAGTTCTGCAGGCCCGAGCCGGGTGCGGTGACCGGGGTCGACCAGGCGCCGTCGGCGTCGGCGGTGGTCGTGGTGACCTTGTCGTTGCCGTCGACGATGGTGATGTCGGCCTGTGCCTCGGCGGTGCCGGAGAGGATCGCGTCATGGTCGATGCCGCGGTCGTCGAACGCGGCCTGGGCGACGATGTTGCGGGCGGTGACGCGGATGTCGTACTCGAGGTCGCCACCGATCTGCTTGCCGGCCTCGTACTGCTGGAAGCGGACCGTGTTGGCGCCTTGGCTGAGACCGTCGACGAGGACGGTCGCCTTGCCGTCGCGGTTCAGCGTGACGTCCTTGTTCTGGTAGTCGAGCGACAGCCCCGGGGTTCCGGTCACTTCGACCACGGCGGTGCCGGCGAACACGCTGGTCGACTGCACCGCAGCGCTCAGCGGCGTGATCGGGACGTCGACGGTGAACTCCGACGACCCGAGCGAGTCACCCTTCTCGTCGAACGCCTCGAGGGTGAACGGGTTCTCGCCCAGGGCCAGGCCCCGGACGGTGGTCGTCCACTCACCGGTCTCGGCATCGGCCTGAACGGTCTTGTTCGTCGACCCACCCTTGATCGCCACCGTCGCACCCGGCTGCGCGCGCCCCGCGACGACAGCCGTGCGGTCGTACACATCCACGCTCAACGTCTCGGCCGCAGTCGCGACCAGCTTGGACTCAACGACGCCCGCCGCCACTGTGTCGAACTTCGCCCGTGGGCCGACGGGCTGTTGCTGCAGCCTGAAACCCGGATTTTTCGTGCTGACAAGTGTGCCGTCACCTTCAACGTAGAACTGTGAGCCCCATCCGTTATTGACCGCGCAGTAGCCGTTTGTGTCGTAGGGCCACCTCTGAAGGACTCGCCCACCCTGCTGACCGTTGAACCAGCATGATTTGCCATCTTCAGACAAGATGCTGCCAGTCGTTCCAAGTTTGGGAATCTGAACCATCTCAGCTGCAGCACGCGCCGCTTCAAACGTGCCGTCCGCCGAACGATAACCGTCCTCCTTGAGGCCGAAGTAGGTACCGTCGGCGTTTCTGACGACGAAGGGGATCGAGTAATGGTCGGCGGCAAGCGTCGATGCGGCCGTAGGAGCCGGTGACGCGCTGGCGGCCGCCCCCATCGTGAGCGATGACGCGAGCGTCAGCGCGGCGAGGCCGAAGGCGGCCCCGGTCTTAGCGATTTTCTTCAAGATGTGTGTCTTTCGTGGTCGGCCCACCGGGAGGGCAGGCGAGAAACAGAACAACGAAATACTACATCCTGAAACAGGGTATTTCAACATAGACCTGACCTGCGTTCATCTCCGTCTGGCACGGGCCGCCCGGGCGACATAAACTTGAGCCGGGTGGACGCAAGTCAGGCTGGTACCCAGCCCGCGCCTCGTCACCGTCTCCGACACGAAAGGACTGCCCCATGGCGAACCTGCAGGGCGCACCCGCGTCCGACGAGAAGCAGAAGTCCGCGCTCGACAAGTACGGCGTCGACCTCACCGCCGTCGCCCGCAGCGGCAAGCTCGACCCCGTCATCGGCCGCGACGCCGAGATCCGACGCATCAGCCAGGTGCTCACGCGCCGCACCAAGAACAACCCTGTGCTGATCGGCGAGCCCGGCGTCGGCAAGACCGCCGTCGTCGAGGGCCTCGCCCAGCGCATCGTCGAGGGCGACGTCGCCGACAGCCTGAAAGACAAGCGCCTGATCAGCCTCGACCTCGCCGCCCTGGTCGCCGGCGCGAAGTACCGCGGAGAGTTCGAAGAGCGCCTGAAAGACGTGCTGAAAGAGATCACCAAGAGCGACGGCCAGGTCATCACCTTCATCGACGAGCTGCACACGCTGATGGGCGCCGGCGGTGGCGAGGGCTCGGTCGCGGCGTCGAACATGCTCAAGCCCATGCTCGCCCGGGGCGAACTGCGCCTGATCGGCGCCACCACCCTCGACGAGTACCGCCAGTACATCGAGAAGGACGCCGCCCTCGAACGGCGGTTCCAGCAGGTCTACGTCGGTGAACCCAGCGTCGAGGACACCGTCGCGATCCTCCGCGGCCTGAAAGAACGGTACGAGGCGCACCACGGGGTCACGATCACCGACGGCGCCCTGGTGGCCGCCGCCTCCTTGTCGAACCGGTACATCCCCAGTCGCCAACTGCCCGACAAGGCCATCGACCTCGTCGACGAGGCGGGCAGTCGCCTCAAGATGGAGATCGACTCGTCGCCCGTCGAGCTCGACCAGCTCTACCGGGGCCTCGTCCGGCTGCAGATCGAAGAGCTCGCCCTCAAGAAGGAGAAGGACGACGCCTCGCAGGCCCGCCTGGCCACCCTGCGCGAGACCATCGCCGAGCGACAGGCCGCCTACGACGCCCTCGACGCCCGGTGGCAGGCCGAGAAGGCCGCGCTGCAGGGCGTCGGCACGCTGCGCAGCGATCTGAACGAGGCGCGCATCGACGCCGACCGTGCCCTGCGCGAGGGGCGCTACGAAGACGCCGCGCGCATCAGCTACGAGCGCATCCCCGACATCGAGCGCCGCCTCGCCGACGCCGAGTCGTTCGAGGCGTCCGACGACCGACTCGTCAGCGACTCGGTCACCGACTCCGACATCGCCGAGGTCGTCGCCGCCTGGACCGGCATCCCGGTCGGGCGGCTGCTCAGCGGCGAGACCGAGAAGCTGCTGCACCTCGAGACCGAACTCGGGAGGCGCCTCATCGGTCAGAAGGCGGCCGTCCAGGCCGTCTCCGAAGCGGTCCGACGCACCCGCGCGGGCATCAGCGACCCCGACCGCCCGACGGGTTCGTTCCTCTTCCTCGGGCCGACCGGGGTCGGCAAGACCGAGCTCGCCAAGGCCCTCGCCGACTTCCTCTTCGACGACGAGAAGGCGCTCGTCCGCATCGACATGAGCGAGTACGGCGAGAAGCACAGCGTGTCCCGCCTCGTGGGCGCGCCTCCCGGGTACGTGGGTTACGAGGCCGGCGGTCAGCTGACCGAGGCGGTGCGCCGTCGCCCGTACAGCGTGGTGCTGCTCGACGAGGTCGAGAAAGCCCACCCCGAGGTGTTCGACGTGCTGCTGCAGGTGCTCGACGACGGCCGCCTCACCGACGGCCAGGGGCGGACGGTCGACTTCCGCAACACGATCTTGGTGCTCACCTCGAACCTCGGCTCGCAGGTCATCACCGACCCGACGCTGAGCGACCCCGAGAAAGAGGACCTCGTGCAGGGGCTCGTCCGCCAGGCGTTCAAGCCCGAGTTCGTCAACCGGCTCGACGACATCGTGGTGTTCTCGACGCTGACGGCCGACGACCTCGGACAGATCGTCTCGCTCTACGTCGACCGGCTCGGCCGCCGCCTGACCGACCGCCGCCTGTCGCTCGCCGTCACCCCCGACGCCCGGGCGTGGCTCGCCGAGCGCGGCTACGACCCGATCTACGGTGCCCGCCCGCTACGCCGGCTCATGCAGCGGCAGATCGACGACCGGCTCGCCATGGCGCTGCTCGGAGGCGAGGTCGTCGACGGCGACTCGGTGCGCGTCGACGTCGACCCGTCGGGCGACACGCTGACCGTCGAGCGCTTCGACGTGGCGGACGCCGACCCGGCCGACCTCGACGACCTGGGCGACTGACGACGCCGACGAATATCTGAGGTCTGGTCAATCAGGAGTTCTGCATGTAAAATACTGACATGCAGATCATGAGCGTCGTGGGCGCCCGCCCCCAGTTCGTCAAGTTGGCCCCCATGGCCCGAGCGCTGGCCGGCCGGTGCGACCACGTGGTCGTCCACACCGGCCAGCACTACGACGCCGCGATGTCGGACGTCTTCTTCGACGAACTCGACATCCCCCGGCCCGACGAGCACCTCGACGTCGGCTCGGCCCCCCACGGAGCGCAGACCGGCCGCATGCTCGAGGCCCTCGAGGGGGTGCTCGAGCGTAGGCGCCCCGATGCCGTGCTCGTCTACGGCGACACGAACTCGACGCTGGCCGCGACGCTCGCGGCGGTGAAGCTCGGCATCCCGGTGGCGCACCTCGAGGCGGGCCTGCGGTCGTTCAACCGTTCGATGCCCGAAGAGCACAACCGGGTCATGACCGACCACGCGGCCGACCTCTGCCTCGCTCCCACCACCGGCGCCGTCGAGCACCTGCGCGCCGAGGGTCTCGGTGACCGCACCGTCCTCGTCGGCGACGTCATGACCGACGTCCTCTTCGCGGTCCGCGACCGCGACCGCTCGCTCAGAGCCGAGGAGGCGCGGATCGCCTCCTCGGCGTCCCTGGCACCCACGTCCCCCTACGTCCTCGCGACGCTGCACCGTCCTGCCAACACCGACGACCCCGAGCGGCTCGGCGACGTCCTCGACGGGCTCGAGGCGGTGGGGCGATCGGGCCGCACCGTGCTGTTGCTCGCGCATCCTCGGTTGCGGGCCCGCGCCTGCTCGTCCGGTGTCGCGCTCGACCGACCGGGCGTCGTCGTCGCGCCCCCGGTCGGCTACCCCGAACTGGTCGACCTGCTCGGTGGTGCCGACGGCGTCGTGACCGACTCGGGCGGCCTGCAGAAGGAGGCCTTCCTGCTACGGCGCCCGTGCGTCACGGTGCGGAGCGACACCGAGTGGCCAGAGACGGTCACCCTCGGCTGGAACGAGCTGGTCGGCGACCGGCCGGTCGAGATGGCCGAGCGGCTGGCAGGGCTGACCTGCCCGCAGACCGACGCCACGCCCTACGGCGACGGCCGGGCGGCGACCCGCGCCGTCGACGCCATGCTCGCCCGCTTCGGCGGCTGACGAGGGTGACGTCGCCGTCGACGCTCGACGTGCTCTTGTGGTACGGCAGGCATCACGGTAGAATATGAAACATCGCCAGTTTGGCGTTCGACCCGAAGGGCCCCACTCGTGCGTGTGACCGACATCTTCCGAGCCCTGCTCGCCGGCTGGTACCTGTTGCTCGTCGGCCTGGTCATCGGGGGCGGTGCGGGCGTCGCGATCTCGGCCTCGGCGACCCCGACCTACGTCAGCAGCACCAAGCTGTTCGTCGCGGTGCGCGGGCAGGCCGACACCACCGCGATGGAGATCGCGTCCGGCTCGAACGCCGCACAGCAGAAGATCAAGACCTACACCTCGCTCGTCACGACGCCGCGCGTGCTCGACCCGGTCGTGCGCGACGTCGGCCCACCGCTGACGCTCGAATCGCTGACGGCGGCGGTCTCGGCGAGCTCGCCGACGGCGTCGACGATCATGTCGGTCACCGTGTCCGACGTCGACCCGCAGCGTGCTGCCGAGCTGGCCGACGCGGTCACCGAGAGCCTGCGGTCGGTGGTGACGACCGAGCTCGAGCCAGAGTTCGCACCCGGCGTGCCCTCGGTCACGATGGAGGTCGTCGAGCCCGCGGCCATGTCGTCGTCGCCGGCCACCCCGCACACCGTCGCGAACGTGGCCCTCGGCCTGCTGCTCGGCCTCGCGGCAGGCGCCCTCGGCGCGCTGCTGCGGCAGGTGCTCGACACGAAGGTGCGCGGGCAGGGCGACCTCGTCGACGAGAACGACCTGGCCGTGGTGGGCGACATCCCCTTCGACCCCGAGGTGCGCCGTCGCCCGGTCGTCGTCCGCGACGGGGGTGGCAGCCTGCACGCCGAGGCCTTCCGCATGCTGCGCACCAACATCAGGTTCCTCGGGTCGGGGCTGGCGGCCCGCGTGTTCGCCGTCACCTCGGCGGGGCCGGGCGAGGGCAAGACGACCACGACGGCCAACCTCGCCGTCTCGCTCGCCGAGGCGGGGCTGCGAGTCGTCGTCGTCGACGCCGACATGCGGCGCCCCAACCTGGCCAAGGTGCTCGGCATCGAGGGTGCGGTGGGCCTGTCCGACCTCTTGATCGGCCGGGTCGAGCTCGACGACGTCGTGCAGCCGTGGGGCGGTGACGCCCTCGGGGTGCTGCCGGCCGGCGACGTGCCGCCGAACCCGAGCGAGTTGCTCAGCTCGGGGGCGATGAAGGCGCTGGTCGACGAGCTCTGCACTCGGTACGACGTCGTCCTGATCGACACCCCGCCGCTGCTGTCGGTCACCGACGCGGCCCTGATCAGCGAGATGGTCACGAGCATGCTGCTCGTCGTCGCCTCGGGGCGTACGCGGCGCGCCCACGTCACGACCTCGCTCGAGCGGCTCGACGCCGTGGGCGACACACCCCGCGCCGCGGTGCTCTCGATGAGCCCGCGCCGCCGCTCCGATTCGCGGTACTACTACTACGCCGAGACCCCGGACGCCCCCCGCGGGCTGCGCCGACTCGTCCGCCTGAAGGGAAGACCATGACCACGTCACGACCTGAGATCACGCACGTCTCGAGCGCGCATCCCTGGACCGACAACCGCGTGCACCTGCGCGAGGCGGCCGGTGCTGCGGCTGCCGGCTACCGCGTGCGGCTCGTCGCCGTCGAGAGCGACGTGACGACCGGGCCCACCGGCGTCGACGTCGTCACCATCCCGCGCCGTCGTCGACGATCGCGCGTGGTCGTCAGCAGTGCGCAGGCGCTGTGGCTGGCCGCCCGGTCGGGCGCCCGCGTCTGCCACCTGCACGACCCCGAGCTGTACTGGGGCGTGCCTCTGCTGCGGCTGCTCGGCCGACGCGTGATCGTCGACGCCCACGAAGACCTCCCCGACCAGGTGATGTCCAAGGCCTACATCTCGCCCCTCGTGGCCCCGGCCGCCCGGGCCGTCGCCCAGGCGGCCGTGCGGTTGGCGTCCAGCGCCGATCGCGTCGTCGCCGCCACCGAGAGCATCGCCGAGACCTACCCGGTGGGCAAGACGACACTCGTCCGCAACTTCCCACGACTCAGGCAGCTCGAGTCCTCGGCGCAGCCCCCGAGCCACCGAGACCCGGTCGTCGTCTACGTCGGCGCGCTCACCCAGAACCGTGGGTCGGCGGCCGTCGCCGGCCTGACCCGGTCGGCGGCGTTCCCGGCCGGATGGCGGCTCGAGCTCGCCGGCCACGTCGCAGCGCCCCAGGCGACCGACTTGACCGCCCGCCCGCGAACCGACGGGTTGCCGATCGTGTTCCACGGGCGGCTCGCCCCCGAGGCGACGCGTGATCTGCTGCTCACCTCGCGGGTGGGGCTCGTCACCTTCGAGCCGACGGCCGCACACCTCAACTCGCTGCCCACCAAGCTCTTCGAGTACATGGCCGCCGGCCTCGCCGTCGTGGTCAGCGACTTCCCGCTCTGGCGTCGCCTGCTCGGCGACCTCGACTGCGCGACCTTCGTCGACCCCCACGACCCCGACGCGGTCGCTGCAGCGCTCGCGGCCTACGCAGCCGATCCCGAGCTGCTCGACCGGCACGGGCGCAACGCACGTCGCGCCGCCGTCGACGACTTCTCGTGGGACGGTGAAGAGGCGACCCTGCTCGCGCTGTACCGCGACCTCATCGGTGCGCCCGCGTCGGCGGCCGGAGCGGCTCCCCGGCTCGCCTCGACCCAGCGTGGTGCGTCATGACCCGCACCCCGTCCGTCGGTGCGCCGGCGTCCATCGCGTCCGACCGGCTGCGCGTCCTCGTCGTGTGCACCGGCAACCTCTGCCGGTCGCCTCTCTTCGCCGCCCTGCTCGCCGACCGGCTCGGCAGTGACGCCGTCGTCACGAGTCGGGGCGCCCAGGCGATCGCCGGGGCGACCCCACCGGCCGCAACCGTCCTCGCCGCCCGGCGCGTGGGCGTCGAACTGGACGGGCACACCGCCCGAGAACTCGACGACGCCGACATCGACGACGCCGACCTCGTGCTCGTGGCCAGTCGCCGCCATCGCCGTGACGTCGTGCGCCGCTCACCCCGAGCCGCCACGCGGGTCTTCACCATCCTCGAGTTCGCGCGCTTGGCCGAGGCGCTCGAGGTCGAGCAGGTCGGTTCGCCGGCCTCGAGCTCGGCCTCGTCCGACGCCGCGGGTGGCGGAAGGGCGCGTCGTGGGGTGCCGGCCGCTGACGAGCGGGGGCGTGCGTTCGTCGTCGTCGACGCCGTCGTCCGGTCCCGCGGGCTGGTGCGCCGACCGGCGAACCCGGACGACGACGACGTCACCGACCCGATCGGGCGACGCGCCGGCGTGCACCGGCGGGTGGCGAGGCAGCTCGCCGTCACGGCCGACCTGGTAGGGAGCGCCTTCGCCGCACCGGGGGGCGACGGCCCCGGCCCCGTCGCTGCCGTCGCCCACGCTGGGGCCCCTCGCCGACGTCCGAGTCGGCGCCGCGCGCGTGCGCGGGGCGCGGTGCCCCTCCGTGACGGTCCTGCGCTGGCGCGTTCCTGACGTCGGTCCGGGTCACGGGCCGGACGGCCGGTCTCGCCGCCCCGTTCGTCAGGCCCCGTCCGCCCACCGGCGCACGAGCGCCCCGCGGTTCCAGACGGCGAGATCGGCTGCCGACCAGTCGTTCGCCAGCAGGTCGACCGTGTTCGAGGCCGTGGCGACGGCCACGCCTCGGACGGGCCCGGTCTCGCCGCCGTCACGGACGAACCGCGTCGCCGAGACCGTCGCCGAGTTCGACGCGCTGCGGACGTCGACGACCGCCGCTGCGCCTCCTGGTGTCGACGAGCGGAGGCCTGTCGCGACCGTCCGCGTGACGGTGATCGCGTCGTTCGAGTGGTAGAGCGAGATGGCCCGGTCGACACAACGGTCGAGCACCGACCCGCTGACCACCACGTCGCGGGTCAGGTAGAGCAGCACCCCGGCCTCGGTGCCGCCGCCGTGCCCCCGGACGACGTTGTCGGTGACGAAGCCGGTCGCGCGTTCGGCGGCGTCGCCGACGGTCGAGCCGGCCCCTTTGACGACGATGCCAGCCCCGGGGGTGTCGAGGGTGATGCGCTCGACCGTGTTGCCGGCGACGACGAAGGCCGTCGGAGCGTGTCGGTACGACAGGTCGACCTCGTCACGACACGGCACGATCGAGATGCCCACGCGGCAGTCGCGCACCTTGTTGTCGCGGACGACGATGCGGTCGCCGGCGTGGGTGTCGATGCCCTCCCACGAGCGGACGCCGGTGACGACGTTGCCCTCGATCGTCAGTCGCGCCGAGCGACCGGTGACGGTCAGGGGCAGGGTGTCGTCGCGCGTCACGATGATGCCGTAGCTGTTGACGTAGGGCGACGGTTGGTGCACGTCGCTCACCGTGCACGCGCGCACGGCCCCGTCGACGCAGGTGCGCAGCAGCACTCCGGCATAGCCGACGTCGCCGATCTCGAGCCCGTGCACGACCAGGCCGCTCGTGTGCTCGGCTCTCACCCCGTCGTGCGCGAGCCCCGACAGGTGACCGCCGACCAGTCGTACGTCGTCGAGCGGGCGCTCGGCGGTGCCGACGACATCGATGCCGCGCCCCGCACCGGCCCGTCGACCACCGGGCCCCCGGACCACGGCGCCGACGACGTCGACGGCCGACGACGTCACGCGGACGACGCTGATGTCGGCCGTGGTGTCGAGGGCGCCTTCGCCGACGAACCGCAGGGTCATCGGTCGATCGAGTTCGAGGGGACGCGTGCGTCGCCACGGGCGGGTGACGACCAGTTCGCCGCCCGTCGGCACGAGAGCCAGCGCCTCGTCGAGGTCGGTGACGCCCGTGTCGTCGACGACCGTGTCGGGTGACGAGGTCACCTCGACGGCCCGGGCCGAGGAGGCGCGGATCGACGACCCGAGGCCCCCGAGGCTCGCCACGGCCCCCGTCACCAGCAGGCGTCGCCGGTCGAACGTCGGAGGCGTGGATCGACCGATCACCGCCCCGGCATGAGACATGTGGGCATGAGGCATGAAAGCACTATAGCTCAGCGTGGGCTGGTACCGGCGGTCGGGGAGCGGAGCGCCGGCGTCCCGCCCCCGCCGCGTCACCTCAGCTCGAATCGCCGCCCGGTCGGTACCACCCGGAGCGCGGGGCCACGGCGAGGACCAACGTGCCCAGGGCCAGGCCGTGCGAGAGCATCGCGGTGGTCAACGACGTGTTCGTCAGGGTGATGCTCGGCATGAGCATCACCATGGCCGCGGCCGTCAGGGGCAGCCCCCTGGCGGCCCAGTCGACGAATCGGAGGAAGGCCAGCAGCACGAGTCCGATGCCGATCACGCCGACGTGGCCGAAGTTGGCGAACCCGTCGGCGAAGAGGTTCGCGTTGGCTGCCACCGAGCCCCCGGGTTGCAGGTACTGCCCCACCTCGAGGGCGATGGACCGGTCGTAGGGCGAGTCGACCCACCAACGCAAGAAGCTCCGCCCGAACATCGCCGGCGGATTCTCGTCGAAGAAGTCGACGTAGACGCTCGTCAGCAGGCCGGGGGTGATCAAGAACCTCCGGGCGAAGAGAGACGTCCAGAGCAGTCCGCCCTGGAGTTCGTCGGCCAAGGCGGCGACGACCATGAGGACGACGGGGCCGACGACGTAGGCGAGACCGGTGCCACGGACGCGTCCGCGCCTGACGTGCGTCGCGAGCGCGATCACGAGGACGGCGGGGAACGAGAAGAGGATCGTCTTGAACCCGGTGCCCGAGTACAGCGCGAGCTGCCCGAGCACGCCGACGGCGATCAACGGCACGTTGCGGCGCGTCGTGCCGCGGGCCATGATCGCGGTGTTGACGACGTTGGCCTGGCTGCTGAGCAGGTAGCCGAGCAGGCCGTACGCCTGTGTCTCTTCTCGGTAGGCCGCCCGCACGTCGTAGACGTCGTCGAGGGCGACGAACGTCAGGGAGATGCCGGTCGTCGCAGCCATGACCCCGTAGGTCAGGGCCGAGTGCAGCCCGCAGATGCTCCAGAATGCCGTGCCGGGGGGCAGGCGCCGACGCGGGTCCGCCCCGGGGCGGGGTGCGAACGGGCTCGGCGAGGCGCCTCCTTTCGCGGCCTCGCGGGCATCGAGCAGACGGGTGCCGACGGTCGCGAGGCCGAAGCCCGCGGCGATCGTGGCACTCGCACCCAATGCCTCGGAGGCGCTGAGGTACCCGGTGTAGGCGCCCATCAGGACGGCCGGGGCCACTCCGACGACGAAGAGCACCCACAACACGACGTGCGAGACCCGCGCGGGTCGGCGCGGCAGCGTGACGGCGACCGCGCAGGCGAGCGCGGTGGTCGCGATCGTCAGCTGAGGAGGCGCGGCGCGGTACGTGAAGCCCGCGTAGGCGAACTGCACCGTGACGAGCTGCGCGTAGACCCAGTGCAGCGACAGCGCGTACACGACGGTGCCGGCGGAGATCATCAGGAGGTGCGCGACGAGACGACTCATCGTCTCGGACCGGTTCGAGGGCGACGAGAACGGAGACGGCGGGAGGTTCGCGGAGGACGACGACGCACGCCGGGTCGCCGGCGCGGGACGGGACCCACGCGCCGTCGTCATCGTGGCGCTCATGATCGCGCCCCGAGGACGGTGGGTGTCGGGCCGTCGCGCACCATCGCGGCATCGGTCGCTGCGTCGAAGGCGTCCGCGAGCCGAGCGGTGAGCAGGTCGAAGTCGTAGTGCGCGAGGACGTGTGCCCGCCCCCGGGCGCCCCTCTCGGCGCGCTCGGCCGGGGTCATCGCCGCGACGGCGGTGAAGGCGTCGGCGAGCCCGTCGACGTCCCCTCCGTCGACCCGCAGGCCCGCCCCCGAGTCGGTCACGGGGTCGTTCGGGACGGAGGCACCGAGCACGACCGGCTTGGCCAGCAGAAGGTACTCGAAGAACTTGTTGAGCGAGGTGCCGTGCCGGTACAGGTCGAGCGGCAGCAGGTTGGCCACGAGGCAGTCGGCGCGGCGGCCGATGGCCCGGGCCCGACGCTGCGACACCTGGCCCTCGAAGACCACGCGGTCGACATGGCGCCCGGCCGCGGCACGGCGTTCGAGGACCGGCCGCTCAGGGCCGGCTCCGACGAGGCGGAGCACGAGGTGCTCGCCGCCCGGCCGGCTCGCCGCCCGGTCGAAGGCGTCGACGACAGGGCCGAGGGCGTTCGCCGGGCCCATCGACCCGAGGTAGGTGATCTCGAACGGGGCGTCCGTCGAGAGCGACGACCGGGCACGGGCGACGGCCGTCGTGGGGTCGGCTCCGGCTGCCATGTCTCTCGTGTCGCCGTCTCCGTCGTGGTCGAGCTCGGGCGAGACGCCGTTCGGAACCCAGGTGAAGGGTGCGTGCAGGCCACGACCGGCGAGGTAGCGCCCGGCACCTTCGAGCGGAGACACGACGTGTGCCGCTCGGATCGTGCAGAGGCGCTCGAGCAGGGCGAGCACCCTCGTCACGGGTGACCGTCGACCGATCGCCCCGAACTGCACGAGCGTCTCGGGCCAGAGGTCGCGCGGCTCGTAGACGAACGGCACGCCCAGGCGGCGGGCCAGCACCGACCCCGCCCAGGCGGCCGGCGGGTGCACCGACGACCCCACGACGAGGTCGGGCCGGGGCAGGTCGCGCAGGCTCCCGGGCAGCAGGACCAGTGCGGTGAAGAGCAGGACGTCGAGGACCCTGGCGGCTCGGAACCGGGCGTACGAGACGCCCCGCAGCCAGACGAAGTCGTGGGTCGGACCGCGCCACCGCCGACGGAGCCGCCCGGGGCCGAAGCCCTGGCGGCCGCTCGGATGGTCGGTGCTCGCGGCGATCAGCACCGCCCGCCAGCCGTGATCGGTCAGGCGTCGGGCGAACTGCTCGTGTCGACCGCTGCGGCCGTCCCGCTCGTGGTTCGTGGCGTAGTGGTTCACCACCCAGACGATGCGTTCGCTCATCGGGCGGGCACCCCTCGCACGACGACGTCGTCGGTGACGTCGTGGACCACGCAGGCGCCGGCCCCGACGACGCTGCGCGCACCGACCGTCAGCTGCTGCAGCACCGTCGCCCCGGCGCCGATCATCGTGTCGGCACCGATGCGGACCGCGCCCGAGACGACGGCACCGGGGTTGATGCTGACGTGGTCGCCGACGACCACGTCGTGTCCGACGACGGCATTGGACAGCAGGTGATCGTGACGACCGAGCCGCACGTGCGTCGAGACGCGGACGCCGGCGCAGACGATCGTGCCGTCACCGATGAGCACGTCCGAGCCGAGCGTCGCCGCGGGGTGCACGAGAGCAGGGGCGGGTGCGGCCACCCTCACGAGGCGGGCGGCGAGACGGCGGCGCAGGGTGGGGTCGCCGACGGCGACGACCCAGGGAGTCGTCGAGCCGGACGACAGCCACCCGTCGAGGTCACCGAGGTGGGCGACCCCCGACCGGGCGAGTCGGTCGAGGTCGGCGGACGACGGGCCGTCGTCGACGACTCCCACCACCTCTCGCCCCGCCGCGCGGGCCACGTCGATCGTCTCGCGGCCCATTCCGCCGGCGCCGACGACGACCAGGCCGTCGGTCACGCCGCGACCCCGTCCGCGAGGGCGTCGACGCCGACGGATGCGCCGGGCCGGTCGGCGGCCTCGGCCGAGGTGCTCGATCCGTCGAACGGACGGCAGGTGACCTGGCCGGCATCGGTCACGCCGGTGCGGCGCAGGACGCAGCCGATCGTCCGCAGGACGATCTGCAGGTCGAGCAGGGGGCCACGCCGGTCGACGTAGTCGACGTCGAGGCGCAGTCGTTCGTCCCAGTCGAGCCCGTTGCGGCCGCTGACCTGCGCCAGGCCGGTCAGGCCGGGTCGCACGTCGTGCCGCCGGGACTGCTCGGAGTCGTAGAGCGGGAGGTAGCGCATCAGCAGTGGGCGAGGGCCCACCAGGCTGAGTCGTCCGGTCAGCACCCCGACCAGGCTGGGCAGCTCGTCGAGGCTGGTCGAGCGAAGCAGTCGCCCGAACGGCGTCAAGCGGTCGGCGTCGGTCACCAGGCCGGCCGCGGGGTCGACGTCGCGCATCGTCCGGAACTTGACGAGGGTGAACGGCTCACCGTGCAGACCGGGTCGCGTCTGACGGAAGAGCACCGGCCGACCGAGCCGCACGGCGACGGCGACGGCGACGCCCAGCACGACCGGCGAGAGCAGGACGAGGGCCGAGGAGGCGCAGGCCACGTCGACCATGCGCTTGGCCGTCTCGTACACGGCTCGCGCCTGCGGGCTGGGGTTCGGAACGGGGCGGCGGCTCGGCCTCATCGGGTTCTCCTCGGATTGTCGTGTGTAAAATGTTACGCGGTCGCTTCTCGGAAGAGAAGAGCAGCGCATGATATTTTTGTGCTGGCATTGAATGACGACATGTCGTATTCTGGTCATGACCCGAACCGGAGGACCAGATGCGACCGACAAGCCCTGCCCAGCCCGACCCGAGCCGAGAGGCGACCGACAGCACCGACGCGAGGCGCGCCTCCTGTGCTCCGACGGCCGACGTCGACGCAGCCGCGGTCGTCGGTGCCGGCACCCGCGTCTGGCACCTCGCACAGATCCGCGAGGGGGCACGCCTCGGCGACGACTGCATCGTCGGCCGCGGTGCCTACCTCGGTGCCGGGGTCGTGGTCGGCGACCGGTGCAAGATCCAGAACGACGCCCTCGTCTACGAGCCGGCCGAGCTGGGCGACGGCGTGTTCGTCGGCCCCGCCGTCGTCCTGACCAACGACCGCACCCCGCGAGCCGTCACGCCCGACGGTGCCCTGAAGGGCGCGTCCGACTGGGTGCCGGTCGGCATCCGGGTGGGCGACGGCGCCTCGATCGGGGCGCGTGCCGTCTGCGTCGCCCCCGTCACGATCGGTCGGTGGGCCATGGTCGCCGCCGGCGCCGTCGTCACGCGCGACGTGCCCGACCACGCTCTCGTCGCCGGCGTCCCCGCGCGCCGCATCGGCTGGGTGGGGCGTGCCGGTGCCCCCCTCGTCGCCGACGGCGACCTCTTCGTCTGCCCCGTCACGGGCACCCGCCACCGCGTCCACGGCGACGCCCTCCGAGAGGAAGACAGATGACTGCCACAACCCCCACGACCACGGGCGCGCCGCCCATCCCGGCGGCCCGACCGCTGATCGGCGACGACGAACGCCGTGCCGTCGACGCCGTCATGGCCAGCGGCATGCTCGCGCAGGGCCCCGAGGTCGCCGCCTTCGAACGCGAGTTCTCGGCCGAGCTGCTCGCCGACCGGCCCGCCGTCGCCGTGAACTCGGGCACCACGGCCCTGCACCTCGGGCTGCTCGCGGCGGGCATCGGGCCCGGCGACGAGGTGATCGTGCCGTCGTTCACCTTCGCGGCCACGGCGAACGCCGTCTGCCTCGTGGGGGCCACCCCGGTCTTCGCCGACATCGAGCCCCGGCACTACTGCCTCGACGTCGAGTCGGTGCGGTCTGCCCTGACCCCCCGGACGCGAGCCGTCATGCCGGTGCACCTCTACGGCCACCCGGCCGACATGACCGCCCTCACCGAGCTGGCCGACGAGCACGACCTGCTGGTGATCGAGGACGCGGCCCAAGCGCACGGCGCGACCTGGGCGGGGCGCCCGGTCGGCACGTTCGGCGTCGCGGGCGCGTTCAGCCTCTACCCCACCAAGAACATGACCTCGGGCGAGGGGGGCATGATCTCGGTCGTCGAACCCGAGGTCGAACGGCTGCTGCGGCTGCTGCGCAACCAGGGCATGGAACAGCGCTACGCCAACGAGGTCGTCGGGTTCAACGTCCGCATGACCGACCTGCACGCCGCCATCGGTCGGGTCCAGCTGCGCAAGCTGGCCGGCTGGACCGAGCGCCGGCGCGTCGCCGCGTCGCGCTTGTCCGCCGGCATCACGTCGCTCGAGACGCCGACGGTCGCGGCCGGGGCCACCCACGTGTTCCACCAGTACACGGTGCGGGTCCCCGACGACCGGGCGGGCTTCGCACGGGCGCTCGAGCTCGAGCACGGCGTGGGCACGGGCGTCTACTACCCGACCCCCGTGCACCGTCTGCCCTCGTTCGGCCTGGAGGTCGACCTTCCCGAGACCGAGCGTGCCGCCCGCGAGGTCCTCTCGCTGCCGGTGCACCCGTCGGTCACCGACGACGAGCTCGACCGCATCGTCGCCGCGGTCGAGACCGTCGCGGGAGCCGGCCGATGAGCGCCGCGCGACCCGTGCGCACCGGACTGATCGGCCTCGGCATGATGGGGCGTCACCACGCCCGCGTCCTGCGCCAGGTCGAGGGCGTCGAGTTGGTCGCCGTCGCCGACGCGTGCGGCGACCCCCACGGCGTCGCCGGCGACCGACCCTTCGTCGACGACGTCGAGGGCTTGCTGCGACTCGGCATCGACGCGGCGGTCGTCGCCGTCCCGACCGCCTACCACGAGGCCGTCGGCCTTCAGCTCGCCGAGGCCGGGGTGCACGTCCTGATCGAGAAGCCCGTCGCGCACGACGCCGCCGCGGGCGCCCGACTCGTCGACGCCTTCGAGACGCGCGGGCTCGTCGGGGCCGTCGGTCACATCGAGCGGTACAACCCGGCGTTGCAGTCGCTGCGGGCACGTCTCGAGGCCGGAGACGCGGGCGACGTCTACCAGATCGCCACGCGTCGCCAGGGGCCCTTCCCCTCGCGCATCGCCGACGTCGGCGTGGTGAAAGACCTGGCCACCCACGACATCGATCTGACCGCCTGGCTCGCCCGCAGCCCGTTCCGCAGCGTCTACGGGCAAGCCGCACACAAGAGCGGCCGGCCGCACGAAGACCTCGTCGCCTTCTCGGGCCGACTCGACGACGGCACCGTGACCAGCCACCTGGTCAACTGGCTCTCGCCGTTCAAAGAGCGGCTGACCGTCGTCACCGGGTGGCGCGGCTCGTTCGTCGCCGACACGCTGACGGCCGACCTGACCTTCTACGAGAACGCCACCGTCGACACCGCCTGGGACGCCGTCTCGGCGTTCCGAGGCGTCGCCGAGGGCTCGATGACGCGCTTCGCCCTGACCAAGCGCGAGCCCCTCGTGCTCGAGCACGAGGCCTTCCGTGACGCCGTCCGCGGCCAGGGGCCCGTCCGGGTCGTCACCCTCCGCGACGGTCTCGACACGCTCCGCGTCGCCGAGGCGGCCATCGAGTCCGCCGCGACGGGCCTGCCCGTCGACCCCCGCGCCTCCCTGATCCGGGTCTGACGGGCGCGACCCGTCCCCTCGCCGTCCGGCCCGACCCCCTTCCCTCCACGACCCCACACAGAGCAGGAACCCATGAACATCACCGTCATCGGACTCGGCAAGATCGGCCTCCCCCTGGCCGTGCAGTACGCCTCCTCGGGCCACACCGTCGTCGGCGTCGACGTCTCGTCGGCCGTCGTCGAACAGGTCGCCGCGGGCGTCGAACCCTTCCCCGGCGAGCACGACCTGGGCCGGCGCCTGCGCGACGTGGTCGCGTCGGGTGCCCTGCGGGCCACGACCGACTACGCCGACGCCGTGCCGGGCTGCGACGTCGCCGTGGTGGTCGTGCCCCTCTTCGTCGACGACGAGGCCCGACCCGACTTCGGCTGGATGGACCAGGCGACCGAGTCGCTCGCGGCGCAGCTCACCCCGGGCACGCTCGTCGCCTACGAGACCACGCTGCCGGTCGGCACCACCCGGTCGCGCTGGGCGCCCCGACTCGAGGCGGGCAGCGGCCTGCGCGAGGGCGTCGACTTCCACGTGGCGTTCTCGCCCGAGCGCGTGCTGACCGGTCGGGTGTTCGCCGATCTTCGCCGCTACCCCAAGCTGGTCGGGGCCCTGTCGCCCGAGGGGGCGCGCCGCGCGGTCGAGTTCTACGAGTCGGTGCTGCAGTTCGACGCCCGTGACGACCTCGACCGCCCCAACGGCGTCTGGGACCTCGGTTCGGCCGAGGCCGCCGAGATGGCGAAGCTCGCCGAGACGACCTACCGCGACGTCAACATCGGGCTCGCCAACGAGTTCGCGCGGTACGCCGAGACGGTCGGCGTCGACGTCGCCCAGGTGATCGAGGCGTGCAACTCGCAGCCGTTCAGCCACATCCACCAGCCCGGCATCGCGGTGGGCGGCCACTGCATCCCGGTGTACCCGCGTCTCTACCTCTGGAACGACCCCGACGCCGAGACCGTCCGCGTGGCCCGCGCCCGCAACGCGGCCATGCCGACGCACGCCGCCGGGTTGCTGCGTCGGGTGCACGGGCGACTCGCCGGCCAGACGGTCGTCGTCCTCGGCGCCGCCTATCGCGGCGGAGTGAAGGAGACGGCCTTCTCGGGGGTGTTCGACACCGTGGCCGCGGTGGCCAAGTGCGGGGCGCGCGTCCTCGTGCACGACCCGCTCCACGACGACGCCGAGCTCGCCGCACTCGGCTTCGAGGCGTACCACCGGGGCGAGCCGGCCGACGCCGTCATCGTGCAGGCCGACCACGCCGAGTACCGCACGTGGCGCGACTCCGACGTGCCGGGCGTGCGGTCGGTCGTCGACGGCCGACGTGTGCTCGACACCGCGCGCTGGCCGTCGGCCTTCGTCACCGCGATCGGCGACGGGACCATCACCGCGCGGCTCGAGCAGGCCGCCACCGCAGCGTCGGCGTGACCGCTGCCGAGTCGTCCGACGCCGTCGAGGCGTCCGACCCGCGACCCGGGGTGAGGCGCCGTCTGCGCGGTCGACTCGCACGGCCGGCCTCGCGCGTGCTGCTCGGCAGCGTGGTCGGTCAGGGTGCGGTGCTCGCGGCGTCCCCCCTGATCACCCGGTTCTACGGCCCGGGCGACCTCGGAGCGCTCGCCGTGGTGACGGCGCTCTCGAGCATCGTCGGGGCGGTCGCGCCGCTGGGTTGGGATCGCGCCGTCGTCGTGCCTCGGGCCGAAGGCGCCGCCCGGGCGGTCGTGCTGCTCGCCGTGATGAGCGTCGTGACCATCAGCGCGATCGCCGGGGTCGTCGCGTACGCCGGGCGACACGTCTGGGCGGAGGCGACGGGCACCCCGCTGCTCGTCGACGCCTGGTGGGTCTGCCCGGTCACCGTGCTCGCCGTCGCCCTGCAGCGCGTGGTGACGAGCAGCCTGGCCCGGCGCCGCGACTACGTGGCCCTCGGTCGTCGTTCGGCGCTGCAAGGTCTCGGGCAGGTGGCCTGCAACCTCGCCCTCGCGCCGCTCGGGGGATCGTGGGGGCTCGTGCTCGGGCTCGCGGTCGGCCGGGCCACCGCGCTGGTCGGCACCCGTCGCCGCCACGCCCCGGAACACTTGAGACCCCCTCACGCGACCGTCCGACCTCCGGGCCGTCGTCGGGTCCGGGGGCGTCTCGTGGGGGCCGTGGTGTCGCGTTACCGGCGCTTCCCGCTGGTCAGCACATGGTCCGGCCTGATCAACGTGATGGGGCAGCAGGCTCCGATGCTGCTGCTCGCCGCCCTGCACGGCTCACCGTCGATCGGGGCTCTGGCCCTGACCATGCGGGTGCTCGGCAGCCCGGTCGGCATCGTCGCCGACGCCGTCGCGTTGCAGGTCGACGGGCAGACGGGCGCGATCGTGCGACGTCGTGCGGGGGGCGTCGAAGCCTCGGTGCGTCGTGTGCTGCTGCCCCTCGCCGCTCTGGCGGTGGTCGGGCTCGTCGTCTGCGTCCTGGCGGCCCCCGTGACGTTCCCGGTCGTGTTCGGCGAGGCCTGGTCCGGGGCGGCGACCTCGGCGATGCTGTTGGCGCCCGCCTTCGGGGCGCAACTGGTCGCGTCCCCGGTGTCGCGCCTCCTGCCCCTCCTCGAACGGCAGGGCACCCAGCTCGCCTGGGACCTCGCGCGTCTCGTGGCCACCTCCGGGGCGATCGTCGGCTCGAGCCTCGCCGGTGCGACCGTGACGACGTCGATCGCCGTCTGGTCGAGTGCGTCCGTCGTCTCGTACGCGGTGATGCTCGGGCTCGTCGTCCGGGCCGCCCGGTGCGCCGACCGGCCCAGGGCGGCACACTGAGGTGATGCACACCTGGATCAAGATCTGCGGGCTGTCGACCCCCGAGTCGGTCGATGCCGCGGTGGCGGCGAGCGTCGACGCCGTGGGCTTCGTCCTCGCCGCCGGCAGCCCCCGCACGGTCGACGCCCGGACGGCCGCCCACCTCGTCGACGGGGTGCCCCCGACCGTCGAGACCGTCGGCGTGTTCCGCGGACAGCCGGTCGCCGAGGTGCTCGAGCTCGCTCGTGCCTCGGGGGTGACGACGGTCCAGCTGCATGGTGACGAGACGCCGGCCGACGTCGCCGATGTGCGGGCCGCCGGCTTCCGGGTCGTCCGCGCCGTGAGTGCGGCGGCGTACCTGGCCGAGGACGACGAACGGCGAGCGGCCTACGGCGAGGACGCCCTGCTGCTCGACGCGGTCGAGCCCGGTGCCGGAGCCACCTTCGACGGTGGACCGCTGCGTGCGTCCCCTCCGACCCGCGACTGGGTGCTGGCGGGAGGGCTCACCCCCGAGAACGTCGCCTCGCTCGTCGGACAGCTCGGCCCGGACGGCGTCGACGTCAGCTCGGGCGTCGAGTCCGCCCGCGGGGTGAAGGACGTCGGTCGCATCCGGGCATTCGTCGCGGCCGTGCGCGAGGCGGACGGCAACGGGCGGGCTGGGCGCTGACGGGCCGCGCCGGACGATCCGGCGCGGCCCCACACCGCACGGCACAGCCCGGCCCGGCCCCTCGTGGCCTGACGGCTCAGACCGCGGCGAGGGCCGACGTCGGCGGGATGCGGGCCGCGCGGGACGCCGGGTACAGGCCGCTCAGCCCACCGATGACGACGGTGGCGGCGAGCCCACCGCCCACGGCCCACACGGGGACGACGACCGGCCACCCCTGCGACACCGCGAAGACGGCCGTCACGGCACCGCCGATCAGCACTCCGGCCGTGCCTCCGAGCAGCGACAGCAGCAGCGACTCGACCAAGAACTGGTCGCGGATGTGCCGTCGTCGGGCGCCGAGGGCACGGCGCACCCCCACCTCGGCACGGCGTTCGAGCACCGTGATCACCATGGTGTTCGCGACGCCGATGCCGCCGACGAGTAGTGCCACGCCGCCGATGCCGAGCAAGAGGCCCGTGAACGAGGCCTCGGTGGCCTGCTGGGCGGCGAGGGCGTCGGACGGGCGGCTCACCGACACGCCCCGGGGGTCGGCCGGGTTGACGGCCCGGGCCAGCAGGTCGCGCACCGCGGTCACCGACTCGGGGTCGGCCCGCGCGTAGACCTGGGTCGGGTGCCCGTCGAAGCCGAACTGTGCCTCGGCCCCGGTGGCGGGGACGAACGCCGAGCTGTCGAGTTCGGGTGCCAGGGGCATCGGTGCGAGGATGCCCGCGACGGCCACCCAACGCCCGGCGATCCAGACCCTGGTCGTCGGCCGGACCTCGTCGATGCCGAGGGTGGCCGCGGTGGTGGCGCCGAGGACCACCTGGGGCAGGTCGGACGATGCCGCCCCGAACCAGGTGCCCGACACGAGCTCGGCGCGGAGGACCGACTGCAGATCGCCCTGCACCGCGTCGAGCGAGATCCCGCCGGACGCGCCGGCGGGCACGCGGTCGCTCCGGTAGACGTTCTGCCCCGTGATCCGGCCGATGGCCGCGGCCTCGTCGATGTCGTCCCGGTGCTGCAGGACCGGCACGGTGTCCTTGGGCAGGGGCACGGTGTCGCCGGTGAACGTCTCACCGGGCTGCACCTGCAGCAGGTTCGTGCCGAGGCCCGACAGGACCCGGTCGAGGGCCGCCTGGCTCGACGACGAGATGCCGACCACCGCGATCATGGCCGCGATGCCGATCGCGATGCCGAGGGCCGAGAGCACCACCCGGGTGGGCCGGGTCCGTAGGCCGAACACCCCGAGCCCGAGCAGGTCGCGGGGCGAGACCCGTCCCGTGCGGCGACGGTCTCGGGCCGCGCGCGTGCTCACGAGGCGACCCGCGCGGACTGCGCCGCCGCGCCTCCGGCCGGTGGGGGAGCGGCGCTGACGACGCCGTCGCGCACGTGCACCCGACGAGGCAGCGAGGCCGCGAGGGCGAGGTCGTGGGTGATGACGACGATCGTCGTGCCACCCGCGTTGAGGTCGTGCAGCAGCTGCAGCACGGCCGCCCCCGACGTCGAGTCGAGTGCCCCGGTCGGTTCGTCGGCGAGCAGCAGGGTCGGTTCGCCGACGATGGCCCGGGCGATGGCGACCCGCTGCTTCTCACCGCCCGACAGTTCGTGCGGACGATGGTCGAGACGGTGACCGAGACCTACCTTCTCGAGGGCGACGCGGGCACGGGAGACACGCTCGCGCCGGGGCACCCCGGCGTACAGCAGACCGTCGGCGACGTTCTCGGTCGCCGTGGCGCCGGCGGCGAGGTGGAAGTGCTGGAACACGAAGCCGATGTGGTCGGCCCGGAGGCGCGACACGTCGTCGTCGGACAGCTCGCCGATGTCACGACCCGCGACCCGTACCGTGCCCTCGGTGGGACGGTCGAGCGTGCCCATCACGTTGAGCATGGTCGACTTGCCCGAACCGCTCGGCCCGACCACGGCGACGAACTCGCCCCGGCGCACGACCAGGCCGGCGTCGTCGAGGGCCGCCAGGTCGCCGTACCGCTTGGTGACAGCGGCCAGTTCGAGCACGATCTCGTCGCCACCCGCGCCGGGGGACGAGGAGGCGCGGGCCGCCTCGTCCACGCCCGTCACGGTCGTCGGGGCGCTCACGACGGCACCACGACCTCGTCGCCCTCGGCGATGCCGTCGCCCGAGACCTCGACGCGTCCCTCGGCGAAGAAGCCGGTCGTGACCGGCACCTGGCGAGTGGTGCCGTCCGGCTCGACGACCTCGAGGGCGTACCCGTCGTCACCGGCGACCAGGGCGGTGACGGGGACCGACAGCACCCCCTCGCGCCGTTCGCCCTCGACGACGAGGTCGACGGTCGTCGCCGTCGTCACACCGTCGGGCAGCGGGGCGTCGAGACGAACCAGGACGGTGACCTTGCCGTCGTCGTCACCCCCGCCGCCCTCGCCGTCGCCCTTCGCCGGTGGGGTGTCGACGGCCTGCACCGTGCCCGGCACCCGGGTGCCGTCGGGCAGGCCCACCTGCACCGCGCCTCCGGTGGGGAATCGGACCTGGTCGCCGGCCTGCACCGTCGCCGTGGCGACGAGCGTCGTGGCGGTGTAGCCGTAGACCGGCTGACCCGCCGGGTCGCCGACACGGCCTCGCAGGGCGCCGACCCGGATGTCGCCCGGGACGAACGCGATCTCGGAGGACCCGAGTGTGCCGGTCTGCTCGAGCTTGCGGTCCTTCTGCCAGCGGACGACTGCCCGCCTGGTCGCGGCGTCGAACCGGTCGTCGTCGGCGACCTCGTAGCCGAGGGCGCGCAGGTTGTCTTTGAGCTGGTCGACGTCGGCCCCACGTTGCCCCTGTTCGAGGGTGCGCCACAGAGGGACGTCGCCGTGCATCGACCGGACCGGTACCTCGTCGACCGAGTACAGCGTGCCGTCACGAGCGATCACGTCGCCGAAACCGGGAAGCCAGGTGACCGTGCCGGCCCCGGCCGCCGTGAGTGGCACCGGGGTGCCGTAACCCAGGCTGCCCGGGACGCGCTTGCCATCGACGAGGTCGCCTTTCGAGACCGGCGTGGCGATGCGGTTCGCCGCGGCGGCGGAGGCTGCGGCGGGGCCCTCGGACGTCTCGGACGCCGTCGTGCACCCGGCCAGGGTCGCCGTGCAGGTCACCGCGGCCACGGCGAGCCAGGCCCAGCGAGCGGGTCGGCGGCTCATTTGCTGTCACCTTCGACGCCGAATTCGGCATCGCACGCCGTGAAGGCCGCCGCCGTGGGGTCGGATTGGTCGGTGCTCATCTTCTCGGTGAAGAAGCCGTCCACCGGGTCGGGGAAGTCGTCGAAGCCTTTGTCTCGCATGCACTGCGCGACCTTGAGGGAGGCCTTCTGCCGCTTCGCCGTCGTGGCGGGATCCACCTCTCCGGACCCGGCCAGGTCGCCGCCGACCCCGTCGGCGCACGTCTGGAAGTCCTTCGCGTACTCGTCGGCGTCGACTCCGTCCGGCGGAACGATGACGATGCCCTTGCTGATGTCGGGGTCGTCGACGTCGTACCCCGCTGCGCGGAGGCACTGGCCCAACTGCGCAGAAGCGCTGCGTGAGTCACCCGAGGGCGACGCTTCCGGTGAGTTGCGGTCGGAGGTCGTGCAGCCGGCCAGCAGGCCGGTCACGAGCAGGGTCGCGCCGGTGAAGCCGAGGGCGAACCGGGAACGGGGGTCAGAGGTGATGCGGATCATGGTCGTCGTCTTTCGTCGAGGTCGAGGTCGAGGTCGAGGTCGAGGTCGAGGTCGAGGTGGTGGGGTGGTGAGGTCGGAATGCGGGGTGGCGCGGTCGGTATGTCAGCGCGACGCCTTGAGGCCGACCTCGGCGACGCAGGCGTCCGTGGCGGCTAGATAGGACGGGTCGTTCTCGTACGCCTCGTCGGGGAACCAGACGCCGTCGACCGGGTCCTTGACGTCGGTGAACCCTGCTGCTCGGAGACATGCCGTGAGCTTCAGCAGCTGGTCGTCGTTGTCGGAGTTCGACCCGCCTGGGTCGCCGGGAATGGCGAGGGACGTGCCTTCTGAACAGGTCGCGACGACCTGGGCGAAGATGTCGGCCTCGTCGACGGAGAGCCCGTCGGGCTGCCGGAAGGTGCCGACCCCGACGAAGTCGGAGTCGTCGACGTCGTAGCCCTTGTCCCGGACGCACTGGCCGACCTTCGCCGTGTCGCCGGCACGAGGTGAGCTGCCATCGGACGTGTCGGGGCTCGTGCTGCAGCCGGACAGCAGGACGGGCACGAGAGCGGCGGTGGCCAGTGCAGTGAAGACGGTGCCGCGGGAGGCACGCGAGCGGGGGAGCGGGCCGGTCGGCCGGTGGAGGAGGGGCATGGCGATTCCTTTCGTCAGGACGACACCAAGTTCACCTGCCAGGACGTTTCCTCGACGTATCCCGAGACGTTATACCCACGAAACGTCAGATGAAGTAATATCAAATCCGGAGTTTCGACGGGTTTGACGGAAGGATCGACATGCGCGTGCTCGTGGTGGACGACGAGAGGGCCCTCGCCGATCTGGTCGTGTCCGGTCTGGCCCGCCAGGCGATGGCCGTCGACGTCGCCTATCGCGGCGACGACGCCGACGAGATGCTCGCGGTGAACGACTACGACGTCGTGGTGCTGGACCGCGACCTGCCCGGTCTGCATGGCGACGTGGTCGCCCGGCGCGTGGCCGAGAGGGGTGACAGCACGCGCATCCTGATGCTCACCGCGGCCGGCGACCTGCCCGATCGCGTCGCCGGTCTCGAGCTCGGAGCGGACGACTACCTGCCCAAGCCGTTCGACTACCCCGAGCTCGTGGCGCGGGTGCGGGCCCTGGCGCGTCGCACGGGTCCGGCAACACCGCCCGTGCTCAGGGCAGGCGATATCGTCCTCGACATCGCGCGGCACACGGCGACCCGATCAGGCCACGACCTCGGGTTGTCGACGAAAGAACTCATGGTGCTCGAGGTGCTCATGGCGGCCGACGGACGCATCGTCAGCGCCGAAGACCTGCTCGAGAAGGTGTGGGACGTCAACATCGACCCGTTCACGAATGCGGTTCGCGTCACCGTCAGCAAGCTGCGACGCAAGCTCGGGGTGCCCGACCCGATCGTGACCGTGCCCGGCCGGGGGTACCGGCTGTGACGCGGCCGCTCCAGGCGTTCTCGTGGCGACCGTCATGGGCCCGACCTCGGAGCTGGAGCATCGGCGTCCGGGTCGCCGTCACCTTCGCGCTGGTCTCGGCGGGGCTCTGCGCCTTGGTGCTGGCGGGCGTGGCGTGGGCGACGAGCCATGGTCTGAGTCAGGAGATCGCAGTCTTCGACTACGGCAACTGCTCTGGCACCCCGCTCGACGTCGGGGACGACCTCTCGCCCTGTCCCGTCTCCGCGGCATCCGGGGCCGCTGAAGACGTCGCGGTGGCGCCACAGGGTCTGGCGTCTGGTGAGGCGGTGGCGGGGGCCCCTGAGCTCATGGACGACAGCCCGGACGTGGTCGCGTTCACGGCCGTCGCCGACGTGGCGGACTTCGCCCGAGGGCAACAGATGCTGTGGTCGGTGATCGGTACGGTGGTCGCGGCGCTCGCCGCCGGGGGCATCGGGCTGTTCATGAGCCGCCGCATGCTGCGGCCGCTCGAAGACGTGGTCGCGACGACCCGACGGGTCACCGCCAGCACGCTGCACGAACGCATCGCCCTCGACGGCCCGCGAGACGAGATCGCCCAGGTCGCCGACACCATCGACGACCTGCTCGACCGGCTCGAGGCCTCGTTCGAGTCACAACGCCGATTCGTCGCCTACGCGTCGCACGAGCTGCGGACGCCCCTGGCCGTGCAACGCGCCGCTCTGCAGATCGGACTCGACGACCCGGCCACCGCCGACGTGCCGGCCATTCGCGATCAGCTGCTCGAGATGAACCGGCGCGGCGAGCACCTCGTCGAAAGTCTGCTCACGCTCGCCACGGCCGACCGCGGGCCGGCCATGTCCGCTGAAGCAATCGACCTGCGTGAGGCGACCGAACGAGTCGCGACGGGTCTCGCGGACGCGGCACGCGCCTCCTTCGTGACCGTCCGCGTCGAGATCGCGGCGGGGGCGACCGTCCGAGCCGACGAAGTCCTGCTGCATCAGTTGATCCGCAACCTCGTGGCGAACGCGATCGAGTACAACGAGCCGGGGGGCTGGGTCCGCGTGGCCGACGAACAGGGTGCGCTGCTCGTGGTCGAGAACACCGGGCGACGGGTGTCCGACGAGGCCGCGGCGACCCTCACGCGGCCGTTCGTCCGCGCCGACGGCGACGATCGGCGCTGCGTCAGCGCACCGGCCACCCCACACAGCGGTCTCGGACTCGCGATCGTGGCGTCGATCGCCCGGGCTCACGGGTGGACGGTCGAGGTGCGGCCTCGCGAGAGCGGCGGCCTGCGGGTCGTCGTGCGCTGAGCGCGGTGGCGGGTCTGGTCGACCCGCCACCGTCGCGGGTCAGCTGCGGCGGAGCACCAGCTCGTCGAGGGGGAGGCGGGTGCGCTCGGCGACCTCGCGCTCGGCCAGCGCCTCGGCCAGCTTGTCGGCCTCGTCGACCACGCCGACGGCCGTCACCGTGACGGGCTCGAGGTTGTCGGTCAGCTCGAAGGCGGCGCGGACGACGTCGAAGTCGACGCCGGCCATCTGGTGGGTGTGGAACCCCTCGGCGTGGGCCTGGACGGTCAGGTGCGCGATGGCCTGGCCGAGGTCGTAGCGGGCGAACGGACGGGTCTCGCCTTCGACCGTCGAGGTCTCGGCGATGCCGACGATCAGGGCCGAGGCCTTGTCGGCCCAGGCGGCGTTGAAGCCGACGAGCGCGCCGACGAGCGTGTCGAAGTCGGCGGTGCCGCGGCGGGCCACGACGAAGCGGCGGGGCTGCTGGTTCGACGCCGAGGGGGCCCAACGGGCGGCCTCGAGCAGGGCGTCGAGCTGGCCGTCGCTGATCGTGGCGGTGGCGTCGAACGAGCGGGGGCTCCAGCGCTCGTCGAGCAGGGGCACGAGCGGCACGCGCGTCTCGGCGGTGCGGCGGGTGGAGGGGGCGGTGGTCTCGGAGATCGACATCGTGACTGCTTTCCGGGGGGACGGGACGGGACGAGGAGGCGCGTCGTCGGGCCGCCGCTCGGGTCAACCCGTGCTCGCCGCGCGGGATTCCCGGCCCACGGGCATCGGCCTGCCAGGCTGCCGGGCGCGGGCATGGCGCACGGGACACGGGGCGCTTGCCGCGGGGCGCGTGCCCGGCGGTCAGGCGAGCATCGCGCGGAGGTCGTCGACGAAGCGGTCGACGTGCTCGTCGCGGGTGTCGAACGAGCACATCAGCCGCACCTCGCCGGTGGCGCGGTTCCAGTCGTAGAAGTGGTGCGCCGCCCGCATCGGCTCGACGACCGCCGGGGGCAGCACGACGAAGACGGCGTTGGCGTCGACCGCCTGCGTGATCGTCACGCCCGGCAGGTCGGCGAGGCCCGCGGCCAGGCGGGTGGCCATGGCGTTCGCCTGGGTCGCGGACCGCCGCCACAGGTCGCCGTCGAACATCGCGAGGAACTGCGCCGAGACGAAGCGCATCTTCGAAGCCAGCTGCGCGTCCATCTTGCGGAGGTAGACCAGGCCGGCCCGCGCCTCCTCGGTGAAGGTCACGACCGACTCGCCGAGCACGAGGCCGTTCTTCGTGCCGCCGAACGAGACCGAGTCGACGCCGGCGTCGCGGGTCAGCTCGCGGAGCGACACCCCGAGTGCGGCGGCCGCGTTCGCCAGGCGGGCGCCGTCGAGGTGCACCCGCATGCCGAGCGAGTGCGCGTGGTCGGTGACCGCCCGGATCTCGTCAGGGGTGTAGACCGTGCCGAGTTCGGTGCTCTGCGTGATGGTCACGGCCAGGGGTTGCGGTCGTTGCTGGTCGCCCCAGCCGTGGGCCTGCCGGTCGACGAGTTCGGGCGTGAGCTTGCCGTCGGGGGTGGCCACGGTCAGCAGCTTGATGCCGCCGAGTCGTTCGGGGGCGCCGCCCTCGTCGGTGTAGACGTGGGCCGTCGTCGCGCAGATCACCGCGGCCCACCGCGGGGTGAGCGCCTGCAGGGCGGCCACGTTGGCGCCCGTGCCGGTGAGCACGGGGTCGATGGAGGCTCCCTCACCGAAGGTGTCGACGACGACCTCGGCGAGGCGGCTCGTGTAGGGGTCGGCGCCGTACGAGCCGACGTGGCCGCCCGCGGCGTCGACGATCGCCTGCAGCACCTCGGGGTGCGCCCCGGCGTAGTTGTCGCTGGCGAACGTGTGGGCGGCGGGGTCGTGGAGGCGGGTCACCAGGCCATCTTGCCGCGTCGGTCCGCAGCGCTCCGCCCGGCTCGCCCGACACCGTCGCCCGGGGGCCATGACGATCGCGGCGAGATCCGCCTGTGATATTTACTCATGCGTAGGTCACGTGTAACATTCCACTGTACCGATGAAGCAGGGAGCCTCATGACCAGTCGCATCAACCTCTCCGCCCCCGACGTGGGCGCCCTCGAGCGCGACGCCGTCGACCGGGCGATGCGGTCGGGCTGGGTCGCCCCCCTCGGGCCCGAGGTCGACGCGTTCGAGCGTGAGATCGCCGCCCGGGTCGGGGTCGCCGCGGGCGTCGCCGTCTCGTCGGGCACCGCCGCGCTGCACCTCGGCCTCCGAGGCATCGGCGTCGGGCCCGGCACGACGGTGGTCACGTCGACCTTCACCTTCGTGGCGACGGCGAACGCCGTGGTGCACGCCGGGGCCCGGCCTTTCTTCGTCGACTGTGACCCGATCACCGGCAACCTGTGCCCCGACCTGCTCGACGAGGCCCTCGCCGGCCTGGCGGCCCGTGGGCATCGCGTCTCGGCCGTCCTGCCGGTCGACATCTACGGTCGGGTCGCCGACCTCGACCGCATCCAGGCGGTCGCCGACCGGCACGGGGTGCCGGTGCTGTGCGACAGCGCCGAGTCGCTCGGTGCCACCGCCGGCGGTCGGGCGGCCGGGTCGTTCGGCCGGGCGTCGGCGGTCTCGTTCAACGGCAACAAGATCATGACGACGTCGGGCGGGGGCATGCTGCTGACCGACGACGTCGAGCTCGCCGACCACGCCCGTCACCTGGCCTGCCAGGCGAGGCTGCCCGTCGCCCACTACGAGCACGCCGAGATCGGCTACAACTACCGACTCAGCAACGTCCTCGCCGCCCTGGGGCGCGCCCAGCTCACCCGCCTCGACGACATGATCGCCCGGCGCCACGCGGTCCGCCGACGCTACGTCGACCTCGTCCGCGACCTCGACGGCGTCACCGTGCTGCACGACGGCCACGACGAGACCGACAACGCCTGGCTCACGTCGCTGGTCTTCGACGACCCCGCCCGGGTGCACTCGGTCGGTCGTGCCCTGGCCGACGCCGACATCGAGACCCGTCGGCTCTGGAAGCCCATGCACCAGCAGGCCGTGTTCGCGGGCGCGGGCCGTCTGGTGTCGGGCGCCGCCGAACGCCTCTTCGACCACGGGCTCAGCCTGCCGAGCGGGTCGGGCCTCACCGACGACGAGGTGAGCCGCGTCGTCGACGTCCTGCGTCCGGCGCTGGAGTCCGCTCGCGACTGACCCGCCCGGCCGACCCGGCTCGGTGCCCGCGCCGCGATGGGACAGGATGGACGCCATGGGTGGAGTGCTGATCGGGTTCGCGATCATCGGGGTGGTCATCGCGACGGGCTACGTCGTCGGCCGGCTCGACCTGCTCGGCGCCTCGGGGCACCAGGTTCTCTCGAGGCTCGTCTTCTTCGTCCTCACGCCCTGCCTGCTGTTCTCGACGATCTCGCAGGCCGACGTCCACGTGCTGTTCTCGCGCCTCCTGGTGGTGTCGGCCCTGGCGTCGTTGGTGGCCGCCGTGATCTCGGTCGTGGTGTTGCGGTTCGTGCTGAAGCGCGGCACGGCCGAGACGACGATCGGCACCATGGGTGGCGCGTACGTCAACGCGAACAACATCGGCCTGCCGGTGGCCACCTACGTGCTGGGCAGCGCCACCTTCGTCGCGCCCGTGCTGCTCTACCAGCTGCTGGTGCTGACCCCTGTCGTCCTGGCGGTGATGGACACCGTCACGAACCGGGGCAGCAGCCTTGGTCGCACCATCGCCCGTCCGTTCACCAACCCGCTGCTGATCGGCTCGGCCCTCGGGGTCGTCGTGGCGGTCACCGGGCTCGAGATCCCCGCCGCGGTGATGGAGCCGTTCACGCTCGTCGGAGGCGCCGCCGTGCCGGTCGTGCTGCTCTCGTTCGGCATGTCGCTGCACGGGTCGACCCCGTTCCAGGCGGGGCAGGGGCGTGCCGACATCGCCGTGGCGGTCGTGCTGAAGCTCGTCGTCATGCCGGTGACAGCCTGGCTGCTCGGGGCCTTCGTGTTCGACTTCGACCGCGACGAGTTGTTCGTGGCCGTCGTGCTGGCCGGGCTGCCGTCGGCCCAGAACGTCTTCAACTACGCGCAGCGGTACCGCACGGGAGTCGTCGTCGCCCGTGACACCGTGCTGGCGACCACGATCCTGTCGGTGCCCGTCCTCGTGCTCGTGGCCGCCCGGCTGGCCTGAAGCCACGGCACGCCCTGGCGCCCTCGCGCCCTCGCGCCGCGGCACGCCCTGGCGCCCTGACGCCGCGGCACGCCCGCGGGGCCGGGCCCCGCGGGTCAGAAAATCATCGGGCGGTCGTCGTCCAGCTCGGTCTCGAGGTCGAGGTCGACGACGACCGGCACGTGGTCGCTCGGGGCGTCGCCCTTGCGTTCGTCACGGTGGATGGCCACCGACGTGACGAGGTCGTCGAACGGCTTGGACCCGAGCACGAAGTCGATGCGCATGCCCTCGTTCTTCGGGAACCTCAGCTGCTTGTAGTCCCAGTACGTGTAGCCCTCGGGCAGGCGGGAGCGGACGACGTCGGTCAGCCCGACCTCGTCGAAGCGGAAGAAGGCGTCGCGCTCGGGCTGGCTCACGTGCGTGTGCCCCTCGAAGACCGACACGTCCCACACGTCGGTGTCGAGCGGCGCGACGTTCCAGTCGCCCATGAGGGCCAGGGGCTGGTCGGGGCGGGCGGCGAGCCAGCCCTCGGTCTCGTCGGCCAGCTTGGCGAGCCAATCGAGCTTGTAGTGGTAGTGCGGGTCGTCCAGTTCGCGGCCGTTGGGCACGTAGAGGCTCCAGAGGCGGACGCCCTCGACGGTGACGCCGATCGCGCGCGCCTCCTTGGGCTGGTCGGGCCCTTCGGCCCCCTTGGCGAAGCCCGGCTGCGACGGGAACGTGATCTCGACGTCCTCCATCGGCAGGCGACTGGCGAAAGCCACGCCGTTCCACTGGCTGAGGCCGTGCAGTTCGACCTCGTAGCCGGCGTCGCGGAACGCGTCGTAGGGGAACTGCTCGGGCTTGCACTTGATCTCTTGCAGGCCGACCACGTCGACGTCTTCGCGCACGAGCCAGTCGACCACGCGCCCGACGCGGGCTCGGACGGAGTTGACGTTGTAGGTCGCGACGCGCATGCCCCCCACGGTACCGGCCCGGCCGCCCGGGCCGACCGGCCGGGTCCGTACCCCGATCGGATGATTCGTTGCCCAAAGGGCAGCGAAAACCTTACCCTCGCGTCGTTGAACGGGTATGACTGTCCTCATGTCGGATGAGAGATGCAGAGTTCCGGGCGAGCGCGGCCGCGGTCGGCCGAGTCGGTACGTGGGGACGCCGGGGGTCGACCCGGTGCACATCGAGCGGTACCCCGGCCGGTCGTCGGCATCCGTCGACGCCCGCCTCGCGGCCCTGGCGGCGCGTCACGTCCTGCGCTACGAGGACTTCTTCGTGCCCCCGGGCGCCTGGTCCGAGCTGCACCACCTCACGCAACGCCGCCTGAACTACCATGGGTGACCGTGACCGACGCACGAACGCAGCTCATCGACTACATCGGCTCCGAGGCCGTCTTCCACGGTGACTTCACCCTGACCAGCGGCAAGAAGGCGACGTACTACATCGACCTCCGCAAGGTCAGCCTCGACCACCGGGTCGCACCGCTGATCGGTCGGGTCATGGTCGACCTGATCGCCGAGGTCCCCGACGTCTTCGCCGTGGGCGGCCTGACGATGGGCGCCGATCCCATCGCGGCGGCCGTGCTGCACCAGGGGGTGGCGCTCGGCAAGGACTACGACGCCTTCGTCGTCCGCAAAGAGCCCAAGGACCACGGTCGCGGCAAGCAGGTCGAGGGCCCCGACCTGGCGGGCAAACGCGTCGTCGTCCTCGAAGACACCTCGACCACCGGCGGTTCGCCGCTTGCCGCCGCCAAGGCCCTCGAGGCCGTCGGTGCCGAGATCGCCGCCGTCGCCGTGGTCGTCGACCGCAGCACCGGTGCCCGAGAGGTGATCGAGGCGGCGGGGTACCCCTACTACGCCGCCATCGGGCTGGAAGACCTCGGGCTGGCGCCGTGACCGACGACCGGCGCGACGACGAGGGCGACACCGGCCGCGAGCCGGACGACGCCAGCGACTGGCTGGCCGCGCAGTTCGACGGGTCGACCGACGATGTCGTCGACGAAGGAGGCGCGGGTCGCGACGGCGACGCAGCCCCCGAACCCGACGCCCCCGCCCGCGGCGACGACCCCGCCCGGGGCGACGACCTGCCGCCGACCCAGGCGATCCCCGTCACGGACCTGCCCGAGTTCCGTTCGGCGGACGACGACGGGGCGGACGACGCCCGCTCGGGCGACGCCTCGGAGTCGACGACGGCCCTGCCCTTCGTCGTGCCGGAGACCCCGGCCGGTTCGCCGCCGCCCAAGACCTCCGGCCACCCCCAGGCCCTCGACCTGGGTGCGCTGCGAGGAGCGGTCGAGCCGCCTCGGCCCCCGTCGTCGGTGCCCGTCCCGGACGAGCCGGCCGTCGTCGAGGGCGAGGGGGACTCCGATCCCGCGGACGCCGACCCCGGGTTCGCCTCAGATCGCGTGACCGCGTCCAGCCAGGAGGCCGCGTCCGACGGCGAGGCTGCGTGGGACCGCCAGCCCGCGTCGGACCGCGACCCCGAGACCGACGGGGCGGCTGAGCCGGGGCCCTTCACGGCCTTGATCTCGGCACCACGGTCGGAGGCGTCCTCACCCCGGACCTTCGACTGGGACGCTCTGCCCGAGCCCGAGCCCGAGCCCGAGCCCGAGCCCGAGCCCGAGCCCGAGCCGCAGGCTGAGTTCGAATCCGAGCCGCAGGCTGACTTCGAGTCGGAGGTCGAGTTCGAGTCGGAGCCCGTGGCGCAGGCCGAGCGTGAGTCAGCGCCGGCGCCGGAGCCGGAACCGCAGGCCGAGCCTGCACTCGACGAAGCCGACCCAGAGCGTGCGCCCGAGCCCGAGCCCGAGCCCGAGCCTGAGCCCGAGCCCGAGCCGAGGACTGCGGTCTTGCAGCAGCCCGAGCCCGAGGCCCGGTTCTCGGATGACGAGGTCGAGCGGGCGGAGCCCGTCGCAGCGACGGCCGTCGCAGCGGACCCGACGCCGGGCCCGACGCCGGCCGAGACTGCCGACCCGACGCCCGCCGAGACCGCCGACCAGACGCCGGCTGCCGACGCGCCGTGGTGGGTCGAGGAACACCACGAGATGACCCGCCGTGAACGCCGCCTGGCCGAGGCCGCGGCGGCCGCAGCGGCTGCCGCCGGGGGAGCCGTGCCCGGAACGACGGGTGCACCTCCGCTCGTCGGTCCGTCGCCCGTGCCGCCGGCAGGCCCGTCGACCGTTGCCCCCGCAGGTCGCGGCGACGCCGTCGAGCCCCCCGTCGAGCCCGCCGACCGTGAGCCGACCTTCACCGAGATCCTCGGGGTCGTGTCGCCCGGGGCGGACCGCCCCCGGGCGACCGACGAGCCCGATCCCGATCCGCAGCACGCCGCCCCGGTGGCGGGTGCCTGGTCGCTCTCCGGCTCGGGGACCGTGTCCGACGACGTGGCCGCCGCTCCAGGCGACGCGGGCGCGACCTCGGACGACATCGCCGCCGGGCTCGACGACAGCCGTGTCGATCCCGGCGTCGCCGACGACGGGCGCGACGTCCACGACCTCGACGGCGACGACGTCGACGACGACGACGACGAGGTGACCACCGCGACCGGGCTGTTCGCGCCTCCTCGGTCCGCGGTCGACGACCGCCCCGACGCCGAGGGCACGACCCAGGTGCTGCCGGGCCTGTCGGCCTCGGTCGCGGGCTCCGAGACCGGCACGTCCGGGCAGCGCGCCGCCGCCTGGCCGACGCCCGAGCGGCCTCGGCGCGAGGTCGGCGGTGCCGGGGTGTTCGTCCCGCAGACGCGGCCGGCCGACGTGCCCGCCGCGCGTCCCGCCCGAGGGTCGGGTCTCGCCGACTGGGTCGGTCAGCACAAGGTCCTGGTCGCCGTCGGCGCCGCGCTCGTCATCGTCCTGCTGCTCGTCGCCCTGTTCTTCATCTCGAGGTCGCTCTTCGCCTCCACCGACGACCTGACGACCGACCCGTCCGCGGCCTCCGCCCCCACCGCCGCGCGCACGGTGACCGCCGTCCCGGCCGAGCCGGCCGCCGAGGTCACCCCCGCCGGCCCGCTCGCGGCGGGCACCCACTCGTACGCCGACCTGCAGGGCGGCGAGTGCTTCTCGACGTTCGAGTCGGCCTGGCAGCAGGACTACGAGGTCGCCGACTGTGCCCAGCCGCACGTCGCGCAGCTGACGCGCCTGGGCACCCTCGACGGCGACGCCTACCCGGGTGCCGACGTGCTGCAGAGCCAGATGAACCTGCTCTGCACGGGCTCGGACGCCCTCGACCGGCAGGCCGCGGCGGCCTACCCCGACGTCCAGCTGCTCGCGAGCTACCCCGCCGATGCCGACGCGTGGGCGGCGGGCGACCGCACCTACTCGTGCTTCGTCAACCGCAGCGGCGGTGAGGCGCTGACGACCAGCCTCGTCGCGACCACGGCCGCGGGCTGAGCGCTCGACGCGACTCGCGCCTCCTGGTCGTCACGGCACCCCACGGGGTGCCGACCGCGTCGCGGGGTCAGGCCTCGGACGGCACCACGTCGGACTCGACAGGTTCGCTGCGCACGAGTTCGTGCACGCCCGAGAGGATCTCGTTCGGGCGGAAGGGGTACCGGTCGATCTCGGCCTGGTCGCTGATGCCCGTCATCACGAGGATCGTGTGCAGGCCGGCCTCGATGCCCGCCATGATGTCGGTGTCCATCCGGTCGCCGATCATCGCGGTGTTCTCGCTGTGGGCGCCGATGCGGTTCATCGCCGAGCGGAACATCATCGGGTTGGGCTTGCCGACGACGTAGGGGTCTCTGTTGGTGGCCTTCGAGATCATCGCCGCGATCGCGCCGGTGGCGGGCAGCACGCCGTCGGCGCTCGGGCCCGTGGCGTCGGGGTTGGTGACGATGAAGCGCGCACCGCCGAGGATCAGCCGCACGGCCTTGGTGATCGAGTCGAACGAGTAGTTGCGGGTCTCGCCGACGACGACGTAGTCGGGGTTGGTCTCGGTCATGATGAACCCGGCCTCGTGGAGGGCGGTCGTCATGCCGGCCTCGCCGATGACGAACGCCGAGCCGCCGGGCATCTGCGACCGGCAGAAGTCGGCCGTCGCCATGGCGCTCGTCCAGATGCGCTCTTCGGGCACGTGCAGGCCCGAGGCCCGCAGCCGGGCGGCGAGGTCACGCGGCGTGAAGATCGAGTTGTTCGTCAGCACGAGGTAGGGCGTGCCCTCGTCTTGCCACTGCTGGATGAGCTCGGCGGCCCCGGGCAGCGCGTGGTTCTCGTGGACGAGCACGCCGTCCATGTCGGTCAGCCAGCATTCGACGTCTTCGCGTGCACCCATGCGGTCACCTTAGCGAGGTGCTCTGCGAGCCGAGGAGGCGCGGGTGGCGCCGGTGGAGAACGCCTACCCTGGTCGGGTGCCCCAGGACGACGACCGCGCCCCCGACCCGACCGCCCCGTCCGACCCGCCCGAGCCGACCGTCGACCCCGAGCACGGCGTCGGCCCCTGGCCCGGCGGCGAGGCCGCGTGGCCCGAGGGCGACCACTGGGACCACGATCTGCTGCGCGACGGCGACCGGCGCAACGTGATCGACCGCTACCGGTACTGGACGATGGAGGCGATCGTCGCCGACATCGACGCGCACCGGCACCCCTTCCACGTCGCGGTCGAGAACTGGCAGCACGACATGAACATCGGCTCGATCGTCCGCAGTGCGAACGCCTTCGCGGCCGACACCGTGCACATCGTCGGGCGTCGCCGCTGGAACAAGCGGGGCGCCATGGTGACCGACCGCTACCAGCACGTCGTCCACCACCCCGACGTGGCCACGTTCGTCGCGTGGGCCCGGGGCGTCGGCCTGCCGATCCTCGCGATCGACAACGTCGAGGGGTCGGTACCGATCGAGACCTACGCCCTGCCCGAGCGGTGCGTGCTGCTCTTCGGGCAAGAGGGGCCGGGGCTCAGCCCCGAGTCGATCGCCGCGGCCGACGCCGTGATCGAGATCTCGCAGTTCGGGTCGACCCGCAGCATCAACGCCTCGGCCGCCGGCGCGATCGTCATGCACGAGTGGGTGCGGCAGCACCGCTTCTGACGTCGCCCTGGGCCCACGGCCGGTGTCGGTCGTCGGTCGTCGCCGATAGCGTGGTCGCCATGTCCTCCACGAACCTGCTCGGCGTGCCCGAGACCCGGCTGCCCGCCGAACCCACCGTCGTCGCCGACCTCGAGACGCTGACCACGGCCGAGGTCGTCACGGCCCACCCCACGTCGTCGCTGGCCTGGGCCCTGCTGAGCGACGAGGCCGCGGCCCGGGGCGCCGACCTCGAGGCCTACGCGTACGCCCGCGTCGGCTACCACCGCGGGCTCGACGCGCTGCGCAAGGCCGGCTGGCGCGGGCATGGGCCGGTGCCGTGGTCGCACGAGCCCAACCACGGCGTCCTCCGGTCGCTCTTCGCCCTCCGCCGGGGCGCGTCGGCCATCGGCGAGGTCGACGAGGTCGAGCGCCTGACGACCTTCCTCGACGACGCCGACCCGAGCGTGCTGCCGACGCTCGAGGCACAGGCGGGCTGACCGCCCACGCCGTCGAGGACGCAGGAGGCGCGGGTCGGGTGACCCGCGCCTCCTGCGTTCCCGGTGGCGGTCGCCGCCACCCCGCGGCTCAGCCGATCAGCGACGGTCGCAGGTCGCGCAGCGTGCGGGCCCGTGTCATGCGGGCCGTGGCGACCCCGGTGAGCACGAGGGCGCCGAGCAGCCAGGCCGCGAGCACGCCCGCGTCGCCCCAGGCTGCCGCCGTGCTGCCGCCGTACATCACCTGGCGCAGGCCGTCGGTGGCGTAGCTCATCGGCAGCACGAAGTGCAGGGCGGCCAGGGGCGCGGGCAGGGTCTGCCACGGGAAGGTGCCCCCGGCCGTGACGAGCTGCACGACCATCAGCACGAGCCCCAAGAACTGCCCGACGCTGCCGAGCCAGACGTTGAGCGTCATGATGATCGCCGCGAACGCCGCCGAGGCCAGGGCCATCAGGCCGATCATGCCGAGCGGGTGCGCGACCTCGAAGCCGAGCGCCTGCGTGACGATGAGGTAGAGCGCGACCATCTGCACGACTCCCAGCACGACGGGGGCCAGCCAGCCGGCCAGCGAGATGCGCACGGGGGCCTTGACGGCGGTGATCGCCCGCTTCGAGATCGGCTTGACGATCAAGAAGAGCGCGTACATGCCGATCCAGGCCGCGAGGCTGATGAAGAACGGTGCGAGGCCCGCGCCGTAGGTGCCCGCACTGGTCAGGGCGTCGTCCGTGACCGAGACCGGGTCGCTGATCGCGCCGGCCTGGTCGTCGCGCGTCTGCTCGGTGCTCGCGGGGATCTCGCCGAGGCCGCTCTGCAGGCCGTCGCGCAGCTGGGTCGTGCCGGTGTCGAGGCTGACGACGCCGTCGCGCAGGGTGGTCGACCCCGTGCTCAGGGTGTCGAGCCCGGTCGCGAGGGTCGAGGCGCCCGAGGCGGCGCTCGCCGCCCCCGTGGCCAGCTGCGACGACCCGGCGGCGGCCGACGAGATGCCCTGCGTCAGGGCCGGGGTCGCGGCGGCCAGCGTCGCGGCACCGGACGAGACCTGGTCGGCACCCGCGGCGAGCTGCCCGACCTGGGTGTCGAGGCCCTGGAGCTGCGCGTTCGCGTCCTGCAGGGCGGTGGTCAGCGAGTCGGTGGCGGGGGCGAACGTCGCGGCGATCTGCTCGATCTGCTCGGGGGTGTAGCCCTGTTCGGTCAGGGCCGCGGCGATCTGCTGCCGGGCCTGCTGCTGCGCGGCGGGCAGGGCGGCGGCCGCGGCCGCACTCGTCGAAGCCGCGTCGGCGACCCCGGTGGCCAGCGCGTCGTTGCCGGCCGCCACCTGGGCGGCGCCGTCGGCGAGGGCCTGGGTCTGGGCGGGGAGGTCGGAGGTCTGGCTCTTCAGGGTCTGCAGCCCCGTGTCGAGGGTCGACGCCCCCGAGCTGAGCTGACTCGTCCCGTCGGCGAGGCTGTGCGCGCCGCCGGCCGCGTCCGCCGCGCCGTCGACCAGCTGGTTCGCCCCGGCGACCGCCGAGCCGGTGCCCGCGACGAGCTGGTTCGCCCCGTCGACCGCGCTGCCGAGGTTGGTGCGGACGTCGGCGAGGCCGACCAGCAGGCGACTCGCGGCCTCCTTGCCGACCTTCTCGGTCACCGAGGCCCGGATGGTCTTGGCCGCCTGCTCGGCGATGGTCGACGACAGGTAGCTGTTCGCGTCGCTCGTCGCGAGGGTGATCCGGGCGCGCGTCGGGTCGTCGCCGCTCGCCGAGGTCAGGTCGTCGCTGAAGTCCTTCGGGATGGTGAAGGTGAAGTCGTAGGTCTGGTCGCGGAGGCCGGCCGCGGCCTGCGCAGCCGACACGACGTGCCAGTCGAAGTCGCCGCCGTCGGTGATCTGGTCGGTGACCTGGTCACCGTAGTTCACGGCCTCGCCGTCGACCGTCGAGCCGGCGTCGGCGTTGACCAGCGCGGCGGGGATGTGGTCGAGCTTGTCGTAGGGGTCCTGGTTGGCCCAGAGGTACAGGCCGCCGTACAGCAGCGGCACCGTCATCAGCGCGACGAGGGCCAGGCGGGCGAGCGGGGTGGCGGTGAGGCGCTGCAGCTCGGAACGGACGAGGGCGAGGATCTTCACGGCTGGTCGCTTTCGACGGTGGTGTCGGGGGAGGTGGCGACCGCGGTGTCGTCGGGGGAGGCAGGAGGCGCGGCATCGGTCTCGGCGTCGGCGTCGGCGTCGGCGTCGGCGTCGGACGCGGGCGCGATCGCGGAGTCGCCAGCGGCGTCGGTCTCGATCGGTGCGGCGGGTGCGGCCGGGGCGAAGTCCGGCGTCGGCAGCGACTCGATCGTGGCGAGGGCGGCGAACCCGGTGATGGTCAGCACGGTGTAGTCGCGGCCGACGAGGTCGTGCACCACCGAGAGCCACGCCGCGACGTCGCCGCCGTGCCGCTCGGGGGTCGTCACGACGAGGCCGCGCACCTCGGGGCGCAGCACGGCCAGCTCGCAGAGCAGGCGCACGCGCAGCTCGGTCGGCAGGGAGCCCAGGCGGGTCCGTTCGTGCTCGCGCAGGCCGATCTCGTCGAGCAGCAGGCGTGCCGAGGCCTTGTCGGAGCGCAACCCGGCCAGGGCCAGTTCTTCGCGGGCCACCTGCACGACCGTCAGGGCCGCGAACGGCTCGGCCACGCTCGGGGTGTCGACGAGGGCGAAAGAGGCGCGGATCGCCGCGTCGTCCGACCGGCCGTCGACCGTCACCCGACCGCTCTCGGGGTGCATCCGGCCCCCCGCGACGAGGGCCGCGAGGGTGGGCGCGTTCTCGGTCTCGACAGCGACGAAGCCCGGCGCCCACCGGTCGGCGACCACGCTGAGCGCGGGCAGGGCTGCGCCCGGACCCTCGCCGATCGCGACGTCGTGCAGTTCGAGTCTCATGCCGGGTCTCCGGTGGGTGAGGTGGTGGCGGCGCTCGCCGGGACGACCGAGGAGGCGCGGGCCGGGTGGTCGACGGACGCGCCGGTCGCCGGCTCGGGCGGGAGGGCGAGTTCGGGCGTCGAGGCGACGAGCCGGCCGGCGGTGCGCCAGTCGAGCCCCACGACGCCGAGCACGGCGAGCATGACGAGCCGGTGGCCCTCGGCCCGGCTGAGCCGCTGGGTGGTCGCCTCGTCGAGCACCGACAGGGCGGCGCCCTCGACGAGGTGCGCGAGGGTGCGCGGAGCGATGTCGTCACGCATGCGCCCGGACTCGACGCCGCGGCGCACGACGTCGCGGACGGCCTTTCGCAGCGGGGCGAGGGCCTCGCCGACCTCGTGGGCCATGGGCCCGCGCACGGTCAGCTGGGCCATGACGCGCACGTGCTCGACCTCGGCCCAGAGGCGGGCGGCGAGCGAGGCGAGCTGGACGACGGGGTCGGCGATGGGGGCCGGGCGGGCGGCGATGCCGATGCGGGCGGCACCGCGCAGGCTGACCTCGCGGACGAGGTCGTCGCGGGTGGCGAAGTGGCCGTAGACCGAGCGGCGCGAGAGGCCGGCCTCGGCGGCGATGGCCTCGAGCGACACGGCCGGGTCACGGTTGAGCAGCAGTGCGGCGGCGGCGATCAGTGCGTCGCGGTTGGCGGCGGCGTCGCGTCGCGGCGCGCGGGTGGCGCGCCCGGGGGCGGCTCCCACGGAGGCGGCGCCCACGGGGGCAGCGCCCACGGGGGCATCGGCATCGGACATGCCCTCATCGTACGATCTTGCACACCCCTGTGCAAGTTATCGGGACGTGACCGATCGATCAGCGCGGGCGGGGCAGGGTCGCTCGCAGCGCCTCCTCGTAGGCGTCGCAGACCGACTGCCAGGTGTAGGCGTCCGCGGCGCGGGCCAGGGCGGCGGCGCTCAGGCGCTCCTGCTCGACGGGGTCGTCGAGCAGGGCGGTCACGGCCGCGGCGATGGCCGCGGGCTCGGGCGCGACGAGGGTGCCGGCGCCGTCGAGCACCTCGCGGTTGTAGACCGTGTCGCGGGCGACGACGGGGGCCCCGGCGAACATGGCCTGCACCAGGGCGGGGTTCGTGCCGCCGACGCTGTGACCGTGGAAGTACGCGCCGGCGTGCTGCCAGAGCGCGTGCAGGCGGTCGTCGTCGCTGACGTGGCCGAGCCAGGTCACGCGGTCGTTCTCGTCGGCCAGGCGACGCACGAGGTCGTCGAGTTCTCCGCCGTATCCGGTCGAGCCGACGATCACGACGTGGTGGCGTTCGGCGACGGTGCGGGCCGCCTCGACGAACTCGACGACGGTGTTCTCGGGCACGAACCGGGCGACGACCAGAGCGTAGCCGCGGTGCGTCTGGCCGGGCTCGACCGGCAGCTCACGGACGGGGTCGCCGCCGTAGGGGATGAACAGGCCCTCGACGCCGAAGTCGGCCTGCCAGCGCCGCACGATCTCACGGGCGTCGCAGATCAACCCGTTCGCGAACCGGGCGCTGGCCTTGGCCCCCAGGCGGAACACCGTCTTAGCGGCCCGGCCCCACTTCGCGCGCTCCCACTCGATTCCGTCGACGTTCACGAGCACGGGGATGCCCCGCAGCCTCAGCAGCGGCAGCCAGAACCCGTTCGCGACGTTCATCACGAGCGCCGCGTCGGGGCGTCGCACGAGCGCATCCAGCACGGCGGTCAGGCCGTAGCTCAACGTGCTGAGCGACTTGCTCTCGACGCCCTTCGTCAGGCGCGACACGACGCGGCGGTCGCGGGCCGGGTCGTCGTCGCGGGTCGAGCCGTCGCGACCGTAGACCGTGACGTCCCAGCCCGCGTCCACCAGGGCGGGGGCGATGCGACGGACGGCGGTCTCGAAGCCTCCGTAGTAGCTGGGGTAGCCGCGGGTGCCGATCACGGCGACGGAGGGGCGGCCGGAGCTGCGGCGGGGGCGTGCGGGCATTCGGGTGTCCGTTCGGTCGGGGTGCTCAGCACGCTAGCGCACCCCGGCGCGGCGGCGACGAGACGCGACATGCCGCCCGCGTCCGAGGACGGGGCGGCATGTCGCGACGGGTGGGAACCGAGGGGTCAGCGGGCGTTCATGAGGTGCTCGAGGGCGAGCTGCTGCAGGCGCACGAAGCCGTAGCCGTGACCGCCGAAGTGGGCGTCGGCGTCGAAGTCCTCGTACGAGGCACGGTCGGCGAGCAGCTGCTCGTAGCCCTCACCGTCGGCGAGGGTGTTCACCGACAGCTCGGCGACCTGGCTGGCGACCAGCGCCTCCTGCACCTCGGGGTCGGCGCGGAACGCCTGCGCGCGCTCCTTGAGCAGCAGGTACATGCGCATGTTGGCCGCCGCGCTCTCCCACACGCCCTCGATGGTCTCGGTGCGCGAGGGCTTGTAGTCGAAGTGGCGCGGGCCGTCGTAGGTCGGGCCGCCCTGGGGCGAGCCGTGCTCGAGCAGGTCGACGAGCGAGAAGGCGTTCTGCAGGTCGCCGTGGCCGAAGACGAGGTCCTGGTCGTACTTGATGCCGCGCTGGCCGTTGAGGTCGATGTGGAAGAGCTTGCCCTGGTAGAGCGCCTGGGCGATGCCGGCCGTGAAGTTCAGCCCGGCCATCTGCTCGTGGCCGACCTCGGGGTTCACGCCGGCCATCTCGGGGTGCTCGAGCGTCTCGATGAAGGCGATCGCGTGGCCCAGGGTCGGCAGCAGGATGTCGCCGCGGGGCTCGTTGGGCTTGGGCTCGATCGCGAAGCGCAGGTCGTAGCCCTTGTCGAGCACGTACTGCGAGAGCATGTCGACGCCCTCCTTGTAGCGCGAGAGGGCGGCCTGCACGTCTTTCGCGCTGTCGTACTCGGCACCCTCGCGGCCGCCCCACATCACGAAGGTCTTCGCCCCGAGCTCGGCGGCGAGGTCGATGTTGCGCAGCACCTTGCGCAGCGCGAAGCGGCGGACGCCGCGGTCGTTCGAGGTGAAGCCGCCGTCCTTGAAGACCGGGGCGCTGAACAGGTTCGTGGTGACCATGGGCACGACGATGCCGGTCGCGTCGAGCGCGCCCTTGAGGCGGTCGATCTGCTTCTGGCGTTCGGCGTCGGTCGATCCGAAGGCGAAGAGGTCGTCGTCGTGGAAGGTCAGGCCGTACGCGCCCAGGCGGTCGAGGTTCTCGACGGCCTCGACCACGTCGAGCTGGGGGCGCGTGGGTCCGCCGAAGGGGTCCGAGCCGTTGTATCCGATCGTCCAGAGGCCGAACGAGAACTTGTCGTCGCGGGTGGGGGTGGTCGCCATGGTGTCTCCTCATCGTCGAGTGCGTTTGTTGCGAGTACGAACATATCCGCGTGCGGCCTGTCTGGCAAGGGGGCGATCGCGTCCGTTCCGAGATCGCCGCCCCGCGTACCGTGGACCCGTGCCGGGCAGGCGCCCGGCGACGAGGGGAGCGGACATGACACGGACGGCACTCGTCGTACGCGGCGGCTGGCCCGGCCACGATCCGGTGGGCGCGACCGACCTCTTCGTGCCCTTCCTCGAGCGGGCCGGCTTCGACGTCGACCTGCGAGACGGCCCCGACGCCTACGCGGACGCCGCGCTGATGGCCGGCGTCGACCTCGTGCTGCAGTGCGTCTCGATGGGCTCGATCGAGCCCGAGGCCACCGCGGGCCTGCGGGCCGCCGTCGCCGCGGGCACCGGCCTGGCGGGCTGGCACGGGGGCGTCGTCGACTCGTTCCGCGCGGACGCCGACTACCTGCACCTGGTCGGGGCCCAGTTCGCCGCACACCCCGGCCGCCCCGCGGGCGAGCGACGGCACGACGGTCACGACGCCTTCGTGCCGCACACGATCCGGTTCACCGAGGCCGCCCGCGACCACCCGATCACCCGCGGCCTCACCGACTTCGAGCTCGTCACCGAGCAGTACTGGCTGCTGCACGACGACCTCCTCGACGTGCTGGCCACGACGACCCGGGAGGCGCGGGTCGGCGACCCCTGGAGTCGTCCCGTCACCTCGCCCGCCGTCTGGACGCGCCACTGGGGCCGCGGTCGCATGGCGGTCGTCACACCGGGGCACTCGGTCGACGTGCTCGAGCACCCGACGGTGCGGACCCTGGTGGAGCGCAGCCTGCTCTGGGCGGCACGCGACGGTACGGCCGTGCGCGACGGCTCGACCGTGCGCGACGACGCGGTGGCGTCGGGTGGCGACGCAGCACCGGGCGACGGTCGTCGGCCGGGCCGCTAGCCTCGGTCGAGAACCCAGGAGGCACGAGACGATGGCAGACCCCACGCCGGCGCCGACCGCCACGCCGTCCCCGTCGCCCGACCTCGGGGCACGCTTCGACCGCGTGCGTCGGGCCAACCTCGCGACCGTGCTCGCGCTCGTCCACGTCGACGGGCCCGCGTCCCGGTCGGCCCTGACCCAGACGACCGGGCTCAACCGGTCGACGATCGCGGCCCTGGTCGGTGAACTGGTCGAGCTCGGGCTCGTCGTCGAGAGCGACCCCGTCGGCAGCAACAAGGTCGGGCGCCCGAGCCCGGTCGTCACCCCGAGCGCGCGGGTCGTCGCCCTGACCGTCAACCCCGAGATCGACGCCGTCACGGTCGGCGTGGTCGGCCTCGACGGCGCCGTCCAGCACCGGGTGCGACACGAGACCGTCGACGTGCCGACGGCGTCCGACGCCGCGCGCGTCGCGGCCGCCGTGATCGCCGACCTCCGGGCAGCGACGCTGGCGCCCGACGTGCGGCTGGTCGGGGTGGGGGTCGCCGTGCCGGGCCTGGTCGACGCCGCCGGGGGGGTCGTGCGTCTCGCCCCGCACCTCGGGTGGGTCGACGAACCGTTCGCCGCCGTGCTGGCCTCGGCCACCGGGCTGCCCACCGAGGCGGCCAACGACGCGTCGCTCGGCGCGATCGCCGAGGGCCGCTTCGGGGCGGGCCGCGGCGTCGACGACCTGGTCTTCCTGAACGGCGGTGCCAGTGGCGTCGGCGGAGGGGTCCTGCTCGGCGGCCGGCCCATGACCGGCGTCGGCGGTTACGCCGGCGAGATCGGCCACACCCTGGTCAACTCGGCCGGTCGGGTGTGCCACTGCGGAGCCGTCGGGTGCCTCGAGACCGAGGTCGGTCAGGCCCGGTTGCTCGCCGTCACCGGGCTCGACCGCGGTCAGGCCGACCGGCTCGACGCGGCGCTCGCCGGTGCCGAGCCCGGGTCGCCCGTCGCGGTCGAGGTCCGACGACAGATCGACTTCCTGGCCGTCGCCCTGCGCGGCGTCGTCAACGCGTTCAACCCCGAGTTGATCGTGCTCGGGGGGTTCCTCGGGTCGCTGCACGCGGCCGACCCCGACCGCCTGGCCGAGCGGGTCCGCTCGCAGTCCCTGCCCGGCGCCCGAGACGGCGTCCGGCTCGTCCGCGCTGCGCTCGGTGCCGACCGTCTGACCATCGGCGCCGCCGAGCTCGCCTTCGCGTCGGTGCTGGCCGACCCGGCCTCCGCCGCCCGCGCCTCCTGACCCGTCCGCGCCTCCCGACCCGGCCGCGCCTCCTGGCCCGGCCGCGCCTCCTGGCCCGGCCGCGCCTCCTGGCCCGGCCGCGCCTCCTGGCCCGGCCGCGCCTCCTCTGCCCGCGCCCCCGGCCCGCATCCCGCCACGAAGTAAACGGTCCGCCACGGAATTGCGTGGCGGACTGTTTATTTCGTGGCGGCTAGGCGCCGAGACCTGCAGGCAGGCAGGCAATCGGGCGGCACCACCCGCCGCGCTCAGGCGTGTGTGTGCGGCTCCGAGTTCGCCCACACCGACGCGGCGGCGACCCCGGCCAGCTCGACGCTGCCGACCGCCCGGTCGTGGGCGTCGGTCAGGACGACCTGCAGCGATCCGGCGTAGTCGCGGCGCTCGCCGACCCGCACGTGGGCGCCGACCCGCAGGTCGAGCGAGCTGAGGTAGCGCAGCAGTTCGGGTTCGTCGTCCGAGACGCGCACGACGAAGCCGCACTCGCCCTCGACGAAGTCGCCCAGCGGGTGGGCGGGCGGTCGCACGACCGTGCCGTCGGCCGCCGGGATGGGGTCGCCGTGCGGGTCGGCCGTCGGGTGCCCGAGCTCGACGTCGAACCGGTCGAGCAGCCGGTCGCTGACCGCGTGCTCGAGCACCTCGGCCTCGTCGTGGACCTCGTCCCAGCCGTAACCCAGCCGTTCGACGAGGTACGTCTCGATCAGGCGGTGCCGCCGGACCATCGAGACCGCGATGGCCCGACCCTTCTCGCTGAGCGCGATGCGCCGGTAGGGCTCGTAGTCGAGGTAGCCGTCGCGGTCGAGCTTGCGCAGGTTGCCCGAGACGGTCGAGGCGCTGACCCCGAGGGTGGCGGCGATCTCGTTGGTCGAGATGCCGGAGTCGGCAGCCTCGTCCGCCCACTCCTCGGCCTTCCAGATGACCTTGAGGTAGTCCTCGGCCATGGTCGTGCGCGTGCTGGCCGGGTCGCTGGGCATGGCCCGATCCTATGCGGCGCGCCCCGCGCCTCCTGCCCGGACCGTTCCCCTCGCGGCACCCGCGCCTCCTGCGCCGCGGTGGCCGCCGGTCACGGTCGCGGCAGCGAACCCAGCCCCTGCGCCGCCCGGTAGCGCTCGCCGACGGCGGGTCGCAGGTCGGACTCGAAGGAGGCGCTGGTCGCCGGAGCCCAGGTCGGTCGCGTCCCCGAGAGGGCCCAGCCCGCCTGCCGTGCCGCTCCGTCGGCGACGTACTCGCCGGGTTCGGGCACGACGACCGGCAGGTCGAACACCTGGCGGGCGACGGCCTGGACCGCGGGGTTCAGGGCGGCCCCGCCGATGATGAGCACCCGGCTGGCCTCGACCCCCTGTCGGCGGACCGCGGCGGCGCCGTCGGCCAGGGCCGACAGCATGCCCTCGACGGCGGCCCGGGCCAGGTTCTCGCGGGTCGAGCCGGCGAGGGTCAGGCCCGAGAGCGTGGCCGTGGCGTCGGGCAGGTCGGGGGTGCGCTCGCCCTCGAAGTAGGGCACGAGCGTGACGCCACCGGCGCCCGGTTCGGCCGCGAGCGCGAGCCGGGACAACTCGTCGTGGTCGACGCCCAGCAGTCCGCCGATCGACGACAGCACGCGGGCGGCGTTCAGCGTGGCGATCAGCGGGAGGTAGCCGCCGGCGGCGTCGGCGAAGCCGGCCACCGTGCCGCTCGGGTCGGTGACGGGCCGGTCGGTCACCGCGAACGCCGTGCCGCTGGTGCCGATGCTGATCACGAGGTCGCCGACGGTGGCGTCGAGCCCGAGCGCGGCACCGGCGTTGTCGCCCGCGCCGGCGCCCACCACGATGCCGGCCGGGACCGCCCCGTTCGCGACGGTCGTGCCCGCGGCCACGTCGGCCTGCAGCACGCGCGGCAACACGACGAGCCCGTCGGCACCGGCGTCGGCACCGGCCTGCCGGGCGCCGACGGCCTCGCGAGCCGCGCGACCGAAGGCGTGCTCGAACAGGTCGAGGTCGTAGCCCTCGTCGGCGGGGCTCCAGTACGAGGTGCCGCTGGCGTCCGAGCGGTCGGTGACCAGGGCGTCGAGGTCGGGACCGAGCGGGCTCTCGTCGGCGGGGCCGAAACCGAGGAGGCGCCAGGTCAGCCAGTCGTGCGGCAGGGCGACCGCAGCGACTCGCGCCGCGGCCTCGGGCTCGGCGTCGCGCAGCCAGCGCAGCTTCGTCGCGGTGAACGAGGCGACGGGCACCGACCCCGTGCGCCGGGCCCAGGCGTCCGCGCCGAGCTCGGCGATCAGGTCGCGGGCGGCCGGGGCGCTGCGGGTGTCGTTCCAGAGCAGCGCGTCGCGGACGACGCGGCCGTCGGCGTCGAGGGCGACGAGCCCGTGCTGCTGCCCGGCGACCGAGAGGGCCGCGACGTCGTCGAGACCGCCGGCGTCCTCGATCGCCGTGAGCAGCGCCTCCCACCAGGCGGCCGGGGGCACCTCGGTGCCTCCGGGGTGCTTGGCCGACCCCTGTCGGACGAGTTCGCCCGTCGAGAGGTCACGGACGACGACCTTGCAACTCTGCGTGGACGAGTCCACTCCGGCCACCAGGGTCGTGGTGGGGGTCTGTTCTGTCGTCACGGGCAACTCCTCTTCGAGTCTCGGATCAGTGGCATCGCGGTCGATGCGCGCAGGCGTTCACGGGGTGGGATCGAGCAGCTCGATCAGCGCCTCGGCAAGCGTAGTGTCCACGATCAGGTGCGTGACGAATCCGGCGTGGGCCGACGCGACGACGGCCTCGGCCCGGCCGGCCCCGTGCGCGACCGCGATCACCTGCGGGGTGCGGGCCAGCTGGTCGAACCGGACGCCGATCAGTCGGTCGTCGAGGGACGTGGTCACCGGTCGGCCCGCGGCGTCGAAGAGTCGACCCGAGATCTCGCCGACGGCTCCGGCGGCGTCGGCCTCGTCACGGTCGGCGGCCCCGACCTTCTCCCAGACGCTCGATTCGCCGCGCCGCCAGCCGCCCACGGCGACCACGGCCAGGTCGAGGTGGTCGGCCCGTTCGAGTGCCTCGGCGATCTCGGGCTGTCGCATCAGATCGCGGGCGGTCGAGGCCTTGTCGACGACCAGCGGGGCGTGGATCGGCATGGTGGTGATCTCGGGCGAGGAGCCCAGGGTGCCGATCACCTGGGGCAGGGTGCCCGACCCGACCACCTGCAGGGCGCCGGCCAACTGGACGATCGTGCACGGAGGGAGGTCGGGCATCGATCGTGCGGCGAGGTCCATCGTGCGCGACCACGAGATGCCCACGGTGGTCCGGGGGCGCAAGGTGTGGGTCAGTGCCGCCATGACGGCGATCCCGATGCGTTCTCCTGCCTGCTGCCCGGTCGTCCCGGTGACGTCGACGACCTGGACGCGTTCGATGCCGAGCAGGCGGGCGAGGTCGTCGTCGCGCGACGGGCGTCGTGGGTCGTTGATCTCGATCGAGACGACGCCGTGGTCGCGGGCGCTGCGCAGCAGTTTCGCGACCTGGAACCGGCTGAGGCCGAACCGGGCCGCGAGGTCGACCTTCGAACGGTCGTCCACGTAGTAGGCGCGAGCCAGGTCGGCCATCAGGATCCGCTGATCGCGGTCGGGGCCGGGCACGTGACGCTCCATGGGGCTGCTTTCTCGAGGTGGTGCTCATTCTGTCTCATCTGAGCCCCCTTGCACATCTGTCGAGCGCATGTCAGACTCCTGCACATCTGAGGAGGCGCGCTCATCTGAGCGCCGATCATCGCCTCGCCGACGCACCGCTCGATCACGACCAATGGAGGTCCCGTGAGATCAGTCAACCGAGCCAGCAAGCTCACGATCGCGATGTCGGTGGGCGTCGCAGCAGCCCTCGGGCTCAGCGCCTGCGGAGGGGCCGGCGGCTCGTCGGCGTCCGGCGGTGACCAAGAGGTCAACGTGCTGATGGTCAACAACCCGCAGATGATCGACCTGCAGAAGCTGACCGCCGACTCGTTCACGAAGGACACCGGCATCGAGGTCAACTACACGGTCCTGCCCGAGAACGACGTCCGGGCCAAGATCAGCCAGGAGTTCTCGAGCCAGGCAGGTCAGTACGACGTCGCGTCGCTGAGCAACTACGAGGTGCCGAGCTACTCGGCGAACGGGTGGCTCACGCCCCTCGACGACACCGTCGCGGCGTCGAGCGACTTCGACCAGAGCGACATCCTCGAGCCCATGACGAAGGCGCTGACGGGGGAGGACGGCAAGCTCTACGCCGAGCCCTTCTACGGCGAGTCGTCGTTCCTCATGTACCGCACCGACGTCTTCGAGAAGGCCGGCGTGACGATGCCCGAGAACCCCACCTGGCAAGAGGTCGCCGACCTCGCCGCACAGGTGGACGGCGTCGAGGACGGCATGAAGGGCATCTGCCTGCGCGGCCAGCCCGGCTGGGGGCAGATCTTCGCCCCGTTGACCACGGTGGTGAACACGTTCGGTGGCACCTGGTTCGACGAGGACTGGGACGCCCAGGTCGACAGCCCGGAGTTCGCCGCGGCGGTCGACTTCTACGTCAAGCTCGTCCAGGAACACGGCGAGTCCGGCGCCCCGCAGGCCGGCTTCACCGAGTGCCTCAACAACCTGCAGCAGGGCAAGGTCGCCATGTGGTACGACGCCACCAGCGCCGCCGGCAGCCTCGAGGCCGACGACTCGCCCGTGAAGGGCAAGATCGGCTACGCCGCCGCGCCGGTCGTCGAGACCGACAGCTCGGGCTGGCTCTACACCTGGGCCTGGGGAATCCAGAAGGCAGGCAAGAACCAGGACGCCGCCGCGAAGTTCGTCGAGTGGGCTTCGAGCAAGGAGTACGAAGAGCTCGTCGCCGAGAAGATCGGCTGGTCGAGCGTCCCGGCCGGCAAGCGGGCCAGCACCTACGACAACCCTGACTACCAGGCCGCTGCCGCGCCCTTCTACCAGCAGACCGAGGACGCGATCACGAGCGTCGACCCCGACAACCCCGGTGTGCAGCCCCGCCCGGCACCCGGCATCCAGTTCGTCGCCGTGCCCGAGTTCGCCGACATGGCCACTCAGGTCTCGCAGGACGTGAGTGCCGCGATCGCCGGCCAGCAGACCGTCGAGGAGGCGCTGTCCACCGGGCAGGGACTGGCCGAGAAGGTCAGCGAGAAGTACCAGGAGTAGCCATGACCGCCACCGTCGAAGCACCGGCTCCACACGAGCCCCGGCCCTCGGCCCCGGGCTTCCGCACCCCTCGCAAGGATGCGGCAGCCCTGGCCAGGGCCGGGGCGTGGGCCCGCCGGGCCCCGCTGCTGCCCGCCCTGATCTTCGTGATCGCCGTCACGCAGGTGCCGTTCGTCATCACGATCATCGTGTCGTTCGTCAGCTGGAACTCGCTGTACCCGAACGACGTCGCCTTCGGCGGCCTCCAGAACTACGTGAACGTCTTCACCGACGCCAACATGAGGGCATCGGTCGTGACGACGATCGTCCTGACCGTGACCGTCGTGCTCGTGAGCCTGGTGCTCGGGATGGTCGTCGCGATGCTGCTCGACCGCAGCTTCTTCGGTCGTGGCGTGGTGAGGACGATCATGATCGCGCCGTTCCTCGTCGTGCCCGTCGCGGCGGCGCTCGTCTGGAAGCACGCCCTGTTCAACCCCGAGTACGGCTTGTTCAACGGTGCGCTGACCTGGTTCTTCGGTCTCTTCGGGGCCACGGCCCCGCAACCGGACTGGATCACGAACAACCCGCTGATCGCGGTCGAGGCCGCGCTGATCTGGCAGTGGACGCCGTTCATGATGCTGATCCTGCTGGCCGGGCTGCAGAGCCGCCCCCTCGACGTCATCGAGGCCGCCCGGGTCGACGGGGCGTCCGGGTGGCAGGTGTTCCGCTTCATGACGTTGCCGCACATGCGTCGCTACCTCGAGCTCGCGGCCCTGCTCGGTTCGATCTACATCGTCCAGAACTTCGACGCCGTGTTCACCATCACCTCGGGCGGACTCGGCACCGCGAACCTGCCCTACACGATCTACCAGCAGTTCTTCCAGGCGCACGACTACGGCGCGGCCTCGGCTGCCGGTGTGGTCGTCGTGATCGGGACGATCGTCATCGCGACCTTCGCCCTGCGCAGCGTCTCCACGCTTCTCAAGGAGGAGAACCGATGACCGCACCGACCCTGGACCGACCCGCGACCGTGGTGCCCCGGAGGTCCCGGCCGACCCGCGCCTCCTCGGCTCCCGGCGTGCTGGCCGGCCGCAGTCGCCGCGGCCGGGCCGGCAGCGCCGTGCTCGGACTCGTCGCCTGGCTCGTCGGCCTCGCGTTCTTCGCGCCCGTCGCCTGGATGGTCCTGACCAGCCTGCACAGCGAGACCGACGCCGCGACCAATCCCCCCTCGATCCTCGCGCCGTTGACGCTCGACGGCTACGCGAACTTCTTCGGGGCGAACTCGGGGGCCAGCCCCTGGCCGCCGCTCATCAACAGCGCGTCGGCGTCGATCCTGTCGACGCTGCTGGTGCTCGTGTTGGCCCTCCCGGCCGCGTACGCGCTGAGCATCCGGCCCGTGCAGAAGTGGTCCGACGTGATGTTCTTCTTCCTCTCGACGAAGATGCTGCCGATGGTGGCCGGGCTGCTTCCGATCTACCTGATCGCGTCCCGCCTCGGCGCCCTCGACAGCGTCGGGCTGCTGATCGTGCTGTACACGTCGATGAACCTGCCGATCGCGATCTGGATGCTGCGGTCGTTCCTGTCCGAGATCCCCGTCGAGATCCTCGAGGCCGCGGCGATAGACGGAGCGAGCCTGCCCTCGATCTTCCGCCGCATCATCGTGCCCATCTCGGGCCCCGGACTGGCCGCCACAGCCCTGATCTGCTTCATCTTCAGCTGGAACGAGCTGCTGTTCGCCAGCGTGCTGACCAGCACGCAGGCGTTCACGGCCCCGGTGTTCCTCACGAGCTTCGTCACGAGTCAGGGGTTGTTCCTCGCCCAGGTCTGCGCCGCCGCCGTCGCCGTGTCGTTCCCGGTGCTCGTCGCCGGCTTCGCCGCTCAGGACAAGCTCGTCCAAGGGCTCTCGCTCGGCGCCGTCAAATGACCCGCGCCCCCTCGTCACCGCCGACCGGCCGTCGGCACCGCCCGCACCGCCCGCACCACGTCAGGAGAACCTCATGACCGACACCCACGCCCCCGTCACCCCCGTCGTGCTGTCGCCCGACACGCTCGACGCGGTCGCCACCACCGGCGTCGCCGTGCCGGGCTACGACCGCACCGGCCTCACGGCCGGCATCGTCCACTTCGGCGTCGGCGGGTTCCACCGCGCGCACCAGGCGATGGTGATCGACCGTCTGCTCGCCGCGGGCGAGGCCCGGGACTTCGCGATCTGCGGAGTCGGCGTGCTCGAGCAGGACCGCCGCATGAAAGAGGTGATGGACGCCCAGGGCGGCCTCTACACGCTCGTCCTGAAGCACCCCGACGGGCGCCGTGAGGCCCGGGTGATCGGCAGCATCGTCGAGTACCTGCTCGCGGTCGACGACCCCGAGGGCGTCGTCGAGAAGATGGCCTCGCCCGAGACGAGGATCGTGTCGCTCACCGTGACCGAGGGCGGGTACAACTTCCACCACGTCACGGGCGAGTTCGACGAGACGAACCCCGCCGTCCGCTCCGACCTCGAGGCGGTCGCGGCGGGCGGCTCCCCGCACACGACCTTCGGCCTCGTGACGGCGGCCCTGCAGCGTCGTCGTGAGCGAGGCATCGAGCCGTTCACGGTGATGTCGTGCGACAACATCCCCGGCAACGGGCACGTGGCGAAGAAGATGTTCTCGGCCTACGCCGCACTCGTCGACCCCGAGCTGGCGACGTGGATGCGCGAGTCCGTCTCGTTCCCGAACTGCATGGTCGACCGCATCACCCCGGTCACGAGCGACGACGACCGTGCCGAGGTGCGCGAGGGCCTCGGCATCGACGACGCCTGGCCCGTCGTCGCCGAGCCGTTCTTCCAGTGGGTGCTCGAAGACGACTTCCCCCTCGGGCGGCCGCCGTACGAGGACGCCGACGTGCAGCTGGTCGACGACGTCGAGCCCTACGAGTTCATGAAGCTGCGCCTGCTCAACGCCAGCCACCAGGGGCTCTGCTACTTCGGCTACCTCTCGGGGTACCGCTACGCGCACGAGGCCACGACCGACCCGGCGATCGCGGGCTTCCTGCGGGACTACATGGACCTCGAGGCCACGCCCACGCTGCCCGAGGTGCCCGGCATCGACCTCGACGACTACAAGGCGACCCTGATCGAGCGGTTCCAGAACCCCGAGGTGCGTGACACCCTGGCGCGCCTGTGCGCCGAGTCGAGCGACCGCATCCCCAAGTGGCTGCTGCCCGTCGTGCGCGAGAACCTCGCGGCCGGCGGCGACGTGCGGCGGTCCGCGGCGATCGTGGCCAGCTGGGCGAGGTACGCCGAGGCGGTCGACGAGCAGGGCGACCCGATCACCATCGTCGACCGGCTCGCGGACCGGCTGACCGCGGCGGCGCTGACCCAGCGAGACGACCGGCTGGCCTTCCTCCGCGACCGCGAGGTCTTCGGCGACCTCGTCGACGACGATCGCTTCACCTCCGCGTACCTCGACGCCCTCGACCAGCTGATCGCCGACGGGGCGCACGCGACCGTCGAGCGCCTCGCGGCGCTGCCCCGGGGCTGAGACGCGAGCCCAGGAGGCGCGGCGCGGGTCCTCGAGACCGGCGCCGCGCCTCCTCGGCGTGCGTCCCGCGACCGCCACCGGGCGGGCCGGACGCGGCTGCCGGTAGACTCAAGTGCACCTCACCCGGTGCGTTCCCCCGACGTGAGGAGAAACCCGTGCCAGCAGTGGTGATCATCGGAGCCCAGTGGGGCGACGAGGGCAAGGGCAAGGCCACCGACCTGTTGTCGAGCCGCATCGACTACGTCGTGAAGTTCAACGGCGGCAACAACGCGGGCCACACGGTGGTGATCGGCGACCAGAAGTACGCGCTGCACCTGCTGCCCTCCGGCATCCTCTCGCCCGGCGTCACGCCCGTCATCGGCAACGGCGTCGTCGTCGACATCGAGGTGCTCTTCGACGAGCTCGACGCGCTGATCGCCCGCGGCATCGACGTCTCGCGGCTGCGGGTCAGCGCCAACGCGCACGTCATCACGCACTACCACCGCACCCTCGACAAGGTGACCGAGCGGTTCCTGGGCAAGCGCCAGATCGGCACGACGGGTCGCGGCATCGGCCCGACCTACGCCGACAAGATCAACCGCGTCGGCATCCGCGTGCAAGACATCTTCGACGAGGGCATCCTGCGACAGAAGGTCGAGGCGGCCCTCGACCAGAAGAACCACCTGCTGGTCAAGATCTACAACCGCCGCGCGATCGAGGTCGACGAGGTCGTCGAGTCGCTGCTGTCGTACGCCGAGCGCCTCAAGCCGATGGTCGCCGACACCGCGCTCGAGATCCACCAGGCGCTCGAGGCCGACAAGACCGTGCTGTTCGAGGCGGGTCAGGCGACCATGCTCGACGTCGACCACGGCACGTACCCGTTCGTCACCTCGTCGTCGGCGACCGCCGGCGGGGCCTCGACCGGTTCGGGCATCGGCCCGGGCCGCATCGAGCGGGTCATCGGCATCGTCAAGGCGTACACGACTCGCGTCGGTGCCGGTCCGTTCCCGACCGAGCTGTTCGACGCCTCGGGTGAGTTCTTGCGGGCCAACGGCTTCGAGTTCGGCACGACCACGGGTCGCCCGCGCCGCTGCGGGTGGTACGACGCCCCCATCGCGCGCTACACGGCCCGCATCAACGGCGTCACCGACTTCGTGCTCACCAAGCTCGACGTGCTGACCGGCCTCGAGACGATCCCGGTCTGCGTGGCGTACGACGTCGACGGCGTCCGTCACGACGAGGTGCCCGTCTCGCAGAGCGACTTCCACCACGCGACGCCGATCTACGAGGAGTTCCCCGGCTGGAGCGAAGACATCACCGGTGCGCGCGAGTTCGACGACCTGCCGAAGGCCGCCCGAGACTACGTGCTCGCCGTCGAGGCGATGAGCGGCGCCCGCATCTCGGCCATCGGCGTCGGCCCCGGCCGCGACGCCATCGTGCAGCGTCACGACCTGCTCGGCTGAGCCGCGCTACCACACACACCCGCCACCGAGCCAACTCCCAGAATCTAGGTATGGTCTTCTCCTCATGACACTCGACATCGCCTACACCGCCATCGCCCACGCCACCGGCGGGGGTCGTGACGGCCACGTCCGCAGCGAAGACGACCGACTCGACTTCGACACGCGTCCGCCGAAAGAGCTGGGCGGTTCGGGCGAGGGCACCAACCCCGAGCAGCTGTTCGCCGCGGGCTTCGCCGCCTGCTTCCTCAGCGCCATGCACGGCGCGGGCAAGAAGCTCGGCGTCGACACCACCGGCGCCGAGGTCTCGGCGAGCGTCGGCATCGGCGGCAACGGCGAGGGCGGGTTCGGCCTCGCCGTCGAACTCGACATCTACACGCCGAACGTCGAGCCCGAGCGTCGTCAAGAGCTCGCCGACGCGGCGCACCACGTGTGCCCGTACTCGAACGCCACGCGCGGCAACGTCGAGGTCACGCTGACGCTGGTCGACTGACCACGCCCGGCCGGCCCGGCCGAGAAGGAGGCGCGTCCTGCGAGAGCGGGACGCGCCTCCTTCGTCCGTGGGCGGTCCGTCGGCGGCCCCGTCGCCGGGGTCGCCGATAGGGTCGGTGCATGGCACTCGACAGTCCTCTCGGGGCGGACAGCCCCCTCAGCTCGGCCGACCAGGGCGCGATCGACGAGCTCTCGGGCATCCGTCAGAGCATCGACAACATCGACGCCGCGCTCGTGCACATGCTCGCCGAGCGGTTCAAGTACACGCAGTCCGTGGGCCTGCTCAAGGCGGCGGCGGGCATGCCGGCCAGCGATCCCGAGCGCGAGCGCGTGCAGATCCAGCGCTTGCGCCGCCTGGCCGAAGAGGCCCAGCTCGACCCGGCCTTCGCCGAGTCGTTCTTGAACTTCATCGTCGCCGAGGTGATCCACCACCACGAGCGCATCGCTGCCGGCGACGACCTCGGCACGGGCCGGTCGTGACCGACGCCCGGGCGGACGCCCCGCAGCGGCTCTACGTCGGGTCGTACACGGCGGTCAGCGGCGGCCACGGCACCGGCATCACGGTGCTCGAGCGCTCGCGATCCGACGGGCGCTGGCAGGCCGGGCAGGTCGTCGAGGCCGACGACCCGTCGTTCCTCGTCGTCACCGAGGGGGCGCTGCACGCCGTCGCCGAGACGACCGAGGGGCGCGTGCTGTCGTACACGATCGCGGCCGGCCGGCTGGTCGAGGCCGGCGTCGCCGCCTCCGGTGGGGCGTCGCCGTGCCACATCGCGCACGACCGGGCTTCGAACGCGCTGCTCGTGGCGAACTACGTCGGCGGCACCTTCGGCGTGCTGAGCTCCGAGGCCACCGACCCCGCACGCGTCACCGCGACGGTGGCGCTCCCGGCGGGTTCGGGCCCGGTCGCCGACCGTCAGGGCGGGCCGCACGCCCACCAGATCGTGCCGACCCCGTGGGGCACGCACCTCGTCAGCGACCTGGGCACGGACCGGCTGATCGAGATCGCCGTCGACACCGTGACGCTCGAGCCGTCGGTCGTCGCCGTCCACCCGATGCCCGCCGGTTCGGGCCCCAGGCACCTCGACCGGCTCGGCGACGACCTGCTCGTCGTGGGCGAGCTCGACGCGCGCCTGTACGTGGTCCGTCGTCAGGGTGACGAGCTCGTCGTCGCGTACTCGGTCCCCGTCGTCGAGGGCGAGCCGAACGAGCAGGGCGACCTCCCGTCGCACCTCGCCGTGCACGGCTCGCGCGTGTACGTCGCCACCCGGGGCCGCGACACGATCAGCGTGCTCGAGGCGTCGGTCGACGCCGAGGGCGGCTCGGACGGTGCCGAGCCCTCGCGGCTCCGCCTGGTCGGCCAGGTGCCCTGCGGTGGTGCGTGGCCCCGCCACTTCGCCATCGCCGACGGGCTGCTCTACTGCGCCAACCAGGGGTCCGACACCGTCTCGGTGCTGCCCCTCGACGACGCGACCGGCCTGCCCGGTGCCCCCGTCGACCTGTTCACGACCGGCAGTCCCGCCTGCATCGTCGCCGTCTGACCGCCGAGGGCACGAGAAGCCCACAAGGAGCCCCCTCGTCAGCAGGGGTCTCGGCTCTCGCGAGGCGTCGGGCGGGCCGGGCCTGCAGGAGGCACGGGTCAGCTCCGCGGCACGAGCCGCTGCAGCACGGCGATGACGTCGTCGATCGACGCGTCGTGCCGCGGGTCGCCACCCGAGTCCACCGGTGAGAACGGTCGCGGCGTGAAGTAGAGCCCGTCCGACACGAGCGACACCACCCGGGCGACCGCGGGGTCGCCGACGGCGTCGAGCACGACCTGGTGCCAGCGGGCCTGCATCGCGGTCAGGGCCTCGAGGGCTCGCGGGTGTCGGCCGCTGGCCGCCAGGTTCGAGACGGCTGTGATGCAGCGGTCGAGCGGGTCGTCGGCGGGGATGGTGGCCGGTGACGACGTGCGGACGAAGTAGTCGACGACCCCCTCCGGCGCGCTGGTCATCGCGGCCACGTCGTCGTCGAGCAGGGTCGTGAGCCGGTCGACGAGGCCGTCGACCAGGGCCTCCCGCGTCGGGAAGTGGTACAGCAGGCCGCCCTTCGAGACGCCGGCGGCGGCGGCCACGGCGTCGAAGGTCGCGGCGCGCTCGCCCTCGTCGACGACGAGCGTCTCGAACGTGTCGAGCATCGATCCTCGGGCTGACGGTCGGGGACTCATTCTGTTACTGTACCGTCTGGACGGTGTAACTGTACCGTCCGGACGGTCAGCGCCCGCGCCTCCTGCCCCCGGCGGGCGGTCGGCGCACGCGGCGCCCACCAGCCGACCGTCCCGCCAGGCACCCCACCGGACCGATCTCGAGAGAGCACCATGACCCGCCCCGTCCCCGTCCCGACCACCACCCCGACCGGCGTCCCGCCCCGCGCCGGGCGGCGACAGTGGGCCGCACTGGTCGTCCTGATGCTGCCGGTGCTGCTCGTGTCGGTCGACAACACGGTGCTGAGCTTCGCCCTGCCCGAGATCTCGACCGCCCTGCAGCCGAGCGCCGCGGGGCAGCTCTGGATCGTCGACGTGTACTCGCTCGTCCTGGCCGGCCTGCTGGTGGCGATGGGGTCGATGGGCGACCGCTTCGGTCGTCGCAAGCTGCTGCTCATCGGGGCGAGCGGCTTCGCCGTCGTCTCGGTGCTCGCGGCCTTCTCGACCAGCGCCGAGCAGTTGATCGCCGCCCGCGCCGTGCTGGGCTTCTTCGGGGCCATGATCATGCCGGCGACGCTGTCGCTGCTGCGCAGCACCTTCCTCGACCGCGAACAGCGTCGCCTCGCCATCGCCGTCTGGGCGTCGGGATTCGCCGCAGGGTCCGCCCTGGGGCCGATCGTCGGCGGCGTGCTGCTCGAGCACTTCGCCTGGGGCTCGGTCTTCCTCATCGCCGTGCCCGTGCTCGTTCCGCTCGTGATCGCGGGCCCGCTGCTGCTGACCGAGAGCCGCGACCCCGACCCCGGGCCGGCCGACCCGCTGTCGGTCGTGCTCTCGCTGGCGGCGATGGCACCGGTCGTCGCGGCGATCAAGCTGCTCGCGACGGACGGCCTCGTCTGGCCGGTCGTCGTGCTGGCGGTGGTCGGCGTCGGCTCGGGCTGGCTGTTCGTCCGCCGTCAGCTCGCCCGCCCCCGCCCGTTGCTCGACGTGCGCCTCTTCACCAACCCCGTGTTCGCCGGGTCGGTGATGGTCAACCTTCTCGCCGTCGTGGCGCTCGTGGCCTTCTTGTTCTTCACGACCCAGCACCTGCAGCTCGTCGTCGGACTGCGTCCGCTGCAGGCCGCGATGACGCTCGTCCCCGGCCTCGTCGTCATGATCCTCGCCGGCCTCGGCGTCGTGCGGGTCGTCCGATGGCTGCGCCCGCGCACCATCGTCGCGATCGGTCTGGCGTCGGCCGCCCTGGCCTACGCGGCGGTCTTCGCGACCGGTGCCGGAGCCCCGGTCGTCGTCTTCGTCGTGGCCTTCGCCTTCGTCGGTCTCGGCGTCGGAGCGGCCGAGACGATCTCGAACGACCTCATCATCGCGGCCGTGCCGCCGAACCGGGCGGGGGCGGCCTCGGCGGTGTCCGAGACCGCCTACGAGGTCGGTGCCGTGCTCGGCACCGCCGTGCTCGGCAGCATGCTGACCGCGATCTACCGCGGAGCCCTGGTCGTGCCGGAGGGGGTGCCGACCGAGGTCGGCGAGGCCGCCCGAGAGACCCTGGGAGGCGCGGTGGTGGTCTCGTCCGGGCTGCCCGACGACCTCGCGACGTCCCTCCTGCACGCCGCGACCGACGCCTTCGACCAGGGGCTCGTCGTCACGGCCGGCGTCGGGGCACTGGTGATGGTCGCCGCGGTGGTGGTCGCGCTCACGACCCTGCGCCGCGCCTCCTCGGCCGACTGAGGCCCCGCGTCGACCGGCACGCCCCGGTCCCGGGCCGACCGGCCACCGCGGTTCGCGTCGACCGGGCCACCCCGGCACGGGTGGACCGGCACGTCCCTCCGGGCCCCGCGGCCGCCGTGGCCGCGGGTAAAGTGTGGCGAGCCCCCCGAGACGCCAGGAGAACCATGCCCCGCACCGTCAGACTCGCCGCCATCCCCGGAGACGGCATCGGCCCCGAGGTCGTCGCCGAGGCGCTGAAGGTGCTCGAGGTCGCGGCAGGTGACGACGCGACGTTCGACGTGACGACGTTCTCGCTCGGTGCCACCCGCTACCTCGAGACGGGCGACATCCTCACCGACGCCGACCTGGCGGCCGTGGCGTCGCACGACGCGATCCTGCTCGGTGCCGTGGGGGGCGACCCGCGCGACCCCCGCCTGGCCGGGGGCATCATCGAGCGCGGTCTGCTGCTGAAGCTGCGTTTCGCGCTCGACCACTACGTGAACCTGCGGCCGACCAAGGTGTACCCGGGCGTGCCGTCGCCGCTCTCCTCGCCCGGCGAGGTCGACTTCGTCGTCGTCCGCGAGGGCACCGAGGGGCCCTACGTCGGCAACGGAGGCGCGCTGCGGCAGGGCACGCCGCACGAGATCGCGAACGAGGTCAGCGTCAACACGGCCTACGGCGTCGAGCGCGTCGTGCGGTTCGCCTTCGAGGAGGCCCGCAGCCGCCGGGGTCGACTGACCCTGGTGCACAAGACCAACGTGCTCGTGTTCTCGGGCAGCCTCTGGCAGCGCACCGTCGACGCCGTCGCGACCGAGTACCCCGACGTGACGGTCGACTACCAGCACGTCGACGCGGCCACCATCCACCTGGTCGTCGACCCGGCCCGGTTCGACGTCATCGTCACCGACAACCTCTTCGGCGACATCCTCACCGACCTCGCCGGCGCCATCAGCGGCGGCATCGGCCTCGCGGCCTCGGGCAACGTCAACCCCGACGGGGCCTTCCCGAGCATGTTCGAACCGGTGCACGGTTCGGCGCCCGACATCGCCGGCCAGCAGAGGGCCGACCCGACGGCGGCGATCCTGTCCGTCGCGCTGTTGCTCGAGCACCTGGGCCTGCCCGAAGCGGCCGCCCGCGTCACCCGGGCCGTCGACGGCGACATCGCCGACCGGGCGTCGCGCGACGCGTCGCTGCCGGCCCGCCGCACCGCCGAGATCGGCTCGGCGATCGCCGACCGCGTCCGCACCCCGTCCCCGTCTGCCTCCGCCTGAAGGGCATCATGACCACCACCGACCACGTCTCCGCCCCGACCGACGACCCGGCCGACTTCCCGTTGCAGTTCGAGCTGACGCCGTCCGAGACGGCCCGCGACGACGCCGAACGCGAGACCATCCTCAGCGACCCCGGCTTCGGCAAGCACTTCACCGACCACATGGTCACGATCGAGTGGACCCTCGCCGACGGGTGGCACGCGGCGTCCGTGCACCCGTACGGACCGCTGCAGCTCGACCCGTCCGCCTCGGTGCTGCACTACGCCCAAGAGATCTTCGAGGGCATGAAGGCCTACCGCCACGCCGACGGCTCGGTCTGGTCGTTCCGGCCCGACGCCAACGGTCGTCGCCTGCAGCGCTCGGCCCGCCGTCTCGCGCTGCCCGAGCTCAGCACCGACGACTTCGTCGAGTCGGTGCGCCAGCTCGTGCGGGCCGACCTCGACTGGGTGCCGTCGGCGCCCGAGACGAGCCTGTACCTGCGGCCGTTCATGATCGCCACCGAGGCCTTCCTCGGCGTCCGGGCCGCGCACGAGGTGTCGTACCACGTGATCGCGAGCCCGGCCGGGGCCTACTTCAGCGGCGGTGTCTCTCCCGTCTCGATCTGGCTCACCACGAACTACGCCCGCGCCGGCAAGGGCGGCACCGGGGCCGCCAAGACCGGCGGCAACTACGCGTCGTCGTTGCTGCCGCAGCAAGAGGCGTACGAGAACGGCTGCCAGCAGGTGCTGTTCCTCGACTCGTCCGAGAGTGCCTACATCGAAGAGCTCGGCGGCATGAACGTCGTGCTCGTGAAGAAGGACGGCACCCTCGTCACACCCGACAGCGACTCGATCCTCGAGGGCATCACGCGCGACTCGATCCTCGAGTTGGCCGAAGCGCGGGGCCACCGGGTCGAACGTCGACGCGTGACGATCGACGAATGGCGTGACGGCGTCGAGTCCGGCGACATTGTCGAGGTCTTCGCCTGCGGCACGGCCGCGGTCGTCGTCCCCATCGCCGAGCTCAAGGGCGAGGGCATCCACATCGGTTCGCCCGCCGCGTCCGGCGGCGAACTGACCATGTCGCTGCGTGACGAGCTGACCGACATCCAGTACGGCCGCCGTCCCGACGTCCACGGTTGGATGACTAGGCTCGACGCGTGAAGATCGCCCGTTTCGCCACGCCCGGAGAAGACCCCCGTTACGGCATCGTCGACGAGCGCGAGCTCATCGTCCTCGCTGGCGACCCGATGTACAGCGGGTACGAGACCACGGGCGAGCGCGTGTCGCTGCGGCAGGCGAAGCTGCTCGCGCCGGTCATCCCGCGCTCCAAGGTGGTGGGCGTCGGCCTGAACTACCAGGACCACGCCGACGAGCTCGGTCAGTCCGCGCCCGAGGCCCCGATCCTGTTCCTCAAGCCGAACACGACGGTGATCGGCTTCGGCGACTCGATCCAGTTGCCGCCCGACGTGGGGCGCGTCGACTTCGAGGGCGAGCTCGCCATCGTCATCGGCTCGATCGCCAAGCGCGTGAAGGCCGAGGACTACCAAGACGTGGTGTTCGGCTACACCGTGGCCAACGACGTCACGGCCCGCGACGTGCAGAACGCCGACGGGCAGTGGACCCGTGCGAAGGGTTACGACACCTTCCTGCCTCTCGGGCCCTACATCGAGAACGAGTTCGACTGGACCGACGCGACGATCGAGACCCGCGTCGACGGTGAGGTCATGCAGCGCGAGTCGACGATGCAGATGATCCACAAGATCCCCGAGCTGATCGAGTACGTCACCGAGGTCTTCACGCTCCTGCCCGGCGACGTCATCCTGACCGGCACGCCCTCGGGCATCGGCCCCTTCACGTCGGGCCAGACCGTCGAGGTCGCGATCTCGGGCCTCGGTTCGTTGATCAACCCCGCCAAGAACCGGGTCTAGGCCCGTCCGGTGAGCCCCTCCGCCGTCTCCTCGCCCTCGCGCGCGCAGTCGGTGCCGGGGCTCGTCGTCGCCGGGGCCGCCTACGGGGTGGCCTGGGTGCTGCACCTCCTGCTGCCGGCGGTGCCGGTGCTCACCTGGTGCGTCCTGCTCGGCATCGTCGTGGCCCAGGTCCGGCCCCTCCGCCCGCGACTCGACGGCAGCTGGAAGCCCGGACTCACCCTCGCGGCCAGACGTCTGCTGCGCATCGGGGTCGTCCTGCTCGGTCTGCAGCTCAGCCTGGTCGACGTCGCCGGCCTCGGCTGGGTGACGATCGTCGCCGTGGTCGCGATCCTGGGGCTGACCTTCGGAGTCACCTACGTGCTCGGCCGGTGGGCCCGGCTCCCCGGCGACCAGCCGCTCCTGTTGGCCGCCGGCTTCTCGATCTGCGGAGCCTCGGCCGTCGGGGCGATGAGCGCGGTGACGCGCGACCGCGGCAAGGACGCCGCGACCCCCGTCGCCCTCGTCACGCTCTTCGGCACCCTCGCCATCGCGGTCCTGCCCGTGATCGGCGGGTGGGTCGGCCTGACCGAGCTCGAGTTCGGTGCCTGGGTGGGGGCGAGCGTGCACGACGTCGGTCAGGTGGTGGCCACCGCGCAGACCGCCGGCGCCGCGGCACTCGCGGTCGCGGTGATCGTCAAGCTCACGAGGGTGTTGATGCTCGCGCCGATCGTCGCGATCACCTCGTCGGTCGTCCGCCGGCAGGGCGCCGACGGCGGAGCACGCCCGCCGGTCGTCCCGCTCTTCGTCGCGGGCTTCGCGGCCCTGGTGCTCGTCCGAACGCTGGTCCCCCTTCCGGAGGCGCTGCTCGCGACGGCGGGCACGGTCCAGTCGGTCCTGCTCGGGCTCGCACTCGTCGGCCTGGGGTCGAGCATCCGCCTCGAGGCCCTCGTCCGCACCGGTGGCCGCGCGGTGCTCGTCGGCCTGGCGTCCTGGATTGTCATCGCGTCGGTCTCGCTCGGGGCGGTGCTCGTTCTGCCGTTGGGCTGAGAACCCCGTACTTCCGGGCTTCCAGACCGCGACACGCCCGGGATGCACGGAGGTTTGGTCACACCCGCCAGGTCGTGTGTAAAGTAATCACTCGTCACCCCAAAGGTGCGGCGGAGCGAAGCTCCTCCGGCCTCAAGCGGGACCAGCTTCCAAGTCCTCGAGTTGCTTCACAGCCTCGGACCAAGCGAGTTGCGAACACTGAACAAGATGATGTAGAGTTACGGCTCGTTCCGCAAGGGACTTCGGCACGATCTCGACATCGTCGAACAGTGCAAAAAGGTTATACATCTGCCCAGGGCAAAAGTCTTCCAAGGCTGGGTCCCCGGTGCGTTTGGTCCTTGAGAACTCAACAGCGTGCACATTGTCAAATGCCAAATTATACCCTGGCATTGCTTGTGGCTT
>NZ_JADKSD010000002.1:1073469-1115953 GCF_015350895.1 Frigoribacterium sp. VKM Ac-1396 | reverse complement strand
AAGCCACAAGCAATGCCAGGGTATAATTTGGCATTTGACAATGTGCACGCTGTTGAGTTCTCAAGGACCAAACGCACTCGAGGCCCGGCTTTAGTAGACCTTCGCTCGAAGCTGCTGTGGAACCATACCATCCTGGTGGACCAAGTCAAATCGACTCGATTTCCGATCTTCACGTGGTGAAGACCAGCGCCTGGCAGAACCAGAGGATGGATTTGAAACCCTACCACACGATTCTCGAGTCGTAAACGACTCGGTCTCGGGGAGGATGTCACCACTTGAGGCCGGTGAGCTCCGGATCGGGACCATCTCTGGTCTCTGTCCTGGCCGCTCCGCCGCACCTTTGGGCTGACTCGGATTACTTTACACAGCCACGAGGGCTCACCCCCAAATCTCCATGCATCCCGGGCGTGTCGTTATAGCGACGCCCGGAAACACGGGGATGTGCTGGCCGCAGCTCTCCTCAGATGAGGAGAAGCCCGCACCCCGACGGGGAATGCGGGCTTCTCGGCTGCTCGGTGCAGACGCGTGTCAGACCTGGACGGTCACGCCGGCCAGCGTCTTCTTGCCTCGCCGGAGGACGACGACTCCCCCGTCGAGTTGCGAGTCGGCCACGAGGGCGTCGCCGTTCTCGGCCCTCGTGTTGTTCACGTAGACGCCGCCTTCGGCGGTGGCGCGGCGGGCCGCCCCCAACGACGACACGAGACCCGTGTCGACGAGGGCCTGGGCGACGGTGGTCGACCCGTCGGCCGTGGCGGCCGGCAACTCGGCGATCGCGCTCCGCAGGGTCGATCCGTCGAGCTCGGCGAGATCGCCCTGACCGAAGAGGGCCGCGGCGGCGGCGATCGCGGAACGGGTGGCCGCGGCGCCGTGGACCAGGGACGTGACGTTCCAGGCCAACGCCCGCTGCGCCTCCCGACGGAAGGGTTCGTCGGCGACGGCCGTGGCGAGGCGTTCGATCTCGGCACGCGAGAGGAACGTGAACACCTTCAGGCGCGAGACGACATCGGAGTCGTCGGTGTTGAGCCAGAACTGGTACAGGGCGTACGGGCTGGTCAGGTCGGCGTCGAGCCAGACCGCGTTGCCCTCGCTCTTGCCGAACTTGGTGCCGTCGGAGTTCGTGATGAGCGGCGTGCCGATGGCGTGCACCGAGACGCCTTCGGTGCGCCGGATCAACTCGGTGCCGCTCGTGAGGTTGCCCCACTGGTCGCTGCCGCCGGTCTGCAGCACGCAGCCGTAGCTGCGGTACAGCTCGCGGAAGTCGAGCCCCTGCAAGATCTGGTAGCTGAACTCGGTGTAGCTGATGCCGGCGTCGGAGTTCAGGCGCGCGGCCACGGCGTCCTTCTTGAGCATCGTGTTGACGCGGAAGTTCTTGCCGATGTCGCGCAAGAACTCGATGGCGCTGAGCGGTGCCGTCCAGTCGAGGTTGTTGACCACCTGGAGGCCGTTGTCGCCGTCGGGCGACAGGAACTTCTCGACGTGCACGCGGATGCGGTCGACCCACTCGGCGGTCTGCTCGGGCGTCTTCAGCACCCGCTCGGCGGTCGGTCGCGGATCGCCGATGAGACCGGTCGAACCACCCACGAGGCCGAGCGGTCGGTGACCGGCCAGCTGCAGGCGGCGCATCGTGAGCAACTGCACGAGGTTGCCGAGGTGGAGGCTCGGCGCCGTCGGGTCGAACCCGCAGTAGTACGTGATCGGCTCGCCGGCGAGCAGGGTCTTCAGTGCGTCGGCGTCGGTCGAGACGTGCACCAGGCCGCGCCACTGCAATTCGTCCCACACGTCGTCGAACGACGGGTCGTTGCTCTGGGCGGCCAGGACGTCCGCGGTCGTTTCACTGGTCACCTGCAAGACGCTACCAGCGGCCGCCACGACCCTCGTCACGCCCCACCGCGTCGGCGGGACACGGCTGCCCGGTAGGGCGAGACCGTCGGGTCGCCCTCGAGCGAGAACCACCACGGGAAGGCGTCGCCGCCGGCGTGACCCGACACACCGACGCGGGGGCCCGCGGCGACGGCGCCGACCGGTGCGGACGGGAGGCGCAACCGGAACCGCGCCTCCTGACTGGGGGCGTCGGCGACGAGGCGCGAGCCGTCGTCGCCGAGCTCGATGCCGAGGGCCGACCCGAGTCGGCCCGGGCCTCGGGCGAGGTCGGCCGGCGTCCGCGACGTCGACCGACGGGCTCGCGCCTCGTCGAGGCCGGCCACGACCTCGCCCGCCCGGAGGAGGACGCCCGATGCGTACCCCTCGGGGCCGCACACGACGTTGACGCACCGGTGGATGCCGTACGACAGGTACACGTACAGCGTGCCGCCGGCGTCGAACATGCTGCCGTTCCGTGTCGAGCGACCGCGGTGCGCGTGCGATCCGGGGTCTTGCCCCTGACCGTGGTACGCCTCGACCTCGGTCAGGCGCACCCCGACTCCCCCGGACCAGAAGATCGAGCCCAGGAGGCGCGGTGCGACCTCCAGCGCCGGCTCGGCCAGCAGCCTCGCGAGCACGTCGTCGGCAGACGTCGTGGTCACCGCCCCCTCGTGCCCACGCGGCTCGGACCCCTGGTGCCCACGTGACTCAGAAGATTCGCTGCCCGCTGGCCACCGCGATCACCACGACGGTCACGAGCACCGCCACGGCGAGGGCGACGACGACCGGCACGACCCAGGCGCGGGTCGGCCGGTCGTCGCCCGAGCCGGGGCGGCGAGGACTCACGCCGCCACCGGGTCGAGGGCCTGGACGAGGTGGCGCATCTGCTCGGTGAGCTGCGCCAGCTGCTCGGCGACCCGTTCGGGAGCCGTGCCGCCCACGCCACGGCGACTCGCGATGGACCCCTCGACCGTCAGGACCGGTCGGATCTCGGGGGTGAGGTGCGGCGAGACGGCCCGGTACTGCTCGTCGGTGGGCTCGTGCAGCTCGAGGTCGTGTTGCTCACAGAACCGCACCAGCTCACCGCTGATCTCGTGCGCGTCACGGAAGGCGACACCCTGACGGACGAGCCACTCGGCGACGTCGGTGGCGAGCGAGAAGCCCTGCGGTGCCAGCTCGGCCATGCGAGCCTCGTCGAAGTCGAGCGTCGCCACCATGCCCGTGAAGGCCGGCAGCAGCACCTCGAGCTGGGTCACCGAGTCGAAGACCGGCTCTTTGTCTTCTTGCAGATCGCGGTTGTACGCGAGCGGCAGCCCCTTGAGCGTCGCCAGCAGACCCGTCAGGTTGCCGATGAGACGCCCGGACTTGCCCCGAGCCAGCTCGGCGATGTCGGGGTTCTTCTTCTGCGGCATGATGCTCGACCCGGTCGAGAAGGCGTCGTGCAGCCGGACGAAGCCGAACTCGCGGGTGTTCCAGAGGATGATCTCTTCGGCCAGGCGCGAGAGGTCGATGCCGATCGACGCCGTGACGAAGGCGAACTCGGACACGACGTCTCGACTCGCCGTCGCGTCGATCGAGTTCTCGGTCGTGCGGTCGAAGCCGAGTTCGGTCGCCACCAGCAGCGGGTCGAGTCCCAGCGAACTGCCGGCGAGGGCACCCGCACCGTACGGCGAGGCGCCGGCTCGACGTGACCAGTCGCGCAGGCGCTCGAGGTCGCGGACCAGGGGCCACGCGTGGGCCAGCAAGTGGTGCGCCAGCAAGACGGGCTGGGCGTGCTGGAGGTGCGTCCGACCGGGCATGACGGCCGTCGGGTGGGCGGTCGCCTGCCCTGCGACGGCGTCGACCAGGTCGACGACCTGCCGACCGATGACCCGGGCGTGTTCTCGCAGGTACAAGCGCACGAGCGTGGCGATCTGGTCGTTGCGGCTGCGACCGGCTCGCAGCTTGCCGCCGAGCTCGGGCCCGGCGATGCCGATGAGCCCCCGCTCGAGGGCGGAGTGCACGTCTTCGTCGGACTCGGCCGCGGTGAACGTGCCGTCGAGCACGTCGGACTCGAGGCGGTCGAGCGCCGAGAGCATCGCGTCGAGCTCGGAGCCGTCGAGGTAGCCCGCGGCCGAGAGGGCCCGGGCGTGTGCGCGTGATCCGGCGATGTCGTACGAGGCCAGCTGCCAGTCGAACTGGGTGGACTTGCTCAGCGCCGCGAGTTCGGCGGACGGCCCGGAGGCGAAGCGGCCGCCCCAGAGGGCGCCCGCCTCGCCTGCGCGCTCGTTCTTGCCGGGCCCGTCACCGAGCCCGCCCGCGTCGGTCACGCCCCGTGGGCCAGGTCGCGACGAGCCGAGATCTTGCTCGGCAGCGACCAGATCTCGATGAAGCCCTTCGACAGGGACTGGTCGAAGGTGTCCCCCGTGTCGTAGGTCGCGAGGTCGAAGTCGTAGAGGCTCGCGTCGCTCTTCTGGCCGGTGACGACGGCACGGCCGCCCTGCAGCTTGAGGCGGATCTCACCCGACACGTACTTCTGGGTGTCGTCGATGAAGACGTCGAGCGAGCGCTTGAGCCCCGAGAACCAGAGGCCGTCGTAGACGAGGTTCGACCACTCGGCCTCGACCCCGCGCTTGTAGCGACCCAGGTCGCGCTCGATGGTCAGGGCCTCGAGAGCCTCGTGTGCGGCGATCAGGGCCATCGCGCCGGGGGCCTCGTAGACCTCGCGGCTCTTGATGCCGACCAGGCGGTCCTCGACGACGTCGATGCGGCCGACGCCGTGCTTGCCAGCGAGCTCGTTCATGCGCTCGACGATGCCGAGGGGGGTGAAGGCCACGCCGTCGATCGCGGTCGGGACGCCGGCCTCGAACGTGATGACGACCTCGTCGGCGTCCTTGAGGACGGCAGGGTCTTGCGTGTACTCGTAGAGGTCTTCGATCGGGGCGTTCCAGGGGTCCTCGAGGAACCCGGTCTCGACCGCGCGGCCCCAGACGTTCTTGTCGATCGAGTAGGGGTTCTTGGCGCTCTGTCGGATCGGCAGGGCGTGCTCTTCGGCGTACACGATCGCCTTGTCACGGGTGAGGGCCAGGTCGCGGACCGGGGCGATGCTCGTGAGATCGGGTGCGAGGGCCGCGACGGCCGCCTCGAAGCGCACCTGGTCGTTGCCCTTGCCCGTGCAACCGTGCGCGACGCTGTTCGCGCCGAGCTCCTTCGCGACCGACGCCAGGTGGCGCGCGATCAAGGGGCGGCTCAGGGCCGAGACCAGCGGGTAGGTCTTCTGGTACAGCGCGTTGGCCTTGAGGGCCGGCATCAGGTAGTCGGTGCCGAACTCCTCCTTGGCGTCGACGACGACGGACTCGACGGCACCGCAGTCGAGCGCGCGCTGACGGATGTCTTCCATGTCTTCACCGCCCTGTCCGACGTCGACGGCGAGGGCGACGACCTCCTTGCCGGTGGCGTCGGCCAACCAGCCGATGCCGACCGAGGTGTCGAGGCCTCCTGAGTATGCGAGGACGACGCGTTCCGCCATGGTTCTCCTTGTGTGGTGTGGGTGTGTCTACGTGTGTGGGTTGGTGGGGGTGCTCAGCGGGCCAGCAGCCAGGTGAGCAGTGCCTTCTGGGCGTGCAGCCGGTTCTCGGCCTCGTCCCAGATGACGCTGGTCGGGCCGTCGATGACGTCGGCCGTGACCTCGTACCCGCGGTCGGCGGGGAGGCAGTGCAAGAAGATCGCGTCGGCGTCGGCCCGGGCCATCAAGGCCTGGTCGACCTTGAACGACCCGAAGACGGCGACGCGTTCGTCTTTCTCGTCCTCTTTGCCCATCGAGACCCAAGTGTCGGTCACGACGACGTCAACGCCGTCGACCGCCTCGACCGCATCGGTCGTGACGAGCACCGAGCCGCCCGTCCGGGCCGCGATGGCCTCGGCGTCGGCCACGACGGACGGGTCGGGCAGGAAGCCCTCGGGTGCACCGATGCGGACGTGCATGCCCGCGGTCGCACCGGCGAGCAGGTACGACTGGCCCATGTTGCAGCGGCCGTCGCCGACGAAGGCCACCGAGAGGCCGGCGAGCGTGCCCTTCTTCTCGCGGATGGTCTGCAGGTCGGCCAGGAGCTGGCACGGGTGGAAGTCGTCGCTCAGGGCGTTGACGACGGGGACGGTCGTGCCCGCCGCCATCTCTTCGAGGCCGGACTGCGCGTAGGTGCGCCAGACGATGGCGGAGACCATGCGCTCGAGCACGCGGGCCGTGTCGGACGGCGTCTCTTTGCCACCGAGCTGGCTGTTCGCGGTGGCGATGATGAGCGGACTGCCGCCGAGGTCGGCGATGCCGACGGCGAACGACACCCGGGTGCGCGTCGACGACTTGTCGAAGATGACGGCGACGGTCTGCGGGCCGGCCAGCGGGCGCTGCGACCAGCGGTCGCGCTTGAGCTCGTCGGCGAGGTCGAGGACCTCGAGCTGCTCGGCGGTCGTCAGGTCGTCGTCCCGGAGAAAGTGGCGGGTCATTCGAGGCCTTTCAGGACGGTGGTCATGATCTGGGTGAACTCGGCGATCTCGTCGTCGCCGACGATGAGCGGAGGCGCGAGACGGATGCTCGAGTCGTTCGGTGCGTTGACGATCAGACCGGCCTCGAGGGCGTCGGCCGCGATCCGTGCCGCCACGGGCTGGGTCAGGCCCAGGCCGATCAGGAGCCCGGCGCCCCGGATCTCGCCGACCAGCGGCGAACCGATCGCCTCGACGGCCGCCCGCAGCTGGTCGCCCCGGACGATCGCGTTGAGCACGAGCTGGCTCGCCTCGATCTCACCGAGCACGGCGTTCGCGGCGGCCGTGGCGAGCGGGTTGCCGCCGAAGGTGCTGCCGTGCTGCCCGGCCTCGAACAGGTCGGACGCGTCGCCGAAGGTGATCAGCGCACCGATCGGGACTCCCCCGGCGATGCCCTTGGCCACCGTGATGGCGTCGGGCACGAGGTCGTGCTGCTGGAAGGCGAACCACGAGCCGGTCCGCCCGATGCCGGTCTGGATCTCGTCGAGGATCAGCAGGGCGCCGTGTCGGGTGGTCAGTTCTCGGGCCCGCTCGAGGTAGCCGTCGGGCAGGTCGACGACGCCGGCCTCGCCCTTGATCGGCTCGACGAACAATGCCGCGACCGTGTCGTCGAGGGCCGCTTCGAGGGCCTCGATCGTCGTGTCGATGTGCTCCACGCCGGGCATCATCGGCTCGAAGGGCTCCCGGAGCGCGGGTTTGCCGGTCAGTGCGAGCGAGCCCATCGTGCGGCCGTGGAACGAGTTCTGCAGGGCCAGGATGCGCGTGCGCGAACCGTCGCCGCGGTTGAGGCGGGCCAGCTTGACCGCGGCCTCGTTGGCCTCGGCCCCGCTGTTGCCGAAGTAGACGCGCCCACGCTCGCCGGCGCCGCTGATGCGGGTCAACCGTTCGGCGAGCTCGACCTGCGGGGCCGTCGCGAAGTAGTTGGAGACGTGGATCAGCTTGCTCGCCTGCTCGGTGAGCGCCTGGACGAGCACCGGGTGCGCGTGCCCGAGGGCGTTGACCGCGATGCCGGCCAGGAAGTCCAGGTAGCGCTTGCCGTCGACGTCCCACACCTGGCAGCCCTCGCCCCGGTCGAGCATCACCTTCGGCGTGGACAGCGAGCGCATCATCGAGTCGCCGAATCGGCGCTGCCAGGTACCGCCTTGGGTCTGGATCATGGTCACGACTGTCCTTTCGTGTCGGTGCCGCTCGCGGCAGGGCCGCCCGGGGTGGAGCCCCGGGTGGTGACGGACTCGCCGGCGGGGGTGCCGAACGAGGTGACGACGGGTGCGCCGGTCGAGGCCGCCCTGTCGTCGGGGACCACCTCGGTGCCCGACCCGCGCTGGGTGAACACCTCGAGGAGGATCGAGTGCGGGATGCGACCGTCGATGATGGTCGCCCCACCCACGCCGCCGACGACCGAGTCGAGACAGGCGCGCATCTTGGGGATCATGCCCGACTCGAGGGTCGGCAGCATGTCGGTCAGGGCCGAGACCGTGATGGCCTCGACCAGCGAGTCGCGGTTCGGCCAATCGGCGTAGAGCCCGGCGACGTCGGTCAGCACGACGAGCTTGGCCGCGCCGAGGGCGATGGCCAGTGCACCCGCCGCGGCGTCGGCGTTGACGTTCAAGGCGTGCTCGGGGTCGACCCGGTTGGTGGCGATGGACGAGACGACGGGGATGCGCCCCGCCGCGATCTCGGTCAGCACCGAAGAGGGGTCGACGCGCGTGACGTCACCCACGTGGCCCAGGTCGAAGGTCTCACCGTCGACGACGACGCCGCGCTTGCGGCCCTCGAACAACGTCGAGCCCTCACCCGAGACACCGCGGGCCAGGTCACCGTGCTCGTTGATGAGCTCGACGATCTCGCGGTTCACCTCGCCGGCCAGGACGTCGCGGACGACCGAGATCGCCTCGGTCGAGGTGTACCGGTAGCCGCCCCGGAACTCGCTCTCGATGCCGGCCGCGTCGAGTGCCGCCGAGATCTGCGGCCCGCCGCCGTGCACGACGACCGGGTGCAGCCCCGCGTAGCGGAGGTAGACCATGTCTTCGGCGAAGGCCTGCTTGAGGGCGTCGTCGACCATGGCGTTGCCGCCGAACTTGACGACGACCACCTTGCCCGAGAAGCGCTTGAGCCAGGGCAGGGACTCGATCAGCGTCGAGGCCTTGACCGCGGCCAGCTCTTGCTCGTCGGCAGCCGTGGCGCCGGTGTTCGTGTGGACGCCCATCAGCTCGAGTACGCGCTGTTCTCGTGCACGTAGTCGTGCGTGAGGTCGTTCGTCAGGATGGTGGCCTCGACCGGGCCCGTCTTGAGGTCGACGAGCACGTGGACCGCGCGCGGGGTCAGATCGACCTCGTCGCTCGGCCGGTCGGGGGCACCGGCGTGGCACACCCGGACGCCGTTGATGGTCACGTCGACGTCGTAGGGGTCGAACTCGGCCGAGGTGGTGCCGATCGCCGCGAGCACCCGCCCCCAGTTGGGGTCGTTGCCGAAGACGGCCGCCTTGAACAGGGCGTTGCGTGCGATGGACCGACCGACCTCGACGGCGTCGTCGTCGGACGCCGCCCCCACGATCTCGATGCGGATGTCGTGCGAGGCGCCCTCGGCGTCGGCCTGCAGCTGCCCGGCGAGGTCGGCGCAGAGCGCCGTGACCGCCGCAGCGAACTCGCCGGCAGGAGGCGCGACCCCGGACTCGGCGCTGGCCAGCAACACGACGGTGTCGTTCGTCGACATGCAGCCGTCGGAGTCGAGACGGTCGAAGGTCACCCGGGCCGCCTCGCGGAGGGCGGAGTCGAGCCCGGCCGCGTCGACGTCGGCGTCGGTGGTGAGCACGACGAGCATCGTGGCGAGGCCGGGGGCGAGCATGCCCGCGCCCTTCGCCATGCCGCCGACCACCCAGCCGTCGCCCGTCACCACCGCCTGCTTGGGCTTGGTGTCGGTCGTCATGATGGCCGTCGCGGCCTCGAGGCCGCCGTCGGCCGACAGTGCCGCGGCTGCCGCGGTGGACCCGGCCAGCACCTTGTCGCGGAAGGTCTGGTCACCGACTCCGATGAGACCCGTGGAACAGACGAGGACGTCCGTCGCCGACACGTCGAGGGCCGTGGCCACGGTCTCGGCCGTGGAGTGGGTCGTCTGGAAGCCGAAGGCTCCCGTGAAGCAGTTCGCGCCTCCTGAATTGAGGACGACGGCGTCGACGCGCCCGTCGGCGACCACCTGCTGCGACCAGAGCACGGGGTTGGCCTTCGCCCGGTTGCTCGTGAAGACGGCCGCGGCGGCGGTGCTGCGGCCGCGGTTGACGACCAGCGCGACGTCGGGGGCACCGGTGCTCTTGAGGCCGGCGACGACGCCGGAGGCCTCGAAGCCGGCTGCTGCGGTGACGCTCACGGGGCGACTCCGTTCTGGCCGAGGCCGGTGGTCTCGGGCAGGCCGAGGGCGATGTTGGCGGACTGGACCGCGGCGCCCGCGGTGCCCTTGACGAGGTTGTCGATGGCGCTCACGACGACGACGCGGTCGGCCGCCTCGTCGACGGCGAGCCCGATCAGCGCGGTGTTGGCACCGAGGGTGTCGGCGGTGCGGGGGAACTCGCCCTCGGGCAGGAGGTGCACGAACGGCTCGTTCGCGTAGGCCTGCTGCCAGGCGGACCTCACGTCGTGGGCCGAGACGCCCGGGGCGAGACGAGCGGTCGTCGTGGCGAGGATACCCCGCGACATCGGGACGAGCACGGGTGTGAACGAGACGTTCACCTCGGTCGCTCCGGCGACACGGAGGTTCTGCTGGATCTCGGGGACGTGCCGGTGGCGTCCGCCCACGCCGTAGGCGGACGCCGAACCCATCAGCTCGCTCGCCAACAGGTGCGTCTTGAGCGCCTTGCCCGCCCCGGACGGGCCGACGGCGAGCACGGTCACGATGTCGGCCGTCTCGACGACGCCGGCCTGGACGCCGGGCGCGAGCCCGAGGGTGACCGCCGTGACGTTGCAGCCGGGCACCGCGATGCGCTTCGCGCCGACGAGGACGTCTCGCTGGCGGCCCGGGGTGTCGCCGAGGACGAGCTCGGGCAGGCCGTACGACCAGGCGCCGTAGAACTCACCGCCGTAGAAGGCCTGCCAGGCGGACTCGTCGGTCAGGCGGTGATCGGCCCCGCAGTCGACGACGAGCGTGTCGTCGGACAACTGCGCGGTGATCGCCCCGGACTTGCCGTGGGGCAACGCGAGGAACACGACGTCGTGGCCCGCGAGGGTGTCGGGCGTCGTCTCGACCAGGGTCAGGTGCGCGAGGGAGCGCAGGTGCGGCTGCACCGAGAGGAGTCGCTGACCGGCGTTCTGGAACGCCGTGACGGTCTGCACCTCGAAGTCGGGATGCTCGGCCAGCAAGCGCAACAGCTCACCGCCGGCGTAACCACTCGCGCCGGCCACGGCAACGGAGAAAGGCATGCGTCCACCCTAATGTTCGAATCGGCCTGGGATCAGGGGCGGCGGCGCCGGGCGAGTGTCAGTCGCGGAGCGCCGCCCCGAATCGCTCGCCGGCCAGGCGGACGGAGCCGGACTTGGCCTCGGAGGCCTCGGCCGCGGTCAAGGTGCGGTCGTCGGCCCGGAAGCGGAGAGCGAAGGTGAGCGACTTCGACGCATCGGGCAGCCCGGCACCTCGGTAGTCGTCGACCAGCCGTGCGCTCTCGAGCAGGGGGCCGGCGCCCTCGCGCACCGTGGCGAGGACGTCGCCCGCCGGGACGTCGACGGCCACCACGAGCGAGAGGTCTTGCGTCGCCGCGGGGTACGACGACAGGGCGGAGGTGGCCGGTTCGACCGCGGCGAGGGCGAGCAGCCGGTCGAGGTCGAGCTCGGCCACCGCCACCACGCGAGGCAGGTCGAGGTCGGCCGCGACGCTCGGCAGCAGTTCGCCGGCGATGCCCACGACCTCGTCACCCACCAGCACCTCGGCCGTGCGGCCGGGGTGCAGCGAGACGTGTCGAGCCTGCCGGAACGCGACGTCGGCGGCCACGGAGGCAGCCGCGACGCGCACGGCGTCGAGCACGTCGGCGAGCGAGGCCGCGACGGCGGGCTGGCCCGGTGCGCGGTCGATCGTCGTGCCGACGGCGAGGAGCCCGAGGTGTCGGGGCTGCGGCGGCAGGGCCTCGGCGAGGGCGGCCAACGTGGCGTCGTCGGGACGAGCGGCCCCGAAGGGCACCTCGTCGCTGCCGTAGGTGACGCCCTCGGCGGGCAGGAAGACGGTGCCCACCTCGAACAGGGAGAGGTCGACCAGGCCACGCCCGACGTTGCGGCGCGCGATGTCGAGCAGGCCGGGCACCAGCGAACGGCGCAGCTCGGGCGCCGCCGAGTCGAGCGGGTTCGCGAGTCGGACCGCCGGCGACGCCGTGCCGTCGGTCGAACCGAAGGCGGCGTTCTGGGCCGACGAGACGAACGGGTACGCGGCGACCTCGGTCGAGCCGGACGCGGCGAGGCCGTTCGACACCTGGCGACGCAACTGCTGGTCACGGCTGAGGCCGCGCCCGGCGGGAGCGACGGGCAGCACGGAGGGAATGCGGTCGTAACCCGTGATGCGGGCGACCTCTTCGACGAGCGACGCCGAGTCGACGAGGTCGGTGCGCCAGGTCGGCGGGGTGACGAGCCAGTCGTCGCCGGCACGCTCGACGCGCGCACCGATCGCCGTCAGGGCCTCGGACACCTCGTCGTCGGTGTAGTCGACGCCCATCAGGCTCGCGGCCCGACCGACCGGCAGGGTGATCGTCTCGGGCGTCGTGGACGCGTCCCACCGGGAGCCGAGCGTGTCGGCGGCGCCGCCGGCGAGCTCGACGAGGAGGTCGACGACGCGCTGGGCGGCCGCCTCGGCGACCTGGGGGTCGACACCGCGCTCGAAGCGCTTGGACGCCTCGCTGGGCAGTTTGTGCCGGCGGGCGGTGCGAGCGATGGAGGTCGGGTCGAAGGTCGCGGCCTCGATCAGGACGTCGGTCGTGGTCGCACCGATCTCGGTCGAGGCCCCGCCCATGACGCCGGCGAGGCCGATCGCGCCGGACTCGTCGGCGATCACGAGGTCTTCGGCGTGCAGGTCGCGCACCTGGCCGTCGAGGGTCTCGAGGCGTTCGCCGGGTGCCGCCCGGCGGACCGAGAGCCTCCCGCTGACCTTGTCGAGGTCGTAACCGTGGATCGGCTGCCCGAGCTCGAACATGACGTAGTTGGTCACGTCGACCGGCAACGAGATGCTGCGGACGCCCGCCAGCCGCAGGCGCGAGGCCAGCCAGGGCGGCGTCGGGCGGGTCGCGTCGATGCCGCGGACCACCTTGGTGGTGAAGGTCTGGACGCCCACGCGGTCTCGCACGGGCGACTGGTCGTCGACGACGACCGAGAAGCCCCCTGACGGGGTCGGCGACACCAGGGACGCCGGGTCGCGGAAGCTCGCACCGGTCGCGTGCGAGTACTCGCGGGCCACCCCGCGGATGCTGAAGGCGTAGCCGCGGTCGGGCGTGACGTTGATCTCGACCGCCGCCTCGTCGAGGCCGAGCAACGCGATCGCGTCGGTGCCGACCTCGGGGTCGAGGCCGAGCGACGACAGCACGAGGATGCCGTCGTGCTCGTCGCCGAGGCCGAGCTCGCGGGTCGAGGCGATCATGCCGTCGGACACGTGCCCGTAGGTCTTGCGGGCCGCGATCGGGAAGGGCCCGGGCAGCACGGCACCGGGCAGCGACACGACGACCTTGTCGCCGACCACGAAGTTGTGGGCGCCGCAGACGATGCCGCGGACGTCGTCGGGGTCGTTCGCCGCGTCGGTGCCGACGGCGACCTGGCACCAGTTGATGGTCTTGCCGTTCTTCTGCGGCTCGGGCGTGAACTCGAGGACCTGCCCGACCACGAGCGGCCCGGTCACGTCGCCGACGTGGACGTCTTCTTCTTCGAAGCCCACCGACACGAGGGCGGCGTGGACGCTCTCGAGCGAGACGTCACCCGGCAGGTCGACGAACTCGCCCAGCCAACTCAGCGGAACCCGCATCAGACCACCATCCCGAACTGCTCGCTGAACCTGACGTCGCCCTCGACCATGTCGCGCATGTCGTTGAGGTCGTTGCGGAACTGGAGGGTGCGCTCGATGCCCATGCCGAAGGCGAAGCCCTGGTAGCGCTCGGGGTCGATGCCCGCTGCGCGCAGCACGTTCGGGTTCACCATGCCGCAGCCGCCCCACTCGACCCACCGGGCGCCACCCTTGGCGTTCGGCTGCCAGACGTCCATCTCGGCGCTGGGCTCGGTGAAGGGGAAGTAGTTGGGGCGCAGGCGGATCTGCGCCTCGGCGCCGAACATCGACCTCGCGAGGTGCTCGAGCGTGCCGCGCAGGTGGGCCATCGTCAGCCCCTCGTCGACGGCGATGCCCTCGAGCTGGGTGAAGACGGGCGTGTGCGTCGCGTCGAGCTCGTCGGTGCGGAACACCCGGCCGAGCGCGACGTTGTAGACCGGCAGCTCTTTCGACAGGAGGGTGCGGATCTGGACGGGCGACGTGTGCGTCCGCAGGACGAGGTGACGATCGACGGGGTCGACGAAGAAGGTGTCTTGCATGGCTCGCGCCGGGTGGTCGGCGTCGAAGTTCAGGGCGTCGAAGTTGAACCACTCGTGTTCGAGCTCAGGCCCCTCGTTGACCTCCCACCCCATGCCGACGAAGAGATCGGCCATGCGCTCTTGCAGCAGCGTCAGGGGGTGCCGGGCCCCGGCGCGACGACGCGACGGCAGGGCCGTGACGTCGACGGTCTCGGCCTCGAGCCGGGCGTTCTCCTCGACGACGGCCAGCTCGGCCTCACGCGTGGCGACGGCTTGGCCGACGCGACCGCGGGCCTGGCCGACGAGCTTGCCCGCCGCGGCCTTCTGGTCGTTCGGCAGGTCGCGCAGACCGGCGTTCAGGCGTGCCAGCACCGAGGCCTCGCCGACGTGCTGCGCACGCGCGGTCTTGAGCTCGGCGACGGTGGCGGCCGTGGCGATCGCCGCGAGGGCGGCGTCGACCGCCGACGCGACGGCGTCTTCGGAGAGGGGGACGGAGTCTGACACGAGAACCAAGCTTAGCGATCTTGCGGAGGCGACCCGTGCCTCCTGGTCGGGGACGACGAGGAGGCGCGGGCTGGGGACGAGGCGACGGGCCGGGTCAGGTCGCGCGGCCCGACACGTGGTCGGACTCGTACCGGCCACCGCGGGCGGACATGCCGGGGTCCTTCGGAGCCCCCGGGCGCTTCGCGACGACGGCGCGACGACCCGTGCGTCGGTCGACGACGCGGACGACCCACGAGAGCAGGAGGTTCGTCGCGAGGTAGACGACCAGCACGACGGCGAAGAGCGTGAAGGTGTAGCGACTGCCGTAGTACGACCCCAGCTGGTTGAGACCGACCCGGGTGAGTTCGAGGTAGCCCACGATGTAGCCGAGCGACGTGTCTTTCAGGAGGACGACGAGCTGGGCCAGGATGATCGGCAGCATCTGACGGAACGCCTGCGGGAACTCGATGGCGAACCTCGTGCGGATCGGCGTCAGTCCGATGGCGAGGCCCGCCTCGCGCTGACCCTTCGGCAGCGACGCGATGCCCGCCCGAAGGGCCTCGCCGATGAGCGCACCGTTGTAGACCGCCAGTGCGGCGACGACGGCCCAGAACGCCCCGGTCGAGAAGACCAGCAGGATGAACAGCATCATCAGCAGGACGGGCATGCCCCGGAAGAACTCGAGGACGATCGTCGTGGGCACGCGGACCAGCGCAGAACGGGCCGTCCGGAGGAACGAGAACAAGACGCCGATCACGACGGCGAGCACCGACGCGAGGGCGGCCGCCTGGACGGTGCCGAGCCACCCGCGGCCGATGGCGCGCCACAGGGCCAGGTCTTGGAGGATGTCCCAGCGGGAGGCGTCGAAGACGCCCGGCGTCTCGGCGCCGTTCGCGCTGATGCGGGGGCGTGCGAGGAGGTACGCGACGTAGGCGACCAGCGCCAGGACGAGCACGACGCCGACCACCGAGATGATCCGTGACGTGCGGCGGGCCTTGGGGCCGGGGGCGTCGTAGAGGACGGAGGTGCTCATCGGAGGACTGCGACCTTCTTCTCGACCACGGCGGCGAGGCGGCCGAGCGTGATGGTGACGAGCAGGTAGAAGAACGCCACGGCGAGCAGCGTCGTGATGACGGCGTCACCGCGGTCGTTGGCGATGTACCGGCCGGCGGCGAAGAGCTCGCCGACGAAGAAGCCACCCGCGACCGAGGTGTTCTTGGTCAGGGCGATGAAGACGTTGATGAGCGGCGGCACGACCATGCGCATGGCCTGCGGCAGCACGACGTGACCGAGCGTCTGACCGAAGCCGAGGCCGATGCTGCGCGCCGCCTCGGCCTGCCCGACGGGCACGCCGTTGATGCCCGAGCGGATCGCCTCGGCGACGAACGGCGACGTGTAGGCCGTCAGCCCGATCACCGCGAGCGGGAAGTACGTGCCGAAGTCGACGCCGAGGTAGGGCAGGACGAACGCGCAGAAGAAGAGCACGAGCGTCAACGGGATGTTGCGCAGCGCCTCGGTGTAGACCGTGGCGAGGGTGCGGAACGAGGCCACGGGCGAGATGCGCAACGCGGCCACGACGAAGCCGATCACGAGGGCCCCGAGGCCCGAGAGAACGAGCAGCTGCAGCGTCGTGGCGAAGCCGCCCCAGAAACGGGGCCAGTTGTCGGTCACGGCGTCGAAGCCGGGGATGACGTCCAAGGGGTTCAACGGGGTCCTTCGGTCAGGGCTCGTGGTGCGGGCACCCGGGGCAGGACGCCCCGGGTGCCCGCAGGGTGCTCAGTAGCGGTCGATGGCGGGCGGGGTCGGGGTGTCGAGCACCTTGCCCGCGGTCTTCTCCCACAGCTCGTCCCAGGTGCCGTCGTCCTCGGCCTCCTGGAGCGTGTCGTTGACGAACATGCGGAAGTCGGTGTCGTCGAGCGCCAGGCCGATGCCGTAGGGCTCCTCGGTGAACGGCTCGCCGACGACCTCGAACTCGCCCTCGTTCTGGTCGGCGAGGCCGGCCAGGATGACGTTGTCGGTGGTCACGGCCGAGACGGCACCCGTCCGCAGCGGCTCGAGGCAGTTCGAGTACGTGTCGGTCGCGAGGATGTCGGTCGTGTAGGCCGCGACGTTCTTCTCGCTGGTCGAGCCGCTGACCGTGCAGACCTTCTTGCCGGCCAGGTCGTCCGCGGACTCGATGCCCTCGGGGTTGCCGTCGAGAACGAGGAGGTCTTGACCGGCCGTGTAGTACGGGCCGGCGAACGAGACGACCTTCTTGCGATCGTCGTTGATCGTGTAGGTCGCGATGACGAGGTCGACCTGACCGTTCTGGATGAACGGCTCGCGGTTCGCCGACACCGTCTCGGTCCAGGTGATGTTCTCGGGCTGGATGCCGAGCTTCGCCGCGACGAGCTTGCCGATCTCGGCGTCGAAGCCCTCGGGCACGCCGTCCGGGTTCGCGAGGCCGAAGAGCGGCTGGTCGAACTTGGTGCCGATGGTGATCTCACCGGCGTCGGCGAGCCGGGCCATGGTGCTGCCTTCGGCGAAGTCGGCCGGCGTCTCGACGTCGACGGCCGGGGCCGACGAGTCGGTGCAGGCCGAGAGGCCGAGGACCACGGCGGCTGCTGCGGCTACGGCGACGAATCCCTTGCTGAGTCGCATTCTGATCTCCTTGCTGGGTGACCCGGACGCCGGGCGGCGATCGGGTGTCGGGGGCCGGCGCGTCGGGCGCCGGGGACGGGTGGCGGACGCGACGGCCTCCGCAGCCCCGCTCAGTGCGTGAGGATCTTCGCGAGGAAGTCCTGCGCGCGGGTCGACCGGGGGTCGGTGAAGAACTGCTCGGGCGTGGCCTCTTCGACGATCTGGCCGTCGGCCATGAACACGACGCGGTCGGCGGCCTTGCGGGCGAACCCCATCTCGTGCGTGACGACGATCATCGTCATGCCGTCCTTCGCGAGCTGCACCATGACGTCGAGCACCTCGGTGATCATCTCGGGGTCGAGCGCGCTCGTGGGCTCGTCGAGCAGCATCACCTTGGGGTCCATCGCGAGGGCACGGGCGATCGCCACGCGCTGCTGCTGACCGCCCGAGAGATGCGAGGGCATCTTGTCGGCCTGGTCCGCCACGCCGACCCGCTCGAGCAACTGCATCGACCGCTCGCGGGCCTCGGCCTTGCTGCGCTTGCGCACCTTGAGCTGGCCCAGCATGACGTTCTCGAGGACCGTCTTGTGCGAGAAGAGGTTGAAGCTCTGGAACACCATGCCCACGTCGGCGCGCAACCGCGCCAGACCGGCACCCTCGTCGGGCAGGCGCGTCCCGTCGATGGTGATGACGCCGTCGTCGACGGTCTCGAGGCGGTTGATGGCCCGGCAGAGGGTCGACTTGCCCGAACCGCTCGGCCCGATCACCACGACCACCTCGCCCTTGCCCACCGTCGTGGTGATGTCTTTCAGGACGTGCAGGTCACCGAAGTGCTTGTTGACGTGGTCGACCACGACGAGGGGTTCCATGCGCCCACACAAACAGACCCCCAGGTCGGGGTCAAATTCACAGTCGATTCTTAATGAAAACGAAACGACGTGTTCGGTCGCGACGTCCGCGCCCGACCCGGCCCGCGCCTCCTGAGGACGAGGAGGCGCTAGCTGCGGTGGGCGAACGCGCTCTCGTAGAGGCACACCGAGGCCGCGGTGGCGAGGTTCATCGATTCGGCGTGACCGTAGATGGGCACCACCAGGGCGCGGTCGGCACGGCCGAGGTCGACGTCGGTGAGACCTCGGGCCTCGTTGCCGAAGAGCCACGCGGTCGGCGCCGCGAGGACGCCCTCGCCGCGCGCGGCGAGCAGGTCGTCACCCTTGACGTCGGCCGCGATCACCTGCAGGCCGGCCTCGCGGCACCGGTCGACGATGCCTGCGAGCTCGACGCCCACGGCGACGGGCACGTGGAAGAGCGAGCCGGTCGTGGACCGCACGACCTTGGGGTTGTAGAGGTCGACGCTGCGGCCGGTCATTATGACGGCGTCGGCCCCGGCGGCGTCGGCGGCCCGGATGATGGTGCCGGCGTTGCCCGGATCACGGACCTCTTCGAGGATGACGATCAACTTCGGCTCGGCGGCGAAGACGTCCTTGACGGACGTGGGGAACTGCCGGCAGACGGCGACGATGCCCTGCGGCGTCACCGTGTCGGCCATGGCCTCGAGCACCGGCTCGGTGACGAACTGCACGTCGATGCCCTCGGCCTCGGCGGCCGCCGACACCGCGGGGTAGCGCTCGAGGGCGGTCGGGGTGCCGAAGAGCTCGACGATCAGTTCGGGTCGGAAGGCGAGGGCCTCACCGACCGACTGCGGCCCCTCGAGCAAGAAGGTGCGGGTCTCGGTGCGGGCGTCGCGCTTCGAGAGCTTGGCCACCGCCCGGACTCGGGGCGAACGGGGGTTGTCGAGCAGGGAGTCGTGGGGCACCCGTCCATGATGCCGCACGCGACCGGGTGGCGCGGGGACGCACGAAGCCCGACGGCGACACCGGTGAGGTGTCGGCCGTCGGGCCTCGGGTGTGTGGTGCGGGTACGACTACGCGGCGACCTTGGGGGCCGAGGTGTCGGCGGGCAGCGCGGCCTTGGCGGTGGCGACGAGCGACGCGAACGTGGCGGGCTCGTTGACGGCCAGCTCGGCCAGGATGCGACGGTCGACCTCGACGCCGGCCAGGGACAGGCCCTGGATGAGGCGGTTGTAGGTCAGACCGTTCGCACGCGACGCGGCGTTGATGCGCTGAATCCACAGGCGACGGAACTCGCCCTTGCGAGCACGGCGGTCACGGTACGAGTAGACGAGCGAGTGGGTGACCTGCTCTTTGGCCTTGCGGTACAGGCGCGAACGCTGACCGCGGTAACCCTCGGCGCGCTCGAGGATGACGCGACGCTTCTTGGCGGCGTTGACCGCTCTCTTGACTCTTGCCATTTTCTTGTTCCTCTACGTTCGTGTCAGCGGTCAGTGACCGAGAAGCTTCTTGGCGACCTTGGCGTCGGCGGGCGCGAGCACCTGGTCCTGGTTCAGGCGAGCCTTGCGCTTGGCGCTCTTCACCTCGAGGTTGTGGCGCATGCCGGCCTGCTGCTTCATGATCTTGCCGGAACCGGTGACCTTGAAGCGCTTCTTGGCGCCGGAGTGGGTCTTCTGCTTGGGCATGTCTTATTTGCTTTCTTCTGTCGGTCGGTCGGCCGGTGCGTCGGCCGGGACCTCGTCGGACGTCGGGTGCTTCGGCGCCTTGTTGGCCGCCTTGCGAGCCTCGGCCTCGGCCTTCGCCTCGGACTTGTTCTTGTGCGGGCCGATCACCATGACCATGTTGCGGCCGTCGATGGTCGGGGTCGACTCGACGCTGCCGAACTCGGCGACGTCTTCGGCGAAGCGCTGCAGCAGGCGGACGCCCTGATCCGGGCGCGACTGCTCGCGACCGCGGAACAGGATCATGGCCTTGACCTTGTCGCCGCCCTGGAGGAAGCCCTCGGCGCGCTTGCGCTTCGTCTCGTAGTCGTGCTTGTCGATCTTCAGACGGAAACGGACCTCTTTGAGGATCGTGTTCGCCTGGTTGCGACGCGCTTCTTTCGCCTTCTGCGCGGCCTCGTACTTGAACTTTCCGTGATCCATGATCTTGGCCACGGGCGGCTTCGAGTTGGGGGCCACCTCGACCAGGTCGAGTTCGGCCTCTGCGGCGAGACGCAGGGCCATGGCGATGGGGACGACACCGACCTGTTCTCCGCCAGGCCCGACGAGGCGGACCTCGGGGACGCGGATGCGGTCGTTCGTACGGGGATCGCTGATGCGGAACTCCTCTGTCGTTTCTTCTGCACCTGGCGGGGCCGGACGGCTTTGCCAGAGAAAGAGGAGGTCCGTGCGGGCGTCGTCAGGGACACGTCACACTGCACCCTGGCTGCTCGACCGGTGCCTGCCCGCGGCCTCTGACGAGGAGCGGGACGGAGCGATGGTGCTGATCGAACGGGGTGCCAACAACCCGGTAACCTTGTGCAACGGTCAAGCGCGGGTGGGAGAATCTCCACTTTCGCACGGAGCAGACGCTCCGAGCCTGGACGAGTTTAGCAGAGGATCAGTTCGTGAGCCACTCCCCCGACGACGCACCCACACCCGACGCCCGCTTCGGCGATGCCGTGTCGGTGACCACCCCCGACACGGCGCCCGGTGCGTCCCGGTTCGAGGACGACCTGCGGTTCGGCGACGACGCCGCCCGCGACATCGCCGACGTCAACGCGGTCGAGGTGATCAACACGGTTTGCGTGCACCTGATGAGCGCCGCCGCCGTCAAGGTGGGCCTGGCGGACGACCCGCAGACCCAGACCGACCTCGACGAGGCCCGCAAGCTCATCACCTCGTTGGCAGGGCTCGTCACGGCCAGCGCGCCCGAGATCGGGGACCAGCACGCCCGCGCCCTGCGCGACGGGCTGCGGTCGCTGCAGCTGGCCTTCCGCGAGGCCTCCGCCATCCCCGACGCCGTCGGCCAGGGTCCCGGCGAGAAGTACACCGGCCCCGTCAACTGACCGGGCCCCGCGTCGCGCGCCCCCCGGGGCCGTGGCGGCCTCAGCCCGCAGCGATCAACCCGCGGCGGCCTCAGCCCGCGACGATCTTGACCGACATGCTGTCGACCCGGTCGACGATGAGCGGGTCAACGGCCCACGCCGCCTGCAGTCGCCCCACGAGGGCCGCGAGCGCGTCACGGTCGAGGCCGGGAACGATCCCGAGCTGCACGACGATCTCGGGGGCACCGAGCCGTGCGTCTCGGTAACCCGGCGCGACCACCAGGCTGACCAGCGCCTCCTCGTCTCGCGACGCGTCGAGGAACGCCCGCAGGACGCGTTCGTCGTGGTGGCTGGGCGTCCACGGCAGGTCTTGGGCGATCGCCCAGACCGCCGGGCGGCGGAGTCCGAACTCGGTGATCGACCCGGGGTCGAGCACGATGTGGTCGGTCGACTCGGAGGCGGCGGCCAGGGCCACGCGGCGGGCGTCCACCGGCACGGGACGCGCGGCAGGGCGCCACCTGGTCAGGGTCTCGACCGATGTGAAGGCCGGCAGCACGTCACGACCGTCCGGGCCCGACACCGTGACGATCGACAGCTCCTGGGTCTTGTCGACGCGCCGCCCGTGTTCGTCGAGACCCTCGTCGCCGGCCACGGCGACCAGGGGCACGAGCAGTCGTGCCGGGCGCAGGGCGTCGACGACGTCGGCCTCGCCGAGTCGCCCCTCCCGAAAGCCGAGGAGGGCGTCGAGGAGGCGCGGGTCGGCCGATCCGTCGTCCCCCGCGTGCGCCGTGTCGTGGTGGTCGAAGGTGCGACCCGCCCAGGGGTGACCTGCGCTGTCGGCCCCGCGACCGGAGTGGTCGTGCCCGGAGTCGCCGGCCGCCGACCCGTCTCGCGCGTGCCCCCGGCCTTGCGGAGCAGCGGTCATCAGTTCAAGGCGACGTCGAGGGCCGCGGCGAGCGTGAAGGCACCCGAGTAGAGCGCCTTGCCGACGATGGCACCTTCGAGGCCCTGGGGCACGAGTTCGCGCAGGGCGGCGAGGTCGTCGAGGCTCGAGATGCCGCCGGACGCGATGACCGGGCGGTCGGTGCGGTCCATGACCTGTCGAAGCAGGTCGACGTTCGGGCCCCGGAGCGTGCCGTCCTTCGTGACGTCGGTCACGACGTAGCGCGCGCAACCGGCCTCCTCGAGCCGGGCGAGCACCGTCCAGAGGTCGCCGCCCTCTTCGGTCCAGCCGCGGGCCGCGAGCGTCGTGCCCCGGACGTCGAGCCCGACCGCCACCGCCTCGCCGTACTCGGCGATGACGTGGGCGGCCCATTCGGGGTTCTCGAGGGCGGCGGTGCCGAGGTTGATCCGCTTGACGCCGGTGCTCAACGCGTCCTCGAGCGACTTGTCGTCGCGGATGCCGCCGCTGAGCTCGACGTTCACCCCCTTGACCTGCTTGATGACCTTCTTGATCACGGCGCGGTTGTCGCCGCGACCGAAGGCGGCGTCGAGGTCGACCAGGTGCAGCCACTCGGCCCCCTGGCTCGCCCAGTCGTCGGCCGCCGAGACCGGGTCGCCGTAGTTCGTCTCGCTGCCGGCCTCGCCCTGGGTCAGGCGGACGGCCTGCCCGCCCGCCACGTCGACGGCGGGGAACAGGGTCAGGGCGGGGGTGGTGCAGAACTCGCTCATGTCGTCTCTCTCACGGGGCCGGGGCACCGCAGGGTCAGGAGGCGCGATCGGGTCGGTCGCGTCGGGGTCAGAGGGTGCCGAGCCAGTTCGAGAGCAACCGGATGCCCGGCTGCCCCGACTTCTCGGGGTGGAACTGCGTCGCCCACAGCGGGCCGTTCTCGACGGCGGCGACGAAGCGCCCACCGTGGTCGGCCCAGGTGACGTGCGGCTCGGTGAAGGGCCGGATGACGTCGAGCGACCACTCCTGCGCCGCGAACGAGTGGACGAAGTAGAAGCGCTCGTCGGCCACGCCGTCGAACAGGACGCTGCCCTCGGGCACGTCGACGGTGTTCCAGCCCATGTGCGGCAGGACGTCGGCCTTGAGCTCGTCGACCACGCCGGGCCAGGCCCCCAAGCCGCCGGTCGTGTTGCCGCGCTCGACGCCGCCCTCGAAGAAGACCTGCATCCCGACGCAGATGCCCATCACGGGGCGACCACCGGCGAGACGGCGATCGACGAGTTCTCCGCCGCGCACCGACTCGAGTTGGCTCATGACCGCCGAGAACGCCCCGACGCCGGGCACGAAGAGGCCGTCAGCCGCTTGCACCCGGGCACGGTCGGCCGTCAGCTCGACGTCGGCACCGGCGAGCTCGAGCGCCTTGACGGCCGAGTGGACGTTGCCGCTGCCGTAGTCGAGGACGACGACCGACGGTCGGGCGCCCGTCACAGGGCGCCCTTCGTCGACGGGATGCCACGGACGCGCGCGTCGGGCTGGACGGCCTGACGCAGCGCCCGGGCGAACGCCTTGAACTCGGCCTCGGCGATGTGGTGCGGGTCGCGACCGCCCAACACGCGGACGTGCACCGTGATGCCCGCGTGGAAGGTGATGGCCTCGAAGACGTGACGGACCATCGAGCCCGTGAAGTGCCCGCCGATCAGGTGGTACTCGAACCCCTCGGGCTCGCCCGTGTGGACGAGGTACGGACGCCCCGAGACGTCGACCACCGCCTGCACGAGCGCCTCGTCGAGCGGCACGAGCGCGTCGCCGTACCGCGAGATGCCGGACTTGTCGCCGAGCGCCTGCTTCAGCGCCGTGCCGAACGTGATGCCGATGTCTTCGACCGTGTGGTGCACGTCGATGTGGGTGTCGCCCCGCGCCGAGACCTCGAGGTCGATGAGGGAGTGCTTCGACAGCGCCGTCAAGAGGTGGTCGAAGAACGGCACCGACGAGTCGATCGTCGATCGGCCCGAGCCGTCGAGGTCGAGGGCGAGCGTGATGCTCGACTCGCTCGTCTCGCGCGAGAGGGAAGCGGTACGGGCGGCGCGGGTCGTCTCGGTCACGAAGAGAGCCTAATGTCGCGGAGCGCCTCGAGGAACGCGGTGGTCTCGGCCTCGGTGCCCGCACTGACCCGCAGGTGGTTCGGGATGCCGAGGTCGCGGACGATGATGCCCCGCTCGAGCAGGCGCTCGAAGACGTCGGCCGGATCGTCGACCCCGCCGAAGAGGACGAAGTTCGACCAGGTCGGCCACGGCTCGTAGCCGAGCTCGGTCAGCACGTCGACGATGCGGTCGCGTTGGGCCTTGATGTCGTCGACCATGGCCAGCATCTCGCCGGCGTGTGAGAGCGCCGCGACGGCCGCCGCCTGCGTCAGGGACGAGAGGTGGTACGGGAGGCGCACGAGACGGAGTGCGTCCGTCACCGCCGGGTGCGCGGCCAGGTAGCCGACCCGGGCGCCGGCGAACGCGAAGGCCTTGCTCATCGTCCGCGACACGACGAGCCGCTCACGCCCCTCGAGGAGGGTCAGGGCCGTCGGTTGGTCGGCCGGCATGAACTCGGCGTAGGCCTCGTCCACGAAGACGATGCCGTCGGTGGCCTCGTAGGCCGCCTCGACGGTGGCGAGATCGAGGGGCGTCCCGGTGGGGTTGTTCGGGCCGCAGAAGAAGACGATGTCGGGGCGGGTGCGCTCGATCTCGGAGACGGCCGTCTCGGGCGAGATGCGGAACCCCTCGTCACGGCGACCCTCGACCCACCGGCTGCCCGTGCCGGTCGTGATGATCGAGTGCATCGAATAGGTCGGGGGGAAGCCCAGCACCGACCGCCCCGGACCGCCGAAGGCCTGGAGGAGCTGCTGGATGACCTCGTTCGACCCGTTCGCCGCCCAGATGTTCTCTGGGGTCAACCCGTGCCCGAGATACGTCGCGAGCGATTCACGCAAGGTGGTGAACTCGCGATCGGGGTACCGGTTGACGTCGAGCACTGCTCGGGCCATCGACTCGACGATGTCGCGGGCCACGTCTTCGGGGATGGGATGCGTGTTCTCGTTGACGTTGAGGGCGACGGCGACCTTCTTCTGCGGGGCGCCGTAGGGCGTCAGACCGCGCAGGTCGTCACGGATGGGCAGGTCGTCGAGACTGAAGGACACCCCACCATGGTACGGGCGGGCCGCTGGCCCCCGCCTCCGTCAGCCACGGGGACGGTGGGTGGCAGGAGTGCCGGGGCCGTGCGCCTCGTGGGTCAGCGGGCGTACTGCGTCGGGACCGCGAGGCTCTGACCGGCGGAGACCTCGGCGCTGGGGAGGTTGTTCAGCGAGACCAGGTCGGCGATGACGTCGCGGGGGTCGGAGCTGGGGGCGATCTCGGAGGCGACCTGCCACAGGGTCTCGCCACCGTCGACCGTGACGTGCTGGAAGTCGGTGGAGCCCGTCGTGTCGGACGCGACCGCTCCGCCCCCGTTGAGGACGAGCGCACCGACCACGATGACTGCCGGGATCGCCACGAGCGCCGCGACGACCGCTCGGCCTCGCCGCGTGATGCGGAGGCGCGTGCGGACGACCCGGGACGGGTCGACGGGGGACGCAACTGCTGGAGAGGAGGTGACGCTCATGAGGTGGTCCTTTCACCGTGGGAAGACAGGGGACGAGTTCGTGCCCGGCACTCGGCCGGGAATGCCGGACACGAAGACGTGTTCCGAACATACATTCGATTTCTCGCGCTTTCAACCCCTCTGACGGGATCTCAGCCTCGATCGGAGGCCTGATCAGGTGGAGAAGACGCGACACACTCGAACATGTGTTTTGTCGACACCGCCTGATCGGATACGGTTTCGATCGGTGGTGAGAGTCAAACAGGGACCACCGACATCGACGGCAGGAGACCCATGAGCGACCCGAAGCGCACCCCGCAGGCGTCCCCCGACGCGCCCCGTCGAGCCGAGTCGGGCCTCCTCCCCCGCAAGGAGCTGACCGCGAAGCAGGCGACGATCCTCGCGGCCATCACCGAGAGCATCGGCCGCCGTGGGTACCCGCCGAGCATGCGAGAGATCGGTGACGCCGTCGGGTTGAGGTCACTCTCCAGCGTCACCCACCAGTTGAACCAGCTCGAACTCGCCGGCCGCATCCGTCGTGACCCGAACCGTCCGCGGGCCCTCGAGGTGCTCGTCGACGACGTGGCACCGGTCGCTCCCCCTGCCACCGTCTTCACGACGAGCGACGACGGTGACACCGCACACGTGCCCATGGTCGGCCGCATCGCCGCCGGCATCCCCATCACGGCCGAGCAGCAGATCGAGGACGTCATGCCGCTGCCGCGACAGCTCGTCGGCAAGGGCGAGTTGTTCATGTTGCGGGTGGTCGGCGACTCGATGATCGACGCGGCCATCTGCGACGGCGACTGGGTCGTCGTCCGGCAGCAGCAGGACGCCGAGAACGGCGACATCGTCGCCGCCATGCTCGACGACGAGGCGACGGTCAAGGTGTTCCGTCAGCGCGACGGCCACACCTGGCTGCTCCCTCGCAACAGCGCCTTCGAGCCCATCGTCGGCGATCACGCCCAGATCGTGGGCAAGGTCGTCGCGGTGCTGCGCTCGGTCTAGATCCTCGGGGCACCGCGGAGCCCGAACGACGAAGCGCCGGTCACCCTGAGGTGACCGGCGCTTCGTCTCGTCCGACTCGACGAGGCGGCGTCAGCGGGCGGACGTGACCGGGGCGACGTACTCCGTCAGTCCGGCGACGTCGCCCGGGTAGACGCGAGCGTGCACCCGGGTGCCGTCTTCTTCGTAGTCGGTGCTGACGACACGACCCGAGTCGTGCAGGTGCGAGACTACGTCGCCGCGGTCGTAGGGCACCAGCAGGTCGAGCTCGATCTCGGGCTCGGGCAGGACGGACGCGATGCGCGAGAGGAGCTCGTCGATCCCTTCGCCCGTCCGCGCCGAGACGAAGACGGCGGTCGGTTCGAGCCCGAGCAGGACGAGCCGCTGGTCGGCGTCGACGAGGTCGCTCTTGTTGAACACGACGATCTCGGCGATGTCGCGCCCGTCGACCTCGGCGATGACGTCGCGCACCGTGGCCAGCTGGGCGGCCGGGTCGGGGTGCGACCCGTCGACGACGTGGACGATGACGTCCGACGCCTCGACCTCTTCGAGCGTCGACCGGAAGGCCTCGACCAGCTGATGCGGCAGGTTGCGGACGAACCCGACCGTGTCGGCGTAGGTGAAGGGACGGCCGTCGGCGGTCACGCTCTTGCGCACCGTCGCGTCGAGGGTCGCGAACAAGGCGTTCTCGACGAGGACGCCGGCACTCGTGAGGCGGTTCAGCAGGCTCGACTTGCCCGCGTTGGTGTACCCGGCGATGGCGACGGTGGGCACCTCGTTGCGATCGCGGTTCGCCCGCTTCGCGTCCCGGGCGGGCTTCATCTCTTTGATCTGCCGACGCAGCCGGGCCATGCGGGTGTGGATGCGACGACGATCGAGCTCGATCTTGGTCTCACCGGGGCCGCGGCTGCCCATTCCGGCACCCGCGCCTCCTACCTGGCCACCGGCCTGGCGGGACATCGACTCGCCCCAGCCTCGGAGGCGCGGCAGCAGGTACTCGAGCTGGGCCAGTTCGACCTGCGCCTTGCCTTCGCGACTCTTGGCGTGCTGGCTGAAGATGTCGAGGATGACGGCCGTGCGGTCGATGACCTTGACCTTGACGACGTCCTCGAGGGCGCGGCGCTGGCTGGGGGCCAGCTCGGTGTCGGCGATGACCGTGTCGGCCCCCAGGGCGGCCACCGTCCCCCGTAGCTCTTCGGCCTTGCCCTTGCCGAGGTACGTGCTCGGGTCGGGGTTCGGACGGCGCTGCAGCAGGCCGTCGAGCACGACGGCGCCCGCGGTCTCGGCCAGGGCGGCGAGTTCGCGGAGGGAGTTCTCGGCGTCGGACATCGAGCCCTGCGAGTAGACGCCGATCAGGACGACGTTCTCGAGGCGCAGCTGGCGGTACTCGACCTCGGTGACGTCCTGCAGTTCGGTCGAGAGGCCCGCGACGCGTCGCAGGGCCTGGCGGTCGTCGCGCTCGGACTGGTCGCCGTCGGAACCCCCGTCGTGCAGGGACCGCGTCTGGATGGCCTGCGCCGGAGAGAAGACGGTGTACCCGGAGGCCCGCTGGGCCGCACGATCGAGGACGCGCGCGACGACGTCGTCGGGCTGGTCGTCCCGCTCGGAGTCGAGCGGTGTCGTGGTGTGGTCTGTCATCGGGGTGATACTAACCCTTTCGGTCTGCGGTGAGCGGGGAACGACGTCTCCGTCGATGTTCGGTAGGTTGACGAGCATGGCCAGCGAGCACTACTTCTCACCCCAGCCCGGCAGCGCGGCCAAGCCCAGGACGATCGACGTCGTCCTCGCGGGGCGCGAGCTGACGCTCACCACCGCCGCGGGCGTGTTCAGCCCCGGCCGCGTGGACCCGGGCACCGCGGTGCTGCTGGCGGGCACGCCGACGCCGCCGGAGACGGGCCATCTGCTGGACGTCGGGTGCGGGTGGGGCCCCATCACACTGAGCCTCGCGTTGTCGTCACCCGACGCGACGGTCTGGGCCGTCGACGTGAACGAGAGAGTGCTCGACCTCGTGCGCGAGAACGCGCGGTCGGTCGGCCTCGAGAACGTCAACGCCGTCACCCCCGACGATGTTCCCGACGACCTGCGGTTCGCGACGATCTGGTCGAACCCGCCCATCCGGGTCGGCAAGGCCGAACTGCACTCGCTCCTCGAGCGCTGGCTGCCCCGGCTCGACGACGGCGCGGAGGCCTGGCTCGTGGTGCAGAAGAACCTCGGGGCGGACTCCTTGCACCGGTGGATGGACGAGACGATGGGCGACGTCGTCGACGTGACCCGCGCCTCCACCAGCAAGGGTTATCGCGTGCTTCGCGCCGAGCGGGTCGACGCCGTCTGACGCGACGCCCGCGGCGTCGGCGGACGTCAGATCTCGAGCGCCCCGGTGAAGACGAGTTCGGCAGGACCACTGAGCGAGACGTGCTCGCCGTCGGCGTGGTGGCTGATCGAGACGCCCACGACACCCCCGGGCACGTCGACCAACCAGCCGTCGGGCGCCGAGGCACCCGCCCAGTGTCGGGTGGCCAGGGCTGCCGCGGCAGCACCCGTGCCACAGGAGAGGGTCTCGCCGCTGCCCCGTTCGTGCACGCGCATCCGGATGCGGCCGAGACCGTCGACGACGAGCGGGTCGGCCGGGACGACGAACTCGACGTTCGCCCCGTCGGCCGGGGCCGGCTCGATGATCGGCACGTAGGTCAGGTCGAGGCCGTCGAGCTCTTCGTCGCCCGCGAGTGCCACGACCACGTGCGGGTTGCCGACCGAGATCGGCAGGCCGGGGCGCGCGGCGTGCAGCTGGCGAGCCCGCACGACCGGGTCGTCGTCGCCGAGGCGCCACGGGCCCAGGTCGACCCGGAACCCCGTGCCGTCACGGCGCACCTCGCGCGCGCCGGCCCTGGTGCCGACCACCAGGACGTCGTCGTCGCCCATGGACACGAGCCCCCGCTCGACGAGGTACCGCGCGAACACCCGGATGCCGTTGCCGCACATCTCGGCGGGGCTGCCGTCGGCGTTGTGGTAGTCCATGAACCACTCGGCGCGCGGCTCGGTCTCGAGCAGGCCCGCCTCGGTCGACAGGGCGGCCGTGCGGACGGCACGGATCACCCCGTCGCCGCCCACGCCGAACCGTCGGTCGGCCAGTGCCCGGATCGTCGCGGGCGTCAGGTCGGTGCTCGCGTCGGGGTCGGTGAACAGGACGAAGTCGTTACCCGTGCCCTGCCCCTTGGTGAACTGCAGCGTGGTCGTCACCCGAGGAGTCTAGCCACGGCCCGGTCGACGGCCTGGGCGTCGCCCGAACGGGACCACTCGACGTCGTCGTAGCGACGGAACCAGCTCGCCTGCCGTCGGGCGTACCGCCGGGTGAGGGCCGCCGTCGCTTCGATCGCCTCGCCCTCGCTCAGCTGCCCCCTGACCTGCGCCGCCGCCTGGGCGTAGCCGATCGCGCGACCGGCCGTGACCCCCTGCTCGAGCCCGAGCGGCAGGAGGCCGCGCACCTCGTCGACGAGGCCGTCCTGCCACATGCGTCCGACCCGCCGGTCGAGGCGCTCCACCAGGACGGGACGCTCCTCGGCGACCCCGAACACCGTCGAGGGCCGCCAGGGCGTCGACGACCGGGGCAGCGTTCCCGAGAGCGGGCGCCCGGTGAGGTCGCCCACCTCGAGGGCACGGACGAGACGCCGGGCGTTGAACCGCCCGATCGACGCCGCCGACGCCGGATCGCGCTCGGTCAAGAGGTCGTACAGGGCGCCCGCCCCTCGCTCGTCGGCGATCGCCTCGTACCGTGCCCGGACGGCGGCGTCGGTGCCCGGGAACCGGAAGTCGAAGAGGACGCTCGAGACGTAGAGTCCCGAGCCGCCCACGAGCACAGCCACGGCCCCGCGCCCGTTGATCTCGTCGACGGCCGCCCGGGCCTCGCGCTGGTACCACTCGACGCTCGCCTCGTCGGTGACGTCGAGCACGTCGAGGAGGTGGTGCGGGATGCCCCGGCGTTCGGCCACCGGCAGTTTCGCGGTGCCGATGTCCATGCCTCGGTACAACTGCATGGCGTCGGCGTTGACGACCTCGACCGGCCGCCCCCTCTCGACGAGCGCCTCGGCGATCGCGAGCGAGAACGCGGACTTGCCCGTGCCGGTGGCACCGACGATCGCGACCAGCACGTCAGCGGAGGTCGTCGGTGGGGCTGTAGATCGGAGTCGTCGAGACCCTGATCGTCGGCAGCCCGAGACTCACCCTCGCCGGGCGAGCCGAGGAGGCGCTGGTCGCCTCGGTCGCGGACGGCACCCCGCACGACGCCGCCTGGGCGCGGTCCCACGCATCGCCCGCCCGCGTGCGACGCACCTCGTAGAGCGAGTCGGGAGCGTCGTGGGCGCCGGCGTCGGCGTCGGCGTCGGCGTCGGCAAGAAGGAAGAACGACGCCGCGTCGGTCACGCGCACGCTGACGACGTCGCCGGGACGCGGCACCTCGCGCCCGGCGGGCACCTCGAAGTGGACGAGTCGGCTGTCTTCCGCCCGCCCCGAGAGGCGATGGGTGGAGGCGTCCTTGCGGCCCTCGTCGGCGGCGACGAGGACCTCGACCCGTCGACCCACCTGACGACGGTTCTCTTCGGCCGAGATGCGGTCTTGGAGCGCCGTCAGCCGCTCGAACCGCTCTTGCACGACGGCCTTCGGGATCTGATCGACCATCTCGCCCGCCGGCGTGCCGGGACGGACCGAGTACTGGAACGTGAAGGCCGAGGCGAATCGCGATCGTTCGACGACCCTCAGGGTCTCGGCGAAGTCGTCTTCGGTCTCGCCCGGGAACCCCACGATGATGTCGGTGCTGATCGCGGCGTCCGGCATGGCTGCTCGGACACGGTCGATGATGCCGAGGAACTTCTCGCTGCGGTAGCTGCGCCGCATGGCCTTCAGCACCCGGTCGGAACCCGACTGGAGGGGCATGTGGAGTTGCGGCATGACGGTGGGGGTCTCGGCCATCGCGGCGATCACGTCGCTGGTGAAGGAGGCGGGGTGTGGGCTGGTGAAACGGACGCGCTCGAGGCCGGGGATCGCCCCGACGGCGCGCAGCAGCTTGCCGAAGGCGAAACGGTCACCGAACTCGACGCCGTACGAGTTCACGTTCTGACCGAGCAACGTGACCTCGACGGCACCGTCGTCGACGAGGGACGTCACCTCGGCCAGGACGTCGCCCGGGCGACGGTCCTTCTCCTTGCCGCGCAGCGAGGGCACGATGCAGAACGTGCAGGTGTTGTTGCACCCCACCGAGATCGAGACCCAGCCGCTGTGGGTGGAGTCCCGTTTGGTCGGCAGGGTCGAGGGAAACACGTCGAGGGACTCGAGGATCTCGAGCTGGGCTTCGTCGTTGTGTCGCGCCCGTTCGAGCAACGTGGGGAGGGCACCCATGTTGTGGGTGCCGAAGACCACATCGACCCAGGGAGCCTTGTCGAGGATGACGCTGCGGTCTTTCTGGGCGAGGCAGCCGCCGACGGCGATCTGCATGCCCTTGTGCTTCTTCTTCTGACCGGCGAGCGTGCCCAACGTGCCGTAGAGCTTCTTGTCGGCGTTCTCGCGCACGGCGCACGTGTTGATGACGACGATGTCGGCCTCGACCCCGTCGGCCGGGACGTAACCCGCCGCCTCGAGCGAGCCGCTGAGGCGCTCGGAGTCGTGGACGTTCATCTGACAGCCGAAGGTGCGGACCTCGTACGTGCGGACAGACCCGTCGACGGGCTCGGCGAGGGGGGTGGTGGCGACCGTCGTCATGGTGACTCAGTGTAGATCGCCGCCACGCCCGAACCGGTCACTCGAAGCGGACGCCGCCGCGGGAGCTTCCGCCGCGAGGAAGAGCCTTCTCGACAGCCCGACGGACGACCTCGGAGCGATAGCCCCGTCGCATCAGGTAGCCGTTCAGTCGACGCTCGGCCGTCTCTCGATCGAGTCCCCGCAGGGACCCCGCTCGCTTCCGCGCCCACTCGTCGGCACGCTGTTGCTCTTCGTCGTCGTCGGTCTCGCCCAGCGCCTCGTCGATGACCGCCGGGTCGATGCCCCGAGACCGCAACTCGGACGTGACGGCGCCGCGGCCGAGCCCCTTGCGCTCTTGTGTGGAGCGGACCAGGGTCGCGGCGAGCTCGGCGTCGTCGAGGAGTCCGACGCGTTCGAGACGCGCGATCTCGTCGGACACGACCGACTCGTCGAGATCGCGCGACCTGAGGAGTTTCTCCATCTCGTGCGACGACACGCCTCGACGGGACAGGGCGTGCAGACTCACGTTCTCTGCGCGGCGACGCTGGGCCTCGAGGTCTTCGGGCCCGTCGTCGGGCTGCTCGTCGAAGCCCGTCGCCTTGGGCCGCCCGGCGGCGCCGGCGCGGGCTCCGCGGGCCGACGGATGATCCGCCGCCGACGCGGCGACGCCATCGTCATCGCCCGCCCAGTGAGCACTGATCGCCGTCAGGACGGCGTCTCTGTCGGCCGCACCGTCTGCGGGTCGCCCGTCGCCGTCGTCGGCTCGAGCATGGGATGCCGGCTGTCGCCCGCCGTCGGTCGTGATGCCGAAGAGAGGCGTGACCGGAGCGAGACGCCCGGCGTCGGCACCGTCGTCAGACGGCCCCGACGCCGTGGCGCCGTCGTCGTCGCGCGAGGTCATGCGCCCTTTCGAGCGGCGATCTTCGCCTCGATCGACTCGACGGGCGCCTCGACGGGCTTGGCACCGCCGACACCGAGCTTGGCGAGGATCTTCTGCTCGATCTCTTGCGCGATCGCGGTGTTCTTGATGAGGAAGTTGCGCGAGTTCTCTTTGCCCTGGCCGAGCTGGTCGCCGTCGTAGGTGTACCAGGCACCCGACTTCCGGACGATGCCGTGCTCGACACCGAAGTCGATGAGGCTGCCCTCGCGCGAGATGCCCACGCCGTAGAGGATGTCGAACTCGGCCTGCTTGAAGGGCGGCGCCATCTTGTTCTTGACGACCTTGACGCGGGTGCGGTTGCCGACCGCGTCGGTACCGTCTTTCAGCGTCTCGATGCGCCGGATGTCGAGGCGGACGGACGCGTAGAACTTGAGCGCCTTGCCGCCGGCCGTCGTCTCGGGGCTGCCGAAGAAGACACCGATCTTCTCGCGCAACTGGTTGATGAAGATCATGGTGGTGCCTGTCTGGCTGAGCCCACCGGTCAACTTGCGCAACGCCTGAGACATGAGTCGGGCCTGCAGGCCGACGTGCGAGTCACCCATCTCGCCCTCGATCTCGGCACGCGGCACGAGGGCGGCGACGGAGTCGATGACGACGAGGTCGATCGACCCCGAGCGGACGAGCATGTCGGCGATCTCGAGCGCCTGTTCGCCGGTGTCGGGCTGCGACACCAGCAGCGCGTCGATGTCGACGCCGAGCTTCTTGGCGTATTCGGGGTCGAGAGCGTGCTCGGCGTCGATGAAGGCGGCGATGCCGCCGTTGCGCTGGGCGTTGGCGATGGCGTGCAGGGTCAGGGTCGTCTTGCCCGACGACTCGGGACCGTAGATCTCGACGATGCGGCCGCGGGGAATGCCACCGATGCCGAGAGCGACGTCGAGGGCGATCGAGCCGGTCGGGATCACGGCCACGGGAGCACGCTCGTCGCTGCCGAGGCGCATCACGGCGCCCTTGCCGAACTGTCGGTCGATCTGGGCGAGAGCCGTCTCGAGGGCCTTCTCGCGGTTTTCGGCTGAGGGCATGTCGTTCTCCTTCGTGGTGGTCGTCCGTGCGCCTGTAGGCTGTCGCGTCGCCGCCGACCGGTGGTGCAAGGTCGTCGTCGTTGCGACAAGGCTGATGTCGCCGGCTTCTGCCGGTGACGCGGAACGTCGATGCGAGAAACGCTACGGGCCACCCCCGACATCGCGGTGGCGACGACGGCCCGAGGTGCACAACTCGACGATCTACGTCCTTGTGGAGGACGCTATCACCCACCCGAACACGTGTTCGACCGATCCGCCCCGGCGTGTCGAACACACGGTCGAGCCGATCGTCGTCAGCCCTTCGGCTCGGGCAGGCCCACCCCGTGTCGGCGGGGCACCGGGACGCCCTCGGCCTCGCAGAGGGCGAGCCAGACGTCGCGAGGCGACTCGCCTTGCGCGATGGCCTGATCGGCCGTCCGGTCGCCCAACGACTGGATGACGAGGTCTCGCGTGAGGACACGACCGTAGGCGTCCCCGAACTCGTCCTCGACGGCTCGGGCGAACTCGCTCTTGCGCATCAGACGAGGGTACCCCGGACGACGAACGCCCCCGGCGTGAGCCGGGGACGAACGCCCCCGGCGTGAGCCGGGGGCGTTCGGAGGGGATTCGGGACGTCAGCGCACCGCGAGGTCGGCGTCGAACTCGGCGACGAGGTCGTCGGGAAGCGTGTCGGGGATCGGGTTCAACCCCTCGATGACGGCCATGCGGTCACCGACCTCTCGCATGATGACCGAGATGGGCGTCTCGAGCGCGTCCGCGACCGACGCGAGGATCTCGGAACTCGCCTCTTTCTGACCACGCTCGACCTCGCTGAGGTAACCGAGGGCGACGCTCGCCTTGCTCGCGACCTGGCGGAGGGTGCGCCCCTTCTGCAGACGGAAGTCGCGGAGGACGTCGCCGATTTCTTGACGTACCAGGACCATGGGACCCTCCTTCGGGGACAACCCACCTGACGGGATGGTTTCAGGTGGGGGACGACGGGTGTGGTGCTCTGACCGACTGACCACGACTGTAGCCATCGGGGACTGTGCACCTGTTGTGAACTCGGGAGTTGTAACGAGACCGAAACGCCGGCTATTCCCTCGTCTCGGCCAGCCAGCTGCCGAGTGCTGCCAGTGATTCGGAGACCGTGCCGTTTCGGATGGCCTGCCGGTCGCCGGCGAGCGACAGGCGAACGACGCGCGCGCCTCCTGACCAGGCGAGCCCCACGAACACCGTCCCGGGCTCGTGCCCGCCCTGCGGATCGGGCCCGGCGACGCCTGTCGTCGCCAGCCCGATGTCGGCCGAGCGTCCGTCGGTGGCGAGGACGTCGCGCACCCCGGTCGCCATGGCCGAGGCCACGTCGGGGTGCACGGGCCCGTGGCGGGCGAGCAGGCCTGCGTCGACCCCCAGCAGGGTGTGCTTGAGCTCGGTCTGGTAGGCGACCACTCCACCGCTCACGACCGCCGACGCCCCCGGCACCGACACGAACTCGGAGACGAGGGCACCGCCGGTCAAGGACTCGGCGACCGCCACCGTCAGCCGCCGCCGCGTCAACTCGGCCACGAGATCGGAGGCCAGGGTCACGCGCCGGCCTTGCCGTGTCGGAGGGCCACGCGCATGTAGTCCGCACCGGAGACGAGGGTCGCGACCGTGGCCGCGGTCATGAGCACGCCGTTGACCCAGTGCATGCCCTCGCCGAAGACGTTCCAGAGCGGAAAGAGTGCGAGTGTCACGGCCACGGCCTGGAGGACCGTCTTGGCCTTGCCACCCCGCGAGGCCGGGATCACGCGGTCGCGCAACACCGCGAAGCGGTACACCGTGATGCCGATCTCGCGCACGAGGATGAGGGCGGTGACCCACCAGGGCAGTTCGCCCAGGATCGTCAGCGAGACGAGCGCGCCGCCGATCAGCACCTTGTCGGCGATCGGATCGACGATCTTGCCGAAGTCGGTGACGAGGTCGAGCCCTCGCGCCAGCATGCCGTCGAGGCTGTCGGTCAGGATCGCCACGACGAAGAGCGCAGCAGCCCAGATGCGCAACGACCCGTCGGCACCGTCGTCGATCAGCAGCCACGCGATGAACAGCGGTGCCATCAAGATGCGCACGACCGTGATGACGTTCGCGATGTTGCCCGTGCTGGCCGGCCCCGCACCCCGCGAGGCGACCCGCCCGCGGAACGAGAAGGCCGAGCGCGGGGCAGCCGGGTCGGTCGGGTCGTGCTGGCTCATGGTCTAGTCCCTGCCCGTCAGGTGCCAGGCATCTTCGCTGCCGGCGTCGTCGTCTTCTGCGAAACCACGGGTCATCGCCTCGACCGGGTCGTCGTCGTAGTCGCCCGCCTCGGCTCGCGACGACGTCGGAGTGGCCGAGGAGGCGCCTCCTGCGGACGGGGCACCGCCGGCGTCTCCGCCGCGCAGCTTCGCCAGCACGCCGGGGAGCTGTTCGGTCGTGACGAGCACGTCACGCGCCTTGGACCCCTCGGAGGGACCGACGATGTCGCGGGACTCCATGAGGTCCATCAGGCGGCCCGCCTTGGCGAACCCCACCCTGAGCTTGCGCTGCAGCATCGAGGTCGAACCGAACTGCGTGCTGACCACGAGTTCGGCGGCAGCGAGCAACAGCTCGAGGTCGTCACCGATGTCGCCGTCGATCTCGCGTTTCTCGACCACCGCCGCGACGTCGGGCCGGTAGTCGGGCCGGGCCTGACGGGTGACGTGGGCGACGACCTGCGCCACCTCGTTCTCTTGCACCCAGGCCCCCTGGACCCGCATGGCCTTGGACGCGCCCATCGGGAGGAAGAGACCGTCGCCCTGGCCGATGAGCTTGTCGGCACCCGGTTGGTCGAGGATGACCCGCGAGTCGGTGACGCTCGAGACCGCGAAGGCGAAGCGGGAGGGCACGTTGGCCTTGATGAGCCCGGTCACCACGTCGACCGAGGGCCGTTGCGTGGCGAGGACGAGGTGGATGCCCGAGGCGCGTGCGAGCTGGGTGATGCGGACGATGCTGTCCTCGACGTCGCGGGGGGCGACCATCATCAGGTCGGCCAACTCGTCGACCACCACGAGCAGGTACGGGTAGGGCTTGAGTTTGCGCTGGCTGCCGGCCGGCAGGACGATCTCTCCGCCCACCACGGCACGGTTGAAGTCGTCGATGTGACGGAAGCCGAAGCTGGCCAGGTCGTCGTACCGCATGTCCATCTCTTTGACGACCCACTGCAACGCCTCGGCGGCCTTCTTCGGGTTCGTGATGATGGGCGTGATCAGGTGAGGGACGCCGGCGTAGATCGACAGCTCGACCCGCTTGGGGTCGATGAGGACCATCCGGACGTCGGTCGGCTTGGCCCGCATGAGCAACGAGGTGATCATCGAGTTGATGAAGCTCGACTTGCCCGAACCGGTGGCGCCGGCCACGAGCAGGTGGGGCATCTTGGCCAGGTTCGCGACCACGTAGCCGCCCTCGACGTCTTTTCCGACGCCGATCGTCAGCGGGTGGACGCTCTTGGTCGCCGCCGACGAGCGCAGCACGTCGCCCAGGGCGACGATCTCTTTGTCGGTGTTGGGGATCTCGACGCCGATCGCGCTCTTGCCCGGGATCGGGGACAGGATGCGGACCTCGTTCGAGGCCACCGCGTAGGCGAGGTTCTTCGTCAAGGCCGTGACGCGCTCGACCTTGACGCCGGGACCGAGTTCGATCTCGTAGCGCGTGACGGTCGGTCCACGCTTCAGGCCGGTGACCTTGGCGTCGACGTTGAACTGGTCGAGCACCTGGCTGATCGCCGCCACGATCGCGTCGTTCGCCTCGCTGCGAGCCTTGGCGGGCTCGCCCACCGACAGGCTCGAGACGGCGGGGAGCCGGTACGGGGCGCTCTCGGCCCCGTCGTCGACCTCGTCGAGGGACGGCGGAGCGGGCTCGTCGGGATCGACGGCGAGGAAGTCGGCGGCCGCGTCGCTCTCGCCGACGGGCTCGGCCGGGACGGACGGCAGGACGGTGGTGGAGGCGGTGGGCCGGGCCGCGGGCACGTCGAAACCCTGCGCCCGGACGGCGTCCTCGGCGCGGTCGAGATCGCCGAGGAGGTCGGCCGAGAAGACGTCGGTCGCCGCCGTCGGCGGCGCCCCGGCCGCGGCGCCCGCCGTGGCGGAAGCGCCCACGGTGCCGGCGCTCGTGGTGGCACCCGGGTCGTCGGCGACGGGTTCGAACGAGGGCTTCTTGCGACGCCGACGACCGAGCGTCTCGGTCGGAGAGGTCTCGCCGGCACTGACCAGCGGGGTGTCGTAGGCCGGGTCGTCCTCGCGCTGGTCCTTGTTGCGTCGCCACCAGGGCAGGGACTCGGACTCGGCCAGGTCGACCAGGTCGCGGTCGCCCTCGGCACCGTCGGGCGAGGTCGACGTCGTCTCGCCGAAGAGGTAGGAGTACAGCTCGCCGAGGCGCCGATGGATGCGGTTGGGGGGCGTCTTCGTGATGATCAGCAGGGAAAACGCCAGGAGGACGATCACGAGGGGGACGGCCACCCACTCGGTCGCGAGGGCGACGAGCCACGAGGCCACGACCCACCCGAGCACCCCACCGCCGGTGGCGAGGGCGCGGAGGCCCTCGGCCGCCTGGGGCTGTCCGCCGAAGATGTGGCACAGGGCGCTGATCGAGACGATCGACAGCCCCAGGCCGATGCCGATGCGCGTGTTGTCGTGAACCGAGGCCGGGTGTCGGAACAACCAACCGGCGAACAGGACCATGATGACCGGCAGGGCGTAGGCGACCCGCCCGAAGAGACCGCCGAACGTGTACGCGTCGAACCCCACGGCGAGCGGGCTGGTGGGGTTGAGCCACTCGACGACCGCGCCGGCCACGGCGAGCAGGACGAGCAGGAACGGCACGCCGTCTCGACGTTCGTCTTTGGCGAGGGACTCTTTGCCCAGCAGGCGGAACGCGCCTCCGGTCAGGTGGGCGAGCCCCATCCACGCCGAGGCGAGTGGACCGGGGCCCTCTCGGACGGGGTCGGGCTGACGGGCCGCGGGCAGCTTCTTCGTCGCCTTCGTGGCACCGGAGGTCTGCGCCGCGCGCGACGACGAGCGCGAACGCGCGGTCGACTTGGTGGGCGTGGCCATGGGCTCCAAGGTACCTCGCGGCACCGACAGGGGCCGGAGGCGGTCCGGTGTGTGTCAGTAGCGGATGGCGTCGATCACCTTGACGCGGATCGCGACGAGGGCCGGCAGCACTCCGGCCACGGCCCCGATCGCCGTGGCGGACGCCAGCCCGATCAGGGCGGCCTCGACGGGGAACGGCGGCAGGTCGCTGACGGACCCCTGCGCGATGAAGCCCTGCACGGTCGGGTTCTCGACCACGAGGACGGCGGCCATCACCCCGACCGCGCCGGCCACGACCGTCCCCACCACGCTCTCGAGCATGACCGAGAAGAAGACGCGTGGCGCCGTGGCCCCGAACGATCGACGCACCCCGATCTCGCGGATGCGTTGCCGGACCGTCACGAGCGCGATGTTGACCAGGCCGAGACCGCCGAGCAGCAGCACGAGGACGCCCACCCCCGTGATGATCAGCTTGATCGGGCCGAAGGGATCGGCGTCCCCGCCGGCGGCGTAGTCCTGTCGACTGACGTCGACCTGGAAGCCGTCGCCGAGGGCGGCCTCCATGTCGGACGCCACCTGGGCACTGAGTGCGTCGCTCGTCTCGGGCGGCAACCACATCTCGTACTGCGGGGTCTCTTCGCCGTAGGTCGTCACGGCGAGGTCGTGGTCAGGGATGGGCAGGAGGTACAGCGACGCCGACTCGTAGTCGGCCGCGGCGGACACGCCGGTGACGACGACCGTGGCCGAGTCGGCCCCGCGGAGGAGCAGCGTCGGGTGGGTCGAGAGGGGCGGCGAACCGAGCTGGCGCCAGAGCACCTCGTTCACGATGACCGCCGGCGCCAGCCGTGAGGTGTCCGCGTCGGTGAACCACAACCCCTCGGTCATGACGACCCGGTGCATCTCGCCGTAGGGGACGTCGACCGTCACGGACCCGACCTCGGTCACGCCGTCCGACAGTTGCACGGCGCGGGTGCCGTAGGCGACACGGCTGATCTGGTCGATGCCGTAGCGCTCCGTCGCCGTCGCGAAGGCGTCCTGGATCGCGTCGGCGTCGGGTGACGACGAACCGGTCGAGTAGGCGTTGACGTAGTAGTTCGCGGGCCGTCCGCCGTTCCGCTCGGCGCTCTCGCGCGACGACTGCTCGGCGAGGCCGCCGAGGGCGACGACGCCGGTCAGCGCCGCCACCGCCACGGCCACGCCCACGAGGCTGAGGAGGACGCGCAACTTGTTGACGCGGAGCTCGGCCCACGCCTCGACGACGGCACCCACGACGTCGGCCACCGCGCGCTTCACGCGTCCACCACGGTCGAGGATTCAGCAGCCGAGAGGACGCCGGCGTCGAGCCGGTAGTGACGCGACGCGAGTGCGGCCACCGCGAGGTCGTGGGTGATGGTCACCAGCGCGGCCTCGTTCTCTCGGGCGATGCCGTCGAGCAGGGTCATCACCCCGGCCCCGGTCTCGACGTCGAGGGCCCCCGTGGGCTCGTCGGCCAGGATGACCCGGGGCCGCCGGACGAGCGACCGGGCGATGGCCACACGCTGCTGCTCGCCGCCGGAGAGCCGGTGGGGCATCGACTCGGCCCGGTGATCGAGGCCGACGCGCTCGAGCATCTCGCCCGCGACGGCCCGACGACGCCAGAACTCGGAGCCCGACGAGTACAGCAGTGGCGTCATGACGTTCTCGAGCGCCGTGCGCCCCTGCAAGAGGTTGAACTGCTGGAAGATGAACCCCACCTGCGCCCCCCGCAGACGGTCTCGTCGACCGCTGCGCAGGGTCCGCACGTCGACGTCGTCGAACCAGTGGGTGCCGGTCGTGGGCTCGTCGAGGAGCCCGAGGATGTTGAGCAACGTCGACTTGCCCGACCCGGACCGTCCGACGATGCTCACGTGCTCGCCGGCGTCGACCTCGAGGTCGACGCCGGTGAGGATGTCGAGGGTGGCGTCGTCGGCGAGCGGCACGGTCTTGGTGACCGCCTCGAGTCTGATCAGGGTCATCAGCTGCAGAGGTCCTCGCCGGTCTCGACATCGACGCAGCCGTCCTGCGGCACGGCAGCCGCGCCGGGGACGAACTCGAGCACGAGGTCGCCTTCCGAGAGGCCGTCCGTGACCTCGACCGTCGTGCCGTCGTTGATGCCCAGGGTGATGTCGCGCTTCTCGGTCGTGCCGTCCGCGCCGACGACCGACACCACACCCTTGCCCGCTGCGCCCTCGACGGCCGTGAGGGGCACGGTCAGGACGTCGGTGGCGACGCCGGCAGGGATCGTCAGCTTCGCCGCGAGACCGCTGAAGACGGTCACGTCGCCGGGCACGACGCACGAGACTCCCTGCCCCGACGAGGAGCCCTGCGTCGACGTGGCACCGTCCGAGGTGGCGTCGTCGCCGAGGGACGACGACGTCGATCCCCCGACGGTCAGCCCCGTGCACGCGAACGGCGCGGGTCCGCCGGTGATGGCGACCGAGCCCTCGGTCGGCCGACTGACGAGGCGGTACAGCTGGTCGGCTGCCAACGACCCCGTGACGTGGAAGGTGGGAGGCGCGACCTGCGCGACGGCATCGCCCACGGCCACCGTCTGGTCCTTGATGACGGCCACCGACGTGACCGTCCCGGCCACGGGTGCCGTGACGACCGCCGTCTTGACGATCGGCTTGCGCTCGGTCACCGTGCCGTCGGCCGCGACGAGCGGGTCTTGCGGCGTCTCGGACCGGAGGGTCGCCAGCCGGTCACCGACCGCGACGACCTGGCCGGTGGCCACGTCGACGGTCGTCACCGTGCCGGCGAGGGTGGCGGGCACGGCCGACGCCGGGTCGGACACGACCGTGGCCTCGACCACGACGTCGTTGGTGATGGTGCCGACCGCGACGGCGACCTGCGGTTCGACGAGCTCGCCCGTCGGGACGGCCACCGAGTCGTCCCCGGCGGCGGGAGCCGCGAAGAACGCGAGCTTGACGAGTGCCGCCGCGATCGCGACGAAGATCAGGATGCGCAGGATCGGGAAGACCCAGACTTTGGCGATGCGCAAGGGCTACCCCCGGTCGATGTACTGACGTGTCAGACGTCACCGTAGCGAGGCCGGCGGGACCAGCGCCTCACCCCCGAGGATGACTGGCGTCGCCGAAGATCCGCCTCTCGGACCGGACCCGCGTCGGCACGAGGGCGGCGCCGACCCCGCGCCCTCGACGCCTCGCCGGGACGACGACGGCCCGCGGGGTCTCCCCCGCGGGCCGTCGTCGGATGCGGACACCTCAGGCGCTGATGACCACCGGCACGATCATCGGACGACGACGGTGCTGCGTGTTCACCCAACGGCCGACCGTGCGGCGCACGACCTGGCTGAAGGCGTGCGTGTCGCG
>NZ_JADKSD010000002.1:1056202-1073369 GCF_015350895.1 Frigoribacterium sp. VKM Ac-1396 | reverse complement strand
GGACGACGACGGTGCTGCGTGTTCACCCAACGGCCGACCGTGCGGCGCACGACCTGGCTGAAGGCGTGCGTGTCGCGCGTGCCGTTCTCGGCCGCCTCGGTGAGCGCCGCGATGATCTTCGGCTTGACGTCGTCGAACACGCGCTCGTCTTCGGCGAAGCCGCGCGACTGGATCTCGGGCCCGACGACGACGCGACCGGTGGACGCGTCCATCGCGATGAAGACCGAGATGAAGCCCTCTTCGCTCAGGATGCGTCGGTCCTTGAGGTCGGCGTCGGTGATCTCGCCCACGGTCGAGCCGTCGACGTAGACGTAACCGATGTCGAGCTGGCCGACGACCTTCGCGACTCCGTCGCGCAGGTCGACGACGATGCCGTCCTCACCGAGGATGGTGTTCTTCTGCGGCACGCCGGTCCGGACCGCGAGCGCCGCGTTCGCGTAGAGGTGACGGTGCTCGCCGTGGACGGGCATGACGTTCTTCGGCCGCAGGATGTTGTAGCAGTACAGCAGTTCGCCGGCGGATGCGTGACCCGAGACGTGCACCTTGGCGTTGCCCTTGTGGACGACCTTGGCGCCGAGCTTCGTGAGGCCGTCGATGACGCGGTACACCGCGTTCTCGTTGCCGGGGATCAGGCTCGACGCGAGGATGATGGTGTCGTCCGCGCCGATCTCGATCTGGTGCTCGAGGTTCGCCATGCGGGCCAGGACGGCCATGGGCTCACCCTGCGAGCCGGTGCTCATGTAGACGATGCGGTCGTCGGGGAGGTCCTTCGCCTTCTTGGCGTCGATGAGGACGCCGTCGGGCACCTTGAGGTAGCCCAGGTCGGCCGCGATGCCCATGTTGCGCACCATCGAACGGCCCATGAAGGCGACGCGACGGCCGTTGGCGTGTGCCGCGTCGAGCACCTGCTGGACGCGGTGCACGTGGCTGGAGAAGCTCGCGACGACCACGCGGCGGGGAGCCCTGCGGATCACGTCGTCGAGGACGGGCCCGATGTCACGCTCGAGCGCGGTGAACCCGGGCACGTCGGCGTTCGTCGAGTCGGGCAGGAACAGGTCGACGCCCTCTTCACCGAGGCGGGCGAACGCCCGGAGGTCGGTGATGCGGTCGTCGAGCGGCAGCTGGTCCATCTTGAAGTCGCCGGTGTGCAGCACGGTGCCCGCCGAGGTGCGGATGGCGACCGCCAGTGCGTCCGGGATGGAGTGGTTGACCGCGATGAACTCGAGGTCGTAGGGCCCGAGCGACTCACGCCCACCCTCTTTGACCGCGAGGGTGTAGGGCGTGATGCGGTGCTCCTTGAGCTTCGCCTCGATGAGGGCGAGCGTCAACTGCGAGCCGATCAGCGGGATGTCCTTGCGCAGGCGCAGCAGGTAGGGCACCGCGCCGATGTGGTCCTCGTGGCCGTGCGTGAGCACCACGGCGAGGATGTCGTCGAGGCGGTCACGGATGGGTGAGAAGTCCGGCAGGATCAGGTCGACGCCGGGCTGGTGCTCTTCGGGGAAGAGCACGCCGCAGTCGACGATCAGCAGTTTGCCGTCGATCTCGTAGACCGTCATGTTGCGGCCGATCTCGCCGAGCCCGCCGACGGGGATCACGCGGAGCGTGCCCTTGGCGAGTTCTCGGGGAGCGTGGATTGTCGTGGGCATCTGTTCCTTCGGTAGGGGTGGGGCTCGTGCCCCGGTGTGCGGGAGGACCGTGGGCCGACGTCGACGTCGGCGGGGATCAGCGGGTGGTGCCGTGAACCTTGGGCAGCGCACCGCCGGCCGCCGCGTTGCGGTCGGGCCGGAAGCGGCTGAGGTCGAGCCCGGGGATCGACCCGACGTGCGAGAGCTCGTCCTCGATCAGGGCGGCCTCGCTGTCTTCGGGGCCGACCAGGGGCAGCCGGACCCTCGGGCTCGAGATGCGCCCGAGGCCGTGCAGGATGTACTTGGCCGCGACGGTGCCGGGCACGTGGGTCATGACGGCGCGCACGAGGGGCTCGAGCAGCTGGTGGGCCTCGGTGGCCGTGTGCAGGTCGCCTGCGTTCACGGCGTCGACGATCGTGCGGTAGGGCGCCGCGGCGATGTTCGCGGTGACGCCGATCAGGCCCGAGGCACCGATGGCGAGGTGCGGCAGCACGTTCGCGTCGTCGCCCGAGAAGTAGAGCAGGTCGGTCTGGTTGAGCACCCGGCTGACCTCGGCGAAATCGCCCTTGGCGTCCTTGACGGCCACGATGTTGGGGTGCTTGGCGGCCCGCAGCAGGGTCTCGTACCTGATCGGGATGCCGGTGCGGCCCGGGATGTCGTACAAGATGACCGGCAGGTCGGTCGCGTCGGCGATCATGCGGAAGTGCGTCAGCACCCCGGCCTGGGTGGGCTTGTTGTAGTACGGGGTGACGATCATGACGCCGTCGGCGCCGGCCTTCTCGCTGGCCTTGTAGAGCTGGATCGCGTGTGCCGTCTCGTTCGACCCGCCGCCCGTGATGATCTTGGCCCGCCCCGCGGCCACCGACTTGCCGACCTCGACCAGGCGCAGCTTCTCGGGGTCGGTCAGCGTGCTGGTCTCACCCGTCGTGCCCGTGACGACGATGCCGTCGGCCCCTGCGGTGATGCAGTCGTCGATGTGCTTCTCGACGGCGGGCCAGTCGACCTCGCCGTCGGCGGTGAACGGCGTCACGAGGGCGACGAGGACCTGACCGAAGGGGTTGTTGATGTTCGACACGCCCTCCAGCGTACTGTCTCGCGTCGGCGCCGCCCTCCCCCGTGCCGTGCCCGGCGCCCCGTCAGGAGGCGCGAGCTGCGTCCCCGGGGACGGCCGTCAGGGAGCGACGCGCCCGTTCGCCCCGAACGCCGCGTAGGTGAGCGGCATGAGCTCGGCCCAGAGGTCTTCCATCTTCTCGGCGCACATCTCGATCTCGCGCTGCGGGAACGACGGGAAGTGGGTGCCCTCGCGCTTGGTGCGGAGGCTGAGGAAGTTCATCAGCGACCGCGCGTTCACGGTGACGTACATCGACGAGTAGATGTTGAGCGGGAGCACGATGCGGGCGACCTCGCGGGCGATGCCGGCGTCGAGCATGCGCTGGTAGGCCTCGAACGCCTGGGTCGAGGCGGCCCGGGTGGCCTCGTCGACGAGGGCGGACTGCTCGGGCGTCCCCGGCAGGAAGTCGTACGCACCGGGCTTGCCGACCTGCTGCAGGTTGCGCGTCGGGGCCGGCACGTAGAAGACCGGGTTCAGCTCGCGGTAGCGGCCGCTCTCTTCGTTGTAGCTGGCCATCCGGTGACGCATGAACTCACGGAACACGAAGATCGGCGCCTGCACGTAGAAGGTCATGGAGTTGTGCTCGAAGGGCGACCCGTGGCGGTCGCGCATCAGGTAGTTGATGAGCCCCGCACCCTTGGTGGCCTGGGCGCCGTCGGCGGAGGCCTGTGCACCGTCGAGGGTCAGCTCGCCCATCGTCGACACGCGGGCGGCGAACAGCACGTCGGAGTCGTGGGCACTCGAGCGCACCAGCTCGACGGTGACGTCGGAGCGGAACTCGGGGGTCTTGTCGGTGGGCACGGCGGCGGTGGCTTCGGTCTCGGGCACGGCGTCGACTCTACCTCTCGAGCCGTCGCCGAACCCTCCCTCGAGAGGAGCCGTCGACCGGGCCCGACGGCGAACGGCGGCCGCTCCCCCAGGGCCGCGGAATACGGTGTCCCCATGACCGACGCACTCACCGTCCTGATCTCCGGCGCCAGCGGCATGATCGGCTCCGAGCTGACCCGCCAACTGCGCGAGGCAGGGCACCGCCCGTTGTCGTTGGTGCGTCACGAACCCCGGGCCGAGGACGAGTTCACCTGGGTGCCGAGTGCCGGCATCGTCGACCACGACCTGATCGCCCGCGCGGACGCCGTCGTGAACCTGGCCGGCGCCTCCTTGGGTCGTCTGCCGTGGACGGCCGGGTACAAGCGCGACATCCTCGAGTCCCGCCTCGCCGCGACGTCGACACTCGTCGACGGCATGGCGGCCGCGTCGACGGCGCCGGCGACCTTCCTCAGCGGCTCGGCCGTGGGCGTCTACGGCGACCGTCCGGGCGAACGCCTGACCGAGGCGAGCGGCCGCGGCGAGGGGTTCCTCAGCGACGTCGTCGTCGCCTGGGAGGCCGCCGCCGAGAAGGCTCCCGAGGGCACCCGCGTCGTCACGCTGCGCACGGGCATCGTGATCGGACCCGGTGGAGGCGCGCTCAAGCCCCTGCTGCCCCTCACCAAGCTGGGCCTCGGTTCTCGACTCGGCTCCGGCGACCAGTTCTGGCCGTGGATCAGCCTGCACGACGAGGCCGCCGCGATCGTCCACCTGCTGACGTCGTCGGTCGAGGGGCCCGTGAACCTGGTCGGCCCGACGCCGGCGACGAGCGACCTGATAACGCGGACGTTGGCCGCCGACCTGCACCGGCCATACCTGCTCGGCGTGCCCGAAGTCGTCATCTCGACGGCCATGCAGGAGGCCGGGCGCGAGATGCTGCTGCCCAGCCAGCAGGTCGTGCCCGAGGTGCTCGAGCGCGACGGCTTCACGTTCCGGCACCGGACGGTCGAGCAGGCCCTGTCGGCCTTCGTCGACGCCCTCTGACCCGAGGGGGTCCTTTCGATCGTCACGCCGTCCCTGCGGGCTCAGCGGGTCGAGTCACGCCTCAAGGTGATCGCCCATCGCAGGGCCTGCCGGGCGCGACGGCGGTCACCGCACGCGTCGTAGGCCAACCCGAGCCGGAACCATGCGCGCCAGTCGTCGGGGTCCGCCTCGACTGCCTCTTTGTAGGCGGGGAAGGCCGCGTCGGCCGACTCGCGCTCGTAGCGTCCGGAGGCGCGGCGCGGCAGGTCGTCGACCGGCAGCTCGCCCTCGGACGCGAGTTGGCGGACGATGGCCTGCGTGCGCAGGCCGAAGCGCAGCTCGACCACGAGGGCGAACAGCCCCAGCAGCGGCAGGACGAGGAGCGCGACGCCGAGCGCGATCGCCACCGGCTCGCCGGTCGACACGAACAGCACGGCGCGCTGGCCCACCAGCACGACGTAGAGCAGCAGGAGCAGCGCCATCACCAGCGCCGCGGTACGACCCTTCACGAGTCGAGCGGCAGGACGGCGTCGAGCCCCACGACGACCCCGGTGACCCCCGGCGCGGCCGCGATCGCCACGCGGAGGCCCTGCTCGTAGGCGCGCTGCGAGAGCGTGTCGTGCGTGAGGGTGAGGGTCTCGCCCTCGCCGCCGAAGACGACCTCTTGCCGGGCGACGACGCCCCGGAGGCGCATGCTGTGGACGGGGACGCTCGCGACCTGCTGCCCCCTGGCCCGCTGGTCGGCATGCGGGGCGGAGACCGGACCGAGGTCGCGTCGGGCCTCGGCGATCAGCTCGGCCGTGCGGACGGCGGTGCCCGACGGCGAGTCGACCTTGCCCTGGTGGTGCGCCTCGACGATCTCGACGGACTCGTAGAAGCGTGCCGCGAGGGTCGCGAACCGGGTGGCGAGGACCGACCCGATCGAGAAGTTCGGAACGACGAGGACGCCGGGCCCGGCAGCATCGGCGACGATCGTCGAGAGTCTCGCCAGTCGCTCGGCGTTGTAGCCGGAGGTGCCCACGAGCACCGGGATGCCCGCGCGCACGACGTGCTCGACGATGCCCGGGCTGACCGCGGGGTGCGTGACGTCGACGACGAGGTCGGCTCCGAGGACGTCGTCGAGGTCGTCGCGCGACGACAGGCCCGCGTGGACCTCGAGACCCGGTGTGCGTTCGACGAGGTCGACGATGAACGAGCCGAGGGTGCCGGTGGCTCCCACCACGGCGATGCGCGAAGTCATGCGGTCCAACCTACCGGGGCCGACCGACGGGGACGCTGCGGGGGTCGCCGCCTCGACCTAGCATGGTGGGCATGCCCCGGTTCCGCGAGACGAGCGTCTCCACCCCCGATGCCGCAGCCCTCCTGACCGAGTACTTCACCGAGCGCGAGACCACGTTCCCCTCGGCTCAGGGCACCTACACGACCACCCTGCCCGACGCTTCCGCCTTCGTGCCGCCGGCGGGCGTGTTCGTCGTCGTGGACGCTGAGGGGGGCGATGCGAGCACCGACCACGAACCCGAGCCGGTGGCCTGCGGGGGCATCCGTCTGATCGCCCCGTCGGCGACCGGTGCCGTGCGGTACGAGGTCAAGCACCTCTACGTGCGCCCGGCGGGCCGGGGCCAGGGCCTGGGGCGTGCCCTCCTCGTCGAACTCGAGCGACGGGCCGGCGCGTTCGGGGCGGACGAGATCGTGCTCGACACCAACGATAGCCTGTCGGCAGCCGGCGGGCTGTACCGCAGCGCCGGTTACGCCACCGTCGAGCCGTACAACGCGAATCCGAACGCCACCACCTGGTACGGCAAGTCCGTCGTGGGGCGCGCCACGTCCGACACGCCCGGCTACGACGCCTGAGCCCCCCTGGGCCGGGGCCTCGCGCTCGAGCCGCCGAGGCCCGGCCGCCCGCCGCTCGGCGCCGGCGACCTGACCCCGAGGGGTCAGAAGGGCTGCTCGACCGGCAGGCCGGTGCGCAGCTCGACGGGCAGGTGGCCGAGGTCGTTGTGCGTCACGAGCTCGGGCGGCTTCGCCGACCGCACCCGGATGATGGTCAGCCCGGCGTTGGCCTGGTTGACGCCCATCCAGCGCCAGTCGGGGGCGCCGAAGACCTCTCTCACGAACCAGCCGAGGACGAAGTTGTGCGTGATCAGCAGGTCGTGCCGGTCCTCGCGGGCCGGGGTGAGCCACTCGGCGACCGCGTCGGCCATCTGGGCCTGACCGGCCTCGATCTGCTCGTCGGTGACGCCTCCGAAGAACGGCTTGTAGGACGACGGCATGTCGGACGTCGGCCCGGACGGCACGCAGTCGAACAGCAGGGTCGAGGGTTGCGACTCGAGGGCGGGCATGCGCTCGGTCATGATGGCAGCCGTCTCTTCCGCCCGTTCGAGCGGTGAGTGCCACGCCGCGTCGAACGGAACGCCGCCGAGTCGTTCGGCGAGGAGGCGCACCTGTCGCTTGCCACGCTCGCTGAGGGGGCCGTCGGGCAGACCGTGTTCGGCGTCCTGCTGTTCGCCGTGCCGGACGAGGTAGAGGTAGTGGGACACCGTCGTCTCCTGGTTCATCGTGTGGTGGCCCTCGACGTCGTCGTCGGGACCGTGAAGGTGGACTCGTCGACCTCGCCGACCACGACGGTCGACAGCGGGCCGGAGAGGAGCTGGGTGGCCAACGACCGGACGTCGTCGGACGTGACCGCGTCGATCCGGTCGAGGGACGCATCGAGGTCGACGAACTCGCCCGTCGAGATCTCGGCTCGTCCGAGGCGGTTCATGCGGGTGTCGCTGTCCTCGAGGGCCAGGGCGGCCGCTCCGCCCAGCTGGCCGAGGGCGCGCCGACGCTCGTCGTCGGTGATGCCGTCGGCGGCGAGGCCGGAGAGTTCGTGGAGCATCAGTCGCGCGACGTCACCGGCGTTCGCCGGGGTGCACCCTGCGTACAGACCGAACAGGCCCGCGTCCGAGTAGCTGGGCGCGAACGAGTAGACCGAGTAGGCGAGGCCGCGACGTTCGCGGATCTCTTGGAAAAGGCGGGACGACATGCCCCCGCCGAGCACCGAGTTCAGGACGGCCAGGGCGGGTCGGCGGTCGTCACCCACCGAGATCCCCGGCAGGCCGAGCAGCACGGTCGCCTGTTCGAGAGGGCGGCGGACGACCTGCACCGGTTCGCCTGCCACGAGGTCGACGGGAGAGTCGTCACGCCGAGGCACCGGCGAGCCGGCGTCGTCGGGCCAGCCGGCCCGGTCGAGTGCGGCCGTCAGCCGGTCGAGGGCTCGGTCGTGGTCGACGGCACCGGCGATCGACACGACGAGGTCTCGGGAGCGGTAGTTCGCCCGGTAGTGCCGGTCGACGTCGTCACGGACCGCAGCCCGGATGCTCTCGGGAGAACCACCGATCGGCCGTCCGAGGGGGTGGTCGCCGAAGACGGACTCGAACAAGCGCTCGCCGGCCATGTCGGCCGGATCGTCGTCGGCCATGGCCAGCTCTTCGAGGATCACGCCGCGCTCGGTCTCGAACTCGACCGGGTCGAGCGTCGACGACGTCACCATGTCGGTGAGCACGTCGATCGCGTCGTCGAGGTCGACGTCCCGCACGCGGGCGTAGTAGCAGGTGTACTCCTTGGCCGTCGCGGCGTTGTGCTCACCCCCCACCGACTCGAACGAGACGGCGATGTCGAGTGCGGACCGGGTCGGGGTGCCCTTGAACAGGAGGTGCTCGAGGAAGTGGGTCGACCCCCGGTCCGCCTCGGACTCGTCGCGCGACCCGACGGCAACCCAGAGGCCGATGGTCGTGCTGCGTGCGCCCGGCATGCGCTCGCTGAGGACGCGGACGCCGGAGGGCAGCACGCTGCGCCTCACGAGCGCATCGCCCGTGGCGCGGAAGGAGATCTCGACCTCGTCGAGGGGGAAGGAGACAGGGCCGTTCATCAGGTCGAGCCTAGGCGACCCCGCCTGTTGTCGTCCGTGTGCCGCTCGGAGCGCCTGACACCCGAACTGGGGGACGATGATGAGGACAAACAGACGACTCTGTTTGTCCTCACCGGTGTTAGAGTCGTGTCACCGACGACGACCCCACCCCCTGATGGCCGTCGTCGGCGGCTGGTCGGACGTCTCGAGGTCCGGAGCGCGCGTCCCCCACGCGGTTTCAAGCCGAGACGTCCCAAGGAGCCACGCTGTGACGGTCGATTCCCCCCAACCGGCCGTCCAGCGTCTCCCTGGCCGTCCCCGTGCCGACTCTCCCGTCCCCGGCGCCCGCGCCCGCGTCCTCACCACCGCCGGGCGGCTCTTCTACGACGAGGGCGTCCGGGTCGTGGGCGTCGACCGCCTGATCGCCGAGTCCTCGGTGACCAAAGCCACGTTCTACAAGCACTTCGGTGCCAAAGACACGCTCGTGCTCGAGTACCTCGCCGCTCGACACGATCTCGAGGCGGCCGAGCTGACCTCGCTGAGCGACGCCCACGGCGGCGGGCGCGCCACGCTCGAGGCGTATCTCGAGATCGTCGTCGCGCGCCTCCTGACGGTGTCGTTCCGCGGCTCGGCCTTCGCGAACGCGGCGTCGGAGTTCAGCGATCCGACCCACCCCGTGCGTCTCGCCATCGAAGAGCACCGCGAGTGGCTGAGGTACGAGATGGTCTCCCTCTTCAAGGCCGCCGGGCACCCGATGCCGGGCGACGCCGCCGACGACCTCGTCCTGGCTCTCGACGGCGCCCAGGTCGGCGCTTACGCCGGTGACGCCATCGCCGCTGCCGCAGCGCTCCGTCGCTCGGCCGGGCGACTCCTCGAGGCCTAGCCACACGGCCCGGTCGCCTCCGTCAGGCGGAGGCACGCGTCAGCTCGGCACCGCCGTCCTGCTGCCGCCGTACCTGCCTGCCTCGTCGGCCGGGTTCGAACCTGCGACGGGTCGGACCGTGTCGAGGGGAGGGTCCTGTCACACCCCGGTCTGCATCAGGCCGAGGCCCGGTCGAGGTCGAGCACCTGGTTCCGCGTCAGTTGGACCCGCGCGGCCTGCGCCAGCTCGTAGACCTGCTTGGCGTTCGTGGCGCTCGCCACGGGTGCCACGACGTTCGGCTTGGCGAGGAGCCAGGCGAGAGCGATGGCCGCACTCGAGACCTCGTGGACCGAGGCGATGCGGTCGAGCTCGTGCACGACCTTGAGGCCACGCTTCGACAGGTACTTGGCCAGGACCCGACGTCGCGGGCTGTGGGCGAAGTCGGAACGCGAGCGGTACTTGCCCGTCAGGAAGCCGCTGGCGAGGGCGAATCGCGGCATGACGGCCAGTCGCTGCTGCGCGGCCACGTGCGCGAGGCCCTTCTCGTACTCGGACCGGTCGAGGAGGTTGTACTGGTTCTGCAGGGCGACCATCGGCGCGATGCCGAGCATGCCCGCGGCGATGCGCGCCTCGTAGAGACGGTTGCCGGAGTGGTGCGACCCACCGAACCATCGGACCTTGCCCACCCGGATGAGGTGGTCGACGGCCAGCAACGTGCGCTCGAAGGCCACGTCGGTGTCGTCGACGTGGAGGTACAAGAGGTCGATTCGGTCGGTGCCGAGCCGCTCGAGCGACGCGTCGACGGCCCGCTCGATCGCCCGGGGGGTCAGCCCGGGGTTGTCGGCGCTCTTGCCGACCTTGGTCGAGACGACCATGTCATCGCGCGAGCGACGGGAGCGCATCCACGACCCGATCATGATCTCGCTGCGGCCACCGGCGTACGAGTCGGCTGTGTCGACGAAGTTGCCACCGAGGTCGAAGTAGGCGTCGAGGACGGACGTCGTCTCTGCCTGATCGGCCGTCCAACCGAAGACGTTGCCCCCGAGAGCCAGGGGGAAGACCCTGAGGTCGGAGACGCCGAGGCGACGCCGGGGCTGGATGATGCCGAGGTCGACGGGCACGGTCGGCAGCGCGAGCGAGGCGCGTTCCGCCCTGCTCGCGGCGAAGTCGGACGTGGCAGACCGCGCGAGCTCCGCCGTCGTCTCGGTCACGCCGTCCCCTTCTCGTCGCGAACCCCCGATGCGACTCTGTGCGATCGCATGGGGTATGGTTCGCCCTCCGCGATCAAGAATACGACCACGTGCCCTGTTTCCGCCGCTGCCGCACCCAATCGTTACGCCGTGTCGCCGCCCCGGTCCGGGGGACGCGACCCGCGCCTCCTCGTCGACGACGTCGCACGTGCCTCGCTCGGTCCTCCGCCGCTGTCGGCACCTCAGGAGAACGCCGGCCCGGCGGGGCCCTGGGAGGCGCGAGGCAGCCGAACTCCTGAGTTGCCGACCCGGCAGGGCAGCGCGCCTGCCGGACGGCGTGCAGACCGGCGGGCAACTCAGGAGAACGACGCACTGCAGGGCGCCAGGGAGGCGCGAGGCAGCCGAACTCCTGAGTTGCCGACCCGCAGGGCAGCGCGCCTGCCGGACGGCGTGCAGACCGGCGGACAACTCAGGAGAACGACGCACTGCAGGGCGCCAGGGAGGCGCGAGGCAGCCGAACTCCTGAGTTGCCGACCCGGCCGGGCAGCATGCGGGCAGGGCGGCGTGCCTGCAGGGCGAGCGGGTAACTCAGGTAGAGGACGCGCTTCGGGGCGCGAGGGAGGCGCGGGGCGGCCGATCTCCTGAGTTGCCGACCCTGCAGGGCGTCCGGAACACCAAGAACGGAGACGACGCCGGGCGGGGGGACGGCGGAAGGCCCGCCCCGACCGAGGTCGGGGCGGGCCCTTCGTGACGTGCTGACTACGCGTCGACGGACTCGTCGGTCGACTCTTCGGTCGCTCCGCTCGAGTCGGTGTCGGCCTCGTCGGCCACGACCGGGGCGAGCGAGAGCTTGCCGCGGTCGTCGATCTTGGTGATCTCGACGAGGACCTTCTGGCCGACGCCGAGGACGTCCTCGACGTTCTCGACCCGCTTGCCACCGGCGAGCTTGCGGACCTCGCTGATGTGCAGCAGGCCGTCCTTGCCGGGGAGGAGCGAGACGAACGCACCGAACGACGCGATCTTGACGACCGTGCCGAGGAACTGCTCGCCGATCTCGGGGTTGGTCGGGTTGGCGATCGCGTTGACCTGGGCGCGGGCGGCCTCGGCCGAGGGGCCGTCGACGGCGCCGATGTAGACGGTGCCGTCTTCTTCGATGCTGATGTCGGCGCCGGTCTCGTCCTGGATCGCGTTGATCGTCTTGCCCTTGGGGCCGATCAGCTCACCGATCTTGTCTTGCGGGATCTGGACCGAGATCACGCGGGGCGCGGTCGGGGCCATCTCGTCGGGAGCGTCGATCGCCGAGTTGAGCACGCCGAGGATCGCGGTGCGAGCCTCTTTGGCCTGCTTCAGGGCTGCGTCGAGCACGGCGGTCGGCAGACCGTCGAGCTTGGTGTCGAGCTGGATCGCCGTGACGAACTCGCTCGTGCCCGCGACCTTGAAGTCCATGTCGCCCAGGGCGTCCTCGGCTCCGAGGATGTCGGTCAGGGCCGCGTAGCGGGTCTGACCGTCGACCGTGTCGGAGACGAGGCCCATGGCGATGCCGGCGACGGGGGCCTTGAGGGGCACACCGGCGTTCAGCAGCGACAGGGTCGAGGCGCAGACCGAACCCATCGAGGTCGAGCCGTTCGACCCGAGGGCCTCGGAGACCTGACGGATGGCGTAGGGGAACTCGTCACGGCTGGGCAGCACCGGCACGAGGGCGCGCTCGGCGAGGAAGCCGTGCCCGATCTCGCGACGCTTCGGCGAACCGACGCGGCCGGTCTCACCGGTCGAGTACGGCGGGAAGTTGTAGTGGTGCAGGTAACGCTTCTTGGTGACCGGGCTCAACGAGTCGATCTGCTGCTCCATCTTGAGCATGTTCAGCGTGGTGACGCCCATGATCTGGGTCTCGCCGCGCTGGAAGATGGCCGAGCCGTGCACGCGCGGGATGACCTGCACCTCGGCGTCGAGCGGACGGATGTCGGCGAGACCGCGACCGTCCATGCGGATCTGCTCGGTGAGGATGCGGTCGCGGACGACCTTCTTCGTCGCCGACTTGTAGGCGGCGCCGACCTGGCCGAGGGCCGTGTCGGGCAGCTCGCCCGCCTCGACCTTGGCGGCGACGGCGTCCTTGACGCGCGACTTCAGGGCGTCGTCGGCGTCCTGGCGCTCGATCTTGCCGGCGATCTTGTAGACCTCGGCGAGCTCGGTGCCGGCGGCGGCCGTGACGGCCTCGAGCACCTCGTCGGTGTAGGGCAGGAAGACCGGGTAGTCCGCGATCTCTTTCGAGGCCTGCGCGGCCATCGCGGCCTGGGCGTCGACGAGCTGCTTGAGGAAGGGCTTCGCGGCCTCGAGGCCCTGGGCCACGATCGCCTCGTCGGGCTTGGTGGCGCCGCCCTGGATGAGGCCCCAGGCGTGCTCGGTGGCCTCGGCCTCGACCATCATGATCGCGACGTCCTCGTTGCCGGCGGCGTCGGTGACGACACGGCCCGCGACGGTGAGGTCGAACACGGCGTCGGCCAGCTGGCTGGCCTTGGGGAACGCGACCCACTGGTCACCGATCAGCGCGAGGCGGACGCCGGCGATCGGGCCGGAGAACGGCAGGCCCGAGATCTGGGTGGAGGCGCTGGCCGCGTTGATGGCCAGAGCGTCGTAGAACTCGTCGGGAGCGATGCTCAGCACCGTGATGACGACCTGGACCTCGTTGCGCAGGCCCTCGACGAACGAGGGACGCAGGGGCCGGTCGATGAGACGGCAGACGAGGATGGCCTCGGTCGAGGGACGACCCTCGCGACGGAAGAACGAACCGGGGATCTTGCCCGCGGCGTACGAGCGCTCTTCGACGTCGATGGTGAGCGGGAAGAAGTCGAAGTTGTCCTTCGGCTTCTTGCTGGCGCTCGTGGCCGACAAGAGCATGGTGTCTTCGTCGAGGTAGGCAGCGACGGCTCCCTGAGCCTGCTGGGCGAGACGACCGGTCTCGAATCGGATGGTGCGCTTGCCGAACTTGCCGTTGTCGAGGACGGCTTCGCCGAACTTGATCTCTGGACCCTCCATGTGGGGGCTACTCCTCTTTGTTTTGCATCGAGGCCCCGTGTGGGCATCGATGTGTACCGGGAGCGGGCGGCGTGGACGGCATGACGACATGCACGTGCAGCAACGCGACGGAGGCGGTGGCACGTCTGGCCAACAGTAGAAACGGTCGGACCCCGCACCCGACCCGGACGCTCGGCGTCGGTCGGGGCATTCCGCCTGTCACCACCGGTGACCAGCAGCCGTACCGGCCTGCTCCGAGCGCGATCCTAGCACCCGCACCCTCCAGCCCGGGGGTGCGCCCGACGGGTGTCGCCCGGACGGGGAGGCGCGGTGCGGGGAGGACGACGTTAGGGTCGTTCACATGCGTGCTCACGACAGGTCCGGCCGTGGTCGCAGCGCGAGCCGCCTCGCGGTGGCGACCGGCGCCTCCTCGGCCCTCGTGCTGGCGCTGCTCGTGGCGCCGACGGCCGCGTCGGCGGCGGGGTACCCGACCTGGGCCCAGGTCGAGGCCGCGAAGGGGAACGCCGCGGCGACCGAGGCGCAGGTCGACCTGATCGACGCGTCGCTCGACAGCCTCGAGAAGGCGGCGTCCGACCGCAGCGACGAGGCCGTGCTGGCCGACCAGGCGAACCTGATGGCGCAGGCCGAGCTGGCCGCGGCCTCGCAGCGGGCCGACGAGCTGTCCGCCGACGCCGAGCGAGCCCGCGCCGGCGCCGACACCGCGCAGCGGGAGGCCGGCCAACTCGCGGGCAGCCTGTTCCGGACGGGCGGCACGAGCACGATGGGCACGGACCTCTTCACCTCACCCGACCCGGGGGCCGCGCTCTACCAGCTCGGGTCGCTCACCCAGCTCGGCGACCGCTGGCAGACGGTGTTGGCCGACGCCACGACGGCGAGCAACACCGTGTCGTCGCTCAGCGACCAGGCGGCCACCGCGGCCGAACGCCGGGACGCGCTCGCCCGCGACGCCCAGGAGACGGCCGACCAGGCGTCGGCCGCGCAGGCGAGCGCCGACGCCGAGGTCGCCAGCGCGACGCAGCGCTCGTCCGACCTCTACGCCCAGCTCGCCGCCCTCAACGACTCGACCGCCGAGCTCGAGCAGCAGTACCGGACGGGAGTCGCGGCCGAGCAGGCGTTCGCCGCCCAACAGGCGGCAGCACAGGCCCAGGCGGCGGCCGCGAAGGCGCCGTCGGGCTCGTCCGGCGCGTCAGGATCGTCTGGCGGCGGATCGTCGGGCGGCGGCGGATCGTCCGGGGGCGCGACTCCCGGGTCGGGGGGCGGCGCGGGCACGACTCCCCCGGCGGGCGCGGTCAACGACCCGGCCGGCGCGAAGGCCTACGCCGCGACCAAGGTCGGCACCGGTGCCGAGTACACCTGCCTCGTGCAGCTCTGGAACAAGGAGTCGGGCTGGCGCACGAACGCCAGCAACCCCTCGAGCGGTGCCTACGGCATCCCCCAGTCGTTGCCCGGCAACAAGATGGCCTCGTTCGGGCTCGACTGGCAGACGAACTACCGCACCCAGGTGAACTGGGGCATCTCGTACATCCAGAGCAGCTACGGCACGATGTGCTCCGCCTGGGCGCACTCGGTCGCGCACAACTGGTACTGAGGGCCGCCGGGCCGGGTGGGCCGGGCAGGCCGGGCAGGTCGGGCGTCCCGGTCGGGCTGCGGCGGTGTCCCATGGTCGTCCCCCGCCCGCCGGGCCACCTCGCCGGACGTGAGAACGGCCCCCTCGGCGTGCAGCCGGAGCTGCGTGCGGAGGGGGCCGTCGTCGAGACGCCAGGAGCGCGAGGACTAGCGGCGCAGGCCCAGGCGGCCGATCAGCGTGCGGTAACGCTCGATGTCGACCTTCGACAGGTAGCCGAGCAGGCGACGGCGCTGGCCGACGAGCAGCAGCAGGCCACGACGCGAGTGGTGGTCGTGCTTGTGCTCTTTGAGGTGCTCGGTCAGGTCGAGGATGCGCTGCGTCATCACGGCGATCTGGACCTCGGGGGATCCGGTGTCGCCGGGGTGGGTCGCGTATTCTTCGATGATCCGGGTCTTGACGTCAGGTGCGAGTGCCATTCGGGGATCCCCTTTCAGTTCGTTGCGCGGTGCTCGTCACCGGATGTGCGAGCTCTCTTTCTCCGCGGCCGTTCAGACGGCAACCTGAGGAGCCTACCAGACGGGCGACGCCGACCCCTGTCGTGGTCGGCCCCGACCGCGACGCCGTCGGGGCAGCACGAGGCCGACGAACGCCGCGCCGATCGCGGCCCCGAGGGTGTTCATCACGAGGTCCTGGGGGTCGGAGAAGCGCGTCGCCGACAGATACGTCGCCTGGTAGGTCTCGATGCCGACCGTCGCCGCGAAGCCGACCACGATGCCGACCCACCAGAACCGCTTGGGCAGCAGCAGCGCGGGGAACATGCCCATCGGCACGAACATCGCGACGTTCGCCGCCGCCTCGACGCGCGCGAAGGTGATCCACGAGGTCTCGTCGTGCCGGGCGAAGACGTCGAGGGCCCGCCAGAGCAGGGCGCCCGTGTTCGCGTCGTAGACGCTCGGGCGCAGGGTCATCCACGCGACCCCGGCGAGGTAGACGAGGGTGAGCAGGAGGAGGACGGCGCGACGCATCCCTCCATGGTGCGGCACGGGTGCGTGGGAGGACGCCCGGAACGCCCGAAGATCAACCCAGAGGACGACCCGCCCCGCGAGCGGACGCGGACGAGCCGGGGAGGCGCGGTGTCGGACCGCGCGCACCGCGCCTCCTAGGCTCGTCGGGTGGACGCACTCACCGACCTCTGGGCCCGGATCAGCCAGCTCGCCGCTCCCCTGCCCGGTTCGTGGCTGCTCGCGAGCGTCGCCGCGGGCCTGCTGCTCGTGCTGCTGCCGGGCACCTGGCACACCGTGCGGCACGCCGTCACCGTCGTGCACGAGGGCGGGCACGGGCTCGCGGCCGTGCTGACGGGCCGACGACTGACGGGCATCCGGCTGCACTCGGACACCTCGGGGCTGACGGTGTCGAAGGGGCCCCGCACCGGGCCCGGCATGGTCGTCACGCTGCTGGCCGGCTACACGGCACCGGCGATCGCGGCGCTCGGCGCGGCCTGGCTGCTCTCGGCGGGTTACGCCGCGGGACTGCTCTGGGCACTGTTGCTGCTGCTCGCGCTGATGCTCGTGCAGATCCGCAACTGGTTCGGCCTCTGGGTGGTGCTGCTCGGCGCCGCCCTGGTGGTCGCCGTGACGTTCTTCGCGTCGCCGACCTGGCAGGCGGTGTTCGGACTGGTCGTGACGTCGGTGCTCGGGTTCGGCGCGCTGCGGGCGTCGCTCGAGCTGCAGCGGAGCCGACGACGCTCGCGCTCGACCGCCTCGGATGCCGACCAGCTCGCCGGGTTGACCCGGGTGCCGGGCGTCGTCTGGGTCGGGGTGTTCGTGCTGGTGGCGCTCGCGTGCCTTCTGGGCGGCGCCGGACTGCTCTTCCCCGGGGCGCTCGAGGCTGCTCGCTCGTTCGCCTGACGCCGGGCGGGCCCGGCGTCAGGCGGGGGCGGACGAGAGGGCGTGGACGGGGACGTGGCCCTCGAGGCGGGCGCGCCCGTCGAGGCCGTCGAGCTCGAGCAGGACGGCGACGCCGGCCACGACGTAGCCCGCGCGTTCGAGCAGGGTGACGGTCGC
>NZ_JADKSD010000002.1:907481-1056102 GCF_015350895.1 Frigoribacterium sp. VKM Ac-1396 | reverse complement strand
TCGACCGTGCCGCCGGTCGCGAGCACGTCGTCGACGACCAGGACGCTGGACCCCGCGGGGATCTGGTTCGGACGCAGCTCGAGGGTGGCCTCGCCGTACTCGAGGGCGTAGCTCTCGCTCAGCACCTCGCCGGGCAGCTTGCCGGCCTTCCGCACCGTGAGCACGCCGACGCCCTGCTCGATCGCGATGGCGCCTGCGAGCGCGAAGCCCCGCGCCTCGATGCCGGCCACCGCGACGAACCCGCCGTCGAACGGCTCGGACAGCGCGGCCGTGACCGTCGCGAACGCGTCGGCGTCGGAGAACAGCGGGGTGACGTCGCGGAAGAGGATGCCGGGCTTCGGGAAGTCGGGGACGACGGCGATCTTGCTGTCGACGAACGAGGAGGCGTCGGAGACGGTCATGACGTCAACGGTAGTCGGGCGGGCGACGGCCGCCGCCCGCGGGGCGCCGGTCGTCCCGGGCTGCGACGCACGACCGACCGGTACGTCACGATCGTGTGAACGGTCGAGCCGATGTCGGAGGCCCGTGCGAGAGTGCACGCATGACCCGGTTCATCGTCCCGCCGTACCTGCTCGCCCACCTCGCCGAGGCCGACTCGCCCCGCCTGCACCGAGCGCCGCAGGCCGCGCGCAACGGCCTGCTCGCGATGCGGGACGTCGACCGCAACGCGACTCCCCCGGTGGTGCAGGGCGCACTGGGCGGTGAGGCCGTGCTCGAGCGCACGATCTTCGACGCCCGGGGTACCGAAGACCTGCCCGGCGTGCGTGTGCGGGGCGAGGGCGAGCCGGCCACCGACGACGTCGCCGCGACCGAGGCCTACGACGCGCTCGGGGCCACCTACGCCCTGTTCCGCGAGGTCTACGGGCGATCGTCGATCGACGGCGCCGGGCTGCCGCTCGACGCCACGGTGCACTACGGGCAGGACTACGACAACGCCTTCTGGAACGGCGAACGCATGGTCTTCGGCGACGGCGACGGCGAGGTGTTCGAACGGTTCACGGCGTCCGTCAGCGTCATCGGGCACGAGCTGACCCACGGCGTGACGCAGTACACCGCGAACCTCACCTACCAGGGGCAGTCGGGTGCGCTCAACGAGTCGGTCAGCGACGTGTTCGGCGCCCTCGTCGAGCAGCACCTGTTCGGCCAGACCGCCGACCAGGCGACCTGGTTGATCGGCGAGGGGCTCTTCACCCCCGAGGTGCAGGGCAGGGCCCTGCGGTCGATGAAGGCTCCGGGCACGGCGTACGACGACGACGTCCTCGGCAAGGACCCCCAGCCCGGCCACCTCGACGACTACGTCGAGACGACCGACGACAACGGCGGCGTGCACCTCAACTCGGGCATCCCCAACCGGGCCTTCTACCTCGTGGCCGAGGCGCTCGGCGGCGAGGCCTGGGTGCGGGCCGGGCAGATCTGGTACGACACGCTGACCGGCGGGGCCCTGCCGACCGAGGCCACCTTCGCGCAGTTCGCGACGGCGACCGTCGAGGCGGCCGCGACACGGTACGGGGCGGAGTCCGACGAGGCCCGGGCGACGTCCGCCGGGTGGCAGGGCGTCGGGGTCACCCCCGCCGCCTGAGGCGGGTCGGCGGCCGACCCCGCTGACCCGGACGCCGTCGGGGTAGCATCGCGCCCATGAAGGTCACCGTCTCGCGCTCCGGGGGTTTCGCCGGCCTCACCCGCAGCTGGTCGGTCGACGTCGACGCCGAGCCCGACACCGAGTCGTGGCTCGTCCTGATCGACCGGCTGCCCTGGTCCCAGGCCCCCCGCGCGGCCCAGACGGTGCAGCCCGACCGCTTCGTCTGGGTCATCACGGCCGAGACCCGACCGACGCGCAAGGCCAAGCTGCCCGAGCAACAGGTCACCGGGCCCTGGCGTGAGCTGGTCGACCGCGTCCGCACGACCTCCGAGGCCGAGACCGGGGCGACGCGATGAGCGACCGCACCCGGCGCCCTCGACGCCGGCTCTCGGGCGAGGTGCTGGCCGGGCTGCTCGCGCTCGTCGTCCTCGTGGCGGGTGGCGTCGGCGTGGCCGTGGTGCAGGGCGGCAACCCACAGAACGTCCGCGGGGCCGTGACCGCGCCTCCGTGGGGTCGCCCCGCGACCGACCAGCTCGAGGCGCGGGCTGCCGCCGCCGGCCTCGAGAACGTCTGGGGCCGAGACCTGGCGATGCACGTGCACGCCCACCTCTCGATCACGGTCGACGGGCAGCCGGTCACCGTGCCAGGCGACATCGGTCACGACGCGGACGCGAAGTTCGCAGCCGAGATCCACACGCACGACACGAGCGGCATCGTGCACGTCGAGTCCCCCACCCGTGAGACGTTCGTGCTCGGCCAGCTCTTCACCGAATGGGACGTCGCGCTCGACGGGCGGGGCGTCGGCTCGCTCGGTCATGACGACGGCCTCGAGCTGCACACCTTCGTCGGGGGCAGCCCCTACACCTCCGACCCGGCGGGCATCCCGCTGCGGGACTTCGAGCGCATCGACCTGGTGCTCGCGCCGATCGGTGAGACGGTCACCGCCCCCGCGGCCTTCGCCTGGCCGCCCGACTACCGCTGAGCCGCGCCGGACGCCCGGTACCGGACGATCCCGACACCGGTGACTCGGGCTGGCTCGCGGCCACCGTCCTCGACGGCCCGGCCCTCGCCGGCCCCGCCCTCGCTGGCCCCGCCCTCGCTGGCCCCGCCCTCGCTGGACCGGCCCTCGCTGGACCGGCCCCCGAGGCCCGGCCTACGAGACGACCGTGAGGCGTTGCGTGGGCCGGGTCATCGCCACGTAGAGGCTGGCGTTGCCGCGTCGGGTCGCCTGACGGACGCGCTCGGGGTCGACCACGACGACCGAGTCGAACTCGAGGCCCTTCGACGTCGCGGGGCTGAGCACCGAGATCGGCTTCGTCAAGGACGCCGACCCGGGCGCGACCAGCCCGGCGAACTCGGCCGAGAGGGCCTCGACCAAGGCCGTCACGGCCTGCTCGGGCGCGATGACGGCCAGGGTGCCGTCGGAGTCGATGGCCCGGTCGGCCCGGACGGCCTCGACGGTGGCGCGGACGAACTCGTCTTTCGAGGAGGCGCCGGTCACCTCGCGCACCGGCCACTCGCTCGAGCGCACCGACCGGCTCGGGGTGATCTGCAGTCCGCTCGCCGTCGCGACGTCTTCGGCGTAGGCCACGATCTGCGCGGGCGTGCGGTAGTTGACCGTGAGTTCTTCGAGTCGCCAGGGTGCCGACGTGCCCTGCGCCGCGCCTCCTCGACGCCGCCCGAGGAGGGCCTGGAGGGCGCGGTCCCACGACGTCGCGGCGGCCGGGCTCGAGGCCTGGGCGATGTCGCCCACGACCGTGAACGACCGCAGGGGGCAGCGGCGCGAGAGCAGGCGCCACTGCATGGGCGACAGCTCTTGGGCCTCGTCGACCACGACGTGGCCGAAGGCCCAGGTGCGGTCGCCCGCGGCGCGCTCGGCGGTCGTCATCGACGCCGCCCGCTCGGCGAACCCGCCGGCGATCTGCTCGGCGCTGACCATGCCCTCGACGCCCATGTTCTCGATGGCACGCTCGGCGTTCTCGATGTCGCGCTTGCGCTGTGCCTTGCGCGCCAGGCGCTCGGGGTCGACGCCGGCCTGGAACTTGCCGAGCAGCTCGGCGGCCTCGTCGAGCAGCGGCACGTCGGAGACCGTGAAGCCCGCCCCGCGCCCGCGTCGCAGCAGGGCGCGCTGCTCTGGCGTCCACCGCGGGGTGATCGAGGCCAGCCAGTTCGGGCGGGCGTAGAGGTCTTCGACGAGCTTCTCGGCGCTGAGCGGCAACCACGCGGTGTTGAGCAGGACGCGGACGTCGTACGACTGCCGGATGTCTTCGCGCAGCACGGCCTCGTCGGACTCGTCGACGGTCGTGCCGTGCTCGCGCATCTGGTCGACGAGCTGGCGGGTCAGGGCCGAGAGGGCGGCCTTGTTGAAGGTGACGCGGGCGACGTTGTGCGGCTTGCCCCGCTCTTGGGCCTTGCGCATGGCCTCGCCGACGAGCTCGGGTCGCACGACCAGTCGCTCGCCGTTGATGTCGATCGTCGTCGGCTCGCTCGGCCGGATCTGACGCGACCGGACGGCACGCCGCATCAGCTCGGCCATCTCGGCCGAGCCCTTGAGCGCGGCGACCTCGGGCGCGTCGTCGGTCTGGGCCTCGACGCCGGGGTAGAGCCCGCCGAGGCTCGACAGCACGACGCCGCTCTCGCCGAGGGACGGCAGCACCTGTTCGATGTACCGCAGGAACGACCGCGACGGCCCGACGACGAGGACGCCCGACCCCTTGAGCCGGTCGCGGTGCGAGTAGAGCAGGTAGGCGGCGCGGTGCAGGGCCACTGCCGTCTTGCCCGTGCCGGGGCCGCCCTGGACGACGAGCACGCCGTCGAGCTGCGAGCGGATGATGCGGTCTTGTTCGCCCTGGATCGTGGCGACGATGTCGGTCATGCGACCCGTGCGCTGGGCCGTCAGGGCCGCCATCAGCGCGCCCTCGCCCTGCAGCTGGACGTCGTCGCGGTCGAGCAGGTCGGGGTCGAACACCTCGTCTTCGAGACGGGTGACGGTGCGGCCCTCGAGCGTCAGGTGGCGTCGGGCCCTCGCCCCCATGGGCGTGGCCGCGGTCGCCTGGTAGAAGGCGCTCGCCCCGGGCACGCGCCAGTCGAGCAAGATCGGGTGGTGCGACTCGTCGCGCAGGCCGATGCGGCCGATGTAGCGGTACCGGCCGCCCTCGCCCGGCTCGGCCGGGCGGTCGACGTCGCCGGTCTGGCCGAGCAGGTCGGGCGTCTCGAGCTCGAGCCGCCCGAACGCCAGCCGCTCGTCGACCGAGCCGAGCTGGACGATGGTGTCTTCGTAGAGGCGCGCGTAGGCGTCGCGCTCGCTGCGGCTCTGGTGGTTGCCGCCGACGGTCTCGCGGCGGGTGCGCTCGAGACGGACGCGGGCGTCGGCCTTCAGCTCGTCGAGGCGTTCGTACAGGGTGCCCACGTAGGCGCGTTCACGGTCGATCTCGGATGACAACAGGTGTTCGTACCCTTCGGGAAAAGTCGGCACGCCAGTCTAGCTTCCGACCACCGACAGCGAACCCCGTCCGAGGTGCCGGGACGGTGCCGGGACGATTCCGGGACGACGGAGGCGCGCGCGTCCTCGACGGGACGCGCGCGCCTCCTGGGGGTCGCGGGGACGAACCGGTCAGAACTCTTCGTGGGTGAGCGGGTCGCCGTCCCAGAGGCGGCCGCGCTCGAGGCCGCTGAGCGACTCGACCTCGTCGGCCGTGAGCTCGAAGTCGAAGACGTCGAGGTTCTCGCGCTGCCGACCGGGGTCGGCCGACTTCGGCACGGGGACGGCCCCGAGCTGCACGTGCCAGCGCAGGACGACCTGCGTGGGCGTCTTGCCGTGGGCCCGCGCGATCTCGGTGACCCGCGCCTCCTGGAGCAGTTCGCTCTGCTTGGCGAGGGGGCTCCAGCTCTCGGTGACGATGCCCATGCTCTCGTGCACGGCACGCAACTCGGCCTGCGGGAAGTACGGGTGCAGCTCGACCTGGTTGACGGCGGGCACCACGCCCGTCTCGTCGGCGACGCGCTGCAGGTGCTCGGCCGTGAAGTTCGAGACGCCGATCGAGCCGACGAGGCCGTCTTCTTGCAGACGCACGAACGCCTTGAACGTGTCGACGAACTTGTCGACGCGCGGCAGCGGCCAGTGGATCAGGTAGAGGTCGACGAAGTCGAGTCCGAGGTTCGCACGACTCTCGTCGAAGCTCGCCAGGGTCTCGTCGTAGCCGTGGTGTCGGCCGGGCAGCTTCGTCGTGACGACGAGTTCGTCACGGGGCACGTCGCTCTGACGGACCGCCGCGCCGACGGCCGCCTCGTTGCCGTAGTTGAGCGCCGTGTCGAGCAGGCGGTAGCCCGACGAGATCGCCTGGACGACCTGCGTCGTGCCCTCGTCGCCGTTCAGCCCGTAGGTGCCGAGGCCGAGCTGGGGCAGCGTGCGGCCGTCGTTGAGGCCGATCGAGGGGGCGACCGTCATCAGCTGACGCCGAGCAGGTCGATGACGAAGATCAGCGTCTTGCCCGAGAGCGGGTGCCCGCCGCCCGCGGGACCGTACGCCAGGTGCGGCGGCACGACGAGCTCGCGGCGTCCACCGACCTTCATGCCGGGGATGCCCTCCTGCCAGCCACGGACGAGCGCCTGCAGCGGGAAGTTGATCGGTTCGCCGCGGCTCCACGACGAGTCGAACTCTTCGCCGGAGTCTTGCTCGACGCCGAGGTAGTGGACGTTGACGGTGGAGCCCGACTGCGCCTCGTCACCGTCGCCGACGGTGACGTCGGTGATCGTCAGCTCGGTGGGGGCAGGGCCCGTCGGGGCGTCGATCTCGGGCTTGGTCTGGGGGTCGTGAGTCATGCCGACCATCCAACCACCGACGCGGCGAGGGGGCGGGCCGGCTGCTCGCGTCCTCCCTGCGAGGCTCGAGAAGCCGACCCGACGTCCACACCGAGATGACGTCATCGATGCGAACACATGGACGCTACTCCGACCGACCCGTCGCACCAAATCGGTCGACGGCGGATGCCCCTGGCCCTTCAGCCCCGAGCCCGCGACCCCGGGCCTGCGGATCGTTGCACGATCGGCAAGAATGGCAGCTTGACCACCACCCCGCCCCCGCCCCCGTCGTCGCCACGCCCCCTCGCGCCCGTGCGACGCCCGCTCTTCGTCGACGTCACGCCGCTCCGCACGAGCCCCGCCTTCGCCCGACTGTTCGCCGGCAGCGCCGTCAGCGGAATCGGCACGCAACTCACGCTGGTGGCCGTCGGCCTCGAGATCTTCGAGATCACCCGGTCGACCTTCGCCGTCGCCCTGGTCGGCGTCGTCTCGCTCGTCCCGATGATCCTCGCCGGGCTCTACGGCGGCATGCTCGCCGACGCGTTCGACCGGCGGAAGGTCGCCCTCGTGGCCGCCGTCTTCGCCTGGCTCTCGACGGCGGCCATCGCGTTGCACGCCTACCTCGGCCTGCACGAGGTGTGGCTGCTGTACCTGCTGACGACCGTGAACGCCGTCGCGGGGACGATGATCGCGACCTCCCGCGCCTCGATCGTGCCGCGCCTCCTGCCCCGCGAGCTGCTGCCGGCCGCCTCGGCCCTCAGCGGCATCAGCATGGGGCTCATGCTGACCGTCGGGCCGGCCCTGGCGGGCGTCCTGGTCGCGAGCGTGGGGTTCCCGCTGACCTACACCGTCGACGTCGTGCTGTTCTCGACGGCGTTCCTCGGCATCGTCACGTTGCCGCCCATCCGGCCCGAGGGCGAGACCCAGCGCCCCGGCCTCGAGTCGCTGCGCTTCGGCCTGGCCTTCTTGAAGCGGTCGCCCAACATCCGCACGACCTTCGTCATGGACGTCGTGGCCATGACCTTCGGCATGCCCCGCGTGCTCTACCCGGTGGTCGGCACCCTCGTGATCGGAGGAGGCGCGGTGACGGTCGGCGTGCTCTCCGCCTCGTTCGCGGTGGGAGCCCTGCTCAGCAGCGTCTTCTCGGGACGCCTCGGCCACGTGCGTCGGCAGGGCGTCGCCGTGCGGTGGGCCATCACCGCGTACGGACTCTGCATCGCGGCCTTCGGCGTCGTGCTGCTCGTCACGCCGGCCCACGGGGGCAGCGTCACGGCCGGCCTCGACCAGGCGAACCTGGTGGCCCTCGGCGGCGCCGCCCTCGCCCTGGCCGGCGCGGGCGCGAGCGACAACGTCAGCTCGATCTTCCGCTCGACCATCTTGCAGTCGGCCGCGCCCGACGCCATGCGCGGACGCCTGCAGGGCATCTTCATCGTCGTCGTCACCGGCGGCCCGCGCGTCGGCGACCTGTTCGTCGGGCTGGTCGCCGGCATCGCCGTCTTCTGGCCACCCCTGCTCGGCGGGCTGCTCGTCGTCGCCCTGGTCGCACTGGTCGCACGACTCACGCCGGCGTTCGGTCGCTACGACGCCGAGGCACCGACGCCCTGAGTCGCGGTGCGCGTCACCATCCGGGCCCGGACTGCGGCGACCCGGGGTGGGGCGGCACCCGGGACGGGACCTGCGGCGGCCACCCGGGGTGCTGCGGGTAGCCGACGAACGCCGCGGGCGGTGCCTGCAGCGCCAGGCGGCTCACGGTGAGGGCGTCGAGCAGCTCGGCCTCGTCCCGCTGCACCGCCGCGTCGAGGGCACGTCGGCCCTTGACCAGGCGCTGGCGCGTGAAGGCCAGCCTCGTCGCGTTCGAGATGAAGACCTTCATCGCGGGCCGGATGCCCCGGGTGGCCGCCCACGACCGCGCCCGGCGTCGGCCGGCGCTCGACGACAGCATGCCGACCTCGTCGGCGCTGAACCAGCCCACGGCCGCGTACTCGGCGAGCCGGTCGTGGGTCACGCGCCGCTCGTTGCGCCGCAGGAACACCACGAGCAGCACCATCGCCACGAAGATCGGCACCTGCACCAGCAGGTAGTAGGCGAAGAAGCCGTCACCGACCACGAAGAGCGCGCCGTTCCAGAGCGCGTGCAGGCCCGCCGCCGGCACGAGGCCGACGAAGAACCAGCCGATCGCGCCGTAGGGGCCGGTCCGTCGCGCCGCCAGGCCGAGGGCGAAGCCCGTGCAGGCCGTGTACATCACGTGGGCGAAGGGCGACATCAGGGCCCTCACGAAGAAGACGTAGGCCAGGCCCCGGCTGCCGGTCGCGAGGTCTTCGCCGACCTGCAGGGCGAAGTACTGGATGTTCTCGACGAAGGCGAAGCCCGCCGCGACCGTCGCCGCGTAGACGATGCCGTCGACCGGTCCGTCGAAGTGGCGCCGGAAGATCCACAGCACGAGCAGGACGCCGAGCCCCTTCGCGCCCTCCTCGACCAACGGCGCCTGGACCACCGCCCCGAGCACGTCCTCGAGCCCGCTGGACCGGACGCCGAGTGCCGCCCGGGCCGTCGTCAGGGCCACGTCGACGATCAGGGCGGTGCCGACGGCGACGGCCGCGCCCCACAGGAACGCGAAGAGCAGTGCCACGCGCGGCTCGGGCTCCCAGCGGTCGACGAGCCAGATGCCGACCAGCACGATCGCGAGCGGCACGAAGGCGAGCAGGCTGCCGGCGAGCAGCACCGCGGGCTGGACGAAGATCAAGAAGTAGAGGCCCACGGCCACCGCGAACGTGCCGATCACGGTGAAGCCCACGGCGAGCGCTACGGCACTCGCGACCCGACGCCTCGGGGCCGGCTGCGCGAAGACGGGTTGGACGGGGTACCAGACCGGTTCGGGGTTCGCGACCGGGCCGAGCACCGGACGCGCGAGGCCGGCGGGCTGACCGGGCGCGACACCGCCGGGGACGACGGAGGGCGTCAGGGGGCGTCCGTACGCGTCGTGCCCGACGCCCCGGGAGTCGGACCAGGTCATGCCCCGACCCTACGGGCTGAGGGCGGGGTCGGCGCGGCCCCGAGGGAGGTGCCCGCGGCGGCCCCGAGGGCGGTGCCCGCAGGCGGCGTCGAGGGCGGTGCCCGCGCGAGGGGCACCGGTGCCCGAGCCGCGGGCGCACCCGCGCGTCCGGCCCGGTAATCTCGCAGGATGCCCACGACCCGTTCCCTCCCCGAGGACCCGACGCTCGTGCGTTACGTGGTCATGCGGGTGTGGCACGACTTCCTCCGGCACCGCACGATCGACGCCGCGGGCTCGCTGACGTTCTTCTCGATGCTGGCGCTCGTCCCCGGAGCCCTGGCCCTCGTCTCGGGCGTCGCCCTGTTCGTCGAGGACGGCGACGCCGTCGACGAGATCCTCTCGGTCGCCCGGTACGTCCTCACCCCGGACGCGATCGAGACGCTGCGCTGGCCGCTCGAGCAGATGCTCAGCCTGTCGAACCCGGGCGTCGCGTTCGGCATCGGCCTCTGGCTCACCCTCTGGTCGCTGTCGGCCTACACGACGGCCTTCGGGCGGGCGATGAACACGGCCTACGAGGTCGAGGAGGGCCGCCGGATCTGGAAGTTCCGCGGCCACATGATGATCGTCACCCTGGTGCTCATGGTGTCGTTCGCGGTCATCGCCGTGATCTTGCTCGTGACGCCCACCCTCAGCGACGCGGTCGCCGCCCGGTTCGGCATCGGCCGCCCGTGGACCGACCTCTACAACGTCTTCAAGTGGCCGGTGCTCGTCGCCCTGGCCGTGCTCTCGGTCGCGATGCTCTACTTCTTCACCCCCAACGTGCGACCGCCCCGCCTGCGCTGGGTGTCGTACGGCGCGATGGTCGCGCTCGGCGGGTGGGCGGTCGCGACCGTCGGCTTCGCGGTGTACGTGGCGACGGTGTCGAACTACGACCGGTTCTACGGCTGGGTCGGCGGCGTCGTGGTCGTGCTGCTCTACGCGTACATCAGCAACTTCGTCCTCGTGATCGGGGGCGAGCTCGACAGCGAGATCCTGCGCATGCGTCAGCTGCGCCGCGGTGTGCAGGCCGAAGAGGTGATCCCCCTGCCGCTGCGTGACACCGCCCGCAACCACATCCTCGCGCGCAACCTGGCCTGGGACGTCCGGGTCGGTCGGCGCATCCGCGAACGCGCCCTGCGCGAGAACGGGGGCGTGCTCGAGCCCGACGACCTGCGGCTCGTCCACCTCCGGGCCGATCGCGACCGTCCGGCCGACGAACGTCCACCCGCCTCCGGCCGGGCCGACCAGGTCGACCCGACGAGGCACGCGCCCTCGACGCCCTAGTCGACGCGACGGCCCGGCACGGCCGTGACGACGGGACGCCACCACCGGCAGGAGGCGCGGTGCCGGGCGTCCGGCACCGCGCCGCCACGACGGGGGCGCCTCAGCCGGCGGTCTCGTCGCCCGGGTTGCGGGCGCCCGACGTGTTGGCCGCCCGCGCCACCGCCGCAGCGGGGTCGTCGACGTCGATGATCGTGATCGCACTGGTGATCGGCGCCAGGCCCGACAGTCGTGCGGGCGAGAGCACCTTGCGCACCTGCTCGTCGGTCATCAGGCCGGCCGCGACCACGAGCGGGGCGATGGCCGCGTTCGTGGTGAGGGCCGTGTGGGCGATCGCTGCAGCCGCCGTGTAGCCGATGTAGGGCGTGAGCGCGGTCACGCTGCCGACGTTCGTCTCGACCTGCTGGGTGAGCCGGGCCCGGTTCGCCTCGATGCCGTCGACGCAGTTGACCCGGAGGGTCTGGCAGGCGTAGGTCATCCACTGCAGGCTCTGCATGACCGAGTGCGTGATGACCGGCTCGAAGGCGTTGAGCTGCAGCTGCCCGGCCTCGGCGGCCATCGTGACGGTGACGTCGGCCCCCGCGACCGAGAACGCCACCTGGTTGACCACCTCGGGGATCACGGGGTTCACCTTGCCCGGCATGATGGACGACCCGGCCTGGCGGGGCGGCAGCGTGATCTCGCTGATGCCGGCCTGCGGCCCGGACGACAGCAACCGCAGGTCGTTGCAGATCTTCGAGAGCTTGATGGCGCTGCGCTTCAGGGCACCGCTCAGCGTCATGAAGACGCCGGTGTCGCTGGTCGCCTCGATCAGGTCGGGAGCCGTGACGAGGTCCATGCCCGAGAGCGTGCTGAGGTGACGTCGCACGGCGTCGGCGTAGAGCGGGTCGGCGGTGATGCCGGTGCCGATCGCGGTCGCCCCGAGGTTGATCTCGCCGAGCAGCGGCACGACGTCGCGCAGCCGCTGGACGTCTTCGGCCAGGGTGTGCGCGAAGCCCGTGAACTCTTGCCCGAGGGTCATCGGCACGGCGTCCTGCAGCTGCGTGCGGCCGACCTTGAGCACGTCGTGGAACTCGTCGCCCTTGGCCGCGAACGCGTCGGCGAGCAGGTCGAGCTCGACCAGCAGACGGCGCAAGGTGAGCACCATCGCGATCTTGATCGAGGTGGGGTACGTGTCGTTCGTGCTCTGGCTGCGGTTGACGTCGTCGATCGGGTGGAGGTGGCGGTACTCGCCCTTGGCGTGGCCGAGCAGCTCGAGGGCCCGGTTGGCGATGACCTCGTTGCTGTTCATGTTCGTCGACGTGCCGGCACCCCCCTGGATGACCCCGACGGCGAACTGGTCGTGCAGCGCCCCGCCGCGGATCTCTTCGCAGGCACGCTCGATGGCCTCGGCCTTGACCGGGTCGAGCACGCCGATCTCGACGTTGGCCCGCGCCGCCGCCTGCTTCACGAGCGCGAGGGCCGTGACGAGGTCGGGGTAGACCGAGATAGGACGCTGCGAGATCGGGAAGTTCTCGAGTGCCCGGGCGGTGTGGATGCCCCAGTAGACGTCGGCGGGGACCTCTCGGCTGCCCAGCGAATCGGTCTCGGTGCGGGTCGGTGCTGCTGTCTCGGTCGTCACTTGTGGTGCGCCTCCGTCGTCAGTCGGGGCCCGGTCGTCGTCGACCGGACGCTCCGTCGAGCCTACCGGCGGGGCCGGTGGCCGGTGGTGGCCGAGGAGGCGCGGCTGCGGTCGGCGGGGACGCCCGCGCCCTGGGGACGAGACGACGCCGACGTCGGCGTCAGCGGTGGAAGCCCGGGACGATCAGGTAGATGCCGTAGAGCACGCCGAGGGCGCAGACCACGAAGCAGGCGTACCCGGCGGCGGTCCTGGCGGTCGTGCGGCCCTCGACCGTCAGGAGGCGCAGGCCCAGGGAGTAGAGCGACACGAGGGCCGCGGCGGAGAACAGGGCGACGAGCGCGACCACGACGAAGGCGGACCAGTCGATCATCAGCGCACCTCGTCGTCGGTCGGCGTCGTGCCCCGGGGAGCGGCGACCGGTTCTGGCGGGTCGTCCATGCGGACGAAGGGGGCCTCGACGCCGGACGCCGGGGTGTCGACGCGGCCCTTGCGGACGGCACGCCGCGCACGGCGACGGGAGAGCACCGAGGTCGCGGCGACGTCGACCTCGATCGCCGAGCCCTGGTCGTGGGGTCGGCGACGCGAGATGACGAAGATGCCGGCGATGACGACCGCGCCGACGGCGGCGTCGATCACGAGCCCCGTGACGCCGAGCGTGGCGATCAGGGCGGCCACGGCCCCGACGGCGGCCGACGCGGGCAGGGTGATGAACCAGGCGACGACGATCTTGCCCGCCGTGCCCCACTGGATCTTCGACCCTCGTCGCCCGAGCCCGGCACCGATGATCGAACCGCTGGCCACCTGCGTCGTCGAGAGCGCGAAGCCCAGGTGGCTCGAGGCGAGCACCGTCGCGGTGGTCGACGCCTCGGCCGAGAAGCCCTGCGTGGGCTTGACCTCGGTCAGGCCGCCGCCCATGGTCTGGATGATCCGCCACCCACCGGTGTACGTGCCCAGCGCGATGGCGAGGGCGCAGACGACGACCACCCAGAACGGCGGGCCGGAGTCGGGGGTGAGCAACCCGCCCGCGATGAGCGTCAGCGTGATGACGCCCATGGTCTTCTGCGCGTCGTTCGTGCCGTGCGCGAGGGCGACAAGCGACGACGTGAAGATCTGGCCGTAGCGGAAGCCGCCCCGCTCGCTCTTGTCGTCGCGTCGCCGGGTGATCGTGTAGGCCAGGCGCGTGGCGGTGTAGCCGACGACCCCGGCGATGAGCGGGGCCAGCAGGGCGGGCAGCACGACCTTCGACAGCACGACGCCGAAGTCGACCGACCCCGTGCCGGCACCGACGATCGCGGCGCCGATCAGGCCGCCGAAGAGGGCGTGCGACGAACTCGACGGCAGGCCGCGGAGCCAGGTGAACATGTTCCAGACGACGGCACCGATCAGGCCGGCGAAGATCATCTCGGGGGTGATCTGCACCCCGCCGTCGCCCTCGCGGATGATGCCGCCCGAGACGGTCTTGGCGACCTCGGTGCTGAGGAAGGCCCCCACGAGGTTGAGGATCGCGGCGACCGTGACGGCGACCTTGGGCTTCATCGCCCCGGTCGCGATCGGGGTCGCCATGGCGTTGGCCGTGTCGTGGAACCCGTTCGTGAAGTCGAAGAAGAGTGCCAACGCGATGACCAGGACGACGATGAGTGTGATGTCCACCGGCCTGAGTGTCACAGGTGGGTGGACGCGGGTCAACTCGGCGGTGTCCGGCGGGGTACATCCCGGTGAACGGCGGGTGACGCGGTCGCGTCGACGCGCCGGGCGCATGCCTCAGACGTGCGGCACGAAGTCCTGCCAGGCCCGTCGCCGCTCGCCCCGCGGGTCGTGCTCGATCCGGTCGCGCACGTCGATGATCAGCGTGCGCCGACGGTGGGGGTCGTAGGTCGGCCAGTCGGCGACGGCCCCCGTGCGGACGAACTCGAGCCAGCGGGAGCGGGTCCGGGCGGCCGTGCGCAAGAACGCCCGTCGACCGCCGAGCAGGCTCATGGCCCAGCCGAAGGCCGACCCCATGCGGTCGTAGATCGCCCAGAGCTCGAGACCGTGGAAGGCGTCGACCCCGACCGTGCGGAGGATGCGCGTCGTCGCGTCGAAGCGGTAGAAGCGCACGTCCTGGTGCACCGCGTGGCGCTCGGCGACCTTGACGCTCGGGAACCAGAACGCGTAGTCCCCGCCGAAGTCGAGGGCGGCGGGCCGGTCGGGCAGACCGGGGTAGTGCTTCTTGATCGCCTTGCGGGCCTTCTTCTCGGTCGCGGCGAAGATGGCGCGGATGCGCGGCTTCGTGGTCGCGAGGATGTCGCGCCGCCCCGTGAACACCGAGCCCTCGCGATCGTTCGTGCCGATGACGAGCGGCACCGGGTGGGCCCGGCCCGCCTTGAAGGCGTCGAGGGGACGCTCGGGCAGGAACTCGCCGTCGATGACCGGGCTGAAGGAGATCGTGCCGGGGTCCTCGTCCGGGGTGCGCAACTGCAGTCGGCTGGCCGCCCGGACGATCGCCGTCGTCGGCGCCCCGGCGAGCAGGGCCGCCGCGTCGTCGACGCTCGTGGCCTCGAGGTCGTCGTCGTGCAGGTCGTGGGCCAGCAGCTCGAGGAACTCCCCCGCCCAGCGCTGAGTCACGGCCGGCGGGTAGATCGCGTTCGGCGGCGAGCTCTGCGCGATGACGCCACGGAACAGCCCGCGAGCGCGGGGCACCGTCATCAGGGTCGTGACGGCGTTGCCACCCGAGCTCTCGCCCGACACGGTGACGCGGTCGGGGTCGCCGCCGAACGCGGCGACGTTGTCACGGACCCACTCGAGGGCTGCCACCTGGTCGCGGAGGCCCAGGTTCGAGTCGAACGGCCGGTCCGGGGTCGCCCAGTGGCTGAAGTCGAGGTAGCCGAACGCACCCAGCCGGTAGTTGAGGCTGACGTAGACGATGCCGCCCTCGCGGACGAGCGTCTCGCCCTGTCTCGGGAACTCGCGCGACGAGCCCACGCTGTACGCGCCTCCGTGGACGAAGACCAGCACGGGCAGCCCGGCATCCGGCGCGGTGCCGTCGGGCGAGATCACGTTCACCGTCAGGCAGTCCTCGCTGAGCGGCGTGGTCGCGTCGACGCCGACGAATTGCACGCGGTCCTGCGGCGCGGCGGGCCCGAACCGGCTGGCGTCGCGGACGCCGGTCCACGCCGCGGGCGGCTCGGGAGCCCGGAACCGGAGGCGCCCCACCGGTGGTGCCGCGAACGGGATGCCGCGCCAGGCGAGCACTCCGCGCTCCCGCACGCCGCGGACCTCGCCGGACCGGGTGGTGCGGACGAGGTCGGGGGCCGGGGCGGTCGCCCGGGGCTGTGCGGTCACGGGGCGATGCTACGGGGGGACGGGTCGCCGACCGTGCCCGTTCACCCGACGTTCTCCTAGGGGGTGCCTGAGAGGATGGGTCGAACTTTGCAGTCGGTGCACGCCGCACGGCTGCCCTCGACGACTGGACGGAGCCCGGCTCACATGGAACTCGGCGAGCTGCTGATCATCTTGACCGGGTCGCTCGTCGTGACTGCCTTCGCCCGCTGGAGGGGCCTGCCCGCCCCGCTGCTGACCGTGGGCGTCGCGTTGCTCGTCTCCCTCGTGCCCGGGGTGCCCGACATCGAGATCGACTCCGAGGTGATCTTGACCGTGGTGCTGCCGCCGCTGCTCTATTCGGCAGCTCTCGACGTGTCGCTGCTGAACTTCCGCGAGAGCCGCGTGCAGATCGCGCGGCTCGGCGTCGGCGCCGTGGTCGTGACGGCCTTCGCCGTCGGCGGCGTGGCCTACGTGATGATCCCCGACATGACGCTGCCGGCCGCACTGCTCGTCGGTGCCGTGGTCGCGCCTCCCGACGCCGTGTCGGCGGCCGCCATCGGCCGCAAGCTCGGGCTGCCGCGCAAGGTCATGACGGTGCTCTCGGGCGAGAGCCTGATCAACGACGCGGCCTCGCTGACACTCGTCAAGGTGTTCCTCGCGATCGTCGGCGGGGCGAGCCTGACCCTGTGGGACGACCTCGGCATCTTCGGTCTTGCGATCGGCGTGGGCGTCGCGGTGGGCCTCGCCCTGGGCTTCGTCGCGCACCGCGTGCGCGTGCGCATCGACGACCCCGTGGTCGAGAACGTCATCGGGCTGCTGTTGCCGTTCATCGCCTACATCGCCGCCGAAGAGCTGAGCGGCTCCGGCGTGCTGGCCGTGGTGGCGGCCGGGCTCTACGTCGGCTTCAACTCGCCGCGCACGGGCTACGCGACACGGTTGCAGGAGCGCCCCTTCTGGTCGGCCGCCGACGTGGTGCTCGAGGGTTTCGTCTTCGCGCTGATCGGCCTGCAGCTGCGTGCCGTCGTTCTCGATGTGAGCGAGAGCGAGCGGGGCCTCGGCCAGAGCGTCGGAGTCGCGCTGGCCGTCCTGGCGGTGGTCGTGCTCGTCCGGCCGGCCTTCGTGTTCGCCACGTACTACGCCGCCCGGGCGGGCCGCTACCTCTTCTTGTCGACGGTGCTGCGCAAGCTCCGGCGGGTGCCGACCCTGCGACGGCTGCGTCGGGCACCGGCCCTGCGGACGCTGCGCTACCACCCGCAGCCCCGCATGGGCTGGCGGCAGCTGACGGTCATCTCGTGGACGGGCATGCGCGGCGTGGTGACGCTGGCCGCCGCCGTGTCGATCCCGGCGATCACCGAGTCGAGCATCCCGGTGCCCGCCCGCGACACGATGTTCCTCATCGCGTTCATCGTCACGGTCGGCACGTTGTTGCTGCAGGGGCTGACGCTGCCGTTCGTGATCCGGGTGCTGGGCGTGCGCGACGACACCCAGCGCGACCGTGACCTGGCCGCCGAGCTGGCCGTCTTCTCGTCGAGCACCGACGAGACCATGGCCTACGTCGCCGAGCGTCGCGGCGACTGGGAGCGACGGTGGGGGGTCGAGCTGACCGAGCGGGCCGTGACGATCTCGACGACTCGGCTGCTCCGCCAGAACGAGGCCCTGCAGCGGACGGCCCTCGACGACGCCGACGAACGGGACGCCTCGGCGTCGACGGACGCGCAACGCGCCCGTCGCCGCGCGGCGCCCCAGGCCCTCGGGTCGATCCGCCGGGAGCTGCTCGCCAAGCGCCGCGAGGTCGTCCTGCGCGAGCGGGACGCCGGCAACGTCGACGAAGAGGTGATGCGACGGGTGCTGCTCGGACTCGACGCCGAGGAGCTCGCCATGGACACCTCGGCCTTCACGAGCACGAGGTCGTGACGCCCGCCCGGGGTCGCGTCGCCCCCCGGCGTATCGTGAGCGGCATCGACGGCCGGGGCGACGGACGACGACGGACGAGAGGACACGGCACGGTGGCGACCACGACGAACGAGACGGCGACCGGCGACGTGGGCGGGCCGGCCAAACCCGAGCTCGGGCGCTACCGCCGGTGGTACTCGACCCTGCACCCGTCCCTGCAGCTGATCGGCCTGCAGCTCTGGCTGCCGCTCTTCTTCATCGTCGGCTTCTGCCTCTGCTACATCGCGGCCTTCCACGCACCCCACCCGCACGACGTCCCCGTGGCCGTCGTCGGATCGTCCTCGGTCGCCGCCGAGCTGCAGGCGAGCCTCGACGACGCACGGCCCGGCGTGATCGACGTGCGCACCTACGCCTCGGCCGACGAGGCCGAGCAGGCGGTCCTCGCCGGCCACGTCGCCGTGGCCTACGACCCGTCCGACACGACCATCTACACCGCGAGCGCCCACCAGTACCAGGTCGCCGCGCTGATCCCCGCGACGATGACGCCGGTGCTCGAGGCCGAGGGCGTCACGCCCACCGTCACCGACCTCGCCCCCCTGCCCGCGAACGACGAGTACGGCACCGTGTCGATGTACCTCATGCTCTCGTGGTGCATCGGCGGCTACATGGTGGCCATGTTCATCGGGCTGATGGGTGCACCGCTGCGCCACCGCACGCGCATGACGGTCATCGGCGTCGGGGGCGGGGTCATCTCGCTCGTGACGAACGTGCTGGCCGGGCCCGTGATCGGCGCGGTCGACGGGCACTTCGTGCCGCTGTTCTTCATCGCCTGGGCCTGGATCATCGCCATCGGTCTGGCGGTCAACGGGATCAGCTACTTCGTGGGCCGCTTCGTGGCGCTGCCGGCGATGATCGTCTTCGTCTTCTTGTCGATGCCGTCGTCAGGGGCCGCCTACCCGGCCTGGTTCATGCCCCAGCCGTTCGCCTGGCTCAACGCCGTGGTGGTCGGCAGCGGCATCACCGAGATGCTCAAGCGGGTGCTCTACGGCGTGGGTCCGGGCTACGGACGAGGCGTCACGATGATGCTCTGCTACGCCGCGCTCGGCGTCGTGCTGATGGTGGTGGGCAAACGCTGGTGGGAGAACCGGCGCATCGCACGGATCGTGTCGGGCCGCACCACGATGTTCGCCGACGCCCAGAACGCCAACCGCGAGTTCTTGACCCGGGAGCGCGACGAGGTCCTCGCCCGTCACGGCCTGGTGGCCACCGACACGGGCACGATCAACACGATCCCCGTGGACGAACGGGACGACCTCGGCGACCCGGCCGAGCGGGGCGACATGTTCCTCGGGGCGCCCGGCGGGCTCGAGGGAGACGACCTCTCGACGCGGCCGGTCCGGGTCGTGGCGAGCGACCGCGTCGCGTCGTCGTCGCGCGTGCGGGACGACCGTCCCGCACGCTGACGAGGTGCCGGCACGATGACGAGGTGCCGGTCGGGCGTCAGACGAGCTGCGTCTCCGCCGCGGATGCGCGACGCTCGGCCAGCTCGAGTTCGGCGAGGCGCTCGACCCGACGCCACCGGGCGGCGGTGACGGCCATGCCGGCGACCAGTGCGATCACGGCGAAGCTCGAGAGGACGAGGAAGGTGCCGCCGAACGCGGCGCCGACCACGACGGCGACGAGGCCGAGGGCCCACGCCGCCATCGGCAGCCAGACGGGCATCACGCGCCGGGCGGCGGGGACGGTCGTGCGCGAGAGACCGCGCGTCGGGGTCAGGGTCAGGCCGTCGTAGCTGGTCATGTCGCTCCCCGTGAGATCCGTCGGACGGACGGGGGTGTCCCCCGCGATCCGCTTCGGGTCCGACCCTAGGCGGGGCCCGCGCCGCGCCGCGCCCCCCTCTGCGAGGGGCACCCGTCCGGGTGCCGACCCCTCACGGACCGGCGTGTTCGGCGGGAAGGACGCCCTCCGAGGCCACCGAGGCGAGGTCGGCGGCGAAGACGAACGTCCGCGCGACGTGTCCCCCGGCGAGCACGCCCGGCAGCCAGTGCGACGCGTCGTCCCACATCTCGCCCAGGGGCAGCTCGTCGAGGCCGAACCAGCGCGGCGCGAGCTCGTCGCTCTCGGCCGGCTCGCCCCTCCAGGTCGTGGTGACGAAGACCGTCGAGCGTTGGCTCCAGCTCTCGCGGTGCGGGAAGAGGTAGAGCAGGTCACCCCGCCGCTCGAGGTCGGAGGCGGCCACCTCGACGCCGCTCTCTTCCGCGATCTCACGGACCGCCGCCTCCTCGGCCCCCTCGCCGGGTTCGAACTTGCCGCCGAGCCCGACCCAGTGGCCCGTGCCGAGCCCTCGTTTCTTGCGACCGAGCAGCACCTGCGCGCGCCCCTCGTGCTCGCGCATCAGATACGTGACGCAGACGCGGTAGACCGGCATGACGGCAGGCTACCGGCCTCGGCGTCGGACGTCGCGCGTAGGCTCGTCGTCATGTCCGACGCACGATCCAGCGGCAGGCGACGCCCCGGGCCCGAGTTCCGCGGTGCCGGTCGCAGCCTCGAGGTGCTGCGTGCCGAGGCCCACGACGAGCTGTCCGCCCTCATCGAACTGCGCTGCCGCAACGGCGAAGACCCGTGGGACGTCATTCCCGGCCTGCCCACCGTCGACGAACAGGTCGTCATCTCGCTGCGGGCCGACGCCCTCGGCATCGACGGCGTGCCGACCGCGACGGGCCTCGGGCTCGCCGACGAGCTCGGCTACCTGCGCACCATCGCGCTCTGGCACCCCGAGCTGTCGCGCGCGGTCTGGTCGCTCATGGGGCGGCTCGACGACGCCTCGCGCTGAGCGCAGGGTTCGGCCGGTCGGGCGGTCCGGCGGCCGGTCGGGCGCGTGCCTGTCGGTGGTGCGCCGTAGCGTGGCCCCATGAGCTGGTGGGACGTCGTGACGGTGACCGTGGGTGCCTTCGTGGGTGCCGGGGCGGCGTTCGCCTCCAACCTGCTCGTGCGGCTGATCGAGTCGCGACGGCGAGAGGCCTCGGCCCTCAACGAACTGATCACCGAGATCCACTTCCGCCGGGTGCTGCGCCGGGTGGCGCCGCGGCTCAGCCCCAACCCCCGGGCCCTCGACCCGGTCTTCGAACAGGCGCGGCACTCGATCTCCGCGCTGCGCGGCGAGATCCGGCGGGCCCGGCGTGCCCTGCGCCCCCGGTCGAACGCACTGCCGGTGCTGAACGAGATGACCCTCGCCTGCAACACCTTCCTCGACGACAGCGACGACTCCCCCGAGCGCTACCGCCTGCACCTCATGCAGCTGCACGCCAGGCTGAACGCCTCGGTGCGACGGCTGCGCTCCGACCGCCGGTCGATCTCCGACCTCGAACCGGGCGAGGCCCACCTGGGCGCCACGGTGCAGGGGTTGACCGCGCCGACGACCGTGCTGCCGGTCGACGACTGACCGCCGACGCCCGCGGACGCCCGCTGACGCCCACCGGCACCGTCGGCACCGCCGTCGCCGCCGACGGACGCGACCGAGGAGGCGCGGGTAGCGTCCCCGACATGAGCGACCGCGACGAGACCCCGGCCCCCGACCCCACCGCCCCGGGCGACGAGGCAACCGCGCACCACGAGGCAGCCGCGCACGACCACGCAGCCGACGTGCAGCCCGGCCCGGCCGGCCCGGCCGGCCACGACGTGGACGCGACGATCACCGTCCCCGGCACGCACTCCGAGTCCGCCGCCGAGAAGGCCGGCACCCCCGAGCAGGCGATCGACGAGGCGCGAGAGGGCGAGGCCCCCGGCCCGGCCGACGTGCACGTCGCCTCGGACGAGTACCCGGTCGTGCCGCCCCTCGGCGGCATCACGGCGAGCGACCGCTCGATCTGAGCCGCCGTTAGGCTCGGGTGATGGCCTCCGTTCCCGCCCCCCGCGCCCCCCAGAAGCCCGTCACCCGCTCGCACCACGGTCACGACTTCGTCGACGACTACGAGTGGCTGCGCGCGAAGGACGACCCCGAGGTCGTCGCGCACCTCGAGGCGGAGAACGCGCACACCGAGGCCGAGACGGCCCACCTCGCCGACCTGCGACAGAGCGTCTTCGACGAGATCAAGGGCCGGGTGCAAGAGACCGACCTCGGCGTCCCGGTCCGAGAGGGCTCGTGGTGGTACTACTCGCGCACGGCCGAGGGGCAGCAGTACGGCATCCACTGCCGTGCGCCGATCTCGGGCCCGGACGACTGGACGCCCCCGACGATCGAGGCGGGCGAGCCCGCCGACGGCGAGCAGGTGCTGCTCGACGGCAACGTCGAGGCCGAGGGCCACGACTTCTTCTCGATCGGCAGCTTCGACGTCTCGCCCGACGGCACGTTGCTGGCCTACGCCGTCGACGTCGAGGGCGACGAGCGCTACACCCTGCGCATCCGCGACCTGGCGTCGGGCGCCGACCTCGACGACGTCGTCACCGGCACGGCCGCCGGCGCGCTCTTCGACGCCACCGGCCGGTACGTGTTCTACCCGACCGTCGACGAATCGTGGCGCCCCGACACCATCTGGCGGCACGAGGTGGGGCAGCCGGGCGACGACGTCACGGTGTTCACCGAGACGGACGACCGTTACTGGATCGGCGTGGGGCTCACCCGCAGCCGGCAGTACCTCGTCGTCGACGTCGGCTCGAAGATCACGAGCGAGACGTGGCTGCTCGACGCCGCCGACCCGACGGGCGAGTTCCGGGTCGTCTGGCCGCGACACGAGGGGGTCGAGTACGAGGTCGAGCACGCGATCGTCGCCGGCAGCGACCGCCTGCTGATCGTCCACAACGACGGGGCCGAGAACTTCGAGCTGGTCGACGTGCCGGCCGACGACCCCACCTCGACCACCGACCGCCGCGTGATCGTGCCGCACCGCACCTCCGTCCGGCTCGAGTCGGTCGACGCGTTCGCCGGGCACCTCGTCGTGGAGTACCGCCGCGACGCGCTGCCGCGCTTCGCGGTGGTGCCGCTCGGCCCGGACGGCTACGGCGAGGTCGCCGAGGTCGGGTTCGACGAGCCGCTCTTCGCCGCCGGGGCCGGCGGCAACCCCGAGTTCGACCAGCCGACGGTCCGGTTCGGCTACACGTCGTTCGTGACGCCGTCGACCGTCTACGACCTCGACGTCCGCACGGGCGAGCGTCACCTGCTCAAGCGGCAGAACGTGCTCGGCGGTTACGACCCCGCCGACTACGACCAGGCCCGCGAGTGGGCGACGGCCGCCGACGGCACCCGGGTGCCCGTCTCGCTCGTCTGGCGTCGCGACGCCGTGCCCGCCGAGGGCCCGTCGCCGGTGCACCTCTACGGCTACGGCTCGTACGAGCACAGCATCGACCCGGGCTTCAGCGTGGCCCGGCTGTCGCTGCTCGACCGCGGCGTGGTGTTCGCCGTCGCGCACGTCCGGGGCGGGGGCGAGCTCGGCCGGTCGTGGTACGAGCACGGCAAGACCCTCACGAAGAAGAACACCTTCACCGACTTCGTGGCCGTCGCCGACCACCTGATCGCCGAGGGGCGCACGACGCCCGAGCTGATGGTGGCCGAAGGCGGCAGCGCCGGCGGCCTGCTGATGGGCGCCGTGGCGAACATCGCGCCCGACCGGTTCGCCGGCATCGTGGCGGCCGTGCCGTTCGTCGACGCGCTGACGAGCATCCTCGACCCCGACCTGCCGCTCACCGTCATCGAGTGGGACGAGTGGGGCGACCCCCTGCACGACGCCGAGGTCTACGAGTACATGCGCGGCTACAGCCCGTACGAGAACGTCCGCGACGACGTGACGTACCCGCGCATCCTCGCGGTGACCTCGATCAACGACACCCGGGTGCTCTACGTCGAACCCGCCAAGTGGGTGGCGAGACTCCGTGAGGTCGGCGCACCCGTGCTGCTGAAGACCGAGATGTCGGCGGGGCACGGGGGCGTCAGCGGACGGTACGAGTCGTGGCATGAGCGGGCCTTCGAGATCGCGTGGATCCTCGACGTGCTCGGGCGCGCCTGACCGTCGTGGACCACGTCGCCCTGTTGCGGGGCGTGAACGTGGGCACCGCCAAGCGGGTGGCCATGGCGGACCTGCGCCGCATCGCCACCGAGCTCGGCTTCGAGCGGCCCGAGACGCTGCTGAACAGCGGCAACCTGGTCTTCGGGGCGTCGTCCGTGCTCGGCTCGGGCGACGCGTCGGGGCTGCAGGCGGCGATCGCCCGCGGGACCGGCGTCGACGCCGACCTGGTGCTGCTCGGGGCCGACCGGTTCGGGCACCTGGCCGCGGCGAACCCGCTCCGCCGCGACGGTCGTGAGCCGAAGCTGCTGTCGGTGGCGTTCGCCGAGGTGCCGGGCGCGCTCGAGGGGGTCGCGCCTCCCGCCGTCGACCTGGGCGACGAAGAGGTCGTCGTCGCCCCCGACGCGGTCTACCAGTGGCTGCCGTCGGGCGTGCTCGCCTCGCGGGTGCCGGCCGCCTGGTGGCGCGCCCTGCCGACGGCGGTGACCGCCCGCAACGACGCCACGGTGCGCAAGATCGAGGCCCTGCTCGCCCGCCGCGCCCGGTGACCCGTCCTCCGGGCACGTCGCGACGCGAGCGTGGCGTCACGCGACCGGGTCCGGCCCGGCCGCGGCGGACCCCGCCGACTCAGAGCCGTCGGGCGGCTCGCTCGAACCGGCGCCGCGCCTCCCGGGCCCTGGCGACCTCGAGCGTCGCCAGCACCCCGTAGCCGAACGAGTCCTCGCCCGACCGGTGGGCGACGCCGGCGACCTCGCGGATCGTCCGCACGGTGGCCAGGGCGTCCCGGTGCTCACCGAGGGCGTCCTGGACGGCCTCGGCCCGGCGCGCCTGCCGACGGCCCGACCCGCTGCGGGCACGGTCGGCCTCGAGCGCCTGCCGCAGCCGCCGGACCGCCGTGCGCGCGTGCCGCAGGTCGCTCGACACGTCGTCCGCGCCCGCACCCGCGCCCGCACCGCTCGACGCGTCCGCACTCGCACCGCCCGACGCGTCCGCGCTCGCGAGGGCCGCCCGGACGGCCTTCGTGGCACGCTTCCGCTCGGCTCGCAGCCGGGTCGCCGAGAGCTCGGCCGCCCGGTCCGCGGCGTGTGGCCCCGTCGCCGGAGCCGCGACCAGGGCGTCCACGTCGTCCAGCAGGTCGAACCAGGCGCGCGAGTCGAGCAACCGGCGCACGTCGCCCGTCGCCTCAGCCAGTCGTTCGCCGAGCCGGGCCTCGAGCCGGCCGGTGGCCTGGACGGCCACGAACCCCGTCGGAGCCGAGGAGGCGCGGGTCGCCACCCGGCCCCTCGTCACCTCGGTGTCGCGGGCGGCCCGTGACACGTGGCCGACGTGGGCCGCACCCGCGACGACCGCGCCGGCGAGCCCCGGGTCGAGGACGCCGTCCCAGACCGTCAGCACGGCCCGGAGTCGCCGAGCGGTCGACCGGAGCCGGTGCACCGCGCCCGGCTCGTCGTCGCGCACGGCGGCGTCGACCGCGAGCAGCTCGTCGCGCAACCCCGCCACGGTCGAGGTGACGAACGCGGCGGCGGACTTCTTCTTCGGAGGCGCCGTGGGCCCGGGCGCGGTGGACGGGGTCGACGACGCGGCCCCACCCGATCCGTCTCCGGCCGAGGACGCCGCCGAGGGGCCCGCCGCCGGCCCGACCGCACCGGCGGGCTCGGCCCCCAACCCTCGCGCGAGCTTCGACTTCGACGACGACACCGACGCCCCGGCCGCCTCGAGCCGGTCGGCGACCGCGTCGAGCAGCCGCTCGCCCTCCGCGCCGTCGACGCCCGGCGCCAGCTCGACCTCCCACTCGCGCCAGGTGCGGAACGACGCCGAGTCCGGGTTCGAGGCGCGCACGACGTCGTCGGCGACCTCGGCCAGTGCCCGACCCGAGTCGTCGAGCAGTCGGGTCACCGTGCGCGTCGTCCCGAGCCGCAGCACGGGGTGGACGGGCCGGCCCCGCAGCCGGGCCTCGACCAGTCGGCGCAGGGCGTCCGGCACGGTCTCGTCGGGCCCGCCGAGGGGCCAGTGCACCTCGCGGCGCCCGGCGGTGCCGGCCGACGGCGGCAGCTTGAGGTGCCAGCCGGCGTCGCCTCCGCCCTCGCGCCTCCTGAGGGTCGTCCGCGCCCCGAGCAAGGTGTGGTCGACGGTGTCCCAGTAGGTGGCCGCCAACTCGACCGCGTCGTCGCGCTCGACCGTCGCGACGGCGAGGTCGGGGCCGCCGACCCCGACCAGGTCGGGCACGGCGGCGCTCTCGTGGACGTCGTACTTGCGCTCGATCTCGGTCTGTTCGGTGCGGCGGGGGGCGGCGTGGCTCATGCCTTCCGTTGTAGTCGGGCCAGCCGGTCGGCCGTCAGCCGAGCCTCGGGGGCCGCCCCGGCGTAGGGTCGTCGCATGAGCGACGTGGCCCCGAGTCTTGCCGGATGGATGGCGCGCCAGCGCTGGTACGCGACGAAGGGACGGACGCCCGCCCTGCGGGTGATCGGCTCGTTCGAGGCCGAGGTGGACGACGCCCTCGCGATGACACTGCTGATCATCGACGAGGCCGCCGACGTCCCCGTGCTCTACCAGGTGCCCCTCGTCAGCCGTGCGACGCCCCTGCCCGGCGGTGACGCGGCCTTCATCGGCTCGGCCGACGGGCGGTACCTCTACGACGGGCCGCACGACCCGGCCTACGCCCGCGAGCTGCTGCGCACGATGTCCGCCGAGTCGCACGTCGTCGGCGCCGACGTCACCGTCGACGGGACGCGCATCGTCGACCCCGGGCAGGTGCGCCGCTCGCGCGTGCTCTCGGGCGAGCAGTCGAACACGTCGATCGTGTACGACGTCGAGGGCGGCCCGGTCGACCAGGTCATCGCCAAGGTGTTCCGGGTGCTGCACCACGGCGACAACCCCGACGTGACCACGCAGGCGTCCCTCACCCGCGGTGGGTCGACGCACGTCCCCTCGTCGTTCGGCTCGCTGCGAGCGACCTGGCCCGACGTCGGGCGTGACGGCGGCACGGCGACCGGGCACCTCGCCTTCTCTCAAGAGTTCTTGCCCGGCCTCGAGGACGCCTGGCGCGTGGCCCTGACGGCCGCGGCCGCCGGCACCGACTTCACGGCCGAGGCCCACGCGCTCGGCGTCGCCGTCGCCGAGGTGCACGCGACCCTGGCGGCCGACCTGGGCACGGTCCCCGCGGGCGACGACGAGATCGCCGGCGCCCTGACGAGCATGCGGCGTCGCATCACGACGGCCGCCCGAGAGGTGCCCCGCATCGCCGAGCACGCCGAGGCGATCGGCGCGGTCTACGACGCCGCCGAGCACCTGCACTGGCCCGATCTGCAGCGCATCCACGGCGACCTGCATCTCGGCCAGGCCCTGCTGTCGCCGGAACGCGGCTGGATGCTGATCGACTTCGAGGGCGAGCCCCTGCGGCCGATGCCCGAACGCTCGCGCCCCGACCTGCCGATCCGCGACATCGCAGGCATGCTGCGGTCGTTCGACTACGTCGCCGGCTCGCTCGCCCAAGAAGACGTCCCGGTCGACGCGGGGGCCTGGGCCCACGACGCCCGCCGGGCGTTCGTCGACGGCTACGTCGCGTCGTCCGGCGTCGACGTCCGGGCCGCCCGCGCCCTGCTCGACGCGTTCGAGATCGACAAGGCCGTCTACGAGGCCATCTACGAGAGCCGCAACCGACCCGACTGGATCGACATCCCCCTTGCAGCGGTGGCTCGTCTCGCGGCGCGAAGCGCGCCCGTGACCGACAGCTCGCCGTCGGCCGGCAGCGCGCAGTAGGCCGGCAGCGCCCGGCCGTCGACGGCGCGACCGCGGCCGGCTGAGCCGCATCGGGGCCGTCGCGAGACGTCCCCGGGATCGTGCCCCGCGCCTCCTGCGTCCTCGACGGACGAGAGCGCAGGAGGCGCGGTGCCCTGATCAGGGACGCGGCACGTTGCGCAGGTTGGTGCGTGCCATCGCGACGGCCTCGCCCGCCCCGCCGTTCATCACGATCTTCGACATGGCGAGCGAGAACCCCTTCACCTGCGCACCCGTGATGGTCGGCGGCAGCGAGAGCGCCTTGGGGTCCGTGGCGATGTCGACGAGCGCCGGGCCGTCGTGCTCGAAGGCCGCCTCGTACGCCGCCCTCAGGTCGCGCGGGTCGTCGACGTGCACTGCGTGGATGCCGATCGCCCGGGCCACGGCCGCGTAGTCCGTGTAGGGCACGTCGACGCCGAAGTCGGGGAACCCGTCGACGAGCATCTCGAGCTTGACGAGCCCCAGCGTCGAGTTGTTGAACACGATGATCTTGACGGGCAGCTGGTACATCTGCGCCGTCACGAGCTCGCCCATCAGCATGGAGAGCCCGCCGTCACCTGAGATCGACACGACCTGGCGGTCGGGGTACGCCATCTGGGCGCCCAGGGCGTGCGGCAACGCGTTGGCCATCGAACCGTGCAGGTACGAACCGAAGATGCGTCGGCGCGGGGTGGGCGTGACGTAGCGGGCGGCCCAGACGTTGCCCATGCCCGTGTCGGCGGTGAAGATGGCGTTGTCGGCGGCGACCTCGTCGAGCAGCGAGGCCGCGTACTCGGGGTGGATCGGCCGCATCTTCTCGACGTTCTTCGTGTACGCCCCGACCGCGCCGGTCATGAGCTTGTCGTGCTTCTTGAGCGTCTTGTCGAGGAACTTCCGGTTCTTCTTGCGGCTCACGAGCGGCATCAGCGCGCGGACGGTCGGGGCGATCGCGCCGTGCACGGGCACCTGCACGTCGGCGCGGCGACCGATCACGGCGGCGTCGACGTCGACCTGCGCGATGGTCACCTTCGAGGCGTCGGGCAGGAACTGCGGGTAGGGGAAGTCGGTGCCGAGCAGCACCAGCAGGTCGGCGTCGTGGATGCCGGCGTGCGCGGCGCCGTAGCCGAGCAGGCCGGTCATGCCGACGTCGAACGGGTTGTCGTACTGGATGACGTCCTTGCCCCGCAGGCTGTGCCCGATCGGGGCGCCGACGAGGTCGGCCAGCGCGATGATCTCGTCGTGCGAGCCGCGCCCGCCCTCGCCGACGAAGAACGCGACGGTGTCGGCCTGGTTGATGGCGTCGGCCAGGGCCTGGACGTCGTGCCGGTCGGGCACCAGCTCGGGCGGCCGGACGGCCACGTACGCGGGCACCTTGCCGCCGGCGTCGAGCTCGGCGATGTCGCCGGGCAGCGTGATGACGCTGACGCCCTCGCCCGCCAGCGTGTGACGGATCGCGCTCGCGACGACCATCGGCGACTGCTCGGCCGTCGAGATCATCTCGCTGTAGCCCGAGCACTCGACGAACAGGCGGTCGGGGTGGGTCTCTTGGAAGTAGTCCGAGCCGATCATCGCGCTCGGGATGTGACTGGCGATCGCCAGCACCTTGGCCCGGCTGCGGTTCGCGTCGTACAGGCCGTTGATCAGGTGCAGGTTGCCCGGGCCGCACGACCCGGCGCAGACGGCGAGCTCGCCGCTCATCTGGGCGTCGCCCGAGGCCATGAACGCCGCGGCCTCTTCGTTGCGGACGTGGATCCAGTCGATCCCGCCCTTCGCCGACCCGCCGGTGCGACGCACCGCGTCGACGATCGGGTTGAGGCTGTCGCCGACGATGCCGTAGATGCGCCGGACCCCGGCGGTGACGAGCTGGGCGATGATCTGGTCGGCGACCGTGTCTGCCATGGTGTTCCCTTCGTGGAGCGTGCTGGAGCGCCTCCCAGCCAACTCCCCCGGCGCTCACCGCCGACCGGGCTTAACCTGGGCACATGAGTGACATCGCGAGCACGTACGTCCCCGAGGCCGGCACCATCACCATGTTCAGCACGTCGTGGTGCGGCTACTGCGCCCGACTCAAGCAACAGCTGGGCAAGCAGGGCATCGGCTACACCGAGATCAACATCGAAGAGGTGCCGGGCACGGCAGAGCTCGTGCAGAGCGTCAACGACGGCAACCAGACCGTGCCGACGATCATCTACCCCGATGGCTCGACGGCCACCAACCCGTCCCTCGCCGACGTGCAGGCGAAGCTCGGCGTCTGAGCGCCGACGTGCTCCTCGCTGCCGGGTCGGCCCCGCGGCGGCTCCGCCTGCTGGTGCTGGGCGGCACGGCCTGGCTGGGCGGCGAGATCGTCTCCGCCGCGCTCGCCCGCGGCCACGAGGTCACCTGTCTCGCCCGCGGGTCGTCCGGTGCGGTGCCGGCCGGCGCCCGCTTCGTGCGTGCCGACCGGGGCACCGCCGGGGCGTACGACCCCGTGGTCGCGGGCGGGCAGCGCTGGGACGCGGTCGTCGACCTCGGTCGTGACGCCTCGCACGTCAGGGACGCGGTCTCGGTGCTCGAACCGGCCGGCGCCTCCTCCGTGTTCGTGTCGAGCGTCAGCGTGTACGCCGACACGGCGACGCCGGGGGCCGACGAGTCCGCCGCGCTCGTCGACGGTGACGAGTCGGACTACGGCGGGTCGAAGGTGGCCGCCGAACGGGCCGTCGTCGGGGCATTCGGCCGCGAGCGGTCGTTGATCGTCCGGGCGGGCCTGATCGGCGGGCCGGGCGACCACACGGGCCGCACCGGGTGGTGGCCGCTGCGCTTCGCCCGGGCTGCCGCGGCGACCGAGCCCGACCCGGTGCTCGTGCTCGACGTCCCCGGCCTCGACGTGCAGCCGATCGACGTGCGCGACCTGGCGTCGTGGGTCGTCGCCTCGGTCGAACGCGGGCTCTCGGGGACGATCGACGCGGTGGGCGACCGGCAGTCGTTGGCCGACCATCTCACGGCGGCCCGGCGCGTCGCGGGTCACACGGGTGAGGTCGTCCCGGTCGACGAGGCCTGGCTCGAGGCCCACGGCGTGAACCCGTGGGCGGGCCCGTGGTCGCTGCCGCTCTGGGTGCCGGTCGCCACGCACGCGGGCTTCGGAGCCCGGTCAGGAGGCGCGGGTCGCGCCGCGGGTCTCGTGCCGCGCCCCGTCGACGAGACGCTGCGTGACGCCCTCGCCTGGGAGCGCTCGCGTCCCGGCCCGGCCGGCCCCCACGGCGCGGGGCTCGAGCCCGACGACGAACGCGACCTGCTCGCCGCCGCCCGCCGCCGCCGCTGAGGACGCACGCCGCACCCCGCCGCTGAGGCCGCGCGCCGCTCGCCGCCGCTGAGGCCGCACGCCGCACCCCGCACGCCGCCCTCCGTCCGTCGCACGTTGCACGTCGCGCCCGCTAGAGATTGCACCGCGTTTCGTGCAGCGCACACGATCTAGTCGCGGTGCGACGCACGGAACGCGGTGCGACCCCGGCAGGCGGCCCAGTCCGCCGAGTCCCGAGGACAAGGCCCCCACACCTAGGCACCCCGTTTCGTGCAGCGCACACGATCTAGTCGCGGTGCGGCGCACGAAACGCGGTGCGCTCTCGGCAGGCGGCCCGGTCCGGCGAGTCCCGAGGACACCGCCCCCACACCTAGGCACCCCGTTTCGTGCAGCGCACACGATCTAGTCGCGGTGCGGCGCACGGATCGCGGTGCGATCCGGGCAGGCAGCCCGGGTCAGCTCTGTGCGGGCGGGGCGAAGAACTCGATCTGGTTGCCGTCGGGGTCCTTGATCATCAGCGCGTGGCCGAAGTCGACGTCCTGCAGGTCGGACTCGATGCCGACCGACGTCGCGTGCTGCTGCCAGGCGACGACGCCGTCGCGGTCGCCGACGGCGAGGCCGATGTGGTCGAGCCCGGGCACGGTCGGGTCGAAGGCCGCCGACGAGCCGTCGGTGTAGGCCGTGACGCCGAGGATCTGCCCGTTGCCGACCGAGAAGATGCGACGGTCGAGGCCGTCGAGCTCGATGCGGCCGACCGGGCCGGCTCCGAGCAGCTTCTCGTAGAAGGCGAGGCTCGCGTCGAGGTCGGAGACGGTGATGGCGACGTGGGCGTAGCCGGACAGTTCGGGCATGGGGTGCTCCTTCGGTGGTCGGGTGTTCTCCGGCCACCGAACTCGCGCCTCCTGGGAGGGGCCTCTCGTCCCCGGTTCGTTCGTCCCCCGAATCCGTCCACAGGGCGGCCCGATTCGATGTCGGAGTCCTCCGGCACCCGAGACGATCGATGCGTGCCCACCGACGAACCAGACCTCCGTTCCTTCCTCATCCGATCGCGGTTCGACGACCCGGCGGAACGCCGTGCCCATGCACGGGGCGAACTCGTGCGTGTCGCGCCGGGGCGTTACGTCGAGTCGTCGGCCTGGCGCGGCCTGCGTCGGGAGGAGCGCCACGCCCTCCGAACGGTGGCCGCGGTCGGCCGGATGCGTGACGAGGTCGTCGTGTCTCACGCCTCGGCGGCCGCCGTGTGGGGCATGCCGGTGCTCGGCCCGCCGCTGGCCCGCGTCTCGACGACCGACCCGTCGCGCATGCGGACCCACACGGGTGCACACGTGACGAGGCATGCGGCACGGCTGCCGTCGGATGAGATCACCCGTCATCGGGGTCTCGTCGTGACCACGCCGGCCCGGACCGCCGTGGACGTCGCCCTGACCGGCACCCGCAGCCAGGCCGTGGCCGTCCTCGACCACTGCCTGCGACGTCGGTTGTGCACGCTGGACGAGTACCAGGCGTGCTTGCTGGGGCGGGACCGTGTCCGGGGCTCGACCCGCGCCTCCTGGGTCGCCGAGTTCGCCAGCCCCTTGGCCGGTTCCGCCGGCGAATCGGTCTACCGGGTCGCCCTCGACGGTCTCGGATTCCCGGCACCCCGTCTGCAGGAACGGCACGTCGACGACGAGGGGCTCATCGGTTACACCGACTTCGGGTGGGAGGCGTACGGCGTGTACGACGAGTTCGACGGATTCGTGAAGTACCTCGACCGCGAGATGCGACACGGGCTGACGGCGGAGGAGATCGTGGTCCTCGAGAAGGTCCGTGAGGACCGGCTGAGGAGTCTGCCCTACGTGAACCGGGTGACACGCACCATCTGGCGCGACCTCGCGCGACCGCAGCGGATCGTCACGCGGCTCGAGCGAGCGGGCGTCCCCCGCGTCCGCACCGCGAATCGTGCACGGCACCGTGACTAGACGCGGTGCCGTGCACGAAACGCGGTACGCTGCGAGGCGTTGGCGCGCGGCCGGGTCAGGCCTCGAGGGCCTCGGTGAGCAGCGCGACCAGGGCCGAGAGCTGCACGTCGACCGAGTCGACGACCTCGGAGTCGTCGCCGTCGAGCGCGCGGGCGGCGAGGCCGGCCTTGCTGTCGATCAGCTCGGCGATCTTGGTGTCGATCGTCTGCGCCGCGATGACGCGCCACGCCGTGACCGGCTCGGCCTGGCCGATGCGGTGCACGCGGTCGATCGCCTGCGTCTGCTCGGCGTCGGTCCACGACAGCTCGGCCAGCACGACGTTCGAGGCGACCTGGAGGTTCAGGCCGACGCCGGCAGCGGTCAGCGAGCAGACCACGACCTCGACCTCGGGGTCGTTCACGAACGCGTCGATCTGACGTTGGCGGACGGCCGGGGTCTGGTCGCCGCGGATCGACGAGTACTTGATGCCGCGCTTGGCGAAGGTGGCCTCGGCGACGTCCATGACGTCGATGTGCTTGGCGAAGAAGACGACCTTGCCGACGTTGCGGGCGAGCTGCGCCGTGTAGTCGGCCGCGAGGCCGGCCTTGGCCTGGCCGATGCGGCGCACCATGCTGAAGACGTTCTCGCCGGTGCTCGACGCGCTGGCGTCCTCGAGCTCCCACTTGGCGACCTGGCGGACGAGGTCGTGGTCGACGCCCTCGACCCGGACGCCGGAGGTGCGGGTGGTGAGGGCCGTGCGGTACTTCTGCACCATGCGGCGGGCGAGTTCACGCTCGGCGTCGCGGATCGACCGGCCCACCTCGTCGTCGAGCTCGACCGGCAGGTCGGCGATGCGGCGGGCGGGGATGTCGGAGGCGACGTCGACCTTCTTGCGGCGGACGATGCCGAGGTCGATGACGATCTCGCGTGCCGACGAGAAGAACCCCGGGTCGGCCGGCGTGAGGCCGACCTCCTCGAGGCGCTCCATCAGCTCGGCCGCGGGCTTCTTGTCGCCGATCCAGCCCAAGAACTCCCAGATGGCTCGGAAGTCCTCGATGTCGTTGATCAGCGGCGTGCCGGTGAGTGCCATCAGCAGCGGGTGCGCGGTGCGCGACCGGATGCGCTGGGCCAGCTGCAGCACGTGGCGCGACCGCTGGCTCTCTTTGTTCTTGATGAAGTGGGCCTCGTCGACGATCATGCCCTTGAAGCCGAGCTCGCCGAGCCAGCCGACGTGGCGGTCGAGCACCTCGTAGTTCACGATGACGACGTCGGCGAACGCGTCGAGCTTCTCGCCGTCGCCGTGGATCACGGTCGCCGACCGCGTCGGCGTCCACAGCTGGACCTCGCGGGCCCAGTTGGTCTTGACGACGTTCGGCACGACGACGAGCAGCGGGTAGGCGGACGCGGCCTGCGCGGCGAGCAGCGCCTGGGCGGTCTTGCCGAGCCCGGGTTCGTCGGCGAGCAGGTAGGTGCGGTGGCCCTGGCGGGCGGACTCGACGAGCTGGGCCTGGTGGTGCATCAGGGTGGCCCCGGCAGGGGCGTCGACCGTGGTCGGCTCCGGCAGCGGCATGCAGGCGGAACCGCCGCCCGCGCCGTACTCGAACGACTTGAACAGGGGGCCGAAGAGCTCCCAGTTGGCCAGCCGGCGCGGGTGGGCCTCACGCGCGACCTCGGCGAGCGCGAAGTCCGGCGGGAGGAACGGGTTCGCGAGCTGACGCGAGATCACGGACTGCGGCACGACCTGCCGCTCGGAGACCGGGGCCACGGGGGCGGCCTCGGTGACGATGATCTGCTGCTCGGGCTCGAGCTCGAGGCCGGCGGACATCTGCATGTCGCGCTTGAGCGTCTTCGCGGCCTCGCTGACCGTCGCCGCCTCACCGAGCAGGGTGATGAGCGAGGTGTCGCGGGCCGCGGTCTTGGCGAGGATCTGGGCGACGCCGTCGAGGCGCTTCATCTGCTCCGCGCGCTCGGACTCGCTGATCGCCTTGTCGCCCCGGACCCGGGTGCGCTCCTCGCGCATGAGCAGGGCGATCACCTGGAACTTCGTGCGGCTCGAGGGCTTGACCTGGCCGCGTTGGGCCGCGGCCTCGACCTCGCGCACCGCGCGGGCCAGGACGGGGATGAGCCCGTCGTTGTCGACCTCGCGGCGACGGTTCGGACGCTGGGCGGTGCGGGTGCCACCCGATTGACGCTGGCCTGGTCGAGCCAAGGCTCCTCCTCGTGGTCGACGCGGGGCGTCGACGGTGCTGTGCCGCCGTGTCGGCGGCGGGTGCTGCGCGGGACGCCGAGAGGCTCGGCGACCCGGGACGGACGGCGACCGAGACGGTCGCGCCGGGTGCGTGCGGGGCGGGGTGCCGCGCGGTGTACAGCTGTACCGGCTTCGCGACGGGCGGCCTTCGTGGCGGGCAGTCCGACGACGGAGTGCCCCGAAGCCCCGTCACGCCGAGGTGTCGACTCGCACCGGAGGAGGCGCGGACCGGAGAACACCCGGGCGGTGAAGCTGGGGACAGTTTACGCGTACGCGACGCCGGTACGCCACCAGCGCCTCCCGGTGTTTCGCGGGTCGCGACGGCGGCCCCGCCGCGCCGGCTCAGCCGCGGCGGCGCAGACCGTGCTTCGCGGGCCCCTCGAGCACGGTGCCGTCGGCGGCGAAGCGCGAGCCGTGCAAGGGGCAGTCCCACGAGCGCTCGGCGTCGTTCCAGGTGACGATGCCGACGAGGTGAGGGCAGATCGCCGACACGGTGCAGACCTCTCCGTCGACGGTCGACCGGGCCACCGGGGCGAAGCCACCGGACCGACCGACCTCGCCCTGCCCCTCGGCGGGTGCGACGGCGACCAGGCGGCTATTCATGGCACCCGCCCAGCCCTTGGCGGCCCACCAGGCGTCGGCCGCGTTGATGCCGATGCCCGACGCGATCGCGATCGGCGTGGTGACGCGCTTGTGCAGCGTGGTCATCCAGGGCTGCGGGTCGCCGAGGACGTCGGACACGAGCGTCATCGCCGCCTGGACGGCGTTGGTCAGGCCCCAGTGCTCGTAGCCGGTGGCGAGGTAGATGCGGCCGCGGCCGCGGGGCAGCCAGCCGACGAACGGCACGTGGTGCGGCGTCCCGTAGTCCTGACCGCTCCACGAGTGGGTCAGGCGGGCTCCGGGCCAGTGCCGCGTCGACCAGTCGACGAGGTCGTCGACCAGCGCCGTCGTCGAGGAGGCGCGACCCACCGCGTGACGGTTGCCGCCGGTCACGAGGCGGTCCCCCACCGCGGAGAACGACCGGGTGGGCCCGTCGACCGCCTGGTACATGCCGCCCGGCAGGTCGTCGGCGCCGTCGAAGGCGAGGCCGTAGGAGCGCTCGCTGCGCAGCTTCGCGAAGTACAGGCCGCGGTCGAGCACGGGACTGCCGGTCGTCACGTGCACCCGGCGGCCGCGGACGTCGGGGCCGTCGCTGTGCGTCACCGTCGGGTCCGACGCGTCCACCCCCGTGACGCGCACCCCCTCGACGACGATGCCGCCGAGCGCCCGGACGTCGGCCACGAGCGCGGCGACCGCCTGCATCGGGTCGAACTGCGCCTGGTCGGGCAGTCGCAGGCCGCCGGTCGTGCCGAACGGCAGGTCGAGCCCGAACTCCTTGACGACGGGCAGGCCGGCCCGGCGTGCCACGAGGTACTCGTCGTCGACCGTGGCGATGCCGCCGCGGGTCGTCGAGTAGCTGAACGCGTCACGGCGCTCGACCTCGACCCCGGCCTCGTCGAGGTAGTCGACCATCCAGTCGAACCCGGCCCGGTTGCCGGCGACGTAGGCGTCGACGACGGCCTGGTAGGTGTTCGTGCGGATGCGTTGCAGCTGCTTGCCCTGCAGCAACGACATCGACGCCGTGCCACTGCCGCTGGCGACGCTGCCCACCGAGCGCGCCTCCAGGACGGCGACGCGGTGGCCGCGCCGGGCGAACAGCAGGGCGGTGACCAGGCCGGTCAGGCCGCCGCCGACGATGACGTCGTCGTAGACGGTCTCGGGGTCGACCGTGTCGGTCGTGACGTCGGGCGCGGCGTCGAGCCAGGGTGACGGCATGGGGGCCTCCGGGTGCGCGGATGGGTGCTGCGCGCCACGGTAGGCCGGTCGGGCGTCGCGCGCCTGCCGCCCCTGCCGCTCGGGTCAGGCGGGGCGGGCGAGGGTGCCGGCGGCGGCGCCGATCAGCTGGACGGCCTTGCGGCGGCCCGTCTCGGTGCCGAGCGTCGCCTGGCCGCCCGCGTGGGCGAGCAGTTGCGACGCGACGCCGGGCGCGAGGCGGTCGGCCAGCCCGGGCAGGCGCTCGACCCAGGTGCGCGTCACGTCGTCGGCGAGGCGTTCGCAGGCCCGGGCCTCGGCCTCGTCGCCGTTGCCGCGGTGCCACTGCCCGGTCACGACGAGGTGGGCGACGAGGGCCGCCGCGTCGCGGGCGGGGTGGCCGAGCCCCGCGGTGTCGACGTCGAGCAGCCCCGTCACGCGCCAGGGCTCGGACGGGTGCACGAACAGTTGCTCGAGGTGCAGGTCGCCGTGGATCACGGCCAGGGCGTCCGAGGCCGAGGAGGCGCGGCGTCGGTCGATCTCGTCGTAGAGGCCGTCGATCTCGGCCGCTCGGTCGGGCAGCGCGGCTCGCAGCGTCGCGCGGTGCCAGGCTCCGTGGTCGAGGGCGTCGGACTGGGCCCGCGCGGTCACGTCGACGTGGGCGATGCGCGTGCCCAGGTCGACCATCTGCTCGACGAACCGGGGGTCGTCGGCGAGCTCGACGACGCGCTGACCGGCCGGCACTCCGGGCACGCGTTCGAGCACGAGGAGGCCGTCGGGTCGCGACGCGAGCACGGCGGGCACCGGCAGCCCCTGGGCCCGGAACGCCTCGTGCAGGGCGACGATCGGCCCCACCCGGTCGGGCCGGATGACCTTGAGGAACACCGTCGTCTCGGCCGCGTCGAGCCGGATGACGGCGCGCTTGCCCGGTCGGTACGCCGCCACGCTCAGCCGGGGCTCGGTGACGGTGACGCCGAGGGCCGCCAGCGAGTCGACCACGCGGTCGGGGTAGGTCGCCCCGGCGAGCGCGGGCAGCATCGGGTCGGCGGGGTAGGCCCAGACGGCGAGCAGCTGCCCGGTGCCGGGGTCGCGGGTGAGTACCGACGAGCCGTCGGCGGCGCGTGTGTCGGTGTCGATGAAGGTGAGCACGGTCGAGGTCGCGCCCGAGGCGTCGACCGTGTCGACCTCGTAGCCGTAGAGGAACCCGGCGCCCGAGGGTTCGACCGAGTGGGGTCGGAAGGCGACGACGGTCAGCCCCGAGTTCGCGAACGCGGCGGGGAGGACCTCGGCGGAGTTGGGCCACACGGGGACGCAGTCAACCAGCACCGGGCGTGATCGGCGGGGAGGCGCGGGCGAGGTGACCGATTCGTGACCTGACGCGGGGACGCCACGCACGCCGCGCCTCCCCGTCTACCCTGGGTGTCGTGAAGATCGTCTCGCGCATCCGCCAGACGAAGCGCACGCCCCTGTTGCAGGTCGTGAAGACCAGCGTGGCGGTGATGGCCGCCTGGTTCGCCTCGGTGGCCCTGTTGCAGCAGCCGCTGCCGATCTTCGCGGCGATCGCCGCCCTGCTGGTGGTGCTGCCGAGCGTCAACCAGTCGTTCGTCCGGGGCATCGAGCGCAGTGTCGGCGTGATCGCCGGCGTGTTGATCGCCTACGCCGCGGGCCAGGTGTTCGGCGACGCGACCTGGATCGTGCTCGCCATCGTCGTGGTGAGCCTGCTCGTGGCGTGGGCGTTCCGGCTGACGCCGAGCTCGGCGAACCAGGTGCCGATCTCGGCCATGCTCGTGTTGGCGATCGGTGCGCAGACCCCCGACTACGCCCTCGACCGTGTGCTCGAGACCGTCATCGGTGCCGCGATCGCCCTCGCGATCAACGCCCTGATCGTGCCTCCGGTGGCCCTCGCTCCCGCCCACCTCGCCGTCGGGCGCCTCGCCCGCGACATCGCGTCGGTGCTCGACGAGACGGCCGCGGTCCTCGACGAGCCGGTCGACCGGGCGCGCCTGGCGGCGGGGCTGACGAGGGCCCGCGAGCTGCGGGTCGCCCAGGCCCGGGCGGTGGACGCGATCACGGCCGGAGAAGAGAGCCTGCAGCTCAACCCGCGCGCCAGTCGCAACCGCAGCGTGCTCGAGGCCGACGCGGCCCTGCTGGGTCGGCTGACGGTGCTCGTCAACCGCGTGGTCGGCATGGTGCGCTCGGTGCACGACAACTACGACGCCGGGTTGGCCGACGACCCCGTGGTGCAGCGCATCGCCGAAGACCTGAGGCGGGCGGCCCACGACGTGCGCCTGCTGGCGCGGACGACCGAGGAGGCGCGGCCGGCCGGGCGCGCCTCCTCGGCCACCGACGCCACCGGTGGGCACACCGGCGCGGGCGTCGACGACGGCCCGGCCCTGACCTCGCCGGTCAGCGTGCTGCGCCCCGACCCCGACAACTGGGTGCTGGTCGGCTCGTTGCTCGAAGACCTGAGACGCGTGCGCGAAGAGATCATCGGGTAGCATCCGACGATGCGACGGGGCCGGGCGACAGGGGTGGCCGCCAGCCCGCCGATCGGCTACGCGCCGTTCGGGCTCGTCACCGATCCGGCGCGACTCGACCTCGTCCGCGAGACGGTCGTCACCTCGCACGGCACCACCGTCGTGCACCACGCCCCGCCCGGCGGTCGGTCCGGTCGTCACCGCGCGACCGTCATGCTGCACGGGGCGGCGGGCTCGTGGACGACGTGGACGCCCCTGCTGCTCGCGGCCCGCGAGGCGGCGGCGGTCGTGACCCGCCCGGTGCTGATCGACCTGCCCGGCTGGGGCGACTCGCCCGAACCCGACCCGGGGCTCGACGTCGCGTCGGCCGCGGCGGTCGTGGTCGAGGTGGCCGAGGTCCTCGGGGTGACCGAGTTCGACCTGGTGGGCCACTCGATGGGCGCGTTCATCGCCCTGCACCTCGCGGCCACCCGCCCCGACCTCGTCCTCAGCGTCTCGGTCGTGTCGGCCACCTCGTTCTCGGCGATCGACGCCGTCTCGCACCCGGTGCGCGGTCTCGTCGCGTTGCCGGCCTTCACGCTGCTGCGCGCCGGGTTCGGGCTGCTGCCCCGCGCCTCCGTGAGGTTGCTGCGCGGCGCCGCGCGCATCGGCCTGCTGCGCCCGCTCTCGTCGCCGGTGTTCCGCCACGTCGAACGCGTCCCGCGCTCGGTGCTCGAGGCGTTCGTCGCCGAGCTGCGACCCCGGGGGTTCCTCGCGGCGTCACGCTCGGGACGCGACTACGACGCGACGCGCTGGCGCGGCATCGACTGCGACGTGGCGGCGGTGGGCGGTGCCGACGACGTGTTCGCCCGCCCCTCCGACCTCGACCGCCTCTCGACGGTGGTGCGCCACGCCCGCACGACGCTGCTCGACGACTGCGGCCACTTCGCCCACGTCGAACGACCGCACGAGACCCTGAGGGCGTTGGGCTGGGTCGAGGGCTAGGAGCGGCCGGCCCCGTCGCGCGGGCGCGACCCGGCACCGCTCTCGACCTCGCGGACGATCATCGCGACGCAGCGCGCGTGGCCGAGCGGGCGGAAGTGGCCGTCGACGGGGAACTCGAGGTTGACCGCCCCGGGCAGCACGCTGCCCTCGGTGACGTGGGCGTCGAACCGCGACGCCATCGACGTGATCGTGCGGTTCGCCTCGAGCTGCTCTGCGAGCCGGAGCAGGTCGGCGTCTCGCGGCGCGAAGACCCGCAGCGCCTTGTTCGGCAGGACCGTCGACCACCGGGTGCCGGAGAAGGGACTGTTCACGGCGACCATCCGGGCGATGCGCCCCTCGCGGTCGGTCGACACCATCATCGTCTTGCCGACCAGTCCGCCCTTGCTGTGCGCGAGGACGACGACGTCACGCAGGTCGTGCGCGTCGAGGATGCGCTGGGCGACCTCGGCCGTCGCGGCGATCGGTCGACGGTTGTGCCCCAGGCCCGGCACGACGACGACCGGGTGGCCCAGGTCGTTCAGGCGGTCGGCGACCGGGCGGAGGAACCGCCAGGTCTCGTAGACGCCCGGCAGCAACAGCACCGGCTCGCGGTCGCCGTCACGGTAGCGCCGTGGCACGACCCGGCCGGAGCGGGTCACGAGGTGGACCCACCAGACGAAGCGGTAGTCCAGGACGAGCGTCCGGACGAACCGCCAGAGGCCGACCCGGCGGCGGCCGTGCCCGCGTGACGGCGTGGAGTCCATCCCGTCAGGCTAGGCGGACGGGGCCGACGGCGTCCGCGTCGTCAGGCAGCCGTCTCGACGAGCGGGACCTCGCCCCAGGGCTCGCCCTCGGGCCAGGCGATCGACTCCACCGCGGCCCTGGCCATCTCGAGGGTGAGGTCCCACCGGCCACAGATCGACGCCCACGGGGGCGGGAAGTCCACCGCGTCGTCGAGCAGTGCCAGGGCCAGCTCGCCGAGGCCCGCCCGAGCCGCCGCGCTGGCCGCGTCGGGCAGCGTGTCGGAGAGGCCGTGGACGACCCGCACGCGGTGGGCGAAGTCCATCTGCTCGATGTCGTCGAACGCCCCCCAGGCGCTCTCGATCTCGCGTCGCAGCCGGGTGATCTCCGCCGCGTCGAAACCGCGACGGTCGGCGCGTCCGGGTACCGCTCGTGCCATGTCAGCCCCCCTCAGAGCATGGCCACGGATCGGGTACCCGCGGCCGGGCGTCGGCGATCGGCGCCGATCCAGCCGAACATACCATCCGGTACGGTCCGGCCTCCAGGGCCGACCGTCACGACTCGATCACGGCTGTCCCCCGAAGGCTGAGCCGCCGCCCGGGCCCGCGGTCTACCGTCCACGACGCACCTACCGGTGCGACGACTCCGCACGACACCCACGACGAACGGGAGACATCATGTTCCAGGGATCCGACCAACTCCGCGACAACATGCAGAAGGTCCTCGTCGACCTCATCGAACTGCACGTCCAGGGCAAGCAGGCGCACTGGAACCTGCTCGGCTCGAACTTCCGCGACCTCCACCTGCAGCTCGACGAGATCGTCGACGCCGCCCGCGAGTTCAGCGACGAGGTGGCCGAGCGCATGCGTGCCGTCTACCTGATCCCCGACGGCCGCACCTCGACCGTCACCCGCGAGACCAGCCTGCCCGAGTTCCCCGAGGGCCCCGTCGAGACCACCGCGGTGGTCGACCTGATCGTCGACCGCATGTACGCCGTCACCGGCACCATGCGCACGGTCCACGACGACGTCGACGACGAGGACCCCACGACCGCCGACGTGCTGCACAGCATCCTCGAGCGCCTCGAGCAGCTCGCCTGGATGACCGGTGCCGAGAACCGCCACCCCGAGAAGGACGCCCGCCAGGACGCCACGCGTCAGCGTGACGAGGACGCCGCGGCCGAGGGCCTCGACCGCGTCGGCGCCGTCGCCAACTGACCCCACCACCTCACCAGGGCACCGTCCGAGGCCGCGCGACCCGCGCCTCCCGGGCGGTGCCCTCTCTCGTCGAAGGGACGACCCCATGACCGAATCGTTCGACCACGTCATCGTCGGCGGCGGCATGACCGCCGACGCCGCCGCGAAGGCGATCCACGAGACCACCCCCGACGCGACGGTGCTGATCGTCAGCGCCGAGGTCGACGCGCCGTACACGCGCCCCGCACTGTCGAAGAAGCTCTGGACCGACCCCGACTACACCGAGGCCGACAACGACCTCGGCACGGTGGCCGACTCGGGTGCCGAGATCCGCCTGCGCACCCTCGTCGAGTCGATCGACCGTGAGGCGCGCACGGTCACCACGAGCGACGGCGACGTCATCGGCTACGGCGCGCTGCTGCTCGCCACCGGCGGCAGCCCCACAGCCCTAGACCTGCCCGACGACGAACGCGTCGTGTACTTCCGCACCGCCGAGGACTACCGGCGGCTGCGGTCGCTCTCGGGGTCGGGTCGCCACGTCGCCGTCGTGGGCGGCAGCTACATCGGCACCGAGCTCGCCGCCGCGCTCGTGCAGAACGACACCCGCGTGACGCTGGTCTTCCCCGACGACGTGCTCGGCGCGTCGGTGTTCCCCGCGTCGATCGCGTCGACGTTCGAGAAGGCCTTCGAGGAGGCGCGGGTCGAGCTGGCCCGCGGACGTCGCGTCGAGAGCGGCACGGCCGACGACGCCGGCGTGCACCTGCGACTCGACGACGGCTCGACGCTGGACGCCGACGCGGTCGTCGTCGGCCTCGGCATCTCGGTGGACGACCACCTCGCGGCCGACTCGGGCCTGGCGACCGACGACGGCATCGTCGTCGACGAGCACCTGCGGACGAGCGACCCGAACGTGTTCGCCGCCGGCGACGTCGCGTCGTACCCCGACGCGATCCTCGGTCGTCGCCGCGTCGAGCACGTCGACAACGCCAAGTCGCAGGGCCCCGTCGTCGGTCGCAACATGACCGGCGCCGACGAGGTCTACGACCACACGCCGTACTACTACTCGAAGGTGTTCGACATCTCGTACGAGGCCGTCGGCACGCTCGACGCCTCGCTCGAGACGGTCGTCGACGAGAAGGACGGCGACCGCGCGGTCGCCTACTACCTCGGCGAGGGCGGGACGGTCGAGGGCGTGCTGCTCTGGAACGTCGAGGAGGCCCGCGACGCGGCCCGCGCCGTCGTCGCGGCAGGCGCCGTGCCGCGCGACGAGCTGGTGGGACGCATCTGACGCCCTGCCGGCACCGACACGACGACGCCCGCCCGATCACGTGATCGGGCGGGCGTCGTCGTCTCGGTCGTGGTCGGGCTCGTGATCGTGGTCGTGGTCCTCCAGGCATCGTGCCCTGACGGCGCGAGCCTCAGCCGAACAGGAACGGCGGGCGGGCGGCCCGGTCGAGCTCGAGCGCGAAGATGCCGCCGCTGAGCGGGAACTCCTCGAGCTGCTCGTCGCTCAGCCCCTCGCGGGCCGACAGCACGAACAGCGTCCGCAGGTCGTCGCCGCCGAACCCGATGCCGGTGAGGTTCGGCACGGGGAAGGCGATCTCGTCGACCAGGCCCCCGTCGGCGTCGAGGTGCACGACCGTGCCCTCGCCGTAGATCGCGCCCCAGAACTCGCCGCGTTCGTCGCGGGCCAGGCCGTCGTGGGCGCCCTGCGACGAGAACGGCACGAGCTCGCCGAGGGTCCCCTCGGCATCCCACGAGGCCCGGTAGATCGTGTCGTCACCGGTGTCGGCGAGGTAGATCTCGCTGCCGTCGTCGTTCCACTCGAAGCCGTTGGTCGTGGCGAAGTCGTCTCGCAGCTGGGTGAGCGTGCCGTCGGGTGCGACGCGGTAGAGGCCGGCGACGGGGCTGCCCTCGGGGTCGGTGGCGCCGACGACGAAGGCGCCGAACGGGTCGCACTTGCCCTCGTTCAGCCGCAGGCGCTCGTCCGCGTGGTCGACCGTGGCGATCGTCCGCTGCTCGGTCCCGTCGTCACGCATGACGACGACCGTGTCGTCGAGGGCCGCGATCAGGCCTCCGCCGCGGCGTCGCTGGAAGCTCGGCAGCGGCGGGTCGACGAGGACCGTCGTGTCGCGCGTGCCGTCGGCCGAGGTGCGGTGCAGCAGGCCGTTCGTGATGTCGGTCCAGACGAGTTCGTGGGCGTCGACGTCCCAGACGGGGCTCTCGCCGAGCGTGGCCCTGGCGTCGAGGAAGAGTCGGGGTTCGGACGTGGTTCCGGTCGGTAGGGACATCCACCAGGTCTACGCGCCCGGCATGTCCGGCCGCTCCACGCCTCGCCCCCAGGGGTACGGTGGCGGCCCCCTTGCACACAGAACACTGCGAGGGGCGGACACCAGGAGGCGCGACGGGCCACCGTAGGACGGGTGACGGACACCCTCGAGACCACCGACGACACCCAGGCCGACCACCACGGCGCGACGACCGGCGCCGCCGGCGAATGGCACCGGCCCGACCCGCGTGACGACGGCTACGTGCCGCTGCGGTCGTACGGCGCCATCGGCGACGGCCGCACCGTCGCCCTCATCGCCCGCGACGGCCAGATCGACTGGCTGCCCATGCCCGACATGGACAGCGACCCCGTCTTCTCGGGCATCGTCGACTCGGGCAAGGGCGGCCGCATCGAACTGCGGCCCGTCGACGACGACTTCGAGGTGCAGCGCGAATACGTCGTGAACACCAACGTGCTCGTGACGCGGTTCCGCACCTCCTCGGGCGTGGTGCAGATCACGGACGCCCTGGTCACGGGCATCGCGGGGCGCCTCCCCTGGGCCGAGCTCGCCCGACGCGTCGAGGGCGTCTCGGGCTCCGTCGACATGCGCTGGGCCGTGATCCCGGGCAACACCTTCGGCACGCACCCCATCCGCCGGGTCGAGACGTTGCACGGCCCCGTGCTGCGGGCCGCCGACATCAACCTCGCGCTCGTCGGCTTCGAGCACGGTCGCCTCGACTCCATCGAGCCGGGCGACGGCGAGGCCCACGGCGGGCCGCACCGCTTCTGGGGCGAGTTCACCACGCACGAGGGCTCGCGCTCGCTGATCTGCCTCTGCGGCGTCGACGACGAGCCGCTGCACCTCCCCGACCCGCACGTCGTCGACCAGGGCATCGACCGCACGGTGCGCAACTGGCAGACCTGGTCCGACGAGTTCAACTGGGAGGGCCGGTGGTCCGACGCCGTGCAACGCAGCGCCCTGGCCCTCAAGCTCTTGATCTTCAGCCCGACGGGTGCGATCGCGGCTGCGGCGACCGCGGCCCTGCCCGAGAACTTCACCGGCGACAAGAACTGGGACTACCGCTTCGCCTGGGTCCGCGACCTGGCCTACACGGTCAACGCGCTGGTCCGCTTCGGCCTGCGCGAAGAGACCCAGGCCGCGGTGTCGTGGCTGCTGTCGGCGCTCAAGGCCAACGGCCGCACGATGCACATCTTCTTGAACCTCGACGGCACGGTGCCCGACGGCACGCACGAGACCGGCTCCGAGGGCTGGCGGGGCATCGGCCCGGTCTACAAGGGCAACCCGGCGGGCGAGCAGCTGCAGCTCGGCACCTACGCCGACATCCTGGCGATCATGAGCCAGTACGCCGCCGACGGCAACATCCTCGACGAGTCGACCGGCGACCTGCTGGCCGGCTTCGCCGACGACGCCTGCCGTCGCTGGCAGGAGAAGGACTCGGGCATGTGGGAGCTCGGCGACGAGCAGCACTACGTGAGCAGCAAGATGGGCTGCTGGCAGGCCATCGACGCCGCCCTGCACCTGACCGAGGTCGGCCAGATGCACCCCGACCCCGACGACGTCGAGTTCTGGAAGAAGAACCGCGACCTGATCGTCGACTGGGTCGCCGAGCAGGGCTGGAACGACGAGGTGGGCTCGTACGTCATGTACCCGGGCAGCGAGAAGCTCGACGCCTCGGTGCTGCTGCACGCCCCGAGCGGGTTCGACCGCGGCGAGCGCATGTCGAGCACCATCGACGCCATCCGGCGCGAGCTCGGCGCCGGCCCCCTCGTGTTCCGCTACAGCGAGGTCGACCAGGAGGAAGGCACGTTCGTGGCCTGCGCCTTCTGGCTCGCCAGCGCCCTGGCCTGCGTGGGCCGGCAAGACGAGGCGGTCGAGCTGATGGACGAGCTCGTCCGGCAGCCGAACGACCTCGGCCTGCTGACCGAGATGATCAGCGCCGACGACGGGCAGTTCCTCGGCAACCTGCCCCAGGGCCTCAGCCACCTCGCGCTCGTCAACGCGGCGATCACCATCGACGAGATGGGCCGCGAGGGCACGACCGACGATCTCGAGGGCCAGTGAGCGAGCACGGGACGGCCCCCGCAGAGCCGACGACCGACGACGACCTCCCCCTCGTCGACGCCTGGTGGCGCGCGGCGAACTACCTGACCGTCGGTCAGATCTACCTGATGGAGAACGCGCTGCTCACGCGGCCGATCCGGCGAGACGACGTCAAGCCGCGCCTCCTGGGGCACTGGGGCACGTCCCCCGCGTTGAGCTTCGTCTACGCCCACCTGAACCGGGTGATCCGGCGCGACGATCGTGACCTGCTCTACGTCTGCGGCCCGGGGCACGGTGGTCCGGCCATGGTCGCCAACACCTACCTCGAGGGCACCTACAGCGAGCTGTTCCCCGACGTGACGCAGGACGCCGCGGGGATGCAGAAGCTGTTCAAGCAGTTCTCGTTCCCCGGGGGCATCCCGTCGCACGCGGCCCCCGAGACCCCGGGCTCGATCAACGAGGGCGGAGAGCTCGGCTACTCGCTGAGCCACGCCTACGGCGCCGTGCTCGACGATCCCGACCTGGTCGCGGTGTGCGTCATCGGCGACGGCGAGGCCGAGACCGGCCCGCTGGCGACGAGCTGGCACGCGAACAAGCTGCTCGACGCCCGGCACGACGGGGCGGTCCTGCCGATCCTCAACCTCAACGGCTACAAGATCGCCAACCCGACGGTGCTGTCGCGCATCCCGGAGTCCGAGCTGCTCGACCTGATGCGCGGCTACGGGTACGAGCCGCTGGTGGTCGCAGGAGGCTTCGACGGCGAAGACCCCATGCGTGTGCACGAGCGCATGGCGACGGCCCTCGACCAGGCGTTCGCGCGCATCGACGAGCTGCAGCGAGAGGCCCGGGCCGCCGGCGCCGAGGGCGAGCAGCCGCGCTGGCCCATGATCGTGCTGCGCACCCCCAAGGGCTGGACCGGGCCGAAGGTCGTCGACGGTCTGCGCATCGAAGGCACCTGGCGGGCGCACCAGGTGCCGCTCAGCGGGGTCCGCGACGACGACGCGCACCGCGCCCAGCTCGACGACTGGATGCGCTCGTACGGTGCCGACGACCTCTTCGACGAGGCGGGGCGACCCGTGGCGTGGCTCGATGGGCTGCGACCGCGCGGCGAGAAGCGCATGAGCGCCATCCCGGCGTCGAACGGCGGTCTCGTCCGGCGTGACCTGTCCCTGACGGACTACCGGGCGCACGCGGTCGAGACGTCGGACGACCGGCGCACCCAGGCCGAGGCCACCCGCGTGCTCGGCCGGTGGCTCGCCGACATCGTGCGCGACAACCCGTCGACGTTCCGGCTCTTCGGGCCCGACGAGACGGTGTCGAACCGCCTCGACGGGGTGTTCGACGTGACCGAGCGCGTCTGGTCGGCCGACATCTGGCCCGACGACGAACACGTCGCCCGCAGCGGTCGCGTGATGGAGGTCCTGAGCGAACACCTGCTGCAGGGCCTGATGGAGGGCTATCTGCTGACCGGGCGCCACGGCCTGCTGAACACGTACGAGGCGTTCGTGCACATCGTCGACTCGATGTTCAACCAGCACGCGAAGTGGCTCGAGAGCGCCGACGAGATCGACTGGCGCGCGCCCATCTCGTCGTTCACCTACCTGCTCTCGTCGCACGTCTGGCGGCAGGACCACAACGGGTTCTCCCACCAGGACCCGGGCTTCCTCGACGTCGTCGTCAACAAGCAGGCGCATCTCGTGCGCATCTACCTCGCCCCCGACGCCAACACGCTGCTGGCCGTGGCGGACCACGCGTTCCGGACCACCGACACGGTCAACGTCATCGTCGCGGGCAAGCAGGAGTCACCGGCCTGGCTGTCCCTCGCCGAAGCCGAGGAGCACGTCCGGCGCGGAGCCGGCATCTGGGAGTGGGCCGGCACCGAGGGCACGCCCGTCGACGGCGTCGACCCCGACGTCGTGCTGGCCTGCGCCGGCGACGTGCCGACCCTCGAGACGGTCGCCGCCGCCGACCTGTTGCGCCAGGTGCTGCCGTCGTTGACGACCCGCGTGGTCAACGTCGTCGACCTCATGCGCCTCCAGGACGTGACCGAGCACTCGCACGGCCTCACGAGCGACGACTTCGACGCGCTGTTCACGACCTCGAAGCCGGTCGTCTTCGACTTCCACGGCTACCCGTCGCTCGTGCACCAGCTCACCTACCGGCGCACGAACCACGACAACCTGCACGTGCGGGGCTTCCAGGAGAAGGGCACGACCACGACGCCCTTCGACATGGCCATGCTCAACGACATCGACCGGTACCGCCTGGTGCTCGACGTGCTGCACCGGGTGCCCGGCCTGGCCGACGAGCACCCCGAACTGGTCGCCGACATCGAGTCGCGGCGCGACGCCGCCCGGGCGTACGCCTACGAGCACGGCGAGGACCACCCCGACGTCACGGGCTGGCAGTTCGGCGCCTGAGGCGTGCGACAGGTCGGCCGCCCGGGCGTACGGTCGGGCGCATGACGCCGAAGGACGACACTCCCCCGCAGCTGAAGAATCCCGACATGTACGAGGCCCTCCGTGACGAGGGTGCCTCGAAGGAGAAGGCGGCGCGCATCTCGAACGCCGCCGCGCAGAAGGGCAACAGCGACAAGAAGGTCGCCGCCAAGGGGGGCAGGGCCGGGTCGTACGACGACTGGACCGTCGACGACCTCAAGGCGAGGGCGAAGGAACTCGGCGTCACGGGTTACTCCGACCTGAAGAAGGCCGACCTGATCGAGGCGCTGCGCGAGCACTGAGCGTTCGAGTCGTCAGCTGGCCTTCTTCTTCGGGGCCGCCTTCTTCTTCGGAGCCGACGAGGCGGGCTTCTTCTTCGCAGCGGCACCCGCGCCTCCTGAACCCGACGACGTCGAGGTCGCCGACGTCGAAGCGGTCCTCTTCGCGGCCGGCTTCTTCGCGGCCGACTTCGTCGAACCTGCAGAGACGTTCGTCGACGAGGCGGACGGCTTCTTCGCGGGCTTCCGGTGGCCACCCGACCGGTTCTTCTCGACCGACTGGCGCAGCGCCTCCATCAGGTCGATGACCTCGCCGCCCTCGCCGTCGTCGTCGTCCGGCTTCTCGCCGAAGGTGGCGTCCGTGTCGAGCGACTCGCCCTCCTCCAGCTTGGCGTCGATGAGCTGCCGCAGCTCCTCCTGGTAGTCGTCGCTGAAGTCGGCCGGCTCGAAGTCGTCGCTCAGCGAGTCGACGAGCGACGACGACATGTCGAGCTCCTTGTCGCTGATGCGGGTCTGCTTCTCGAGGGCCGGGAACCTCGCCTCGCGCACCTCGTCGTCCCAGAGCAGCGTCTGCAGCATGAGCACGTCGCCGCGCACCCGCAGGGCGGCGAGGCGGGTCTTCTGCCGGAGGGAGAAATGCACGATCGCGGTCCGGTCGGTCTCCTCGAGGGTGCGGCGCAGCAGGACGTACGCCTTGGGCGAGGTGCCGTCCGGTTCGAGGAAGTAGCTGCGGTCGAGCATGATCGGGTCGATCTGGTCGGTCGGCACGAACTCGAGCACGTCGATCTCGCGAGAGCGCTCCTCGGGCAGCGACTTGAGGTCGTCGCCGGTGATCACCACGGTGCGGTCGCCGTCGTCGTAGGCCTTGTCGATGTGCTCGTAGTCGACGACCTTGCCGCAGATCTCGCACTTCCGTTGGTAGCGGATGCGCCCGCCGTCGGCGTCGTGCACCTGGTGCAGCGACACGTCGTGGTCCTCGGTGGCGCTGTACAGCTTGACGGGCACGTTGACGAGCCCGAACGTGATCGCGCCCTTCCAGATCGATCGCATGACGCTCATCTTTCTCCGCGTGCGCTCCGAATGACCGCCCACGGGGTACAGGCCCCCGACCGTCGGAGGCGCGGTGAGGGCACCGTGGGCTCATGAGCCAATACGACAAGAAGAACCCGGTCGACCTCTACCCGGCACCGCCGTTCCCGAAGCAGGAGCAGTCGTTGCCCGGCGAGGCCTGGAAGATGGACCCCAAGCCCGACCACGGCGAGACCAGCTACGTCGGCAAGGAGCGCCTCACGGGGTTCCGTGGCGTCGTCACCGGAGCGGACTCGGGCATCGGTCGCGCCGCCGCGATCGCGCTCAGCCGCGAAGGCGCCGACCTCGTGCTCAGCTACCTGCCCAGCGAGCAGAAGGACGCCGAAGAGGTCCGCGACCTGCTCGAGGGCGAGGGTCGCAAGGCCGTCCTCGTCCCCGGCGACATCTCGGACGAGCAGTACTGCCACGACCTCGTGCAGAAGGCGGTCGACGAGTTCGGCGGGCTCGACACGCTCGTCATGGTCGCCGGTCGCATGAAGAGCAACGACGACATCCTCACGCTGACCACCGAAGACATCGACTCGACGATCAAGACCAACGTCTACTCGCTGTTCTGGCTGACCCAGGCCGCCATCCCCCACCTCGAGCCCGGCTCGTCGATCGTGACGACCGGTTCGGTGCAGGGCACGCAGCCCAGCCCCGACAAGATCGACTACGCCCTCACCAAGGGTGCGATCGGCGTCTTCACCTCGGGCCTCGCTCAGCAGCTCGCACCCAAGGGCATCCGCGTCAACCAGGTCTCGCCCGGCCCGGTCTGGACCCCCCTGCAGCCCGGCTCCGACGACGCCGAGACGGTCTCGGAGTTCGGCGGCCAGGCGCCGTTCGGCCGTCCCGGTCAGCCCGCCGAACTCGCCGCGGCCTACGTGCACCTCGTGAGCCCCGAGTCGAGCTACACCTCGGGCGCGACCATCACGATCGCCGGAGCGATGCCCGCGGTCTGACCCGCGCCTCCTCGGCTCGGTCGTCCTGACGACGCCACGGCCCGTCGTCCCGCTCGCGCGGGGCGGCGGGCCGCGGTCGTCCCCGGCGGCGGACCGGCGGTGACGCGACCCGGGGCGGACCAGACCCGGGTAGAACGAGAAGCACACGAGGCAAGGAGGCGCGCGATGGCGGGCAAGGGACGCGGCGAGACCGTCGAGGTCGGCGGGCACCGGCTGCAGCTGACGAACCTCGACAAGGTGCTCTACCCCGACGCGGGCACGACCAAGGCCGACGTGCTCGGCTACTACGCGGCCGTCGCCGAGTGCATGCTGCCGCACGTCGAGGGCCGGCCGGCGACCCGCAAGCGCTGGGTGGACGGCGTCGAGGGCGAGGTGTTCTTCGAGAAGAACCTGCCCGACTCCGCACCCGACTGGGTGGCCCGGCACACCGTCGAACACAAGGACCACGCCAACGTCTACCCGATGGTGAACGACGTGGCGACGCTGACCTGGCTGGCCCAGGTCGCCGCGCTCGAGGTGCACGTGCCGCAGTGGCGGTTCGGCCCGAAGGGGGCGCAACGCAACCCCGACCGGCTGGTGCTCGACCTCGATCCGGGCGAGGGCGTCGGCCTCGCCGAGTGCGTCGCCGTCGCGAAGCTGCTGCGACCGATCGTCACGGGCATGGGCCTCGAGCTGATGCCCGTCACGAGCGGCAGCAAGGGCGTGCACCTCTACGCCCGGCTCGACGGTCGCCAGACGAGCGCACAGGTCGCCGAGGTCGCCCACGAGCTGGCCCGGGCGATGGAGGCCGACCACCCCGACCTCGTCCTCAGCACGATGGGCAAGGCCGACCGCCGGGGCAAGGTGCTGCTCGACTGGTCGCAGAACAACGGCAACAAGACGACGGTCGCCCCGTACTCGCTGCGGGGGCGGACCAGACCGACCGTCGCCATGCCGCGCACTTGGCGTGAGCTCGCCTCGAAGACGCTCGTGCAGCTCGAGTACACCGACGTGCTCTCACGCCTGAGGCGGCGCGGCGACCCCCTGGCCGACGTCTCCGCACACGTGCCGGTGCCGTCGGGGGAACTGGGCGAAGACTTCCGCAACACGGAGGCCGCGGACCACGACCCCGCCTCGACGACCCGAGACCGCCTCGAGGTCTACCGGTCGAAGCGGGACGCGTCCAAGACCGCCGAGCCGGTGCCCGCCGCCGCGCCCGCCTCGACCGACGGCACGAGCTTCGTCATCCAGGAGCACCACGCCAGCTCGCTGCACTGGGACTTCCGGCTCGAGCACGACGGCGTGCTCGTCAGCTGGGCGCTGCCCAAGGGCGAGCCCGACGACCCCGGCACCAACCACCTCGCCGTGCAGACCGAGGACCACCCGCTCGAGTACGGCACCTTCGAGGGCACGATCGCGAAGGGCGAGTACGGCGCCGGCGAGGTCACGATCTGGGACTCGGGCGAGTACGACCTCGAGAAGTGGCGCGACGGCAAGGAGGTCATCGTCGTGCTGCACGGCGAGCAGCGCGGCACCCGGCGCGTGGCGCTGATCCACACCGGGCACGGCGGCGGACGCGCCGAGTCGAACTGGCTGATCCACCGCATGAAGGACGAGTCGGGCGACGGTGACGGCTCTCCGGGTGCCGCGCCCGTCGGCAACTCGGGCGAACGACCGCGTGGCACCCGGAAGACGGCTGCAGACGCGCATTCTCCTGAGTCGCCGACCACCACGTCGTCGGCGGGGTCGACGACGGCAGGAGGCGCGGTTCACGACGACCGCGGAAACCGCGTCGGCAAATCCTCACGCACGTCGCGCGCGGCCGGCGGCTCCCCCGAGAAGGCGGGCAGCGCCTCCTCGGCTCGTGGCACGAAAGAGGAGTTGCCCGCACCCGACCCCGTCGCACCGATGCTCGCGACGACGGGCGACGCACACGACGTCTCGGACGGCGAGTGGGCGTTTGAGATGAAGTGGGACGGCATCCGCGCGGTGGCGGTGGTCCAGGGCGGCGCGGTCACTCTGACCAGTCGCAACGGCAACGACCTGACGCCGGCCTACCCCGAGCTGCAGGTGCTGGCCGAGCGGGTCGACGGCGACGGAGGCGCGGTGCTCGACGGCGAGATCGTGGCCGTCGACGAGAAGGGGCGCCCCGACTTCGGCCTGCTACAGACGCGCATGGGTCTGACGCGACCCCGCGACGTGGCCCGGGCGGCGAAGGCAGCACCCGTCAAGCTGCTGCTGTTCGACGTCATGCGGGCCGAGGGTCGCTCGCTCGTCAAGGACGAGTACGACGACCGGCGCGAGGTGCTCGAGCGCATCGTCGGGAGCGGCGGCGCGATCGACGTGCCCCCGGCGTTCGACGGCGACCTGGAGGCGGCGGTCGCCACCTCGAAGCGCCTCCGGCTCGAGGGCGTGGTCGCCAAGCGCCGCGACGCGACCTACAGCGCCGGCCGACGCTCGCGGGCCTGGATCAAGATGAAGCACCACCAGACGCAGGAGGTCGTGATCGCCGGCTGGCGCCCTGGGGCCGGTCGACGAGCCGACGGGGTCGGCTCGCTGCTGATGGGCGTGCCGGGCGACGACGGACTGCACTACGTCGGCCGGGTCGGCACGGGGTTCACCGACCGCGAGCTCGACGAGCTGCTGGCGTCGTTGCGGGCGGCCGAGCGGAAGACCAGCCCGCTGGTCGGCGTGCCCGCGGTCGACGCGCGCGACGCGCACTGGGTCACCCCGTCGCGGGTGGGCGAGGTGTCGATCGCCGAGTGGACGTCGACCGGGCGACTGCGCCAGCCGAGCTGGCGCGGGTGGCGGCCCGACAAGTCGCCGGACGAGGTCGTCCGCGAAGGATGAAGCACCGTACGACGCCACGAGGTGGGCACGACGCCAGGAGAAGGCCTGGCGCTGTGCCCATGTCCTAGTGCTGTGCCCATCTCTTGGCGCTGTGCCCATCCCCTGGCGCCGTCTGGCGGGAGGGGTATCGGTCTGCGCCCGTCGGGTGTTGAGTGCAGCATGAGCACACCTCCCCCGGCCCCGACCGACGCCGCGACCCTGCGCGGCCGACGGGTCGTGCTCGTGGTCGCCGTGCTCGCCTCGTTCGTGGCGTTCCTCGACGGGTCGATCGTCACGGTGGCGCTGCCCGCCATCGCCCGCGAGCTCGGCGGCGGCACGGCGGCCGGTGGCGCAGCGGCCGGTGGCGCGGCCGGCGACGGTGGTGCCGGCCTCGCCCTGCAGCAGTGGGTCGTCGACGCCTACCTCTTGACGCTGGGCTCGCTCATGCTCGTGGCCGGCTCGCTGAGCGACACGTTCGGGCGGGTGCGCGTGCTGCGCGCGGGGCTGGTCGGTTTCGCCGTGACGAGCGTGCTCGCCGCCCTCGCCCCCGACCCGGGCCTGCTGATCGCCGCCCGAGCCCTGCAGGGCGTCACCGCGGCCCTGCTCGTGCCGAGCAGCCTCGCCCTGATCACTTCGACGTTCACCGGCCCGGCACAGGGCAAGGCCATCGGCAGCTGGACCGCCTGGACCGGCGTCGCGTTCTTGATCGGCCCGCTGACCGGAGGCGCCCTCGTCGACACCCTCGGCTGGCGGTGGGTGTTCGCCGTCGTCGTCGTGCCCGTCGTCCTCACGCTCGTGCTCATGACCCGGCTGCCGGGCGACGCGCACCGGGGTGCCGAGGGCGCTCCCCCGCGGGTCGACGTCGTCGGCGCCGTGCTCGCCGCCGTGGGCCTGGCGGGACCCGTCTTCGCGCTCATCGAGGGGCAGCGCGTCGGGTTCGGCGCGTGGTTCGTCGTCGTGCCGCTCGTCGTCGGTCTCGCCGCGCTCGCCGCCTTCGTCTGGTGGGAGGGCCGCACGCCCGCCCCGATGATGCCGCTCAGCCTGTTCCGCACCCGCACCTTCACGGTGGGCAACCTGGCCACCGTCGGCATCTACGCCGCCCTCAGCCTCGGCACCCTGACCATCCCGCTCGTCGTGCAAGAGCTGGCCGGGCTGCCGGCCACCCTGGCCGGGCTCGTCACCCTGCCGACGACGATCGTGTCGCTGGCCTTCTCGACCCTGTTCGGCACGCTCGCCGCCACCCACGGGCCCCGCCTCTTCATGACGATCGGGCCGCTGATCACCGCGAGCGGCTTCGTCTGGATGCTGCTCGTCCGTGACCCGATCGACGTCTGGTGGCAGATCGTGCCCGGCGTCGTCCTGTTCGGCTTCGGCCTGTCGGTGACCGTCGCACCGCTGACCTCGACGGTGCTGTCGCAGATCCCGCCGGGGCAGTCGGGCATCGCGTCGGCCGTCAACAACGCCATCTCGCGGGTGGCCGGACTGGTCGCGGTCGCGTTCCTCGGCGTCATCGCCGGAGGCGCGCTCACGGTGGGCGGGTTCCATCGCGTCGTGATCGTCGTCGCCGTGCTGCTCGGGGTGAGCGCGCTGGTGTCGTTCGTCGGCCTGCGCGACCGCACCCGCGCCTCCTGAGCGAGCAGCACCGCACCGCGTTTCGTGCACCGCACCCGGTCTAGACGAGGTGCCGCGCACGAAACGCGGTGTCGTGGCGCCGATCGGCCCGCCCAGCCGCACGGCGCGGGACCGGACGGGACGGGACGGGGCGAGCAGCACCGCACCGCGTTTCGTGCACCGCACCCGGTCTAGACGAGGTGCCGTGCACGAAACGCGGTGCGCTGGCGGCTCACACCGGTCTGACGACCCGTGCCGTGCCGTGTCAAGCCCTTGCCTCGCCCATTGCCCTGAGTCGCCTGTGACCCTACGATGAGCCAGACGTGAGCCGCCCTCGTTCGGGGGTGGCTCCAGCTCTGTCGTGAGACAGCCGTGATTACAAGGGAGTAATCGTGTCCGCTGCCCCTGCCCGCACCCCGAGATCGACCACCGCCGGCGTCCGATCCGCCCGACGCCCGCGCCGAGGCCTCGCCCTCGCCGCCGCGACCGCCGCCGCGGCCCTGGTGCTGAGCGGCCTGCCCGCGATCGCCGCCCAGGCCGCCCCCGTCGACCTCGCCCGCTTCGGCACGGTCACCGCGTCGGCGAGTCAGGCCGACCAGGACGGCACGTTCCCCGCCGACGCCCTGATCGACGGCGACCCGGCCACGCGCTGGGCCAGCGGCAACGGCCCCGACGACGACGTCGAGTTCACCGCGTCGGTGATCGTCGACCTCGGCGGCACCGCCCGCGTCGACGCGATCGGCCTCGACTGGGAGACCTCGTACGCCACCGACTACACCGTCGACGTCACGTCGGGCGACCCGACCCTGGCCGAGAGCTGGACCACGGCGCAGACCGTCGCGAGCGACGGCGGGCGCGACGACGTCGCCCTCACGACCCCGACCGACGCCCGCTACGTGCGCGTGAGCATGCTGGAGCGGTCGGCCGCCACCTGGGACCCGGCCCGCCCGCACTACTACGGCTACTCGGCCTTCGGCCTGCAGGTCTTCGGCGAGGCGCAGACGCGCTCGGTCACCTTCGACCGCTCCACCGCCACCGTCGCGGCCGGTCAGACCCTGACCGCGGGCCTCAGCCTCACCGGGCCGAGCGACGAGCCGGTCACCGTGCGCGTGCGCTCCACCGGCGGCACGGCGACCGCGGGCACCGACTACGCGGCCCTCGACGAGACCGTGACCTTCGCGCCCGGCGCGACCAGCGCCTCCGTCGACCTCGCGACGACGTCGACCGGGGCGCTCAGCCCGCGCAAGACGATCGAGCTGACCGCGTCCGAGCCCAGCGACCCGACCGTCGTCGGCAGCCGCGCCACGCTCACCGTGTCGCTCACCCCGACGGGCACCTTGCCCAACGCCGGCGCGACGACCGTGCTCGACGACTTCGAGGGCGGCGTGCCCGCCGGCTACTTCGGCTGGGGCCAGAGCCCCGAGGTCACCCCCGTCCTCGACACCGTGGAGGCGCAGCGCGAGGGAGCGACGGGCGGCCAGGCCCTGCGTGCCACCGTCGCCGGCCCGACCACCGCCGAGAGCTGGTTCGGCTTCTCGCACGACACCCCCGCCACCGACTGGAGCGACGCCGACGGCTTCTCGTTCTGGTTCCGCGGCACCGCCTCGGGCCTGCCCCTGCACTACGAGCTGAAGAACGGCAACGCGGCCCTGTTCGAGCAGACCGTCGTCGACGACAGCGCCGACTGGAAGCAGGTCAGCGTGCTGTTCGCCGACCTGCGGCAGAAGGGCCAGCCGTCGAGCGACCTGCGCTTCGACCCCTCGGCCTCGACCGGCTTCGCCGTCACCCTGACCGGACTCGGCGCGGGCTCGTGGCAGTTCGACGACGTCGCCCTCTACGAGCGCGCGACGACGATAGAGGACTTCGAGGGCGACGTGCCGCTCGGCACGACGACCGACCCGGTCGGCTTCTTCACCTGGGGCTCCCCCGCCCCGCTCGAGCCCACGATCAGCCGCGACGTCACCGTGCAGGAGCGCGACGGCCGTGCCGACAACCACGTGCTGAGCGGCGACTCCTCGATCCCCGCCGGCGGCTACGGCGGCCTCAGCCACAACCTGGCCGACAGCCAGGACTGGTCGAGCTACCAGGGCCTGCGGTTCTGGTGGTACGCGTCGCAGTCCAACAACCCGGCCTCGCCGACCGCGGGTGCCGACATCAAGGTCGAGGTGAAGGACGGCAACCCGGCCGGCGGCAGCACCGCCGAGACGAGCGAGCTCTGGGCGACGACCTTCAAGGACAACTGGGGCAGCAGCACCAGCCGCTGGAAGCTCGTCGAACTGCCCTTCTCGTCGTTCACCCCGTCGGGCTACCAGCCGGGCGACGCCGCGACGACGAACGGCACGCTCGACCTGACGAGCGCGTTCGGGTACTCGTTCACCTTCACCCCGGGCACCCCCGCCCCGGTCGGCTACGCGATAGACGACACGCAGCTCTACGGCACCCCGGCGAGCGCTGCGTCCGTCACGGTCGACCCGTCGCAGGACGTCTACCTGGTCGACGCCGGCGGCTCGGTCGAGATCCCGTTGACCGTGACGACGGCGGGCGACGAGCCGCTCGCGTCCGACGTGTCGGTCGACTGGACGACCGCCGACGGCACGGCCGTCGAGGGCACCGACTACGACGCCGCGTCCGGCACGGTGACCTTCGCGGCGGGGACCGCCTCGGGGACGGCAGAGCCCGTGACCGTGTCGACCCGCGCCTCCTCGGGGGCCGCCGAGTCGAAGGAGTTCTCGGTGTCGCTGGCGTCGACCACGGCGAAGGTCGGCGACGGCCCGCGCGTCGTGATCGGTGCGCACGACCTGCCCTACCTCGACGCCTCGCTGCCGACGGCCGACCGCGTGGCCGACCTGCTCGGGCGCATGACGCTCGACGAGAAGGTGGGCCAGATGGCGCAGGCCGAGCGGCTCGGCCTGTCGTCGCCGCAGGACATCAGCGGCCGTGCGCTCGGCTCGCTGTTGAGCGGTGGCGGTTCGGTGCCCGAGGGCAACACCGCGGTCGCCTGGGCCGACATGGTCGACGCGTACCAGCGTGAGGCCCTGTCGACCCGCCTGCAGATTCCGATGGTCTACGGCGTCGACGCCGTGCACGGCCACAGCAACGTGGTGGGGGCGACGATCTTCCCGCACAACACCGGCCTCGGGGCGACCCGCGACCCGGCCCTCGTCGAGGAGATCGCCCGCGTGACGGCGACCGAGGTGCGCGCGACCGGCGTGCCGTGGACCTTCGCCCCGTGCCTCTGCGTCTCGCGCGACGAGCGCTGGGGCCGCAGCTACGAGTCGTTCGGCGAGGACCCCGACCTGGTGCGCACCTTCGCCGCCCCGTCGGTGATCGGCCTGCAGGGCGACGACCCGACCGACATCGGCGGAGCCGACGAGGTGCTCGCCACCGCCAAGCACTGGGCGGGTGACGGCGGCACGAGCTACGACGAGTCGGTGGCCGGCACGGGGGCGTACCCGATCGACCAGGGCGTCACGAACGCCGACTCGCTCGAGGACTTCACCCGGCTGCACGTCGACCCGTACCTGCCGGCGCTCCAGGCGGGCGTGGGCACCATCATGCCGTCGTACTCGGCGGTCGACCTGGGCGACGGTCCGGTGCGCATGCACGAGAACGCCGCGCTCAACACCGGCCTGTTGAAGGGCGACCTGGGCTTCAAGGGGTTCCTCATCAGCGACTGGGAGGGCATCGACAAGCTGCCGGGTGGCAGCTACGCCGACAAGGCCGTCCGTTCGGTGAACGCCGGGCTCGACATGGCCATGGCGCCCTACAACTACGGCGCGTTCATCGACGCGATCGTGGCGGCCGTGGGCTCGGGCGACGTCGCCGAGTCGCGCGTCGACGACGCCGTGCGGCGCATCCTCACCCAGAAGTTCGACCTGAACCTCTTCGAGCAGCCGTTCGCCGACCGCACCAACGTCGACGGGGTCGGCTCGGCCGAGAACCGTGCCGTGGCACGTCAGGCCGCGGGCGAGTCGCAGGTGCTGCTGAAGAACGCGGGAGGCGCGCTGCCGTTGGCCGCGGACGCCGACCTGTACGTCGCCGGCTCCACCGCGGACGACCTCGGCCGCCAGATGGGCGGCTGGACGATCAGCTGGCAGGGCGGTTCGGGCGACACGACGACCGGGACGAGCATCGCCGAGGGCATCCGCGAGGTCGCGCCCGGTGCGTCGGTCACGCTGAGCCCCGACGCGTCCGCACCGATCGGCGCCGGTCAGACCGGGGTCGTCGTGGTCGGCGAGCGTCCGTACGCCGAGGGCCAGGGCGACGTGCCCAACAACGGCTCGAGCCTGTCGCTGACGGCGTCCGACCAGCGCATCGTCGACACGGTGTGCGCGGCGACCGCCTCGTGCGTCGTGCTCGTCGTCTCGGGCCGTCCGCAGTTGCTCGGCGACGTCGTGGACGTGGCCGACGCGGTCGTCGCGTCGTCGCTGCCGGGCTCCGAGGGCGCCGGCGTCGCCGACGTGCTGTTCGGCGACCGGCCCTTCACCGGGCGCCTGCCCGTGACCTGGGCGGCGAGCGCCGACCAGGTGCCGATCAACGTCGGCGACGCCGACTACGAACCGCTCTACCCGTACGGCTGGGGTCTGCGCACCGACGGGGCGCGCGAGCGTCTGGAGGCGCTGGTCGCCTCCCTGCCCGAGGGCGCGGCCCGCGAGGCGGTGCAGGACGTGCTCGACGCCGACGTCTGGGACGCCGACGGCACGGTGACCGACGCGGCCACGGCCCTGCGCCTCCTGCTCGCGGCGGTGGCGCCGTTCGGCGGCACCGACCTCGGCACGATGGCCACGGCCGACGACCTCGTGTCGATCGCCCGCGACCTCGCGCAGTCGGCGATGGTCGACGGCACCGCGGTCGACGGGTCGGCCGCCCTGACGGCCGACGCCGAGAACGCCCTGCAACGCGGGCTGCCCGACGTGGCCCTCGCCCGCTTCGCGACGGTGCTCGGCATCGAGCTCGGCGTCGTCGAGCCGACGAAGGCCGTCGTGCCGGGCACGCTCGACCCCGCGACCGCCCGACCGGGCGACACGGTGTCGATCACGGCCACGGGCTTCGTGGGCGGCGAGCCCCTGGCGGGCACGGTGTTCTCGGAGCCGCAGTCGATCGGCGGCACGGACGCCACGGCGGCCGGGGTCGGCGTGCTGCGGTTCGTCGTGCCGGCCGACCTCGAGTCCGGGGCGCACGTCGTCGAGCTCGAGGGGTCGGGGCAGATCGCCCGGGCCACGTTGACCGTGCTCGCCGCGGCAGAGCCCGGCGACCCCGGGACCCCCGGGGGCGGCACGCCGGGTGACGGCACGCCGGGTGCGGGCACGCCGGGTGCGGGCACGCCGGGCAGCGGCACCCCCGGTGCCGGGACGCCCGGTGGCGGCTCGGGCTCGGGCAGCGGCTCGGGTGGCACCGTCGTCGCCTCGCCGGCCGGACTCGCCTGGACCGGCTCGGGCGAGTGGATCGGCATCGCCGTCGCGGCGTTCCTGATCATGGCGCTCGGGGTGGCCCTGCGGCTGCGTCGCCCGCGCGACCGGGGCTGATCCGCCCGGCAGCGCCACGCCGATGAACCCCGTTTCGAACGATGCACCCCGTGTCTTCCGGGTTCATGGTTCGACACGGGGTTCGTCGTGGCCAGGGCTCACCACCACCGTCGCCCCCGCCGCGGCGCCCGCGGGCTGCTAGCGTCGCGGGGTGCTCACCACGGACCGCCTGCTGCTGCGCCGGTGGCCTGACTCCGACCGCGAGCCGTTCGCGGCCCTCAACGCCGACCCCGAGGTGATGCGGCACTTCCCGTCGACGCGCACCCGCGCCGAGAGCGACGCGATGGTCGACCGGCTCGACGCCGCGATCGAGACGGACGGGTTCGGGCTCTGGGCCGTCGAGCGTCGCGACACGGCGGCGTTCGTGGGCTTCGTCGGGCTCTCGCGCCCGTCGTTCGACCCCGTGCTCGACCAGCAGGTCGAGATCGGCTGGCGGCTCGCTCGCGAGGCGTGGGGCCAGGGCTTCGCCACCGAGGCCGCGCGCGAGGTCGTCCGCTTCGCGTTCGACGCGTCCGGGGCCGACCTGCCCGCCCTGATCAGCTTCACGGCGGCGACGAACGAACCCTCCCGGCGCGTGATGCGCCGCCTCGGCATGACGCACGACCCGGCCGACGACTTCGAGCACCCGGTGCTGCCGCCCGGCCACGAGCTGCGGCCGCACGTCCTCTACCGGCTGCGCCGCCCCTCCTGACCGCCCCGTGACGCGCGTCGCGCGTCGCGCGCCGCGCCCCTCGTGTGCCGTCGACCACGAGGGAACGAGGTCGACGGCACGGACCGGGGTCACCGCGGTGCGGGCCCGACCGCGACGCCGACCAGCGCCTCGGCCTCACTCGCCGCGGCGAGCGCCTCGGCCACCCGCGACAGCGCGAACGTCTCGCCGACGAGCGACTCGAGCGGCCATCGCCGCCAGGCCCCGGACGCCCAGTCCACGGCCGACGCGAGCCGCTCGGACCCCGCGGCGGCCACGCCCGTGAGCGTGACGAGCCCCTCGACGAGCCGCGTGCTCGCCACGGTCACGTCGTCCCGGCCGGCCGCGCCCCCGAGCACCACGACTCCCCCCGCGGCGACCTGCTCGAGCAACGCCGAGGCCCCGGCGGCTCCGTCGACCGCGAGCCCGACCGTGCGGTGACGGCCCGACCGGTCGACGGACGCGAGCGCCCTCGACAGCGCGTGCGGCCCGGCCGACGCCGCGGGGTCGGCCACGGCCACGGCGCCGAACGCGCGCGACCGCTCGCGCCGCGCCTCCTGCGGGTCGACGACGACGACGCGGGCGCCCTGGTCGGTCGCCATCGCCGTGGCGGCGAGTCCGACAGCGTCGGCCCCCGACACGACGACGACCTGGTCGACGAGCGACGACACCCTCGAGAGCCCGAGCACCGAGGAGGCGCGGTGCAGCAGCTCGGCGGCCGTCGCGGTCGTCCCGGCCACCGGGGCGAGCACGGCCGCGGGCACGTCGTCGCCGACGACGACCACGGCGGTGCCCCGGCGCAGGTGCACGTGGCTCGCGAACGCGCCGGAGAGCTGCCAGCTGCGCCGCGTGCGCTCCCGCCCGTACGCCTCGAGCGACGCGCACGCCGCACCCAGTCCGCGGTGGCAGGCGGCGCACCGGCCGCACGTCACGGTGCGCGACCAGACGACGCGCATGCCGGGCCGCAGCCGCCGACCGTCGTGGGCCCGCGCGTGCTCGTCGGCCTCGACGACGAGCCCCACGGCCGAGCCGCCGAGCACGACCGGTGCCCGCACGCCCGCTCGCCCGGACGCCACGGCGACCTCGTCCGCGCCGGCGACCGCGAGCTCGACAGTGACCAGGGCGTCGCCGCGCGCGAGCCGCACCCCGGGCACGGCGATCTCACTGAAGTCTGCGCCGGCGCGCCCACCGGCTCCGGCCGCGGCTCCCGCACCGGCTCCGGCCGCGGCTCCGGCGCCCGCGCCGAGCCAGACCTGAGCGGTGGCCGGCGGGTCGAGGCACACGTCGCGGCCGTCGAGCACCGGACGCATCGGGTCCGCTCGCAGCCGCTCCGCCTGCGTCGCCCTCGACATCGTCCCCGCCCCTCGCGCCCGGCCTCCGGCGCACGCCACGACCCTAGGCAGTGCGGGTGTCGGCCGGGCGAACCCCCGGCGTCCGCCCGGTGAACGCGGCGGTCCGTCGAGTCACCCGACCGGCGTCAGCCCCAGCGCCCGGATCACGTCGTCGACCTCGTCCTCGGGCGACCGACCGGCGTCGACGACGACGTGTCGCTCGTCGGCCTGCGGCGGTTCGAGCGTCGCGACCTGCGAGTCGAGCAGCGACGTCGGCATGAAATGACCCTCGCGGGCGGCCATCCGGTCGCCGAGCAGGTCGCGACTGCCGCGCAGGTAGACGAAGACGACGTTGTGCTCGCGCAGCACGTCGCGGTACGTCCGCTTGAGCGCCGAACAGGTGATCACGCCCGGTACCCCCGCCATCGCGTGCTCGACGATCCACGACGACACCGTGTCGAGCCACGGCGCCCGGTCGTCGTCGTCGAGCGGCTGGCCGGCGGCCATCTTGGCGACGTTCTCGTCGGGGTGCAGGTCGTCGCCCTCGTACGAGTCCCAGCCGAGCCGCTCGGCGAGCAGGGCCGCGACCGTCGACTTGCCCGAACCCGACACGCCCATGACGACGAGCACGGGGTCGGCGGCGTAGGGCCCGCCCGCCGGCACCGCGCCTCCTGAGTCCGTCGCGGCACCCGAGGAGGCGCGGTCCGCGTTCTCGAGGACGCCCATCAGATGAACACGCTCGCGAGCATGACCCCGGCGAGGGCCGTGAGGCTGAGGACGCACTCCATGAGGCTCCAGGTCTTGAAGTTCTGCCCGACCGTGGTGCCGAGGTACTCCTTGATGAGCCAGAAGCCCGCGTCGTTCACGTGCGACAGGAACACCGAGCCCGCTCCGATGGCGAGCACCAGCAGCGACGCCTCGGGGGTCGACATGTCGGCGGCGAGCGGGGCCATGATGCCGGCGGCCGTGACCGTGGCGACGGTGGCCGAGCCGGTGGCGACGCGCACCAGGGCGGCGACGACCCAGGCGACGAGCAGCACGCTGACGCCCGACTCCGAGACGGCGTCGCCGATGACGGTGCCGATGCCGGTGTCGATCAGCACCTGCTTGAACCCGCCGCCGGCGCCGACGATCAGCAGGATGCCCGCGACGTCGGGCAGCGACGAGCCGAGCGTCTTCGACACGGCGGCCTTGTCCATGCCCCCGGCACGGGCGTAGAAGACCATCGCGTACAGCACGGCCACGGTCAGCGCGACCATGGGCGTCCCGAGGAACTCGAGCAGGTCGACCCAGGTGCCCGACGCGGTCGGCAGCGCCGCCTCGCGGATCGAGCGGGCGAGCATCAGCACGACGGGCAGCAGGATGCCGACCAGGGCGTTCGCGAAGCTCGGGCGCTTGCGGGCCGACCCCTCGCCGCCGTCCTCCTCCTTCGAGACGAAGAGGTCGGGCACCGGCACCGGCGCCCACTTCGCGGCGAGCTTCGAGAACAGCGGACCGGCGACGATCACGGTGGGGACGGCCACCAGCACGCCGAGGCCGAGGGTGAGGCCGAGGTCGGCACCGACGGTCGAGACGGCGAGCAGCGGGCCGGGGTGCGGCGGCACGAGGGCGTGCATGGCCGAGAGGCCGGCGAGCGCCGGGATCGCGATGCGCATGAGCGGCAGGCCCGACCGGCGGGCGACGAGCACGATGACCGGGATCAGCAGCACGAGGCCGACCTCGAAGAACATCGGCAGTCCGATCAAGGCGCCGATGAGGGCCATGACCCAGGGCAGCGCCTTCTGCGACGAGCGCGAGATGAGCGTGTCGACGATGCGGTCGGCTCCGCCCGAGTCGCTGAGCAGCTTGCCGAACATGGCCCCGAGGCCGATGAGGATGCCGACGCTCGTCATGGTCGAGCCGAAGCCGGTGCCGAAGCTCGTGACGGCGTCGCCGGGCGCGAGGCCTGCGCCGATGCCGACCCCGACCGCGCCGAGCAGCAGCGCGAGGAAGGGATGGACCTTCAGCCAGGTGATGAGGCCGACGATCACGACGATGCCCACGAGGGCCGCGATGATCAACTGCGCGTCGGTGCCCGAGGGCGTGGGGGCGGCCGTAGCCGCTGCGAGGAGGTGCATTCCGTCGCGTCCTTCCGAGGACGCGTCACTGCGACCTCTTCGTCGTGGGCCGGGGCCCGGGGGTTGTCGTTCGTCGGCGCCCGACGGATGTCTGGCAGTCTGGTCGGACGAGCGAATCTGATTAGTGTGACTAATCAGACTTATGGAGTGTGCCACAGTCGACACGACCTCGCCACCCGTGACCACCCCACCCTCTTCCCAAGGAGTCGACGATGATCCCCTGCCTCACCGCGTCACGAGAAGGCGGCCTGCACGCCCGGGTGGTCGACGCCCTCGGCACCGAGATCGTCGACGGTCGGCTCGCGGTGGGCTCCGTCCTGAACCTCGACGACCTGGCCGTCCGCTTCACCGTCTCACGATCGGTGCTGCGCGAGGCCCTGCGGGTGCTGCAGTCCCTCGGCATGGTCGAACCCCGCCAACGCCTCGGCACCCAGGTGCTGCCCCGCACCTCGTGGGACCTCATGAACCCGCAGATCATCCTGTGGCGGGGGCGCAGCCCCGAGTACTTCGTGCAGATGCGCGAGCTGCTCGAACTGCGACTCGGCCTCGAGCCGGTGGCGGCCCGGCTGAGCGCCCTGGCCTCCACACCCGACCAGGCGTCCACCGTCGAGGACGCCGCCCGCACGATGGTCGCCGCCGCCGAGTCGGGTGACGGCCGCGCCTACCTCGAGGCCGACGTCGCGTTCCACACGGCGGTGCTGCGCGGCTCGGGCAACGACGTCATCGGCCACTTCGCGACGACCGTCGAGGCCCTGCTGCGCACCCGCACCGAAGAACGCCGCTTCACCATCACCGGGTACACGCCCGCGGCGGCCGGCCTCCACCTCGACCTGGCCCTCGCGATCCGGGCCGGCGACGCCGACGACGCGTTCACCCGGGCGTGGCGCCTGATCGACACGACGGTCGGCGAGTTCGTCGCCGAGGCCGGCGGCTCCCCCGCCTCCTGACCCGCGCCTCCTGCGCTCGTCGGCCGGCACGCCGAGGAGGCGCGGCGAACGCACAGGCGTCCGTCACGTCCCGTTCACGCCCCGGCCGCCCGCGGGGTGGAGCATCGACGCATGATCTCGCTCAGCGCCCTCGTGAAGCCGAAGGACGGAATCCACTCGGTCCGCCTGCTCGAGAAGAGCCTCCGCGACCACTACGAGAACGTGCCCGTCAGGGACCACCAGTACCTCGTCCGCTTCGCCGACGGGCCCGCCCTCGTGACCGACGAGCTCGCAGGGCTCAGGGTCGACGTGGTCGTCTCGGACGAGCGGGCCGCCGTGCACTTCCGCGAGGCGCTCGCCGGCGAGATCGCGACCCGGGTGCTCGGTCGCACCGTCGACGTCGTGTGGTCGCGCTCGGCGACCGTGCCCGCACCGCTCCGCTGACGCGGCTCCGCAGCGGCGGGCCCGCCCGGATGCCGGCCGGTGCCGAGCTCACGCCGGGGCGACACCTCCGTCGGCGTCCGCCGCGACGATCAGCTTCGTCATCGTGCGATGCAGCACGACGAGCTCATCGCGGGTCACCCCGAGCCGGGCCATCATGCGCCCGGGGATGCCCTCGGCTTCACTGCGCAGCGCGGCACCCGTCGGGGTCAGTTCGATCGACAGCGCCCGCTCGTCGTCGGCCCGTCGCCCGCGGGTCAGCAGACCCTGCGCCTCGAGCCGCTTGAGCAGCGGACTGAGCGTGCCCGGGTCGAGCCGCAGCAGACGGCTGAGCTCGCGACCCGACAGCGGGGCGTGCTGCCACAGGGCCAGCATGACGAGGTACTGAGGGTGCGTCAGGCCGAGCGGCTCGAGCACCGGTCGGTAGGCCGCGACGACGCCGCGCGACGCGACCGAGAGCGCGAAGCAGATCTGGCTCTCGAGCTCGAGCGGGTCGGCGGACGGAGGCGCGACGGCGGCGCTCATGCCCGCGGCACCGGGCAGTGCACCATGGTGCGGACGCCCGTGCGGTCGACGACGTGCTCGTCCATCGGCGCACCACAGAGGGGGCACACCCCGCCGTGCTGCGGAGCGACCGCCGGAGCCTCGTTCTTGAACCCCAACTGCGCGCCGCCGATGTAGGGACGCAACCGGGCGTTCATCCGCTCGACCAGGTCGCCGAACCTGCTGCCGTGCTCGTGGTGTCGCTCGGGTCTCGTCATGATGCTGAGTGTACCAACCATTGGTACACCAACGAAAGCCGACGGAGGCGCCACACACGACCGCGCCCGCCCCGACGAACGGGACGGGCGCGGATCGGCCGAGCCGAGGAGGCGCGGGTAGCGCCGGTCAGGCGACCTTGCGTCCCTGCGCCAGCGTCTGGTGCGCCCGGGCGGCGAGTTCGCCGCGGACGAGCACCTCGTACCGGCCGGCCTCCATCGTGCGGACCGACGAGAAGTCGCGGCGACCGCGCAGCATCTTGTGACCGACGAAGCCCCACAGGGCTCCCCACAGGGCACCGAGGCCGACGGCCACGAGCAGGACGCCGATCCACGCGCCGGTCGGGGCGAAGATGCCGAACAGCAGGCCGAGCAGCAGACCGAACCAGGCGCCACCACCGGCGCCACGGCCGGCGGCCTTGCCCGAGGTCAGTCGGCCCGAGACGTTCTCGACGGTGCGGATGTCGTGCCCGACGATCGACACGCTCTCGACGGGGAACCCCTCGTCCGACAGCAGGTCGACGGCGGACTGGGCGTCCTCGTACTTCGTGAACGAGGCCAGCACCTGCGGGTAGCCCGCACCGGCGAAGGCGCCGATGCCGCCGGGGCCGGGCGTGCCGGTCGTCGGGGTCGTCTGCGGGCCGGGCTGCGCGTAGCCGGGCTGACCGTACGGCGCACCCTGCGGGGGCAGCTGCTGGCCGGGTGCCTGCTGGCCGGGCGTCGCGCCGCCCTGCTGCCCCTGCTCGGGCGTGGCCTGCGGGCCGGCGCCCTGCGGCGCGTACTCGCCGTACGCGGGGCGCGGGCGGTCGTCGGGGGTGGGCGTGGTGTCCTGCTCGTTGCTCATGGACCCGTTCTATCGCGCCGACGCACGCGCGGAGGGAATGCACAGGCGGCCCACAGCATCCCTTGGCCCGCTCCCAGTCCCGCCGACTCCGGCCCGGTGCGGCAGGATCGAGGGATGACCACCACCCACGTCCTCGTGCTCGACTTCGACGGGACCGTCTGCCTGGGCGACGGCGCCGTCCTGACGTACGCGCGCCTCCTCGACGAGGCGCTCGGGGCGACCGACGTGCGGCACCCGCCGCGGCTGGTCGAGGCCGTGCTGGCGCGGTTCGTCGGCAGCCCCCTCGCCGACGAGCCCGAGGGCGTCGACGCGGCCACCGCGTACGGTGAGGGCTCCCCCGACGGGTACGTCGTCGCCGAGCGGGTCTCGCGGGCCCTGGGCGTCGACGACGCGGCGCGTTCGACCGCCTACGCCGGGGCCCGTGCGGCCCTCGCCGAGGGTCACCTCGAGATCTCGGCCCCCGACGGGCTCGCCGACCTGCTCGACTCGCTCCCCGACGGCGTGCGCGTCGTGCTCGTGACGAACTCCCCCGAGCACGGCGTCGTGCAGCCGCTCGAGCGGCTGGGGCTCGCCGACCGCGTCGACGAGCTCGTCACCGACGCGCGCAAGCCGGCCGGCCTGCCCGCCGTGCTCGACCGGCTCCGGGCCGACGCGGGCCTCGCCGACCGACCCGACCGCCTGCTCAGCGTGGGCGACATCTGGCCGAACGACCTCGAGCCGGCCGCGGCGCAGGGGTCGCCGACGGCCCTGGTCGAACGCTTCGCCGCCCCGGACGCCCGGCCGACGCACCGGGCGGCGACCCTGCCCGAGCTGTACCCGGCGATCCGCGCCTGGGCGACCCGCACCTCCTGAGGCCTGCGCGCCCCGAGGCCTGCGCGCCCCGACTCAGACCGTCGCCGGCACCACCGCGAAGCGGGCACCCGGGTGGTCGGCCGACAGGTGCGGCCCGGGTCGACCGAGCATCTGCTCACGCAACGTGCCCGTGGCGGGCTCGGCCGGCATGCGACCGCGGCGGCGGAGTTCGGGCACGACGAGCTCGGCGAAGTCCGCGAGGTCGGCCGTGCCGAAGATCGGCTCGAGCAAGAACCCGTCGAGGTCGGTCTCGTCGACCAGGCGCTCGAGCTCGTCCGCGACCTCGACGGGGTCGCCGACCAGCTGCAGGCCGCGGGTGCCCTTGCCGCGCAGGTCGTCGAGGATCTCGCGCACCGTCGGCGCAGGCGAGCCGTCCTTCGGCAGGAAGCGGTCGATGTTGCTCTGCCCCATCTGCCCGACGGGCCCGCCGTCGTCCTGCAGTTGGGTCAAGTCACGTGACGGGTCGAGCGAGAGCAGGTCGATGCCGGTGTTGCCCGCGTAGAGCACGGCGACGACCTCGTCGGTCTGCAGGTCGTCGAACTCCTTGCGCAGGGCGACGGCCTCGTCGTGGGTCGGGGCGACCGTGACCGTCAGCCCGACCATGATCTTGACCGACTCGGGGTCGCGGCCGAGGGCGGCCGCCTTGGCCCGGATGTCGGCGACGTTCGCCGCCGTCTTGGGCACCGTCGTGCCCTGCACGAAGACGCACTCGGCGTTGCGGGCGGCGTAGGCGCGCCCGCGGTCCGAGGTGCCCGCCTGGAACAGCACCGGCGTGCGCTGCGGTGAGGGCGCGACCGTGAAGTAGCCCGACGACCGGAAGTGCTCGCCCGCGAACTCGACGCGGTGGATGCGGTCGCGGTCGGCCAGGACGCCCGCCTCGGCGTCGCCGCGGAACGCGCCGTCCTCCCAGCAGCCCTCCCAGAGGGTCATCGCCAGGTCGACGTACTCGTCGGCCTGGTCGTAGCGGGCGTCGTGGCCGCGCATCTCGTCGTGGCCGAACAACTCGGCGACGGTGTTCTGCGAGGCACCCGTGACGATGTTCCAGCCGATGCGCCCACCGGTCAGGTGGTCGAGGGTGGCGAAGCGGCGCGCGGACTGGACGGGGTGGTCGAGCCCGGTCGACGAGGTGACGACGAAGCCGAGCCGCTCGGTCTCGCGGGCCAGAGTCGGGATCAGCAGCGCCGGGTCCATGCCGGGGAAGTTGATGCCGCCGCGGGCCGCCGTCTCGGGCAGGTCGCCGTCGATCGACGGGTAGCCGAAGCCGTCGGCGAAGAACAAGAAGTCGAAGCCGGCCCGATCGAGCAGCTTCGCCATGCCGATCCACAGGTCGAGCCCGTGGTAGCCGAGCGAGTCGCTGCGGGGGTGGGACCAGCTGAGGGTGCCGCCGACCTGGGGGCCGGCGACTTCGAACACACCGAGACGGATCTGCTTCATGCCGTCAGTGAACCGGATGGTTCACCCGGAGTCCAGCCACGAAACGAACTGTTAATACGACGGGTCGTCAGCGGGTGACGGCCGCGGCGGACCGGACGCGGGCGACCAGCGCCTCGGTGGCCTCGACGGCGGCGCGGTCGACCGCGGCGCTCGACCCGGCGCTGAGCAGCGTGGCCTGGAAGCCACGCCAGAGCGCGACCGTCTCGTGCGCGAACGACTCGGCCCGCGCCTCCTCGACGCCCTCGGCGCGGTACGCCGCCGCCACCTGCCCCACCCACTCGGTGCCGATGTCGCCGAGCAGCGACGCGTAGCGCTCGCGGTCGAAGCTCGCGAGGCCGAACACCTCGAAGAACAGCCGGTTGAACGGCTGGTTGACGGGGTCGGACACCGTCCGCCAGACGGCGAGGAGGCGCTGGTCGAGCGGCAGGTCGGGCCCGGCCAGGTGGTCCACGACCCCGACGATGCCCGGGAACCGCCGTTCGGCGCCGTGCAGCGCAGCCACGACCAGTTCTTCTCGGCTGCCGAAGTAGTACAGCAGCATGCGGTTGTTCGAGCCGACCGCCGTGGCCAGGCCGCGGAGGGTGAGCTGGCCGACGCCGTTCTCGAGCACGTGGTCGACGACGCGCTCGAGCAGTTCGGCCCTCTTGTCGGAGGACTCGCGCGTGGCCATGCCCCCGAAACTAACGCGTCCTCAGGTCGGCGACGACGGCAACACGTCCGAAACGACGATGAAACAGTCCGGGTCTAGCTTTTCGACACCTCACCCGAACAACCCTCAGGAGACCCCCATGAGCCCCCTCTCCGTACCTTCCGCGTTCCGTGACTCGTCCCTCGACCGCCGCGGGTTCTTGCGCCTGGGCGGTTCGGCCGCACTCGTCGTCGGCACGACCGCCCTGCTCGCCGCCTGCACCGACTCGTCGGCCGGCACGGGCGCGGCGACCGGTGGCGCGGCGTCCGGCGGGGCCTTCGGCACCATCGCCGTGCAACTCTCGTGGATCAAGAACATCGAGTTCGCCGGCGAGTACTTCGCCACCGAGAAGGGCTACTACACCGACGCCGGTTTCAGCGAGGTGACGCTGCTCGCCGGCGGCGGGCAGACCGGAGCCGAGGAGGCGCTGCTCGCCGGACAGGCCAAGGTCGGCTTGTCGTCGGCCTCGCTCACCGGCCCCTCGGTCGCGCAGGGCGCGGCGCTCAAGATCATCGGCACGACGTTCCAGAAGAACCCGTTCTGCCTGCTCTCCCTCGAGGAGGGGAACCCGATCCGCACCCTGGCCGACCTCAAGGGCAAGAAGATCGGCGTGCAGTCCGGCGGCAACCAGACCATCTTCGAGGGGTTCCTCAAGGCCAACGACATGACCCTCGACGACGTCGAGCTGGTGGCCACGCAGTACGACATCGCCCCGCTCGAGACGAACGCGTACGACGCGCACATGTCGTACATCACGAACGAGCCGATCCTCGCGAAGATGGACGGCTTCACCCCGGTCGTGCTGGGCTTCGCCGACAACGGGCTGCCGTTCGTCGCCGAGACCTTCACCGTCACGCAGGACACCATCGACAATGAGCGCGACATGCTCAAGGCCTTCCTGGTCGCCGAGATCAAGGGCTGGACCGACGCGGTGAAGAGCCCGGAGCAGAGCGCGAAGTACGCCGTCGAGAAGTACGGCAAGGACCAGGACCTCGACGTCGAGGAACAGACGGCCGAGGCCGAGGCGCAGAACACGCTGATCCTCACCGAGGACGTCAACGCCAACGGCCTGTTCACGATGACCGACGAGCTGGTCGCCGAGAACATCGCCTCGCTCAAGGCCATGGGCACCGACGTGTCGGCCGACGACCTCTTCGACCTCAGCATCATCACAGAGGTCTACGAGGAGAACCCCGACCTCATCACGACCTTCACGATCCCCACGACATGACCATGACGGACGGCACCACGACCGCGACGGCGGCGCTCACCACGGCGACGGGCGACCCCGCCGGACGACCCGAGCTCGCCACGGGCATCAACATCCAGGGGCTGACCAAGTCGTTCCAGCTCGGCCGGAAGAGCGTGCAGGCGCTGACGCAGATCGACCTGGGCACCAAGAAGGACTCGTTCCTCAGCCTGCTCGGCCCCTCGGGCTGCGGCAAGTCGACCATCTTGCGCATCCTCGCCGGGCTCGAGACGCCCACGTCGGGCAGCGTCGTCATCAACGGCAAGACCGCGGCCGAGGTGCAGCGCGGCCACGAGACGGGCATCGCGTTCCAGGACTCGGCCCTGCTGCCCTGGCGCAGCGTCGAGAACAACATCCGGTTGCCGCTCGAGGTCGCCGGGCTCACCCCCCCGGCCGGCCTGATCGACGACCTGATCGACCTCGTCGGCCTGAAGGGCTTCGAGAAGGCCAAGCCGGCGCAGCTGTCGGGCGGCATGCGGCAGCGCGTCTCGATCGCGCGCTGCCTCGCCGTGCAGCCGACCATCATGCTGCTCGACGAACCGTTCGGCGCGCTCGACGACATGACGAGGCAGCGCATGAACGTCGAGCTGCTGCGCATCTGGGGCGAGAAGCCCGCCACCACGCTGATGGTGACGCACGGCATCAGCGAGGCCGTGTTCTTGTCCGACGTCGTCGCCGTGATGAGCGCCCGTCCGGGCCGCATCGCCGAGGTGGTCGAGATCGACCTGCCGAGGCCGCGCCTGCCCGAACTGACCCGCACGCCCGAGTTCCACGCGTACGTCGACCGCATCTCCGAGATCCTGTTCGGCTCGCACGGGGCGGCGGCCGATGACTGACCTGCACACGTCGCCGCGCGAGACCGCCGAGCGCGAGGTCGAGGCCGAGCTGGGTCAGAGCGTCGCCCTCCAGGCCGAGACCGCGCGGGGCCGTGAGCGACGCTCGGTGCTCGGCTCGATGGCGGCGGCCCCTCCGTGGGTCGGCGCCCTCGTCGGCATCGTGCTGATCGTCGCGATCTGGCAGGTCGTGGCCGTCACGCTGTTCTCGGTGACCGGGTCGGTGCCCCCACCCGGACAGGTGCTCGTCCAGCTCGTCACCGACCTCAGCGACCTCGTCTACTGGCGCGCCATCGGCGCGACCGCCGGCAGCGCGGCGTGGGGCTTTCTCTGGGGCAACCTGATCGCGTTCGCGCTGGCCTTCGCGGTGCTGCTCGTGCCGTGGTTCGAGGGCCTCTCGACCCAGCTCGCCGTGGGCTGCTCGTGCATCCCGCTGACCGCGATCGCGCCGATCGTCACGCTCATGTCGCCCGCCGGCGGCCGGACGACGTCGATCTTCCTGGCCGCGCTCAGCGTGATCTTCACCACCGTGATCGGCACGCTGCTCGGCCTGCGGGCCGCGAGCGAGACCCAGCTCGACGTGATCACGGCCTACGGCGGCTCGCGGTGGACGCAGCTGGTCAAGGTCCGGCTGATCGCCGCCCTGCCCAGCATCCTCGCGGCGCTGAAGCTGGCGGCACCCGCGGCGTTCCTCGGCGCGGTCCTCGGCGAGTACTTCCTCATCGGCGTCGACCAGGGCCTCGGCATCCTGTTGCTCGCGGCGCAGGCCACGGCGGCGTCGGTCAAGCTCTGGGCGCTGGCCCTGATCTCGGGCGGCATCGCCGGGATCGCCTACTTCGTCATCGGGCGGATCAGCCGACTGGTCACGCCCTGGTCGGCGGGCGACAGCCGCGCCGGAGAGGGGTTCTGATGGCCACGATCCTGCCCACGGGCACCGGCACCCGCGTCACCGCACCCGCGGTCTCGACCAGCGCCTCCTCGACGGCCCGGTTCGTCCTGCGACGCATCGGCCGCACCGTGCTGACGATCGCCGTCTCGGCGATCATCCTCGGCATCCTGTGGAACCTCGCCATCGTCGTGCTGCAGGCCAATGCGTTCATCGCGAAGACCCCGGCCGACGTGTTCCGCTGGTTCTTCGTCGACTCCGAGCTCAGCCAGACCACGGCGGCCGACAACCGCGTGCACATCGCCGGCCTGCTCGGGGTGACCCTCTGGCACGCCGCGATCGGCTTCGTCTTCGGCGTCGGCGGTTCGCTGGTCGTGGCGATCGTCTTCACGCTGATCAGACCCGTCGAGTTCATGTTCATGCCGATCGCCATGCTGCTGCGCACCGTGCCCCTGCTCGCGATGGCCCCCGTCATCTACCTCGTGCTGGGCAACGGCATCGTCACCGCCGGCTTCATCGGCGGCGTGGTCGTGTTCTTCCCGTTGCTCGTCAACCTGACCCTCGGCTTCCGCTCGGTCAGCGCCCAGTCGGTCGACCTGATCCGGGTCTACGGCGGCAGCCGCTGGACGATCATGCGCAAGGTCGCGTTCCCCACGGCCCTGCCCTACTTCTTCGCCTCGATGCGCATCGCCGTGCCGGGAGCCATCACCGGCGCGATGCTCTACGAGTGGCTCTTCACCTACGAGGGCCTGGGCGCCGCCATCACGGCCGCCAAGTCGCAGTCGCAGTACGGCGAGATCTGGGCGATCGTCGTGCTCATCACGCTCGTCTCGATCGTGCTCTACACGATCACCACCTTCGTCGAGACGGCGGTGCTCGCCAAGTGGGGGCCGAACGCCGGCAAGGCGACCGCGTCGTGACGGGCCCCCGTGTGACGGGCCCCGGCGTCACGGGCCCCAGCGGGACGCGCCGCGTGCTGGTCGACACCGACACGGGCATCGACGACGCCCTCGCCCTGCTCTGGCTCGCCGCGCAGCCCGACGTCGAGATCGTCGGCATCACGGCCGTCTACGGCAACTGCGTCGTCGACGACGCCCTACGGAACATCGGGCACGTCCTGAGCCTCGTCGGACTCGACGACGTTCCCGTCGCCCGAGGTGCCGACGGGCCGCTCGAGGCGGAGGCGCACATCGCGCACTACGTCCACGGTCACGACGGTCTCGGTGACGTCGTCGCCGACCGGCCGCTCCCCCGCGTTCTGCTCGACGTCCCGGCGGCGGAGCGGCTCGTCGAGGTCGCCCGGGCGTCCCCGGGCGAGATCGACCTGCTCACCCTGGGGCCGCTCACGAACGTGGCCCTGGCGCTGCGAGCCGAACCGCGCCTCCAGACGCTGTTCCGGTCGGTGACGATCATGGGCGGCAGCGGGCCGTTCCCCGAGCTCGGCCGGACCGACATGGTCGACGCCAACGTCCAGAACGACGGCCCGGCCGCGCGCGAGGTGTTCACCGCGCCGGCCGGCTCGCGCCTGATGGTCGGCGTCAACGCGACCTCGCAGGTGATCACCGAGGAGTCCCACGTCGCCGCCCTGCGCGACTCGGGCACGCCGACCGGCACCTTCGCGGCCGACGTCCTGGCGACCTACCTCGACTTCTACCGCAACGCCTGGGGCCGCCGGGTCAGCCCCGTGCACGACGGCCTCGCCGCCGCCCTGATGGTGCACCCCGAATGGATCGCCGAGAGCGTCACCGGCCCCGTCGGCATCACCCACGACGGCTTCGCGACGCGGGGCCGCGTGCTCGTCACGCCCGACGGCGCCGCGACGGACTGGCGACCCGACGGGTCGGCACCCGACGACGACCCGTCGACCCACACGACGGCGGTCACCGCCGTCCGCACCGACCTCTTCCTGCCGTCGTTCGTCGACGCCCTGATCCACGGAGCCCGCTCGTGACCACCACCTCCCCCACCGACGCAGCCCGCGCCTCCTCGGCGTCCGCCCCCTCGCCAGCCGACGCCGCGGTGCGCGACCGGCGCGACCTGCGCGACCGGCGCGACCTGCGCGCCCTGCCCAAGGGCCACCTGCATCTGCACATGGAGGCGGCGGTCCGTCCGGACTCGCTGGCCGAGATGGCGGCGTCGTCGGGCGTCGTCGTGCCGATGCCGACCAGCTTCGGCGACTTCAGCGAGTTCAGCGCCACGTACCAGGGCATGCTCGTGGTCCTCGCCGAGAGCGAGAACCTCTTCCGCCTGATCGACGAGGCGATCGAGGACTGCGCCGACGAGGGTGTCGCCTACGTCGAGTTCGGGGCGAGCCCGCAGTTCTACGTCGCGACCTTCGGGTCGCTCGACGCGTCGCTGCGGGCCATGCTCGCGGCCTGCGCCGAGAGCGGCGAGCGGTGGGGCGTCGAGGTCGGCCTGATGATCACGGTCGACCGCACCGAGAGCGTCGAGGCCGCGAACGAGCTGGCCCACCTGGCCGCCACCTACGCCGACCGCGGCGTCGTCTCGCTCGGCCTGGCCAACGACGAACGTGGCAACCCGGCGGCGCGCTACGAGGAGGCGTTCCGCATCGCTAAGCACGCGGGGCTGCTCTCGACGCCGCACGCCGGCGAGCTCGCCGGGCCGGACCAGATCGAGGAGGCGCTGGACGTCCTCGGCGCCGACCGCGTGCTGCACGGCGTGACGGCCGTGCACAGCGAGACGCTGATGGCCCGCCTGGCCGCCGAGGGCGTCTGCCTCGACGTGTGCCTCACCTCGAACGTGCTGCTGTCGGTGATCCCGACGATCGAGGACCACCCGCTGAAGCGCCTGGTCGAGGCCGGCGTGCGGTGCTCGATCAACGCCGACGACCCGATCCTCTTCGGCCCCGGCGTCCTCGCCGAGTACGAGCTGGCCCGCACGACCCTCGGGCTCACCGACGCCCAGCTCGCCGCCTGCGCCCTGAGCTCGATCGAGTGCTCGGGGGCGAGCGACGAGCTCAAGGGCCGGGCCGCCGGCGAGATCGCGGCGTGGCTCGCGGCGTGACTCGCGACGGGACTCGCGACGGGACGCGCGGCGTGACGGCACCGGGCCTGACCGGGCCAGACCTGTCGGCCCCGGTGCGGCGGCTCGTCGTCGAGGGTGCCCATGTCGCGACGGTCGACGCCCACGACACCGAGCACGCCGGCGGGCACGTCGTCGTCGACGGATCGCGCATCGTCGCCGTGGGGCCCGGGCCCGCCCCCGCGTGGGCCACGGCCGGGCTGGCCCCACCCGGGTCTGCCCGCGGTTCGGCGACGGGGTCGGGTTCGGGTTCGGCGACTCCGGATGCCGCGCCGATCCCGGTCGAGCGCGTCGACGGCCGAGGCCACCTGCTCACGCCAGGTCTGGTGAACACGCACCACCACCTCTACCAGTGGCTGACCCGCGGCATCGCGCAGGACTCCATCCTGTTCGACTGGCTCGTCGCGCTCTACCCGACCTGGGCGCGCATCGACGAGCCGCTCGTCGAGGCCGGGGCCGCCGCCGCGATCGCCGTCCTCGCCCGGTCGGGCTGCACGACCGTCGGCGACCACCACTACGTCTTCCCGGCCGGCTCGGGCGACCTGCTCGGCGGCATCGTCCGGGCGGCCGGCACGGTCGGCGTCCGCCTGCACGCCACGCGGGGCTCGATGGACCTCGGCCGGTCGCAGGGCGGCCTGCCCCCGGACTTCGCCGTCGAGACGACGGACGTCGCGCTGCGCGCCAGCCAGGAGGCGGTGGCCCGGTTCCACGACCCGTCCGGCGACGCGCGGGTCCAGATCGCGATCGCGCCCTGCTCGCCGTTCTCGGTGACGCCCGACCTGCTGCGCGAGGCCGCGGTGCTCGGCCGACAGCTCGGGGTCCGGCTGCACACCCACGGCTCGGAGACCGTCGAGGAGGACGCCTTCTGCCTCGAGCGCTTCGGCCGCACGCCGACCCAGTACCTCGAAGACCTGGGCTGGCTCGGCGACGACGTCTGGATGGCGCACTGCGTCCACCTCGACGACCACGCCGTCGGACGCTTCGCCGCGACGGGGACGGGCGTGGCGCACTGCCCGTCGTCGAACGGACGCCTGGCCGCGGGCATCGCGCCGATCGCGTCGCTGCTGGCGGCCGGGGCGCCCGTGGGCCTCGGCGTCGACGGTGCCGCCTCGAACGAGTCGGGGCAGCTCGGCACCGAGATCCGCCAGGCGGTGCTGTTCGGGCGGCTGCGCTCTGGCGCCGACGCGTTCTCGGTGCGGCAGGGCCTGCGCCTGGCGACGATCGGCGGCGCGCGCGTGCTCGGCCGGGACGCCGACCTCGGCTCGATCGAGGTGGGCAAGCTCGCCGACCTCGCCCTCTGGCGGGTCGACGGCGTCGAGTTCGCCGGCATCGCCGACCCGGTCGCCGCGCTCGGGCTGGCGTCCCTGCCGCCGCTGGCCCGGCTGTGGGTCGGCGGCGACTCCGTCGTCGTGGACGGCGCACTGGTGCACGCCGACCAGGGCCTGCTCGCCGAGGGGGCGGCGCGCGCGTCTGCGGAGCTGCGCGCCCGCGTCTGAGCCGACCCGCGCCTCCTGCGCCCGTCGGCGTGCGCCTTGCGTGCTCGGGCGGCCTGGCCTGGCCCTGCCTGGCTGGCCCGTCTGGCCTGCCTGCCCTTCCTGCCCTGCCTGCCTTCCTGCCCTGCCTGCCTTCCTGCCTGCCTGCCTTGCCTGCCTGCCCTGCCTGCCCTGCCTGCCCCGCCCGCGCTGCCTGCCTGCCTGCCCTGCCTGCCCCGCCCGCGCTGCCTGCCTGCCTGCCTTGCTTGCCTGCCCTGCCTGCCCCGCCCGCGCTGCCTGCCCCGCCCTGCATGCCCGGCCTGCCCTGCCCTGCCCCGCCCGCACTGCCCCGCCCGCGCGGCCCGATCAGCCCGCCACGAGGTAAACACCCCGCCACGATTTCGCGTGGCGGGGTGTTTACCTCGTGGCGGCGTGCGGCCGTCACCTGGGCCGCGGGCCCGGCAACGACGAAGGCCCCTCACGAGGAGGGGCCTTCGGTGCTTCTGGTGGAACCCGTTCTGGTGGATCTGAGGGGACTCGAACCCCTGACCCCCTGCATGCCATGCAGGTGCGCTACCAGCTGCGCCACAGACCCAGAACTGCCGCCCCTGGAGGTTTTCACCCCGTCGGAAGCAACTCGTCTACATTACTACATTTTTCGAGCCCGCAAGTTCACCCCTGCCCGAGTCGACCGGCAGGCGTTCTGGCGGTGCAGGCGAGCCCCCGCCCCGCGCTGGCCACCCTGCCCCGAGATGCCGTGGTGGCGCGTGGCCGGAGCCGGGCAGGTCACGACGCCAGGACGTGGTCACCGCACCAGGCGAAGACCTGGCGCAGTGTCCATCTCCTGGCGCGGTGCCCACCACCTGGCGCGGTGCCCACCACCTGGCGCAGTGTCCACCACCTGGCGCAGTATCCACCACCTGGCGCGGTGCCCCGGGCGCCCCGCCACGCGCGATGCCGCCCACCCCGAGAGGTGAGCGGCATCTCGTGACGTCGCGCCGAGGCGGACGGGAGGAGCCGAGGAGGCGCGGGTCGGCTACGCCTCGGCCGGTGCGTCGACGGCCGCGTCGTCGGACGCGTCGGCCGACTCGGTCAGGACGTCGAGCGGGATCGTCGGGCAGTCGCTCCAGAGGCGCTCGAGTGCGTAGTACTGACGGTCCTCGTCGTGGAAGACGTGGGCGACGACGTCACCGAAGTCGAGCAGCACCCAGCGACCCTCGGCGCGACCCTCGCGGCGGAGGGTCTTGACCCCGGCCTCGAGCATCTTGTCTTCGATCTCGCCGGCGATGGCGACCACGTTGCGTTCGCTGCGGCCCGTGGCCAGCAGGAACACGTCGGTCAGGGGCAGGGGGCCGGAGACGTCAAGGGCGACGAGGTCGTCGGCCTGCTTGTCGTCGGCCGCGCGTGCGGCGATCTGCAGCAGCTCGATGGCACGAGGGGTGGCTGTCACGTGTTCCTTAGGGGTAGGTGGTGATTCGGGCCGACCGGGGTCGGTTCGGGTGGGTCGGGCCTCAGCCCAGCACCCCGGTGGCGAAGCCACCGATGATCAAGCCGATGATACCGAGGCCCACCACGCCGCCCGAGATCCCGAGGATCAACGGCAGGTGGGTGCCCTTGGGCTGCGACGCGGCGAGCACGACCGCCCGGGTGGACGTGTGGGTGCTGATGGCGCGGCTGGCCCGCACGGGCTCGGCGTCGCTCGAGGCCTGCTCGGCGTCGCCCTGCTCGAGGATGCGGTCCATGTCGGAGTTGTCGATGCGGGCCTGCGAGCCCGTCGACGCCAGGCTGCGGGGCAGGTCGATCGACCCCGTGATGATGATCTCGCCGGTGGCGTTGAGGGCACCGGTCACGTCGGCGACCTGGGCGTCGGTGAGGATGAGGGCGTTCTGCTGCCCCGTGCTCGTGCCGAGCTGGCGACCGGGGACGGACTGCGCGTCGGGCTCGTCGGACTGGGCCGACCAGTGGCCCGGCGGCACGACGGGCACCACGTCGGACGAGTCGTCTCGACGGTCGTCCGTCACCGCGTTCGACGCGCGCGGCGCCGACGTCGTCGGCCGCGACGACGCAGGAGGCGCGCTCGGCGAGGACTGCGGCCCACGACCCTGCTCGTCGGACAGGGCGAAGGGGAACACCGTCGGCGTCGACGTCGGGGCGGGTGCCGAGGCGGCCGGAGCCGCTAAGGGGGTCTGGCCCGTCCGACGCGGGCCGGGCGCGACGTCCGACGCATCGTCGGCCGACGACGGGCGGGGGGCGGGCGCCGACGCCGGACGGGCATCGGCCGACGACGAACCGACCGGTGCCGACGTGGGCCGAGCCGCCGCGGGGGCGATCTCGTCGACCGTGTTCAGCGCGTCGGCCAGCGGGCGGCGGGGTTCGGGGGCGGGGGCCTGCAGCGGCACCGGTGACGCGCCACGGCTCTGGTCGGCGTCACGCAGCGCGCGCATCTGTCGGCGGGTGAGGCCGGTGCCGGGGTCGACGACCGAACCCGGGGCGGGCGGCGGGACGTCGGGTCGAGCCACCGTCGAGGGGACGGGGGTCGGCAGCGCGTCATCACTCGTCGAGGCCGCCGCCGAGCGCGGAGCCGGCATCGGCTCGGGCGACGAGGTCGGCTCGGGAGTGGGAGCCGGCTCGGCCGCGGACGCCGACGCGGGCACCACGGGCACGGCACCCGTGACGGCCCGACCGGCCTCGCGGGCGCGCTCGAGGTCGCGGATCTGTCGCCGGGTGAGGGGCGGCTGACCGTCGGACGTGCTCATGAAACGCTCCGATACAGATGGTGCTTGGAGATGTACTGGACGACGCCGTCGGGGACCAAGTACCACACCGGAAAGTCTCGACCCACCCGGGCGCGGCAATCGGTCGACGAGATGGCCAGTGCGGGGACTTCTAGCAAGCTTACGTCGCTCTCGGGCAAACCGCTAACGCTGAGGTCGTGCCCCGGGCGCGAGACGGCGACGAAGTGGGCGAGGTCCCAGAGCTCTTGGACGTCCTTCCAGTCGAGGATCTGCGCGACGGCGTCGGCCCCGGTGATGAAGAACAGCTCGGCCGTCGGACGAAGCCGGCGGATGTCGCGCAGGGTGTCGATCGTGTAGGTCGGGCCCTCACGGTCGACGTCGACGCGACTGACGGTGAAGGTCGGGTTCGACGCGGTCGCGATGACCGTCATGAGGTAGCGGTGCTCGGCTTCGCTGACCTCGGGTTTCATCCACGGTTGACCGGTCGGCACGAACACGACCTCGTCGAGGTGGAACGACTGCGCGACCTCGCTGGCCGCGACCAGGTGCCCGTGGTGGATCGGGTCGAACGTGCCGCCCATGATGCCGACACGGGGTCGCCTGACCCCTTCGCCGTCGGGCACGGACGTGCCCGCAACGACCATCTCGGAGGCCTTCGCCGTCAGTGGTTCTCGGGGTGACCGAACTCGTCGATCGGGCCGTCGTGGTGGGCGAGCTTGCTGGCCTTGCGCACCGAGCGGTTCGCGACGTCACGGTAGCTGAACACGACGTAACCGAGAGCCAGGAACGCGAGGGCGAAGACGCCGGCGATGACCGGGGCGGGTGCGATCAGCGGCGCGAGTTCTTCGTGGGCTTCGGCGAGCAGCAGCGAGGCGTCGAGCATGGGTTCTCCCGTTCAGGCGATGACGATCGACGCTCAGTCTACCCGCGCACCTGGCCCCGGCCCCGCACGACCCATTTGCTGCTCGTCAGCTCGGCGAGCCCCATCGGGCCGCGGGCGTGCAGCTTCTGCGTCGAGATGCCGACCTCGGCCCCGAAGCCGAACTCGCCGCCGTCGGTGAAGCGGGTCGAGGCGTTCACCATGACCACGGCGCTGTCGACCTCGGCGAGGAACCTCTCGGCGGTCGCGAGGTCGTTGGTGACGATCGACTCGGTGTGGTGGGTCGACCACCGGGCGATGTGCTCCATCGCCTCGTCGACGTCCGCCACGACGCGCACGGCGAGGTCGAGCCCCATGTACTCGGTCGCCCAGTCGTCGTCGGTCGCGGGCACGCCGTCGGGGAACACCTCGAGGGTGCGCTCGTCGCCGTGGATCGTCACCCCGGAGGCGCGGAGGGCACCCAGCACCGGCGGCAGCAGGCGCTCGGCCGCGTCGCGGTGCACGAGCAGCGTCTCGAGGGCGTTGCACACGCTCGGCCGCTGCACCTTGGCGTTCTGCACGATGTCGACGGCCCAGGTCTCGTCGGCGCTGGCATCGAGGAAGACGTGCACCACGCCGGCCCCGGTCTCGATGACCGGCACCTTCGACTCGCGGACGACGGTGTCGATCAGCTCGGCGCTGCCGCGCGGGATCAGCACGTCGACGAGCCCCCTGGCCCGCATCAACTCGCCGGCGCCGTCGCGGCCGAACTCGTCGATGGTGACGACCGCGTCGGCGGGCAGGCCGACGCCGGCCAGCGCCTCGCGCATGACCTCGACCAGCACGCGGTTCGACTGCTGCGCCGCACTGCCGCCCCGCAGGACGGCGGCGTTGCCGCTCTTGAGGGCGAGCGCCGCGATGTCGACCGTCACGTTGGGCCGGGCCTCGTAGATCGCCCCCACCACGCCGAAGGGCACGCGGACCTGGTCGAGGCGCAGCCCGTTCGGCAACACCTTGCCGCGCACCGACTCGCCCACCGGGTCGACGAGCGAGGCCACGAGCTCGGTGGCCGACGCGAGCCCGGCCAGCCGGTCGGCGTCGAGACGCAGGCGGTCCTGCAGCGAGGCACCGACGCCGTTCTCGCGGGCGTTCGCGAGGTCGAGCCCGTTGGCCTCGACGATGCGGTCGGCGTTCGCGACCAGGGCGGCGGCGATCGCCCGCAGCCCGTCGTCCTTGCGGTCGGCGGTGGCCGTCGCGAGCACGCGAGAGGCGGCCTTGGCCGCGGTCAACTTGTCGGTGAGCGACGGGGCCGGGGCGGCGATGAGCGACATGGACGAAGCCTATGCCGCGCCGCCCCCGTCCCGCGAGGGCCGCGGTCCACGCATCGCCCGTCGGCCACGGGAGGCTCGGGTCAGGCCGAGCGCTCGGCCGCCGACGTGGCGTCCGCCGCCTCGAAGAACGTGCCGACGTGGTCGCCGGCGAGGGCGCGGGCGACGTTGCCGGTGCTCGTCACGAGCACCGGGGTGCCCGCCTCGGCCGCGAACCGGGCCGCCGCGACCTTCGTGCCCGCGCCTCCCGTGCCGACCCCGGCCGCACCGGCGGCGCCGAACGTGACGCCGTCGAGGTCGTCACCGAAGGGCACGTCGACGATCTTCACGGCGCCGGGCTCGTGCGGCGGGCGGGTGTAGAGCGCGTCGACGTCGCTCAGCAGCACGAGCGCGTCGGCACCGATCAGCTGCGATACGAGGGCCGCCAGCCGGTCGTTGTCGCCGAACCGGATCTCGTGGGTGGCGACCGTGTCGTTCTCGTTGACGATCGGCAGGATGCGCAGGTCGAGCAGGCGCTCCATGGCGCGCTGCGCGTTGCTGCGGTGGGTCGCGTTCTGCATGTCGCCGGCCGTCAGCAGCACCTGCCCCGCCACGATGTCGTAGCGGCGCAGGCTCTGCTGGTACCGGTAGATCAAGACGTTCTGCCCGACGGCGGCGGCCGCCTGCTGGGTCGCGAGGTCGGTCGGCCGCGCGTCGAGCCGCAGGTGCGGCAGACCGGTGGCGATGGCACCGGACGACACGAGGACGACCTGGGCGCCGCGACCGTAGGCCGTGGCCAGGGCGTCGACCAGCGGCTCGATCTGGCCCGCGTTCTCGCCGCTGATCGACGACGAGCCGACCTTGACGACGATGCGGCGGGCCGTCGCGAGGCCGGCGCGGTCGACGACGCCCCCGGTCACGCCCGCTCGTCGCCTTCGGCCTCGTCGCCCTCTTTCACGAGGAACCCCTCGTCGTCGGTCCACAGGCCCGCGGCACGCTCACGCTGCAGCTCGGCCCGGGCCTCGGCCTTGGCGTCCATGCGCTCGAAGTACTCCTCGCGACGCTGGTTGCGGGTCGGGCGGTCGTTCTGGATCAGACGCGGGTCGGTGCCGCGGGCACTCGTCATGAGCTCGGCCGTGGACGTCAGCGTGGGCTCCCAGTCGAAGACGATGCCGCCCTCGGGGCCGATGACGACCGTCGAACCGGCCTGCGCCCCGGCCTTGAACAACGCGTCCTCGACGCCGATGGCGTTGAGCCGGTCGGCGAGGTAGCCCACGGCCTCCTCGTTGTTGAAGTCGGTCTGCACGACCCAGCGCTCGGGCTTCTGGCCGAGGATGCGGTACACGTTGCCGTACGTGCCGCCCTCGACGCGGATGACGAAGGGCTTCTCGTTGACGGCACGCGGGCGCATGACGATGCGAGGAGGCGCGGGTCGGGCCGCGATCTCGGCCCGGCTGGCCTCGACCACCTCGGCCAGGGCGAACGACAGGTTGCGCAGCCCCTCGTGGCTGACGGCCGAGATCTCGAACACGCGGTAACCGCGGGCCTCGAGCTCCGGCGTGACGAAGTCGGCCAGCTCACGCCCGTCGGGCACGTCGACCTTGTTGAGGGCGACGAGCTGGGGACGCTCGAGCAGGGGCTTCTGCCCGTCGGGGACGGGGTAGGCCTCGAGTTCGCGCAGGATGACGTCGAGGTCGGTCAGCGGGTCGCGTCCGGGGTCGAGGGTCGCGCAGTCGAGCACGTGCAGCAGGGCCGAGCAGCGCTCGACGTGACGGAGGAACTCGAGCCCGAGCCCCTTGCCCTCGCTGGCGCCCTCGATCAGGCCGGGGACGTCGGCGACCGTGTACCGCGTGTCGCCCGACTCGACCACGCCGAGGTTGGGGTGCAGGGTCGTGAACGGGTAGTCGGCGATCTTCGGCTTGGCTGCCGAGAGGGCTGCGACCAGGCTCGACTTGCCGGCCGAGGGGTAGCCGACCAGGGCCACGTCGGCGACGACCTTGAGCTCGAGCAGCACGTCGCCGGCCCAGCCGGGCGTGCCCAGCAGCGCGAACCCGGGGGCCTTGCGCTTCGTCGACGAGAGGGCCGCGTTGCCGAGGCCGCCGATGCCGCCCTCGGCCGCGACGTAGCGCATGCCCGGCTCGACCATGTCGATCAGCTCGACGCCGTCGGCGGACTTGACGACCGTGCCGACGGGCACGACGAGCTCGAGGGTCTCGCCGTTGGTGCCGGCCCGGTGGTCGCCCATGCCGAAGCCGCCGTTGTCGCTCGAGCGGTGCGGCGCGCGGTGGAACCCGAGCAGGGTCGTGACGCCGGTGTCGCTGACGATCACGACGTCGCCGCCGTGACCGCCGTTGCCGCCGTCGGGGCCGGCGAGCGGCTTGAACTTCTCGCGCTTGACCGACACGCAGCCGTTGCCGCCGTTGCCGGCGCGGAGGTGGAGGGTCACTTGGTCGACGAATGTGGCCATGAGGTGCTTGATCTCTTTGTCTGTGCGTGCCGGTGCGAGCTGCCCGGGTCAAACACGTCTGGGGCGAGCAGGATGCTCGCCCCAGACGGTGCGACCCTCGAGGGGCCGCCGATGCGGGTCGGGTGCCGACGCCGCGTGGTCGTGCTAGACCGTCGCCGTCTCGGCGGCGACGATGTTGACGACCTTGCGGCCGCCCTTGGCGCCGAACTGGACCGAGCCGGGGGCGAGGGCGAAGAGGGTGTCGTCGCCGCCGCGGCCGACGTTGACGCCGGGGTGGAAGTGGGTGCCGCGCTGGCGGACGATGATCTCGCCGGCGAGGACGACCTGGCCGCCGAAGCGCTTCACGCCGAGGCGCTGTGCGTTCGAGTCACGACCGTTGCGGGTGGACGATGCGCCTTTTTTGTGTGCCATGTGTTCTCAGCCCCTAGCTCAGTTGATCGAGGTGATCTTGACGCGGGTCAGGTCGGCACGGAACCCCATGCGACGCTTGTAACCGGTCTTGTTCTTGTAGTTCTGGATGACGATCTTCGGGCCGCGCAGATCGTTCAGGACCTCCGCCGTCACGGTGACCGAAGCCAGGGCGTCGGCCGCCGAGGTGACGGTGTCGCCGTCGACGTGCAGCACGGCGGGGAGGGTGATGGAGTCGCCCTCGGCAGCCTTCAGGCGGTCGAGGGTGACGATCGTGCCGACCTCGACCTTCTCCTGACGACCACCGGCGCGCACGACTGCGTAGACCATGACTGTTCCTTAAGAGTTGGGGGTGCACGGCGCAGAGCGACCTCGGGTCGGCGCGCACCAACCGCCCATCGTACAGGGGGCTGCCGAGAGCGTCAACGCGTCGCCCGGCCCGCTCACGGGCACCCGCGACCCCGACGGCCGGCGACGACTAGCATCCAGGGCGTGATCCTGATCGACGACGCCGTGTGGCCCGCCCACGACACCCTCTGGGCGCACCTGGTCAGCGACGCCTCGTACGACGAGCTGCACGACTTCGCCGCGCGCCACGGCATCCCCCGGCGCGGCTTCGACCACGACCACTACGACGTGCCCGAGTCGCGACGGGCCGACCTGATCGACGGGGGCGCCGTCGCGGTGCCCGGCCTCGAACTCGCCCGGCGCCTCGAACGCAGCGGCCTGCGGGTCTCGCAACGGGTGAAACGTGGCCTGACGGCCTGACGGCCTGACGCTCCACGACCCGACCGGCTCACGGCGCGGTCACCAGGCGGTGTCGAACCCGTCGTAGCTGGCCACCACCGCCCCCGAGGCGACGTCGACGATCGTCGTCGTCACCCCGTCGGCCACCGGGTCGATCGTGTACGAGTAGTCGGTCGGGGTCGTCGCCTCGCCGACGGACTCGACCGCGAGGTACTGCCCGTTGGGCGAGACGCCGAAGCCCTCGATCACGCCCGTCGCGCTGGGCGGCTGCCAGAGCGTCCGCGACGTGGCACCGTCGTCGGCCACGACGAGGGTGCGGTACGTCAGGCCGTCGTCGGACGGCACCGACACCTGCTGCACGACGTGGTCGGCGTCGAGGGCCACCAGCGGCCCGGCGAACGGCAGGACGCCGTCGACCGGAGCGGGGGCGCGGGGACGCTCGTCACCCGTGCCGAGGTCGACCACCATCGACGCGAGGCTCGACGCGGCGATCACCGTCGTCCCGTCGAGCGAGACGCCCTGCAGCAGCGAATAGCTGCCGAGCGGCCGGACGGGGTCGACCCCCGAGAGGTCGATCACGCTGACCGAGTCGTCGACGGCCTGCACGACGACGTCGTCCTCGCCGGGCACGAAGGCCCAGTCGGTCGGCTCGACGGGCTGACCGGCGAGCGAGAGCACCGGCGTCACGGTGCGCGCTCCCTGCAGGGGCAGCGTGTACAGGGTCTCGACGTCGGACCCCGTCGGCCGGAACGAGAAGGCAAGCGTCGTGGTCGCCTCGTCGGCCGCGAAGCGCGTGATCAACCCCGGCTGCTCGGGCACGGGCAGCGTCTCGACCGCCGCGCCGTCGAGCGACACGAGGCTGAGGACGCTCTGGGCCCCGTCGTCGGTGACCACCGCGACGGCCGAGTCGAAGACCTCGAAGGCCTGGATGCGCGGAGCCGACCACACCGTCTCGCGGTCCGAACCCCGCAGCCCGGCCCGTTCGATGCGGTCGTCGGCTCCGCCCGTGCCTCGCACGAGCCGGTACAGCGTCGCCGGGGGCGTGCTGAACCGCGCCTCCAGGGTCGAGGTCTGGCGCTGGTAGACGCTCGAGACGCCGTCGACGGTGACCCGGTAGTCGGTGTCGTAGTCGAGCCGGTCGGTGAAGGTGACGGCGACGACGTCGCCGGAGGTCTGCACCGTGAACGGGGCCGCCGGCGAGACGACGACCTGCGACGCGTCGACGTGCGAGACGGCCTGGTTCGCGAACACCCGCAGCTGCTGACCCGGGCGCTCGACGGTCGCCGACGCGTCGACCTGGGTGTCGCTCACCCTCGGACCCTGGAAGTACGTCAGCCCGCCGAAGGCGGCGCAGACCACCGCGAGCACCGTGACGACGGCGATCCAGCGGGTGCGCCAGCGCGCCTGCGCGTCGCGGGCGTCCTGTTCGGTGAGGAACACCGGGTCCGAGGCGAACGGGTCCGGCGTCGCCACGCCAGTCGCACCCCGGCCCCGCCCGCCCTCAGTAGAGGTACGGGTCACTGGGCTGTCCCACGGTGGTGACGTCGTCGGGCACGAGTGCGATGGGGTCCTGACTCGAACTGCTGCGGTTCGTGTCGAAGCCGCCCGTGACCTCTACCCAGTCGTCGGCGGCGACCTGGTCCTGCCACCCGGGCAGGTACACCGGCACTCCGACCGGCTGGGCGTCGACGGCACAGCAGGTGACGACGAAGCGCGACACGTAGAACACGTCGTCGGGGTCGGCGTCCGACGGCGTCACGAACCCGACGACGTCGGCGGTCTTGCCCTGGTAGAAGGCGAGGTCGGTCGTCTGTCGCAAGAGACCGGCCCAGTCCAGGACGCTGAACGAGCGGTAGGCGTCCGAGGAGGCGCCGGTCGCGTCCGCCACGCTCGTCCGGTCGAGCGCCGCGGTCGACGAGTTCACGTCGCGCTGGCCGGCCGTGGCGCTGGTGAGGGTCGCCGGGGGCAGGGCGACGACGGCGATCGCCACGCCCGCGGTGACGACGACGCCTGCCGAGAAGGCGAGGCGTCGGAGGCCGACGGCCAGCGGGCGGCGGCGCCGAGGCCGCAGGCCGTCCTCGACCGCGGGCACCGTCGCGGCGTCCAGGCGGGCGTCGTGGCCGAGCCCGTCGTGGTCGTGCCCGTCGTGCCCGTCGTGGTCGTCGTGCCCGTCGTGGTCGTGCCCGTGGACGTCGTCGGCCCGGGCGGGCGAGAACGCGAGCGTGGCCAACGACAACGCCATGCCGACGACGATCATCACGACCGTGAAGACGTCGTAGCGCGGGTGGATGTACAGCACCAGCTGCCCGGTCGCGGCGAGCCAGAGGGTGGCGACGCCGACGACGAGCGTCAGCAGCACCCCCTGCCACCGGTCGAGCAGTCGGCGCCAGGGGCCGTGGGCGGGGCTAGGCGACATAGTTGACCACCAGTCCGATCGCGGCACTCGTGAGGGCCACCACGAGGGTGACCTGCCCGAGCACCTTGGGCGTGTAGGTCGTCCGCAGCAGGGCGAGCATCTTGACGTCGATGATCGGGCCGAAGACGAGGAAGGCGGCGATGCCGCCGGGCATGAAGGTGGACGCGAACGGCAGCACGAAGAACGCGTCGACGTTCGAGCAGATCGAGATGACGAAGGCCAGGACCATCATCGCCAGCACCGACCACACCGGGTTGTTTCCGAGGGTCACGAGCACGGACCGCGGCACGACGGTCTGGATCGCACCGGCGACGGCGGCACCGACGAAGAGCGCGGGCATCATGGTCGACATCTCGCGGCGGAACAGGTCGACGCTCTTGGCGGTGCGCCCACGGCCGTGCCCGTGCCCGTCGTCGACCCGGCACTCGGCCGCGAACGACGGCGTGAGCAGGCTCTCCTGGTTCGGGTGCTTGCTGAACAGCCAACCGATCAGGTTCGCGATGACGAACCCGCCGATCAACCGCGCCACCAGGATGCCGCCGTCCCACCCGAAGGCCTGGTGGGTCGTGATGATCGTGATCGGGTTGAGGATGGGCGCCGCGAGCAAGAACGTCATCGACTCCGAGACCGTGAAGCCCTTGAGGACGAGGCCGCGTGCGAGGGGCACGTTGCCGCACTCGCACACCGGCAGGAACATGCCGAGGAACGAGATGACGGCCCGTCGCGGCAGGCCGCGCTTCGGCAGCCACGACGAGAAGAACGCCTGCGGCAGCCACTCCTGGACGATGATCGACAGCACGATGCCGAGCAGCACGAACGGCATCGACTCGACGATGACGCTGATCGTGAGCGTGACGAAGTCCTGCAGGGCGTTCGGCAGCAGGCCCGGGCCGAGCAGCGGTGAGGCGAGCCGGACGGCCACGAGCAGCGCGAGCACCAGTCCCCCGGCGACGAGCAGGGGGACGCGAGACGGGGCCCGCCGCGCGCGACGGCCCGTGCCGTGCCCTGCGTGCTCGACGTGCTCCCGGACGGGAGCGCTCACCGGTCGTCCTCGCGCGACGGGGTCGGCGGGGCGAACCGCGACCAGTCGTCGGGTGCGGGGGCCGGGTGGGCCGGGACGACGGGGCGCTCGGGCGGTTCGACCGGGCGTGCGGGCCCACGACCCGCCGTCGGGACGACCCGTTCGGGCCGGGGGCCGTCGAAGGCGGGAGGCGCGGTGTCGTCGTCCGCGTCGGTCGCGTCGTCCACCGTGGCGTCGTCGGCGCGAGCTTCTCGTGCCACCGACCAGACCTCGTCACCGTCGCCTCCGCCGAGCCAGAGCCGCGCGAGGACGGCACCGGCCACGAGCAGGGCGGTGTCGACGATGCCCGCCGACAGCGGGATGGTGGTCAGGTAGAGCGCCAGGTTGACCCACGTGCCGCCGCTGATCGAGAGCACGATGCCCGGGACGATGCCGACGACCGCCAGGGCGACCGTGCCGACGCCACCCGCCACCGTCGCGTGGCGCACGACCGTCCGCAGGTCGGAGCGCGGCGTCAGCGGGCGCACGGCGACGAGCACGACGAACGAGGCCACGTAGAACGGGAAGGGGTAGAACGCGAAGCTGCCGAGGAACTGCCCGACGGGCGTCGCGACGAAACCACTGGGGAACGCCGTCACCGAGAACCCGACCGCGGAGCCGACGAGGGCGACGAGCCCCAGGGCGAAGCGGGCGATCAACACCACCACGAGGGCCGTGCCCGCCGAGAGCAGGCGCTCACGCCCTTCGGGCCCGGACACCGCGACGGACACAGCCCGGAGCCTCGACCGAAGGGTCGTGGTTCCGGGCTGGGTCAGGGTCACGAAGTCACCCTAGACGACTCACAGATCGTCGGAGCTGACCCCCACGCCGAGGATGAACGGGCCGGACTCGCCGGCCGTCGTCGGCTCGGCCGGAGCCGCCGCAGCCGTCGTGCCCTGGCTGGAGGCGCGGCGCGAGCGCGAACGCCCCTGACCGGGCTGCTTCGGCTCGGGCAGCGCACCCAGCACCGAGTCGAGCAGCTGCTCGGCGTCCTGGCTGCTGATGCGACGCGGCTCGCGACGGGTGGTCGCGACGGGGATGTCGAGGATCGCGACCGTCGCGTCCGGGGTCGAGACCGTGGCGGACGAGCGGCGACGCTCCGTGGTCTTCTCGACCCGCGCCTCCGTGGGCTCGGCGACGGGCTCGGCCTCGACTGCCGTCGGGGCGGGGCGCTCGGCCGCAGCCACCGCCGGGACCTCGACGACGGTCGCACCGGAGTCGGCCTCGGCTGCCTCGGCACCCGCCGCGTCGGCAGAGGTCTGCTCGCCGGTCGCGTCGCCGGCGTCGCGCTGGGCGCGAGACCCGCCGCGGCGGCCCTTGCGACCCGAGCGACCGCGTCGACCCTCGTCACCGGCGTCGCCGCCGGCCTCGGCGGCCGGCTCGGTCTTCGCCGCACCCGCGGCGGCGGCGTCGATGGCGGCCTCGACCGCGGCGGCGGCCTGGGTGGCCGCGTCACCGTCTTTCGCGCCGCCCTCTTCGGCGTGCGCGATGGTGCTCGCCGCGATGCGCGAAAGCGCGTTCTTCACGTCGTCGGTGATGGCGTGGGTGCCGGTCGTGGGGTGCGACCCGCCGGTCGGCGAGGCGGGACCACCACGGCCGGACTGGGGGCCCGTGCCCGCGCCCGAACCGGTGTTGTGGCCGTTGCCGCCCGACTTGCCGGGACCGCCGGCCTGACCACCGCGTCGACGGTCGCCCTGCTGGCCGCCCTTGCGGGGCTGCTGCTCTTGGACCCGTGCCGCGCTGCCCGCCTCGGAGAACGACTCGGCCAGGCCGAGTCCCAACTTCTTGCGGGTCATCTGGACGAGGCCGAGCGAGGTGACCTCGGCGACCTGGTGCTTGGTGCGGTCACGGCTGAGGCACTCGACCAGGCGGCGCAGGACGAGGTCGCGGTTCGACTCGAGCACCATGTCGATGAAGTCGACGACGATGATGCCGCCGATGTCGCGCAGGCGCAGCTGACGGACGATCTCTTCGGCCGCCTCGAGGTTGTTCTTGGTGACGGTCTCTTCGAGGTTGCCGCCCGAACCGACGAACTTGCCGGTGTTGACGTCGACGACCGTCATGGCCTCGGTGCGGTCGATGACGAGCGAGCCACCCGAGGGCAACCAGACCTTGCGGTCGAGCGCCTTCTCGATCTGCTCGTTCAGGCGGTACTCGTCGAACGCGTCCTTGTCGCCCTCGTAGCGCTTGACGCGGTCCATGAGGTCGGGGGCGACGGCCGACAGGTACGACTGCAGCGTCTCGAACGCCTCGTCGCCGTCGATGACCATCTCGTGGAAGTCCTCGTTGAAGACGTCGCGGACGATCTTGATCAACAGGTCGGGCTCGGAGTGCAGCTGGTTGGGGGCGTTGCCCGCGGCGACCTTCTTCTCGATGTCGGCCCACTGGTTGGTCAGGCGCTTGACGTCGAGGGTGAGCTGCTCTTCGGTCGCGCCCTCGGCCGCGGTGCGCACGATGACGCCGGTGTTCTCGGGCAGGGCCTCTTTGAGGATCTTCTTCAGGCGCGCACGCTCGGTGTCGGGCAGCTTGCGGCTGATGCCGTTCATCGACCCGTTGGGGACGTAGACGAGGTACCGGCCCGGCAGCGAGATCTGGCTGGTCAGGCGGGCGCCCTTGTGACCGACCGGGTCTTTCGTGACCTGGACGAGCACGCGGTCGCCGGGCTTCAGGGCCAGCTCGATGCGGCGCGGCTGGTTGCCGTTCGACAGGGAGTCCCAGTCGACCTCGCCCGAGTAGAGGACGGCGTTGCGGCCGCGTCCGATGTCGACGAAGGCGGCCTCCATGCTGGGCAGCACGTTCTGCACGCGACCGAGGTACACGTTGCCGATGAGCGAGACGTTCTGGGCCTTGGCGACGTAGTGCTCGGCGAGGGTGCCGTCTTCCATGACGCCGATCTCGATGCGGTCGCCCGACGAGCGGACGATCATCTTGCGGTCGACGCTCTCGCGGCGGGCGAGGAACTCGGCCTCGGTGATGACCGTGCGGCGGCGGCCGGCGTCACGGCCGTCGCGGCGGCGCTGCTTCTTGGCCTCGAGGCGCGTGGAGCCCTTGATGCGCTGCGGCTCGGTGATGAGCTCGGCCTGACGCGGCACACGGTCACGGTCGCGGCCCCGGGGCTCGGAGTCGCGCTCTTCGCGGTCCTGCGAGCGGCCGCGCTGACGACGTCGCGAGGCGGGCTGCTGCTCGCGGTCGTCGCGGTCGTCGCGCTCGTCGCGCTCGTCGTCGTCGCCCTCGCGGTCGTCGTCCCACGAGTCGTCGCGGTCGTACCGGTCGTCGCGGTCGTCCTGTCGGCGGCGACCGGGTCGAGCCGGGAGGACGGCGATCTCGGGGGCGTGGAAGATCAACGACGTCGTCGTCAGGTTCGCCGGGATCGGCGACGACGACTCGTCGGTGGCCGACCCGTCGGTCGGGGCCGGTGCGGCCGCCGCGGCGACGAACGCCTCGGCGACGGCGTCGGTGGCGCCCTGGTCGGTGGTCGGGGCCTGGGCCGCGACCTGCTCGTCGGTGGTCACGGTCTCGTGGGTCACGGGTGATGCCTCCTGGGCGTCGTCTGTCGTCCGGACGGGTGAAGGGAGTTCTCGTCGCTGCGCGTCGGGGGTCGTCGCCGGGGCGGCGTCGACCGCCGCCTGGCGAGCCCTGAGGCCTGCGAACAATCCCCTTCTCTTCTTCGGACGTCCGTCGTTGTCTGTGTTGTCGTTCACCACTTGCGGTGCGCTCCTCGCCCCGCCGAGGCCATGCCGTCGGCAGGAATTCTCGTGTCGTGGCCTGGCGGTGACGTCGCACCTGCCCCTGACCACCGCGCCCTCTCACGGCGCGCCTTGTCGGACACGTCACGTTCGGTCACCCGGGTGTCGACCGACCTGCGGTCGTCGCCCTCGATGTCGTTCGTCGACGTGCTGTTCTTCGTGTCGCCTTGCTGGTTCGGAACTGGCCATCCGACGATGAGCGCCTGCGCTCTGGCCCGGTTTCCGCTCGACCTGGTCGACACCACGATCTCTCGTGTGACGACGGCGGCCGGCACTGCCCGGTAAGCCTGGATCTCGGGGCCTGGGCCCCACGACTGGGTCGATTATCGCACGCCCGGGGCCACGCGGGGTCAAGCCGAGGTCGAGACGGCCCGTGCGATACTGCTGACCGTGACCCTCGAGACGCCTCGGGCCCTGACCCTGCCCACCGGCCGCACCCCGTTCGTCGCGGCCGTGCTGCTGATCGTCGCCGGTCTCGGCGGCCTGCTCGGGGCCTTCGCCCTGACGGTCGACAAGTTCCGGCTGCTCGAGAACCCGGGCGCGGCGCTCGGCTGCGACGTCAACCCGTTCGTGGGCTGCTCGCCGGTGATCAACAGCTGGCAGGCGTCGCTCTTCGGGTTCCCGAACCCCATCCTCGGCCTGGTCGGCTTCGCCGCCCCCGTCGCCGTGGGCCTGGGGCTGCTCGCCGGCGCCCGCTTCGCGCGCTGGTTCTGGTGGGCGTTCAACGCCGGACTGCTGCTCGCCTGGGTCTTCGTCACGTGGCTGTTCACCCAGACGGTGTTCGTCATCGGCGCCCTCTGCCCGTGGTGCATGCTCGTCTGGCTTTTCACCATCCCGCTCTTCTGGGTCTTCACGGTGTGGGCGGCCGCCCGGGGCGTGACCGTCGGCGAGGGCGGGCTGCAGCGGGCGGCGGCGAAGTTCCTGCCCTACTCGTGGGTGCTGCCGGTGCTCAACTACATCGTCGTCGCCACGACCATCGTGGTGGTGTTCCCGCTGCTGCTGCCGACGCTGTTCGGCTGAGCCGCGCCTCCCCTCGTCCCCGGCCGCACCCGACGTCGGACGCACGTCGCACCCAGGCCGTTCTCAGCAGAATCAAGGACGACCTCGACACCCTGGTCGGACGACCCCCGGACTACGACGAGGACTGATGACTCCACCCAGCGACTCCCCCGCCACCAAGAGAGAACGCCGCGAGGCGGCCCGAGAGAAGGCCCGCATCACCCGCGAGGCCGAGGCGCGGCGTCGGCGGCGAAACAAGTGGCTCGTCCAGGGCGGCCTCGTCGTCGGCGTCGTGGCGGTGCTCGCGATCGTGGGGCTCGTCATCTCGCAGTCGATCAAGCCGGCCGGCCCCGGGCCCGCCAACATGGCGAGCGACGGCCTGGTGCTCGAGGGGTCGAACGGGGCGGTCACGGCCGTGCCGAGCGGCGCCCTCGCGGCTGACGCGACCCCGACGCCCGCCCCCAGCGCCTCGGGCGACGTCCCGTCGATCGTGGTGTACCTCGACTACATGTGCCCGTACTGCGGCCAGTTCGACACGACGAACGCCGCCCAGCTCGAAGAGGCCGTCTCGAGCGGTGCCGCCACGCTGGCGATCCACCCCATCGGGTTCCTCGACAACGCCTCGCAGGGCAGCCGCTACTCGACCCGCGCCGCCAACGCCTTCGCCTGCGTCGCCGACTACGAGCCCGACAAGGCCCTCGACGTCAACACCGCCCTGTTCGCCCAGCAGCCCGAAGAGAACACGCGCGGCCTGACGAACGACGAACTCGTCACCCTGGTGCAGGGCGCCGGGGCGACCGACGACCAGATCGCCTCGTGCATCACGGGCGGCGACTTCGAGGACTGGGTCGCCTCGGCCACCCAGCGGGCCCTCAACGACCCCATCCCGAACTCGTCGCTGGCCAAGCTGTCGAGCACGCCGCTCGTCCTCGTGAACGGTCAGCAGTACCAGGGTTCGCTCACCGACGCGAGCGCCTTCGCCCAGTTCGTCGCCGAGGTCCAGGGCGGCCAGTCGACCGGTGACACCAGCACCGGCGAGACCGAGGGGTCGACGGCGACGCCGACCCCGTGACCGCGCGACCGGCGCGGACGACCGAGCCCGCGCCTCCTGATCGACTCAGGAGGCGCGGGCTCGGTCGGTCACGGCCGGTTCAGAACCAGAGGGCCAGCTCGCGCGTGGCGCTCTCGGGGCTGTCGCTGCCGTGGACGAGGTTCTGCTGCACCTTGAGGCCCCAGTCGCGGCCGAGGTCGCCACGGATCGTGCCGGGGGCGGCGGTCGTCGGGTCGGTCGTGCCGGCCAGCGAGCGGAAGCCCGCGATCACGGAGTCGCCGGCGATGCGCAGCGCGACGGTCGGGCCGCTCTGCATGAACTCGACGAGCGGCTCGTAGAAGGGCTTGCCGACGTGTTCTTCGTAGTGCTTCGCGAGCAGGTCGCGGTCGGCCTGCACGAGGCGGACGTCGACGAGCGAGTACCCCTTGGCCTCGATGCGGCGCAGGATCTCGCCGGTCAGGCCGCGGGCGACGCCGTCGGGCTTGACGAGGACGAGGGTTTCTTCGAGATCGGACATTGCTCCTCTTTCGGTGGGTGGCTGATGGCTCGCGGGCGGGTGCCCGGCGGGCTGGTGGTGCGGGGCGCGGTCAGGCCGCGTCGCCGGGCGTCTCGCGCAGCCGGGCCGCGTTCATGCGGTCGAGCTGCGTGCCCTTGACGAGGCAGTAGGTCCAGATGGCGACGAACAGGGCGGCCACGACGAACATGACCGGGTCGAGGAACCCGCACGCGACGAGACCGAGCTGCACGAGCCAGCCCAGGGCGACGCCCCAGCGCCAGCGCAGGGTCTGCGAGATCAGCAGCGTCAGCACGATGGCGCCGAGGCCGCAGCCCCAGGCCACGCCGGCGGGCAGCAGCTGCCGCCCGAACACGACGAGCGTGACGAAGAACAGGGTCATCGCCTCGAGCACCAGCACGATCGACAGCAGGCTCTCGACCGCACCCCGGCGGCGGCGCGGGGGCCGACCGGCCGCACCGGCGGGCGGCGCGGTGGTCACGACAGCCCCTCGGGCTGCTGCGACAACGCGATGACGTCGCCGACCAGCGTGATGGACCCCGTCACGACGATGCCGCCGGGCTCGTCTCCCTCGACCTCGTCGGCCAGGTCACGGGCGGTGCGGAGGGCGGCCACGAGGTCCGTCTCGACCACGACGCGGTCGGCCCCGACGACGCCCACCGCGATGGCGGCGAGCTCGTCGGCGTCGATCGACCGGTCGGACTGCGAACTGGTCACGACGAACTGGGTGACGGTCGGCGCCAGGGCACGGACGATGCCCGCGGCGTCCTTGTCGGCGAGCACGCCGAGCACCGCGATGACGCCCCCGAACTGGAAGTAGTCGTCGAGCGCCTTGGCGAGGGCACGGGCGCCGTGCGGGTTGTGCGCGGCGTCGACGAGGACGGTCGGCTCGTTCGCCACGATCTGCAGGCGTCCGGGCGAGGTCGCGCTCGCGAGGCCCTCGGCGAGCACCTCGTGGTCGAGCGGCTGCGAACCGCCGCCGAGGAAGGACTCGACCGCGGCGACGGCGACGGCCGCGTTCTGGGCCTGGTGGTCACCGAACTGCGGCAGCAGCAGGTCGTCGTAACGGCCCGCGAGCCCGCGGATCGTCACGACCTGTCCGCCGACGGCGACGGTCGTCGACTCGACGCCGAAGGCCGTGCCCTCGACGCTCAGCGACCCCTCGCTCAGCTCGACGGCGCGCTCGATCTCGGCCAGCGCCTCCGGCGTCTGCGAGGCCGAGACCACGGCCGCCGTCGGCTTGACGATGCCGGCCTTGGTCCGGGCGATCTCGGCCACGGTGGACCCGAGCCGGTTCTGGTGGTCGAGCGCGATCGGGGTGAAGACCGCGACCTGGCCGTCTGCGACGTTGGTGCTGTCCCACTCGCCGCCCATGCCGACCTCGAGCACGACGACGTCGGCGGGGGCGTCGGCGAAGCACGCGAACGCCAGCACCGTCAGGGCCTCGAAGAAGGTCAGCGCCGGTTCGCCCGACGCCTCGAGGTCGGTGTCGACCATCGTCAGGTAGGGCTGGATGTCGTCCCAGTTGGCGACCAGGCGCTCGTCGCTGATCGGTTCGCCGTCGACGACGATCCGCTCGTTCAGGCGCACCAGGTGCGGGCTCGTCATGAGCCCCGTTCGCAGACCGTGCGCCCGCAGGATGCTCTCGATCATGCGGCTCGTCGAGGTCTTGCCGTTCGTGCCCGTGAGGTGGATCACGGGGTACGCCCGCTGGGGGTCGCCGAGCAGCTCGACGGCCCGTCGGGTGGGCTCCAGTCGTGGCTGCGGCGCCTGCTCGCCGATGCGGGCGAGCAGCTCGTCGTAGACGCGACGGGCACCGTCGGCGAACTCGCCGCCGCCGTCGGCGGCCTGGTCGTCTCTCTTCGGGGTCATGCGCGTCGCACCTCCACGACGACGGCCGAGCCGGGGCCCGATCCGACGACGGTCTTCTCGGGCCGCTCGCCCACGCCCTCGCGGACGTCGACGGTCAGTTCGGTGGTCAGGGTCTCGCGAGAGATCAGCTCGCGGTGGGCCTCGACGGCCTCGGCCGCCGCGGCGTCGGTCGTCAGCGTCGTCGCGATGCGGTCGGACACGTCAAGGTCGGCGACCTTGCGGGCCTGCTGGACGGCCCGGACGACGTCTCGCGCCAGCCCCTCGGCCTCGAGCTCGGGCGTCGTCGACGTGTCGAGCAGCACGAAGCCTCCGTCACCCACGAACGACAGGGCACTCGACGAGTCGGCGACGGCGAGTTCGAGGCTGAACTCGCCCGGCAGCAGCTCGACGCCGCCGACGACGACGTTCTCGCCCGCGGGCTGCCAGTCGCCCTTCTTGGCCGCGGGGATGACCTGCTGCACCTGCTTGCCGATGCGCGGGCCGGCGGCGCGCGCGTTGACGGTGAGCTTGCGGGTGACCCCGTACTCGCCGAGGCTCTCTTCGGTGAGGCGGGTCACGACGACCTGCTTGACGTTGAGCTCGTCGCGCACGATGTCGGCGAACGCCTCGAGCCCGGCCGGGTCGGGCGTGACCACCGTGAGCTTCGCCAGGGGCAGACGCACGCGCAGGCCCTGGGCCTTGCGCAACGCGAGCCCGCTCGACGCGACGGCCCGCACGGCGTCCATCGCGTCGACGAGGGCGTCGTCGGCGGGGAACGCCGAGGCGTCGGGCCAGTCGGTGAGGTGGACCGAGCGCCCCCCGGTGAGACCCTTGTAGACCTCGTCCGCGACGAGCGGGGCGAGCGGAGCGGCGACCCGGGTGAGGGTCTCGAGCACCGTGAACAACGTGTCGAAGGCGTCGGGGTCGTCCCCCGACCAGAAGCGGTCACGCGACCGACGGACGTACCAGTTGGTCAGCACGTCGGCGAAGTCGCGCAGCGTCGCCGTCGCGAGGGGCGTGTCGAGGGCGTCCAGCGCCGCCTGCACGTCGGTGACCAGGAGGCGCGTCTTCGCGAGCAGGTAGCGGTCGAGGACGTCGCTCGAGTCGGTGCGCCACTGCGCGTCGTACCCCGCGGCGGCGTGGCGACCCGCGCCTCCTGAGGCGGCGTTGGCGTAGAGCGAGAAGAAGTACCAGGTGCTCCAGAGGGGCAACAGGAACTGCCGGACGCCCTCGCGGATGCCCTCTTCGGTGACGACGAGGTTGCCCCCGCGGATCACCGAGCTCGACATGAGGAACCAGCGCATGGCGTCGGCGCCGTCGCGGTCGAAGACCTCGCTGACGTCGGGGTAGTTGCGCAGGCTCTTCGACATCTTCTGGCCGTCGGAGCCGAGCACGATGCCGTGGCTGACGACGTTCGAGAAGGCCGGACGGTCGAACAGCGCGGTCGACAGGGTGTGCAGCGTGTAGAACCAGCCGCGGGTCTGACCGATGTACTCGACGATGAAGTCGGCGGGGCTGTGCTCGTCGAACCACTGCTGGTTCTCGAACGGGTAGTGCACCTGCGCGAACGGCATCGACCCGCTGTCGAACCAGACGTCGAGGACGTCCTCGATGCGGCGCATGGTGCTCCGCCCCGTCGGGTCGTCGGGGTTCGGCCGCGTCAGCTCGTCGATGAAGGGGCGGTGCAGGTCGGGCTGGCCCTCGGCGTTCGTCGGCAGGCGGCCGAAGTCGGCCTCCATCTCGGCGAGCGACCCGTAGACGTCGACGCGCGGGTAGGTGGGGTCGTCGCTCTTCCACACCGGGATCGGCGAACCCCAGAAGCGGTTGCGCGAGATCGACCAGTCGCGGGCGCCGGCCAGCCACTTGCCGAACTGGCCGTCTTTCACGTTGTCGGGCACCCAGTTGACCTGCTGGTTGAGGTCGACCATGCGGTCGCGGAACTCGGTGACGCGCACGAACCAGCTCGACACCGCCTTGTAGATCAACGGGTTGCGGCAGCGCCAGCAGTGCGGGTAGCTGTGCTCGTAGCTGGCGAGGCGCACCAGGCGGCCGTCGGCTCGCAGGCGCTGCACGAGGGTCTTGTTGGCGTCGAACACCTGCACACCGGCGACGCCCAGCTCGTCGAACATCGGCAGGAAGCGCCCGCCGTCGTCGACCGAGACGATCACGGGGATGCCGGCGGCCGCGCAGACCAGCTGGTCGTCCTCACCGTAGGCCGGGGCCTGGTGGACGATGCCGGTGCCCTCGCCCGTGGCCACGTAGTCGGCGACGAGCACGCGCCAGGCGTTCTCGGTGCCCCAGGCCTCGGTGTCGGCGTAGACGTCCCAGATGCGGTCGTACTCGACGCCCTCGAGCTCGGCCCCGGTGAACGTCGCGGTCACCGCGGCCTCGGCGGCCTCGGGCGAGTCGTAGCCGAGGTCGCGGGCGTAGGCGGCGAGCGTGTCGGCCGCGAGCAGGAACACGCTGCCGGTCAGCAGCTCTTGGTCGCCGGTGCGCTCGCCGGGCAGCAGGGCGTGCGGCACGGCGACGTACTCGATGCCCGGGCCCACGGCGAGCGCCAGGTTGGTGGGCAGGGTCCAGGGGGTGGTGGTCCAGGCGAGTGCCTCGACGCCCGTCAGGCCGAGGGCCTCGGCCTTCGCGCCGACCAGCGGGAACGCCACGGTGACGGTCTGGTCCTGACGCGTCTTGTAGACGTCGTCGTCCATGCGCAGCTCGTGGGTCGACAGGGGGGTCTGGTCGTGCCAGCAGTAGGGCAGCACCCGGAAGCCCTCGTAGGCGAGGCCCTTGTCGTGCAGCTGCTTGAAGGCCCAGACGACGCTCTCCATGTAGTCGACGTCGAGGGTCTTGTAGTCGTTCTCGAAGTCGACCCAGCGGGCCTGGCGGGTGACGTACCGCTGCCACTCGTCGGTGTACTGCAGCACCGACCGACGCGCGGCGGCGTTGAACACGTCGATGCCCATGTCGACGATCTCGTGCTTCTCGGTCAGGCCGAGCTGGCGCATGGCCTCGAGTTCGGCGGGCAGCCCGTGGGTGTCCCAGCCGAAGCGTCGGTGCACCTGCTTGCCGCGCATCGTCTGGTACCGGGGGAAGACGTCCTTCGCGTAGCCGGTCAGCAGGTGGCCGTAGTGCGGCAGTCCGTTGGCGAACGGCGGGCCGTCGTAGAAGACCCACTCGGGGCACCCCTCGCGGGCACGGATCGACTCGGCGAAGGTGTCGTCGTGCTTCCAGAAGGCGAGCACGCCGGTCTCGATGTCGGGGAATCGCGGCGAGGCGGGGACGCCGGTGGCGTCGGAACCCTTGGGGTAGGTCATCGGTTCTCCAGGTCGTGCGGTGGGTCGCCCCCGCTGCACTCGCCGAGGGACCTTCTGACCACGAGGACGCCGTCCGGGTGCGTGACCCGGGGGCGCGGTACCACCCCGCTTGCCACCGCCCCGCCCTCTCGGACGGTGACCGTGACCGCTCTGCTCCGGCTGTGACGGGCCTGCCCCGCCCGGTTCTACCGACGACCACCGGGCCGTGGCCCGCCGGTCGCTTTCTTCCGGGTGCTCCCCGGTGATGGCCGGATCGATGCGTGGTCGATCCTACCGTCAGAGCCGAGGAGGCGCGAGGCCGTCCCGAGGAGCAGGATCGAGGCCATGTCCTCCACCCCGTCCGCATCGCCGGCCAAGCCCGAGAGCACGGTCACCGTGATCGTGGCGTTCCTCGCCAACCTGCTGATCGCCGTCGCGAAGACGGTCGCCGCCTTCCTGACGGGGTCGGCCTCGATGGTCGCCGAGTCGGCGCACTCGTGGGCCGACACGGGCAACGAGATCTTCCTCTTCATCGCCGACAAGCGCGGGGTCAAGCGCCGCGACGACGCCCACCCGCTGGGCTACGGCAAAGAGACCTACGTCTGGTCGATGTTCGCGGCCTTCGGCCTCTTCACCGTGGGCGCCGTCGTCTCGATCCAGCACGGCATCTCGCAGCTCACCGCGGAGGAAGAGGCCGAGAACTACCTGATCAACTACGTCGTGCTCGCGATCGCGTTCGTCCTCGAGGGCACGTCCTTCCTGCAGGCCTTCCGTCAGGCCAGGGGCTCGGCCCGCGAGCGGCGCACACCGACCCTGCGCTTCGTCCTGCGCAGCTCGAACTCGACCCTGCGAGCCGTCTTCGCCGAGGACGCGGCCGCCCTGGTCGGACTGCTCATCGCGTTCCTCGGCATCTTCCTGCACCAGATCACCGGGTCGGCGGTGTTCGACGCGATCGGGTCGATCGCCGTCGGCGTGCTGCTCGGCGTCGTGGCCCTCGTGCTGGTCGACCGCAACCGCAGGTTCCTCGTCGGCGAGAGCCCGTCGGACGAACTCGAGTCGACGGTCCTCGCGCGCCTCCTCGCCCGCCCCGAGATCGCTCGCGTGACGTACCTGCACACCGAGTTCGTGGGTCCCGGCCGGCTCTACCTGGTCGCCGCGGTCGACATGACCGGCAACGATCGCGAGGAGCACGTCGCCGTGGCGCTCCGTCGGGTCGAGCGAGAGCTCGAGGACCACGACGCCGTCGAAGAAGCCGTGCTCACCCTCGCCACGCCGGACGAGCCGAGCCTGACGCCCGCGAAGGCGTCCGACCCGGCTCGTCGCTGACGGCCGCGCTGCGGATCAGCCCCGGGAGGCGCGGCGCCGCGTGACGAGGACGGTCGCCGCCCCTAGTCCCACGAGCACCAGCCCGGCGAGACCCGCCCAGGGCGTGGTCTCGGACGTCCCGGTGTAGGCCAGGGCCGTGGCGTTCGTCGCGGCTCGGACCGGCAGCCCCGAACCCGGCACCGTCACGACGGGCGTCGCGCCGGGGCCGCCCGCGCCGGCAGGCACCGCGGTCGGCGCACCGACCGAGTAGCCCACCGTGTCCGCGCCGGCCGAGAACACCGGCACGGTGAAGGCCGGGTCGTACTGGACCGCGGTGAAGACGTAGTCCCCCGGCAGCTGGGAGCCGAAGATCGCCCACGTCCCGTCCTGACCGACCACGATCGGGAAGTCGTACGGCGGGAGGGGGGTGTCCCCGACCGTCGCGAGGAACTGGTCCACCTCGGCCCGCGTGCCGGAGAAGGGCACCAGGACGGCCCCGGGCTCCCCGGTGCCCTCGAAGACCGTGTCGACGTACCCGGGCGTCACGTCGGACGCCTGCTCGAACCGGTGGCCCTCACGGGGCGACAGGACGACGGGCGCAGCGAGGCGGTCGCGGACCTCGACGACGAACGTCCCGCTCACGACGTTCGGCGACGTAAGCACCGTGACCGCGTCGACCACGAGGTCCTGGATCGCACCGAGCTCCCAGGTCCCGACGGGCACCCGGACGGTGGCGGACCACCGGCCGGCACCGTCGACCGGGACCGATCCGTCGTAGTCGAGGTCGGTCCCGTCCGCGGCGACGGCCGCCAGTCGCACGCTGGCGCCCGGCTCGCCGCCCCCGGTCACGGTGACGGCGGCCCCTGCTCCCCCGACGGACGCGAACCGGTCACCGGTCACCGGTCCGTCGAGCGTGGGTGCCGGGAGCGTCACGGCGACGGCCCAGAACTCGACCGGCGTCGACGCGGGCGATTCCTCGCTCGCGCGCTCACCGGCGGGGTCGACGAGGTGCTGCGTCGTCACGACGGACCAGTCGCCGCTCGCCAACCGCGTGGTCGACGTCCAGCGACCCGTCGCATCGGTTGCCACCGTGATCGGCCCGGCCGAGGCACCGTCCACCTCGAGGCGTTCGAAGGTGATCGTGACGACGGCGCTCGGGGCGGCGGTCCCCGCGACCGTCACGGGGAGCGTGGACCCCTGGGCTCCCTCGGCCGTCGAGACCGAGACGAAGGCGTCGGGTGCCGGAGACTCCACGACGGGGGCGGCCGGTGCGACGACCGCTGCCGGGTCGTCGGCCTCCGCGTCGTCCTCCTCGCCCGGTGCGGGTGCCTCGACCGCCGGTGCCGGCGCGTCCTCCGACGGTGCGGGCACCTCCTCGGCGGGTGTGGCCTCGACGGGCGCCGCGTCCTCCGACCCGGTCGCGGAGGGTTCCGGCTCGGCCCCAGCCGCGTCGCCGTCGGCGTCGGAGGTCGGCGGAGCGAGGTCGGGTCCTCCTCCGTCGACCTCGACGACGTCGGTCCCCGCGCCGAGCGCCGGGGATGCGTCCCCGGCGGTCCCCGACGGAGAGACGCCCTGCGGAGCAGAGCCGTCCCCGTCGGACGCGGGGGCCGGTCCGGCGAACGCGGACTGCCCGGTCAGGGCGATGCCCCCCAGGGCGATGACGATGGCCGTCGACAGCGCGGTGGCGGTCGACACGGTCTTCTTCATGAGTGTTGTCCTCTTCAGTGAGTCAGGGTGGGCCGGTCACCCTGACCCACCCCGGGGCGACCGGCCGTCGTCCCGGCGACCGGTCCGACGCCTCCGACGCTAGCGACTGATGGCGACGAATCCTCACGCCGTGACCGGTCCGTGACCGAAGGTCATCCGGAGGGGTGACACCCCCTCGTCCTCCGGGCGGCGCGACCCTGCCGGCGCTCCTCCTCGAGGCACGTCATGACGCGCCCTCCGGCGTTATCCCGGGCCGTGGCACCGACGCCGCCACCGACGACGAACCGGGCCCGTCACCCCTCGAGGTGTCGGGCCCGGCTCGTGTCGGACGCGGGTCGGTGCCCGGGGTCAGCCCCGGGAGGCGCGGCGCCGCGAGACGACGACTGCCGCCGCCCCGAGACCCACCAGCAGCATGCCGGCCAGCCCCGCGAGCGGTGCCGACTCCGACGACCCCGTGTAGGCCAGCGACGTCGGGGCCGTGCCCTGCACGGTCGTCGACGCGGCGGTCACCACCGGAGCACCCAGCGTGAAGGTCACCGGGACGCTGGCGTCCGAGATCAGCTCGACACCCAGCCGGTCGTCGAGCTGGAAGGCGGCGAACGACCAGGTGCCGGGCCGCAATGAGGCGGTCGTGCTCCAACCGCCGTCCGGTCGGACGACGACCGGGTCCACGCCGGCCGAGGGGCGCTCCACCTCGGTGACCGGGATGTCTCCGCGGAGGGCCGCGGCGTACCGTTCTATGGCGCTCGTCCCGTCGTCGAAGAAGCCGTAGAGCGCGATGGACGCCCCCGGCGTGCCGGTGCCCGTGATGTCGAACTCGAAGTAGCCCTCGGCACCGGGCCGCTGGTCCGGTCGTCCCGTGATCGTCGCCCCGGCGCCCGGCGAGGTGACCACCGGTGCGTCCACGATGCCCGCCTCACTCGGCAGGACGGTGATGAGGGGCGAGAGGTTGGCTGCCGAGGACGCCGACGTGATGCCGGGGTGCGTGGGATACGCCTCGAGGTCGACCTGCTTCGCCGCGATGCGCCAGACGCCCACGGGAACCGACAGCTCGGTCGCGAAGCCACCGTCGCGGAACTCGTCCGCGACGACGGGTGCGAGGGCCCTCGTGCCGTCCTCGCTGACGAGGGTCAGCTCGGCCCGGTACAGCGTGCCGGTCGAACCGGTCGTGAACACGGTCGCCCGCTCTTCTCCATCGACCTCCGTGTCGGCGAAGTAGACCTCGTCGCCGGCCTGGTCGACCACGGCCCACTGCGGCAACACCTGTGCGATCGCCTCGAAGCGCGTCACGGACGACTCGGCCGAGGGGTCGCTGTCGGCGACTCCGTTGGCGTCGAGTGAGCGCTGCGTGGCCGTGGCCGCCCACCGACCGCCCTCGAAGCCGACGGTGACCGTCCAGGTGCCGTCCGACCCGACCACGGTGGTCACGTCCGCCTCGGTGGAGACGTCGGCCGCGGCGTCGTCGCGGACGAACGACAGGGTCACTTCGGCACCCGGCTGCCCGGTGCCCGCGAGGGCGACGGGCACGTCGCCCTCGGTCGCTCCGTCCGCGGCCGTCACCTCGAGCGACTGCCCGTCGGTCGGCGACGAGATGGCCGGGGCGGCCGGCGCCGCCACGCGCGCTGCCGCCGGCACGGCCTCGGCCGTCGGGCCGGTGGTGGCCGTCGCGGGCACCTCGGGCGACGGGTCCGCCTCGACCTCGACCGCGCCACCGGTCACGTCTCCGGCGTCGTCCGCCGTTCCGGCGTCGTCCGCCGTTCCCTCGTCAGCGTCGGCGTCGGCCGACGGAGTCGTCCCGGCCGCAGGCGCCTCATCGGCGCTCGACGCGTCACCGGTCGTCGCGTCGGATTCCGTCGCCTCACCGCCCGTCGGCTCGTCGAGCCCGGCCGGAGACGCTCCGGACTCCTGTCCGAGCGGCGCCGGGGCCGCGAGCGCGGTCTGTCCGCTCAGGGCGACGCCCCCCAGGGCGATGGCGATGGCCGTCGACAACGCGGCGGCGCTCGACACGGTCTTCTTCATGAGTGGCTTCCTCTTCGTGAGTCAGAGAGGACCGGCCGCCCCGACCCACCCCGGACGCCCGATCGTCGACCCGGTGATCCGAACCGACGAGTTCGACGCTATCGACTCGTGCCGAGCTTTTCTCACGCCGTGTCCACTTCGTTGCGCGAGGTCATCCGCTGTGATGAGCGCGCCTCCTCCGACCGGCGACCCGGTCGCGCCCGCTGCTCGTCCTGCGGGTGAACCATGACGCGCTCCTCGTCGTTCGCAGGCGTTTCATGGCCCCCTCGGATACCGTGAGGAGGTGCATGCAGTCATCAAGCTCGTGAGAGAGCATCCCTCCGCGGCGAGGTTCCTCGTCGTCGGGGGAATCGGCTTCGTGATCACCATGGTGATCAACTACGGGCTCAAGCTGTTCGTCATCCCCCAGCACCCGGTCACCGCCCTCGCCCTGGGCATCGTCGTCGCGACGATCGTCTCGTACTGGATGAACAAGAAGTGGTCCTTCGACGACCGCGGCGAGCGGCACACCGCCCACGAGATGCTGCTCTTCGTCGCCGTCAGCGTCATCGGCGTCGCGATCAACTCGGCACCCCTGTACCTGTCGCGCTACGGCTTCGGTCTCGAGGTGCCGAACGTCACGCGGACCACGCAAGAGATCGCCGACTTCGTCAGCGGTCCGATCATCGGCACCCTGCTCGCCATGGTGTTCCGGTACTGGGCCATGAACAAGTGGGTCTTCCCGAAGCGGGCCGAGATCGTCGACGTCCTCTCGCCGACGTCGCCGTCCACGTCACCCACCCCGACCGTCTAGGCCGGGCGCGCCTCCAGCCCGTCGGCGACGGGCCCGACGGCCGCGGCCACGACGGGACCCAGGTCGCCCCGCGTCACCCCGGCCCTGGCCCACGTCGCGACGGCTGCCGACGCCGCGGCGACGAGGGTCGAGCCGACGACCTGGGCAGAGAGGTCCGACCGGTCACGTCCCGTGCGCTCGGCGACGTACGACGCGACGACGGCCTGCTGCCGGACGAAGCGGACCGCCGCGGACGCGACGAGGTCGTCCCCGAGGGCCATGGCCTCGGACTGGGTCAGCGCCCAGGGCACCCGCTCGGGGTCGTGCGCCTCGGCGAGCGCCACGAGCGCCGCCTCGACGGCGCGCACCGGCGAGAGCGACGAGGAGGCGCGCAGCAGCTCGTCGAGGCCGGCCAGGCTCTGGTCGAGGTCCAGCCAGAAGAGGTCGGACTTCGCCTCGAAGTAGTTGAAGAAGGTCCCGCGGCTGACGCCGGCCCGCCGCGCGATGTCGTCGACGGTCGTGCGGCCGTAGCCGTTCTCGAGGAAGAGCTCGGCGGCCGCGTCGGCCAGCATCTCGGCGGACGACCGTCGCGGTCGTCCGACGGGACGCCTGGGGCGGGTCGGACCTGGGCCATCGGACATGGAGACCATCATGCCGCTAGACTCGACGGCGCACTTGTTGCACCCGGTCCAGCAATGCCGACTTCCCGGTCGGCCCGGCCGACCGCTCCCGACCTCCCCCTCCCCACGCACCGCCCCCTCACGCCCGGAGCCCCATGCGCAGTCGCCTGCCCGCCTTGATCGCCGCCACCGCCGTCGCGAGCCTCGTGCTCGCCGGGTGCACCAGCGGCGGCGATCCCGTCGCCTCGTCCACCCCGGTCTCGGGCGGCACGCTCACCTACGCGTCGGGCGACGCCGAGCCCACCTGCCTCGACCCGCACGTCGGCGGCAACTACCCCCAGGCGCTCGTGTCGACCCAGTACCTCGAATCACTCGTCTCGAAGGACGCGAACGGCGACGTCGTGCCGTGGCTCGCCGACTCGTGGCAAGAGGGCGACGACGGCCTCAGCTGGACCTTCACGCTGAAGCAGGGCGTCACCTTCACCGACGGCACCCCGTTCGACGCCGCCGCGGTGGCCGCCAACGTGGCCCACCTGCAAGACCCCACGACCCTGTCGTCGACGGGGTACCTCGCCCTCGGCAAGGTCACGGGCGTCGAGGCGGTCGACGACCGGACGGCCCGTTTCGACTTGAGCGCGCCCGACAGCGCCCTGCTCGAGTCGCTGTCGCAGCCGTGGCTCGCCATGGAATCCCCCGAAGCCCTGACCCGGACGCAAGAGGTCAACTGCGAGTCGCCGGTCGGCACGGGGCCGTTCATGGTCGACTCGTGGACGAAGCAGCAGCAGGTCGTGCTCACCCGCAACGACGACTACACCTCCCCCCCGGCCGACGCAGGGCACCAGGGCCCGGCCTACCTCGACGAGATCGTCTGGCGCTTCATCCCCGACTCGGCCTCGCGCTACGCCGCCCTCCAGGCCGGCCAAGTCGACGCGATTGACAACGCGCAGCCCGACACCCTCGTCGCCGCGGCGAAGGACGACTCCCTCGACGAGATCGACGCCCCGCGTCCCGGCGCCTCCAACCGCATCGAGCTGAACGCCGGCAAGGCACCGTTCGACGACCCGGCCGTCCGCGAGGCGTTCATCCGCGGCGTCGACGTCGACTCCGGCATCGACTCGCTCTTCTTCGGCACGGCCGACCGGTCGTACAGCCCGCTGTCGAGCGTCGAGCCCCTGGCGTTCTCGGACGAGTCGCTCTTCGACGTCGACGCCGGCGCCGCGAACGACCTGCTCGACCAGGCCGGGTGGACGACGCGCGACTCGGACGGCTACCGCACCAAGGACGGCGTGCGCCTCGCCGCGACGTTCCCGGTGAGCACGAACCAGTCGATCCCCGCCGAGCAGTCCCTGTTCGAGCAGGTGCAGGCCGGGGCGAAGGACCTCGGCTTCGACGTCACCCTCGAACCCCTCGACCTGTCGAGCTGGTACGGGGCCCTCGCCGCGAACGAGTACGACCTGGTCAGCGCGCCGTACACGAAGGTCGGGCCCGACGTCCTCCGCATCCTCTACGACAGCGCCGGCATCACCCCGGCTCCGAGCGGCTACTTCGCCAACCTGTCGCAGACCGACGACCCGACCCTCGACGACCTGCTGACCCGCGCCTCCGAGACGAGCGACGCCGACGAACGGGCCGACCTCTACCAGCAGGCACAGCAGACGATCCTCGAGGGGTGGCACGTGCTGCCGCTCTACGACCAGCAGAACCACTACCTCGTGCGCTCGGCCGTCCAGGGGGTCCGCGCCCTGCCGACGGTCCAGGCCCCGACGATGTACGACGCCTACCGGGCGAGCTGACCGGGTGCGTCCGGGGCGCTGGCGACGGGCCGGGCGGTGGCTGGTGGGCCGCCTGCTGGGTGCCGTCTTCGTGCTCTGGGCGGTCGCGACGCTGATCTTCTTCGCCATCCGCCTCGTGCCGGGCGACCCCGCCGAGGCGATCCTCGGCGGGCCCGGGTCGCAGGCGTCGGCCGAGGCGCTCGACACGGTGCGCCGTCAGTACGGCCTCGACCAGCCGCTGCTCGTGCAGTACCTCGCCCAGCTCGGCAGGCTCGCGACGGGCGACCTCGGCACCTCGTACTCGCTGCGCACCGACGTCGGCCGGCTGCTGCTCGAGCAGCTGCCCGGCACGATCGGCCTCGCGCTGCTGTCGCTCGTCGTGGCCTGGCTGCTGGCGATCGGCACGGCCTGGTGGGCGACCCTCGGCGGCCGGGTCGCCGCGACGGTGTCGTCCGGGCTCGAGGTCGTCGCCTCGGCGGTGCCGCACTTCTGGCTGGCCAGCCTGTTGATCCTCGTCTTCAGCACCGAGCTCGGCCTGCTGCCCCCGGTGAGCACGGGCACGCCCGCCGGGCTCGTGCTGCCGGTCGTCACGCTGGCGATCCCCGTCGCCGGGTTCCTCGGGCAGGTCACCCGCGACTCGCTGCTGGACGCGGCCGCGACGCCGTTCACGGTCTCGGCGCGGGCGCGGGGCGAGAGCCCGTCGGGGCTGTTCGCCCGACATCTGCTGCGCCACGCGGCCCTGCCCGGGCTCGCCCTGTCGGGCTGGGCGTTCGGCTCGCTGCTGAGCGGCGCCGTCGTCGTCGAGTCGGTGTTCGCCCGCCCGGGGCTCGGCCGCACCCTGCTCGGGGCCGTCACGCTGCGCGACATCCCCCTCGTCACCGGCGTCGCCCTGGTCTCGGCCCTGGCCTACGTCGTGGTCGTCGCGCTCGGCGACCTGGCCGAGCGGGCCGTCGACCCGAGGGGGCGTGCGACGTGACCGCGCTGCCCGACCTGCCCCGGGGTGGCGAGGCGACCCGCGCCTCCTCGTCCCGCGCCCGGCGACGCCCGCCGCTCGGCGCGGCCGAGACGGTCGCCGCGGCCGTCCTGCTGCTCGTCGTGGCGATGGCCGTCGCGCCCGGCCTGCTGGCCCCCGGCGACCCGCTGGCCGTGTCGCCGGTCGACGCCTTCGCCGCCCCGTCGCTCGCGCACCCCTTCGGCACCGACGAGTCCGGGCGGGGCGTGTGGACCCGCGTCGTGCACGGGGCCGGCGCGTCGCTCACCATCGGACTGGTCGCCACGGTGATCGGCACCGGTCTCGGCGTCGCGCTCGGGGTGCTGGCCGGTCTCGGAGGTCGCGGCCGGGCGGGGCGGGCGACCGACGCGGGCGTCAGCCGGGTGCTCGAGGTGCTCTTCGCCCTGCCCGGCCTGCTGCTCGCACTCGTCGTGATCGCGTTCACCGGGCCCGGGGCCGTGCCCGCGACGATCGCCGTCGGTCTCGCGACGGCGCCCGGGTACGCCCGCATCGTCCGCAGCCAGGTGGCGGCCGTCCGCCGGTCGCCGATGGTCGAGGCCGCGACCGTGCTCGGCCGCCGACCCGCCGTCGTGCTGGTGCGTCACGTGCTGCCGAACGCGCTGGCGCCGGTGGTCGTGCTCGCCACGCTGGGCCTCGGGCAAGCCGTCGTCTGGGCGTCGTCGCTGAGCTACCTGGGGCTCGGGTCGCCTCCGCCGGCGCCCGAGTGGGGAGCCATGCTGTCGGCCGGGCGCACCTACCTCGCGGTCGCCTGGTGGATGACCGTCTTCCCCGGCCTCGCCGTCGTCGTGACGGCCGCGGCGGCGACCGTGCTGGGTCGCGGTCTCGCCCGACGCGGGCAGGGGGGACGACCGTGAACGCGACCGCCTCGGGGCCCGGGGCCCCGCGCGGCGACGACCGCCGCGCCTCCTCGGACGACCTCGTCGTCGACCATCTGCACGTCGCGTTCGACGGGGTCACGGCCGTCGACGACGTGTCGTTCTCGCTGCGCCCCGGCGAGTGCGTGGCGCTCGTCGGCGAGTCCGGCTCGGGCAAGAGCGTGACCGCCCGGGCCCTGCTGGGGTTGACCGGCGGCACGGTCACGGCCGAGGCACTCCGACTCGGCGGCGACGACCTGCTGACGCTGACCGAGCGTCGGTGGCGACGGCTGCGCGGCCCGCGCGTCGGGCTCGTGCTGCAGGACGCCCTGGTCTCGCTCGACCCGCTGCGTCCGGTCGGGCGCGAGATCGACGACGCCCTGCGGTTGCACACCCGCCTGTCGCCGGCCGAGCGCCGGGCCCGCGTGCTCGAGGTGCTCACCGAGGTGGGCATGCCCGACCCGGAGGCACGACGGGCGCTCCGGTCGGGCGAGCTGTCGGGCGGCCTCCGCCAGCGGGCCCTCATCGCGGCGGCGCTCGCCCTGCGACCCGGGCTGATCGTGGCCGACGAGCCCACGACCGCGCTCGACTCCGAGGTGCAGCGCGTCGTCGTCGACCGACTCGCCGCCCTGCGCGACGGCGGGACGGCCGTCCTCGCGATCAGTCACGACCTCGGCGTCGTCCGTCGCCTGGCCGACCGCGTCGTCGTCATGCGCGACGGGCGGGTGGTCGAACAGGGCCCCACGGCCGCCGTGCTCGACGCCCCGCGGGCCGACTACACGCGCATGCTCGTGGCGGCGCTGCCCGGGGGTGCGCCGCGAGGCCGGCGCCTGTCCGTCTCCACGGCCCCCGAGTGCCCGCCGGCAGGAGGCGCGCTCGGGTCCGCGACGCCGGTCGCGTCCGTCGCACCCCCGGCAGGAGGCGCGAACGGTTCGATCGCGCCCGTCGCCTCGGCGGCTCCCCCGGCCGAGGCCGTCCTCGTCGCGAGCGGTCTGCGACGGGTCTTCCCGGCTCGCCGGGGCCCCGACCGGGTCGCCGTCGACGACGTCTCGCTCTCGCTGCAGGCGGGCGAGACCCTCGGCCTCGTCGGCGCCTCGGGCTCGGGCAAGACCACGACGGCCCGCCTGTTGCTCGGCCTCGACGATCCCGACGCCGGGACGGTCGAGCTGCTCGGAGCCCCCTGGGCCCCGGCCCGCGAGCGCGACCGACGTCCTCGCCGGGGCGATCTCGGTGCGATCTACCAAGACCCTTCGAGTTCGTTCGATCCGCGCTTCACCGTGGGCAGGCTGCTCGCCGACGCCCTGACGGCCGGTCGTCAGACGCGCCTCCGGCCGGTCGAGGCCGAGGTCGTCGCCCTGCTGGGCCGGGTCGGGCTCGCGGCCGACACCGCCACGCGCCGACCCGACACGTTGTCGGGCGGCCAACGGCAGCGGGTCGCGATCGCCCGGGCGCTCGCCCCCCGGCCCCGCGTGATCGTCTGCGACGAACCCGTCTCGGCGCTCGACGTCTCGGTGCAGGCCCAGGTGCTCGACCTGCTCGACGAGCTGCAACGCCAGGACACGCTCGCCTACGTGTTCATCTCGCACGACCTGGACGTCGTCGAGCACATGTCCGACCGGGTGGCCGTCATGCACGAGGGCCGGATCGTCGAGCAGGGTCGCACGGCCGACGTCTTCGGCCGCCCACGGCACGCACACACCCGGGCACTGCTCGCCGCGCGCCCCTGAACGACCCGGAGCGCGAGCCGCTCAGCCGCGGCGGGCGGCGTCGGCCTCGGCGGCCTTCGGGTCGACGACGTCGATCAGCCCCGACTGGGCCCACTCGAGCCCCCAGTCCGACGTCGAGACCTCGCTCGACTCGTCGGCGTAGGCCTCGACCAGCTCGCGCGCCTCGTCGTCCGTGGCGACCGACGGGCCCGAGCCGAGCAGCGGCTCGTTCGCGGTCTCCTTCGTGAACCACACGGCGACCAGGCCGATCACGGCCGCGGCCATGAGGTAGAACGCCGGGATGTCGTGGGCCCACGAGAAGCCCCGTCCCTCGGCCCAGACGACGAGCGCCTCGGTCGCGAGCGGCGTGGTGCCGCCGAACAGCGAGACCGACACGTTGAACGCGATGGCCAGTGCGCCGTAGCGGATGATCGTCGGGAACAACGCGGGCAGCGTCGAGGGCATGGTCGAGGTGAACGTGACGAGGACGAGGCCGAGCACGAGCAGGCCGACGAAGACGAGCGGCGTGCTCTCGGACTGCACGAGCTTCAGCGCCGGCCACGACAGCACCAAGAAGCCGATGCAGCCGGCGAACAGCACCGGGCGACGGCCGAACCGGTCGCTCAGGCGTCCGCTGAAGGTGATGACGATCATCATCAGCACCATCACGACGATGACGAGCAGCAGGCCCGAGGTCGCACTGCGCCCGAGCGTGTTGGTCAGGTAGGTCGGCATGTACGACAGCAGCATGTAGTCGGTCACGTTGAAGACCAGCACGAGGCCGATGCACACGATCAGCGCGCGCCAGTTCTCGGCGAACAGCTTCACGAACGGCACCTTGACGTGCTCGCGGCCGGCCGCTTCTTCTTGCTGCTTCTGGAACGCGGGGGTCTCCTCGAGCTTCAGCCGCAGGTACAGGCCGATCAGGCCGAGCGGCCCGGCGATCAAGAACGGGATGCGCCAGCCCCAGGCGAGCAGCGCCTCCTCGCTCATGCCGAGCTGCAGGCCGGTCACCAGCGAGGCGCCGAGCACGTAACCGGCGAGCGTGCCGAACTCGAGCCACGAGCCCATGAAGCCGCGACGCTTGTCGGGCGAGTACTCGGCGATGAACGTGGCCGCGCCGCCGTACTCGCCGCCCGTCGAGAAGCCCTGCAGCAGGCGGGCGAGCAACAGCAGCACGGGCGCCCAGAGGCCGATCGTCGCGTACGACGGGATCAGGCCGATCGCCAGGGTGCCGGCGGCCATGAGGATCATGGTCAGCGCGAGCACCTTCTGCCGGCCGATGCGGTCGCCGAGCGGGCCGAAGAAGGCACCGCCGATCGGGCGGACGATGAACGCGGCGGTGAACGTGCCGAAGGTGAACAGGATGTTCAGCGCGTCGTTGCCCGGCGGGAAGAACACCTGGGCGATGGTCGTCGTGATGTAGGCGTAGACGCCGAAGTCGAACCACTCCATGGCGTTGCCGAGGGCGGCGGCGCTGACCGCGCGCTTGAGCAGGCCCTCCTCGACGACGGTGACGTCGTCGGTCGTGAGCTTCCGTCGGGCGGGCTTCGTGCTGTCGTGCTTCTTGGCTGACATCAGGTGAGGCCTCCAGGTCGTCGGGTGGTGGACGTCGACCCCAGCGTCGGCAAAAACCCGTCGAGCCTACCAGGGCTGCCATGTCAGTACCAGTTCAGCGACTGCATCGGTGCAGCGACCGCACCCTCCGGAGGCGCGGCGGCGGTTCCCGAGAGGGCGTCGCGAGGGTGCGTACACTGGTCGCAGTCCCACAACCAGGCACCTCCCCACCGACACGGTGCCGTCCACAGAACCGGAGAAGACCATGCCGTCAGCGATGCCCGAGAAGCCCGCCCTCGAAGGACTCGAGGCCCGTTGGGGTCAGGTCTGGGAGGGCGACGGCACCTACCGCTTCGACCGCACCGGCGCCAGCCGCGCCTCCGTGTTCTCGGTCGACACCCCGCCGCCGACGGCCTCGGGCAGCCTGCACATCGGCCACGTGTTCAGCTACACGCACACCGACGTCAAGGCCCGGTTCGAGCGCATGCGCGGCAAGCGCGTGTTCTACCCGATGGGCTGGGACGACAACGGCCTGCCCACCGAGCGTCGCGTCCAGAACTTCTACGGCGTGCGCTGCGACCCGTCGCTGCCCTACGACGCCGACTTCACGCCGCCCTTCGAGGGCGGCGACAACAAGTCGTCGAAGGCCGCCGACCAGGTGCCGATCTCGCGCCGCAACTTCATCGAGCTCTGCGAGCGCCTGACCGTCGAGGACGAGAAGCAGTTCGAGGACGTCTGGCGGAAGCTCGGCCTCTCGGTCGACTGGACGCAGAGCTACCGCACCATCGACGACGGGTCGCAGGCCATCGCCCAGAAGGCGTTCCTCCGCAACCTGGCGCGCGGTGAGGCCTACCAGGCCGACGCCCCCACTCTCTGGGACGTCACCTTCCGCACGGCCGTCGCCCAGGCCGAGCTCGAAGACAAAGAGATGCCCGGCGCGTACCACAAGCTCGCCTTCCACCGCACCGACGGCCAGGGCGACGTGCTGATCGACACCACGCGACCCGAGCTGCTGCCGGCCTGCGTGGCGCTCGTGGCGCACCCCGACGACGAGCGCTACCAGGCCCTGTTCGGCACGACCGTGCGCTCTCCCCTCTTCGACGTCGAGGTGCCCGTCGTGGCGCACCATCTCGCCCAGCCCAACAAGGGCTCGGGCATCGCGATGGTCTGCACCTTCGGCGACACCAACGACGTGGTCTGGTGGCGCGAACTGCAGCTGCCGAACCGTGCCGTGATCGGCTTCGACGGCCGCTTCGTCAGCGAGGCGCCCGAGGCGATCACGTCCGAGGCGGGTCGCGCCTCGTACGCGCAGCTGGCCGGCAAGACGGTGTTCAGCGCCAAGCAGTCGGTCGTCGAGCAGCTCACCGCCTCGGGCGAGCTGGTGGGCGAGATCCGCAAGATCTCGCACCCCGTCAAGTTCTTCGAGAAGGGCGACAAGCCGCTCGAGATCGTGTCGACCCGTCAGTGGTACGTCGTCAACGGCGCGCGCGACGAGAAGCTGCAGGCATCGTTGCTCGAGCGGGGCACCCAGGTGGCCTTCCACCCCGACTTCATGCGCGTGCGCTACGACAACTGGGTCAACGGGCTGAACGGCGACTGGCTGATCTCGCGCCAGCGCTTCTTCGGCGTGCCGATCCCGGTCTGGTACCCCCTCGACGGCGACGGCAACCCGGTCTTCGACCAGGTGATCGTGCCGACCGAGGCCGAGCTGCCGATCGACCCGGCGTCCGACACGGCGCCCGGCTACGACGAGTCGCAGCGCGGCGTGCCCGGCGGGTTCCAGGGCGAGGTCGACGTGATGGACACCTGGGCGACCTCGTCGCTCACGCCGCAGCTGGCGGGCGGGTGGGAGCGCGACCCCGAGCTCTTCGACCTCGTGTTCCCCTACGACGTCCGCCCCCAGGGGCAGGACATCATCCGCACCTGGCTGTTCTCGACCATGCTGCGGTCGCAGCTCGAGTCGGGCACCGTGCCGTGGAAGAACGCGTCGATCTCGGGCTTCATCGTCGACCCCGACCGCAAGAAGATGTCGAAGTCCAAGGGCAACGTCGTCACCCCGGCCGCCATGCTCGACGAGCACGGCTCGGACTCGGTGCGCTACTGGGCGGCCTCGAGCCGACTGGGTACCGACGCCGCCTTCGACCCGCAGAACCCGAAGCAGATCAAGATCGGCCGCCGTCTGGCGATCAAGGTGCTGAACGCGGCCAAGTTCGTGTACTCGTTCGAGCTGCCCTCGGGCGAGTTCGAGATCACCCAGCCGCTCGACCGCGACCTGCTCGCGTCGTTCGCCGCCGTGATCGAGACCGCGACCGAGGCCCTCGAGGGTTACGACCACGCCCGCGCGCTCGAGACGACCGAGAAGTTCTTCTGGGCCTTCTGCGACGACTACCTCGAACTCGTGAAGGAGCGCGCCTACGGGGCGACGACCCCGGCCGAGCAGGCCTCGGCCGTGCTCGCCCTGCGGACTGTCCTCGAGGGCCTGCTGCGCCTGCTCGCGCCGTACCTGCCCTTCGCGACCGAAGAGGTCTGGTCGTGGACCCACGACGACTCGGTGCACCGGGCAGCCTGGCCGACGGTCGACGAGCTCGGCCTCGCCGACGGTGAGCGCCCCTCGGGCCTCGTCGGGCTCGTGGGCCAGGCCCTGATCTTCGTGCGCCGGGCCAAGTCCGACGCGAAGGCCTCGCAGAAGACCCCGGTGGCCTCGGCCGTCATCTCGGGCCCGGCCGCGCAGCTCGAGCTCGTCAGGCTCGCGGCGGGTGACCTGGCCGCGGTCGGCAAGATCGCCGACCTGTCGTTCGCCGAGGGCGACGAGCTCGCGGTCGGCGACATCGTGTTCGCCGAGCAGCCGGCCGACGCCGCTGCCGCCCCTGCTCCGACGGCGGGTGCCTGATGCAGCTCGGCACGCGGTGGAGCGTGGGAGGCGCGGCTCCGGCCGAGCTGCCCGCTCCCGTCCTCGGGGCCGTCGCCCAGGTCGAGCGTGAGCTCGCCGACCAGGGCGTCGACGCGACGTCGTGGCGCTGGACGCTGACCTGGCTCGAGCACCGGCCCGTCGTCGAGCTCGACGACGGCACGGTCATCCGCGTCGACGCCGTCACCGGCGAGGCCCACGTCCACGAACCCGTCGACGCCGAGGGCGACGACGACTAGGGCCGACCACCTCTCGACGCCACGACGTGCCGTCCGCCTCGCCAGGCGGGCGGCACGTCGTGCATCCGCTCGACCCGTCGTCTGCGCCTCGGCGTCCGCCGACTACACCTCTGAGCGATCGACAGCGGCTGGGCGTGCCGAGCATTCTTGGGCGCCGGGCCTTCGACAGGCGGTGGCAACCATGCACAGCATGGCAGCACACTGAGCCACCGCCCAGCCCCAGGCCGAGTCACCGACCAGGGAATCTGAAAGAGCGTCGAAGGCATGAAGAACGCACACGAGAACAAGGAAGAAGATCAGCCATGGTCGGGTCATGGTCAACTCATCGAGTAGAACTGGTTCTCGAAGCTGGTCATGAAGATCGCACCCCCGACGGCACCGCACGCAGCCACAGCGGCTGCCCGAACCTTCCACTTGACCTGCTGGTAAGCAGCGTTTCGAACACCAGCGTGGTAAACGCGTTCGCCTGCTTCCCGACCCATCGCGCTGTAGCTGCCCCCTATGGCGATCACGGCGCCGATGATCGCCAGAATCGGCACAGCTTGTTGCTCCGAATCCTTCTCGCCGGGTGACGGGACAGAGGCAGCGCTGGTAGCAGCGATCGGTGTACCTGCATCGGGGGCGTGCAGTTCGACGGCCCTGGCCGTTCCAGCACTGCACAGAACACTGGACGTCGCGATGGTCATTGTCACCGCTGCGCTCGCAACACGTGTCGTTCTACTCATGGAAGGTCTCCTCTCCGAGAGCGACCGTCGCTCTCGTGGATTCAACCGTAGCCATCATGCGGGGTTTAAATATTACGCGTCAATTACGGTGTGCCGTAGACGACAGCCGAATGAACCTCAAGACACCGAACCGGCCGATGGGCTCGAGGTTTGCGCTTCCCCACCATCTCCTGTCGTCTGCGCCTCGGCGTCCGCCGACCCGCGGCGGACAGGTCGACGACGATCAGGCGCGGGCGAGCACTTCGCCGTGGGGCATGATCAGCCAGCCGTCGGGGGCGTCGCGCCAGGTGCGCCAGGCGTCGGCGATCGCATGCAGCTCGTCGTGGGTCGCGACGCCCTTCTCGATCGCGTCGGCGTGGAACGCCGACTCGGTCACCCGGGTCGCCCAGCTGTCTCCCCACCAGGTGCGGTCCTCGTCCGAGGCGAAGCACCACACGGAGGCGCTGCTCGCCACGTCGACGAAGCCCGCGTCGAGCGCCCACCCCTTGACGCGCCTCCCGGCGTCGGGCTCTCCTCCGTTGCCACGGTGCACCGCCTGGTAGACGTGCATCCACCGGTCGAGCCCCGGGTTCTCGGGGGCCCAGACGCAGCCGCGGTAGTCGACGTCGCGGACGGCGACGACTCCCCCGGGCCGGGTCACCCGGCGCATCTCGCGGAGGGCCGCCACCGGGTCGCCGACGTGCTGCAGCACCTGGTGTGCGTGCACGACGTCGAAGGCGTCGTCGTCGAAGGGCAACGCGAAGAGGTCGGCCGTCTCGAAGCGGACGTTGTGCAGGCCCGACGCGACCGCGAGCGACGTCGCCTGCTCGACGATGCCGGCGGCGGCGTCGATGCCGATCACCCGCCCCGGCGCCACGCGGCCGGCGATGTCGACGGTGATGGTGCCGGGGCCCGAGCCGACGTCGAGCACGCTCGTGCCGGGCACGAGGTGCGGCTCGAGGTACGCGGCCGAGTTCTCGACCGTCCGCCACGAGTGACTGCGCAGCACGCTCTCGTGGTGGCCGTGGGTGTACCGGGCGGGTGTCTCGGGGCGGTCGCTCATGTCGCGACCCTAGCGCGCCTCCTAGGGTGGGCTGATGACGAACCCGTTCCTCTCCCCCAGCACGCTGCCGTACTCGTTGCCGCCGTTCGCGAGCATCACCGACGACGACTACGGCCCCGCCTTCGAGGCCGGGTTCGCCGAGCAGCTGGCCGAGGTCGAACGGATCGCCACCGACCCGGCCGAGCCGACGTTCGAGAACACCGTCGCCGCCCTCGAGCGCAGCGGTGCCACGCTGACCCGGGTCGAGCACGTGTTCTTCAACAAGACCTCGTCCGACTCGACCGAGGCGACCGACGCCCTCGAGCTCGACCTCGCCCCGAGGCTGGCGGCCCACGCCGACGCCATCCGCCTCGACCCGCGCCTGTTCGCCCGGCTGCGCGCCGTCCACGACCGCCGTGACGACCTCGACCTGACCGCCGAGCAGCGCTACCTCGTCGAACGACTGGTCGACGAGGCGACCCGCTCGGGCGCCGCCCTCGGCGACGACGACAAAGGCCGCCTCCGCGAGCTGAACGGCAGGCTCTCGACCCTGACCACCCGCTTCGAGAAGAACCTGCTGGCCGACACGAACGACCTCGCCGTCGTGGTCGACGACGTCGCCGAGCTCGACGGCCTCGACGCCGGCGCGATCGACGCCACCGCCGAGGCCGCGCGCGAGCGAGGACTCGACGGCCGGTACGTCGTCACCCTCGTGCTGTTCAGCGGCCACCCCTACCTGGCGAGCCTGACGAACGAGGCGTTGCGCGAGCGCATCATGCAGGCCTCGCTCTCGCGCGGTCGCCGCGGTGGCGACCACGACAACCGCGACCTCGTGCTCGAGATCGCCCGCCTGCGGGCCGAGCGCGCCGAACTGCTCGGCTTCGCCTCGCACGCCGCCTACGTCACCGCGGGCGAGACCGCGGGCACCCCCGAGGCGGTGGCCGACCTGCTCGGCCGACTCGCGCCTCCGGCGGCCCGCAACGCCCGCGCCGAGCAGGCCGCGCTCGAGCGCGTCGCCGGCCGCCCGGTCCGCGCCTCGGACTGGGCCTTCTACGCCGAGCGCGTCCGCGCCGACGAGCACGACGTCGACACGGCGGCGATGAGGCCCTACTTCGAGGCGGAGCGCGTGCTGCGCGACGGCGTCTTCTTCGCGGCGGGCGCGCTCTACGGCCTGCGCTTCGCCGAGCGCCCCGACCTCGTGGCCTACCACCCCGAGGCCCGCGTCTTCGAGGTCACCGACGCGGACGGCGGCGAGGTGGGGCTGTACGTGCTCGACCTGTACACCCGCGACAGCAAGCGCGGCGGGGCCTGGATGAACCCGCTCGTCTCACAGTCGTCGCTGACCGGCCTGCCGACCGTCGTGGTCAACAACCTGAACGTGCCGAAGCCGCCGGCCGGTCGACCGACCCTGCTGACGCTCGACGAGGTCACCACGTTCTTCCACGAGTTCGGGCACGCCCTGCACGGGCTCGTCGCCCGGGTGACCTACCCGACGTTCTCGGGCACCAACGTCTTCCGCGACTTCGTGGAGTTCCCGAGCCAGGTGAACGAGATGTGGATGCTCTGGCCCGAGGTGCTGGCGAACTACGCCGTCCACCACGAGACCGGCGAGCGACTGCCGCAGCACCTCGTCGACGCCCTCCTCGCCTCGCAGGGCTTCAACCAGGGCTTCGAGACGAGCGAGTACCTCGCCGCGGCCCTGCTCGACCAGGCCTGGCACGCCCTGTCGTCGGCCGAGGCGGCAGCCGTCACCGACGTCGAGGCGTTCGAGCAGGAGGCGCTGGCCGCGGTGGGCCTCGACCTCGCGGCCGTCCCCACCCGCTACTCGAGCACGTACTTCGCCCACACCTTCGCCGGTGGCTACGACGCCGGCTACTACTCGTACATCTGGAGCGAGGTGCTCGACGCCGACACCGTCGAGTGGTTCGAGCAGAACGGCGGGCTCGGGCGCGAGAACGGCGACCGCTTCCGGTCGCGCCTGCTCGGCGTCGGCGGCTCGAAGGACCCCCTCGAGGCCTACCGCGACTTCCGCGGTCGCGACGCACGCGTCGAGCCCCTGCTCGCGCGTCGCGGGCTCGCCTGACGGCGGGCTGGCTGCGAGCTGCTGCTCGGGCTCGGGCTCGGGCTCGGCGCGCACAGCACCGCACCCCGTTTCGTGCGCGGCACCCGGACTAGTCGGGGTGCCGCGCACGAAACGCGGTGCGGTGGCGCCCGGCCCGCCGCTGCAGACATCCAGGCCCCGCACACCAGGGCCCGACCTCGGGACGGCCAACGCCCCCACTCGCGGAGCGGGGGCGTTCGTCGTGCCGTGCGGCCTGCCAGCCGGTGTCAGGCGGACTTCTCGGTGCGGTGCTCGACGAGGCGCGGGACGATGGTCGGTGCGGCGTTCTCGAGGACGGAGGCGCGGGTGACGACCACTCGCCCGACCGTGTCGTCGGAGGGCACGTCGAACATGATCGGCCCCAGGACCTCTTCGAGGATGGCGCGGAGACCGCGGGCACCGGTCTGGCGCAGGACCGCCAGGTCGGCGATCGCCTCGAGGGCACCCCGGTCGAACTCGAGCTCGACCCCGTCGATCTCGAACATGCGCTGGTACTGCCGCACGAGGGCGTTCTTCGGCTCGGTGAGGATCTGCATGAGCGCGGGCTGGTCGAGCTGCGTGACCGTGGTCACGACGGGCAGACGCCCGATGAACTCGGGGATGAGCCCGAACTTGTGCAGGTCTTCGGGCAGGACCTCGCTGAACAGCGCCGCCTCGTCTTCTTTGCTGTGCAGCGGGGCCCCGAAGCCGATGCCGCGCTTGCCCGCGCGGTTCGAGATGATGTCTTCGAGCCCGGCGAACGCACCGGCCACGATGAACAGCACGTTGGTCGTGTCGACCTGGATGAACTCTTGGTGGGGGTGCTTGCGACCGCCCTGCGGGGGCACCGAGGCGACCGTGCCCTCGAGGATCTTGAGCAGCGCCTGCTGGACGCCCTCGCCCGAGACGTCGCGGGTGATCGAGGGGTTCTCGGCCTTGCGTGCGATCTTGTCGATCTCGTCGATGTAGATGATGCCGGTCTCGGCCCGCTTGACGTCGTAGTCGGCGGCCTGGATGAGCTTCAGCAGGATGTTCTCGACGTCTTCGCCGACGTAGCCGGCCTCGGTGAGGGCCGTGGCGTCGGCCACGGCGAACGGCACGTTGAGTCGCTTGGCCAGGGTCTGGGCGAGGTAGGTCTTGCCGCAGCCCGTGGGGCCGATCAGCAGGATGTTCGACTTCGAGATCTCGACCTCGTCGGCCAGCGACTCGGCGGCCGTGAGGGTCGACGCGGCACGGATGCGCTTGTAGTGGTTGTAGACGGCCACCGACAGGGCGCGCTTCGCCGCGTCTTGACCGATCACGTACTCTTCGAGGAACGAGTAGATCTCGCGCGGCTTGGGCAGGTCGAACTCGCTCGTGGGCTCGTCACCCGCCTCGGCGAGGCGCTCTTCGATGATCTCGTTGCAGAGCTCGACGCACTCGTCGCAGATGTAGACGCCGGGGCCGGCGATCAACTGCTGGACCTGCTTCTGGCTCTTGCCGCAGAACGAGCATTTGAGCAGATCGGCACTCTCACCTATGCGCGCCATGCTCGGCCTCCCTGATTGGCTGAGGTCATCGACCGGGACCGGTCGTCGTGTTCACCGAGCCTAACCCGATCCGCCGACACCCACGGACCGACCCGGGTGGTTCGCGCACATCCACCCGCACCGTCGCCGGGCGACGGCAGCGACGACGGGCGCGGCACGACGAAGACCCCGGACGGATGCCCGGGGCCTTCGAGGTCACGCGGTGGTCAGCGCGTGAGTGCGGCCGGCTGGTTCTTGCGCGAACCGAGGACCTGGTCGACCAGGCCGTACTCGAGGGCCTCTTGCGCACCGAGGATGTTGTCACGCTCGATGTCGCGGTTGACCTGCTCGGGCGTCTTGTTCGAGTGCTTCGACAGCGTCTCTTCGAGCCAGGTGCGCATGCGGAGCACCTCGGCGGCCTGGATCTCGATGTCGGACGCCTGGCCGCCGCTGCTGCCACCGGTCGCGGGCTGGTGGATCAGCACGCGGGCGTTGGGCAGGGCGAGGCGCTTGCCCGGCTGCCCGGCGGCGAGCAGCACGGCCGCGGCGGACGCCGCCTGGCCGAGGCAGACCGTCTGGATCTCGGGGCGGATGTACTGCATCGTGTCGTAGATGGCCGTCATGGCCGTGAACGAGCCACCGGGCGAGTTGATGTAGAGCGTGATGTCGCGGTCGGGGTCCATGCTCTCGAGCACGAGCAGCTGGGCCATGATGTCGTCCGCCGAGGCGTCGTCGACCTGCACGCCGAGGAAGACGATGCGGTCTTCGAACAGCTTGGCGTAAGGGTCTTGACGCTTGTAGCCGTAGGCCGTGCGCTCTTCGAAGCTGGGCAGGATGTACCGGGAGTCGGGGGTCTGCACTCGACCCGCGCCACCCATCATCGGGAGTTCCATGAGTTCTTCTCTTTCTCGTTCTGACGAAGGGGCGGAAGGCCTAGGCCTGGTCGGTGCCGGCACCGCCGACGACGTCGGTCGCCGACCCGCGGATGTGGTCGACGAAGCCGTACTCGAGCGCCTCTTCTGCGGTGAACCAGCGGTCGCGGTCGCCGTCCTCGTTGATCTGCTCGACGGTCTTGCCCGTCTGCGCCGCGGTGATCTCGGCCAGTCGACGCTTCATCGACAGGATGAGCTGCGCCTGCGTCTGGATGTCGGACGACGTGCCACCGAAGCCACCGTGCGGCTGGTGGAGCAGCACGCGAGCGTTGGGCGTGATGTAGCGCTTGCCCTTGGTGCCGGCGGTCAGCAGCAGCTGACCCATCGAGGCGGCCATGCCGATGCCGACGGTGACGATGTCGTTCGGCACGAACTCCATCGCGTCGTAGATGGCCATGCCGGCCGTGATCGACCCGCCGGGCGAGTTGATGTAGAGGTAGATGTCTTTCTCGCTGTCTTCCGCAGCGAGCAGCAGCAGTTTCGCGGCGATCTCGTTGGCGTTCTCGTCGCGGACCTCAGAGCCGAGCCAGATGATCCGGTCTTTGAGCAGTCGGTCAAAAACACTGTTGGGCAGTGTCACGTCGGCCATGGTGGAGCTCCCATTCGTTGTCGCTTGTCGTCGAATCTATCGGAGCCGACGCGCGGGTTCCGGGCTGTTCGCCCACGGCAGATACCGCGCCTCCCGTGCCCGGACGGGGCTCGCCCGACAGCCAGGGAGGCGCGGCGCAACAGACGACGGAGGGCCGGGTGCGCACTCGCACCCGGCCCTCTCGACGTGACGGGTCAGCCGACCCGACCCCGTCGACTACGCGTGGTCGTGACCCTCGTGGTCGTCGTCGTCGCCACCGACGCCCGCGGTCGCGGTGAAGGCGGAGAGGTCGACCGAGTCGCCCTTGCCGTCGACGACCTTCGCCTTGCTGAGCACGACCGCGAGGGCCTTGCTGCGGGCGACCTCACCGACCATGGCGGGGATCTGGCCGTTCTGGTCGAGGACCTTGATGAACTCGCCGGGCTCCATGCCGTACTGGGCGGCACCCTGGATGAGGTACTGCGTCAGTTCGTCCTGCTCGACCTTGACGGCCTCTTTCTCGGCGATCGCGTCGAGGAGGATCTGGTTGCGGAAGGCCTTCTCGCTGCTCTCCGTCACCTCGGCCCGGTGCTCGTCGTCCTCGAGGCGGTTCTCCTGCTCGAGGTGACGGTGCACCTCGTCCTCGACGAGCTTCTCGGGGACGGGGATCTCGACGGCCTCGAGCAGCTTCTCGACGACCTGGTCGCGCGCCTGGGCACCCTGACCGAAGGTCTTGGACTTGGCGAGCTGCTCTTTCAGGTCGCCCTTGAGCTCGTCGATCGTGTCGAACTGGCTGGCGATCTGGGCGAAGTCGTCGTCGGCCTCGGGCAGCTCACGCTCTTTCACCGCGGTGACGTCAACGGCGATCTGGGCGGTCTCACCCTCGCGGTCGCCGCCGAGCAGCTTCGACTCGAACGTGGTGCTCTCACCGGCGGTCAGCGACTCGAGCGCCTCGTCGATGCCCTCGATCAGCTCGCCCGAGCCGAGCTCGTACGAGATGCCCTTGGCCGTGTCGACGACGTCGTCGCCGATCGTGGCGGTGAGGTCGATCTGCGCGAAGTCGCCCGAGGTGGCGGGGCGGTCGACGGTGACCAGGGTGCCGAAGCGGGTGCGGAGGTTGGTGAGCTCTTCGGCGATCTCGTCGTCGGTGATCTCGACCGTGTCGACCGTCAGCTCGAGGCCGTCGTAGTCGGGCAGGTCGAAGTCGGGACGCACGTCGACCTCGACGGCGATCTTGAGGTCGCCCGAGAAGTCCTTGACGTTCGGCCACTCGACGACGTCGGCCTCGGGACGGCCGAGGACGCGGATCTCGGTCTCGGTCACGGCCTCGCGGTAGAACTTGTCGAGGCTCTCGCTGACGGCGTGGTTCAACACCTCTTCACGACCGACGCGCTGGTCGATGATGGGCGGCGGCACCTTGCCCTTGCGGAACCCGGGGATGTTGACCGACTCGGCGATGTGACCGTAGGCGTGCGTGACGCTGGGCTTGAGCTCGTCGGGGGTCACGACGATGTTGAGCTTGACGCGCGTGGGGCTGAGCTTCTCAACCGTGGTCTGGACCAATGTGGGGCTTCTCCTGTGTTGGTGGCGCTGATCTCACATCCGAGACAGCAGGTAGACGATCGTCGGGGCGACAGGACTCGAACCTGCGATCTTCCGCCCCCAAAACGGACGCGCTAGCCACTACGCTACGCCCCGTGATTCAGCCTGGAACCGGCCGACACACGTGAGCCCCGTTGAGGTCGGGTGCGTGAAGGCCGCGTCGAGTCTAGCCGACGCCGACGGCCCGTGACTGAGCGGAGTCGTCGGATGCCTTATGCTGGTCTCACCCGCGCGGCTCGGCCGCTCACGGGGATGTAGCTCAATGGTAGAGCCTCAGTCTTCCAAACTGATCACGCGGGTTCGATTCCCGTCATCCCCTCGTACTGGTTCGACGCCTCCGGCGTCCGGCGCAGGGGCGCCGTGAATGAATCTCCTCCGCCAGTTGCACGCGGGTCCGGCGCCGGGGTTGCGCAGGTCACTCGGCGGGTGGGCGGGTGGTTCGTCGAGAACTCGTGCTGAGGGATGATTTCTCTCGACGCGGCGTGGCCCAAGATGACGGTATGAAACGCGCGACGTTCGCACGGGTCGCGCTGACGGGCGCGGTCGTGACCACCCTCGCGGCCGGGTGCGCCGCCCCCACGCTCCACGCGACCAGCGCCTCCGGGTCCGGGTCCGCCTCCGGGTCGACCGTGGCCCAGGCGGCCGCGGCACCCGGCCAGGCCGTGCCGTCCGGCTCGGGCGGCGTGCGCGTCGCCGTCGTCGGCGACTCGCTCACCGCCGGGGGCGGCCGCCTGCTGAGCGACGGGCTGACCGCCGACACCTGGATGACCTACGCCCAGGGCGACGGCGTCGACTACGTCGGGGGCTACGCCAAGGGCGGGTCCACCGTGCAAGAGCAGGCCGCCGCGGTCCGCCCCGTCGCCGACGTCGACGTCCTCGTGCTGATGTCGGGCACGAACGACGTGCGGCTCGGGCTGAGCTTCGCCGAGTCCGCCGCGTCGTACGACGCCATCGTCGACACGATCCGGCCGAAGCACGTCGTCGTCGCGGCCATCCCTCCGTACGATCGCGACCCGGCCGCCGCCGCCCGGTACGAGGCCGAACTCGAGCGCCACGTGGTCGACGAGGGGTGGACCTTCACCGACCCGTGGGGCTTCGCCCGGGCCGGCGAGCTCTACGCGCCCGGCACGAGCCTCGACGGCATCCACCCGACGACGGCCGGCTACGAGACCATCGGCCACGAACTCCGCGACGTCGTCCTCGACGTGGCCGGCAGCCGGGCCGGCGCGCCGCAGGCCGACTCCCCCGCCGATTCGGACGCCGACGGCTCGCACGCCGGCAGTTGACGCCGAGGAGGCGCGAGCCGGGCCACCGGACGGCCCCCGTGATCGACGCGGTGCCGCCGGCACGGAGGCGAGGGGCCCCCTTCGACGGGCTCAGCGCTGCAGGAACGCCAGGACGGCCAACACCCGGCGGTGGTCGCTGCCGCTGTCCTCGAGCAACAGCTTCTGGAAGATCGAGGTCACGTTCTTCTCGACCGCCCCGGTGCCGATCACCAGTTCGGCCGCGATCGCGGCGTTCGTCCGGCCCTCGGCCATGAGCGTCAGCACCTCGCGCTCGCGCGGCGTCAGGGCCGCGAGGGGATCGCTGCGCCGACCGAGCAGCTGCGACACGACCTGCGGGTCGAGCACCGTGCCACCGTCGGACACCCGCCCGAGGGCGTCTCGGAACTCGTCGAACGAGGCGATGCGGTCTTTCAAGAGGTAGCCGACCCCACCCGAACCGGCCTCGAGCAGGTCACGCGCGTAGGCCACCTCGACGTACTGCGACAGCAGCAGGATGCCGAGGTCGGGCCGACGACGACGGGCCTCGATCGCGGCCCGGACGCCCTCGTCGGTGTGGGTCGGGGGCATGCGGACGTCGAGGACGGCGATGTCGGGACGCACCTCGTCGAGGTCGGCCAGCAGCGAGTCGGCGTCGCCGTAGGCCCCGACGACCTCGACGCCGATCTCGTCGAGCAGGCGGACGAGCCCCTCCCTCAGCAGCACCGAGTCGTCGGCGACGACGACGCGGAGGGGCTGACGGGAGGGGCTCTCGAGACTCACCCGACCAGACTAGGGGCGGGCTCGCCTCCTACGGGCGGGCGGGCGGACCCGAGGGCGGGTCGAGCGGCCCGGCCGGGGGCCCGGTGGGCGGGTCGAGCGGGCCGTCGGGCACCGGCTCGGTGGCGGCCGTCGTCGAGAACGGCGGCAACGGCTCGGTCGGCAGGGGCAGCGTGGCGTTGCCGGGCAGGTCGACCGCCATCGGGATGCTCACCGTGACGATGGTGGGTCCGCCCTGGGGGCTGCTGATGTCGAGGAACCCGCCGAGCCCCACGAGGCGCTCCTGGACGCCGGCGAGACCGTGACCGTCGCGCAGCCCCGCCCCGCCCCGCCCGTCGTCGGTGACGACGAGCTCGAGCAGGGTGCCGATGCCGTCCGGCGCCTGACGGGTGCGCAGCACGAGGTCGGCACTCGACGCCTGGGCGTGCTTGCCGGTGTTCGTCACCAGCTCGGACGCGATGAAGTAGGCGTTGCGTTCGATGTCGCTCGGCACGACGACGTGCGCGGGCACCCGGTTGAGCAAGGTCGTCGGCACGACGGAGCGGTCGACGAGCGACTCGAGGGCCGCGACGAGGCCGCGGTCCAACAGCAGAGGAGGCGCGAAACCGCGGGACAGGGCGCGCAGCTCCTCGAGGGCTTCGCGCGACTGGACCCGCGCCTCCTCGATGAGGGACCTGCTCTTCTCGGGGTCGGTGTCGACGGCGCGGGAGGCCGCGGCGAGGTCCATCTGGAGGCGCACCAGGCGCTGCTGAGGCCCGTCGTGGATGTCGCGCTCGAGCCGGCGCAACGCCGTGCCCTCGGCCGACAGGGCGGCCGTGCGCGAGATCTCACGGTCGGCGAGCTCGACCTCGAGCTGCTCGCTGCGGAACCCGCCGAGCATGGCGGCGGCGATCGCCTGGTGCATGACGACGGCGGCGTGTACGACGTACGGGTAGAGCAGGACGACGCCGGCGAAGAGCGCCAGGGCGATGAGCGTCAGGGCCACTCCGGCCCCGTTGCCGACGAACGAGACCCAGTCGCCGGGCTGGATCGACGGCACGACGCCGAAGACGAGCGATGCACCGACGACGAACACCAGCGGGCCGGCCAGCAGCGAGACCAGGACGAAGGTGCTGAACCCCGCCACGATCGGGAAGACCACGACGCCGTAGAGCAGGTAGAGCCAGTAGTGCGGGTTGGCGAACACCGAGACGGCGCGCACGAAGCGGTTCGTCGACCGCCCCCAGGCGGTGTTCGGCGTCCAGTCGACCGGTCGGATCGGCCGGTCGCTGGCCCACCGCAGACGCAGCACCTCGAAGGTGCCGAACCAGCGGGCGACCCACAGGGCGCCGAACACGACGACGGCGAGGAACACGAGGGTCCCGAGCGAGTCGCTCGACCCGTTGACCGCGTGCAGGAACAGCGAGGCCGCCGCCGAGACGATGACGACGAGGACGGCCGAGAGGGCGACGTACCCGAGCTCGCGCGGCAGCTCGCGCCAGCGTCGTCGGTAGCCGCCGGGAGGACTCGGCGGGGAGAGGTAGGGGTTCGCGGCGCTGATGGGGGTCTCCTGGATCATGCTTCGAGCCTGGTCGACCCGACGCGTCGACCCCATGGTGCCAGCGCCCGGAACGTCGGTGGGGTTATCCCCCCACCGGGCCCGCCGAGGCGAGGGATGAGGCGAGCCTGCCCTTGGTGAGCCGAGCCTCAGCTTGCTTGCGGAATCTTGTCAGACGTCTAGCGTTGCCTCCATCGTCTAGGAAAGGACCACGTCATGACCGACATCACCCGCACCGTCCCCCAGGGTTCCGTCGACCCCGACGTCGCCGCCGGCGTCGCCCAGTTCCTCAGCCAGATCGTCACCGACATGACGGCGCTGTCGGTCAACGGCAAGCAGGCCCACTGGCACGTGCGCGGCATCGCGTTCGTCGCCGTCCACGAACTCATCGACGTGGTCGTCGACCACGCCCGCGAATGGGCCGACCTCGCCGCCGAGCGCGTCGTCGCCCTCGGCCTGCCGGTCGACGGCCGCATCGAGTCCGTCGCCGCGAAGACCGTCATCCCCCCGACCTCGCCCGGCTTCAACCAGATCGACGTCACCATCGCCGAGCTGGTCGCCCAGATCGACGCCTCGCTCGTCGCCGTCCGCGAGGCGATCGACGAGCTCGGCGAGCTCGACGCCTCGAGCCAGGACGTCGCGATCGAGATCTCGCGCGGCCTCGAGAAGGACCGCTGGTTCCTCGCCGCGCACGTCGCCGGCTGAGCCGGCCCGCCAGCTGAGCACCCTCGCCAGACGGACGAAGGCCGCCACCCCGCACGGGGTGGCGGCCTTCGCCGTGCGGGCTCGTCGCGTCAGAGGTCGCGGTGAGTCAGAGGTCGCGGTGCGTCAGAGGTCGCGGTGAGTCCAGCGACCACCGAGCAGGGTGCCCGAGACGGGCATGCCCCTCAACCGGACGTCGGACGCGGCGAGGGGGTCGACCTCGGTGATCACGAGGTCGGCGACCGAGCCCACCTCGACCCTCTCGCGACCGTCCGTCGACGCGGCGAGTGCCGCCGAGGCGACGACGCGCTGTTCGGGGTGCCACGGCTCGCGTCCGTCGCGCGAGCGCGAGATCGCCGCGGCCATCGAGACCCAGGGGTCGAGCGGCGCCACCGGCGCGTCCGAGCCGAGCTGGAGGCGGACGCCGGCCGCGACCAGGCTCTCGAAGGCGTAGGCACGCTCGGTGCGCCCCGCCCAGTAGCGGTCGGCCACGTCGCGGTCGTCCATGGCGTGCTCGGGCTGCACGCTGGCCACGATTCCGAGGCGCGCGAACCGGTCGACGTCGCGCGCGTCAAGCAACTGCGCGTGCTCGATGCTGCCGCCGCAGCCCACCTGCTCGAGCGCGTCCAGCGCCTGGGCGTTCGCCGCGTCGCCGATCGCGTGCACGGCCGGCACGAACCCGGCCGAGGAGGCGCGGCGCAGCCACGAGACGAGCTCGTCGGTCTCGTAGATCCGCAGGCCCCGGGCCGCGGGGTCGCCCTCGAGCCCGGGGTACGGGTCGTGGCACCACGCGGTGCGGGTGCCGAGGGAACCGTCGGTGATGATCTTGAACGGTCCCACGGTGACGAGGCCGTCGGTACCCGGGATCTCGTCGCCGGTGCGCAGCCCGCGGGCGACGACGGCGTCGAGGTCGCGCGGGTAGACCCCGGCACGGATGCGCAGCCCGCGCGTCCCACCGGCCACCCGTCGCGCCCAGTGGTCGAGGCCCAGCGTCATCTCGAGGTCGACGACGCCGACGACCCCTCGGGCGGCGGCCGCGTCGACGGCCTCGCCGACCCACGAGTCGAGCAGGTCGTCGGGCACCACGCTCACCGCGGCGCTGACGTCGAAGGCCGGCTGCTCGCGCAGCAGGCCCGTCGGGTGGTCCGCGTACCCGTGACGGGCGAGGGCGGCCGAGTCGAGCCAGACGGAGTGCAGGTCGTTGCTGACCAGGACGACCGGCACGTCGCCCGCCACGGAGTCGAGCAGCGCACGGCGCGGGGCGTCGGGCCAGAGGGCGTCCTGGAAGCCGTAGCCGACCAGGGTGCCACCGGCCTCGACCGGCTGGGAGCGCAGCCGCTCCCCCACGATCGAGGCCGCCTCGGCGGCGGAACGGGCCGCCGACAGGTCGAGCCGACGACGGACGAGCGCCCACTGGTCCAGGTGCACGTGGGAGTCCCACAGGCCCGGGGCGAGCCAACGGCCGTCGAGGTCGAGCACCTCGGCACCCTCGCAGGGGAGGCCGGACGCGAGCGCGACGACGCGGCCGCCGTCGAGCAGGACGTCCACGGGGGCGGGCCCGCCGCCGACCAGGCGGACGTCCCTCAGCAGCGTGCGTCGCGCCTCCTCGGCTCCGTCGACCGCACCGGCCGTCATCGGTCGCGCACCCGGCGCATCTCGGCCGCGAGCGCCGGCTGCGCGTAGTGCTCACCGTGCTCGAGCTCGTCGACGATGCGGTCGACGACCTCGGGCGCCTTGTTCTGGCTGAGCTTGGCCCGGGCGTCGAAGCGGGTGACGCGCAGGCGGATGCCGACCGTGCCCTTCGCGACGCGTCGCGAGCCCTCGTCGTCGAGGGCGAGGGTCGAGGGGTTCGGCATGATGCGTTCGAAGTGGTCGACGAGTTCGCCCAGCACGCGGAAGTTCTCGTCGTCGGAGAGGATCTCGGGGGTGCCCCAGAGGTGCGCCGTGACGTGGTTCCAGGTGGGGATGATCTGCTCGGCCGGGTACCAGCCGGGCGAGACGTAGCCGTGCGGGCCCTGGACGATCACCATGACCTCGTGCTCGCCGAGCTCGTGCGACCGCTCGTCGGGGCGGCCGACGTGGCTGACGAGCACGATCGCGTCGGGGTCGGCGGCGTCCTGCTCGAGCACCACCGGGTAGTGCGAGGCGACGAGCCCGGACGCCGTGTTCGAGACGATCGTGGCCCACGGGTTCTCACGGACGAGCCGTTTGACCTCGTCGACGTCGGACAGGACGAACGTGGGGGTGTGCCGCATGCGCTCAAGTCTGGTCGGTCGGGCACCAGTAGAGCTTGCGACCCGCGGCCATCTCCATCACGATGTTCGTCCCGCAGACCCGGCAGGGCAGACCCTCGCGGTGGTACACCCAGTGGCGGTCTGCCCGGCTGCGCAGCGCCTTCGCGCGCTGGGCCTTGGTGAGGCCGTCCATCGTCATCATCTGGCCGAGTTCGACACCGCTCTTGAGCAGCTTCGTCCAGTCCTTGTAGAGGTCGCGCAGAACGTCCTCGGGCACCTGGTTGCCGGGCGTGTGCGGGTCGAGCCGGGCCCGGAACAGCAGCTCGGCACGGTAGATGTTGCCGATGCCGCTGACCACGCTCTGGTCCATCAACAGCAGCCCGATCGGGGTGCGCTTCTTGCCCGCGATCGACACGAAGCGGTCGGCTCCCTTCTTCGGCGAGTCGACGAGGGGGTCGGGGCCGAGCTTCGAGATGGCGAGGTCGACGCCGGCCGCGTCGAGGACCTCGCACTTCGTCGGCCCGCGCAGGTCGCCGACGGCGGTGTCGGTCAGCAACCGGACGCGCACCTGGCCGACGGGCTCGGGCGGGAACGACTCGACGTCGTCCTCGGTCTTCTCCTGTTCGGCCATGCGGACGCGGCTCGTGCGGGGGGCGCCGATGCTCGACATCGAGTGCTCGCCGTCGGCGTCGGGGGCGGCCTCGGCCTTGCGGGTGGCTGAGCGGCGCGTCCGCGACTCGGCCATCGAGTGGCCCGTCGCGATGGCGCCCGCGAAGTCCCACGCGCCGTAGAGGCCGAGGTGCACGTGCAACCACAACCCGTTGTCGAACTCGAGGAACATCTGCTTGCCCACGGCCTTGGCGTCGACCATGGTCGCGCCGTCGAGCTTCTCGGCCCCGGCCGCGAAGCGGCCCTGGGGTGAGGTGACCTCGGCCCGATGGCCGACGAAGCTCTGCTCGAACTGGTTGGCGATGCGGTGGACGGAATGGCCCTCGGGCACGGCGGCACCTTTCTCGGTGGGACGGTGTGACGGTCTCGCGCGCCGGGGGCGGAGACGACGGAGCGGCGAGCCCCCGGTCGGGGTCCCGCCGCTCTCGACGTTACGTCGTCAGTCGACCGGGTGCCCGGTCGTCAGTCGACCGGGTGCCCGGCGATGGCGCCCGTGGTCTCGTACTCGCCGACCTGTGCGATGCGGCGGACGTGGCGCTCGTCGTGGCTGAAGGGCTCGGCGACGAACGCGTCGATGAAGGCCAGCGCCTCGGCCTCGGTGTGCTGACGCGCACCGATGGCGATCACGTTGGCGTCGTTGTGCTGACGGGCGAGCTTCGCGGTCGAGTCGTTCCAGACCAGGGCGGCCCGGACGCCCTCGACCTTGTTGGCGGCGATCTGCTCGCCGTTGCCCGAACCGCCGAACACGACGCCCAGCGCCTCGTGGCCGGCGCGCTGGTCACGCACGGTGGCCCGGGCGGCCGCGATGCAGAACGACGGGTAGTCGTCGAGCGGCTCGTAGCTCGTCGGACCGTGGTCGGTCACGTCGTGGCCCGCGTCGGTGAGGTGCTGGATGACGGTCGTGCTGAAGTCGAGGCCGGCGTGATCGGTCGCCACGTGGATGCGCATGGACTCGATCTTAAGCCAGGTCGACCCCGTGCCCCGGTCAGTCGAAGATCGGCCCGACCGTGCGCGTGCGCTTGATCTCGAAGAAGCCGGGGTACGAGGCCACGGCGACGACTCCGTCCCACAGGCGCAGCGCCTCCTCGCCCTTCGGTGCGGGCGAGATGACGGGGCCGAAGAAGGCGACGCCGTCGACGGCGATGACCGGCGTGCCGACGTCCTGGCCGACGCGGCCGATGCCGTCGAAGTGGCTCGCCCGCATCTGCTCGTCGTACTCGTCGGTGTCGGCGTGGCGGGCGAAGTCGGCGGGCAGGCCGACCTCGGCGACCGCGCCGGCGATCACGACGTCGCCGTCCTTCTCGCCCTCGTGGTGGATGCGGGTGCCGAGGGCGTCGTAGAGCGGCTTCACGATCTGCTGGCCGTGCAGTTCACCGGCCGCCGTGACGAGTCGCGTGTACCGCAGCATGCGGGCGAAATTGGCCTTGTACTCGTCGCTGACGTCGTTCCCCTCGTTCAGCACCGCCAGGCTCATGACGTGGAACGTGACGTCGAGGTCGCGGTGCCTCGCGACCTCGTCCACCCACCGGCTGGTCATCCAGGCCCAGGGGCACGAAGGGTCGAACCAGAAGTCGACGACGGTGTGGGAGGCGGGGGTCGGGGCGGGCGCGGTGGTGTCGGTCATGCGCACAGTCAACACCCCGGCGTCGTACAGCCGGTCTAGGCTCTCAGCGGACCACGAGTCCCCCACTCACCCCCCCCAGACGGATGGAGCCAGCGTGCCCGGAGAGAACCTCACCCGCGTCGAAGCGCAGGAGCGCAAGAGCATCGTCGACGTGCAGTCGTACGAGATCGCCCTCGACCTGACCCGCGGCGACGAGGTGTTCGGCAGCTCGACCACCGTGCGCTTCACCGCCACCCCCGGCGCCTCGACCTTCATCGACGCGCTCACCCGCATGGTGCACTCGGTGACGCTGAACGGCACCGCGCTCGACGTCGACGCGGTGTCGGACGGCGTGCGCATCCAGCTCGCCGACCTCGCCGCCGAGAACGTGCTCGAGGTCGTCGCCGACGCCGAGTACACCAACACGGGCGAGGGCCTGCACCGCTTCGTCGACCCGGTCGACGGCGAGGTCTACCTCTACTCGCAGTTCGAGGTGCCCGACAGCCGACGTGTCTTCGCGGTCTTCGAGCAGCCCGACCTCAAGGCGACGTTCCAGTTCACCGTCACCGCGCCCGCCCGCTGGCAGGTCGTCAGCAACCAGACCACCCCCGAGCCCGTCGTCGACGGCGAGGTCGGCACGTGGACGTTCTCGCCCACGCCGGTGCTGTCGAGCTACGTCACGGCGATCGTGGCGGGCCCGTACGACGTCGTGCGCAGCGACCTCACCAGCTCCGACGGCCGCACGATCCCGCTGGGCATCTTCACGCGCCGCTCGCTGACCGAGTACCTCGACGCGGACTACATCTTCGAGAAGACCCGCCAGGGCTTCGCCTACTACGAGGACAAGTTCGACTACGCGTACCCGTTCGAGAAGTACGACCAGCTCTTCGTGCCCGAGTTCAACGCCGGAGCGATGGAGAACGCGGGTGCCGTTACCTTCGTCGAGACCTACGTCTTCCGCAGCAAGGTCACCGACGCCATCAAGGAGCGTCGGGTCGTCACGATCCTGCACGAGCTGGCCCACATGTGGTTCGGCGACCTCGTCACGATGAAGTGGTGGAACGACCTCTGGCTGAACGAGTCGTTCGCCGAGTGGGCGTCGACCATCTCGACGGCCGAGGCCACCGAGTGGACCGAGGCGTGGACGACCTTCCAGGCGATGGAGAAGAGCTGGGCCTACCGCCAGGACCAGCTGCCCTCGACCCACCCGGTCGTCGCCACGATCACCGACCTCGAAGACGTGCAAGTGAACTTCGACGGCATCACCTACGCCAAGGGCGGGTCGGTGCTGAAGCAGCTCGTCGCCTGGGTCGGCATCGACGCGTTCTACGCCGGCGTCGCCGCGTACTTCAAGAAGCACCACCACTCGAACACCGAGCTGAGCGACCTGCTCGTCGAGCTCGAGGCGACCTCGGGCCGAGAGCTGACCAGCTGGTCGCAGGCCTGGCTCGAGACCGCGGGCGTCAACACGCTGCGCCCCGAGCTCGAGGTGGACGACGACGGCACGATCACCTCGTTCGCCGTGCTGCAAGAGGCCCCGGCCGACCACCCGACCATCCGCCCGCACCGTCTCGCCGTCGGCCTCTACGCCCTGCAGGGCGACTCGCTGGTGCGCACCGAGCGCGTCGAGATCGACGTCGACGGCACCCGCACCGAGGTCCCCGAACTGGTCGGCCTGAACCGCGGCGACCTCGTGCTGATCAACGACGACGACCTCGCCTACGCGAAGATCCGCCTCGACGCCGTCTCGCTCGCCACGGCGATCGCCCACCTGTCGAAGATCTCGAACCCGCTCGCCCGCGCGCTGGTGTGGGGCTCGGTCTGGGACGCCACGCGCGACGCCGAGACCTCCCCGTCCGATTACGTCCGCCTCGTCCTCGACAACATCGCCACCGAGACCGAGTCGACGACCATCCGCACCACGCTCTCGCAGCTGCTGCAGACGGCCCGCAGCTACGTGGCCCCCGCACGCCGCGCCTCCACGATCACCGAGGTCGGCGACGGCCTCTGGGCCCTGGCGCAGGGCGCCGAGGCCGGGTCGGATGCCCAGTTCCAGTTCGTGACGTTCTTCGCGGCGATCGCCTCGACCGACGACCACCGGGAGGCGCTGGCCGGCCTCCTCGACGGATCGCGCGTCCTCGAGGGCCTCACCGTCGACACCGACCTGCGGTGGCAGCTGCTCGAGGGCCTCGTGCTCGTCGGCGGCGCCGGCGAGGCCGAGATCGACGCGGCGCTGGCCGACGACAACACCGCCAACGGCGCCCAGGCGGCCGCCCGGGCCCGGGCGACCGTCCCCACCACCGAGGGCAAGCTCGCCGCCTTCGAATCGGTCGTCGACAGCGCCGAGCAGCCGAACGCCATCGTGCGGGCGACGACGCTCGGGTTCCAGCACACGAACGACCCGGCGATCCTGCAGCCGCTCGTCGAGCGCTACTTCTCGTCGCTGACCGGCATCTGGGAGTCGCGCAGCTACCACATCGCCGACACGCTCGTCTCGGTGCTGTACCCGGCCGGCCTCGCCGACCAGGCCCTCGTCGACGCGTCGTACGCGTGGCTCGAGGCGAACCCCGAGACCCCGGCGCTCCGCCGCATCGTCCGCGAGAGCGTCGCGGGCGTCGAGCGGGCGCTGCGGGTGCAGGCGGTCGACCAGCAGTAGTCGCGGCACGGGTCGTCCGTCGACCCGACGAACCGCACCGACGGCGGGCCCTGTCACAGGGCCCGCCGTCCGCGCGTCCAGGCACCTCACGGCTGCGCCGACCGAGGCGTGCTTCACTTGGTGCCCATATGGACCTCCTCCTCGCCGCCACCACCGACCCTGCCGCTCCCGTCGCGTTCGACTGGGAGGCCTTCTGGAACATGTGGGGCGTGCCCATCCGCATCGCCGCCATCCTGCTGATCGCGGTGCTCCTGCGCGTCGCGCTGCACTTCACCATCCGGCGGGTGGTCGACCAGGTCGTCAACGGCATCAAGCGCAAGCAGAACGTCGACGACACCCAGGCGCTCATGGCGTCCCCGTTGCAGGCGGTGCGCGTCGTCCAACGCACCCGGACGCTCGGCAGCGTGCTCAACAACGTGGTCACGGTCGTCGTGGCCGCCATCGCCCTCGTGCTCATCCTCGGCGAGCTCGACTTCAACGTCGTCGCCATCGTGAGTGCCGCCGGCGTGGTCGGCGCGGGCCTCGCGTTCGGTGCCCAGAACATCGTCAAAGACATGCTCAACGGCATCTTCATGGTGGCCGAGGACCAGCTCGGCGTGGGTGACGTCGTCGACGTCGGCCCGGCCGCCGGAGTCGTCGAGGCGGTCGGCATCCGGGTCACCCAGATCCGCGACGTCAACGGCGTGCTGTGGTTCGTGCGCAACGGCGAGATCTTGCGGGTGGGCAACATGTCCCAGGGCTGGACGCGCGTCGTCATCGACCTCGCCGTGCCCTACTCGGCCGACGTCGACCAGGTGCAGGACGCCATGCTGAACACGGCGAACGAGCTCGCGGCGATCCCGAAGTGGAAGCGCGCCATCATCGACCAGCCCGAGGTGTGGGGCATCCAGTCGATCGCCGACGAGCACGTGATCATCCGCATCGTCGCCAAGACCCGATCCTCCGACCGCGACAACGTCGACCGCGAACTGCGGTCGCGTCTCAAGAAGACCCTCGACGGCATGGACATCGTCCTGCCGTCGCTGACGAGCGTCGTCCTGACCGGCTTCGACAGCGCCTCCTCGGTGCAGGGCGCCCGGGCACCGCGCACCGTGCCGACGCCTCACATCCCCCGGGGGAAGCGCAAATGAGCGACCTCCCGCTGACGCCGCGGCCGTCCGGCGCGTCCGGCGCGGCCGGCGCGTCCGAGGGTCGACCCCTGACTCCGCCGACGCCTCCGGCCCTGCCCACGGCCGTGCCGGTCACCGTGCGCCGCGGGCTCGGCGACGACTCGGCCCAGGGCAACTTCTGGCAGCAGATCGGTGGCCGCCCGACCTTCGAGAAGCTGGTGCGCCGGTTCTACGAGGGCGTCCGCACCGACGACGTGCTCTGGCCGATGTATCCCGAAGAAGACCTCGAAGGCGCGATCCAGCGGCTGACCGGGTTCCTCGAGCAGTACTGGGGAGGGCCGACGACCTACAGCGAGGAGCGCGGGCACCCTCGCCTGCGCATGAGGCACATGCCGTTCCGCGTGACCCCCGAGGCCCGCGACCACTGGCTGCAGCACATGCGCGTGGCCGTCGACGAGCTCGAGCTCGCACCCCTCGACGACGCGATGCTCTGGGGCTACCTCGACCGCGCCGCCCAGGCCATGGTCAACACGTTCGACCGCTGAGCTGCCGGGCCGCGGGGCCGCTGGCCTGCCGGGCCGTGGACCGCGAACCACCGGCCTGCGGGCGCCGGCCGTCGGGTCGCCGCGCCTCAGAGCAGAGACGACCGACGCTTGACGAGGACGTGACCCTTGGGGGTCGTCAGGCGTGTCCAGGTGCCGGTCTCGAAGACGGCGACCTCGTCCTCTCCGTCGAGGAACCCGAGGCTGAGCGCCCCGAAGCCTGCCCCGGCCGGGACTCCCTCGGCGCCCTCGACCGGCGCCGACCACACGTCGGCCCGGACCCGGTGCACGATCTGCTCGCCCGTGCCGGCGGGGATCGCCTCGGCGACCCGGGCGATGCCGGCCTCGGCGGTCGAGCGCAGGCGCGCGGCCTCGATCGCGTCGAGCCGCGCCCAGCCCCCGCGGGGCGGTGAGATGGCGGCCCAGGTCACGGTGTTGACCGTGGCGGGCACGGACACCGTCACCGCCGCGGTGGGGTCGACGACGTCGTTCTGGAGGCGCACGAGGCGCTCTTTCAGGGACCGCACCGGCACGACCGCGTCGAACTCGGGACGGTCGTCGAGCTGGAAGGTCCGGAGGCCGAGCACCGTGGGGCTCGAGTCGAGCAGGCCCAGGGGGTAGAACACCGCCACGTAGACGGCGAGCACGCCCGAGCCGGCGATGAGCCGCACCGAACCGTCCTCGACCCGGCCGGCCCGCCCGAGATAGGTCGCGAGATCGCTGAGGGACAGGGAGTCGGGGAGGGTGAATGCGTCGTTCATCGGCCCCCTAAACTACATCGGGTGACCGACGATCCGCTGCAGAGCCTGCTGTCCACCCTCGACCTGGCCCCTGCCGGCATCGTCGGCGGGCAGGACGTCTTCACCGGCGGCTCGCAGCCCGAGCCGCTCGGCCGGGTCTTCGGCGGGCAGGTCGCCGCCCAGGCCCTCGTCGCGGCCCAGCGCACGGTCGGCGGCGGACGCGACGTCCACTCGCTCCACTCGTACTTCTTGCGGCCCGGCGACCTCACGATCCCCATCACCTTCACGGTCGACCGCATCCACGACGGTCGGTCGTTCGCGACCCGTCGCACCCAGGCCTCGCAGGACGGAGTGCCGATCTTCTCGATGATCGCGTCGTTCCAGACTCCCGACGAGGGGCTCGACCACCAGGTCGACATGCCCGAGGGCCTGCCCGGGCCCGACGACGTGCCGAGCGACGCCGAGCTACTGTCCGCCGTCGACAACCCGGTCGCCCAGTCGTGGGCCCGACGCCCCTTCGACATGCGCCACGTGCCCTCGCCGGTCTACTTCAGCGTCGAGGGCGACCACGTGGCCCACCAGGCCGTGTGGCTGCGGGCCACGGGCCCCATGCCCGACGACGCCGACCTGCACCGCGCCGCCCTGCTCTACGCCAGCGACTACACCCTGCTCGAGCCGATCTACCGGCGGCACGGGGTCGCCTTCGTCACCCCGGGGCTCAAGGCCGCGAGCCTGGACCACGCCATGTGGTGGCACCGACCGGCCCGGGTCGACGAGTGGCTGCTCTACGTGCAAGAGAGCCCCAACGCCGTCGGCGGCCGCGGGTTGTCGCTCGGTCGCATCTACGACCGCGCGGGCACGCTCGTGGCGAGCGTCGCGCAAGAGGGCATGGTGCGGGTGCCCCGCAGCTGACGGGCCGTCAGGAGCGTCGGAAGGTCAGCGGCGGCGGAAGGCCAACGGCTCCTCGACGTACGGCGACCACGCGTCGCGCTCGACGTCGGAGATGCGCCGCGGCTGGTTCGTCGCGGAGTCGACCAGCACGATGGTGGTCGCGGCCTTCGTGAAGAGCTGCCGCGGCTCGACCCCCTCGGGGGACCACACCTCGTAACAGACCTCGAGGCTCGCCCCGCCCAGGCGGCCCACCCAGATCTGCACGTCGAGGGGTGCCCGCAGGTACGGGATCGGGACGAGGTACTCGAGCTCCTGGCGCGCGATGAGGGTCATGGTCGCGGCGTCCGGACTGCCGTCGAGGACGGCGGCCGACGACCGCTCGTCGATCGCACCGTCGGCCGACCAGAACGCGTCGATGCGCGCCTCCTCGAGGAGGCGCAGCATCGACGCGTTGTTCACGTGCCGGTACCCGTCGAGATCGCTCCAGCGCACTCGGGTCGGCACGTGCAGGCGGGTCATGACGGCGGGGTGCCGGTCAGTCGCGCGTGAGCTTGCGGTACGTGGCCGAGCTCGGCTTCGCGGCGTCGGCGCCGAGGCGCTCGACCTTGTTCTCTTCGTACGCCTCGAAGTTTCCCTCGAACCAGTACCAGTTGGGGGTGCCGTCGTCGTTCAGCCCCTCCCACGAGAGGATGTGCGTCGCGATGCGGTCGAGGAACCACCGGTCGTGGGTGATGACCACGGCGCAGCCAGGGAACTCGAGCAGGGCGTTCTCGAGGCTGCCCAGGGTCTCGACGTCGAGGTCGTTGGTGGGCTCGTCGAGCAGCAACAGGTTGCCGCCCTGCTTGAGGGTCAGCGCGAGGTTGAGACGGTTGCGCTCACCACCGGACAGCACGCCGGCCTTCTTCTGCTGGTCGGGGCCCTTGAAGCCGAACTGCGACACGTAGGCGCGCGACGGGATCTCGGTCTTGCCCACCTGGATGTAGTCGTGCCCCTCGGACACGACCTCCCACAGGTTCTTGTTGGGGTCGATGCCGCCACGGCTCTGGTCGACGTACGAGATGTCGACCGTCTCGCCGACCTTGAGCTCGCCGCCGTCGAGCGGCTCGAGGCCGACGACGGTCTTGAACAGCGTCGTCTTGCCGACGCCGTTCGGGCCGATGACGCCGACGATGCCGTTGCGGGGCAGCGTGAACGACAGGTCGTCGATGAGCACCCGCTCGCCGAACGACTTGTGCAGCTTCTTGGCGTCGATGACCTGCGACCCGAGGCGAGGGCCCACGGGGATCACGATCTCTTCGAAGTCGAGGGTGCGCGTGCGCTCGGCCTCGTTCGCCATCTCTTCGTAGCGCGCCAGGCGGGCCTTCGACTTGGCCTGGCGGCCCTTGGCGTTGCTGCGGACCCACTCGAGCTCGGAGGCGAGGCGCTTGGCCAGCTTGGCGTCTTTCTTGCCCTGCACCTGCAGGCGCTCGCCCTTCTTCTCGAGGTAGGTCGAGTAGTTGCCCTCGTAGGGGTAGAGGCGACCGCGGTCGACCTCGGCGATCCACTCGGCCACGTGGTCGAGGAAGTACCGGTCGTGGGTCACGGCGAGCACGGCGCCGGGGTACTTGCTGAGGTGCTGCTCGAGCCAGAGCACGCTCTCGGCGTCGAGGTGGTTGGTGGGCTCGTCGAGCAGCAGCAGGTCGGGCTTCTGCAGCAGCAGCTTGCAGAGCGCGACGCGGCGCTTCTCACCACCCGAGAGGTTGGCCACCTCGGCGTCGCCGGGCGGCGTCCGCAGCGCCGACATGGCCTGCTCGAGCTGGGAGTCCAAGTCCCACGCGTCGGCGGCGTCGATGTCTTCTTGCAGGGTGCCCATCTCGGCGAGCAGCGCGTCGAAGTCGGCGTCGGGCTCGGCCATGGCGGCCGAGACCTCGTTGAAGCGGTCGAGCTTCTGCTTGATCGGGCCCACGCCCTCTTGGACGTTCTCGAGGACCGTCTTGGTCTCGTCGAGCTCGGGCTCTTGCATGAGGATGCCGACCGAGTAGCCGGGGCTGAGCTTCGCCTCGCCGTTGCTGGGGGTGTCGAGCCCCGCCATGATCTTGAGGATCGTCGACTTGCCGGCGCCGTTCGGCCCCACGACGCCGATCTTCGCCCCCGGGATGAACGACATGGTGACGTCGTCGAGGATCAGCTTGTCGCCGACCGCCTTGCGGGCGCGCACCATCGAGTAAATGTATTCGGCCATGGGAGCGAGTCTATCGGGCGGCGCCGAGCGCCCGACGTCACCAGTCGATGGCTCGCGTCGACCCGACGAGGCAGGCGCCCGTGCCGAGGACCGGCGCCGTCTGACTCGAGTAGCCCGCGTCGGAGACCTGCCCGATCAGGCAGTCCTCACCCCAGAGCACCGAGAACTGGACGCTGTCGGCGTCGCGGCCGATCGAGGTCGTGTCGGCCGTGACCTGCATCGTCGACTTGTCGAAGCCCGCGGCCACGAGCGCGTCGACCAGGGCACGACCACCCGGGCGCGCGTTCGCCGCGACGGTGGCCCGGGCGACCTCGTCGAAGTGTGCGGCCGCGTCGGTCGTCGACGACTCGGACGAGAACGGCGGAGCGTCCGTCGACGCCGCACTCGGCGGCGTCGACGGCTCGGGGTCGGGCGACGACGTGCAGCCGACCAGGGGGACCGACAGGGCCAGCAGGATCGCGGCGAGCACGGGGCCTCGCGGGGGTCTCGAACCGGTCACGGGTGCCCTTCGTCGCCGGCGCCGCCGCGGGTCGACGAGCCTCGTCGAGTCTACGGTGCACCGGCCCGAGGCCCGCAGGGCGAGGTCGCCCCGCCCCGCTCGACCCCGGGACGGTGCCGCAGGGTCAGAACGGTGCCAGGACCTCGTCGGCTCCCACCGTCGGCGGGGCGCCCCAGTCGGATGCGTCGACCGCACCAGCCGGCGTCCCGGAGCCGTCGGAGCCCGCCGACGCGCCCCCCACCGGCGGGCCCGCCTCGGCCCTCGCGGCACCGGTCACCGTGCCTTCGGGCTCCTCACCGGTGGGGACCGACTCGGGCGACGACCCGTCGGTCGCGTCCGACCGGACGGCCTCGCCGCCGTCGGACGCCGCCGCCCGGTCGCCCACCGACGTCGAGGCGACGCGACGTTCGAACGACGACGTGCCCCAGGTGAGGTCGTGGCCGATCGCGTCGGCGTCGACCTCGACCGTCATGCCGCTGCGGTCACCGGCCTCCCACGAGCGGATGCGGAGCCGACCGGTCACGACGACCCGTTGCCCCTTGCGGAGGCTGCCCAGGACGTTCTCGGCGAGCTGGCGGAAGGCCGTGACCGTGTACCAGTTGGTCTCGCCGTCGAGCCACTCGCCCTTGACCCGGTCGTACCGACGTTGGGTCGAGGCCAGGCGGAAGCTCGTGATGGAGAGGCCGGACTGCGTGACGAGGGCCCGGGGGTCGGTGGCGATGACGCCTGTGAGGGTGATGGTGTCTGTCATGTCGGGAGTCTCGCGAACGCAGGCTGACCCGCGGGCGGCACCCGCGCCTCCTTGTGGACGAGGAGGCGCGAGGCCGACCCGGGGACGACCCGACGTCGGCGGCGTCGGCCGACGACGATCGGGTCAGTGCTCGTGGAACTCCGGGTACTCGGAGCCCGGCCCGAGAGCCGCGAACAGGGCGCTCTTGGCCACGGCCAGGGTCGGGTAGGTGCCACCCTCTGCCGACTTCGCGGGCAGACGGACCTCGAAGCCGTCGTCGGTCCTCAAGATGGAGCCGACCGCCCCTGCCGGCCCCACGGCCACCCAGGTCTGTCGGTGCAACGTGTTCTGGTCACTCATCGTCGAGCGCCCCTTTCGTCCTTCTCGGTCGGTCGCGCCGGACGGCGCGGCCCGTCTACGAGGCGAGCACGTACTTCGCGTACGACTTGCGGATCTTGTTGACCTTCGGAAGCGCGACGGCCAGGCAGTAGCCCTGGCCGGGGTTCTTGGCGAAGAAGTCCTGGTGGTACTGCTCGGCGTCGTACCAGGTCGACAGCGGCTCGACGGTCGTGACCACGCCGCCGTCCCAGGCCTCGGAGGCGCGCTCGCGGGCGGCCTCGAAGAGCGCGGCCTGGTCGTCGTCGGCCGCGAACATCGCCGATCGGTACTGGGTGCCGACGTCGGCACCCTGCCGGTTCAGCTGACGCGGATCGTGCAGGGTGAAGAACACGTCGAGGATGACGTCGGCCGGGATCTTCTCCGGGTCGAAGGTCACCGCGACCGCTTCGGCGTGCCCCGTGCGGCCGGTGCAGACGTCGTCGTAGTCGGGGTCGACGGTCTGCCCGCCCGTGTAGCCGGACACCACCTCGACCACGCCGTCGAGCGTGCGGTAGACCGCGTCGAGACACCAGAAGCAGCCACCGGCCAGAACGAACGTCGTCATGCCCGTGAACCTACTCCTGCGGCCGAGGGCCAGCCCTAGGCTGACCGCATGAGATCACCCTTCACCCCCTACGTCGCCGACGACGCACGGTACTCGCGACTCGACTACGTCCGCACGGGTCGCAGCGGGCTCAAGCTGCCCCGCATCTCGCTCGGCCTCTGGAACAACTTCGGCTCGGATCGCGGCCTCGAGACCCAGCGCGACATCGTGCTGCGTGCCTTCGACCGCGGCGTCACCCACTTCGACCTCGCGAACAACTACGGCCCCCCGTACGGTTCGGCCGAAGAGCAGTTCGGGCGCATCGCCGCGGCGAACCTCCGGCCTTACCGCGACGAGATCGTCGTGTCGTCCAAGGCGGGTTACGACATGACGCCGGGGCCCTACGGCGACGGCGGGTCGCGCAAATACCTGCTGAACTCGCTCGAGGCCAGCCTCGGGCGCCTGGGCATGGACCACGTCGACGTCTTCTACTCGCACCGCCCCGACCCCGAGACCCCGATCGACGAGACCATGGGCGCGCTCGCGACGGCGGTGCGACAGGGCAAGGCCCTCTACGCGGGCATCTCGAACTACGACCCGGCGCAGACCGAGGCCGCGATCGCCGCCCTGGCGGCCGAGGGCGTGCCGTTGCTGATCCACCAGCCGCGCTACAACATGTTCGACCGACGGCCCGAGCGAGGGCTCTTCGACACCCTGCTCGCCCACGGCGTCGGGTCGATCGTGTTCTCGCCGCTGGCCGGCGGCCTGCTGACGAACCGCTACCTCTCGGGCAAGGCGCCGGCCGGTTCGCGCGCCGCCGAGGGCCGCTGGTTCTCGGAGGACGCGTTCGACGAGACCTACCTCTCGCGCGTCCGCGGCCTGGACGAGATCGCCCGGGCGCGGGGCCAGTCGCTCGCGCAGCTCTCGCTCACCTGGGTGCTGCGTCAGCCCGCGGTGACCAGCGCCCTGATCGGGGCGTCGTCGGTGGCCCAGCTGGACGACAGCCTCGACGCCCTCGACGGGGCCGAGCTCACCGAGGACGAGCTCGCCGCCATCGAACCGCTCGCGGTCGACGGCACGGGTCGCTGACCCGAGGAGGCGCGGTGCCGGTCGTTGACCCGAGGAGGCGCGGTGCCGGTCGGGCACCGCGCCCTCCGAGGTCGTCCGGCGCCGTTGTCGGTGGTCGCCCCTAGCGTCGGGGGTGTTCTCGACAGCATCGGCCGGATGACCTCAGGAGCACCTCATGACCACCAGCGCCACCGACCTCGCCTCCCCCACCCCGCACGTGCACGCCCCGCACGTGCACGCCCACGCGGGTGCGACGCTGCCTGCCCTCCGATCGACGCGCGGCGGCCTCCGACTCGTGCAGGTGCACGACGACCTCGCCCGGGTCACGCGCGCCGGTGGCGAGGTCGTCGGGTACGTCGAGCGCTTCGACGACCCGCAAGGTGACCGGTACCGCGCCAAGCGGTTCCTGCCGCGCCAGCGTCGGTTCGTCGAGATCGGCGAGTTCTGGAGCCGTGACGACGCCACCGACTGCTTCCGCTTCGCCTGAGCGCGACCGTCGAGGGGCCGGGCGCGCTCGCATGTCGCACCGCGGCAACCTTCGACCTCAGCTGTAGTGTTCGCGCCATGAACTGGTGGAACACCTTCGTCGACTGGCTTTCGTCCGACAACGGTCAGCGCGTCGTCACCGATGCGGCGGTCCCGTTCGTCGCCATCGTCGTCGCCGGCGTCGTCGCCGCACTCATCGGCCGTGGGGCGACCCGCCGCGTCCTCTCGGCGCACGACGACGACACCCGGGCGGCGGCCATCGCGGGGGTCGTCTCGGCAGCGCGCAAGGGTGCCGTGTACAGCTCCCTCGGCACCGAAGAACGCACGTACGTCGACCACCTCGGTCACGAGGCCGACGTTCGCCTGCGCCTGCTGCCGTCCACGGGGAGCACGCTCGCCGCGGACTGGGCGGCGCACGAACTCGCCGAGATCAAGCGTCATTCCGCGTCCTTCAGCTTCCAGGCCGAACGGTCGCTGGGTGAGATGACCGACCGCCTCGTCGACTGGCAACGCCGCCCCGGTCGCGCGAAGAAGCTCTTCCGCGACGACCTCGCTCAATGGAAGTACGAAGAAGCCGACGTCGACCGTGAGGCCGCCGAGCGCCAGAAGGCCTGGGAGGCCGAGCACCGTGCCGCGGCGGCCGCCGACCTCCGACGCGGCAGCGGCTCCGATGGCGGGCCCGACGTCGCGACCCCGCTCCGACCGTCCGTCCTCGGCGACGCCCCCGCCCCGGGTGGCGATGCCCGGCGGGGGCCCCTGACGTCGCCTCTGGCCGGCCCGCCGCCCGTCTCGGCTCCCGAGGCACCGGCCGCGTCGGCGTCGGCGTCGGCGTCCGGGTCGGCGTCGGCGTCGGCGTCGGCGTCGGACGATGACGACACACGTGACGACCCGATGGACGACGAGCGCTACGAGCAGCCGGTCAGCGCGAGCCAGGTCCGCCGCCGCATCGCGCCCGACCGCGCCGACGGCTGACCGTCGCCACTACATGGTGCCCCCGGCAGACTGCGCCATCGACACCGCGAACCTGCGACCAAGAGATGAGAAGCACCGCGAGAGCTGGTGCCTTGTGGTGCCCCCGGCAGACTGCGCCATCGACACCGCGAACCTGCGACCAAGAGATGAGAAGCACCGCGAGAGCTGGTGC
>NZ_JADKSD010000002.1:743004-907381 GCF_015350895.1 Frigoribacterium sp. VKM Ac-1396 | reverse complement strand
CTTGTGGTGCCCCCGGCAGGAATCGAACCTGCGACCAAGAGATTAGAAGGCTCCTGCTCTATCCGCTGAGCTACGGGGGCGGACTCGCCCACGATACCGTGCCGAGTCACGCGGCCCGGTAGCGGCCGAGTCCGGCTCGGCACCGCGTCTCGTGCACGTCGCCCGGACTAGTCGCGGTGCGGTGCACGAAAGGCGGTGCGACACGTGGTGCATGCCGGGTTCCGCGATGGCCCGTCACGTCGGGCCGGTGGTCAGACCGCCAGTGCGAGGGCGCCCAGCAACCGGTCGAGCGTCGGCACGCCGGGCGAGCGGAAGACGACCTCGCCGTCGTCGCGCGTCACCACGAGGGTCGGCGTGCTGCGGACGCCGCGTCGTTCGGCCTGCTCTGGTCGGGCGGCGACGTCGGCCTCGTCGACCACGAGTGACGGGACGAGGGCCCGGGCCTCGGCCACGACCGCTCGAGCCGCGTGGCAGGGACCGCAGAAGGCGGACGTGTACAGCTCGAGCATCATGCCGGGCACAACGAGGAGGCGCAGGGGATTCTTCCCCCGCGCCTCCTGCGGTCTCGTGCGTCGTCGCGGCCGGGGCCGCCGGCGTCAGTTGTCGCGGTCGTCGTTGCGGTCTTCGGGGTCGTCGACCGGGTCGCTGTCCTTGGCGTCGAGCGAGTAGTGCACCTGCAGTTGCTCGCCGACCATCTTCGCTTCGGTGGCGGTGTAGACGATGCCCGTCTCCATGCCGTCGATCAGCACGAAGTCGGTGATCTGCTCGTCGTACGAGCCGTCGGTGCTGATGCGGGTGTCGGTGGAGCCGTCGCTCGGACCGCCGTCGAAGAAGACGACGTACTCGGAACCCTCGGCCACGGTGGGCTTGCTGTCTGTCATGCCCACAGGTCTACCAGGAGGCGCGGAGTCGGCGTCCAGTCTTCTCGCCCACCCGAGACCGAGATCGGTCCCGAGATAAGATAGCCAAGCTATATAGCTTGGCTATACACTGGGCGGATGACTTCTCAGCCGACAGACATCTTGGAATCCCTCCTGACGTCGACCCATCGCCTGACGCGGATCGCCGCGCAGGAGACCGGCCGCACCACCTCCCCCGCCGTCTGGCGCACGCTCTCGATCCTGACGACCGACGGCGACCTGCGCGTCGGCGACCTCGCCCGGGCCAGCCGCGTCTCACAACCCACCATGACCAAGCTCGTCCGCGGCCTCGCCGACGACGAGCTGGTCAAGCGCATCGCCGACACCGACGACTCGCGCGCCTGGCTCATCGCCATCACCGCCAAGGGCACGGCGGCCCTCACCGAGTGGCGAGGCCAGCTCGCCGACTCCCTCGGTGACCTCTTCGCCGACCTCGACGACGACGACTGGGACGTGCTCGAGCGAGCGACCCGCCTCCTGGCCTCGCGCTTCGGCACCCGCGCAGACGTCCGCGCCGACAGCGAGGCGGTGTTCGCATGAGCGCCGCGACCCCGACCGCGCACGAGCCGAAACCGAGCATCCTCAAGCAGCCGACGGCCGTCTGGGCCATCGCGTTCGCCTGCGTCGTCGCCTTCATGGGCATCGGGCTCGTCGACCCGATCCTCCCGGCCATCGCCGAGTCGTTGAAGGCCAGCCCCACGCAGACCGAACTGCTCTTCACCAGCTACCTCGCCGTCACGGGCGTGGCCATGTTCTTCACCAGCTGGGTCTCGAGCCGTCTCGGCGCCAAGCGCACCCTGTTGATCGGGCTCGCCCTGATCGTCGTCTTCGCCCTGTTCGCCGCCACCAGCGGCGACGTCTGGTCGGTCATCGGGTTCCGTGCCGGGTGGGGACTCGGCAACGCCCTGTTCATCTCGACCGCCCTGGCCACCATCGTGGGCGCGGCGTCGGGCGGGACGGCCTCGGCGATCATCCTCTACGAGGCGGCCCTCGGCCTCGGCATCGCCATCGGCCCCCTGATCGGCGGCCTGCTCGGCTCGGTCAGCTGGCGCGGACCGTTCTTCGGCGTCACCACGCTGATGGCGATCGCGTTCATCGCGATCGTGCTGTTCCTCAAGGGCGGCGCCACCGAGAAGGTCGCCCCGACCAAGCTCTCGGCACCCTTCCGGGCCCTGGGTCGTCCGGCGCTCGGTGCCCTCGCCGCGACCGCGCTGTTCTACAACATCGGCTTCTTCGTCCTGCTCGCCTACACGCCCTACCCCCTCGGCTTCGGCGCGCTCGGCATCGGGTTCACGTTCTTCGGCTGGGGCGTCGGCCTGGCCGTCACCTCGGTCTGGGTCGCGCCCCTGCTGACCGCGCGCCTGCGTCGGACGACCGTGCTGCGCATCGCCCTGCCGCTGCTGGCGCTCGACCTGGTCGCCGCGGCCGTGTTCGTCGGCACCCCCGCTGCCCTCGTGGTCTGCGTCGTGGTCGGCGGCCTCGTGCTCGGCGTCCTCAACACGGTGCTGACCGAGTCGGTCATGGAGGCCACCGACCTGCCCCGCTCGGTCGCGTCCAGCGCCTACTCGGGCGTGCGCTTCCTCGGCGGCGCGGTCGCCCCGCCCGTCGCGACCCTGCTGGCCGACACCATCGCGCCGAGCGCCGCCTACGTGTTCGCCGCCGCCAGCGTCACCGTCGCGTTCGTCGTCGTGGTCGCCGCCCGCGGTGCCCTCCGCCGCGTCGACGACGGCCCCGAACCGGCCCGCGTCGAAGCCGAAGCCATCGGAGCCGGCGAAGCCCTCTGAGCCGGGCGTCCCCCGCGTCCGCACCCGCGCCTCCTGGTCCGACCACGGGTCGAGCACAGGAGGCGCGGCCGCGGACGGGCACCGGACTAGACTCGCCCAATGGCTACGAGCAACGACCGACTGGTCTGGATCGACTGCGAGATGACCGGGCTCGACCTCAGCGTCGACGAACTCGTCGAAGTGGCCGTGGTGATCACCGACTTCGATCTGAAGCCCGTGCACCCCGGCTTCACCATCGTCATCAAGCCCGACCAGTCGGCGCTCGACAACATGGGCGAGTTCGTCACCGAGATGCACCGCTCGTCAGGCCTCATCGACGAGATCCCCGACGGCGTCAGCCTCGCCGAGGCCGAGTTCGAAGTACTCGAGTACATCCTCAGGTACGTGCCCACCGAACAGCACGCACCCCTCGCCGGCAACACCATCGGCACCGACCGGGCCTTCCTCGCCAAGTACATGCCCCGCGTCGACGGCCACCTCCACTACCGCAGCGTCGACGTCTCGTCCATCAAAGAGCTCGCCCGCCGGTGGTTCCCCCGCGTGTACTTCAACGCCCCCCAGAAACACGGCGGCCACCGCGCCCTCGCCGACATCCTCGAATCCATCCGCGAACTCGAGTACTACCGTCGCGCCGGCTTCGTCGCCGACCCCGGCCCCACCACCGACGACGTCCAAGCGATCTCGAAGGCCGTCGTGGACGAATGGGCCCCCCGGCTGTAGTAGAGTCTTCTCGTTGCGATCGCCTCGGTGGTCACACATGGTGGGTATAGCTCAGCTGGTAGAGCGCCTGGTTGTGGTCTAGGAGGCCGCGGGTTCAAGCCCCGTTACTCACCCAAATGGAAACCCCTGCCCTCCGATGGGCAGGGGTTTTTTTGGGCTCCTGCGCCTTCTTGTCTTGGATGCGCGAGCGCATCCAAGACGTCGCGGGTGGGGGACTTCGCTGCGCTCGTCACGGTCGGGGCATCGCGGTGGGACTTCGCTGCGCTCGTCACGGTCGGGGCATCGCAGGGTGGGACTTCGCTGCGCTCGTCGCGGTCGGGGCAGCGCCCAGCGACAGGCCGTGTGGGCGTGCGAGAGTGAGGGAGTGGACGACTCCCTCGAGCACGACGCCGACGAACCGCGCGACGACGACCGTCCGACGGGCATCGACCCCTGTGAGGTGAGCGCCGAGACGTTCGACTCGATGGTCGTCGACCAGCTCGACCTGCTGCCCGACGACATGGTCGACGGGCTCGACAACGTCGTGTTCGTCACCGAAGACCGCCCCGAGGACGGCACCCTCGACCTGCTCGGCCTGTACGACGGCGTCGCCCTCACCGAACGCGGCCAGTACGGCTTCGGCGAACTGCCCGACCGCATCATCCTCTACCGCGAACCACACCTCGCCGCCGTCGACGACCTCGAGCAGCTCGGCGACGAGATCCACGTCACCCTCGTTCACGAGATCGCGCACTTCTACGGCATCGACGACGACCAACTGCACGAACTCGGCTGGGCCTAGGCCTGCACCACCACGTCGGCCAGCGAGCGGGGGTCGTCGGCCGCCAGGTGCGCCTCCTCCTGCTCGGACCAGACGTCCCACCACGGTTCGTACGTCGCCCCGTCGCGGGCGAGCGCCCGGGCCCGCCGCGACCCCGCGTCGAGCTCGAGCCACACACGCACGTCCGCCAGGGCCGAGGAGGCGCGGGTCACCGCCCCGGCCCCCTCCACGACCAGCGAGACGGTCGGGTCGAGAGCCTCCCACCCGCCCGCACGGTCGGCGGTCCAGTCCCACCGACGCCACCCGGGGTCGACCGGCCGGAGCACCGTCGTCTCGACCGTCCGCGACGCGGCGGCCAACCCGTGCCAGCCCGGGTAGACGTCGTCGAGGTGCACCAGGCGCACGGGGCCCAGCCGGTCGGCGGGCCACGCGGCGGCCACCGCACGGCCGAGCGTCGTCTTGCCCGAACCCGACCGGCCGTCGATCAGCAGCACCACGCGGCGCGACCCGGCCCGCGCCTCCTCGGCCCGGCGCAGCAGGACGCCGACGGCGTCGTCGACGGCGACCCGCTCAGGCAAGGACGAACTCCCACGTCCCGGCCAGCACGGCCGCGGTGACCGACGTGGCGGCGATGACGACGCCGAGGGCGACCAGCACGCCGTCGCGCAGCCCGAACGTCGACGGGCGGGCCCACGTGCGCGGGGTGTCGGCGCCGAAGCCCTTGGCCTCCATGGCCGTCGCGAGCTTGCTGCCCCGTCGCACCGACAGCACCAGCAACGAGAACGCCTGCTGACCGAAGCGCCTCAGCGCGCCGACCGGGCCACCCGAGTCGGCGACGCCCCGGGCGCGACGGGCCCGGGCGAGCTGCCGCCAGTCGTCCATGAACAAGCCCACCAGCCGAAGCCCGGCGAGCCCCCCGAGCACGAACCGCGCCGGCAGTCGCAACACCTGACCGAGACCGTCGGCGAGGTCGGTCGGGTCGGTCGTCGCGAACAGGACGATGCCCGGCACGCCTACGGCGAGGATGCGCAGCCCGATCGCCCCGGCGAGGGCGAGCGACCCCTCGGTCACCGAGACGAGCCCCCAGTCGACGACGGCCGCACCGCCGTCGCGGCCGTAGAGCGCGATCGCCACCACCGACGTGGGCGCGGCGACCCAGAGCGGCGCGGTGCGGGCGAGCAACTGCCGGGCCGACAGACCCGCGAAGGGCAGCAGAAGGGCCTCGAGCAGCAGGGCCGTGCCCGCCGAGACCCAGTCGATCGAGAGCAGCAGGGCGAGCGCGAGCACGACCGCGGCGAGCAGCTTGGCGACCGGGTTGACGCGCCCGACGACTCCGGTGGCGACGACGGGAGTCAGCACGCTCATCGTGGCGTCCCGGTGGCGTCGACGCGTCGGGCGTGCGCGCTCAGGTCGAGGACGTCGTCGGCGAGCGCCTCGACGAACTCGGCGTCGTGGGTGACGGCGACCACCGCCCGCCCCTCGTCGAGCAGCTCGGCGAGCAGGGCGACGAGTTCACGCCAGGTGCGGGCGTCCTGCCCGAAGGTCGGCTCGTCGAGCACGAGCAGCGACGGGCGCGACGCGAGCACGGTCGCGACCGACAGCCGGCGCTTCTCGCCGCCCGAGAGCGTGAACGGGTTAGCACCGGCGAGGTGGTCGAGGCGCAGCCGGTCGAGGAGGTGGTCGACGCGCGAGGCGACCTCTCTCGGGGACGCGCCCAGCGCCTCCGGACCGACCGCCAGCTCGCGCCGGACGGTCGCCGTCAAGAACTGGTGCTCGGGGTCCTGGAAGACCGTGCCCACGCGGGTCAGCAGCTGCCGGGGCTTCCAGCGGATCGGCGACGGGCCGGCGCCGTCGGCGAACGACGGGCTGGCCTCGAGGCGCCCGCCGACGGGAGCGAGCAGCCCGGCGACGGTGAGCGCCACCGTGGACTTGCCCGACCCGTTCGTCCCGGTGACGGCGAGGGCGCGCCCCTCGGTGACGGCGAGATCGACGCCCGAGGCGACCGCACGCCCCTTCGGCCCGTGGTGCCCGACGGCGAGCTGGGTGGCGGTGAGCAGCAGGTCGCCCGTCGTGCGCGACCGGACCGGCCCGGGAGGCGCGGCGCCGGGGACCCACACCCCCGCGTCGACGAGGCGGTCGCGTTCGGACCGCAGCACGTCGTCGGGTCGGCCGTCGGCCAGGACTCCCCCACCCGCGTCGAGCACGACGACGCGGTCGACGACGGGCAGCCAGACCGAGACCCGGTGTTCGACGACGACCAGCGTCGCCTCGGTGTCGGCCAGGACGCGGGCCACGGCGTCGCGCACCTCGACGACGCCCTCGGGGTCGAGGTTGGCCGTCGGCTCGTCGAGCAACAGCAGGCCGGGCCGCATGGCGAGGGCGCCGGCCAGCGCCAGGCGCTGCTTCTGGCCACCGCTGAGCTCCGAGGTCGACGCCGACAGCGGCAGGTCGAGCCCGACCGCGTCGAGGGCATGGCCGACCCGGCGCCAGATCTCGTCGCGGGGCACGCCGAGGTTCTCGCAGCCGAACGCGACGTCGTCGCCCACGCGGGCGAGGACGACCTGCGAGTCGGGGTCTTGCAGGACGAGCCCGACCCGGCCGCGCTGGTCGGCGGGCTCCCGCCCGTCGACGAGCAGGTCGCCGGCCTCGTCGCCCTCGTCGTCGCCGCCGAGCACACCGGCGAGCCCGGCGAGCAGCGTCGACTTGCCCGCACCGGACGCACCGAGCAGCAGCACGCGCTCGCCGGGGGCGACTTCGAGGTCGAGCTGCGAGACGGCGGGCAGACGGCGGCCGGCGTGACGCCAGCCCCAGCCGCGGGCGGTGACGCGTGCGCCGCGGACCTCACCGTGGGCCGGACCGCGTGCGTCACCCGACCCGTGGGACACGGAGGACACGAGGAGGCGCGCCTAGACCCGGGCGTCCGCCGAGCGTCCCGAGGCGAACCGCGACAGCGCCCCGGTGCGGGCCAGGCCGCGGGCGGCCAGCCACGAGAGCAGACCGGCGATCACGGTGCCCGACACGACCGAGGTGACGACGTAGACGGTCTTCGACCCCGCGGCGTACGCGGCGGCCGAGGCGAAGCTGGTGTCCATCAGGCCGACGGCGAGGCCGGCGACGGCGCCGGCGAGCAGCACCGTGCCGAGCCGCCACGACGTGTAGAGGAAGACCGCGAGCACGATCTCGGCGCCGAGCCCCTGGACGATGCCCCAGATGAGCACCGAGAAGCCCCACTGCGTGCCGATCAGCATCGAGACCACGGCGGCGACCACCTCGGTGTAGACGGCGGCGCCGGGCTTGCGGATGACGATGCCGCCGAGCACGCCGGCGAAGAGCCAGCCGCCGTTCAAGATGCCCTCGAAGCCGCCCGAGAAGCTCAGGACGCTGTCGATGGGCGTGTAGGCCAGGCCCCAGGCCCAGAAGACGACGCCGGCGGCGACGCCGATGACGCTGGCGACGACGATGTCGACGACCCGCCAGCGGCGGGTCGGGGTGGTGCGGGCCTTCGGCGTGAAGCCGGTCGAGCTGTCGCGAGCCGCCGTGGAACGGTTTTCGGGCGTGGACGTGGACATCTGTTCTTCTCCTCCCTGCGCTGGCATGACCCAGATCAGGTTCGACGGTCGAAGCGTGGTTCGCTTCCTCTCAGCCCGGCTCACCGGACTCCCGTGTGTTGTGGGGACGATCATAGCGCCGGATGACGACCCGAGAACGGCCGACCTCGGGCCCTGCGGTGTCACGCTTGATACCATCCAGCCATGCCCATGACCCTTCGCCTCGACGACTCCGAGGCCGATGCCCTCCGCCGACGTGCCGCGCTCGAATCGCGGTCCATGCAAGACGTCGCGCGTCAGGCAGTCCGCGAATACGTCGAGAACCACAGCCGCGACGACCTCCTGGACGACGTCCTCGAGACCGAACTGCCCCGCTACGCCGAAGCCCTCCGCCGCCTCGGCGAATGATCCACCTGACCTTCGACGAGATGCTGCGAGTCGCCCGCCGGGCGATCGATGCCGAGGTGGTCGTCCGTGACGCCGGATTGCTCGAATCCGCCCTCGTCCGACCCCGCACCTCCGTCATGGGAGCCGACGCCTATCCCACCCTCGAGCTGAAGGCGGCGGCCCTGGTTCATTCTCTCGTCGGCAACCATGCGCTGGTCGACGGGAACAAGCGCCTCGGTCTCGCCGGTCTCGTCGCCTTCCTCGGTGTGAACGGTCGCCGCCTGACGATGACCAACGACAGCGCCTACGACTTCATCGTGGCGATCGCCGACGGCAGCCTCGACGACGTCGAGACGATCGCCGACTGCATCTCGTCGCACAGCGGGCCGAGGCCCACCCGAAGCCGCTGACGCGCGTCGGCGGCATGCCGACCCGGCCGGGGTCAGAGCCCGGCGGCCTTGCGGACGAGCGCGGCCACGGAGGCGCGGGTCGCGTCGTCGTCGTCGGTCACCGCGTACGAGGTGGCCCAGATCGACCCGTCGTCGAGTCGGGCGGCGTCCTGGAAGCCGAGCGTCGAGTACCGCGTGCCGAACTTGGCGCCCGGCTGGAAGAAGACGACGACCTTGCCGTCGGCGTTCGCGTACGACGGGAAGCCGTACCAGGTCTTCGGGGCGAGGCCCGGGGCGTGCTCGGAGACGACCTCGTGCACCATCTGGGCGATCGGCCGTTCGACGTCGGTCATGGCCGCGATGGCGTCCACGGCGTCCTGCGCCTCGGCGGCCGCCTTGTCGGCCACCTTCTGGCGCTTCGCCTCGGCCCGGAGCTCGGCGGCGCGCTGCTTCATCGCAGCCTTCTCTTCTGTGCTGAACCCGGCGTCCGCCATGGTCGTGCCCTTCTCGTGCCTGCGCGCTGTGGGTCGGCCCGGTCGGGTCGGCATGGGCCCCATGATGACAGGCAGGATGGTCGTCATGCACCTGAACACCACGACCACCGGCGACGGCGAGCGCCACGTCGCGCTCGTCCACGGGCTCGGCGCCGACGGGGCGACCTGGCGGCCGATCGTCGACCGGCTCGTCGCGACCGGGTCGTACACCGTCACCACGGTCGACCTGCGGGGCCACGGCGAGAGCGACCGGGCGTCGTCGTACCGGCTCGACGACTTCGCGGACGATCTCGCCGAGGCGCTCCCCCAGGGCCTGGACGGCGTCGCCGGGCACTCGTTGGGCGGCTCGGTGCTCGTCCGTGCCGTCGACCGGTTGCAGCCTCGCACGGCCGTCTACCTCGACCCCGGGTTCTCGCTCGCCCTGCCGACGCGGGGACTCGCCGGGCGGCTGTTCTGGGCCGTGCCGACCGTCACGATGGGTGTCGCGGCGCTCGCCCAGGCGCGGAAGGGCGCACGACTGCGGGCCGGGTACGACGACGCGACCCGCGCCTCCCTGGACGACGCCCGTGCCCGGTTCGACTCGCGCATGGCGACGGGGGTGTTCCGCGACGTGGCCTTCCACCCGGTGGAAAGGACGGCACCCTCGGTGCCTTCTGTCGTCGTGCTGTCGGACGACTCCCCCGCCGTCGTGCCCGAGCGTCTCGTGTCGGGCTACCAGCGCGCCGGCTGGCAGATCCGCCGCCTGCCGGGCGTCCACCACGACATGCAGCTCGAGGCCCCCGACCGCACCTTCGCGCTGCTCGCCGAACTGCTCTGACGTCCGGCGGCCGGTCACGCGGTGGGCAGGGCGCGTCCGTCGGCGTCGAGGTGGTCCCGCCACGACCGCGTCGGCGTCCAGCCGAGCAACCGACGGGCCTTGGCGGTCGAGATGCCCGAGGCGTCGACCCGGTCGAGCTCGCGCAGCTCGATCCGGTCGCCGTGGTGCTCGCGCACGGTGGCGGCGAGGTCGTGGCCGCCCGCGTTGTCGAACGCTGCGACGTAGAAGACCTCGTGACCGGGCAGGTCGCTCTCGGCGGCGAGCAGGAGGGCGTCGGCGAGGTCGTCGGCGTCGACGTAGCTGCCGAAGTTCGCGCTCTCGGGGTCGGCCCGACGCACCTGCGGCCCGAGGTTCGCCTCGTAGTTGGTCTCGTCGTGGACGGTGCTCGGGCGGATCGAGATCGCCCGCAGGTCGGAGCGCCGGACGGCGGCGTCCATCAGCTGTTCGCCGAACGCCTTCGACAGGGCGTAGGGGTCTTGCGGGTGCAGGGGGTGCTCCTCGTCGACGGGGACGTAGTCGGGCAGGAAGGGCCGTTCGGGGAAGAAGTTGCCGACGATGCTCTCGCTCGACACGTTGACGAAGCGCGGCACCCCGAACCGGACGGCCGCCTCGACCAGGTTGAAGGTCGACATCAGGTTGGTGTGGAAGACGACATGGGCCGGGTTCGCGGTCGGCTGCGGGATGGCCGCGACGTGCACCACGGCGTCGACACCCGCCACGACCGAGAACGCGGTGCCGGCGTCGGTCAGGTCGCCCATCACGTAGCGGCCGGGCTCGTCGACGCCCGTGTCGAAGACGGGCCGCGCCAGGTCGACGCCGAGCACGTCGTGGCCGGCGTCGACGAAGCGGCGGACGGCCGCCCGGCCGACCTTGCCGCGTGACCCCGTGATGACGACCTTCATGACGCGCTCCCTCGATCGAGGGATGCGCCGAGGGCCGGAGCATCCACGCCCGTGACGCTACGCCGCGTGGGCCCGAGGAGGCGCGCCCGCCTCGACCACCGACCCGCCCGGGCACGGCGCCTGTCAGGATGCAGCATGACCGTCGTCCGGATCGTCCTGCTCTTCGCCCTCGCGGCCGTCGCCGAGATCGGGGGTGCCTGGCTGATCTGGCAGGCCGTGCGCGAGAACCGGGGCTGGCTCTTCGCCCTGCTCGGCATCGTCTCGCTGGGCGCCTACGGCTTCGTCGCCGCGTTCCAACCCGACGCGAACTTCGGCCGGGTGCTCGCGGCCTACGGCGGGGTGTTCGTCGCGGGCTCGCTCGCCTGGGGCATCGTGGTCGACGGGTTCAAGCCGACGATGTGGGACTACGTCGGTTCGGCCGTGAGCCTTCTCGGGGCGGGCATCATCGTGCTGGCCCCGATCCTCACGGGCACGGCGAGCGCCGAGGCCGAGGCCTGAGCGGGGACGACGCGCCGCGGCGTCACGACGCGTGTCGGGCCGTCCAGTCGGCGAAGGGTGCCGTCGCGTTGTCGGCGTGACCCTGCTCGGACCGCAGGGTGCGCTCGTCGATCGGCTTGGCGTACTCGTCGTAGAAGGTGCCGAGGGTCATGAGTCGGTTGCCGTCCTCGTAGTGCTCGCCCTCCTGCTCGCGCGACACCGCGTAGACGACGCGGTCGGGTTGGGCGTAGTACAGGGCGCCGAGGCACATCGGGCACGGATAGGCCGTGACGTAGGCGTCGATGCCGCGGAGGTCGGTGATGCCCTGCTCGGCGGCGAGTCGGATCGCGAGGATCTCGGCGTGCGCCGTGGGGTCGCCGGTCTGCGCGACGTGGTTGGTCGCCTCGGCGATGATCTCGCCGTCGCGGACGAGCAGGCAGGCGAAGGGCTTGCCGCCCTCGTCGACGTTCTGCTGCGCGCGCTCGACGGTCAGGGCGGTGAAGGTGTCGTCTCGTTCGGTCATGCCTCGACAGTGCACCGTCGACCGGCCGCGGGCGCGGTCCGCGCCCGACGGTGCGGTTTCCGGCCCGACGACACGGCGTCCGGCTCAGGCCAGGGTCAGCTGCCCGTCGGCCTCGAGCCACTCGAGGCCCTCGACGACGGCCTGCACCGAGGTGTACCGCGGCGCGTAGCCGAGCAGGCGACGCGCCTTGGCGATGCTCATCGAGTGGCTGCGCGACGCGTGCTGCCACGAGGCGTCGGCGTGCTCGTCGGACGTCTGGTCTCGGAACTCGGCCCACGAGACGAACCGCAACCGCGCCTCCTGCCCGTAGTGCCGGGCGACCGCCTCGGCGAGCCCGCGCAGCGTGATCGCCCGGTCGCTGACGACGTGGAACGCCTCGCCCACGACCTGCGAGTGCCGCTCGGCGGCGAGCTGGAAGGCCTGCGCGACGTCGTCGGCGTGCACGTGGTGGACGGTCTCGAGGCCGAGGCCCGGCACGGCGATCTCGCGACCGGTGGCGAGGGCCTCCCACACGGTGAGGTCGAGGTTGCCGACGGCGTTGATCATCGGCCAGCCCGGGCCGGTGATGTGACCCGGGTGCAGCACGACGGACCGGACCCCGCCCGGACGTCGCGACTCGCGCAGCAGCAGCTCTTCGATCGCGGCCTTCTGCGTGCCGTACTCGCCGAACGGCGTGCGCTCGGCCTCTTCGGTGATCGGCACCTCGCGCGAGGGGCCGTGCACCCACACCGTGCCGCAGTGCACGAGCACGGTGCCCGTGCCCTGCAACGCGTCGACCATCTTGCGCGCCGACGAGACGGTGAAGCAGATCATGTCGACGACGACGTCGGCGCCGAGGCCGGCGATCTCACGCGCGAACGTGCCGTCGGCGTCACCCGCCTCGCGGTCGAGCAGGAGGCGCGTCACGCGTGACCACGCGGCGTGCCGTCGGTACGGCTCGGACTCGCCGCGGCTGACGGCGACCACCTCGTGGCCGGCCTCGACCAGTCGCGGGACGAGGAAGCCCCCCACGTGGCCGGTGGACCCGATGACGACGATCTTCACGAGGCCGAGCCCGAGATCGTCGACAGGGCACGGCAGGGAGGAGTGGTGGCGGCTCGTCGAGCGGCAGCGGAGGTCATGAACCGACGCTACCCGGCCCACCCGTGACGGGCGTACCCCGAACGGGGGTCACGAGGCGTCCCCCCAAGTGCCCACTGTGCCCGGGCCGAAGATTCTTCAGACTTCCTGTGAGGAGCACGGCGGCTCGTCGGATCACCGGGCGCGGCCCGCGACGAGCCACCGGCTCCCCGCGCGTCCCACCCGGCACGCGTGACCCGACGAGGAGAACCATGACCTTCACCGACCCCCGCCCGCGCGGCACCCGCCGCCGCGCCACCACCGTCTGCGTCGCGGCCGCCCTCACCCTGGGACTCGTCGCCGTGGGCTCCGGTGCCGCCGTCGCCGCGCCTCCCGGGGCCGCCCCGTCGGCGCCCGCCGCACCCGGCCGGCCGGGCCCGGCGCTGCCCGTCGTCGAGGGCGCGGTGATGAACTACGCCGTGAACGCCACCAAGGCGAACCCGGGCGCGACGAAGCAGGTCGAACGCGCGGTCGCCGCCGCGGGCGGCAGCGTGATCGCCGCCTACGCCGACCTCGGCGTCGTCGTGGCCCAGTCGAGCAACACGAACTTCGCGGCCTCGGTGCGCGGCGACAAGGCCGTCCTGTCGGCCGGAGCCACCCGCACCGCCGCCGTGGCCGAGACCGACCCGACCTACGGCGTGGGCACGACGGCCCCCGGTCCGGGCAAGCCCGTGAAGCCCGGCACTCCGGGCGGGCCCGGCACACCCGGCGGCCCGGGGCACCCCGGCGGACCGAGGGCCGCGACCTCGCCCGAGCAGCGGCTCGACGAGGTCACGACCGTCGTCGCCGACCCGCTCGAGGCCCAGCAGTGGGACCTCGCCGCGATCGGGGCCGACCGGGCGCACCAGGTCACCGACGGCAGCCGCGACGTGCTCGTCGCCGTGCTCGACTCGGGCATCCAGGGCGACCACCCCGACCTGCAGCCGAACATCGACGTCGCCGCCTCGGCGAGCTGCCTGACCGGCACGCCCGACCGGGCCTACGCCGCCTGGCAGCCGACCACGAGCGACCACGGCACCCACGTGGCCGGCACGATCGCCGCCGCCCGCAACGGCGTCGGCATCGTGGGAGTGGCCCCCGGCGTGACCATGTCGGCCGTCAAGGTCGTCAGCGACGACGGGTTCATCTACCCCGAGGCCGCCATCTGCGGCTTCATGCAGGCCGCGGCGACCGGTGCCGACATCACGAACAACAGCTACTACGTCGACCCGTGGCAGTTCTGGTGCGGTTCGGACGTCGACCAGGCGGCCGTGCTGACCGCCGTCGACCGCGCCGTGCAGTTCACCCAGAAGAAGGGCATCGTCAACGTGGCGGCGGCCGGCAACTCGTCGATCGACCTCGCGAACAAGACGGTCGACACCGACAGCCCGAACGACACCACGCCGACGACCCGCCCCATCGACTCGCGCTGCCTGGACATCCCGACCGAACTCGACGGCGTCGTCACCGTGTCATCGACCACGTCGGCCGGGGCGAAGTCGGGCTTCTCGAACTACGGCCAGGGCGTCATCGACGTCGCGGCACCGGGCTCGGCGATCCTGTCGACCGTGACCGGTGGCGGCTACGGCACCAAGTCGGGCACCTCGATGGCCTCGCCGCACGTCGCCGGCGTGCTCGCCCTTCTGAAGTCGACCCACCCGCGCCTGAGCGGCACCGCCCTGACCGGCCTGCTCGAGCGGCAGGCGACCGACACCCCGTGCCCTGCCGGCACCACGACCTGCACGGGCACGCCCGCCGACAACGGGTGGTTCGGCGAGGGGATCGTCGACGCCCTGGCGGCCGTCACGAAGTAGCGGACCCGGCCCTCGACGGGGCGTCCGCCCGGCCCCAGCGGCCGGGTGGGCGCCCCGTCCTCGCGCGGACGGCGCGGCCGTTCGCCCCTAGGCTGAGCGAGTCCCAATCGGAGGTTCGATGCACACCTGGCCCGGCAACCCCTACCCCCTCGGCGCGACCTACGACGGCAGCGGCACCAACTTCGCGATCTTCAGCGAGGCAGCCAGCAAGGTCGAGTTGTGTCTGTTCGACGACCACGGAACCGAGACGAGGGTCGAGTTCACCGAGGTCGACGCCTACGTCTGGCACGCCTACCTGCCCACCGTGCAACCCGGCCAGCGGTACGGCTACCGCGTGCACGGCGAGTACGACCCGGCGAAGGGCGTCAGGGCCAACCCGAACAAGCTGCTGCTCGACCCCTACGCCAAGGCCACCTGCGGCGAGATCGACTGGGACGAGGCGCTGTTCGCCTACACCTTCGGCGACCCCGACTCGCGCAACGACAAGGACAGCGGCCCGCACATGATGCTGGGCGTCGTCATCAACCCGTTCTTCGACTGGCAGGGCGACCGCGCCCCCAAGTACAGCTACGACGAGACCGTCATCTACGAGGCCCACGTCAAGGGCCTCACCGAGACGCACCCCGACATCCCCGAAGAAGAACGCGGCACCTACGCCGGCGTCGCGAACCCGGCGATCATCGAGCACCTCAAGAAGCTCGGCATCACCACGCTCGAGTTGATGCCCGTGCACCAGTTCGTGCAGGACAACACGTTGCTCGAGAAGGGCCTCAGCAACTACTGGGGCTACAACACCATCGGGTTCTTCGCCCCGCACGCCGCCTACTCTGCGACCGGTGACATCGGTCAGCAGGTGCAGGAGTTCAAGACGATGGTGCGCGTGCTGCACGAGGCCGGCATCGAGGTCATCATCGACGTCGTCTACAACCACACCGCCGAGGGCAACCACCTCGGGCCGACCCTGTCGTTCAAGGGCATCGACAACGCCGCCTACTACCGGCTGATGGACGGCGACCAGCAGCACTACATGGACTACACGGGCACCGGCAACAGCCTGAACGTGCGGCACCCGCACTCGTTGCAGCTGATCATGGACAGCCTGCGCTACTGGGTCACCGAGATGCACGTCGACGGGTTCCGCTTCGACCTGGCCGCCTCGCTCGCCCGCGAGTTCTACGAGGTCGACCGGCTCTCCACCTTCTTCGAGCTCGTGCAACAGGACCCGATCGTCTCGCAGGTCAAGCTGATCGCCGAGCCGTGGGACGTCGGCCCCGGCGGATACCAGGTCGGCAACTTCCCGCCGCAGTGGACCGAGTGGAACGGCAAGTACCGCGACACCGTGCGCGACTTCTGGCGCGGCGAGCCCTCGACCCTCGGCGAGTTCGCCAGCCGCATCACGGGCTCGGCCGACCTGTACGAACGCGACGGCCGCCGCCCGGTGGCGAGCATCAACTTCGTCACGGCCCACGACGGCTTCACGATGCGCGACCTGGTCAGCTACAACGACAAGCGCAACGACGCCAACGGCGAGAACGGCAACGACGGCGAGAGCCACAACCGCTCGTGGAACTCGGGCGTCGAGGGCGAGACCGACGACGGTGACATCCGTGCCCTGCGTGAACAGCGTCAGCGCAGCTTCCTGGCGACGCTGTTGCTCAGCCAGGGCGTGCCGATGCTGCTGCACGGCGACGAGCTGGGTCGCACCCAGGGCGGCAACAACAACACCTACGCCCAGGACAACGAGATCAGCTGGATCGACTGGCCGAACGCCGACCGCGAGCTGATCGAGTTCGTCGCCGAGGTCATCAAGCTGCGCCACGACCACCCGACCTTCCGTCGCCAGCGCTACTTCAACGGCCGACCCGTCACGAGGGGCGAGGGCGAGCCCCTGCCCGACATCGTGTGGTTGACCACCGAGGGCGACGCCATGCACGAGGGCGAGTGGAACGAGTCGTACGCCAAGGCGATCGGCATGTTCTTGAACGGCAACGGCATCCGCGGGCGCGACGCCCGCGGCGGCCGCATCACCGACGTCAACTTCGTGCTCTACTTCAACGCCAGCGCCGAGACGGTCACGTTCGTCCTGCCGCCCGACGAGTACGCCCAGGGCTGGGAGGTCGTCGTCGACAGCACCGTGACCGCGCCTCCGCCCCCGGCGAACGCCGCCCCCCGCACCCCGACGGCCACCCGGGCCGCCACCACCCCCCAACCGCCCTCGACACCGCAGGCCCCCGCGGCCCTGCGGGCCGGTGACCGACTCCCCGTGGTGGGTCGCTCGCTCGTCGTCCTGCGTGCCACGGCCGAGGAAGAACTGTGACCCGACACGAACCGACCATGCACCCGCGCTCGACGTACCGCCTCCAGGTGCGCGCCTCCTTCGACCTGGAGGCCGCCGCCGAACTGGTGCCGTACCTGCACGACCTCGGGGCGGACTGGGTGTACCTGTCGCCGATCCTCGCCGCCGAGCCGGGCAGCGACCACGGCTACGACGTCGTCGACCACAGCCTGGTCGACCCCGAGCGCGGCGGCGCCGAGGGGCTCGACGAGCTCTCGACCCGGGCCCACGCCGCGGGCCTCGGCGTGCTGGTCGACATCGTGCCGAACCACGTCGGCGTCGCCACGCCGAAGGCGAGCGTCTGGTGGTGGGACCTGTTGACCCACGGCCGTGAGTCGCGCTACGCCGACGCGTTCGACGTGGACTGGGCGGCCGGCGGCGGCAAGGTGCTGCTGCCCGTGCTCGGCGAGCCCGCCGCGTCCGACGGCTCGATCGAGGGCCTGAGCGTCGAGGGCGACGAGCTTCTCTACTACGACAACGTCTACCCGATCGCCCCGGGCACGAGTGCGCCCGGCGACGACGCGACCGCGGTGCACGCGCGCCAGGCCTACGAGCTGGTGCACTGGAAGCGCGCCGACACCGACCTGAACTACCGCCGCTTCTTCGCCGTCAACACGCTGGCCGGCATCCGCGTCGAAGACGAACGCGTCTTCGACGAGTCACACGCCGAGATCGGTCGCTGGTTCGCCGAGGGCCTCGTCGACGGCCTCCGCGTCGACCACCCGGACGGCCTCGCCGACCCGAAGGGCTACCTCGACCTGCTCGCGACCCTCACGGGCGACGCGCACGTCCTCGTCGAGAAGATCCTCGAGGGCGACGAGCGCCTGCCCGAGGACTGGGCGACCGCCGGCACCACGGGCTACGACGCCCTCGCCGACCTCGACCGCCTCTTCGTCGACCCGAACGGCGCGCCGGCCCTCGACGCCCTCGACTCGCGCCTGCGCCGGGCGCGCGGGGTCGACGGCGACGAACGAGCCGCCGGGGCCGACGAGACCGGTGGCGACGAGCCCGCCGACTGGCACGAGATGATCCTCGGCACGAAGCGCGGCATCGCCGACGGCATCCTGGGCAGCGAGATCAACCGCCTGGCCCGCCTGATCGCCGACGGCGGCACCGTCGACCCGGCCGTCGTCGACGCCCTGGCCGAGCTCGCCGCGGCGTTCCCGGTCTACCGCAGCTACCTGCCGCAGGGCGCCGCCTGGCTCACCGAGGCCGCCGAGGTCGCGATGTCGCACCGGCCCGAGCTGACCGACGCGATCGACCAGGTCGTCGCCGTGCTGCGCGAGGAGACTCACCCGGCGTCCGTGCGGTTCCAGCAGACCAGCGGCATGGTGATGGCCAAGGGCGTGGAAGACACGGCCTTCTACCGCTACAGCCGCCTCGCGACGCTGACCGAGGTCGGCGCCGATCCGAGCGAGTTCGCCCTGACCCCCGACGAGTTCCACGCCCGTCAGCAGGTCCGCCTGGCCGAGCGCCCGTTCGGCATGACCACCCTGTCGACGCACGACACGAAGCGCAGCGCCGACGTCCGTGCCCGCATCTCGGTGCTGGCCGAGGTCGCCACCGAGTGGGCGGCGACCCTCGAACGGCTGCGCGAGCTCGCCCCGGTCGGCGACGGCCCGTTCGAGAACATCCTCTGGCAGACGATCGTCGGCTCGTGGCCCGCGTCGCGTGAGCGCCTGCACGACTACGCCGAGAAGGCGTCCCGCGAGGCGAGCACGTCGACCACGTGGACCGACCGGACCGACGAGGCCGAGGCCTTCGAGGTGCGGATGCACGCGGCGGTCGACGCCGCCTTCGACGACGACGAGGTGCGCCACGAGGTCGAGCGCATCGTCGACGTGCTGCGCACCCCGGGCTACAGCAACTCGCTCGGCGTCGCGCTGATGCAGCTGGCCGGGCCCGGCAGCCCCGACGTCTACCAGGGCGGCGAGCTGTGGGACTTCTCGCTCGTCGACCCCGACAACCGACGCGAGGTCGACTTCGGACTGCGCCGGCGCCTCCTGGACGAGGTCCGCGCCGGGGCGACGCCCGCGATCGACGACACCGGAGCGGCCAAGCTCGTCGTCACGCACCACGCGTTGACGTTGCGCCGGGACCGCCCCGACCTGTTCACGCGATACGCGGCGCTGCCGGTCCTCGGCGAGCAGGCGGCGTCGGCCGTGGCCGTCGACCGCGGTGGCGCGCTCGCGTTCGCCACCCGCCTCCCCGTCGCCCTCGAACAGGCCGGCGGCTGGGACGACACCGTCGTGCTGACCGCAGGAGGCGCGTACCGCGACGTGTTCACCGGCCGGCGGCACGAGGGCGGTCGCCTCCGCCTGGCCGACGTGCTCGAGACGTACCCCGTCGCCCTGCTGATCCCCGCAGAGGACTGACCCCGCCGGCTCGCGCCCGACTACCGTCACCGGCAGCGAGCTGTCACCGTGCCGCTCACGTCTCGACGTGGGCGGCACGTCGTGACTCCTCGGCCCCCTCCCCCGCCCCTTCCGAACCCGAGGAGACCGATGAGCGTCTACGACGTCTGGGCCCCTGAAGCGACCACCGTGCACCTCCACCTCGACGGCGAGCTGCTGCCGCTGACGTCCGAACCCGAGACCGGCTGGTGGCGGGCCCCCGCCGACCTCGACCGCGGGCCGGGCCACCGCTACGGCTTCGTGCTCGACGGCGGCGACTCACCCGAGGGCGAGACCCCTCTGCCCGACCCCCGCTCGCGCCGCCAGCCCGACGGCGTGCACGGCCTCAGCGAGACGTACGACCCGTCGGCCTTCGCCTGGACCGACGACGCCTGGACGGGCCGTCAGCTGGCCGGGTCGGTCGTGTACGAGCTGCACGTCGGCACGTTCACGCCCGACGGCACGCTCGACTCGGCGATCGAGAAGCTGCCGCACCTCGTCGACCTGGGCGTCGACCTCGTCGAGCTGCTGCCGGTCAACGGCGTGAACGGCCGCTGGAACTGGGGCTACGACGGCGTCGACTGGTTCACGGTCACCGACAACTACGGCGGGCCCGAGGCGTACCAGCGCTTCGTCGACGCCGCGCACGCGGCCGGCCTCGGCGTCGTGCAGGACGTCGTGTACAACCACCTCGGCCCCTCGGGCAACTACCTGCCGCTGTTCGGCCCCTACCTGTCGAGCAAGCACGCCAACACCTGGGGCGACAACGTCAACCTCGACGACGACGGTGCCCACGAGGTGCGCGAGTTCATCCTCGACAACACGGCCATGTGGCTCGACGACTACCACGTCGACGGCCTGCGCCTCGACGCGGTGCACGCGCTGAAGGACGACAGCGACGTCCACCTGCTGCAAGAACTGGCCGAGCGGACGGCCGCGCTCAGCAGCCACCTGCGCCGCCCGCTGTCGCTGATCGCCGAGAGCGACCTGAACGACCCCCGGCTGATCACGCCTCGCGACGGCGGCGGCTTCGGCCCCGACCACCGCCAGGGCTACGGCCTCGATGCGCAGTGGAGCGACGACTTCCACCACGCCGTCCACGTCGCGCTGACGGGTGAGACGACCGGGTACTACGCCGACTTCGAACCGCTCGGCGCCCTCGCGAAGGTGCTGACCAAGGGGTTCTTCCACGACGGCACCTGGTCGTCGTTCCGCGAGGCGGAGCACGGCCACCCGGTCGACACCGAGCACATGCCGACCTGGCGGCTCGTCGTGGCGAACCAGAACCACGACCAGATCGGCAACCGGGCGATCGGCGACCGCCTTGCCGCGACGCTCGACGACGGTCAGCTGGTCATCGCCGCGACGCTCACCCTGGCCGGCCCGTACACGCCGATGCTCTTCATGGGCGAGGAGTGGGCCGCCTCGACCCCGTGGCAGTTCTTCACCTCGCACCCCGAGCACGACCTCGGAGAGGCCACGGCGAAGGGCCGCATCGAGGAGTTCGCGAAGATGGGCTGGGACGAGTCGTCGGTACCCGACCCTCAAGAGCCCTCGACCTTCGAGGACAGCAAGCTCGACTGGTCCGAGCTCGAGACCGGCCGCCACGCGGTGCTGCTCGACGCGTACCGCCGCCTGGGCGCGCTGCGCCGCAGCGAGCCGGCGCTCACCGACCCCCGCTTCGGCGAGACGAGCGTCGAGTACGACGGCGACGCCCGCTGGCTCGTGCTGACGCGCGGCGACCTGAAGATCGCGATCAACCTCGCCGACCAGGAGGCGCGGGTCGCGGTGAGCGCCGAGACCGTCCTGTTCGCCAGCGACGAGTCGATCGCCCCCGGGTCGAGCCTGCTGCTGCCGGCGCACTCGGTCGCGATCGTCCGCTGACGCCGCACCGCGGTAGCCGCACCACGCACGACGCACGACGCGCGCGCCCGGGGCTGACCACCCCGGGCGCGCGCGCTGTGTGTCGCCTCCCTGCTAGCGCGTCGACACGCCGCCCCGCACGGGCCCGACCCGGTGCGAGGTGGCGCGGACGCTCGGCAGGCGACGGTGTCGCACGACCAACTCGACGACGGCGCGAGACCGTCGTCGCAGACCCCAGAGGGTCACCTTGGTCAGCGACTCCCTGACGATCGAGCCGCTCATCTTCGAGGCGCCGTGGATGCGCTCGGTGAACGTGATCGGAGTCTCGACGACCCGCAGGCCCGCTTGCAGCGCGCGCCAGAGCAGGTCGACCTGGAAGCAGTAGCCGCGCGACTCGACCCGGTCGAGGTCGATGCGACGCAGCGCCGACGACCGGAAGACGCGGAACCCGCCGGTCGTGTCGGCCACCCGGATGCCCAGGGCGCCCCGGGTGTACCAGCTGCCGCCGCGGCTGAGCAGCTCGCGCCGCAGCGGCCAGTTCTCGACGGCGCCGCCGGGCACCCAGCGCGAGCCGAGCACCAGGTCGTTCTCGCGCAGCAGCTCGAGCATGCCGGGCAGGTACTCGGGGTGGTGCGAGCCGTCGGCGTCCATCTCGACGAGCGCGTCGTAGCCGCGCTCGAGCCCCCAGGCGAAGCCCGCCAGGTAGGCGGCGCCGAGGCCGGCCTTCTCGGTGCGGTGCATCACGTGCACGCGCGGGTCGCGCGCGGCGTAGGCGTCGGCGAGCTCGCCGGTGCCGTCGGGCGAGCCGTCGTCGACGACGAGCACGTCGACCGAGGCGCCGGCGGCCAGCGTGCGCCCCACGATCCAGTCGAGGTTCTCGCGCTCGTTGAAGGTCGGGATGATGACGAGGGCGTCGTTCATGAGGGGGTCCTTTCCCGTCGGGTGGGAGTCGGAGGTGTCGGGTGGTGCTCGTCGGGTGTCGCGTTCCGGCCGTCGGGTGCCGGGGGTGGGTCGGTGCGCCGGGTTCAGGAGGCGCGGTGGGGGCCGCTGGTCACGAGGTGACCAGGTCGGCGAACACGATCAGGTTGTCGACGTAGTGCCCCGTCGACCGGTCGAAGGTGCCGTCGCAGGTGATCAGGCGGAGGCCGGGCGTGGGGCTCGCTCCGTAGACGTCGCTCGTCGGGAACGTCGCCTTCGGGGTGCGCTCGCTGCCGGTGACGCGGAAGGTCTCGACCGAGCCGGTCGAGAGCGTCACCGTCACCTCGTCGCCGGTCGTGAGCTTCGCCAGGTCGACGAAGACGGCCGGGCCGCTGCCCGAGTCGACGTGGCCGGCGATGACGGCGGGGCCGACGGCGCCGGGCACGACGCCGTCCTGGTACCAACCGGCCGACTGCCACGCCTTCGGCGGGTCGAGCTCGCCCTGGGCGCCGAGGCCGAGGGCCTCGAGGCCGGAGTCCACGCCGATCGAGGGGATCTGCACGCGGACGGGTGTGGCGTCCGCCGGGGGCGCCGTGTACGACGGCGCCGCCGGGTCCTGGAACGCACCGGCCGACCCGCGGGCGGCGTCCGGCGTCGAGGTGGGCGAGGGCGTGGCCGCGGTCGAGGTCGTGGTCGTGGCGTCGTCGGGCTGTGCGGCCACGGCGGCCGCGGTCACGCCACCGGCCACGAGCACCAGAGCCGCTCCGGCCGCGAGGACGGCCACACGGTGGCCCGCCACGAAGGTCGCGAGGCTCATCGGGCCACCGCCAGGGGCGAGCAGGCACCGAGGCTCGTGCCCTCGAGCTGGAGGGCGGCGAGGGCCGCCCAGGCGGAGCCGTAGTAGGTGGGGGTCGACTGCGACAGGTCGTCCGCGGTCCGCAGGTCGGCGGCGGCGCGGTCGTGCTGGCCGTCGCTGGCCTCGGCCGCCGCCCGCGCGGCGTAGGCGAGTGGGCTCTGGTCCGAACCGACCGACTGTCCGCCGAGGTCGAGTTGCATGGGCAGCTCGTCGTAGCGCTGCAGCACGGTGGCCATCGACGCGGCCAGGGCCACGTCCTCGGGCCGGCACGACTCGGCGTAGCGCAGGGCGAGACGGCCGGCGTCGTAGCTGTACTGCACGCTGCCCGACGACCCGTCGGCGCTCGGCAGCGGCACGGTGGTGCCGTCCTGCCGAACCTGCGCCCAGTCGCTCGGCAGTGCGGTCGAGGCGAGGATGTTCGTGGTCACGGCTCGCGACCCGGCCTCGAGCTCGGCCCAGCGGGGGTCGCCGCTGGCCTCGCCGAGCTGCGCGAAGGTGGCCGGCGACGCGTACGAGGGGTTGTACGACCAGGGGCCGGCGCCCATGGCCCAGGGGCCCGGCAGCAGGATGCGTCCGACGTCGGTCGAGACGGTCATCTCGTCGAGCACGTCAATGCCGAGGTCGACGCCCGAGGTGGTGAGGTCGGGGCGGTCGAACGTCGAGCCGGCGAGCACGAGGGCCCGGGCGGCGTCGACGTCGGCGTCGCTGGCCGGCATGTCGTCGACGACGGCGCCGTCCTTCCACTGCCAGGCGAGCAGGCCGTCGGGGCGGACGAGCTCGTCCTCCGTCCACGACCAGATGGCGTCGAACCGCTTCTCGTCGCCCACGGCGACCGCGACGAGCATGCCGTAGGCCTGCCCCTCGCTCACGGTGTCGTCGCCCTGGTCGCGCCGGACGACGCGGCCGTCGTCGTCGACGTAGTCGTCGAGGAAGTCCTCGCCGATCTCGGTGGCGGTGCGGGCCTGCGGGGTCGGGATGCCCGTGCCGGGGGTGCCGGTCGCGCCGGCGCCTGCCTGGTCCGTCGACGGGCCGCCAGACCCTCCGACGACGAGGGAGGCGATGCCGGCCGTGACGGCCAGGGCCACCACGACGGCCGCTGCGAGCAGCGCCTTCGTCTTCTTCGTCATGTCGTTCTCTTCTTCGTCTCGGTGCTGCGGGCGGTCCGCCGGGCGGACCGTCGTGCGGGTGCGGAGGGAGCCGGGGAGGCGCGGTGTGCACGAGCGCTCACCGCGCCTCCTCGTCCTGCCGCGGTGGTGCGGGGCGTCAGACCCCGAACCAGCCGAGCACGGTGGCCCAGAGGCCCTTGGACTCGCTCTTCTGCGGGTGCTCGGCGAGGTAGCCGCCGCCCGTCTGGACGCCGCCGACGGGCGCCTGTGCCGTGGCGGCGCTGTCGACCACGGGGACGATGGTGATGCCCCCGGTCGAGTTGTCGAGCACGAACAGCGTGTTGATGCTGCCCGCGGCGAGGTCGACGTCGCTGGTGCCGCTGACCTTCTGGCCGGTGAGGTCGAGGGTCCACGGGCCGGCGGCCACCTGGGCGTAGCCGCTGGCGCTGCCGAACGGCGCGTCCTCGGCGATCGTCGTGCCGGTGCTCGTGGCGACGGTCACGGTCTTGCTGACGTTCGCCGCCTGCACGAGGCGGACCTTCGCCTGGCCCTCGGCCGGAGCCGTCAGGTCGTCCTTGAAGACCTGCGTCTTGAGGTCGTCGTTCGGGCCGTAGGCGACGGCGGTGATCGGCTGGCCGCTGTCGACCGTGATGTTCGACGTGATGACCGGCTTGGCGGCGGTGGGCGCGTCGGCCGCGGTCATCGAGACGACGTACGTCCCGGCGGGCAGGGCCTGGTACGGGCTGACCTGGCCGTAGGTGACGTCGTCGAGGTCCATGACGACCTGCCCGCCCTTGAGCGAGGTGAGGGTGACGTCGACGGCCTTGGTGTCGGGCGACAGGTGGCCGACGCGCACCCAGCCGTCGCCGTCGGCGGCGTTCGCGGGCGAGACGCCGACGAGCGAGCCGGCGAGGGCGACGCCCGCCGCAGCGGTGAGGGCGAGCACCGCCGCGAGGCGACGACGCCGGACGGGCTGTGCGGGAGCGGTGGCGGCGAGGGCGCCGGTGGTGCGTGAGAGGGAAGCCATGTGGCTGGTCCTTTCCGGTCGGGTGTCCCACCCGGGGGTGGGACGCGGTGAGGAGGTGCCGGCGCCCGCTGCGGGGGCGGACGCCGGCGTGGCGATCAGTTGCTGAGCACGCCGCTCGGCGCGACGGCCGAGAAGGTGACCTGGAGCCCGTCGCCCGAGGGCACGACCGACTCGGGCACGTAGACGCTGCCGAGCCCTTCGAGCGTCGACCGGAGCTCGTCGACGGACTGGCCGCCCTGCGGGGTGACGTCGAACTGGCGGAAGAGCGCTTCTTGCTCGCCCGGCAGCGCCTGGGGGTCGGCGACCGAGATCGGCCCCATGGCGGCCAGCTGCCCGAGCACGATGATGGCACGCGGGTCGAGGCGGCCGTCCGAGAGCGCGGTGCGGAGCGTCGACGAGATCTGCAGGTTCGGGTTCTGCGCGAGCTCGGCACCGGCCTGCGACCGCGCCGACGCGGCGTCGTCCGCCTCGGTCTGCGCCTGGGCCTCGCCCTGGCTGTCGATCCGGCGGATGTTCACCTGCTGGTCGCCCTCGCCGAAGGTCGCGACGACCGTCGAGTTGGCGAGCGCGTCGCGGATGTCGGCCGAGGCCGCTCCCGAGGTGCGCACCGACTCGGTCTCGAACAGGTAGTCCGAGTCGCGCCAGCCGTTCGGCGACTGCGCCTGGACGGCGCCGTCGGTGTCGATCTTGTAGAACCAGATGACGTTCTCCCGCGAGAAGCCGGCCTTGACCAGGTCGACCCACACGGCGTCGTCCACGAGCAGACGGCTGTCCTTCGGCACGTTGGTCTCGACCCAGGTCTCGGCGTTGCGCATCGGCGCGTCGAGGTCGCTGTCGAGGAACCCGCGCAGCTGGACGGCCCAGAGCGGCACGATCGCCACGACGGCGGCCAGCGTGAGCGCCAGCCAGGCGACCGAACCGGTGCGGGTGGCCGCGGTCGAGAGGGCGCCGGACCGACGGGCCCGGAACGCCTTGACGGCGTGGTCGGTGACGGCCGCGACGAGCAGGGCCGCGAACGGCAGCAGCATGATCACGTAGGGCACCGGCAGGTACCCGCCGGGGCGGAACATGAACGCGATCAAGAACACCATCATCACGCCGAGCGGACGCAGCTTCTTCACGAACACCGCGACGATCGAGGCGAGCGTGCCGAGCACGATGAGCACCTGGTCGAGCTGCCACCACTGCGACACCGTCGCGAAGAACAGGCTGCCGGTGTCGAACACCGAACCGCTGGCCTCACGGGTCGCGAGCTGGAACTGGATGCCCTCGAGCAGGCTCACCCGGCCGGCACCCGGCAGCAGCTCGCCCTTGACCGCGGCGAGCGCGACGTAGCCGAGGCCGACGAGCACGAGCAGGCTGGCCGCGATCGACAGGGTGTAGCGGCGCGTCGCCTTGTCGGCACCGCGCCACATCATCCAGGCCAGGAAGGGCAGCGCCAGCAGGTACGTCTCCTTCGAGAGCACCGCGATGCCGAACGACAGCGAGGCGGCTGCGAAACCGGCGAGCTGGTACCGCCGGCTCAGGGCGAAGACGAACGCGGCGAGCAGCCAGGGGGTGGCGACGTTGTCGAGGTAGACCGTGCGGTGGAACTGCAGGGCCAGCGGCGACACGGCGAACACGAGGCCCGCGACGGCGGCCGCGGGGCGGCTGAGGCCGAGCTTGCGACCGAGCAGCCAGACGAGGACGACCGAGACGAGGGTGAAGAAGAGCATCGCCTCGCGGGCGGCCAGCACGGCCACGTCGTACCGCGAGAAGGCTCCGGTCAGGGCCGTGTAGGCCGAGATCTGCAACCAGCCGACGGGCGGGTGGTCGTACCAGTAGGTGTAGTGGGCGATCTCGCCGAGGTTCTGGATGGCCCAGGCCTGGGCGGTGTAGGTGCCCTCGTCGTCGATGCGCTGCGGCGAGCCGTCCATGTTGAAGGCCTGGACGACCGCGGCGATCGCCAGGACGGGCAGCAGCCAGGCGAGGCCCGCGCCGTGTCGGCGCAGCCACGAGGCCGGCTTGGCCCCGCGGAGGTCCTTGGTGGGCACCACGGGGGCGCCCGGGGCGTTCGACACGGTGGTGTCGGCCGCGCGGGGGCGGTTCAGCGTGGACGTCATCGGTCACCTCCGGTCATGGCCATGGCGGGCTCCTGCTGGGAGGCGCGGGGCGCCTCCTGCGGTTCGGTCGCGACCTCGTCGCGGTGGGCACCGGTGTGCTCGGTCTTCTCCCAGGCGTTGAGGCCGCGCAGCTGACGGAAGACCGCCCGGACCGCGGCGAGCGCGAGGAAGATCTGGTACGGGAGCAGTCCCCAGACGAGGCGGAAGTAGTCGCGGGCACGCACCTTCTGCCCGTACACCCGACCGAACTCGCGGAGGCCGGTGAACTCGACGGCCAGCAGCACCAGGGTCGGGGCCAGGGGGACGAACGAGACGAGGGCGATGGCGGTGGGCACCTTGGTGGTCAGGATGAGGATCACCGAGATGGGGATCAACAGACCCGTGGCCGCCTGGATGAACGGCATGGTGAGCAGGTAGCGGGCCATCAGGCGCTGGCGCAGACGCGGCAGCTTCTTCCACTCGCCCTTGCCGTAGACCTGCATGAAGCCCTGGTTCCAGCGCGTGCGCTGCTTGAGCAGCGAGACGAAGGTGCCGGGGGTCTCCTCGCGGGTGACGACCTCGGGGCTGTAGGCCACGACGACCTTGGCGCCGGCGCTCGAGAGACGGACCCCGAGCTCGCAGTCCTCGGCGAGGCACTCGGCGTCCCAGCCCTGCGACCAGTCGAGCCAGTCCTTGCGCACGAAGACCGTGTTGCCGCCGAGGGGGATGAACTTCTCCTTGGCGTGGAAGTGCAGGCGCGAGCGGAACCAGAAGTAGTACTCGAGCACGTTGCGGAGGCTCCACCAGCTCGACTGGAAGTTCATCAGCTGCACGCCGCCCTGCACCACGTCGGCGTCGGTCTCGGTGAACCGCGAGTCGACCAGCGTCAGCAGGCGGGGGTGCACCTCGTCCTCGGCGTCGAAGACGCCGACGATCTCGCCACGTGACGTCTGCAAGGCGAGGTTGAGCGCCTTCGGCTTGTTCTTCGGCACGCTCGAGTCGACGATCACGCGGATCAGCTCGGGGTGGCGGGCGGCGGCCTCACGGGCGACCCGCTCGGTGCCGGGGTCGTCGTGGCCGACGATCGCGATGATCTCGAAGTCGGGGTGGTCCTGCATCGCGAGGCGGTCGAGGGTCTGGCCCATGACCTCCTCCTCGTGCCGGCCGGGCACCAGCAGGGTGAACGAGTGGGCGGGGTCGAGGGGGTTCGCGCTGAACTGGCTGTCCTCGAGGTTGTCCTTCGAGCGCCAAGCGTGCAGCATCCACCAGAGGGTGGACACGGCGACCGCGGTGAGCAGGATCGTCACCACGATGAGCGACGAGTAGCCGATCCACTCGAGGGGCGACCAGTCGGGCAGTTGGAACCCGATCATCGACTCGGTGGCGCCGGTGGTGCCGCGGTTCGGGACGAACTGCGACGGGTCGGACGGGGCTTGGGGGGTGAGCAACGGGGCGGGTTCGCCCGCTGCGAGATGTGATGTCGGGATCTGGGTCGGGTCAGTCGACACAGGATCACTCTCCAGTCAGTGGGTCGGGTGCAGGTGGGCCTGCGGGGTGTTCTGTCGGGTGGGGTCGTCGGTCGGCACGGGGCCGACGACGGTGGCGAGCGCGGCCGACGCTTCGGGGGTGTCGGCCGAGGAGGCGACCGCGGGCGAGCCGCGGAAGACGAGGTGGCGGTAGGCCAGGTAGCGGAACACCGTGCCGAGCACGAGCCCGACGCCGTTCGCCGCGACGTTGTCCGCGAGCTGGCTCGTGAAGCCCAGCAGGTAGTGCGAGACGAACAGGCACGCCGAGGCGACCAGCAGGCCGCCGACGTTGACGAGGCCGAAGGTGACGGCCTCCCGGACGACGGCCTGGTTGCGTCCTTCACGGAACGTGAGGTAGCGGTTGCCCAACCAGGCGACCACCGTGGCGACGACCACCGAGAGGACCTTGGCCCCGATCGGCTTGTCGTCGAGCAGGGTCGAGCGCAGCAGGTTATAGACGCCGACGTCGACGACGAAGGCGATGCCGCCCACGGCGCCGAAGGTCGCGAGCTCCTTCACCCGGGCGACGAGGCGCAGGGGTGGGGTCGGGTTCGTCGAGGCGGCGCGGTCGGGACGCGTCCCCCGGACGGGGTACTCGGTTTCGGGCATGTGACCGGTTCGGGGGGCGTCGGCAGATCGGTTTGGTCGGGGTACGCCCGTCTCGGTCAACTGCCAGGTGGGCGACATCTGCCGTTCATCTCGTCGCGGGCTCGTCGACGCGGGCGGGCCGGACGCCCGCCGCGGGAGCACTCGGGACGGGCGCCGCCGTCGCTCGCGCGACCCGCGGGCCGGCGCCCGTGAGCTCGGCCCCGATCGCGGCGACGACGGCCACGAGGGTGACGAGTCGGCTGGGTACGGCGCCGACGACCACCAGGAGGCGCTCGCGGGCCGTCGCGCGCCTCCCCTGCTCGGCGGCCGCCTCCGTGGTCGCCCCGACGTCCAGCAGCTGCGCCAGGGCGGCGGGCAGCAGCGGCACCAGGGCCAGGCCGATCACGACGGCCGGCGCTCCGACCAGGACCGTCGACGCGACGACCGCGGTGCCGACGATCGTCGCGCCGGCGTCGAGCAGCGGTTCGGTGAGCACGCCGAGGGCGTGGCGCCGCGCCGTCGGCCGCAGCCGCCGCCAGTCGCCCTTGCCGAGCACCTGCAGACAGCCCCTGGCCCATCTCGTCCGGGCACGGAACAGGTCACGGAGCCCCCCGGGCGCCCGCTCGACCGTGGTGGTCCCGGGCGAGGTGGCCACGACGACGCGGGCCCCGGCGACCGTCATGCGGACGCCGAGGTCGAGCCCCGCCTCGACGCAGGCGGCGTCCCAGCCGCCGGCCCAGGCGAGCCAGGAGTGACGGACGAAGAGCGTGCTGTCCGACAGCGGGACGAAACCGGCGCGTCCGTGCGAGCGCACGACCGACCGTGCCCACCACCACCGGTCGACCGCCAGCCGGGGCGACCACCACGGCGACGGTTCGAGGGCCGGGCGGCTGGCGTGCTGCACCGCGTCGGCGTCGGTGCGGGTCAGGACGGAGTCGACGAGGGCGAACAGCCGGGGGTGCGGGCGGTCGCCCGGTGAGAAGACGCCCACGACGCCGTCACCCACCGCCGCGAGCGCGCCGGCGAGCGCCGAGGCCACGGTCGAGGCCGGGCCGGCGGAGGGGCGGGTGGTCACGATCCGGACTCGTCCGGGGTGACGACGGACGGCCGACGTGGCGACGTCGTGCGTCAGGCGGTCCTCGGGGTCGACCGCCACGAGGACGTGCACGTCGGGGTGCTGTTGCCGCGCGAGCAGGTCGAGGGTCACGGCCAGCCCGGCCGGACCGAGCGCCGGCACGAGCGCCGTGAACGAGTGGGCCGGGGGCAGCACCGGCCCGTCGAGGTCGCGGTGGCCGAGCTCTTCCCGTTCGCGGACGAGGTACAGCCGCCGGGCCGTGCGTCGGAGCGACAGCACCACCACGAGGGCGACGAGGACGGCGAGCACCCCGACGCCGACCCACTGCACGCTCGACCAGTCGGCCCAGGGCAGGGCCGCCGAGACGCCGTCGACCGAGCCCACGGGCGAGCCCCCGCGGTTCGGCGCGAACGGCGTGGGGGTCGCGGGCAGCGTCGGCGTCAGCACGGGGCCGGGTGCCGCCAGGGTCGGGTCGGAGGTCACGGTGGTGCTCCAGTCGGGTCGGGTCTGCAGGAGCCTCGGACGCCCGCCCCGAGCTGGGACCGCGACGTCCGACGGGTCGTGTCCCCCACGCGGGGGACACGACCTGATGAATCGTCACTGTACGCCACGCGAGTCCGCCGCACACCCCCTCGCCCCGGCCGTGGGGACGCGTAGCGTGGGGCCATGGAATTCAGACACCTCGGCGACAGCGGACTCAAGATCTCGGAGATCACCTACGGCAACTGGCTGACGCACGCGTCCCAGGTCGAGAACGACGTGGCCACGCAGTGCGTCCGCGCGGCCCTCGACGCCGGCATCTCGACCTTCGACACCGCCGACGCGTACGCGAACACGGCGGCGGAGCAGGTGCTCGGTGACGCGCTCGCGGGCGAACGTCGCGAGAGCCTCGAGATCTTCACGAAGGTCTACTGGCCGACCGGGCCCCGTGGCCACAACGACGTCGGCCTCAGCCGCAAGCACGTCCTCGAGTCGATCGACGGGTCGCTCCGCCGCCTCGGCACCGACTACGTCGACCTCTACCAGGCCCACCGCTACGACCACGAGACCCCGCTCGAAGAGACCATGCAGGCCTTCGCCGACGTGGTGCGGGCCGGCAAGGCGCTCTACGTGGGCGTGAGCGAGTGGACGGCCGAACAGATCCGCGCCGGGCACGAGCTCGCGGTGCAGCACGGCATCCAGCTCATCTCCAACCAGCCGCAGTACTCCATGCTCTGGCGCGTCATCGAGTCCGACGTCGTGCCCGCGAGCAAGCAGCACGGCGTCGGTCAGATCGTCTGGTCACCCGTCGCGCAGGGTGTGTTGACCGGCAAGTACAAGCCGGGCGCCGAGCTGCCCGCGGGCAGCCGGGCCACCGACGACAAGGGAGGCGCGGACACGATCAAGCGCTTCCTCACCGACGAGGTGCTCACGGGGGTCGCGAAGCTCGAACCGATCGCGGCCGACCTGGGGCTGTCGATGGCGCAGCTCGCCATCGCATGGGTGCTGCAGAACGACAACGTCGCGTCGGCCATCATCGGGGCGTCGCGCCCCGAGCAGGTCGCCGACAACGTCAAGGCGGCGGGCGTCACCCTGCCGGCCGACGTCATGACGCGGATCGACGACGCCCTCGGCGACCTGGCGGAGAAGGACCCCGCGAAGACCGTCTCACCCGAACGCCGCCCGGCCTGAGCCCGGCTCGGCGCATCCGACACCGGCTCGACACGTCTCGGCCACCTCGGGAATGTTGTCCCTTTGGATGCGCTTGCATATACTCGTACCAGCTTCGATGACACGTCATCGACCTCGAACTCACAGATACTGGAGAACACCATGACCATCACCGCAGAGAAGATCCCCGCCGGCACCTGGAACCTCGACCCCACGCACAGCGAGGTCTCGTTCAGCGTCCGCCACCTCGCCATCAGCAAGGTCAAGGGCTCGTTCGAGTCGTTCGACGCCTCGCTGGTCACCGACGAGGACCACACCGCCTCGAAGGTCACCGCCTCGATCGACGTGGCCTCGGTCAACACCAACCAGAAGGACCGCGACGGTCACCTGCAGACCGGCGACTTCTTCCTCGCCGAAGAGCACCCCAAGATGACCTTCGTGTCGACCAGCATCGAGGAGAAGGGCGACGACGCGTTCCTCGTGCACGGCGACCTGACCCTCCGCGGCGTCACCAAGCCCGTCACCCTGAAGAGCGAGTTCGGCGGCCTCGTCGTCGACGGCTACGGCCAGACCAAGCTCGGCTTCTCGGCCACGACCAAGATCGACCGCACCGAGTTCGGCGTCACCTGGAACGCCGCCCTCGAGGCCGGCGGCTTCACCCTCGGCAACGACGTCACCGTCACGCTCGAGATCCAGTTCACGCTCGCCGCGTAGGCGACCGCAGCACCCCGAAGGGCCCGCTCTCGCACGGCGAGGGCGGGCCCTTCCGCGTGCGGGCGGTCCCGATCCGGGCCCGCACGCGGCTCAGGCCGGCGCGAGCACCCGGCGCAGCACCGCCCGCTCCCCCAGCGTCCAGGCCGCGCTCGTCACGAGGTAGAGGCCGGCGGCCAGCGGGGCGGCCGCCGCGAACGCCACACTGACGAACGGCAACCAACGCAGCATGCCCGCCGTGCCGGCCGGCGCCTCCTGCCCGTGCCCTCGACCCGCCGTCGTGGTCGCCCCGGGGCCCGTGAAGCGCAGGGTCGCGCGCCGACTCAGCTCGACGACGAGCGCGAGCAGCACCAGCAGCACCAGGTACGGCCAGACGGCCGCGAGCCCCGTCCCGAGCGTGACGAACAGGTTCGCCCCGAGCGCCGCGCCACCGAGGGTGTGCGACAAGAGGGCGTTGGCGTGACCGGCGATCTCGGAGTGCGCGAACAGCGAGTAGACGGCGGTGAGGACGGGCGCCTGCGCGAGCGTCGGCAGGCAGCCGGCCAGCGGCGAGACCTTCTCCGAGGCGTAGAGCGCCATCAGCGCCCGGCTGCGGGCCTCGGGGTCGGTGATGCGCCGGTTCAGGTCGGCGATCGCCGGGGCCAGCCGGCGACGGGCGATCTCGGCGCGCACCTGCGAGACGCCGACCGGCACGAGCACGAGCCGGACGAGCAGGGTGAACAGCACGACGCCGAGCGCGGCGGCGGACGCGCCGGCGACCGGCTCGACGAACGCGCCGAGGGTGGTGACGAGCGACTGCAGGCCGTCGAGGACGACGGCGATCGGGTGGAGGGTGGACAGGTCCATGCGGACTCCTTGGTCAGAGAGACGGTGGGTGTCTTCTGGCCGCCGAGGGGCGTCGGATCGACGCGGGGCGTCGGATCGACGCGGGGCGTCGGATCGACGCGGGCGCGGGTGCGCTCAGGCGGCCGGGACGGCCCGCCCCGGGGCCCGTGACCGCACGTGCCCGCGGGCGTCGGGGTCGCGGCGCCAGACGAGGAGGCGCGTGCCGGCTTCTTCACGGAGCGTCACCTCGGGCACCGCCCCGGCCAGCCCGCAGAGGGTCAGCACGACCCGGGCGACGCCCAGCGCGACCACGGCGGTCGCGGCGCCGAGCAGGCCGACGAGCACGACCGCGGACGGCGGGGCCCCGCCGGACGACAGGACGGCCTCGACGAACGCCACGAGGGGCGCGAGCACCGACAGGCCGTGGGTCATGCCGACGACCCTAGCCGAACCGGCCGCCCTGGCATCATGGGCAGCGCCCTGCGGAACAATGCGCCGACGACGGCGGTTGACGCCGAGAGCCACCGCCCCACCCCGAGAGGACTCCCGATGACCGTCGACTGGATCACCCTGCAGAAGACCGCCCACGACGAGTTCGCCCGCCGGGTCGAGGCCGTCGCCGACTGGGACGCCCCGACTCCCGACACCGAGTGGAAGGTGCGCGATCTCGTGCGCCACGTCACGCGCGAGCAGCAGTGGGTGCCCCTGCTGCTCGAGGGCGGCGACCCGGCCGAGGCCGAGAACTCGATCGAGCCCCTCGGCGACGACCTGGTCGAGGCCTGGCACCGTTGGTCGGGCGCCGCCACCGCCGCCTGGGGCGAGGCCGACCCCGACGCCGAGGTGCGGTTGAGCGCCGACGTCGTGCCGGTGCACGAGTACCTCGCCGAGCAGGTCGCCGACGTCACGATCCACACCTGGGACCTCGCACGGGCCGTGGGCACCGACGAAGAGCTCGACGACGACCTCGTCGAGGCCGTCTGGGGCGTCTTCGCGCCGCAGAAGGACGCCCTCGAGGCCTCGGGGCTGTTCGCCTCGCCGGTCCCGGTCGACGACGACGCCCCGCTGCGCATCCGACTGCTCGCGCTCACCGGGCGCGACGCCCGCTGAGCCGTCCGGCAGGCGGCGGGCGGCGCGTCGACGACGTCACCCGCGCCTCCCGGGGGTTCATCACCCTGCCCTGCCACAGTGGTGCCATGACCGACCCGATCGCCCGCCCGTGGCTGCACAGCTACGCCCCCGACGTCCCCGCCGACATCGAGCCCGTCACCGGCAGCCTCGTCGACCTGATCGACGACGCAGTGTCGACCTACCGGCAGAAGCCGGCCCTCGAGTTCTTCGGGCGCGAGACCAGCTACCGCGACCTGGGCGACCAGGTCGCCCGCGCGGCCGAAGGGCTCAGGAGGCTCGGCGTGGGTCGCGGTGACCGGGTCGCGTTGATCCTGCCCAACAGCCCGCAGCACGTGGTGGCGTTCTACGCGGTGCTGCGCCTCGGCGCCGTCGTGGTCGAGCACAACCCGCTCTACACCGACCGCGAGCTGCGCCACCTCTTCGAGGACCACGGCGCGACGATCGCGGTCGCCTGGGACAAGCTCGTCGACCGCCTGCGTGCCCTGCCCGCCGACATCGGCTTCTCGACCGTCGTCTCGGTCGACGTGACCAAGGGCATGCCGCTCGCCACCCGCCTCGCCCTCAAGCTGCCCGTGCCCGCGGCGAAGAAGAGCCGCGCCGCCCTCACCGACGGCGCCGAGGGCGACGTGACGTGGCAGGGCCTGCTGGCGAACCGTCCGCTGCGCAAGAGGCACCCCCGCCCCGACGTCGACGACATCGCCCTGCTGCAGTACACGAGCGGCACGACCGGCTCCCCCAAGGGTGCGATCCTCACCCACCGCAACCTCCGCAGCAACGCGGCGCAGGGGCGCGCTTGGGTGCCGGGCCTCGTCGACGGCGACGAGACCGTCTACGGCGTGCTGCCGTTCTTCCACGCCTACGGCCTGACCCTCTGCCTGACCTTCGCCATGAGCATCGGGGCGCGCCTGGTGCTGTTCCCGAAGTTCGACGTCGACCTCGTGCTCAAGGCGGCGAAGAAGCACCCGCCGACCTTCCTGCCGGCGGTGCCGCCGATCTACCAGCGCCTGGCCGACGCGGCCCGCGAGCGCGGCGTCGACCTCTCGAGCGCCCGCTTCGCCATCTCGGGCGCCATGAACCTGCCCACCGCGGTCGTCCAGTCCTGGGAGGGCGTGACGGGCGGACTGCTCGTCGAGGGCTTCGGGCTGACCGAGACCTCGCCGGTGGCGCTCGGCAACCCGATCGGCCCGACCCGCCGCGTCGGCACGGTGGGCGTGCCGTTCCCGTCGACCGAGGCGATGGTCGTCGACCGCGACGACCCCGACCCGGGTCGCCCGGTCGTCGCCGGCGCCGCGGGCGAGTTGCTGCTGCGCGGGCCGCAGGTGTTCCGTGGCTACTGGAACCGCCCCGACGAGACCGCCGACGCCTTCCTCGAGGGGGGCTGGTTCCGCACGGGCGACATCGTCACCATGAGCGCCGACGGCTACGTCACGATCGTCGACCGCATCAAGGAGCTCATCGTCACCGGCGGCTTCAACGTCGCACCGTCCGAGGTCGAGGAGGCCGTGCGGAACGCCCCCGGCGTGGCCGAGGTGGCCGTCGTCGGCCTGCCCCGCTCGGGCGGCGGCGAAGACGTCGTGGCGGCCGTCGTGCTCGAACCGGGTGCGAGGTTCGACCCCGAGGCGATCCGCGACGCCTCGCGCGGGCAGCTCGCCGCCTACAAGGTGCCGCGCCGGGTCGTGCAGCTCGACGAGCTGCCGAAGTCGCTGATCGGCAAGGTGCTGCGCCGCGAGGTGCGCGACCGTCTCATCGCCGCGGGCTGAGCTCGGCCGGACCCGGGTGGCGTCCGCGTCAGAGGCGTTGCCACCGGTCGATCGGCCAGGCGACGACGAACGCGCGTCCGACGACGTCGTCCACGGGTACGAAGCCCTCGTAGGGTCCGGTCTGGTGGGCGCGCGAGTCGGCCGACCGGTCGCGGTTGTCGCCGAGCACCCAGAGCGCCCCCTCGGGCACCGTCACGTCGAAGTCGGTGGCCGAGGCCCGGGGGCCGCCGTCGACGAGCGTGAGGTACGGCTCGTCGAGCGGTTCGCCGTTGACGAGCACGTGGCCGGCGGCGTCGCAGCAGCTGACGTGGTCGCCGGGCAGCCCGATGACGCGCTTGACGAGGTCCTGACCGGCGGCGTCGCCGTAGCCGAGCCACCCGCCCGGGTCCACGAAGACGACGACGTCGCCCCGGTGCAGCGGCAGGACGCGCGGGGCGAGCTCGTTTACGAGGATGCGGTCGCCGATCATCAGCGTCTGCTCCATCGACCCCGACGGGATCGAGAAGCTGCGCACCAGGAACGCACGCACGCCCCACGACAGCAGCAGCCCGACGAGCACGATCGCCAGCAGTTCGAGCAGCCACCGTCGCGTCGCCCGGGCCGAGGAGGCGCGGGTCGCCTCGTCGTCGTCGGTCTCGTCGGCGAGGGGGCGGGCTGCGGTCACCGGCTCATCCTGCCAGCGGGTGCGCGCCCCCGCCCTCCCCGGTCAGGGGGCCGTGCGACCCCGCCGCCCGAGGGTCACGCCGCCGTGCGACGCCGCCGGGCGAGGGTCACGGTGCCGTCCAACCGATCCGGTCGAGTCGGGCGAGGGCGTGCCCCTCGGCGACCGGACGCTTGCCGAGGACTCCCCCGACCCCGGCGAGCATGGCCTGGGCGGGCGCCCGGGTCGGCAGGTCGATCGGCCCCACGTGCGGTGCCCGCAGGCCGAGCAGCTCGCGGAAGCGCGGCTGCAGGGTGCCGACGGCGCCGTTGAACAGCACCGGGTAGCCGACCTTCAGCGCGGGGAAGAGCGGCGGCCGCTTGATGAACTTCACGACGTCGTCGGTGCGGGCCGTGCGCTCGAGCACGCCCCGGCGGTCGAAGTCCATCAGCTGCTGCTGCATCTCGGCGACGCTGCGCGGCGGGTTCGGCACGCCCATCAGCTCGCCCGCCGTCGCCCATTCGCGGACGTACGCGTCGGGCCCACCGGGGACGGGCTCGCGACCCCACTCGAGGTAGGCGGCCAAGAAGGAGTCGGCGAACGCCATGTGCACCCAGCTGAGCAGCTCGGGGTCGTTCGCGGCGTAGTCGTGGCTCACGCCGTTCCGGTCCTCGTAGCTGCCGACCACCTTGGTGTGCAGGCGCGACACCCAGTTCGACGCGTGGGTGGCGGCCTCGCGGCTGCCGTACGAGACGGTGTAGATCCAGCGGATCGTGCCGGCCAGGCGCCCGAGCGGGTCCTCGCGGAAGCGCGAGTGGTCGTGGACGCCGGCGAGGGCTCCCGGGTGCAAGGCCTGCACCAGCAGGGCGCGGACCCCGGCCGGGATCGTCGACATGGCACCGTGGACGGCCCAGACCGCCGACCCGGGCAGGAAGAACCCCTCGTCGTCGCCCTTCTCGAGGTCGGTGACCCACTCGGGCGTGCCCGTGTACTGACCGTTGAAGGTGTACTGCAGACGGGCGCGGAGCGGTTCGGTCAGAGCGGGCATGACTCGATCATGCGCCGCGGAAGCTGGACGCTCGCGGCAGGCGGGGCGGGCCGTCCTGACGGACGGACGCCGCGCCTCCTGCGCCCGGGGCGGGGGCAGTAGGCGCGGCGTGCGTGCCGCGGACCGGCGTCAGTTCCCGTGCGCCTCGATCGAGACGGGCTGCCACTCGTTCCAGGTCGCGAGACGCGACTCGTAGTCCTTCGTCGCGATCTCGAGCGGTGCCTTGCCGAAGAAGATGCGCAGCGGCGGCTCGTCGGCGTCGACGACCTTGAGGATCGCGCCGCGGGTGGCCGTCGGGTCGCCGGGGTCGGCGGCCGAGGGGCGCTTCGACGCGGCCTCGCGCACCTCGGCGTAGGCCTCGAGCTCGTCGCTGCGCGAGGCGGAAGGCCCCGACCAGTCGGTCGAGAAGCCACCGGGCTCGACGAGGGTCACCTTGATGCCGAAGCCGGCGACCTCTTGCGCGAGCGACTGGCTGAAGCCCTCGAGGCCCCACTTCGACGCGTGGTAGATGCCGACCGTCGGGAAGGCACTGATGCCGCCGATGCTCGACACCTGGACGATGTGACCCGAACCCTGTTCGCGCATGATCGGCAGGGCGGCCTGCGACACCCAGAGGGCGCCGAACAGGTTCGTCTCGATCTGCGCACGGGCCTCGTCCTCGGTGATCTCCTCGATCATGCCGAAGTGGCCGAAGCCGGCGTTGTTGATGACGACGTCCAGGCGGCCGAAGTGCTCGGCGGCCCGCTTCACCGCCTCGACGTCGGCCTCGCGGTCGTTCACGTCGAGCTGGATGGGGAGGAAGGCGTCGCCGTACGCGTCCACCAGGGGCGTGACGTCGTCGATGTTCCGTGCGGTGCCCGCGACCTTGTCGCCGCGCTCGAGGGCCGCTTCGGCCCACTCGCGGCCGAAGCCCTTGGATGCACCGGTGATGAACCAGACCTTGCTCACGATGTGTCGTTCCTCTCTTCGTGATGTCGAGGACCATGCTGCGCCGCGCCTCCCGGGACGTGGTCAGGCTGCCAGCCCGCATCGAGCCGACGGGGTACGCCCGGCGGGTCGATAGAGTGGCCCGGTGACCACCGACAGCGCTCGTCCCTGGCTCGACTCCTACGCACCCGGCGTGCCGCACGACCTCGAACCGGTCGACGGCTCTCTGCTCGACCTCGTCGAGGCCTCCGCGGCGAGGTACCCGAAGGCGGTGGCGCTCGAGTTCTTCGGGTCGACCACGACGTACTCCGAGCTCGTCGACCAGATCTCACGGGCGGCCGAGGGCCTCCGCAAGCTCGGCGTCGGGCACGGCGACACCGTCGCCATCGTGCTGCCGAACGGCCCGCAGCACGTCGTCGCCTTCTACGCGGTGCTCCGCCTCGGGGCGATCGTGGTCGAGCACAACCCGCTCTACACGCCGCGCGAGCTGCGCCACCAGTTCGAGGACCACGGCGCGAAGGTCGCCATCGCCTGGAACAAGGTGGTCGAGACGATCCAGGCGTTCCCGGCCGACGTCGCCGTCGAGCACCTGGTCTCGGTCGACGTCACCCGGGCCATGCCGTTCGCCACGCGCGCGGCCCTCGCCCTGCCGATCAAGAAGGCCCGCGAGTCGCGCGACCGGCTGACGACCACCGTGTCGGGCACCACCCCGTGGGAGAAGGTCGTCGGCTCGTCGCGCATCAAGGCGAAGCACCCCCGTCCGGCCACCGACGACCTCGCGGTCATCCAGTACACGTCCGGCACGACGGGCACGCCGAAGGGCGCGCAGCTGACGCACCACAACCTGCTCGCGAACGCCGCCCAGGCGCAGGCCTGGGTCCCCACCATCGAACGCGGCACCTGCGTCGTCTACGCGGTGCTGCCGATGTTCCACGCCTACGGCCTCACGCTCTGCCTCACCTTCGCCATGAGCATGGGGGCGCGCCTCGTGCTGTTCCCGGCCTTCGACCCGGCCCTGGTGCTCAAGGTGATGAAGAAGCACCCGCCGACCTTCCTGCCCGCCGTGCCGCCGATCTACGCCCGCCTGCAGAAGGCCGCCGACGACGCCCGGGTGTCGCTGAAGGGCGTCGACGTCGCCATCTCGGGTGCCATGCCGCTCTCGGCCGACGTCGTCGAGCCGTGGGAGGCCGAGTCCGGCGGTTGGCTCGTCGAGGGCTACGGGCTGTCGGAGTGCTCACCCGTGCTGATGGCGAACCCCGTCGGGCCCACGCGGCGCGCCGGCACGGTCGGACTGCCCCTACCGGGCACCGAGGTGAGGGTCGTCGACCCCGAGAACCCCACGGTCGACGTGCCCGCCGGCGAACGCGGCGAACTGATCGTGCGCGGCCCCCAGGTCTTCAGCGGCTACTACCGCAAGCCGAAGGAGTCGGGCGAGGTGTTCGTCGACGGCGACTGGTTCCGCACCGGCGACATCGTGACGATCGACGACGACGGCTTCGTGCGCATCGTCGACCGCATCAAAGAGCTGATCATCACCGGCGGGTTCAACGTCTCGCCGTCCGAGGTCGAAGAGGTGCTCACCCGATTCGAGGGCGTGGCCGAGGCGGCCGTCGTCGGACTGCCCACCCCCGGCGGCGAGCAGGTGGCCGCCGCGATCGTCACCAAGCCCGGCGCCCACGTCGACGTCGCGGCCCTGCGCACCTTCGCCCGCGGGCACCTCACGCCGTACAAGGTGCCGCGACGCATCGTCGTCGTCGACGATCTGCCCAAGTCGCTGATCGGCAAGGTGCTGCGGCGCAAGGTGCGCGACTCGCTCGCCGAGCGCTGAGACCGCACCCGCGCCTCCTCGGCCGCATCGGCACGGAGGCGCGGGTGGCGTCCTGCGACGCGGGGCCGAGGAGGCGCGGGTCAGCTGGGCGAGACGCGGTCGGTCACGCGTCCCTCGGCCAGCCAGGCCAGGCGCTGCAGCGCCTCTTTGTTGCGCCAGTGCAGCGGAGGGTCGAGCAGGGGCTTCGGCACCAGCCGCCCGGGGCCCGCGACGGCGTACTCGGTCATCGAGACGAAGCAACCGCCCATGCGGTTGCGCACGTCGATCTCGATGCGAGCCTCGCCCATCGGCCAGCCCTTGGCGTGGAACACGGCCCGGACGGGAGGGTCCCACTCGAGGATCGTCGTGACGTCGTCGACGACGAGTGGCCAGACGCCGAAGGAGTGGTGGATGGACGCCTCGACGCTCGGCCAGGTCAGGTCGACGTCACGGATGCGCGCCGACCCGACGACCCAGCTCGGGAAGAGCCAGCCGTCGCTCAGCACGTCGAAGACGTCGTGGGGGGAGGCCTCGATGAAACGGTGCGTCGTGCTCATCCGTCGATCCTGGCAGTGAACCGGTCGGTCCGCGAACGGGTCTCGCCTCCGGAGGAACGACCCGCCACGGCAGGACGCGCCGTCGCGGTCAGGCGTCGACGCCCAGGTAGGGCAGCCGGTCGATGCCGAACTCGTTCTTCAGGGCGCTGCGGGCGGCGTAGGCACCGCCGAGGCCGTGCACCGACGGACCGGGAGGCGTCGACGACGAGCACAGGTAGATGCCGGGGGTGGGCGTCCGCCACGGCTCGCTCGACAGCGTCGGACGCGCGGCGAGCTGCCACACGCTCGGAGCCCCCGAGGCGATGTCGCCGCCGACGTAGTTCGGGTCGTGCTCCTCGAGCTCGACGGCCGTCCGGCTGTGCGTCGCGAGGATCGTGTCACGGAACCCGGGGGCGAAGCGTTCGATGCCGGCGATGACGGTCTCGGTCTGGTCGACCGTGGACCCGCGGGGCACGTGGGTGTAGGCCCAGAGCGACTGCTGCCCCTCGGGCGCCCGCGTGCCGTCGACGACGCCGGCCTGGGCGACCAGCACGTAGGGCGTCCGCGCGTGACGGCCCGAGGCGACGTCGTGCTCGCCCGAGGCGATCTCGGCCCGCGTCCCGCCGAGGTGCAGGGTGGGGCTGCGTCGGGCCTCGTCGGCGGCCCACGGCACGGGCCCCGACAGGGCGAAGTCGACCTTGGCCGCGGCGTTGCCGTACCGGAAGCGCCGCAGCGCCCGTTCGTAGCGCGCGGGCAGTCGGCCGCCGGCGATGTCGGCGAGGGCCCGGGCGCTCGTGTCGAAGATCGTGGCGCGGGCGCGGGGCAGTTCGTCCATCGACGTGACGTCCACGCCCGTCGTGATCGTGCCTCCGTGCGCCCGGACGTCGTCGGCCATCGCGTCGACGATCGACTGGCTGCCGCCCGTGGGCACCGGCCACCCGCGCGCGTGCGCGTGCACGGCCAGGACCAGCCCGGCCGCCGAGGTGGACAGGCTGGGCATGGGCCGGATGGCGTGGGCCATCACCCCGGCGAGCATGGCGGGGGCCTCGTCACCCGAGAAGCCGGCGTTCCACCACGGGCCGCTCTGCGACAGGGCGGCGAGCCCGAAGCGGACGAGGGTCGCCGGGTCGTCGGGCACCCGGACGAGCTCGCGCATCGTGAACTTCGCCATGCGCGGCTCGCGCTCGACGAGCCCCCGCAGGAGGCGCGCCCACGCGGCCCCGTCGGCACCGAGCCCGTCGGCCGTCCGCTCGAGGTCACGGTAGGCGATGCCCGCCCGACCGCCGTCGAGCGGGTGGGCGTACGAGATCTCGGGCACCGTCAGCTCGATGCGCCGGTCGAGCTGGAAGCGCTGGAAGAACCCCGAGGCGAGCGCCATGGGGTGCACCGCCGAGCAGATGTCGTGACGGAAGCCCTGCAGCGTGGCCTCCTGGGTGCGGGCGCCGCCGCCGATCGTGTCGGCCCGTTCGACGACCTCGACGCGCAGGCCCGCACGGGCGAGCACGACCGCCGCCGCGAGCCCGTTCGGGCCCGCGCCGACGACGACGGCGTCGACCTCGGGAGCGCCGCTCACGCGCGACCGCCCCGCGTCACCCGGCCCACGACGGCGGCGGTGGCGGCCACGGCGGCCCCGAGCCCGGCACCCACGGTGAGGGCGCGGTGACGGGTGTACCAGACCTGCGGGCTCGTGCTGCGGGCGCGGTCGCTGAAGATGCCGCGGGCACCCTGGTCGCCGGCCGTGGGCTCGTAGAGGTTGTCGGGCAGCATGGGTTCGGTCTTGTCGGGCGCCTGCTGGCCCGAGTAGCCGCTCTTGGCGAGGTAGACGTCGAGGAAGTTCGCGACGAACCGGTTGCCGAGCACCGTCATGACGGTGGGTTCGCCGAGCCAGGTGCGACGACGCGGCTTGTCGGCGACGTCGGCGATGGCGTGCGCCCCGACCTCGGGCTCGAAGATCGGCGGCACCGGTTGGGGGTGCTCGGGCAGGCGCGACCGCACCCAGTTGAACTGGATCGTGTTGAGGGCCGGCATGTCGACGGTGCTGATGCGCACCGAGCTCTTGTGGTGGATCAGCTCGGTGGTGACCGACTCGGTGAACCCCTGGACGGCGTGCTTCGCCCCGCAGTACGAGGCCTGCAGCGGGATGCCGCGGTGGGCGAGGGCCGAGCCGACCTGGATCACGTGGCCGCGGTCACGGGGCACCATGCGCGACAGGGCGGCACGGGTGCCGTTGACGAAGCCGAAGTAGTTGACGGCGGTGGCGCGCTCGAAGTCGTCGGGGTCGGTCTCGAGGAACTCCCCGAACACGCCGACCATCGCGTCGTTGACCCAGAGGTCGATCGGGCCGAGCTCGGCCTCGACCCGGTCGGCGGCCGACTCGACCTGTGACCGGTCGGCCACGTCGGTCGAGATGCCGAGCGCCCGGCGCCCGGCGACCTCGACGTCGCGGACGGCCCCGTCGAGGCCGTCCTGGCCCCGGGCCAGGACCGCCACGTCCCAACCCCGTGAGGCGAGCTCTCGGACGGTGGCCCGGCCGAGACCGGCCGACCCCCCGGTGACGACGGCGACTCTGGTGCTGGTCATGGTGCTCCCTGGGCCTGGCGGCGGGTGGTGGGCGGACCCTCGACGCTAGTCCGCACCGACGGGCCCGGCCCGGGCCGACGTCCAGGTCGGGACGCCGACGTCGCCGCCGACGGCTCCGGGCTCAGATGTCGAAGTCGCCGCCGCCGAAGTCGCCGAAGCCGCCTCCGAAGTCACCGCCGCCGAAGTCTCCGCCGGTGTCGGCACCGAAGTCGCCGCCGCCGTCGCTCGCCGTCTCGGTGCCGGCGTCGGCCCCGGCGTCGGCGCCGCCGTCGCCCTCGGAACCCTGGTCGGCGCCGGCGTCGTCACCCGCGCCTCCGTCGGCCGTCGCACCCGCGTCGGGCAGGAACGCGCTCATCAGGGTCGACCCGATGACGTAACCGGCGACGGTGCCGAGGATCGACCCGCCGATGATCGAACCCATGCCGGGGCCCTGGCGCATCGGCTGACCGTTCTGGCCGACCTGCTGCGGGCCGTTCGCGCCGCCGCCGAGGGTGCGCTCGAGGGTGCCCGGGCGGCGCAGCTCGGAACGCGTCGCCGCCTGGGCGAGCGAGCCGGCGTCGTCGCCGCGCGGCGCCTCGCCGGGGCTGGACTCGGCCGTCAGCTGGTCGAAGACCAGGCGGCGCTGCTCGGGGCTGAGCTTCGCGAAGGCCTCGGCGTGCACCTGCTCGATCGTCTCGGGCGGGGCGGTCTTTAACAGGTAGCGGTAGCGCTCGACGGCGATCTCGTCGTCGCTGCGCGCGGGCCCGCCGGCCGGACCGCCCGTGGGCTGCTGGCCGTAGCCCTGCGGCTGGCCGTAGCCCTGCTGCTGTCCGTAGCCCTGCGGCTGGCCGTAGCCCTGCGGGGGCTGAGCCTGCTGCGGGGCGGCGGGCTGTTCGTAGCTCTGCTGCCCGTACTGGTAGCCCTGCGGGTAGGCCTGCTGCTGACCCTGCTGCGGCTGGCCCTGCTTCGGCTCGCGGCCGAGGAGTCGGTCGAGGAATCCCATGGCGGTGTCCTGTCGGTTCGTGTGCTCGGGGACGCACGCGTGGTGCGACGTCGGTCTGAGGCCCACGCTACGGACCGACCCGGCCCGCCGCCTGGACGCGGACGGGGCGTCAGCCGCGAACGTCCTGATCGACCGCGTCGCGGGACGCGTCGTCGACGCCGGCCCGACGGCGACGCACCGACCGGACGACGAGGAACACCACGACGCCCGCGATCGCCGCGTAGACCGCGTAGTCGAGGTACTTCGCGTACCGGTCGATGAGCTCGTACTGGGTGCCGAGCGCCGCACCCAGGCCGATCAGCAGGCCGTTCCAGATGCCGCTGCCGACGATCGTGAAGACCGAGAAGACGAGCAGGGGCATCCGCTCGGCGCCGGCGGGCAGCGAGATGAGGCTGCGGACCCCCGGGATGAACCGGCCGAAGAACACCGCCGAGCGCCCGTGCCGCTCGAACCAGCCGGCGGCCTTCTCGAAGTCGTGACGGTCGACGAGCGGCAGCTTGGACAGCCAGCGGATGCTGCGGTCGAGACCGAGGCCCACGCCGAGGCCGTAGAGCACGAGGGCGCCGAGGTACGCGCCGAGGGTGCTGAGCGCGACGAGCAGCACGATGTTCATCGATCCGGCCCCCGCGAGGAACCCGGCCAACGGCAGGATGATCTCGCTCGGGATCGGCGGGAACACCGTCTCGACGAAGGTGAGCAGGGCGACGCCCCACTCGCCCAGGGCGTCGATGATGCGGGCCGCGAACCCGACGAGGCCGTCGAGGTCGGCGACGACGTCCTGGCTCGAGGACGAGGAGGCGCGGAGGACGGAGGCGGTCGAGGTCATGGGTCCCAGGTGGTCGGTCGGGCGCTCGGGGGCGCAGCGGATCGGCAGTCCCGAGTATGGCTCGACAGCCTGCACGTCCGCCCACAACGCCGCCGTCGGCGCCGGCGACCCCTCCCCCGGAGCCCGGACGCGTCGGCCCGACGTCAGTCGGCGCGGACGGCCGGACCGAGCCCCGTGACCGCACCTCCGACGGCGGACGTGGTGACGCCGTCGGGCCAGCGGAGCCGGACCCCGCGTTCGATCGAGAGGGAGCCGACCTCGGCCGTCACCGCGTGCGGCGAGTGCATCCGCGAGGTGCCGGGCCGGTCGGCGGTGAGCATGCCGAACCCCGGAAAGCAGCCCAGCCAGTCGCCCATGGTGACGTCGACGGCCGCCGGCCCCGCGCCTCCGGGCGTCGGCACCGACGCGACGTCGACGACCGCGCCGTAGCCGCTCGCCTCGGCGAGCATGCCGACCGTGCCGACGACGCCCGCCATGCTGACGTCCTTGGCCGCGGCCGGCCTCGCCCGGGCGACGGTGCCGGCGAGGTCGCGCAGCTCGTCGCCGCGACGCCCCTCGGTCGAGTTCCATTGGGTGCCGTGGTGCCCTTCGCGCCACGAACCGGACACGTCCACCGTGAGGCTCAGGGCGTCGCCGAGACGGCCCCCGCCACCCGGCACGGGGTGGTCGGTCCGCCCGAGCGCGGTCACGCTGAGCGCGGCCGGCACCCCCACCTGCGTGTGGCCGCCGAGCAGCGGGACGCCCCAGGCCTCGGCCCCGCGGCGCAGTCCGGCCAGGACGCGACGGACGAACGCCGCGTCACGGCCACCGACCGCGTCCAGCAGGCCGACGGGGGTCGCGCCCATCGCGCTGAGGTCGTTGACGTTGACGAGCACGCCGCACCAGCCGGCCCACTCGGGATCGCGCTCGACCATCGACGGGAGGATCGCGTCGCAGGCGGCGACGACGTCGGTGCCTGGGACGGGCGCCCCGTCGTCGCCGACCCAGCCGCTCCCCCCGAGGGCACCGGTGGGTGACGAGGCCCAGGCGGTCTGTGGTTCGAGCACCGTCTCGAGCATCGACTTCGTCGCGTCGACGAGGCGCCGGTACCGGTCGATCGGCCAGCGCATGCGCAGGTGGTCGACCCCGCCGATCACGCACCGGCCCGTCGTCTGCCAGCCGAGTCGGCGGAACAGCACCGACGACCGCTCCTGCACGGTGGCGTCGAAGCGGATGACGCCGAGCTGTTCGGCGAGCGCCGACGCGGCCCGGACGAGGGCCGACCCGACGCCGAGTTCGCTGCGGGCCGCGGGCGCCACGACGAGTCGCGACCCCGTCCACCAGCCGATGTCACGGGTGCCCACCGGCGCCAGGCGGACGCCGCCGACGACCTCGGTGCCCGACCGGGCGACGAGCACGACGGTTCGCGGATCGTCGTCGAGGTCGTCGCGGTCGGTGCCGGAGAAGAGGCCCTGTTCGTCGACGAACGCGGCGCGGCGCAGCGTCCGGTAGGCGTCCAGGTCGCGCGCGTCGGCCTGCACCACGAGGAACCCGGCGGCCGGGGCCACGACCCGGGGTCCCATGAGGGCGGGCACGTCGAGCAGCGCCACGTCAGCCGCCCGCCGTCTGCAGCGCCGAGCAGGCTCCGCACGCCGCGCAGCCGGCGGTCTGGTCCGAGCCCTTCATGCCGGCGGCGATGAGGGCTTGCGAGACGCGGAACGTGACGTCGTGCAGCACGGAGCCGTGCGGTGCCGTGGCCCCGTCGACGTCGGTCGCGAGCGTGCCGCGCAAGGGGCGGAACGGCACGACGAACGGGTAGACGCCCATCTCGATCAGCTCCCGCGCACCGGCGACCATCTCGTCGGGGTCCTCGCCGAGGCCGACGAGCAGGTACGTCGACACCTGGTTGCGTCCGAACACGCGGACGGCTTCGCGCCAGGCGGCACGGTACTCGTCGAGCGAGACGCGCGACTTGCCAGGCATCCAGCGCTGCCGCACCGCGTCGTCCATCGACTCGACGTGGATGCCGATCGAGCGGGCACCGGCCTCGTACAGGTCGGTGATCGTCGAGAGGTCCCCGGGCGGTTCGCACTGCACCTGGATCTCGAGCCCGGGCACGGCGGCCTTGATCGCTCGGACGCAGCGGGCGAGGTGCCTGGCCCCCCGGTCGCGACCCTTCGACGTGCCCGTGGTCATCACCATCTGCTCGACGCCGTCGAGCCGCCAGGCGGCCTCGGCCACCTCGGCGATCATCGCCGGGGTCTTGACGGCGACGGTCGCCCCCGAGTTCAGCGACTCCTCGATCGAGCAGAACCGGCAGCGCTCGGCCTCGTCGTACCGGACGCAGGTCTGCACGACGGTCGTCGCCAGCACCTTGGCCCCGTGGAGCCGCGCGATCTTCTCGTACGACACACCGTCGGCGGTCACGAGGTCGTAGAACCGCGGCCGGTCGACCGGGGACACCTCGATGCCGGTGTCCACGCCGTCCAGCAGCAGCTTGCCGTCGTCGACGAGGTACGGGCTGTCCTGGTTCTGCGGGATCGCGGACTGCAGACCCTGGAACAGGACGTGCCCGTCGTCGCTCGGCCCCGCGCCTCCCTGTCGGTTCACGGGGGCGGCGACGCGGATGCCGCGGATGGCGACGTCGACCCGGGTCGAGAGGGTGCCACCGTTCGTGATCGTCACGGACGCACCGGCTCAGACCATGTAGGTGCTGTTGATGATGGCGCCCTTTCGGGCGTAGTGGATGACGGCGTCCTGGACGTCGAGCGGGTGGCAGGGGATGACCCCGGCGATCAGGTCCTCCTCGCGGTTGCCGTGCAGGGCCAGGCCGAAGCGGCAGCAGAAGACCGTGCCCCCCTCGGCGATGAAGGTCTCGAGCGCGTTGTTGATGTTGTTCTCGCCGGGGAACCCGTCCGCGCCGGTGGTGGGGAACCCCCGGTTCGCGATGCAGTTCATCGAGCCGGGGCCGTAGAAGTACAGCACGCTCGTGAAGCCCTTCCGCAGGGCCCTGGTCGCCTGGAGCACGGCGACGAAGCTCACCGACGACTCGTGGGCGATGCCGTGGACGAGCTGGAAGTAGTACTCGTCCGACGTGGCGGTGTAGTCGGGGAAGATCTTCGTCGATCCGTAGATGGTGCTGCCCTTCGGCAGCGACGGGTGTGCGATCTCGTTGCGGCTGGTCTCGATGTTGTCGAGGATCTGCTGGTCGAAGTCGATGTCGCTCATGGTGCGGGCTCCTTGCGGGGTCGGATGAGGAACTGCCGGTCGATCTGGCACGAGTCTTCGGTCGTCGTGTTGCCGATGGATTACGAAAGATCGTCGTTTTGTTTCGGCGCGGCTCGGCGGACCTCTCTATTGCGACCCCGGTCGGCGAAACGATCTCTTATTCCGGCGGTAACCAATCCGAAACACGTCCTGACGTTCACTTGATGCACCGCAGGCCCCTGCGCACCCCGTCCCACCGACGCACCGCAAGGAGACACGATGGCAACGACCGTCGCGGCCGTCTCGGCAAACTTCACCCGAGACCTCGACCAGAACTTCGCGCTCATCGAGAGCCTCGTCCGCGAGGCCCGTGAGGCCGGCGTCCAGCTGCTCGCCTTCCCCGAGGCCGCGATCGGCGGGTACCTCTCGTCGCTCGGCAACCACGGCGACACCCTGAAGACCACCTCGCGGTCGCTGCCCCCGGCGATCGCCCTCGACGGTCCCGAGCTGCGCCGCGTGCAGCAGATCGTCGGCGACATGGTCGTCTGCATCGGCTTCTGCGAGCTGGCCGACGACGGCGAGACGCGCTACAACGCCGCCGTCTGCCTCGACGGTTCGCGGATCTACGGCTCGTACCGCAAGGTGCACCAGCCGCTGGGCGAGGCCATGTCGTACTCGGCGGGTGACGTCTACGAGGCCTTCGACACCCCGGTCGGCCGCCTCGGCCTGCAGATCTGCTACGACAAGGCCTTCCCCGAGGCAGCCCGCTCGTCGGCGATGGACGGCGCCGAGATCATCGTCAGCATGTCGGCCTGGCCGGTCGCGCGCACGGCCACCGCCGAGAACCTCCAGGACGACCGCTGGACCTACCGGTTCAACCTGTTCGACACGGCCCGCGCCCTCGACAACCAGGTCTTCTGGATCGCCTCGAACCAGGCCGGCACCTTCGGCTCGCTCCGCTACGTCGGCAACGCCAAGGTCGTCGACCCCGGGGGCAACGTGCTCGCCACGACCCTGCTCGACGCGGGCCTCGCCGTTGCCGAGATCGACGTCGAGGGCACCTTCCGCGCGATGCGCGGCGGCATGTTCCACCTGCGCGACCGCCGCCCCGACGCCTATCGCACCGGCGAGGCCGAAGCCGCACCCGAGAGGAGCCTGGCCCGTGCCTGAGATGACGTTCCGGGTGCGCTGGCCCGACGGCAGCGAGACCTCGTGCTACTCACCCAGCCTCGTGGTGCACGACCACCTCGTCACCGGCGCCGAGTACCCGCTCGCCGAGTTCGTCGACCGCTCGACGACTGCCCTCCGGCTCGCGAGCGAGCGGGTCTCCGCCGCCTACGGCTTCGCCTGCACGTCGGCGATGCACCAGGAAGCCGAGATCGTCGCGGCGGCGGCGACGCACCGAGGAGGCGCGGTGCGGGTCCTCGAGATGCACCCACCGCTGCCGGCGCTCGCGACCGCGCCCGCGCCTCCTGCGTCCGCCGCCTCGACGGGGCCCGCCTCGTGACGGCGCCGCGCCGCGTCGTCGACGGGACGCACGTGTCCGTGGCCGTCGTCGGCGGCGGCCAGGCGGGCCTGTCGGTCAGCTGGCACCTCACCCGGCGGGGCGTCGACCACGTCGTGCTCGAACGCGACACGGTCGCGCACGACTGGCTCGACCGCCGCTGGGACGCCTTCACGCTGGTCACGCCGAACTGGCAGTGCGTGCTGCCCGGCCACGCCTACGACGGTGACGACCCGGACGGTTTCATGCGCCGCGACGAGGTGCACGCCTGGCTCCGCCGCTACGCCGACGAGTCCGGCGCCCCCGTCGTCGAGGGCGTCCTCGTCACGCGGCTGCGCGAGGCGGCCGGCGGCGGCTTCGAGGTCGTGACCGACCAGGGCACCCTCCTCGCCGACCAGGTCGTCGTCGCCACCGGCGGTTACCACCGCCCCGTGCTGCCCGCCGTGGCCGCCGGGGTCTCGGCGGACGTCGTCCAGCTGCACTCCGCCGACTACCGGTCGCCCGACGCGCTGCCCGACGGTGACGTGCTCGTCGTCGGCTCCGGCCAGTCGGGCGCCCAGATCGCCGAGGACCTGCACCTCGCCGGCCGGCGCGTCCACCTCGCCCTGGGCTCAGCCCCGCGTTGCGCCCGGTTCTACCGCGGCCGCGACTGCATCGCCTGGCTGAGCGACATGGGCGTCTACGACGTGCCCGTGCACGCCCAGGTCGGCGGGTTGACGAAGCGCGAGTCGACCAACCACTACATGACCGGGCGCGACGGCGGACGCGACATCGACCTGCGCGCCTTCGCGCTCGAGGGCATGCGGCTCTACGGCAGGCTCACCGCGGCCGAGGGCACGAGCCTGACCTTCAGTCCGACCGCCGAGGCCTCGCTCGACCACGCCGACTCGGTGATGGAGTCGATCAAGGACGACATCGACCGCCACATCGACCGCACCGGCGTCGACGCCCCGACCGAGCCGCGGTACGTGCCCGTCTGGCGGCCGGAGCGCGAGGTCACCGACCTCGACCTGCGCGGCTCCGGCATCACGAGCATCGTCTGGTCGGCGGGGTTCCGCAGCGACTACTCGTGGGTGCAGGTCGGGGTCTTCGACGGTGCCGGCCACCCCACCCACCAGCGGGGCGTGACCACCACGGCGGGGTTGTACTTCGTCGGCTTGCCCTGGCTCAACACCTGGGGCTCCGGGCGGTTCGAGGCGATCGCCCGGGACGCCGAGCACGTCGCCGACGGCATCGCGGCGCGGTCGGGTCGACCGCTCGTGACCGACGGCGCCGCGCCCCGGGGCGTCGCGCCCGAGGGTGCCGTCGCCCGGTGAGACGGCGCGGCCGGACTAGCCTGTGCCCATGGCCGAGATCACGATGGGCGCCGTCGCCGCCCACTTCGGTCGCGACGTCGAGCGCACCCTCGCGAAACTGCCCGGCGTGATCGAGCAGGCCCGAGAGCGCGGCGTCGACCTGCTCGTGCTGCCCGACGCGACCGTCGGCGGCTACCTGCTCGACCTCGTGCACCCCGGCCCCGAGGCGTTGCCCCCGGCGGTCGAGATGGACGGGCCGGAGGTCCGGGCCGTGGCCGACCTGGCCGGCGACATGACGATCTGCTTCGGCGTCGCCGAACGAGAGCTCGCCGACGGCGAGGACGTCCGGTACAACAGCGCCGTCTGCGTCCAGGGCGGTCGGGTCCTCGGCACGCACCGCAAGGTGCACCTGCCGCTCGGCGAGTCGGAGGCCTACCGGGCGGGGTCCTCCTTCGAGCCGTTCGACACCCCCGTCGGTCGGCTCGGCATGATGATCGACTTCGACAAGACCTTCCCCGAGTCGTCGCGGACCCTCGCCCTCGGCGGCGCCGTGATCCTCGCCTGTCTCAGCGCGTGGCCGGCCAGCGTCACCGATCGCTCCGACCGACTGCGCAACGATCGGCAGGCCCACCTCTTCGACCTCTACGACTGTGCCCGGGCCGCCGAGAACCAGCTCTACCTCGTCTCGTCGAACCAGACGGGGGTGCTCGGGGGGTTGAGGTTCCTCGGCCAGGCCAAGGTCGTCGACCCGGCCGGCGAGATCGTCGCCAAGACCTGGGCGAAGGGCGGGCTCGCCGTCGCCACGGCCGACGTGGCCGGCGACGTCGCCCGAGCCCGCCGCACGATGGACCACCTGCGACAGCGCGCACCGAGCACCTACGCCGTCGACCCCCGCTGATCCGCCCACGACCCCGAGGAGCTCCGTGCGCATCGCCCAGGTCACCTACTCGACGAAACCGCGCGGCGGCGTCGTGCACACGCTCGCCCTGTCCGAGGCCCTCGCCCGACGCGGGCACGACGTGACGGTCTGGACCCTCGGGCGCGGTGGTGACCGGGCGTTCTTCCGCCGGGTCGACCCCGCCGTCTCGATCAGGGTCGTGCCGTTCGAGGCACGCGACGACGAGTCGGTCGGCGACCGCATCCAGCGGTCGATCGAGACGATGCGCGCCGCCTTCGCCCGCGCTCGCGAGGACGAGCCGTACGACGTGGTGCACGCCCAGGACTGCATCTCGGCGAACGCCGTCGGCCCGTGCGTCCGGACGATCCACCACCTCGACGAGTTCACGACACCCCAGCTCGTGCGCTGCCACGACGAGGCCGTCCGCCGACCGCTCGCCCGCATCTGCGTCTCGGCCGCCGTCGCCGCCGACGTCGAGGCCGGGTGGGGGCTGACGCCCACGGTGATCCCCAACGGCGTCGACTCGGCCCGCTTCGCCACCGCCGCGGGGCCGGCCGGGGGGGACGCCCGCGAGCGCTGGCACGAACGGCTCGGCGTCTACGTGCTGGCCCTCGGGGGCATCGAACCCCGCAAGGGCAGCCTCGACCTCGTCGAAGTGTACGCACGGTTGCGACGTCGCCGGCCCGACGTCCGCCTGGTCTTCGGTGGCGGTGAGACCCTGTTCGACTACCGGGCGTACCGGGCCGCCGTCGACGCCCGCGTCGCCGAGCTCGGCCTCGACCCGGTGCTGCTCGGCGTGGTCGACGACGACGAGCTGCCCTCGCTCGTCGCGGCGGCCGGGGCGCTCGCCTTCGTGTCGACGAAGGAGGGCTTCGGGCTCGCCGCGATGGAGGCCCTCGCCGCGGGCGTGCCCGTCGTCGCCCGCGACCTGCCCGTCCTGCGGGAGGTCTTCGGCCCGTCGGTCGCCTACGCGACCGACGTCGCCACGATCGAGGAGGCGCTGGTCGCCGCCCTGGACGGCTCCGGTCCCCCCGCCGCCGCCGGTCGCGCCCTCGCCGCGTCGCACGACTGGGACGACGTCGCTCGGCTGCACGAACGCTTCTACGCCGCCGTCGGAGAGGAGGGCGACCGTGGTCAGGCAGTCGATCTCGCGCATCGTCTCGGGTCTCGCTGACGCCGAGCCGGGCCGCGTGGTGGCCCGCGACGACACGGGGACGCTGACGGCGGGTGGACTGGACCGCGCCTCCCGGGTCCTGGCCCGGGCCTACCTGGCCCTCGGCGTCGGGCGGGACTCGCTGGTGACGGTCTCGTTGCCGAACACGCTCGAGATGGTCGTGGTCTGCGCCGCCGTGTGGAGGTGCGGCGCCACCCCGCACCCGGTCCCCCGCGGGCTCGACGCCGACGAACGGGCCGAACTGGAGGCGCTGGCACGGCCGGCCCTCGTGGTCGGCGTCCGGTCGGCGTCGGCCGACGTCCCCTGGCTGCCGGAGGGCTGGACGCCCCCACCGGTCGGCGACGCCGACCCGGTGGCGCCCCTGCCCGACGCCTGGGCCACGAGCTGGAAGGCGCCGGCCTCGTCGGGCTCGACCGGCCGCCCGAAGGTCGTCCTGGCCGCCGCGCCGGCCCTGCTCGACCCCGACCTGCCCGTGACGTCGTTCCTGCCCCGCGAGCAGGTGCAGCTCGTCACCGGGCCCCTGACCCACTCGGCCGTCTTCACGTACGCGTTCCGCGGCCTGCTGACCGGCCACGAGCTCGTGCTGCTGCCCCGCTTCGACGAGCGGCGGGTGCTGCGGGCGATCGCCGACCACCGCGTCACCTGGACGATGCTCGTGCCGACCATGATGCACCGACTGCTGCGCCTGCCCGAGGCGGAACGGTCCGCGGCCGACCTGTCGTCGCTCGAGACCGTCGTCCACCTCGGCGCCCCGTGCGCCCCCGGACTCAAGCGGCGCTTCCTCGACTGGGTCGGGCCCGAGCGGGTCGTCGAGGTGTACGCCGGCAGCGAGTCGAACGGCGTGCTGACCATCCGTGGCGACGAATGGCTCGAGCACCCGGGCAGCGTCGGGCGGCCGACCGACGGCACGCGGGTGGCCGTGCGGTCGCCCGAGGGCGTCGACCTGCCGCCCGGTGAGGTCGGCCAGGTCTGGCTGCACCGCGAAGGGGGGCCCACCTACCGCTACCTCGGGGGTCGTTCGGCGCGCACGGCGGACGGGTGGGACACCCTCGGCGACCTCGGCCGGCTGGACGCCGAGGGGTACCTCGTCGTCGTCGACCGGGCCGACGACGTCATCCTCCGCGGAGGCGTCACCGTGCACCCGGCCGAGGTGGAACGGGTGCTCGAGGCGCATCCGGCCGTTCGCAGCGCCGTCGCGTTCGGGGTCGCGGACGACGACCTGGGGCAGCGCGTCGAGGCCGTGGTCGACGTCGCCGGGGCTGCCGTCGACCCCGGCGACGTCATGGCCTGGGCCCGGGACCGCCTCGACGACTCGCGACGACCGACCTCGGTGCTCGTGGTCCACGAGCCCGTGCGCGGCGACGCCGGCAAGACCCGGCGCCGGGCCTGGGCCGCCCGGGTGACGGCCGGCACGCCCGGTGAGGGCACGTCACCGGACGCCGGCTCGGGGAATGCCTGATCGCACGGTACATTGACCTGAGTCGGCCTCGTCGCCGGCACCGGACACCCACACGAATCAGGACCCCATGGGATCGCTCATCTACGGCACGTCGGGCATCGAGGTCGAGTTCGACGACCGCGTGCTCGAACACCTCCAGATCGTCATCGCGACCAAGCTGAGACGTCGTGAGTCGTTCTTCTTCTCGTGGCGCGACACGCAGAAGGTCGGTGACGGTCGCAGCAGCATCTGGCTCGACGCGGGCATCCCGCTCTACTTCAAGTACTCGGGCGGCCGGGTGCCCTCGATCAACCGCGACTGGCTCAGCGAGCTGACCGCCTCGTCGAACAGCTCGTCCGGCCTCGTGCTCACCGACGAACCCAGCCTCGACAACAGCACCAAGCGCCGGGGCTGACCCGCACCGGTCGCCGATACGGCCTCAGGCCCGGCGTGTCCGCATTCGTCGCACGAGAGCGACGACGGCCCGCCAGCCGACGACGAAGACGCCGAGCACCACGATCGTGACGATCACGAAGCTGACCTGCACCCCCTGGCCGGCGACCACGCGCAGCAGCACCCCGATCACGGCGGTCGAGACCCAGACGACGGCGCCCGCGCGCACGCTCGCCAGCGGCCATCGGACGCCGGTCACGCTCGCCCAGCCGACGACCGCGCCGACGACGAAGGGCCAGAGCGTGCCGAGCAGGCCCGGCAGGTCGAGCCCCTCGGCGTGACTGCGGCGCCCGATCACGACGAAGGCCAGCACGGCGACGAGGTCCACGACGACCGGCCACCAGGCCGGTGCGGCAGCCGCTCGCCGAGCCGGACTCGGGGTCGGACTCGGGGTCGGGGTCTGACGGGTCATGTCGGGGTCCTCTCGGGGCGTCGGCACCCGGAGTCGATCGGTGGTGGCCCGGTTCAGCGGGACCGCGGCTGCTCGAGTGCGCGCGACAACTCTGCCAGGAGTTCGTCCACCTGCGGAGCCACCAGACGGTCGATCGCCTCGGCGATGCGCGGGCGGTGCTCGACGAGGGCGAGGCAGAGGCTCGTGCCGACGGCCTCGGCGTGGTCCCCCGCCAGCGCGATCTCGCGGCGCAGGGCGGCCTTGGCCTCGTCCGAATACTCGGGCTCGGCCGGCGACCCGGCCTGCGGCTGCTCGACCGGCTCGGGCGCGGCCGGTTCGGGCGCGACCGGCTCGGGCACGACCGGCTCGGGGGTCACGACCGACGCCGCGGAGTCCGGCGACACGAGCCAGCCGTCCAGGTCGTCCAGATCGAAGAGCGCGTCGGCGTCGTCGAGCCGCGGTACCGCACCCGCGGGCTCCGCACCCACGACGGTCGGGTCGGGTGGGACCACGCCGTCGTCCGAGGGCGTCCCCGCGAGACCGGCGAGGGTGAAGAGGAACGGCTGACCCGGTTCGGGCTCGGGGTCGAGGTCGAGACCCTGGAACTCGGGATCGAGACCCTGGTCGGGTCGGTAGCCCCGCGCCTCCTGGGCCTCGGCGAGGCGGAGTTCGCGCGTGACCAGCGGCAGGTTGCGAGCGGTGTACTCGTCGACGTCGTCGTCGACGATCTGCCGCAGGCGGTTCAGCAACGCGTGCTGCACCGCGTGGGGCACGTCGTGGTCGAAGCCGGCGGCGGTGGCGACGGGCGACCCGAGGCACACCCGACAGGGCCGGGTCCGCCCGCGAGCGGTGCCGACGTGCCAGCGGGGCAGCCAGCGCAGCCAGGCGTCCACGGCCGAGCTGACGCGTCCCTCGATCTGCTCGGCCATGACGTCGAATCTAGGGCGAAACCGCGCCGGCGTCCCGACACGCCCGGGCGATTCTCGGGGATCGGGGCCGTTCTCGGGGTCACGAAGCACGGGCCGGCCGTCGGTCAGCCCGACGTGACGAAGTCGATCAGCTCTTCGACCCGCCCGAGCACCGACGGCTCGAGGTCGGCGTAGCTGCGCACCCGCGACAGGATGTGCTGCCAGGCCCGCGCGATGTCGGCCTGGTCGTCGTGCGGCCAGCCCATCGCCTCGCAGACGCCGTGCTTCCACTCGACCGTGCGGGGCACGACCGGCCAGGCGTCGACGCCGAGCCGGGCCGGCTTGACGGCCTGCCAGACGTCGACGAACGGGTGCCCGACCACGAGCACGTGACGGCCGAGCGGGCTGCGGGCGATGCCCTCCGCCACGCGGCTCTCCTTCGAACCCGCGACGAGGTGGTCGACGAGCACGCCGACCCGACGCTCGGGCCCCGGTCGGAACTCGCGCAGCACCTCGGCGAGGTGGTCGACGCCCTCGAGGTACTCGACGACGACGCCCTCGACCCGCAGGTCGGAGCCCCAGACCTTCTCGACCAGCTCGGCGTCGTGTCGACCCTCGACGAAGATGCGGCTCTGTCGAGCGACCCGGGCCTTCGCTCCCTCGACGGCGAACGAGCCGGACGCCGTGCGGGCCCTGCCCTGCGGCGCCGCCCTCGGCACGCGCAACGCGACGGGGGCGCCGTCGATCAGGAACGAGCCGGTCAGCGGGAAGGCCCTCACCCGGCCCTTCCAGTCCTCGAGTTCGACCGTGCCGGCCTCGACCCGCACGATCGCCCCGGTGAACCCGGACCGCACCTCTTCGACCACGAGGTCGCGCACGGCGTCGGTGGGCGTGGCAGCGGGCTTGGACGATCTCTTCCAGTCACCGGCGAGCACGTCGGCGCCGTAGCGGTCGTCATCCACGAGGGCCTCCTGAGCGGGGTCGGGGTTGGTACGGACGCGGCGGTCCCTGGCGCGATCCGTCACCGGACGGCGGGGCCGCGCGGTCGGACGCACGGCGGGGGCCGGTGCCGGAGGGGGAACCCACGGCGGCCGGTCGCTCCGCCCCGGGCGACGGACGAGCACCGGGGGTCGCCCGCCGGCCCGACGTCGCAGCGGCGGTCGACGGCCGACCGGCCGTCGGGGCCGCGGCGTCCGACGTGCGCGCCGGGGCCTTCGCTTCGGTCACCGTCGACGACGTCGGCGTGAACCCGGCCGTGAAGACCCAGACCAGCCCGACGAGGACGAACAACACGTAGGCCGCCGAGATCACCGCGGGCAGCCACCACACGGCGAGCGGCCCCTCTTGCGAGACCGTCGCGAGCACGAACAACGCCGCCACGAACCACAAGGAGGCGCTCGTCGCCACCGCGAGGTACCGCGCGTACCGGCGCCTCATCTCGACACGGTTCGCCGGTCGCTTCCAGAAGGCGGCGTGCGGGACGAGGAGGTGACGGGCGGGCGTCACGGCGAGGAAGAACGCCGCGGCGAGCCAGACGAGCACGATGCCGACGACGAGCAGCAGCCCGAGCAGGATGAGGTCGCTGCGACTCGCGGCGAACGCCGCCCCGCCCGTCTCGCTCAGGTGGACGAGCACCACACGGCGCGGCAGCAGCCGTGACGCGACGGCGAGCCCCACGAGGACGCCCGCGAGGGCGACGGCCACGGGCACGGCGGGGCGGAGGCGCGCGACGAGGTTCATCGTGCGCCGCCCCCTGCCGCGGCCGTGGTCACGTCGATCAGGCCTGCGCCCGCTCGAGCACCAGCTCGCGGACGCGTGCGGCGTCCGCCTGGCCCTTCATGGCCTTCATCACGGCACCGATGACGGCACCGGCTGCCTGGACCTTGCCGTCGCGGATCTTGGCGAGGACGTCGGGCTGGCTCGCCAGGGCCTCGTCGATCGCCGCGATCAACGCGCCGTCGTCCGAGACGACCTTGAGCCCCCGCGCCTCGACGACCTCGGACGGGCTGCCCTCGCCCGCGACGACGCCCTCGAGCACCTGTCGGGCCAGCCGGTCGGTCAGGTCACCGCTCTCGACCAGGGCGATGAGTTCGCTGACGTGCAGTGGAGACACCAGGCTCGAGGCCTCGACGCCCTGGGCGTTGGCCAGGCGGGCGATCTCGCCCGTCCACCACTTGCGCGCCGCCTGGGGCGAGGCGCCGGCGGCGACGGTCTCGACGAGTTCGGTGAGCAGCCCCGAGTTGACGACGTCCTGGAATTCCAGGTCGGCGAAACCCCACTCGGCCTTGAGCCGGCGGCGCTGGGCGACGGGCGTCTCAGGCAGGGCGAGGCGCAGTTCTTCGACGAGCTCGCGAGGCGGCACGACGGGCAGCAGGTCGGGCTCGGGGAAGTACCGGTAGTCGTCGGCGTCGCTCTTGGGGCGACCCGCCGAGGTGCGGCCGGTGTCTTCGTGCCAGTGGCGCGTCTCTTGCGTGATGGTGCCGCCGGCGGCGAGGATCGCGGCCTGACGTTGGATCTCGTGGCGGACCGCGCGCTCGACCGACCGGAACGAGTTGACGTTCTTGGTCTCGGTGCGGGTTCCGAGCTCGACCTGCCCGTGGGGGCGCAGCGAGACGTTCGCGTCGCAGCGCAGGTTGCCACGCTCCATGCGCGCCTCGCTGACGCCCAGGGCGCGAACGATGTCGCGGATGGTCGAGACGTAGGCCGCGCCGAGCTCCGGGCCCTTGGCCCCGGCACCGATGATCGGCTTGGTCACGATCTCGACGAGCGGGATGCCCGCGCGGTTGTAGTCGACGAGTGAGTACTCGGCGCCCTGGATGCGACCGGTCGAACCGCCGACGTGCGTCAGCTTGCCCGCGTCTTCTTCCATGTGGGCGCGCTCGATCGGGATCGCGAAGACCGTCCCGTCGGGCAGCTCGACCTCGACCTCGCCCTCGAACGCGATCGGCTCGTCGAACTGGCTGACCTGGTAGTTCTTGGGGTTGTCGGGGTAGAAGTAGTTCTTGCGCGCGAACCGCGAGCTCTCGGCGATGGAGCAGCCGAGGGCCAGCCCGAGGCTGATCGAGTAGCGCACGGCCTGCTCGTTGACCACCGGCAGCGAGCCGGGCAGCCCCAGGTCGACCGGCGTGACGTTGGTGTTGGGCTCGCCACCGAAGAAGTTCGGGGCGTCCGAGAACATCTTGGTCTTCGTCGCGAGCTCGACGTGGACCTCGAAGCCGAGGACGACCTCGAACTGCTCGAGGGCCGCGTCGTAGTCCATGAGTTCTGCCTTGGCCATCAGATGACTCCCTCGGTGGCGGCGGTCTGCTCGGTGGCGCTCAGGTCGGGCGCGCGCGAGATGAGCGTGTGGCCCCAGCCCTGCTCGAGCAGCTGCTCGAGGGCGGCGCCGTAGGTGTACAGGCGGGCGTCGCCGCGGGCGGGTGCCATGAACTGCAGACCCGTCGGCAACCCGTCTTCGTCGGCCAGGCCCATCGGCACCGTGATGCCGGGGATGCCGGCCAGGTTGGCGGGGATGGTCGTGATGTCGTTGAGGTACATCGCCAGCGGGTCGTCGATCTTCTCGCCGAGCCGGAACGCCGTCGTGGGCGCGGACGGGGAGACGAGCACGTCGACCTGGTCGAACGCGGCCGCGAAGTCGCGCTGCACCAGGGTGCGCACCTTCTGGGCGCTGCCGTAGTACGCGTCGTAGTACCCGGCGCTGAGGGCGTAGGTGCCGAGGATGATGCGACGCTTCACCTCGGGGCCGAAGCCGGCCTCGCGCGTGGCGGCCATGACGTCTTCGACGGTGCCGCCGCCCTCGGGCACGACCCGCAGGCCGAACCGCACCGAGTCGAACTTGGCGAGGTTGCTCGAGGCCTCGGCCGGCAGGATCAGGTAGTAGGCGCTGATCGCGTGCTCGAAGCTCGGGGCCGAGACGTCGACGATCTCGGCACCGGCGGCGCTCATCAGCTCGAGCGCCTCGGCGAAGCGGGCCTTGACGCCGGCCTGGAACCCGTCGCCGTTCAACTCGCGGACGACGCCCACGCGGACGCCCTTCAGGGCACCCCCGGCCAGGCCCGTGCGCGCCGCCTCGGTGAACGACGGCCAGGCGTCGCGCAGCGAGGTGGAGTCGCGGGGGTCGTGGCCGGTGATGACGTCGTGCAGCATGGCGCTGTCGAGCACCGTGCGGCTGACCGGGCCGACCTGGTCGAGCGAGCTCGCGAGGGCGATGGCGCCGTAGCGGCTGACCGAGCCGTACGTCGGCTTGACGCCGACCGTGCCCGTGACGGCACCCGGCTGGCGGATCGAGCCGCCCGTGTCGCTGCCGAGGGCGAGGGGCGCCTCGAAGGCGGCGACGGCGGCCGCGGAGCCACCGCCCGACCCGCCGGGGATGCGGTCGAGCGACCACGGGTTGTGCGTCGGGCCGTAGGCGGAGAACTCGGTCGACGAGCCCATCGCGAACTCGTCCATGTTGGTCTTGCCGAGCGGCACGAGGTCGGCCGCGCGCAGCTTGGCGACGACGGTGGCGTCGTAGGGCGGCACCCAGCCCTCGAGGATCTTGCTGCCGGAGGTCGACGGCATGTCGATGGTGCAGAGCACGTCTTTGATGGCGATCGGGACGCCGGCGAGCGGCCCCAGCGCCTCGCCCGCGGCACGTCGACGGTCGACGTCGGCCGCGGTGTCGAGGGCGGCGGCGCTGACGTGCAGGAAGGCGTGGACGTCACCGTCGACGGCCTCGATGCGGTCGAGGTGGGCGCGCGTGACGTCGACCGACGAGACGTCGCCGGCGGCCAGTCGCGTCGACAGGTCGGCGGCCGACAGGTGGACGAGTGAGGTGGTGTCTGTCATGGCTACTGCTCTTCTCCCAGGATGGCGCTCACCCGGAAGCGCGAACCGTCGTGGTCGGGGGCGCCGGACAGCGCTTGTTCGGCCGTGAGCGTCTCGCCCACGACGTCGGGCCGGAACACGTTCTCGAGCGGGATCGGGTGGCTGGTCGCCGGGACGTCGTCGGTGGCGACCTCGCGGACCTTCGCGACGCTGTCGACGATGTGGCCGAGCTCGGCCGTCATCGTGTCGATCTCGGCCTCGGTGAGGGCGATGCGGGCGAGACCGGCGAGGTGCTGCACCTGCTCGCGCGTGATTTCGGACATGCTTCTCTCTCACGTGCTCGTGCGGGCGTGCCGCGGCGGGGGTACCGGACGATTCTACGGGGCGGCACCGACGGCCGAGGCCAGCACGACCCGGTGCCGCGACGCCGTCGCGCCGGCGAGCGTCAGTCCCTGAAGTAGAGGTCCTGCGGGCGGATCAACGCGAGGCTCGGCGCCTCGGGGCCGCCCCGGCCGGGGTCGCCCGCACGGCCGTCGACGAGGTCGCCGTGCCCCAACCCGATCAGCGCGAGACTGCGCATCGACTCCGTTCCGGCCCGGAAGTAGTCGTTGTGGCCGAGGGCCGCGGCGAGCGCGCGCCCCGTCACGGTGTCGGCCCCACCGCCGAGGTGCAGCACGACCGCGCCGAACGCGGCGGTCGCCGGGTCGGCCCCGAAGAAGCCGCTGCCGGCCACCGGGTCGAAGCTGCCTGCTGCCGCGTACACGTCGTCGTCGTGCACCGCGAGGCCGCCCGCGTCGGGCACGACGCTGCCGGGCGACCCCAGCAGCACGAGCGAGTCGACCGAGACCCGCCCCGACGACAGGGCGATCGTCGCCGTCGTCGAGCCGTACGAGTGGGCCATGACCGAGACGCGCGGTTCGTGCCCCGCGCGCGTCGCGTCGAGGCCGGAGAGGGCGTCCTCGAGGTGCGCGGCACCCCGTTGGGCGAGGCGGAGGTCGTAGAAGTTCGTCAGGTCGGGCGTCTGGTAGCCCATCCAGGCCACGACCGCCACGGTCGGCACCGGGCCGGGTCCGTCGTGCCCGAGCAGCGTCGCCCAGGTGGCCTGCTCGTCGTGCAGGGCCCCCGCGGTGTTGGTCCAGTCGACCAGCTGGTCCGACACGGTGAAGAGCATGCCCGGCACGAGGACGCTCACGTCGTCCGCGGTGTCGAGGTCGCCGACGGTGACGGCCGCCCGTCCGGGCAGTGCCGTGTCGAGGGCGACCAGGTGCCGGTCGGCCGCCCCGGCGAAGGGCACGTCGTGCGTGGCGCCGTCGAGCGTCGCCCGCACCTGCTGCAGCATCGCGAGGCGTCGGGCGTCGTCCGGCTCCTCGACGTCCGAACCGAGACGGGCCGTGACGGCCGTGGTCGCGTACCGCAAGGCCTGTCGGTTGGCGCTGTCGCGCACCGAGTAGGGCACCCCCTCGAGGTTGCCGACGACGCCGGGGGCCGCCTGCGCGAGCAGGGTGCGTCGCTCGTCGCCGAGGCCCGCCCACCAGGTCGTCGTGGACCCCGCCGAGACCTGCTCGCCGACCGCCGCCACGAGCGAGGCCGCGTCGTCCCCGTCGGCGTCGAGGGACGACGCGTACCGCTCGACCCCGACCGAGGAGGCGCGGGCCAGCTGGTCGAGGCAGGCCTCAGCCGAGAACGTGGTCGCGTCGACCTCCCGGCAGCCGTCGAGCTCGGGCTCGGCCGGCGCGTCCCGCACCGGTGACGGCTCGGGCACGCCCCGCACCGACGCCTCGACGACGAGCGCCGAGGCCGGACGGGCGTCGGTCGTGACCGGTGCCGAGGGCACGGTCGGAGCATCGGCCACCCCGGCGAGGTGCACCGAGGCAGAGAGCATGGCTGCGGCGAGCAACAGCACGTCGGGTCTTCCCCCTCGTCACGTGCCTGTACCCCGGCTCCCTACAGCCTGAGAACGACACGTCCTCACATCTTAGGAAGGAGAAGTGCCCTCTGACCAGGGAAATCACGAATCCGACGGGTCGTCGTCCCCCATCTGGGGGTCAGCCAGAGCGGCCGGGCCCTCCTTAAGGAGGACAGCGAACTGCTCGGCGTCGATGATCCGTACCCCGAGTTGTTCGGCTTTTGTCAGCTTCGACCCCGCGCCCGGTCCGGCCGCGACGAAGTCGGTCTTCTTGCTGACGCTGCTCGCGGCCTTGCCACCGGCCTCGACGATGGCTTCGAGCGCCCCTTCTCGCGTGAACCCCTCGAGGCTGCCAGTCGCGACCACGGTCACGCCGGACAACACGCCACCGGCTGCTTCGGCCGCACCCGGGCCGGGGTGGCCGGGCGTCGCGAACTGCACCCCCGCGGCCGCCCAGCGCTCGATGATCTCGACGTGCCAGTCGACCTCGAACCAGGCGAGCAACGCGTCGGCGATGATGCCGCCGACGCCGTCCACCGCCGCGAGGTCGTCACGAGACGCCGTGCGCATGGCGTCGAGCGAGCCGAAGTGGTTCGCCAGCGCCCTGGCCGCGACCGGCCCCACGTGCCGGATGCTCAGCCCGACGAGGATGCGCCACAGCGGGCTGGTCTTCGCCTTCTCGAGGTTCGCCAGCATCTCGATCGCCGTCTTGGACGGCACCGAGGTCTCGTCGCCCGAGAACTCGGCCGACGACGGGTCGAACTCGCCGTCGCGCTTCGCGCGCTTGCGACGGAAGGGCGTCACGAGCTTGGGCCGACCGTCGGCCTCGAGCTTCTGCATGCCCGTCTCGGCGTCGCGCACGACGACGCGCACGGGGAAGACGTCGGCCATCGTCAGGCTGAAGAGGCCGGCCTCGGTGCGCAGCGGCGGTGTGGCCGGCTCGACGGGCTGGGTCAGGGCCGCCGCGGCGACCTCGCCGAGCCCCTCGACGTCGAGCGAGCCGCGCGAGGCGATGTGCTCGACGCGGCCACGCACCTGGGCGGGGCAGCTCTCGGCGTTCGGGCAGCGCAGGTCGATGTCGCCCTCTTTGGCGGGCTTCAGGGGCGTGCCGCACTCGGGGCAGTCGGACGGCATGACGAACTCGCGCTCGGTGCCGTCGCGCAGCTCGATGACCGGGCCCAGCACCTCGGGGATGACGTCTCCGGCCTTCCGCAGCACGACGGTGTCGCCGATGAGCACGCCCTTGGCCTTGACCACCTGCTGGTTGTGCAGGGTCGCCTGACGCACCTCGCTGCCGGCGACCTCGACCTTCTCCATCACGGCGAACGGCGTGGCACGGCCGGTGCGGCCGACGCTGACGACGATGTCGAGCAGCGTCGTGTTCACCTCTTCGGGCGGGTACTTGAACGCCGTCGCCCACCGCGGGGCCCGGCTCGTGGCGCCGAGTTCTTCGTGCAGGGCCAGGTCGTCGACCTTGACCACGATGCCGTCGATCTGGTGCTCGACGGACGAGCGTCGCACGCCGTAGTCGTGGATGAACGCCTCGACCTCGGCCACCGTGTCGAAGACCCGGTGGTGCGTCGAGATCGGCAGGCCCCAGCCGCGCAGCAGGTCGTAGACCTCGGACTGCGAGCGCACCTCGGTGGCACGCTCGAGCTCGCGCACGGGCCAGGCGCCGATGCCGTGAACGAGCATGCGCAGGCGTCGGAGGCGCGCGTGCATCAGGTCACGCTTGGCCGGCGTCTTGCCCTCTTCTTTCTGACGGAGCGAGCCGGCCGCGGCGTTGCGGGGGTTCGCGAAGACTCGTTCGCCGGCCTCGCGCTGCTGCGCGTTGAGCTCGTCGAACTCGCTCACCGGGAAGAAGATCTCGCCTCGCACCTCGACCAGCGGCGGGTGGCCCGTGCCCTCGAGCCGCTCGGGGATCGTGCCCATGGCGAGCACGTTGCCGGTCACGTCTTCGCCGACGACGCCGTCGCCCCGGGTGGCGGCCGTGACGAGGACGCCGTCTTCGTAGCGGAGGTTGATCGCCAGGCCGTCGATCTTGAGCTCGGTGAGGAACCGGACGCGTTCGGCACCCGCGTCGCGCTGCACCTTGCCGGCCCATTCGGCGAGCTCGTCGTCGCTGAACACGTTGTCGAGGCTCAGCATGCGCTCGGCGTGTTCGACCGGCGCGAACTGGGTCGTCTCGGCCCGCCCGCCGACGGTCTGCGTGGGGCTGTCGGGCTTCTGCAGCTCGGGGTGGGTGCGCTCGAGGGCGTCGAGGCGCCGGACGAGCGCGTCGTAGTCGGAGTCGGCGACGGTCGAGCCGTTGCCCTCGTAGTACTGGTCGCGCAGCTCGAGGATGCGGGTGGTCAACCGTTCGGCCTCGTCACGGGCCTCGGTCAGGTCGGCGGGCACGCCGTCGACCTCGACCGCCGCCTCGGGTGCGCCCTCGGTGCCGGTGTCGCTCATCGTCGGTCGACTCAGACGGACGCGGCGGCAGGAACCGGCACGGCCGAGACCGTGCGGTCGATGGTGCACTGGCCGAGCACTCGGGTGCCGACGTAGACGACGGCGGTCTGCCCGGGGGCGACGCCGTTGAGGGGTTCGCGAGGAGTGATCACGAGTTCTTTCTTACCCTCGACCACCGACACCCGCGCGACGGCGGGCACCGGGTCGGCGTGGGCGCGGATCTGCACGTCGCAGTCGAACGCCGTGGTCGGGTCGGCGGGGGCCCGCCCCGCCCAGGTGTACGAACCGCCGGCGATCTCGGCGATGTCGAGCGCCTCCTTCGGCCCGACGACGACGGTGTTGTCGACCGGCCGCACCTCGAGCACGAAGCGGGGCTTGCCGTCGTCCGACGGGAACCCGATGTTCAACCCCTTGCGCTGGCCGACGGTGAACGCGTGGGCGCCCTCGTGCGACCCGACGACGGTGCCGCTGCGGTCGAGGATCTCGCCCGTCTCGGCGCCGACGCGCTCGGCCAGCCAGCCCCGGGTGTCGCCGTCCGGGATGAAGCAGATGTCGTGGCTGTCGGGCTTCGACGCCACGCTGAAACCGCGCTCGGCCGCTTCGGCCCTCACCTCGGCCTTGGACGGCGTCGCCCCGAGGGGGAACATCGAGTGGGCGAGCTGCTCGGCCGTGAGCACGCCCAGCACGTACGACTGGTCCTTCGCCCACGCGGAGGCGCGGTGCAGCTCGCGTTCGCCCCGGTCGTCGGTGACGATGGTCGCGTAGTGACCGGTGCAGACCGCGTCGAAGCCGAGGGCGAGGGCCTTCTCGAGCAGGGCGGCGAACTTGATGCGCTCGTTGCAGCGCATGCACGGGTTCGGCGTGCGACCCGCGCTGTACTCGGCCACGAAGTCGTCGACGACGTCGAGCTTGAAGCGCTCGGAGAAGTCCCACACGTAGTACGGGATGCCGATCTTGTTCGCGGCGCGCTGGGCGTCCATCGAGTCCTCGATCGTGCAGCAGCCGCGGCTGCCGGTGCGGAGCGTGCCGGGCATCCGACTGAGTGCCAGGTGCACCCCCACCACGTCGTGGCCGGCCTCGACCGCCCTCGCTGCGGCGACCGCCGAGTCGACGCCACCACTCATCGCTGCCAAGACCTTCATCCGACAAGTGTACGCAGCGGGCCTAGGGTGGCGAGCGACATGTCTTCCTCCTCCCCCGCCTTCAGCATGCGGTCGGTGGCCCTCGCGGCGTTCCTGCCCGCCGCGCTCTTCGCCATCGGCGAGGGCGCGATCATCCCGATCATCCCCGTCGTGGCGAGCGAACTCGGGGCGTCGTTGCCGTTCGCCGGCTTCGTCGCCGCGCTCATCCTGGTCGGCGAGCTGATCGGCGACATCCCGAGCGGGTGGCTCGTCAGCCGCATCGGCGAGCGCACCTCGATGATCGGCGCCTCGCTGGTCAGCATCGGCGGCCTCGTCACCTGCCTGCTGGCGCCGAACGAGATCGTCCTCGCGGTCGGCGTCCTCGTGATCGGCCTCGCGACGGCCGTGTTCGCCCTGGCGCGGCACGCCTTCATGACGAGCTTCGTCCCGATCGAGATCCGCGCCCGCGCCCTGTCGAGCCTCGGCGGCGTGTTCCGGCTCGGCTACTTCGTCGGCCCGTTCCTGTCGGCCGGGGTCATCGAGCTCACCGGCTCGGTCCAGTCGGCCTTCGTCGTCCACATCGTCGGCTGCCTCGGCGCCGCGATCGCCCTGCTCGTGCTGCGCGACCCGTCGGCCGCGTTCGGCGTCCGGCCGGGTCGTGGCGGCGACGACGGCGCCGAGCTCGTCGCGAAGGAGGCGCAGGGCCTGTTCGGCACCCTCTGGCGTCATCGCGGCGTGCTGGTCAAGCTCGGCAGCGGCGCGGCACTCATCGGAGCCATGCGGTCCGGTCGCCAGGTGATGCTGCCGCTGTGGGCCGTCAGCATCGGCCTCGGCGCCTCCGAGACCGCGATCATCATCGGCATCGCGGGGGCGGTCGACTTCGCGCTCTTCTACACGAGCGGCCAGATCATGGACCGCTTCGGACGCCTCTGGAGCGCCGTGCCCTGCATGGTCGGGCTGGGCCTGTCGTACCTCGCCCTGTCGGTCACGCACGACCTCGACGCGAACGTCGGCTGGTTCGTCACGGTGGCGATCTTGATGTCGCTCGCCAACGGCGTCGGCAGCGGCATCCTCATGACGCTCGGCGCCGACCTGGCGGACAAGGGCGACCCCGCCCCCTTCCTCGGCGCCTGGCGCTTCACGGGCGACGCGGGCAGCGCGGCGGCGCCCCTGCTCATCTCGGGCGTGACCGCGCTCGTGTCCATCTCGATCGCCAGCGGGGTGATGGGCGTCCTCGGCCTCGTCGGCGCCGCGATCCTCGTGCGCTACGTGCCCCGGTACTCACCGCACGTCCCCCGCTCGAAGCGCTAGCGCCTCCTCGTCCCGCGTTCCGGCCGGAGGCCGCCGTCGGTACACTCGGTGCTGCCGCGGGAGTGGTGGAATTGGCAGACACGCAGGATTTAGGTTCCTGTGCTTTCGAGCGTGAGGGTTCAAGTCCCTTCTCCCGCACGAGTAGCCTGATCGAGCCCGGCATGCCGGCCACCTCGACCGGAGAACACCCGATGCTGCCCCTCGTCTCCATCCCCTGGCTGAACCCCGAGTACCTGCTCACGTCGTTCGGCCCGTGGGCCGTGCTCGGCGTCTGCCTGCTCGTCTTCGCCGAGACCGGGCTGCTCATCGGGTTCCTGTTCCCGGGTGACACGCTGCTGATCATCACGGGCATCCTGGCCGCCACGAACCCGGGCGCACTGGGCATGCCGATCTGGCTCATCGCGATCTTCATCAGCATCGCCGCGTTCGCGGGCGGCGAGCTCGGCTACCTCATCGGCCACAAGGTCGGGCCCCGCATCTTCGAGCGGAAGGAGAGCGGGCTGTTCAGCGTCGCCAACGTCAACCGCACGAACGCCTTCTTCGAGCGCTTCGGCCCGATGGCCGTCATCATCGCCCGGTTCGTCCCGGTGGTCCGCACCTTCGCGCCGATCATGGCCGGCGTCGGGCACATGAGCTACCGGCGCTACTCGCTCTTCAACGCGATCGGCGCCGTCGTCTGGGGCATGGGCATCACGCTGGCGGGCTTCGGCATCGGGCACATCCCGCCCGTGGCCGACTTCGTCAGCTCGTACATCGACCTGATCCTGCTCGGCGCCGTCCTGGCCACGGTGATCCCGATCGCGATCCACTACCTCCACGGCGTGCACCAGGCCAAGAAGGCCGAGGAGTCCGGCGAGGTCGAGGCACCTCGGGTGTCGTCCGCTCCGCACGACGCCTGAGCGTCGTCGCGCCCCCGGACGACGCCGGCCCCGCTCGGCGGCGGACCCGAGGAGGCGCGGCTCGGCTCAGTCGGCGAGCGCCGCGACCCGGGGCGCCATCGCCCGGAACGCCCGTGAGCGGTGGCTGACCGCGTTCTTCTCGTCCGCGGTGAGCTCGGCCGCACTGCGGCTCTCGCCCTCGGGCCGGAACACGGGGTCGTACCCGTGCCCGTTCGTGCCGACCCGCGCCTCCAGCACCTCGCCGTGCCATTCGCCGTACTCGACGTGTTCGTCCCACGCGCTCGCCTCCGGCGGTCCGTCGGGGCCCTCGGCGCCGACGGCCGGCGGCACGACGAGGGCGGCGGCGCACGAGAACCATGCCGAGCGGTCGTCGGCACCGTCGAGTTCGGCGAGCAGCTTGTCGATGTTGTCGTCCGCGTCGCGCGTGCCGGCGTAGCGCGCCGAGTGGATGCCCGGGGCACCGCCGAGGGCCGCCGCCGAGATGCCGCTGTCGTCGGCGAGCGCGGGCAGGCCGGTGTGACGCGCCGCCGCGCGGGCCTTGATGAGGGCGTTGGCGGCGAAGGTGTCGCCGTCCTCGACCGGCTCCGGGCCGTCGTAGGCGACGAGTTCGACGCCCGGCGCCGTCTCAGCGAGCAGCAGCCGCAGCTCGGCGACCTTGCCCTGGTTGTGCGTGGCGATGACGACCCGGGTCATCGACCGAGCGCCTCGCGCTGGAAGCGGCTCAGGTCGACCGCACCGGCCACGGCGAGGTCGAGCAGCGAGTCGAGCTCGCGACGGTCGAACGGCGCCCCCTCGGCGGTGCCCTGCACCTCGACGAACGAGCCGCTGCCGGTGACGACGACGTTCATGTCGGTCTCGGCGCGGACGTCCTCGACGTAGGCGAGGTCGAGCATCGCCTCGCCGTCGATGATGCCGACCGACACGGCCGAGACGCTGTCGGTCAGGGGCGTCGCCTTCTGACCGACGAACTTCTTCTCGCGGCCCCACTCGATCGCCTGGGCCAGGGCGACGTAGGCGCCCGTGATCGCGGCGGTGCGGGTGCCGCCGTCGGCCTGCAGCACGTCGCAGTCGAGCACGATCGTGTTCTCGCCGAGGGCCTTGGTGTCGACGACCGCCCGCAGGCTGCGGCCGATCAGGCGCGAGATCTCGTGCGTGCGCCCGCCGATCTTGCCCTTGACGCTCTCGCGGTCGTTGCGCGAGTTGGTCGCGCGGGGAAGCATCGCGTACTCGGCGGTGACCCAGCCCTTGCCCTTGCCGGTCAGCCACCGGGGCACGCCGTTCGTGAACGACGCGGTGCAGAGCACCTTCGTCCCGCCGAAGGTGATGAGGGCGCTGCCCTCGGCGTGGGCGCTCCAGCCGGTCTCGATCGTGACGGGGCGCAGGTCGGTGGTGGACCGGCCGTCGGCGCGGACGGTCGTGCTCGTGGTGTCGGTCATGGTGCCTTCTCTCGGCGGTGGGGGACGGTGGGCGGACGGGACGTCGACCCCGAGGGGCCGAGGAGGCGCGGGTCAGGTCCGTTCGGCGGGGCGGAGGCCTGCGGGCAGCTCGATGGCGCCCGTCTCGAGGTGGCCGACGCGCGAGACCTCGGGCCCCAGGAACCGGCGGGCCAGGCGCAGGAACGACTTCTCGTCGGGGCCGGTGGCCTCGAACTCGTGGTGCGGGGCGCCCCGGTCGGCGCGTTCGAGCCCGTGCTGGACGAGGGTGCGGTAGACGTCGGCGGCGGTCTCTTCGGCACTCGACACGAGCCGCACGTCGGGGCCCACGACGTACTGCACGGCGGCCGACATGAGCGGGTAGTGCGTGCACCCGAGGACGAGCGTGTCGATGCCCGCGTCGCGGAGCGGTGCGAGGTACCCCTCGGCGACCGCGCGCAGCTCGGGGCTCGACGTGTCGCCCGCCTCGACGAACTCGACGAACCGCGGGCAGGCCTGCGTGAACAGCTCGAGACCCGCCGCCGCCGCGAAGGCGTCCTCGTAGGCGCGCGAGTTGATCGTGCCCTCGGTGCCGATCACGCCGATGCGGCCGTTGCGCGTCTGTTGCACCGCGGCGCGCACGGCGGGCTGGATGACCTCGACGACGGGGATGCCCGCGCCGATCGTGTACCGCTCGCGGGCGTCGCGCAGCACCGCCGACGAGGCCGTGTTGCAGGCGATGACCAGCAGCTTGACGCCCTGCGCCACGAGGTCGTCCATGACGGCGAGGGCGTACTCGCGCACGAGGGCGATGGGCTTCGGCCCGTACGGCGAGTGGGCGGTGTCGCCCACGTATCGGATGGACTCGTGCGGCAGCTGGTCGATGATCGCCCGCGACACGGTGAGACCGCCGACGCCGCTGTCGAAGACTCCGATGGGTGCGTCCGTCACGACCACCGAGCCTAGCCCGGCCGCGGTCACCCGCCCCCACGCGCGCCGAAGATGCCCGCCCAGAACTCCGCCCGGCGGGCGATGACGACCCCGAGGGTCACCGCCGCCCGCCGAGAGGCTCAGCTCAGCCTCGCCAGGCCTGCACCGTGAAGGGGGCCCGGTCGAACCAGCGTTCCCCGTGCGGCTGAGCGATGGCCCACATGTCGTAGACACGCGTGCCCTCGAGCCACAGATCGATCGTCACGAGGCCCTCGGCGTTCGCGGTCGCCGAAGGTCCGTCACCGTATTGGTCATCCGTGAAGACGACCGTGCGCCCCGGTGCGGTCTGGAACGTCACGGCCGTGTAGCCGGGTTTCGATCCGGCCGCCGTACCGACGAAGCGGACGTCCGGGTTCTCGACGACCGGCGTGGGGTCGGTCCACGCCTCGGTCTGCACCTCGACCCGCTCGTAGGGCAGGTCACCGTCCTGGCGGGCGGTCACCCAGAAGGTGTAGGTCTGACCACGCTCGAGCGGCTCCTCGAAAGTCACACGACCCTCGGCGTCGGCCTTCTTCGCGGTGCTCCACCCGTATTTGTTCGAGAACTCGATCTCGCGCAACGGCGTGGTCTGGAACTCGAGATTCGTGAAGCCCCTCGCGTGCCCCGCCGACGTGCCCACGAACCGGAGGGGCGAGACCGAGAAACCGGGGTCGGTGACGCCGGGGTTCGGGTCGGCCACGACCGGCTCGGGCTTCGGCTCGGGGAACGGCGCGAACCCCTCGTCGACCGCACCCTCAGCAGGGTCGGCCACGACCGGCTCGGGCGTCGGCTCGGGGAACGGAGCGAACCCCGCGTCGACCGCACCCTCAGCAGGGTCGGCCACGACCGGCTCGGGCGTCGGCTCGGGGAACGGAGCGAACCCCTCGTCGACCGCACCCTCGGCAGGGTCGGCCACGACCGGCTCGGGCGTCGGCTCGGGGAACGGAGCGAACCCCTCGTCGACCGCACCCTCGGACGGATCGGCCACGACCGGGTCGGGGCCCGGGACGGGATCGGTGTCCACCCGGACGATCGTCGATGCGACCCCGTACGAGTCGGCACCGGGGACGGCGACCTCGACGATGAGCCCCGCGCCGGGGTGCTCGTCGGCGAACGAGAGCGTGAACGCACCGTTCTCGTCGGTCGTCGTCACGTGCTCCTCGCGTCCTCTCGTCACCGTGATGGTCGACGACGGCTCGGATGTGCCCGACACCGTGGTGACGCCGCCTTCGTGGACGGCGGTCGCCCGGGGAGCTTTGACACTGGCGAACACCCACACGGGTGCCGACTTCTCGGCGCCCGAGTCGGTCGTGACCGTCGCCGTGAGGCGGCTGAATCCGAGTTCGAGACCCTGGAGGGTGCACTGGAACCGGAAGTCGCTGACCTTGTCGGAGGTCCGACACAGGGTGTCGCCGTCCAGGTCGTCGCGGATGACGAGCTCGCCCACGTCGGAGCTGAAGATCGTCGCGGTCGGAGTGGTCCCCGTGCGTCCGTTGATGATCTGAGGAGTGCCCGTGCCCGCCGAAATCCCGTCGAGCGAGCCCCACAGCGGCTGCTCGTAGAACGCCGCCTGCGCCGAAGGAACGATCCCGGCTCCGGTGACGCCGACCATCGCGACTCCGAACGCGGCACCGGCTGAGACGAGCACGCGCGAGCGGCGACGGCGTGAGGCCTGGGGCACGTCTGTCGATTGGGTCTTCATGTACTGCCTTTCTCGAAGGGGAAGTGACTCGCATGTGAGTCAGCTTGAAATACTGTATGCCATTTACGAAATGAGTCATCCTTAGTGATTGAGGCGTCACGCGATGACCAGGACGCCTGCTCGGCTCCCCTAGGCTGACCGCGTGACGAGTGCGCTGTTGACTGACCGCTACGAATTGACGATGGTCGAGGCCGCCCTCCGGGCGGGCACGGCCCACCGCGACAGCGTGTTCGAGGTGTTCGCCCGTCGCCTGCCCGAGGGACGGCGCTACGGCATCGTCGCGGGCACCGGTCGGTTCCTCGAGCTGCTCGCCGACTTCCGGTTCGGTGACGACGAGGTGCGGTGGCTCCGCGAGGCGGGGGTCGTCGACGCGGCGACGGCCGACTGGCTGGCCGACTACCGGTTCTCGGGCGACGTCTGGGGCTACGCCGAGGGCGAGGTCTACCTGCCGGGGTCGCCGCTGCTCGTGATCGAGTCGACCTTCGCCGAGGCCGTGCTGCTCGAGACCCTGGCCCTCAGCGTCTTCAACTACGACTCGGCCGTGGCCAGCGCCGCAGCCCGCATGGTGTCCGCCGCCGACGGTCGCCCCCTCGCCGAGATGGGCTCGCGCCGGACGGGTGAGCGGAGCGCCGTCGCGGCCGCCCGCGCCGCCTACATCGCCGGCTTCGGCGCGACGAGCAACCTCGAGGCCGGTCGCTCGTGGGGCGTGCCCACCATGGGCACCGCCGCGCACGCCTTCACGCTGCTGCACGACAGCGAAGAGGCCGCCTTCCGCGCCCAGGTCGACACCCTCGGCCCGGGCACGACGCTGCTCGTCGACACCTACGACATCCCCGAGGCCGTGGCCACCGCCGTGCGGGTCGCCGGCCCGGGCCTCGGCGCGGTGCGCATCGACAGCGGCGACCTGCCCTCGCTCGTGGCCCAGGTCCGCGCCCAGCTCGACGACCTGGGTGCGACCGGCGCGAAGATCACGGTCACGAACGACCTCGACGAGTACACGATCGCCGCCCTGCGGGCCGCGCCGGTCGACTCCTTCGGCGTCGGGACGTCCGTCGTCTCGGGGTCGGGCCACCCGGCCGCCGGCATGGTCTTCAAGCTCGTGGCGCGACGCGGTGACGACGGCGCCTGGGTCTCGGTGGCCAAGAAGTCCGCCGACAAGGCGACCGTCGGCGGCCGGAAGTCACCGGTCCGGGTGCTCGTCGACGGCGTCGCGACCACCGAGCTCATCCGCGTCGGCTCGGACGAGCACGCGGCCGGGGAGCGCCCCCTGCACGTCCCCCTGGTGACGGCGGGCGAGATCGACCCCCGGCACACGGGGGCCGAGGGCGTGGCCCGCGCGCGCCTCCATCGGGCCGCCGCCGTGGCCGAACTGCCCGACCAGGCTCTGCGGCTGGGTCGCGGCGAGCCGGTCGTGCCGACCGTCTACGCCTGACGTCGGGCGCGGATCACTCGGAGGTCATCTTCTCGTAGATCTCTTTGCAGGTCGGGCACACCGGGAACTTCTCGGGGTCGCGACCGGGCGTCCACTTCTTGCCACAGAGCGCCTTGACCGGCTTGCCGCTCAGGGCGGACTCCATGATCTTGTCCTTCTTGACGTAGTGCGAGAACCGCTCGTGGTCGCCGGGGTCGATCGCCTCGTCGTTCAGGAGCTTCTCGAGCTCACGGTCCAGGACGTCGAGGCCGCCGCCCGTCTGCGTGTCAGTCATGCCGACATCGTACGTCGACCCGGGTCAGCTGCGCAGGGCGAACGCCAACAGCTCGGGGGCGCGGCGAGAGAAGACCCGGGCGCCGAGGGCCACGCCCGCGACCAGGACCACGAGCCCCGCGCCGACGCCCGACACGAGTGCCCAGGTGCCACCCGACGGGTACCCCGAGATCAGCCCACGCCCCGCGAACCACAGGGCCGGAGCGGTCGCGAGCAGGGCCCCGGCGATCATGACGCTCTGCGCCCAGGCCGCGGTCGCGCCGTTCGACTGGGGCTGCTGGAAGGGGTCGTCGTGCGGCCGGACCGTGGCGTAGGGCAGGAGGGCCGAGACGACGCTCGACAGCCCCAGGCCGCTGAGCAGGAAGCCCGCGCTCACCCCGAGCTCGGACGGCAACGCCTGCCAGTCGCCGAACAGCCACGTCGCGACGACCGATCCGAGTGCGACGAGAGGCACCCCGATCAGCAGAGGAGGCGCGAGTCGCCCCACGCGGTCGGCCAGACCCCGCGTGTCGGAGGCCACGTGCATCCACAGCGCGGTGCTGTCGTAGGCCACGTCGTTGTGCGGCAGGAAGCCCAGGATGAGGCACATGATCGGCACCGGCACGAGTGCCAGCCAGTTCCAGCTCACGCCCGCGATACCCAGCGGGACGACGAGCAGCGGCAGGAACGGGATGATGACGAGCGACATGCGGTACCGGGCGTCGCGCATCCAGTAGGTGAGACTGCGGCCGGCGACGGCCCCGGTCGGCGAGGCCCGGACGTACTCGAACCAGCCGAGGCCGTCGCCGTCGTCGACCTCTTCGGGCTCGGGTCGGTCGACGAACGCGCGAGCGACGAGTGCCCGCCAGGCGAGCCAGAGGGCCACGAGCGTGACGGCGGCGATGGCGACGTCGGCCACGACGCGACCGGTCTGGCCGGCGGCGACGTGACCGGGGAGCGCAAGCGCGGCCCCGAACGGCGTCCAAGCGAGGGCGTCCGCGATGACTCCGGTGCCCGAGCGACCGGGCAACGAGAGGCGGACGAGGTCGACGATCACCGGCACGGCCAGCAGGACGACGAGCACGGCGCCGACGAGCGCGAGCTCACGACCGCGACGGGACGTCAGGACGACGCTGTTCAGCGTCGAGGCCACGAGGGCCAGCAACAGCGCGGTGACTCCGGCGACGAGGGCGCCGACGACGGCGACCGCCGCGACGCCGCCGCCCTCACCCCAGGCACGGACGTACCCGGTCGAGAGGACGAGCAGGGCCAGCGTGGGCAGGCCGATCGCGGCACCGAGCGCCAGGCCGACCGCGGCCCGCGGCTCGGGCACGCCGAGGACGGCGAGACGGCGGGGGTCGCTCCAGGCGGGACGGACGGTCGCGAAGGGGACGACGGCGAAGCCGACCAGCAGCAGGGCGCCCCCGCCGACCGCGAGGGCGCGGACGTCGTCGAGGGGCGCGTCGCGCAGGCCGCTCACGAGGCTCGCGACCGCGATCGTGACGATGAGGACGGCGAGCACGGAAGCCACGGCGACGGTCAGGCGGCGCGGCCCGAAGCGGACCGTGTTGCCGATCGTCTGCAGCCTCAGTCGGAGAAGTTCTGCAACCATTCCATGCCCTCCGTGACCGCGCGTCCACCGGCGAGCTCGACGAAACGCTGCTCGAGCGAGCGCCCGGCCCGGACCTCGTCGACCGTGCCGCTCGCGAGGACGTGCCCGTCGACGATCACCGCGACGCTGTCACAGATGCGTTCGACGAGATCCATGCTGTGGCTGGACAGCAACACCGTGCCCCCGCCGGCGACGTACCGCTGCAGGACGTCGGTGACGGTCGCGGCCGAGACCGGGTCGACCGACTCGAAGGGCTCGTCGAGCACGAGGACCCGCGGAGAATGGATGATGGCGGCCGCGAGGGCGATCTTCTTGGTCATGCCGACCGAGTAGTCGCTCACGAGGCGCCCCAGGGCGTCGTGCAGGCCGAAGGCCGTCGCCAGGTCGGACGACCGCTTGCGCGCCGTCACGCCGTCGAGGCCCCGGAGGGTCGCGGAGTAGTAGAGCAGCTGGGCCCCGGTCAGGCGGTCGAACAGTCGCAGGCGGTCGGGCAGCACGCCGAGCGACCGCTTCGCCGCCGCCGGGTCGCGCCAGACGTCGGCGCCCAGGACGGTCACCGTGCCGGCGTCGGGCCGCAGCAGACCCGTCACGATCGACAGGGTCGTGGTCTTGCCGGCACCGTTCGGCCCGACGATGCCGTAGAACGACCCCGCCCTCACCTCGAGGTCGACGTTCTCGACGGCGACGGTGCCGCCGTAGCGCTTCACGAGCCCCGAGATGGCGAGCACCACCGGAGCCTCGGCGTCGACCGCGCCGACGCCCCGCCCCGTGATCGACTCGGGGACGGCGGTCGCGTCGTCGTCGCTCGGCGACTCGGCGTCGGCGTCGGCGTCGACCGTCCGCTCGTCGGACGGACCGTCGTCACCGACGTCGGCCGCTCCGACCTCGGGGGCGACGGTGGTCGGTTCGCCGGCCGACAGCGCGTCCTCGAGGGCCGCCGCCGACGCCTCCTCGGCGCTCAGGGCGTCTCCGAAGTAGTCGTCGGCCGAGACCGGCACGACGACGGTGCCGTCCGTCGTCACGCCCGCGTCCGCGAGCTCGACGACCAGTTCTTCTTCGGCGGCCTTCGCCGCGGCCTCGGCCCGGGCCCGGGCGTTCGCCGCCCGGGTGGCCGCGGCCTTCTTCGCCGCGGCGGACCGGTCAGCCGCCGTTCGCTGGGAGGGCTTGCGGGGCGCCGCCGGTTTGCGGGGCGTCGCCGGCTTGCGGGACGTCGAGGCCTTCCGGGCACCGGTCGCCGACGTCGGGTTCGTCTCGTCCCCGCTCGTCACGGTCGCGTCCTCGGCCACGTCCCCCGTGGTCGTCGCGTCGTCGTCCACTGCGTTCTCCCCCTGGTCGGCGGTGCCCACCGCTCGGACCGTGTCGTCGCCCGGCGTCGAGTCGAGGGCGTCGTCACCCACTTCGTCCTCGCGCCGTCCAGCCATCGCCCCACCGTACCAAGGCCGCGACACCCGTCGGACGACAGGAGGCGCACATCACGAAAAGGACACGCTTCGGAGGCGATCCCTGGCCGCCCGGAGCCTCGTCGGGTAGTCTGCGACAGCACGACGACGTGTCCAGATCGATGCTCCGCGGTGAACACCGCTCGAACACGAGGCGAATCGCACCCAGAGACGGGTCCGGTCCGCACCGCCGGGGCCGCCGCAGAGCCCGTCCCGCACGAGCTCGCCCCTTGTGAGGAGACCACCGTGAGCAAGAACGACACGAACCACCGCCAGCAGATCGTCATCCTGGCCGCCGGGCTCGGCAGCCGTCTCGGCCGCTCGCTGCCGAAGGCGCTGACCGAGTTGAACGACGGCCGCACCATCATGCAGCAGCAGTTCGACAACATCCGCGAGGCCTTCGGGCCCGACGCCCGGGTGACCGTCGTGGTCGGCTACAAGTTCGAGCACATCGTCGAGGCGTTCCCGTCCGCATCGTTCGTCTACAACGAGATGTACGACCAGACCAACACCTCGAAGAGCCTGCTCCGCGCCCTGCGGGCCAGCGCCTCCGGTGGCGTCCTGTGGATGAACGGCGACGTCGTCTTCGACCCGACCGCCCTCACCCGCGCGGCGCGCCTGGTCCGCGACGACCAGTCCTTCGTCACCGTCAACACGTCCAAGGTGTCCGACGAAGAGGTCAAGTACACGACCGACGCCGAGGGCTACATCGCCGGGCTCTCGAAGCAGGTCAAGGGCGGCCTCGGCGAGGCCGTCGGCATCAACTACGTGTCGAAGGCCGACAAGGCCACCCTCGTGCACCAGCTGTCGAAGGTCGACAACCAGGACTACTTCGAGCGCGGCATCGAACTGGCCATCGGCCAGGACGGGCTACGCTTTGAGCCCGTGGACATCTCCGACCTCTACGCCGTCGAGGTCGACTTCGCCGAAGACCTCGAGCGCGCGAACCTGTTCGTCTGAACCGGACCGTCACCGACGGTCGCGCGTCGGGGCGAGACGTCCTGAGCGTGAAGGACGTCCGTGAGCACTGACCTGGCCGGCCGGCCCCGTCGTAGCGGGGCCGCACGATACCGCCAGACGCTGTGGCTGCTGACGAGTCGAGACCTCAAGGTCCGCTACTCGACGTCGAAGCTCGGCTACGTGTGGTCGATCCTCGACCCGCTCGTCATGTCGGGCATCTACTTCTTCGTCTTCTCGGTCGTCTTCAAGCGCTCGGTCGGCGACGAGCCCTACATCGTCTTCCTGCTGTCGGGCCTGCTGCCCTGGATGTGGTTCAACGGTGCCGTCTCGGACAGCACCCGCGCCTTCATCCGCGAGGCCAAGCTCGTCCGGTCGACGAAGATCCCGCGCACGATCTGGGTGTTCCGACTGGTGGGGTCCAAGGGCATCGAGTTCGCCCTCAGCCTGCCCGTCCTGGCCGTGTTCGCCGTCGCCGGCGGTGCCGAGCTGCACTGGCAGGTCGTGTTCTTCCCCCTGGCCATGGTCATGCAGACGCTGCTCGTCGCCGGGGTCGGGCTGATCGTCGCCCCGCTCGTGGTGTTCTTCCGTGACCTCGAGCGGGCGACCAAGCTCGCCCTCCGCTTCACGTTCTACGCCTCCCCCGTCATCTACGGCACCCAGGACCTCCCCGACGACCTCCACCTGCTCGCGGCGTTCAACCCGTTGAGCGGCATCTTCGGGCTCTACCGCTCGGCGTTCTTCCCCGAGCAGTTCGACCTCACCGAAGTCCTCGTCGGCGGGGGCGTGTGCCTCGTGGTCCTGGCCGTCGGGCTGCTCGTCTTCCGCGCGAGCGAGCGCGCCGTGCTGAAGGAGATCTGATGACCCCGACCGGCCAGGGTCCCGTGATCCGCGTCGACGGCGTCGGCATCCGGTTCCGACGCAACCGACGTGGACGTCGCTCGTTCAAGGACCTCTTCGCCGACAGCGGTCGCCGCTCACGGCCGGGCGAGTTCTGGGCCCTGCGCGACGTGAGCTTCGAGGTGCATCCGGGCGAGGCCATCGGCGTCGTGGGGCGCAACGGCCAGGGCAAGTCCACGTTGCTCAAGTTGGTGGCCGAGGTGATCCTGCCCGACACGGGCACCGTCGTCGTCTCAGGCGGCGTCGCACCCCTGATCGAGATCACGGGTGGCTTCGTCGCCGACCTGACGGTGAGTGAGAACGTCTACCTGACGGCCGGCCTGCACGGCATGCACCGCAGCGAGATCGACGAACGGTTCGACGAGATCATCGAGTTCGCCGAGATCGCCGACTTCGTCGACACCCCCTACAAGCACCTCTCGAGCGGCATGAAGGTCCGCATCGCCTTCGCGGTGATCTCACGACTCGAAGAACCCGTGGTCCTCGTCGACGAGGTGTTGGCGGTCGGCGACAAGGCCTTCCGCGAGAAGTGCTACGCCCGGATCGGCGAGATGCTGGCCGACGGTCGCACGCTCTTCCTCGTCTCGCACAACGAACGTGACCTGAAGCGGTTCTGTCGACGGGGGCTCTACCTCGACAAGGGTCGACTGGCCTTCGACGGGCCGCTCGACGAGGCGCTGGCCCGCTACGCCGCCGACCACCCTCCCCGCCCCCCGGCGTAGTGTCGACGGGTGCCCTTCCGCCGTCACCCCCAGAGCCCCGACCACGAACCCTCCCCGTCGAGCGACGCGCTGACCGCGCGCGACGACGGCGCGTCGCCCGAGTACCACTACGAGACCTCGGCGCCCGAGCGGACGGACGACGCCGCGTGGGTCCGGCGCCTCGACAAGCTGCTCGCCGTCCAGCGCCCGGTGGTCGTGAAGCACGTCGCCATGCTGCGCCGTCGTCACAAGAAGGCCACGCCGCAGAAGTTGATCGCCGTCCTCGAGCGCGAGTACCTCGCCGCCGTGACGACCGGCGGCGCCGCCGTCGGGGCCAGCGCGGTCATCCCCGGTGTCGGCTGGGGCGTCTCGCTCGCCCTGTCCGGCGTCGAGACCGCCGGGTTCCTCGAGGCGAGCGCCCTCTTCGCACAGTCGGTCACCGAGGTCCACGGCATAGCCGTCTCGGATCCCGACCGTGCCCGCGCCCTGGTCATGGCCATGCTGCTCGGAGGCCCCGGTGCCAGTCTCGTGCGGCAGTTCGCCGGCGAGGCCATGGGCACCGCTCCGGCCAGGACGGCGTTCTGGGGCGAGTTGGTGACCGACAAGCTGCCCAAGGCGGCCATGAGCGGCCTCACCGACACCATCCGCAAGCAGTTCATCCGACGCTTCGCGGCCTCCCAGGGTGCGTCGGTGCTCGGCCGCGCGATCCCGTTCGGCATCGGGGCGGTCGTGGGCGGAACGGGCAACCACCTGCTCGGCCGCAAGGTCGTCACGACCGCCCGGACGGCGTTCGGCGTGCCCCCCACCGAGTTCCCCGCCAGCCTGACGCCCTGACGCCCCGACGCCCGGCCCTGCCAGACCGTCACCGTGGGCGTGCGTCGCCGACCAGGGTCCGATCGTCTCGTCCCCGACCCCCCCGTCGTCCACAGGCCCTCGGAACGGGCATCGGTGGTCGCACCCACCATGGGCCCATGACCACGACGACCCTCGCCTACACCGTTCCGTTCACCCTCGATCGCCGTCGCGCACCCCGGGTGTACCGCCTCCTCAACGACTCCCCCGAGACCGTCACGGGCGTCCGCGTCACCCTGGTGGGCACGGGGCTCCTCGTGCCGGTGGCGACCACGCGCCTCGACCCGGGCTCCTCCGTCGACCTCTGCGTGATCGGCGTCGAGCTGGCCCGCAGCGCGATCGCCGTCGTCCGGTGGTTCCGACCCGACGGCACCGAGTACCTCTGGCGGTTCAGCTTCTGAGCGACGGTCGTGAGGCGGCGACCGCGTCAGCTCGAGAGCCGAGCCCGCCGTTCGGCCACGTAGTCGGCGGCGGTGAAGGCCTCGACGAGGGGCGGCAGGTGCTCGACCCCGAGACCGGTGACCAGCTCGGCCGGGTCGACGCCCAGCACGACGGCCAGTCGGACGACCGTGTGCAGCACGGGGTTGCCGATGCCCCGTTCGATCTTGCCGTAGTTCGAGACGTTCATGCCCGCCAGGTGCGCGACCTCGTCCTGGCTGAGCCCGAGCCGGAGGCGCTGGTCACGGATGCGCTCCCCGAAGAGGCGGGCGGCGGCTGACGTCGGTTCAGGCATGCCTCATGGATACGCTGCTCGGCGTCTGAGATCCAGAGTCCAGAACACCGAGACATGAATGCCCTGTGCATCGAGACACCATCGCGTGAATCGGCCGCGGACCTCGACGCCGTGAAGGTCGGTCGCCCCGAGGGTCGGTCGCCTCGGAGGTCTCCCGCCTCAGAGGTCGGTCGCCTCCGGGTCCCCGGCCTCGGGGTCCGCGCCTCCCGACGCTCCGGCGGCACGCCGTTCGTCGTCGGCAGGGTGGCGCGCGGCGTAGTCGTCGCGCAACCGGACGAGGTCTTCGACCGCGGTCTCGAAGCGCTGCGTGGCGGCCCCGGGCGACGTGTCACCGAAATGGTGACGGACCCAGTGCTCGAGGCGCCCCCGCGCCTCCGGGTCGCCGACGACGCGATCGACGAGCGCGACGATGTCACCGGCCCCCTCTGCCGACAGCCACTCGGCGTGGCCGAGGTAGCCCGACTCGTCGACGTCGGCCTCGACCGCCACCGGTCGCGTCACGACGAGGGGTCGACCCGTGGCGAGGCGGTCGTAGACCATCGCCGAGATGTCGGTGACGGCGACGTCGGCCGACGCCAGCTGCCACCCCAGCTCGGGCCCCACGTCGTGGACGTGGTGCGCCTCGGGGTCACGCGCGTTGGCTTCGGCGATCGCCCTGATGACGGACTCGTGCGCCCGCTTGTAGTCGGGATCGAGCACGCCGCTGCGCGGATGCGCCCGGTAGACGACCCGGTGTCGCCCCGTGGCGAGGAGCGCCTCGACGAGGGCGAGTCCGTGCGTGGCGATCGAGCCGTACGCGGCCGCGGCGCGGTCGCCCTCCCAGGTCGGGGCGTAGAGCACGACGAGCCGGTCGTCGTGCGGGTACGGCACGTCTCCCGCGAAGTGGTCGGCCTGTGGTCTGCCGACGGGCACGGCACGCTTCTCGAGGTCGTAGTCCCAGAGCTTGGCGGCCAGGCGCCCCTTGGCGGCGTCCCCGGCCACGAAGGCGTAGTCGTACGCCTTGAACTGGTTGGTCGTCATGTACATCTTGTCGCTCTCGCCGTGGTTGACGAAGACGTGCCACATGCGGCCGTACCGCATCATCTGGAAGTTCTTGGCGTTCTGATTGACGTACAGCGTGAGCGCGAGGGGCTGGTCGGCGACGAAGTCCTCGAGGTCGGCCACCTTGCGGGCGTAGACGAGCGGCACCGGGCACTCGTCGAGCATCGTGACCATCGTGCCGGGCGAGCGGACGACGACGGCGACGGGGTACGTCTCGGCCAGGTGCGCCAAGGGCGCGTACCACTGCCTGATCTGGTACATGTTGACGGTCGTGTCGGCGAAGTAGACGGCAACGCGGACGGTGCCCGGTGCGGGCGTCGCGGCGGCCCGGGGGTCGCGCTCGAGTCGACGCCGGCTGCTGCGCGACCGGACGGCACGGCGGGCGAGGCTCCAGGCGAGCCCCAGGTCTCGGGTCAACGGCACACGGACTCCTCGGATCGGGTCCGCCGCCCCGATCGGCGCCGGACCCCGGAAAGCCTAGAGGACCGGAGGTCGGCCGGCCCTGGACATCCGCAGGACCGTTACCCAACCGATGGAGCGTCGGCCCCCCGGCGTCTCACGCCAGCCCTCGAGCCACCCCGCGAACCACGGGCGAAGGCGCTCGGGCGTGCGAGCCCAGCGGAGCACCTGCACGGCCGTCCACGACCCGACGTAGACGGGCACCAGGGGCCAGGGCAGGTTGCGCTTCGCGAGCCAGACGCGGTTGCGGGCGTTGAGACGGTAGTAGTCGGCGTGCCGCGCCGGGTCGACGGCCGGGTGGTTCGCGACGAGCGCGCCCTCGTACCAGGCGCGTCGCCCCTGGGCCCAGACCCGCCAGGCGAGCTCGATGCCCTCGTGCGCGTAGAAGTACGGTTCGCCCCATCCGCCGCAGGCGTCGAAGACCTCCCGGGGCAAGAGCGTCGCGCCCTCCCAGACCGAGAACACGTCGCTCGACCGTCGGGGGTCTCCCTTGCGCAGCCGCGGCGTCCACCGACGAGGGTTGGCGGCGCCGTCGGGGTCCACGACGCGCGGCTGCAGCAGCCCGATCTCGGGTCGGGCACGCAACAGGGCGACGGCGTCGGCCACGAAGCTCTCGGACGGCAGACGGGCGTCGTCGTCGAGGAAGAACACCCAGTCGCCCGTCACGGACTCGGCCCCGCGGTTGCGACCGGCGGGGATGCCCACGTTCTCGTCGAGCTCGAGCAGACGGACCCCGGCCGGCACCTCGACGCGGGGGGTCCCCTCGTCGCGCCCGTTGACCACGCAGACGACGTCCAGCTCGACGTCGCGCTGGGCGAGCAACGACGCCAGCCCGCGACGCAGGTCGTCGGGTCGACGCCCCTGCGTCAGGCTCACGACGCCGACGCGGGGCACGTCCTCGCTCAGGAGCGCACCCGCTTCGAGGCCATGATCGCGACGAAGTGGCCGACCAGGGCCAGCACCGAGAGGGGCAGCAGGGCGACCAGCAGGACGCGGTCGGCCGTGGCACCACCCACCACGAGGCCGACGATCGCGGCGACGAACACGAGCATGGTCAGCTCGACCGAGTGGTAGAGCCGGTGGAAGGGCACGAACCTCGCCGCGCTGCGGAGCCGGGACAGGAGGCGCCCGCTCGGTTGCGTCGCGCCTCCTCGCTTGTCTTCGAGGCGGTCGAGACCCGCGTTCGCGCGCGCGACGTGGACCATGTCGTTGAGGGCCTTGTTCAGCACGATGACGAGGGCCAGGGCGAAGCCGGCGGTCGTCCAGGCGAAGTCGGCGGGGGTCTCGAACGGGAATCCCGCGGCCCGGACGCCGAGCACGATCGGGATGAGCGCCTCGGTCGAGTAGTGGCCGACCTTGTCGAGGAACACCCCGGCGGGCGAACTCGTGCCACGCCACCGGGCGACCTCACCGTCGCAGCAGTCGACGAGCATCTGCAGCTGACCGAGCACGAGGGCGAGCAGGGCGCCCGTGATGCCCGGCACGAGCAGCGACAGGGCCGTGCACCAGCCGACCAGGATCATCAGCCCCGTCACGCCGTTCGCCGAGACGCTCGTCTTCAGCAGCCACCACGTCAGGTAGGGCGAGACGTCGCGCAGGTACAGCGACGCCGTCCAGTGCTCGGCGTTCGCACGGCTGCGCACCTCGGGCGGCTGGGCGACGCGTCGCAGCTCGGCGATCGAGTTCGGTCTCGCGGGCAGCGCGGTCATCGGCGGCTACCTTCCGGTCTGGGCGGTGATGTTCTTCGTGAGGTCGAGGAAGCCGAGCACGAAGCCGACGCCCCACCCGAAGTGGATGGAAGGCAAGACTACGAGAAACCAGGCACGGGTGCGGAGGTCGTCGCCCCGTGCCGCGAGCACGGCGGCGGCGAGCACGAAGACGACGTAGACGCCGGGCACGACCAGGGCGAGCGTCGCCCAGCCGAGCGGGCTGCCGAGCGCGAGCCCGACCACGCCCACGAGCCCCAGGACGAGGCCGAGGGCGACGCCGAGCACCATGGCCGGCGGCACGAGGTAGCGCAGCGTGTTGGCCTTGGGGAACCGTCTCGCGAGTTCGCCGCGCCACAGCCCCGTGGCGACGAACTGCCGTGCCAGCTTTCGCAGGCTCGGCCGCGGACGGTACGTGACGACGAGCCGGGGGGTGAACCACACCGTGCCGCCCGTGGCCCGGAGCCGGCGGTTGAGCTCCCAGTCCTGACCGCGCTTGACGCCCTCGTCGAAGAGGCCGACCTCGATCAGACGGTGCCGCAGGAAGACCCCCAGGTAGGCCGTGTCGGTCGGCCCCTCGGCACCGCCGACGTGGTGGGGCGTCCCGCCGAGGCCGACCCGACTGCCGTAGGCGCGGGCCACGGCCTTCTCGAAGGGAGTGCGGCCGACCGCGGCCATGATGCCGCCCACGTTGTCGGCGCCGCTGCGTTCGAGGGTCTCGACCGCGATGCGGGTGTAGTCGCTCGGCAGCACCGAATGGGCGTCGACGCGGACGGTGACGGGGTGCACCGAGGCGCGGATGGCCACGTTGAGCCCGGCGGGGGTCGACCCCACGGGGTTGGGGATGCTGCGGACCCGCGGGTCGGCGGCCGACATCTCGGCGACGACCTCGTTCGTCCGGTCGACGCTCGGGCCGAGCGCCAGGATCACCTCGAACGGGCCCTCGTAGTCCTGGACCAGCAGGCTCTCGACCGCCGCCCGGATCTCGTGCTCTTCGTTGAGGACGGGCATGACGTACGAGACACCGGGTCGGGTGCTGTCGCCTGCTGGCATGGGTCGCGTTCCTCGGGCTCGTGAGCGCCGGGGAGGCGCGGGTCGGTGCTGCGGGACGGCCGCAGTGATCGTGGCGAGCTTAGCAACACGCGAACGGGGGCCGGGACGCCGAAGCGCCCCGACCCCCGTCACGTCGACCGGGGAGGTCTGTCAGCTGGTGAGCGTGTCGAGGGTCACGTCGGTCGTGGCGGTCTGCCCGTCTCGCACGTACGTGAGCTCGGCCGTCGCGCCGCCGGCGAGGAACCTGACCTGCGCGGTGAGGTCGGTGCGGTCGCTGATCGGCACGCCGTTGAACTCGGTGACGACGTCGCCCTGGCGCAGACCGGCGTTCTGTGCCGCGCCACCCGGGCTGAGCTGCACGATGAGGGCACCGACGCGGTTCGCGTTCGCGTCGCTCGTGGCGTCGTTCACGCTGGCTCCGAGCAGCCCGTGGCTGGCCGAACCGTTCGCCATGATCTCTTTCGCGACGCGCTGCACCAGGTTCGAGGGCACCGAGAAGCCGACGCCGATGCTGCCCGACGAGTCACCCGAGCTCGCGATGGCGACGTTCAGGCCGATCAGCTCGCCCTGCGAGTTCAGCAACGCACCACCCGAGTTGCCCGGGTTGATCGAGGCGTCGGTCTGGATCACCGGCAACGAGATGACCGAACTCGCCTGGTTCTGCGTGCTGCCGTCACCGTTGTTGAACGAGAAGGGGCCCTGGCCGTTGTTGTCGTTCTGCTGGCCCTGGTCGCTGCCGTCGCTCGGCGCGGCCGAGGACTGCACGGTGATGCTGCGGTTGAGCGTCGACACGATGCCGTCGGTGACCGTGTTCGAGAGTCCGAGCGGTGCGCCGATGGCCACGGCCGTGTCGCCGACGTTGAGCTTCGACGAATCGGCGAAGTCGATGGGCGTGAGGCCGCTCGCGTCGATCTTGAGGACGGCGAGGTCGACGGTGGGGTCGAGGCCGACGACCTCGGCCGGCAGGATGCTGCCGTCGCTGAGGGTCACGGTGATGGTGCCCGACGCGCTGGCACCGTCGAGCGTGACCACGTGCGTGTTCGTGACGATGTAGCCGTCGTCGCTGAGGATGACGCCCGAACCCGTGCCGCCGGACTCCCCCGCCGTCACGTTGATGGTGACGACGGACTTCGTCGCCTTGGCGGCCACCGCCGTCACGACCGTGGCGTCGTCGTAGTCGTTCACCGTGAGGTCGCGCGACTGACCCGTCGCCGAGACGCCGACCCCGGAGTCGCGCGAGAGCACGGCCGCGACGCCACCACCGGCCGCACCGCCCACGAGGACCCCGACGAGCAGTGCCGCGGCGACGGTGCCCAGGCCCCGTCGGTTCTTCTTGGGCTGCGGCGCGGGTGCCTGCCAGCCCGCCGAGGCGTAGGAGTTCGTCGAGTCGTAGGCGAACGCCGACGACTCGGACGCCGGTTGCCGGTACGGGTCGGTGGTCGGCTGCTGAGGGTACGACCCGTCCTGCTGGTACGAACCGGGCTGCTGGTACGAGGCGGGCTGTTGGTACGAACCCGGCTGCTGGTACGAACCGGGCTGCTGGTACGAACCGGGCTGCTGGTACGAACCAGGCTGCTGGTACGAACCCGGCTGCTGGTACGGATCGGGCTGGTGCTGCGCGAACGCCCCGGTCTCCGGCGTGCTGCCGGGCAGGGGAGGCGCCCCGTACGTGACCCCCTGGTCGGCCGGGTACGGCGTCGTGGGCTGGGCGTCGTCCGGTGCGACCCGGTGCTCGCCCTGGGTGCCCTGCGAACCGTCGGCGGTTCCGTCGGACGCGCGGGACGCGCCGTCGTCGGTGCCGTCGTCGCGGCGGGGGGTGTCGGTCATGGTGCTCCTTCCAAGCCCTGACAGCCTGGTCGCCCAAGCTGGGCGGATCATTCGGCGAGCCTGTGAGCGGACTGCGCCCACCTTATGCGGCACCTGGACATACCGACCCCATCATCCGCCGCGCAGGGCTACGGTGACGGGATCATGACCCATCAGGCACCCTGGCAACGCGCCGCGAGCGGCGCCATGCTCCTCGACCACGACGGCCGGCTCGCTTCCACGATCTTCGCCGAGATGTCGGCCCTCGCCACGGCGACCGACAGCATCAACCTCGGCCAGGGCTTCCCCGACGAGGACGGCCCGGACGAGGTCCTCGCCGCCGCCCACGAGGCCATGCGGTCCGGGCTCAACCAGTACCCGCCCGGCCGCGGCATGCCCGTCCTCCTCGACGCCGTCGTCGCCCACCAGCGACGGTTCTACGGCATCGACCTCGACCCCCGCCGCGAGGTCCTGGTGACGGCAGGGGCGACCGAGGCCCTGGCGGCGACGATCCTGGCCTTCGTCGACCGGGGCGACGAGGTGGTGACCCTCGAGCCCTTCTACGACGCCTACGGTGCCGTGATCGGGCTCGCGGGAGGCGTGCACGTCACCGTTCCGCTCCGGGGGCCCGAGTCGAGAGTCGACCCCGACGAGCTCCGTCGGGCCTTCGGTCCCCGCACCCGACTGGTGGTGCTCAACGATCCGCACAACCCGACCGGAAGCGTCCTCGACGACGCGACCAGGCGCCTCCTGCTCGAGTTGGCCGTCGAGCACGACGCGCTCGTCGTCACCGACGAGGTCTACGAGCACCTGCTCTTCGACGGAGTCGCCCACGTGCCGTTCGCCACCCTGCCGGGTGCGGCCGACCGCACGATCACGATCTCGTCGGGCGGCAAGACCTTCAACACGACCGGCTGGAAGATCGGCTGGCTGACCGGCCCGGCCGAGCTCGTCGATCGCGTCGTCGCGGTCAAGCAGTACCTGACCTTCGTCAACGGCTCGGTCTTCCAGCCCGCGATCGCCGTCGGCCTCGGACTGCCGGACTCCTACTTCGACGGCATCGCCCGGACGCTCGGCCACAAGCGGGACGTGCTCTCGGCCGGGCTGCGCCGCGCGGGGTTCGCCGTCCGGCGGAGCGTCGGCTCGTACTTCGTGGTGGCCGACGCGGCGCCCCTCGGCTTCGACGACGCGGCCGACCTGTGCCGACGCCTGCCCGAGCTCGCCGGCGTCGTCGGGGTCCCGATCAGCGCGTTCTGCCACCCCGCCTTCGCCGTCGAGCAGTCGTCACTCGTGCGGTTCGCGTTCTGCAAGCGCATCGACGTGCTCGAACGGGCCTCGGCCCAGCTCGCGTCACTCTCGGTCTGACCCCGACCCGGTCGACGTGCCGTCGTCGACCGGACGCGGGACGACGTCGTACCGCCGCAGGGCCAGCGAAGGGTTCGTCCGGCGCACGGCGGCGATCCGGGCGGACGACACCCGCGCGAGCGCCAGCACGTCGACCTCGTCGCCGACCGACGCCAGTGCCACCCCCGTCGGGTCGACGATCGTGCTGCACCCGACGCCGACGGGCGGGGCGTGGTCGGCCGCGGCGACGTAGATGGTGTTCTCGAGCGCCCTGGCCGTCACGAGCGTCGTCCAGTGGTGTTGCTTCAAGGGCCCGCGCACCCATTCGGCCGGCATCAGCACGACGTCGGCCCCGGCGTCGACGAGCGTGCGGGTGACCTCGGGGAACCTCAGGTCGTAGCAGGTCTGCAGCCCGAAGACGAGCCCGTCGGCCTCGAACGTCGCGGAGACGGCGAGGGGGCCGGGGACGATCCAGCGGGACTCCTGCCCTCCGAATGCGTCGTACAGGTGCTGTTTCGAGTAGGTCGCGACGATCCCTCGACCGGGCGCGACCGCCACCAGCAGGTTCTCGAATCGTGACGGGTCCGACGAGACGGCGACCAGTCCGGCCACGAGGACGACGTCCAGGCGGTCGGCCAGTCGGCGGAGGTGCTGCACGAACGGCCCGTCGACGGGCTCGGCGGCCTCGAGGTAGGCGGGGCCGAGCTCGGCGGAGAAGAACGACGAGTACTCGGGGAAGACCACCACGCGTGCCCCGCGGCGGGAGGCCTCCTCGGCGAGGCCCTCGATGGTCCGCCGGTTGAGAGCCGGGTCGTCACCCGGCGCGGTCTGGGCCACCGCGACGACGACGTCGCCCGCGTCGACGCCTGTGCCCGTGCCCGCACTCATCGTGCCCACCTCGCGGCCACCACGGCGGCCGCCTCCTCGAGCCAGAAGGAGGCGCGGGTCGTCGACTCGTCGACGCCACCGGCCAGCTGCGTGGTCGCCACCACGTCGGCGAAAGCGCCGGTGGGGGCGGCGACGTCACCCGCGACCAGGACGACCGGGAGGCCGCGCTCGGTCGCGAGTCGCGTCACCAGCGACACGGTCTTGCCCGCCGCGGTCTGGTCGTCGAAGCGGCCCTCGCCCGTGAGCACGAGATCGGCCGCCGTCAGGGCTTCGGGCAGGCCGACGGCCCGGGCGACGGCGTCCGCGCCCGGCACCAGTCGGGCACCCCAGGCGAGCAGGCCGAACGCGGCGCCGCCGGCCGCCCCGGCACCCGGTGTCGTCGGGTCCACGTCGACGAGGCTCGCGAAACGTTCGAGGCCCCGCTCGAGCGCCAGGACGTCGTCTGCCGACGCCCCCTTCTGCGGCCCGAAGACCGCGGCCGCACCGCGGGGCCCGAGCAACGGACTGTCGACGTCGGCCAACAGGCTCGCGCCCCCGCGCGGAACGGGCACCGCGGCCGAGAGATCGACCCGCACGGCGGTGGTGAGGCCGTGGTTGCCCTCGGCGACGGGTTCGCCGAGCGAGTCGACGATGCGGGCGCCCAAGCCCATGAGCGCCCCCGCTCCCCCGTCCGTCGAGCCGCTGCCGCCGAGACCGACGAGCAGCCGGTCGGCGCCGGACTCGACGGCCGCCCGCATGACCGTGCCGAGCCCCCGGGTGTGCGCGTCGTGCGGCGCGGGCACGGCGAGGAGCCCGAGGCCGCACGACGAGGCCAGTTCGACGACGGCCGTGCCGTCGGGCAGGGCGAGCCACGGGGCGTCGACGGCACGGCCGTCGGGGCCCTCGACGACGACCTCGTGACGGATGCTTCCGGGCACGGACCTCTCGAAGGCGTCGAGGGTGCCCTCCCCACCGTCGGCGAGGGGCAGCACGACGATCTCGTCGTCGGGCCGCGAGCGCGTCCACCCCCTGGCGAGCGCGTCGGCGACCCCGGACGCACCCAGGCTGCCCTTGAACGAATCGGGCGCGACGACCACCCGCAGTCTCGACATGTCTCAACCATGGCACGGTCGGTGCCTTCGCCACGGCGCGTCGACGACCGGACTCTCTGACGTCGGTACCCGAGACGAGGCTCCGGGGACGAGAAGAAGGCCCCGGTCTCTCGACCGGGGCCTTCTCGTTTCTTGTTGCGGGGGCAGGATTTGAACCTACGACCTCTGGGTTATGAGCCCAGCGAGCTACCGAACTGCTCCACCCCGCGGCACAAGAAATGACTCTAGCACGCCCGGAGCGAGCCGTCCAATCGAGCCCCCGACCCCCGTCGCGTCTCACCGCACGCGCTCTCGCCGCGCCCCACCCGAGACGACGAGACCCCCTTGCCGAGAACGGGAAGGGGGTCTCGTGACGGTGCACCGAGCGTCTACTGCCCGCTCGCCGCCACGGCGTCCTCGAGTGCGGTCTGGAGGCGCGCATCGGCTTCAGCCGCCTGGACGAGGTCGTTGTCGGCGTAGGCCGCGGCCCGGTCGTTCAGCGCCTGCTGGGCGTCGGCGAGCGCCTGGTCGAGCGCGGCGTTGGAGGTGCTCGTCCCCGTGCCCCCGGTGTCGGGAGTCGCGGTCCCGCCGTCGGTCGAGCCGTCGTCGGTGCCGTCGCCGTCCGTGCCGCTGCCCGTCGTGGGCACGCCGTTGTCGCCGGCCGTCGCCCCCGAGTTGCCGCCGAAGAGCGAGTCGAGCGCGCCGTCGAGGGTGTCCTCGAAGGCGATCTTGTCACCGAACGAGACCAGGATGCGCTGCAGGACCGGGTACGACGTCTCGGAGTTGGACTTGACGTAGATCGGCTGGACGTAGAGCAGACCACCGCCGACCGGCAGGGTCAAGAGGTTGCCCCGGACGACGCTCGTGTCGCCTCGCGTCAGGAGCGCGAGCTGGTTCGCCACGGCCGTGTCGGTGTTGAAGTTGTTCTGCACCTGGCCGGGGCCGGGCAACGTGTCGGTGCGCGGCAGGGCCAGGAGCGTGAGCTTGCCGTAGTCCGACGAGATCTCGCCCGGCGTCGAGCCCGCGTCCGCGTTGGCCGCCAGGTAACCCGTCAGCACGTTCCGGGCGTTCTCACCCGACTGTTGCGGGATGTACGTCGAGTAGATCGAGAAGGCGGGGTCTTGGTCGGGCAGCTGCAGCGTGAGGTAGTACGGCGGCTGCAGCGGCGGGTTCTGCGCGTTGCTCGTCGGCTCGTTGGGCGTGACCCAGGCGTCGTCGCTCGAGTAGAACGAGTCCGCGTCGGTGACGTGGTAGGTGCCGAGGATGGCCCGCTGGACCTTGAACATGTCTTGCGGGTAGCGGACGTGCTGCAGCAGCTCGGCCGACATGTCGCTCAGCGGCGACAGCGTCGAGGGGAAGATCTTGTCGTAGGTCTGCAGGATCGGATCGCTGGTGTCCCACGCGTAGAGCTTGACCGAACCGTCGTAGGCGTCGACCGTGGCCTTCACCGAGTTGCGGATGTAGTTGATGTTGTTCGACGCGTACACCGGACGGTCGTTATAGGTGTCGGCGATCGCGTCGGACAACGCCTGCGGCTTGGAGTACGGGTACTCGTTCGTCGTGGTGTACCCGTCGACGATCCAGACGACCTTGCCGTCGACGACCGAGGGGTACGGTGCGCTGTCGATGGTGAGGTACGGGGCCACCTTCTGGACGCGCTCGGTGGGGTCGCGGTCGTAGAGGATCTGCGACTGGTCGTTCACCGCGTCGGACAGGAAGATCTGCTCGGACTGGAACTTGATCGCGTAGATGAGCTTCTTGAAGACGTTGTCGAGCTTGGGCCCGCCGTCGCCCTCGAAGGTCGTCGTCTCGTTGGTGCCGTTGTCGTTGCTGCCCGACGGGTAGTCGAGCTCGATGTCGTTCTGACCGGTGCCACCCACGATCGAGTAGGTCGGCGACTCCTGGCCGAAGTAGATGCGCGGCTCGTAGTCGCCGAGGGCACCCGTCACGGGAATGCCCGATTCGAGGAAGACGGGCTGACCGTCCGCCGACCGCTGGTTGCCGTAGGCCGCGACGACCCCGTAACCGTGCGTGTAGACGAACGTCGTGTTGTACGGCGTGGCCGAGTTGCCGAGCTGCGAGGTGTTCAACTCGCGCACCGCGATCACGGTGTCTTGCACGTTGCCGTCGATCGTGTACCGGTCGACCGCGAGCTGCTCGGGGAAGCTGTAGTACTGGCGGTACTGCTGCAGCTGCGCGAAGGCGTCGGTGACGAGCGCCGGGTCGATGATGCGGATGTTGGCGGTGGTCACGGCGTCGCCCGCCAGGGCACCCGCCTCGGCGTCGGACTTCGCGTCGTAGGTCTGCTCCTCGACGTCGGCCACGCCGTAGGCCTCGCGCGTGGCCTGGATGTTGCGCTCGATGTACGGCGACTCGACCGTCCGCTCGCTCGGCTCGACGGTGAAGCGCTGCACGATCCAGGGGTAGATGCCCCCGACGATGATGCTGATGATGATGAGGGCGGCGGTGCCGATCACCGGCAGGCGCCACCGACCGACGATCGCGGTCACGACGAACAGGATCGCCACGACGACGGCGATGCCGGCGAGGATCTGCTTGCCGGGGATGCCGGCGTTGACGTCGGTGTAGGTTGCACCGGTCAGCAGCTTGTTCGTGCCGTCGGACAGCGTCGCGTACTGGTCGAGCCAGAGGCTGACGCCCTGCAGCAGCAGGTAGACGGCCGCCGTGGTCGCCAGCTGGATGCGGGCCACCTTCGAGATGCGCACCTCGCGACCGGTGAAGCGCAGCGCGCCGTAGAGGTAGCTGGTCGCGACGGCGGCGATGCCAGCGATGAGGACGACGGCCGAGGCGAATCCGACCGCGGCCTGGTACAGCGGCAGCTCAAACACGTAGAAGCCGATGTCGAGCCCGAACTGGGCGTCGGTCTGACCGAAGGGCGTGCGGTTGATCCACTCGAGCACTGTCTGCCACTGCGTCGACGTCGCGATGCCCGCGAAGAGGCCGAGCACGACGGGGACGCCGATGACCACGGCACGACGCAGGGGTTCGATGACCTGCTGGTAGCGGTCGAGCTGCGAGTTGAGCTTCGCGTAGACGGGACGGAAGCGGAAGGCCACCTCGATGCTGACGTAGACCGGCACGGCCATGGCGACGAAGCCCACCGCGAACATGACGAGGCGCGAGATCCACTGGGTCGTCAGCACGCCCGTGAACCCGAGCTGCTGGTACCAGAGGTAGTCGGTGAGCAGCGACGAGAAGATGAAGAAGGCGATGACCAGGGCGGCGAGGACGGCCACCGTGACGAGGACGGGCAGTCGGGGCGAGCGTCGTGCGGTTCGCGACGATGCGGGTGACGTCAAGGGTGTGCTCCTGGCTGACGGGGACGTGGACGGCCATCCTACGGGTCGAGCCTGGTCGTCTCAGCGTCCGCCTCTCAGCTTTGCGCGGGCTGCACGAACCCTATCGAGCAGCAGTGCACGTGGGCAGTGACGACGTGTCGCCGCCGTCCGCGACCGTCTCGAGCGCGGTGACGGCGTCGTCCAGGGTGGCGACCGAGTAGACGTCGAGCCCGGCGGGCACGTTGCCCACGACCTCGGAGCAGTTCGAGGCCGGTGCGAGGAAGATCGTGGCACCGGCGTCACGGGCGCCGTAGAGCTTCTGGCGGATGCCGCCGATGGCACCGACCTCGCCCGAGGCGGTGATGGTGCCCGTGCCGGCGACGTTCTCGCCCCCGTTGAGCTCACCGGGTGTCGTCTTGTCGATGATGCCGAGGGCGAACATCATGCCGGCGCTCGGGCCGCCGACCTGATCGAGCTTCAGCGTGACGTCGAAGGGATAGGTGTAGTCGACGCTCACCCCGACCCCGAGCAGGGGCGTGCCGGCCACTTCTTCCGGGGTGACCTGCTCGGTCACGGTCGTCCCGTCGCGCTCGACGACGACCTCGGCGGGGGCGGACGCACCGTTCGCCGCGACGAGGCGGCGCAGCACGTCCACGTCGGCGTCGGTCGACAGGCTCGTGCCGTTCACGCTGACCAGCACGTCGCCCTCTCGCAGGACGCCCTCGGCCGGGCTGCCCTGCGACACCTGGCTCACGGTCACGGCGCTGGGGACTGCGTACCCCTCGTGGATCAGCGCCGCGGCGATCGCGGACTTCTGCGAGTTCTGCATGTCGACGGCGTTCTGCTCGTCGACCTGGTTGTTCGAGACACCCGACGGGTAGACCGCCTCGACCGGGATCACCGAGCGGCTGCGGTCCGCCCAGGCCCCGACGACGTCGACCCACCCGGGTCGGACGTCCTGGTTGCCCTGGACGCTCACGGTCAGCAGGTCGAGAGTGCCCGAGGTGGGATACGTCTCGTGACCCGACACCGTGATCAGCGGCTGCGACGCCCCCTCGTACTCGGCGCTGCCCAGGGTGTCGAACACGGGCCCCGGCTGCTCGATGAGGTACGGCGACGGGAGCAGGCTGAGGGCGACGGCCGAGACGACGGCCACGCCGAGCAGCGGCCAGCCCCAGCGACCGGCGCGACGGTCGGACGAGGGGGCGGTGCGCGGGGGCGTGAAGAAGGCCACTGCGGTCCTTTCGGGATCGGACGGGGAGGCGCGGGTCGCGTTCGCCACGAGCGGAGCGTCGGCCCCGGGGCGGTGGCCGAATCCCAGGATCTTCGTGCGGCCAGCAGCTAGCGTAGTCAGCATGACCGATGATTCGCCGCGCGGGCCTGAGGACGAGTTCCGCGACATGCTGCGGCAGTTCCTGTCCGGCGGGTCCGAGATCGATCCGTCGCAGCTCGCCGGGGCCGCGGGGCTACCCGACGACCCCGCGTTCGTCGCCCGCCTCATGAGCCAGCTGCAGGACGCCGTCAACCGCAGCGGCGAGGGCATCGACTGGTCGGTCGCGACCGACCAGGCCGTCGCCGTCGGTACGCAGACGGCGGTCGCCACGACGGCGAGCGAGACCGCCGCGCTCGAGCAGGCCTTCCACGTCGCCGCCCTCTGGCTCGACGACGTCACCTACGTGGCCGAGTTGACCGTCACGCCCCGCCTCGTGACCCGGGCCGAGTGGGCCCGCCTCACCATGCCCGTCTGGAGCCAGCTCGCCGAGCCCGTCGCCACCTCGATCGCCGACTCGCTGACGGGTGTGCTCGGTGAGCAGGCCCCCGAAGAGATGCGGTCCATGCTGGCCGGTGCGAGCCAGGTCATGCGCAGCGTCGGCGGCACGCTCTTCGCGATGCAGCTCGGGCAGGTCGTCGGCCAGCTCTCGACCGAGGTCGTCTCGGGCGGTGACGTGGGCATCCCGCTCCTCGACGACCAGCAGGCCGCCCTCGTGCCCCAGAACGTCGCCGGTTTCGGCGAGGGCCTCGACATCGAGGCCGACCAGGTGCAGCTCTACCTCGCGGTCCGCGAACTGGCGCACGCCCGCCTCTTCCGGCATGCCCGGTGGTTGCGCCTGCACCTGATCTCGTCCATCCGCGAGTTCGCCCAGGGCATCCGGATCGACACGTCCCGTCTCGAAGAGCTCGCGGTCGACTTCGACCCGTCGAACCCCGGCGAGCTGCAAGAGGCCATGAAGAGCGGCGCGCTCATCCCGCCCAAGAGCGACGAGCAGCTCGCCGCGCTGGCCCGTCTCGAGACGACCCTCGCGCTCATCGAGGGCTGGGTCGACGTCGTGACCGCCCAGGCCACCGCGCGCCTCCCGAAGTCCGCCGCCATCGCCGAGACCGTGCGCCGACGCCGTGCCGCAGGCGGCCCGGCCGAGTCGGCGTTCTCGACCCTCGTGGGCCTCGAGCTGCGGCCCCGGCGGCTGCGCGAGGCCGCCGCCCTCTGGCAGACGGTGTCCGACGCGGTCGGGGCCGAGCGCCGCGACGCCCTCTGGTCGCACCCGGACATCGTGCCCACGAGCGCCGACGTCGACGATCCCCAGGGGCTCGTCACCCGCCTGACGTCGAGTGAGCCCGCCTTCGACGACGTCGACCAGGCCATCCGCGACCTGTTGGACGACACGACCGACGACCGGCCCCGCGAGGGCGAGGACGGTTCGGCGACCGAGCCGGGCGATCCGGGGCCCGACACGGACGCACCCCGCGCCTGAGTCCTCGTCGTCGGACGGTCCGTCCCGGGTGCGCGTGAGCGCGGCCGGCGCCGTCGACGATCGCGCCTGTGGACAACCCCGGAACGGCTCGTCCGCCCCGGCATGATCGGACGATGAGCCTCACCCTCGACCCGCGCGCACCCGTGGTGTGGCGCGATCCCGGCACCCTGCAGTTCGGAGTCGACCGGCCGTCGCTCGTCCTGAGTCCCGTCAGCAGGCTCGACGAGCAGGTCGTCGCCGCGGTCGCCGCGGGCCACGGAGCCGGTGGCCTGCCCACGCTCGTGGCCCACCTCGGCGCCGACCCGGCCGCCGTGTCGGCCTCGATCGACCGGCTGCGTCCCGCGTTGGCGACCGGGGCGTCGCCGGTCGCGCCTCCGCCCGTCGTCCTCGTCGCCGGGCCGGGCCCGGTCACCGATGCCGTCGCGCACCTCCTCGGGTCGTGCGGTGTCGACGTACGGCGACCTGCTGCCGACGCACGCCCACCACGAGGCGCCACGGGCGTGCTCGTCGGAGGGCACGTCGTCGACCCCGGGCGGCGGCGCGAGTGGGTGGGGTGCGACCTCACGCACCTGCTCGTCCGCGTCGGCGACCGACATGCAAAGGTCGGTCCCGTGACGGTGCCGGGGTCGACCGCCTGCGCGCGCTGCCTCGACCTCCACGCGGGCGAGGCCGACCCCGCCTGGCCGGCCATCGCGGGTCAGCTGAGCCGACGACCCCTGGCCGCGCCTCCGTCGCTCTCGGTCCACGAGATCGCCTCGCGGGCCGCTCGCCGCCTGTCGTCACGCCTCGCCGGGGCCGCCGGCACGGTCGCTAACGACGTGGTGGAGTCGATCTCGATCGACGACGGTGTCGTCACTCGCGCGAGCGTCCGGCCGCACCCGGAGTGCGGGTGCGCAGCTCTTCCACGAAGCGACTCACCCGTCGTTCGCCGCCCCGCCCCTGGCCGGACCGGCTCCACGACAGCCGGAGCCGTTCTCGGGCCCTCGTGACCCCGACGTACAGCAGCCTGCGCTCTTCGTCGATCGCCGCGTCGTCCTTGGCGTAGCTGATCGGCACCAGCCCCTCGCTGAGGCCGACGAGGTACACGCTGCGCCACTCGAGCCCCTTCGCCGAGTGCAGCGTCGCCAGCGTCACCGCGGCCATGGTCGGCTCGTGCTGACCGGCCTGCCGTGCGAAGAGTTCGTCGACGAACTGGCGGAGCGTCGTGCCGGGCGCCGACGACTCGGCCAGGCCCATGATCGTGTTCAGGGACTCCCACCGGTCACGGACGGCTCCACGCTGCTCGGGGGCCTCCTGGGTCCAGCCGAGTGAGCGCAGCACGTCGCTGACCGTCTTGAAGAGCGGTTCACCGACGATGCTGACCGCGGCACCCTTCATCATCATCAGCGCCTCCTTCACCTCGCGCAGCTCGAAGAAGCGCGTGGCGCCGTGGATGCGGGTCGACACGCCGACGTCGGCGAGCGCGCGTTCGATCGCCGCGGCCTGGACGTTGACCCGGTAGAGCACCGCGATCTCTTCGGGCGCGACACCCGAACGGATCTCGTCGGCGATCGTCTCGGCGATGCCCCGGGCCTCGGACGAGTCGCTCGGGTACTCGGTGACCGGCGGCACGGGGCCCGTCGTCTCGACGGCGGGGTGCAGGTGCAGGGCGCCCGGCCGGCCCCGCATCAGCTGGTTGGCCGTGTCGACGATCTGCCTCGACGAGCGGTAGTTCTGCTCGAGACGGACGACCGTGGCGTCGTCGTAGCGCGAGCCGAAGCCCAGCAGGTAGTCCGACGACGCGCCCGCGAACGAGTAGATCGTCTGGCTGGCGTCGCCCACGACGCACAGGTCGTTGCGGCCACCGAGCCAGAGGTCGAGGAGGTCTTGCTGCAGGGGCGAGACGTCCTGGTACTCGTCCACGACGAAGAAGCGGTACTGCTCGTGCACCTGCTGGGCCACGCGGGGCTCGAGCTCGAGCATGCCGACCGTCGCGAGCAGGACGTCCTCGAAGTCGAGCTGGCGGCGTTCGTCCTTGACGGCCTCGTAGGCGCGGTGCAGGTCGAGGGCCTTCTCGACGGTGATCGCCTGCGGCAGCGACCGGCTCGGCAGGGCCGTCGCGTACTCCTCGAGCGTCAGCCGCGAGACCTTGCGCCACTCGATCTCGGCGGCGAGGTCGCGCAGGGCGGCCGTGTCGATCTTGAGCCTCAACGACTCGGCGGCGTGGGCGAGGGCCTTGGCCTTGCTGTCGAGCAGGCGCGGCATCTGACCGCCCATCGTCTGCGGCCAGAAGTACGACAGCTGCGAGAGGGCCGAGGCGTGGAAGGTCCGGGCGGAGACTCCCCCGGCGCCCAGGTGACGCAGGCGCCCCCGCAGCTCGGCCGCCGCCCGAGAGGTGAAGGTGAGCGCCATGACGCGGTTCGGCGCGTAGACGCCGGTCGCCACCCCGTAGGCGATGCGGTGGGTGATGGCCCGCGTCTTGCCGGTGCCGGCCCCGGCCAGCAGGCACACGGGCCCGAGCAGCTTCGACGCCGCCCGGCGCTGCTGCTCGTCGAGCCCGGCGATCAGGTCGGCGGCCTCGGTCACTGGTCGATCTCGCCGCCGAACCAGTCCTCGATGATGGCTCGGGCGATGGACGTGCGCCCCGGCAGGACGATCTCGCCGAGGCCGGCGACCAGTTCGTCCCGGCTGAACCACCGCAACTCGAGGATCTCGGCACCGTCGGGGGTCAGCGTGCCGGGGTCGTCGGCGTCGACCTCCGCCCGGAACCCGACCATCAGGCTCGCCGGGAACGGCCAGGGCTGCGACCCCACGTAGCGGGGCGAGACCACGTTGATGCCGGACTCCTCGAAGATCTCGCGCTGGACGGCGTGCTCGAGCGACTCGCCGGGCTCGACGAAGCCCGCCAGCAACGAGTAGCGGTTCTTCTCCCACAGGGCGTTCGAACCGAGCAGGAGGCGGTCGTCGGCATCCGTGACGCCGACGATGATCGCCGGGTCGGTCCGGGGGAAGATCTCGTGGCCGTCGTCGGGATCGCGTCGGACCCAACCTGCCTTGTCGGTGACCAGACGGCGCCCGGTGCGGGGCGAGAACCGGTGGGAGTCGTGCCAGTTCGCCACGGCCACGGCCTCGACGGCGAGGCCGGCGTCCCGGGCGCTGAGTTCGGACCCGGACACCCGCGGGCTGCCCCAGGCGGCCTCGTCGGGCGCGATGGACCGGGCGCGCTCGTCGTCGAGGAGGGCGGCCAGCACGGGGGTGCCCACCGGCTCGGCGGCCGACGGGTCTTTCGAGACCCCGAGGTAGACGTACTCGTCGGCGGCCGGGACCGACGCGGCCGGCAGCAGCGCCAGGGCACCGGCCGAGGCCATCAGCGTGCGGCCTCGCCAGACCGGCAGCACGCGCGTCGACGTCGAGGCGAGCAGCTCGTCGACGACGCCGTCACGCTCTCTGGTCAGGTAGTCCCGGTCGACCTGGTGGCGGGCGAGCGGGAGGCGGGACGTGAGCGGCGAGGACATCGGACGACCAATCATCGCGAGTTGACAGCGTGGCGCACGGCAGGGCACCGCGTGCGGCGGCCTACCCTGAGGGCATGGCCAGATCTCATCTCACTCTAGCCGCGCTGGCCACGGCCGCCGTCGCGGACCTGGACGTCACGCGCGCGTCCCGACACGGCAGCGAGACGGGTGGCGACTTCGACTCGGCGCTCGTCGTCGGGCGGGCCGGTGAGCACTGCATCGTGCGCGTGCCGAGGTCGCAGCGCGCCGAGGCGGAACAGTCCGCCGACCTGGTCGCCCTGCGGGCCCTGAGCGCGGGGGTGCGAGGACGCCTCTCGTTCGACGTGCCCCTCTACCGTGGCCAGGCACCCATCGGGCGGACGCGCGGCATCGTCTACGACGTCGTCCCGGGCGAGCACCTGTCCGTCTCCCGCCTCACCGACGGCAGCGACCTGCCGACGGCCCTGGGCCGCGCGGTCGCCGCGATCCACTCGCTGCCCACGAGCTTCGTCACCGACGCCGGCCTCACGAGCCACACCCCGTTCGAGGCCATGCGCTCGTCGGCGGCCCTCGTCGACCGGGCCGCGTCGACCCGCCTGCTGCCGGCCGCCCTGCTCGAACGCTGGGAGGCGGCGATCCAGGACTCGGTGCTCTGGCAGTTCCAGCCCACGGTCGTCAACGGCTCGCTCGACGCGGGGTCGGTCCTCGTCGTCGGCGACACCGTCAGCGGCGTGCTCGGTTGGCACGACCTACAGGTCGGCGACCCGGCCCGTGACCTGGCCTGGCTGCTCGGTGCTCCGACTCCGAAGGCCGTCGACGCCGCCTTCGAGGCGTACAACACCGCCCGGGGCACGAGCGACCACCAGCTGAGGCACCGCGCGACGCTCTACCGCGAACTCGACCTGGCCAAGTGGCTGCTGCACGGGACGGCGACCAAGAACACCTCGGTCGTCGACGACGCCGTCGAGATGATGACCAAGCTCGTCGACTCGTTGCCGGGCGACCGTCGGGCCGGCATCGGCTCGGGCTCGACCGCCGCCCTCGACGTCGACGGCGTCGAGGACCTGCTCGAGGCGACCGAACGCCGACACGTCTGAATCGTCACCCTCGAGCCTCGAGCTCGACCCGTCGCCACAGCTCGACCAGTTCGTCGCGGTCCGCGACGTGCCGGGGGCGGAGCACGACGTCGTCGGCCACGAAGTAGAAGACGGCATCGATGTCGTCGGCCGGCACACCCCTGAACTGCGCGTAGGCCTCACGGTAGAGGGCGAGCTGCAGCTGTTTGAGCTCGAGATCGGCGTCGTCGGTCGGAGCCTTGCCGGTCTTCCAGTCGACGACCTCGAACCGGCCGTCGCGCTCGAACACCGCGTCGATCTTGCAGATGACCGTGCGGCTGCCGAGCGGGAGGTGGATCTCGAGTTCGACGTCGGTCGGTTCGAGCGTGGCCCAGGCCGACCGCTCGAAGGTGGCGACCAACTGCTCGAACCGTCGCGCGTCGTCGGGGTCGACCGGGCCGGAACCCGGTGACCCGACACGCTCGTCGTCGAGGTCGCTCTCGTCACCCCAGGCGTCGAGCGTCTCGGAGCGCCCCGTCGGTCGGAACCGCTCTTCGACCCACTCGTGGAACAGCGTGCCGAGTCGGGTGGCCCGATAGGGGCGTTCGGGCAGGGGGCGCCGCAGGGCAGCCGCGACCGCGGCGGGATCGTCGACGTAGTCCTTGAAGCGCGAGGCCGGGATGCGCTGCGGCAGGGGCGTCGCACCGGCACCGGACCGTGCGGCGTCGCGTTCGAGCAGCAGCAGGTCGATGTCGGACGACCACCTCGACCCCGTCGTCGGTCGCGTCGGGTCGACGACGTCGACCGCCTCGGCGACTTCAGCCACTTCGGCCGCTTCGACCGCCTCGTGACGCTCGCGGACGTCCGGACGCGGGAGCGCCTCCTCGTCGTCGCGCCGCTCGGTGACGGCCCGCGTCCGACGGTCGACGGCCTCGCCGACCCGGGCGGCGGCGTACTCGACGGCCGCCCGCCGTGAGCCCAGCGGGTCGAGGGGCCACGTCAGCTCTCTCGAGGCCGCGGCCAACGGGTTCTCGTCGTCGTCGGGCCGCTCGGGGAGGTCGCCGGGCGGGACGAGCCCCCGCTCGGCGAGCTCGACGACGAACCGGCTCGCGGGACGAGGGCGGACGGCGCTCGTCCAGAACGACCCGCTGACGAGGAGGGCGTCCCGAGCCCGGGTGAGGGCGACGTACGCCAGACGTCGTTCTTCGGCCTGATGACGGACGACCAGCTCGTCCTTGAAGGCCTTGAGCGCCTGGTCGAACTCCTTCTGGTCGGCGACCCCCCGCCAGCCGAGCACCGGCAGCTCGGCCGCGTCACCCCGGAACTCGTACGGCAGTTCACCGAAGCCGAGCCAACCGACCCCCTCTCGTGAGGTGCCGGGCAGCTCGCCCTCGACCAGTCGTGGCACCGCGACGACGTCCCATTCGAGCCCCTTCGACCCGTGGATCGTCAAGAGCTGGACCGTCCCCCGCTCGGCCTGTTCGGACCGGGGACCCATGTCGTCACGACGTTCGGCCGCCTCGAGCCACGAGAGGAACCCGCCGAGGCCCGCGTTCTCGTCGGTCGCGACGTACCCGGCCAACTCGTCCTCGAACGCCTGCAGCCAGGCCCCGCCCGACGGCGCTCCGGTGGCCGCCGCGACCTCGACGTCGAGCAGCATCTCGTGCTCGACCAGCGTGACGAGGTCGACCAGGTCGAGGCCGGTGCGTCCCCGCAACGACGCGAGCTGTGAGCCGAGCCGACGCAGGCGCCCGAGCCCCTCGTCGCTGAAGCCGGAGAGCTGGCGGTGGGTGAGCGGCGCCGTGGCGACGAAGTCGAGGGCGTCGACGATCGACCCGTGCTCGCCGACCGCGACCGACGCCCGGAACCCGGCGGCGACGTCGTCGTCGAGGCGCTGTTGGGCGTGGTCGTGCGAGAACAGCCACGAGGCGACGTCACGCAACCGGGCGATGTCCCGGACGCCGACCCGCCACCGTGCCCCGGCCATGAGCCGGATGGCCTCGGAGCCCGCCGACGGGTCGTGCAGCACCCGCAGGCACGCGACGAGGTCCACCACCTCGGGTCGCTGCAGCAGGCCGCCGACGCCGAGCACGTGGTAGCGCACCCCTCGCGCCGCCAGGGCTTCGACGAACACCGGCATGGTCTTCTTCGACCGGAACAGCAGCGCCGCCGTGCGTGGGGCCGGCTCGCCGTCGACGACCGTCGGGACGGCCAGCTCGTCGTGCAGCCAGGCGGCCACCTGGTCGGCCTCGCCCGGCAGGGTCTGGTCGAAGAGCAGCTCGACCCGACCCTCGGGGGCGCCCGGCCGAGCGCGCAGCTCGCCCACCACCGCGTCGGAGGACCGGGCGAGCTCGGCGACCACGGTGTTGGCGGCGTCGAGCACGCGGGACGCGTTGCGCCAACTGGTCGAGAGGCTGAACACCGCGTCGGGTCGCGCCCCGAAGTCGACCGGGAACCGACCCAGGTTCGCGGCACTGGCACCGCGGAAGCCGTAGATCGACTGGTGGGGGTCGCCGACGGCCATGACGCCGGTGCCCTCGAAGAGGCGGGAGAGCAGGGTGGTCTGCACGACGCTCGTGTCTTGGTACTCGTCGAGCAGGACCACGCGGTACCGGTCGCGCAGCTCGGCCACGACGCCGGGGGCGGTGTCGCACACCTCGAGCGCCAGGGCCACCTGGTCGGAGTACTCGACCAGACCACGACGGGCCTTCTCGTCGGCGAAGGCCGTCGCGAGGTCGAGCAGCGGGGGCAGGGCCGAGACGGCACCGACGGCGTCGAGGACCGACTTGTAGGCGCTGCCCTTGGACGACGGCAGACCCGCCAGGTCGAGGAACCGGTCGGCCAGGCGCGCCACGGGCTCGGCCCCGCTCACGTTCTCGCTCAGCGCGTGGCTCAGGCGGAGGACGGCCTCGGTGATGCCGTCGACGCTCCGCCCGAGACCGGCGAGACGCTCGTCACGGCTGCCGACGACCAGCGATCGGGCCAGTTGCCAGGCCGAGGCGTCGCCGAGCACCTGCGACTCGCTCTCGCGACCGACCCGCAGCGCGTTGTCACGGAAGATCGCGTTGGCGAAGGCGTTGTAGGTCGAGACGGTCGGGACGTCGAACGGGTCGACCTCGTCGCCGAGCAGCCCGACGTCGGCGAGCTGCGCGATGCGGCGCTCGATGCGTTCACCGAGCTCGCCCGCGGCCTTGCGCGTGAAAGTCAGCCCGAGCACCTGAGAGACGCCGACGAGTCGGTTCGCGAGCAACCACACGACGCGGTTGGCCATCGTCTCGGTCTTGCCGCTGCCGGCACCGGCCACCACGAGCGCGGGCTCGAGCGGGGCCTCGATGACGGCCTGCTGCTCGGGCGTCGGCGTGGGCAGCGACAGTGCCTCGGCGATCTCGGCGGCGCCGAGCAGGGACGAGGAGGCGCGGGTCGCGCCACCGTCGCCACCCGCGTCGGTCGGGCCGAGACCCCCCGCCGGGCCCTGTGGCCGGTTCGAGGCCGTCACGGACCGCTCACCTCGCCCACCACGTGGATGCGGCACGAGCCGCCGTGACGCCCCTCGCAGTGGTCGTCGAGTCGCGCCACGAACACCCGACCCGCCATGTGCTCGGCCGCGTCGACGACCCGGGCCCGGAAGGCCGCGAGCTGCTCGTCGTCGAAGGCCACCTGGGCCGGCTCGCGGTAGAGCTTGCCCCGGACGCCGGACGACACGATCACGAGCTTCGCCCCACCCGGCGGCGTGCCCTCGGGCACCGCCTCGACGGCGCCGTCGGCCAGGGCGACCTGGTAGCTGCCCAGTTGCGGGTGCTCGGCCACGGCCTGCGTCGACGTCGGGGCCGACCGGCCCGTCTTGAGGTCGACGATGACGGCGGCACCGTCACGGGTGCGTTCGACCCGGTCGATCGAGCCGCGGAGCCGGGCCGGCCCGACGTCGAGGGTGAAGGTGGACTCGGCTCCGAGGAGGCTGCCGCCCGAGGCCTCGAAATCGCGCAGGTAGGCGGACAGGCTCTCGGTCATGGCTCGCGCCCGGTGCTTCTCGGACTCGGCGATCCAGGCCGACTCGAACTCGAGTTCGGGCCAGCGGCCCTCGACCGCCCGCCACAGGGAGTCGACGTCGGTGCCCTCGGCGTGCTCCATCACGTCGTGCAGGACGGTGCCGAGCCCCATCGCGGCGTTGGGCGCCGACCCGCCGAAGCGGTCGACGAACCAGTGCAGGGGGCACTCTTCGAACGAACCGAGCTGCGACGGCGAGACGGGCACGTGGGCCTCGGGGTCGTCGAGGTCGATCAGCGGCTCGGTCGTGCTCGGCTCGAGCAGCCCGTACCAGTCGTCGGGCGAGGCGCCCGCGACGCCTTCTGCGGCCAGCCGTGCCAGCGCCTCGGTCGCGTCGTCGGCGCGCGGGCCGTGGGGCGACGAGACGAGCACGTGTCGCAGGTGGCCGACGAGACCGCGCAACGACAACGGGTGACCCACGGGGGCCTCGGGGCAGTCGTCGGGCAGCAGTCGGAAGAACGGCGACGGCCCCTCGTCGTCGTTCGAGGTGCACGAGAGGACGACCTGCCGGGTGGCCCTCGAGACCGTGAGGGCGAACATGCGCAGCTCGTCGGACAGCACCGAGGCCCGGGCGTCGGACGGGGCGGCCGGCTCGTCGTCGCGATCGTCGGCCGTGCCGGGGCCGTTAGGCACGCCCACGTGCGGACCGCGCTCGAGCCGACCGTGCTCGGCCAGGGACACCAGGTCGTCGGGCCCCAGCAACCCGCCCCGGACGCGGAGGTTCGGCCACACGCCGTCCTGCAGGCGGGCGGCGACCACGACGTCGACCTCGACGCCCACGGCGGCGGACGGCGTGCAGACCAGCACGGTCTCGGTCGTCGCCTGGGGCGAGAGCGTGTCTTCGGGGACCTCGGCGCCCAGGAGCGCGTCGAGGAACGCCGCGGGCGGCGCCTCGGGCGTGCGCTCGACGAAGCGTTTCGCGGCGGTGAAGAGGGCGACGACCCCGTCGAGGTGGCGATCGGCCTCGGCGGCGACGATGCCGCGACCCGCGCTCTGGGCCGACCACTCCGCAGCCAGGCCGCTGCGCTCCCACAGCCCCCAGAGCACCTCTTCGATGCTGCCCCCGGCGGCCGCGGACCGGCGCGCCGCGTCGAGGCTCGTCGAGAAGCGCCCGGCACGAGCCGCGAACCTCGAGTCGATCGTGACGAACCTGCCGGGGCCCTCGAGCGCCTCGACCAGCAGGTCGTCGGCCGGGCGCACACCGCCCGACGCCAGTTCGTCGGCTCGCAGCGCGAGCCGAAGGCGCCTCAGCGAGAGCGGGTCGAACCCGGCGAGCGGCCCCAGCAACAGCTCGGTGGCCAGCTCGGCCGTGAGTTCGTCCCGCCCGACCGCCACCGAGGCGGCGAGCAACAGGTGGCGCGCCGCGTGCTCGTCGCGCACGGCGCGACCGGCGACCGAGGTCCGGGTCGGCACCTCGGCGAGTTGCAGCCCCCGGGCGACCCCGGCCACCTGGCCGCCGCTGCGGACGACGACCATCATCCGCGACCACGGCACCCGGCGGACGAGGTGGTGCTCGCGCAGCAGACGGGCCACCGAAGCCACCTCGTGGGTCGGGCTGTCGGCCCGCACCGTGACGACGGCCGCGACGTCGTCGTCGGGCGCGGACCCGGGGTCGTGCTCGACGGCGGCGGGCGCCGCGGCGTGCTGACGACCGGCCCCGGCCGTGCCGATGCGGGCGGTCACCCGTTGCACGAGGTCTCGGAGCGGCGGCCGGTGGCGGTGGGCCGTCGAGAGGTAGAGCGTGTCGACGTCGGGCAGGCGGAGGCGCGGGCCGAGCCGCCCGAGGACGTCGGGGGTGCCACCGCGGAACGCGCTGGTCGAGAGGTCGGGGTCGCCGAAGGCGACGACCGCGACGCCCCGTCGGACGAGCGCGCGCAACAGGGCGAGCGTGGACTCGGTCGCCTCGTGCGCGTCGTCGACGAGGACGACCCGCAGCCCGTCGACGACCGGCGAGGTCTCACCCCGGTCGAGGGCGGCGACGGCGTAGTCGACGAGTTCGGCCGAGTCGAGGTGACGGCCACGGGACGCGTCGAGCACCGACAGGTACTCGTCACGGAAGTCGGCGACCGCGGCCCACTCGGGCCGGCCGGCTCGTTCGGCGGCGAGGCGCAGGCCGTCCGAGCCGATGCGGTGCTCGGTCGATCGCATGAGCACCTCGCGCAGTTCGGTGCGGAACCCGCGGAGCCTGCGCACCGTGGGGCCCAGCTCGTCGGGCCAGGTCGGACCCGTGGCGTCCGCCTCGTGGCCCTCGAGCAACGACCGGACGATGGTGTCTTGGTCGCCTCCGGTCAGCAGCGTCGGCACCGGGAGGCCCGCGAGCCGTGCCGCGTGACCCACCACGTCGAACGCGAGGGACGAGACGGTCCGCGCCAGGGGCCCCGGCGTGGGAACGGTCAGCCTCGAGGCGATGACGTCGCGCAGGGTCGTGGCCGTCGACCGGGTCGGTGCCAGGGCCAGGACGGACGTCGGGCCCCAGCCACGCCCCTCGACACGATCGACGACGAACTCGACGAGGGTGCGCGTCTTGCCCGACCCCGGTGCGCCCACGACGGCGGCCGACCGGCCGTCGGGGAGGTCGAGCACCGCCCGCTGCGAGTCGTCGAGCGCCGGGGGCGCCACGGTGCGCACCGGGCCCGAGGCGGGCGGGGAGACGGTCGGAGCCATGTGCTCGACGCTATCGGCTCCGACCGACATCGCCGGCCGACGCGAGGTCGGAGGGCGGACCCGTCGTCGGTTGTGCGCCGTCAGTGAACGCGCGGACGGAGGGACCGGCCGGTCGGATACCTTTACGTCGTGGACATTCGCATCGGCATCACCAACAGCCCCCGTGAGATCAGCTTCGAGACGTCGCAGACCGCGGCCGAGGTCGAGAAGGTCGTCGGCGACGCCCTCGACGGCGGCAAGTCGTTCGTCACCCTCGCCGACTCGAAGGGCAAGACCTACGTCGTGCCCACGGCGTCGCTCGCCTACGTCGAGATCGGCAGTGAAGAGAGCCGCAAGGTCGGCTTCGTGAGCTGATCGTGGAACTCCTCTTCATCGTCCTCGGGGGCGTGCTGCTCGGGTTCGTCTTCCACTACGCGCTGCCCGCCGCCGACACGCGCGGCGTCCTGCTCGCCCCGGCCGTCGGCGCCGTCGTGGCGGCGGTCGTCTGGGAGGCCCTCACCTGGGCCGGCTGGCCCGCCGACGGCGGCTGGATCTGGGTCGTCGGCCTCGTGCTGCCCGGCGTCGCGGCGATCGTCGCCTGCCGGGTCGCGGCGGTGCGCCGCCGTGCTCGCGACACCGAGCAGTTCGCCCGGTTGCTCCGCGCGACGACCTGACCCGCGCCTCCTCGGGCCGTCAGGCCGTCAGGCCGAGGGCGTCCATCCGACGCGTGTGGGCGGCGATCAGCTCGGTGAAGACCGGTTCGAGCCGTTCGTCGTCGGCCGAGACGTGCGACGCGGCCACGGCGGCCCGGGCGACGAGGAGCGTGTCGCCCACCAGGCGTCGACCCCAGAGGGCCAGTCGCGAGGCGAGGCGCGGGTCGGCCTCGATGGCCGCCGACAGTTCTCGCACCACAAGGGGCGCGTCGTCGTGGGCCTCGAGCACCGAGACGATGCGTTTGTGGTGGTCGGCCGAGAGCCCTGCCGCCAACCGCACGAAGACGTCGTTGAGCAGGCCGGCCGCGACGTAGTCGGCCACCATCGCCTCGTACCAGTCCGTGCCCTCGGTGCGGGCCCGGAACTCGTCGATCGCGGCGATGTGGGGCTCCATCGACTCGGTGGCGTCGTGGCCCGACCGTTCGATCTCGGCGACGAGCCCGCGGTGTCGGGCCAGCGTGGTCTCGGCGATGCGGCCGGTGGTCTCTTTGGCCCGCACGTCGGGGGCGAACGCCGACGACCGCCCGAGGGTCTCGAACAAGGCGAGTTCGAGGTAGGCCGCGTGGCCCAGGAAGACCAGGAGGTCGGGGGTGAACCGGTCGAGTTCGACACGGGCCACGGGGGTCGGCTTCGCGGCGGGCCGCGGCCACTGCAGGGACGGGACGCCGCGCTTCGCACCTCGACCGGGCCAGGACACCACGCCCACATCTTACGGGGTCCGAGAGGCCGCCCGTCGCGACGGGCTAAACTCCTCGCATCCCCCTATATGAGACAGGGCAACACTTTGACATTCACTGACCTCGCGATCGACCCCGACATGGTCGACGCTCTGGCGTCGAAGGGGATCCTCGAACCTTTCCCCATCCAGACCCAGACCATCCCCCTCGCCCTCGCCGGCCAAGACATCATCGGCCAGGCCAAGACGGGCACCGGCAAGACTTTCGGCTTCGGCCTCCCGATCATCCAGCGCATCGGCCTCGACCCGGCCCCCGGCGTCAAGGTGCTCGTCGTCGTCCCCACCCGTGAGCTCTGCGTCCAGGTGGCCGACGACCTCGAGCTCGCCACGTCGAACCGTGCGACGAAGATCGTCAGCATCTACGGCGGCAAGGCCTACGAGGGCCAGGTCGAACAGCTCAAGGCCGGCGCTCAGATCGTGGTCGGCACCCCCGGGCGCCTCCTCGACCTGGCCGGACAGCGCCTCCTGAACCTCAAAGAGGTGCAAGAGGTCGTCCTCGACGAGGCCGACAAGATGCTCGACCTGGGCTTCTTGAGCGACATCGAGAAGATCTTCCAGCAGGTGCCGGCCACGCGTCACACCATGCTGTTCTCGGCGACGATGCCCGGCCCGATCGTGGCGCTGGCGCGTCGGTTCATGTCGAAGCCGATCCACATCCGGGCGACCGACCCCGACGAGGGCCTGACCCAGGCGAACATCAAGCACGTCGTCTACCGGGCGCACTCGCTCGACAAAGACGAAGTGATCGCCCGCATCCTGCAGGCCGAAGGCCGCGGCAAGACCGTCGTCTTCACGCGCACCAAGCGTGCCGCCGCCAAGCTCGTCGAAGAGCTGAACGATCGCGGCTTCAACGCCGCGGCCGTGCACGGCGACCTGAACCAAGAGCAGCGCGAGCGCGCGATGGCCGCCTTCAAGGCGGGCAAGAAAGACATCCTCATCGCGACCGACGTCGCGGCCCGAGGCATCGACGTGAACGACGTCACGCACGTGATCAACCACACCGTGCCCGACGACCACGACACCTACCTGCACCGTGCCGGCCGCACCGGCCGCGCGGGCAAGACCGGCATCGCGGTGACCTTCGTCGACTGGGACGACCTGCATAAGTGGGCCCTGATCAACCGCGCTCTCGACATGGGTCAGCCCGAGCCGGTCGAGACCTACTCGTCGAGCCCGCACCTCTTCGCCGACCTCGACATCCCCGTCGGCACCAAGGGGCGCCTGCGCGCGACCTCGCTGTCGGCGGTCAAGGCCGGTTCGACCGGCTCACGCGAGCGCACCGGCGGCCCCCAGGGCGACCGAGACAGGGGTCGTGGCCGCGGTCGCGGCGACGCCCCGGTCCGCACCTCGGGCGAACCGTCGGCCACGGGTCGCGGCGCCTCGCAGCCGTCCGAGGCGACGGCTCCTTCGGCCGACGGCACGGGTGAGGCACCGCGCAAGCGCAGCCGCAACCGTCGCCGCCGCCCGGCGGGCGACTCGTCGTCGCAGCCCCAGGGCTGAGCCCCGGTCACTACGAGACCCCCTCGACGTCCGCGTCGAGGGGGTCTCGTGCGTCACGCCACGGGCCGAGGAGGCGCCGGTCGCCTCAGCCGCGGACGGGCACCCACCCGGTCGCCGCGTCGACGATCCGGTCGAGTTGCTCGGGGGCGGTGGCGTTCTCGCCCAACCGGTTCGGCTTGCCGTCGCCGTGGTAGTCGCTCGACCCGGTCACGATGAGGTCGTGCTGCCGGGCGAGTTCGAGCAGGCGAGACCGGCCCGCGGTGGTGTTCTCGCGGTGGTCGACCTCGACGCCGAGCAGGCCGGCGTCGACGAGGGCCTCGAAGCCCTCGCTCGACACGTTGGGCTCGCGTCCCCGCGTCGCCGGGTGCGCGATGACGGGGACTCCCCCGGCCTCGCGGATCAACCGGACGCCGATCAACGGGCTGGGTGCCTCGTGCGGCTCGTAGTACCCGGACCGCCAGTGCAGGATGCCCGCGAAGGCGGCGCTGCGATCGGGTGCGTACCCCTTGGCGACGAGGGCGTCGGCGATGTGCGGTCTGCCGAGGGTCGCGCCCGAGCTGGCCTGGGCGAGCACGTCGCCCCAGGTGAGGTCGTAGTCGACGGCGATGCGCTCGACGATGCGCTCGGCCCGATGCAGCCGGCTGTCGCGGAGGCGGGCCGTCTCGGCCACGAGGCCCGGGTGTGCCGGGTCGAAGAGGTAGCCGAGCATGTGCACACTGTTCAGCCCGAGGCGGGTGCTCAGCTCCATGCCGGGCACGAGGGTGAGGCCCGTGCCGACGACGGCCGCCGACGCCTCGGCCCAGCCGGCCGTGCTGTCGTGGTCGGTCAGGGCCACCGTGTCGAGGCCCGCCCGCACCGCCGAGGCGACGAGGTCGGCCGGGGTCTCGGTGCCGTCCGACACGCTCGAATGAGTGTGCAGGTCGACCAGGCGCGTGGGCATCCTCCCATCGTAGGCGGCGCGCATCCGAGCCGTCCGTGCGGTGACAGACCGCCGACCCGCCGTCCCTTAGGCTCCTAGGGCCATGATCCGTCGTCTCGTCGCCCTCGTCATCGTCCTCTCCGTCGCGGCCGCGCTCCTGGTCGCCCTCTGGCCCCAGGCCGTCGGGCTGCAGCGCACGATGCCGGTCAGCCAGGTGGTGTCGTTCCGACTCGTGGCCGCCGCCGTGGCCGTCGTCCTGATGGTCCTGCTGCTCGTGCTCGGACTCGTCGCCCGCCCGATCCGGTCGCTGACGGCCAGTGCGGCCGTGCTCCTGCTCGTCTTCGGCGCCCTCTCGGCGGGTGTCGTGACGGCACGGGGGCTCGGCCGCAGCGACTTCGTCGAGAAGACCCCCACCGACGTCACGGTCCTGTCGTGGAACACCCTCGGCGCGGCCACCGGCGCCGACGCCGTCGTCGCCCTCGCGACCGAGGTCGGCGCGGACGTCATCGCCCTGCCCGAGACCCGGCAAGAGGTCGGCGTCGCCGTGGCCGAGGCGATGGGTGCGGCCGGCAAGCCGATGTGGGTCCACACGGTCGCGTACGACGAGATCGCGAGCGGCCGGTCGACGACCCTGCTCATCAGCGCCGCGCTCGGCGACTACCAGGTCGAGATCGGCGGCGATGGCGTGACCGACGCCCGGACGACCCCGGTGCTGCCGACGGTGGTCGCGACGCCCGTCTCGGGTGACGGGCCGACGATCGTCGCCGCCCACCCCGTGTCGCCCACCCCCGACCACATGGGCCAGTGGCGCGCCGGGCTCGGCTACCTGGCCGACGTCTGCCGCTCGGGCGACGTCATCATGGCCGGCGACTTCAACGCGACGCTCGACCACCTCGCCGGCCTCGGCTCCGACGGCGGCGACCTCGGCGCCTGCCGCGACGCCGCCGCGGCGACGGCCAACGCCGGGGTCGGCACCTGGCCGACCGACGTGCCCCCGCTGCTCGGCGCACCGATCGACCACGTCATGGCCACCGACCAGTGGCTGACCACCGGGTTCCGCGTGGTGACCGACCTCGACGACGCCGGCAGCGACCACCGGCCCGTCGTCGCGCAGCTCAGCCGCACCGGGGCCTGACGCACCGGGGCCTGACGCTCCGGCTGGGCGTCCCGCCCGTTTGGCGGGACAATGGAGGCATGGCAGATCAGAAGGCGCCGCGCGCGACCACCAACCGCTCCACCACCCCCGGGTCGGACACGTTCAAGGACTACATCTCGTCGCAGTGGGCCGATCGTCCCGACTCGCTGCCCGAGCCGCGCCAACAGGCGCCCTTCGCCGCCGACCGCCGTGCCCGCCTGTCGGCGCTGCACCCCGGCACCCGTCTCGTCGTCCCGGCCGGCTCGGCGAAGGTCCGCTCGAACGACTGCGACTACCCCTTCCGGGCGCACTCGGCCTTCTCGCACCTGACCGGCTGGGGCTCCGACACGGTGCCCGGCTCGGTGCTCGTGCTCGAGCCCACCGACGACGGTCACGACGCCACGCTGTACCTCCGGGCGAGCGCCGGCCGCGACTCGGACGAGTTCTACGCCAACCCCGAGATCGGCGAGTTCTGGATCGGCCCTCGCCCCTCGCTCGCCCAGGTCGCCGCCGACCTGGGCCTGGCGACCCGTGACCTCGCCGACTTCGAGGCCGTCGTGAGCACGACCGACGCGGCGACCCTCGTCGTCCGTGAGGCCGACCCCGACCTGACCCGCCGTCTCGACGCCGTGGTCGAGGCCGCCACCGAACAGTCCCCCGCCGCGGCGTCCACCGGCGCCGACGCGCCCGGCACCGCCGACGCGCTCGACGCCGACGGCTCGCCGGCGCGGGCGACCTCGGCCGACCTGGCCCGCGACCTCAGCGAGCTCCGACTCGTCAAGGACGCCTACGAGGTCGCGCAGATGCGCGAGGCCGTCACGGTCACCGGCAAGGGCTTCACCGACGTGATCGCCGACTTCGACGACATCGTCGCGCACCCGCGCGGCGAACGCCTCGTCGAGGGCACCTTCAACCGCCGAGCCCGGGCCGACGGCAACACCGTCGGCTACGACACGATCGCCGCCTCGGGTGACCACGCGTGCGTCCTGCACTGGACGCGCAACGACGGCGTCGTGCGTGACGGCGACCTCATCCTGATCGACGCCGGCATCGAGCTCGACAGCCTCTACACCGCCGACATCACCCGGACGCTGCCCGTCTCCGGCCGGTTCACCGACGTGCAGCGCCTCGTCTACGAGGCCGTGCTCGAGGCGGCCGACGCCGCGTTCGCCATCGTGCGTCCGGGCATCGCCTTCCGTGAGATCCACGCGACGGCCATGAAGGTCATCGCCGAACGCACGGCCGAGTGGGGCTTCCTGCCGGTGACGGCCGACGAGTCCCTGCAGCCCGACCACCAGTACCACCGCCGCTACATGGTGCACGGCACGAGCCACCACCTCGGCATCGACGTGCACGACTGCGCCGCGGCCCGCCGTGACCTCTACCTCGACGGGGTGCTCGAGCCCGGCATGGTGTTCACGATCGAGCCCGGACTGTACTTCCAGCCCGACGACCTCACCGTGCCGGAGGAGTTCCGCGGCATCGGCGTCCGCATCGAGGACGACATCCTGGTCACCGCCGACGGGGCCGAGAACCTCTCGGTCGGCATCCCCCGCTCGGTCGCCGACGTCGAGGCGTGGATCTCGCGCGACTGAGCCGCCCACGAGCGAGGGCCCCGGGTGCGTCGCACCCGGGGCCCTCGGTCTCTCTCGGACGAGATCAGCCGATCGACGTCACCGTCCGCCGGTCGAGCCGCCAGACCCCGACGCGTCGTCCGCGTCGTGGTCGTCCTCGGCGGGTGAGCCGTCCCGTCGGCGACCCGTGACGATCGCGACGGCGACGCCGGCCGCGGCCAGCACCACGATGGCGACGGCGATGCCGACGACGAGACCGGCGTTGACCGAGCCCGACTCGGGCGCGGCGGCGGACGTCGACCCCGAGGCGTCACCCGGGGTGGCCAGGGTCGTCATCTCGGGCTCGGGCGACGCCGACGGCGAGGCCGCGTCGGTCGCGTCACCGGTGGGCGCCTCGGTGGCGCCACCCGCGCCTCCTGAGCCTGCCGTGCCGTCGCACTCGGGGCGGGTCGGCGAACCGGCCGCCTCGGCCGTGCCGGCTGCGGGGGCGTAGGTGAACGGGACGGCGTCCGACACGGTGTGACCGTCGGCCGAGACCGCCTGGTAGGTCATCGTGTAGTCGCCGGCGGCACCGAGTGCGACCCCGGTCGTCAGGGTCGGACCCGACGTGGTCGAGCAGCCGTCCTCGTAGTGCAGGCCCGACGCGTCGGTCACCTCGAGCACGTTCGAGCTGCCGGTGCCCGAGAGGTCGAGGACCACGTCGTTGAAGGTGATCGAGGCCGTCGTGGGCGCCGCGTCGACGGTCGACCCGGCGGCGGGGCTGCTGCTGACCACGTAGTCGTGTGCCGAGGCCGACCCCGCGGGGGCCAGGGCGAGCGCCGCCGTCGCGGCACCGAGCCCGACGACGGCGAGACCGGCCAGGAGGCGCGGTGCCCGCCGGCGCGCGGCCGTCACGCGTCCACCCCGCCACGGCCCGCGGCACCGGACGCCGTGGCCCGGGGCCGACGGGTCAACGCCACGACCGAGACCACGAGTGCGAGGGCGCCGAGGGCGAGACCACCGATGCCGAGCCCGATCGAGAGCGGGCCGACCGTGCCGTCGCCGGAGCCCGACGCCGAGTCGCCCGAGGTGCTGACCCCGGCCGTCGTCGCGTCGTCGTCGTCCGAGGAGTGACCGGCGTGGTCGTCCGTCGGCGGCGCGTCGTTCACGTAGAGCGTGGGCGCCGGGTGCTCGGGCTCCTCACCCGAGTCCGGCGTGGCGTCGGCCCAGTCGACGACCGTGCCGTCCGAGTAGCGCTGGTGGGTCGGCAGGGCGATCGACCCGGTGTCGGGCACGGCACCGGCCGAGACGACGAACTGCTGGAACTGCCCGGGCGCGATCTGGGTGTCACCCTCGGCGGTCCAGGTCACCTGGGTGGGCGCCTCGGTGATCGTCGTGCCGTCGAGCTCGACCGGCTCGGGCAGCGTGCTCGTGGTGACCTCGGTGGTCCAGCCCGGCGTCGGCTGGTAGGACACCGACGTGAACGGGGTGTCGGTGGGCAGGTCGACGACGACGCCGACGGTGCCGGCGGTCGCCGACTCGTTCGGCACCTTGAAGGTGAGCGTGGCGTACGAGCCGGCGTCGGCCTGGCCGGGCTCGACGTGGACGTGGGCCGACGCCGCGAGGGGCGCGGCGAGCGCGAGCAGGGCGGCCGCACCGAGGGCGGCGGCCGAGCGGGCGACGATGGCGGACGGTCGCGGTCGGCGGGTCGTGATGGATGCGGGACGGGTGCGGTGGTTCACGGATCTGGTCCTTCGAGATCGCGGAGGCGATCGGTCTGCGGTGCATGACGAGGGGCCCGAGGGCGCGACGTGCGCTCGACGGGTGGGTCGTCGACGAGGGTCGACGGGTGGGTGTCAGGCAGGGCAGGGCGGGCCGCGACGGGGCAGCGCCGTGAGGTGCCGCCTGCCCGGCGGGCGCGGCAGGACGCGTGCGGCGCGCGGCGCACGGCGCACGACGACGGAGACGGGGCGGTGCCCGCCGATCAGGAGGCGCGCCACGGTCAGCCCGCGGACGGCCAGTCGGACGAGGCCCCACGCGGCACCCTCGCCGCGCCGCAGCGCGACGATCGTGACGACCGCCGCCAGGGCGTGGGCCAGCCACATCGGGGGCCCGCCCATCACCATGGTCGACGCGGCACCACCGGATGCCGCCCCGTCGGCGACGGTCGAGATCACGAGGGCGGTGTGGTGACCGCCCGAGGCCGAAGCCCCGCCGGCGTCCGACGCCCCGAGGGAGAAGAGCAGGTGGAAGGCGACCTGGCTGAGGGCGACCGCGACCGCGAGCCGCACGGTCGAGAGGTGCACGCCCGCCAGGGCGATCGAGACCGGCACGGCCACGGCGAGGGCGAGCACGACGCCGAGCAGGCCCGGCTGCATGCCACCGCCGGCCACGTGCGAGAAGGCCGCGACGACCGTGGACGCCCCGGCGGTCAGCCAACCCCGCGCGAAGCGCTCGGCGCGGGTGGCCGTCGGGGTGGGGTCGTGGCGTGCCATGTCGACACCAGGGTACGTCAGCGGCGCGGGGTCTCGGGACGCGCGAGGATCTCGTGCGCACGCCCGGACACCTCGGGGTCGACGACGATCTGGTAGGTCGAGGCGAGGACCTGGTGGGTCGAGGTGAAGTCGCGACGGCGCCGCGTGATCGCGAAGCTGACGATGCCGTAGAGCATGCCGAAGCCCGCACCGAGCAGGGCGGCCGCGCCGACGGTCGCCGCGGTGGCGGTCTCGGTCGCGAAGACGAGCATGACGAGCCCGAAGAAGACGCCGAGCCACAGGCCCGTGACGGCACCCGCGAGCGCGGCGCGGCCGTAGCTCAGCCGCCCGGTGACGCGCTCGACCGTCTTGAGGTCGTTGCCGATGATCGCGAGGCGCTTGATCGGGAACTCGGCCTGCGACAACCTGTCGACCACGCGCTGGGCCTCGGGGTAGGTGTCGTACGTGCCGAGGACGTCGCCTCGCGGCAGGGTGGGCACGAGCGGCGGGCGTCGCCCCACGGGGCCCGGGTTCGTCATCAGGCCATTAAACACGGTGCCCCCGCCGAGCCCCCGACGGCGGGGGCGGTGCGAGCGACTAAATTGGACGCGTGAGTGCAACCAGAGTCTTCGTCGCCCGGCTGGCCGGTTGCTCCGTCTTCGACCCCGCAGGCGACAAGGTCGGCAAGGTCCGCGACGTGCTCGTGGTCTACCGCCGCTCGGGCGCACCCCGCGTGGTGGGCCTCGTCGTCGAGGTCCCGGGCAAGCGCCGCGTCTTCGTCGGCATCGGCCGCGTGACGAGCATCGGCTCGGGCCAGATCATCACCAACGGCGTCATCACGCTCCGGCGCTTCGAACAGCGCGGCGGCGAGACCAGGGTCATCGCCGACCTTCTCGGCCGCCGGGTGTCGTTCCGGCACGGCGGTGGTCACGCGACCATCGAGGACGTCGCGATCGACGAGGTCAGCGAGGGCGACTGGGAGGTCGGCCAGCTCTTCCTGCGCAAGCCGAAGACGTCGCCGTCGCCGTTCGTCAAGCCGCCGACGGCGTTCGCCGCGTGGGACGACGTGGTCGAGGAGTCGGGCCCCGGCGAGTCGCAGAGCGCCGAGCACCTGATCGCCGCGTACTCCGACCTGGTGCCCGCCGACCTCGCGAACACGCTGCTCGACCTCACGCCCGAACGACGACTCGAGGTCGCCGGCGAGCTGTCGGACGACCGCCTCGCCGACGTCCTCGAAGAGTTGCCCGAGGCCGAACAGGTCGAGATCTTCACCGGCCTCGACGACCACCGGGCCGCGAGCGTCCTCGACCAGATGCAGCCCGACGACGCCGCCGACCTCATCGCCCAGCTGCCCGACGAACGCACCGAGCAGCTGTTGACGCTGATGGAGCCCGACGAGGCCGACGACGTGCGCATGCTGCTCAGCTACGACTCCGACACCGCCGGTGGCCTCATGACCACCGAGCCGGTCATCGTCTCGGCCGACGCGACCGTGGCCGAGGGGCTCGCCCTGATCCGCCGTCACGAGCTGGCGCCGGCGCTCGGGGCCGCCGTCTGCGTCGTCCTGCCGCCCTACGAACCGCCCACCGGCAGGTTCCTCGGCATGGTGCACTTCCAGCGGATGCTCCGCTACCCGCCCAACGAACGCCTCGGCACGATCCTCGACCAGACGACCGAGCCGGTGCGGGTCGACGCGACGGCCCTCGAGGTCACGCGGGTCATGGCCACCTACAACCTCGTCTCGGTGCCCGTGGTCGACTCGGCCCACCGCCTGGTCGGCGTGGTCACGATCGACGACGTGCTCGACCACGTGCTGCCCGACGACTGGCGCAGCCAGGACCCCGACCAGCCGTTGACCGCGACCCGACCGCGTGGCCGGGCCCGCCGCCCCGCGATCGGCCAGAGCACGAGGAGCGACGATGGCACGCGATAACCGCAACGACGTCCGCCTCGACGCCCCCAAGGGCCTGCGCACCCGGGTGCTGCCCGGACGCAAGCGCGTCAGCAGCGACCGCTTCGGCCGTGCCACCGAGTCGATCGCCCGCGGCATGGGCACGCCGTACTTCTTGATCGCGCTGACGCTCTTCTGCGTCGTCTGGATGATCTACAACACCCTCGCCCCCGAGGGCATCCGGTTCGACAGCGCCGCCATCGGCTTCACCGCGCTCACGCTCATCCTGTCGCTGCAGGCGTCGTACGCCGCTCCCCTCATCCTGCTCGCGCAGAACCGCCAGGACGACCGCGACCGGGTGCAGTTCGAGCAGGACCGCCAACGTGCCGAGCGCAACCTCGCCGACACCGAGTACCTCGCCCGCGAGGTCGTCGCCCTGCGCATCGCGATCCGCGACATGGCCAGCAAGGACTTCATCCGGGCCGAGTTGCGTTCGCTGCTCGACGAGCTCGACCGGCGTGACGACGACGAGGCCTCCGCGGTCGAGCCGAGCCGCTCCTCCTCGTCCTCCTCACGGCGTGACGCGCGGCACGACGGCCACCGTGGCTGAGCCCGCCACGCCCGACCGAGCACCCGCGGCGACGCCCGACGACGTGCGTCGCGCGCTCGGGCGCGTGCTCGACCCCGAGATCCGCAAGCCCGTCACCGAGCTCGACATGATCGGCGACGTGGTGGTCGACCCGGGAGGCGCGGCGACGGTGAGCGTCAAGCTCACGATCGTGGGGTGCCCCGCCGCCGACACGATCGAGCGAGACGTCCGCGAGGCCACGGCGTCGGTGCCCGGCGTCACGGACGTGACCGTGGACGTCACCGTCATGACCAAGGACGAGCGCCACGCCCTCACCGAGAAGCTGCGGGCCGGGCGCGCCGCCCGGGGCATGCAGTTCGGCCCCGAGACGCTGACCAGGGTCTACGCCGTCACCAGCGGCAAAGGCGGCGTCGGCAAGTCCACCGTCACGGCGAACCTCGCCGTCGCCCTCGCCGCACGCGGCCTGGCGGTCGGCATCGTCGACGCCGACGTGTACGGCTTCAGCATCCCCGGGCTGCTCGGCCTCGTCGGCCCCGACGGCGCGTCGGTCAAGCCGACCCGGGTCGACGACATGATCCTGCCGCCGGTCGCGCACGGGGTGAAGGTGATCTCGATCGGCATGTTCGTCGACGACGCCTCGACGGCCGTCGCCTGGCGGGGGCCGATGCTGCACCGCACGATCCAGCAGTTCTTGACCGACGTGTACTTCGGCGATCTCGACGTGCTGTTGCTCGACCTGCCGCCCGGCACGGGCGACGTCGCCATCTCGGTCGGGCAGCTGCTGCCGCACGCCGAGGTGCTCGTGGTCACGACGCCGCAGCCCGCCGCCGCCGACGTCGCCGAACGCAGCGGCCTCGTCGCGCGTCAGACCGGCCAGCGCCTGCTCGGCGTCGTCGAGAACATGGCGGGTCTGCCACAGGCGGACGGCAGCGTCCTCGAGCTGTTCGGCTCGGGCGGCGGCACCGAGACGGCTCGACGCCTGTCTCGCGGGCAAGAGGCCGAGGTGCCGCTGCTGGCGAGCGTGCCGCTCAGCCTGGGCCTGCGGCAAGGAGGCGACGACGGCGTGCCCGTCGTGATCGCGTCCCCCGACGACCCCGCGGCGGCCGCCATCGACGCCCTGGCCGGCAGCCTGGCCGTGCGAGCCCGTGGCCTGGCCGGTCGCAAGCTGGGGCTCAGCGTCAGCTGACCCGGCTCGTCGCCGCCTGACCGGGGTCTCCGGCCCCGGACGTGCAGAAAGGGCACCTCGCGCGGCGAGGTGCCCTTTCGTCACAGCGTCCGGCCCGCAGGGCCCTGACGTGCTCGTGCCGCACCCCAGCACAGGGGCGGCACACGCGACGGGGCTCGCTCAGGAGGGAGACGAGCCGACCGACGCGGAGTCGACTACGACCAGCGGTTGTAGGTCTTGGTCGGGATGGCGCGGAAGCCGTCACGGGCGACCGAGACGAGCGAGCCGGCGATGCCGACGACGGCGGCGATGACGAGGACGATGATTCCGGTGAGCATGATGCACTCTTTTCTGGCGCGGGTGGACGCGCGGTTCTGCGTGGTGGGATGGATTCGCCACCGAGCCCGGGACCAGGTCGACCGGAGCTCGGGAGCGCTACGGCGCGCTCCGGGGACTCTTCAATGATGCGCCCGGAAAAGCGTTAGATCAATCTCACGTTTCTACCGAAACAGGGTAGTTTCACTACATGGATGTCAAGCGTCTCGAACTGCTCAGGGAGCTCGCCGAACGGGGCAGCGTGGCCGCCGTCGCGCGCGCCACCCACCGCACCCCGAGTGCCGTCTCGCAGCAGCTGAAGGTGCTCGAACGCGAGGCCGGGGTCGCCCTCACCGAACGCGTCGGCCGCGGCATCGTGCTCACGGGTTCGGGTCGCGTGCTGGCGCAGACGGCGACCGACGTGGCGGTGGCCCTCGAGCGGGCACAGGCCGTCTGGGACGACTTCGTCGCGACCCCCCAGGGCGAGGTCACGCTCGCGACCTTCCCCACCGGCGGGCAGATGCTGCTGCCCGGCCTGCTGCGGACGGTGGCCGAGACGCCGGGTCTCGTCGTCGTCGCGAGCGACCACGACCCGTCGATCCGCGAGTTCCCCGAACTGGCCGCCGACCACGACGTCGTGATCGCGCACTCGTCCGACGACAAGCCCTGGCCGGGCCGCGGTCTCGTCACCGTGCCCCTGCTGACCGAGCCCCTCGACATCGCGCTCCCGGCGGACCACCGCCTCGCGGGACGCGCCTCGCTCGCGCCGGGCGACCTCGAGGGCGAGAACTGGATCGGCGTGCCCCACGACTTCCCGTTCGAGTGGGTCTACCGCGAGATCGAACGCGTGACCGGCAGCCCGGTGCGGGTCGCCCAACGCTTCAGCGACACCAAGGTCACGGAGTCGCTCGTCGGGGCCGGTCTCGGCATCGCGGTGCTGCCCCGGTTCACGGCCAAGGACGCCCGCGACGACATGGTGCTCGTCCCCCTCGAGAGCATCCGGGCCGTCCGGTGGGTGTCGGCCCTGCTGCGGCGCGACCGGGCCGAGCGCCCCTCGGTCCGCCGCGTGGTCGACGCCCTGCGGGCCGAGGCCTCACGCGTCGCGGCCCTCCACGGCGGCGTCTGACCGGACGCCACCCCTCACGGAGGCGGCGGAGACGCCGAGGAGGCGCGACCCCGGAGTCGGGTCAGGTCGCCTCGGAGTCGTACGGCGGCACCTCGCCCACGGCGAGGGGCACGACCTGCCCCGGCGACCGCCCGCCGGGCAGCCCCGCGGACACCGCCGCGGCTGCGGCGCCGGCGGTCGCCATGCTGGGCGCCGAGGGCTTCGGCAGGTCGTCCGGCCCGTCGAGCAACGCGTCACGGATGATGCGGCGCGGGTCGTACTGCCGAGGGTCGAGCTTCTGCCACTCGACGTCGTCGAACTCGGGGCCCATCTCGTCGCGCATGCGGGTCTTGGCCCCGTTGGCCATGTCGCGCACCGTGCGGACCAACTGCGCCAGCTTCGAGGCGTACCCGGGCAGCCGTTCGGGACCGAGCAGGAAGACCGCGAGCACACCGATGATGAGCAGCTTGTCGAACGTCAGACCGAACATGGACACGCATGCAGACTAACCGGTGCCGACTCGGGGAACCCCTTAGAGTTGGCCTTTCGAGGAGTGGGTGTGTCGCAGATAGAGTCAAGTTGGAAGTTCGCGGAAGAGCTCGTCACCGAGAGCGACGCCATCGCCGAAGCTCGACAGCACTCGCTCGAGGTCGGGGTCGAGGCCGTCTCACCGGCTGTCGGGGCCCAGTTGGCCGTGGTGGCGGCCGCCTCGAACGCGACGTCGATCATCGAGGTCGGCACGGGCCTGGGCGTCAGCGGCCTCTGGTTGCTCGCCGGTGCACCCCGAGCCGTCCTCACCACGATCGACCGCGAGATCGAGCACCAGCAGGCCGCTCGTGACGCCTACCTGCAGGCGGGCGTGCCGGCCGCCCGCTTCCGCCTCATCGCCGGACGGGCTGCCGACGTGCTGCCGCGGATGAACGAGAACTCGTACGACATCGTCTTCGTGGACGCCGACCCCGGGTCGGTCATCGAGTACGTCGAGCACGGCCTGAGGCTCGCCCGGCCCGGCGGCCTCGTGCTCGTCGCCCACGCGCTCTGGCACGGCAAGGTGGCCAACCCGGCCGTCCGCGACGCCACGACGACCGGGTTCCGCACGCTCCTCACCGAGGTCTCGACGTCACCGGCGGTGATCAGCTCGCTCTCGACCGCCGGCGACGGCCTGCTCTCGCTCGTCAAGCGCTGAGGCTGCTCGGGCGAGCCGCACCGCGCCTCCTGCCCTCGGCGACCCGGCCGCCCGACCGGAGCGCGCGAGCCCGGACGCACGGACGCCCCGCCCGTCGCAGGTGCGACGAGCGGGGCGTCCGGGGTTGTTAAGGAGGCGGCCGACTAGGCGTTCACGACGCCGGCGAGGGCGTCGTGCAACTCTTTGGCTTCGTCGTCGTTGACCGACACCACGAGGCGCCCCCCACCTTCGAGCGGAACACGCACGATGATGAGACGGCCCTCCTTAACGGCTTCCATAGGCCCGTCGCCGGTCCTCGGCTTCATGGCTGCCATCAGATAGTCCCCTTTCGCAAGTTGCTGGTCCTATTATCCGTGATTTCTTGCCCCCGACCTAAACGACGGTGGCCGACCGTCGATCACGGCGGCGTCCAGTCGTACCCGTTCACCCACCAGCAGTAGTACAACCACACCCACTGGGCCGCCAGGAAGGCCGCCACGAGCAGGGCCCGGTAGACCTTCGACCGCGGCACCGCGAGCACGCCCAGCAGGGGGAACAACGGCATCAACAGCCGCCAGGTGCTGGACTGCGGGAAGAACACGGCGAGCAGGTAGAGCGCGTAGGCGACCCCCCAGAGCCGCAGGTCGACGCTCGTCCGCCGTGCCCACGGCGACAGCATCAGGGCGGCGAAGGCGAGCACGGCGACCACGAGCAGGACGATGCCGGAACCACCCGGAAACCACCAGTTCGCCCCGTCGACCCACGGGGTGAACGGCACGAGCGGGCCGTAGCCGATGTAGGGCGCCCGCCAGGCGAGCTCGGTCTCGGTGTAGGCCCCCGGCACGCCCGTCACGGCCCCGGCGACCACGAGCCAGGCGACGCCGAACAGGGCGGTGGCTGCGGCCGAGACGGCCACCCGCACGCGTTCGCGGGTGGGGAAGGGGTCGTCGTACCGGTGCCACCAGCGCAGCAGCCCGTGCAGCCCGATCGCCAGGGCGAGGGGAAGCGCCCCGGGCCGGGTGAACGACATCACCAGCACGACGGGCAGCATCGCCAGGTACTGCCGCCGGACGAGCAGCAGGAGGCTCGCGCACAGCAGCAGCAGGAACATCGACTCGGCGTAGGCCAGCTGCAGCAGGGGTGAGAGCGGAGCGACGCAGAACAGCACGACGGCGAAGAGCGAGGTCGACTCCGACAGCGAGTGCCGCATCAGACGGTAGAGGAGCAACGCGGTGCCGGCCGCGCAGGCGACCGACACGACGACCGCCAGGGTGGCGAAGGGCAGACCCGTCAGGGCCATCAGCCCCCGGACGACGAACGGGTAGGCCGGCATGAACGCCCAGGCGTTCTCTCCGACGTGGCCGTCGGCCGTGACCGGCAGGTCGGCCGGGTATCCGACCACCGCGATGATGTAGTACCAGTGGCCGTCCCAGATGGTGGCGAAGCTGCCGTAGTCGGGGCTCGCGAGCGTCCAGGCGTTCGCCTGCTGGGCACCCGCGAACGTCAGCAGGGCGACCGTGCTGAACACCCGCGAGACGGCGAAGACGATCAGCACCCTGACCCACCAGGGCGTCAGGCGGTACCGCAGCATCAGCCGCCACGACAGCGGCGTCCGGCCCCGCAGGTCTCGGCGGGACGACGGGGACGAGGAGGCGCGACCCACCTCGTCGACGGTCAGGCCGTCAGCCACGCCCGCAGTCCGCGCTCGTTGTCGAGGATCTGCTGCACGGGCACCCGCTCGTCGTCGTGGTGGGCGAGCATCGGGTCGCCGGGGCCGTAGTTGACGGCAGGGACCCCCAGGGCCGAGAACCGGGCGACGTCCGTCCAGCCGTACTTGGGCTTGGCCTCGCCGCCGACCGCCTGCAAGAACTGCTGTGCCAGGGGCGCGTCGAGGCCGGGCCGGGCGCCCGGCGCGAGGTCGACGATCGTGACGTCGAAGTCCTCGAAGAGTTCGCGCACGTGCGCGACCGCCTCGTCGGCGCTGCGGCTCGGCGCGAAGCGGTAGTTCACGTGCACCATGCACTCGTCGGGGATGACGTTGCCGGCCACGCCGCCGGTGATGCCCACGGCGTTGAGGCCCTCGCGGTAGACGAGGCCGTCGACCTCGACCTCGCGTGCCTCGTAGGCGGCCAGGACGTCGAGGACGGGTGCGGCCTTGTGGATGGCGTTGTCGCCCACCCACGAGCGGGCGCTGTGGGAGCGGGCGCCGAAGGTGCGGATCTCGGCCCGGAGGTTGCCGTTGCAGCCGCCCTCGACCCCGCTGTTGCTCGGTTCGCCCAGCACGGCGAAGTCACCGGCCAGCAGGTCGGGCCGCAGGCGGGCGAGGCGCCCCAGGCCGTTCAGTGCGTCGGAGACCTCTTCGTGGTCGTACCAGACCCACGTCACGTCGACGTTCGGCTCGGTCAGCTCGACCGCGAGGCGCAGGTGCACGGCGCAGCCGGCCTTCATGTCGACGGTCCCCCGACCCCACAGGTACTCGACGCCGCCCTCGGTCTCGTAGCGGGTGGGCACGTTGTCGTTGATCGGCACCGTGTCGACGTGACCGGCGATGACGACCCTCGAGGCCCGACCCAGCTGCGTCCGCGCGACGATCGCGTCGCCGTCGCGGAACAGGTCGAGGTGGTCGCACCCCTCGAGGGTGGCCCAGACCTCGTCGGCGATGGTGCGCTCGTCGCCGGACTCGGAACGGATGTCGCAGAGCTGCCTCGTGACGTCGACGGGCGAGACGGAGAGGTCGATCGGTGCCATGCGGGCGAGTTTACGGGCCGACGGCAGGGGTCGCCTCCGAGCCGGGTCGTCGGCCGCTGCCGATACGCTCTGGTCCATGACTTCCGACGCCACCGCCACCGCCCCCACCCACGCCTACGGGTACGGCCTCGCGACCGTCTCGCACGACGGCACCACCCTCGACGCCTGGTTCCCCTCCCCCCGCCTCGGCAGCCTGCCCGCCGACCGTGACCCCGCGATCGTCCCGGCCGAGCTGGCGGACGCGGCCGGCCCCGACGAGCGTCGTGCCGTCGACCTCGTCCCGGTGACCGTCGAGATCGACCTGAGCGCGCCTCCTGCGTCCACCCCCGACGCGTACCTGCGCCTGCACCTGCTCAGCCACCTGCTCGTGAAGCCCAACACGATCAACCTCGACGGCGTCTTCGGGCACCTGCCGATCGTCACGTGGACGAACGCCGGGCCCGTGCACCCCGACGACTTCGCGCGGCTGCGTCCGTCGCTGCAGCGCGCGGGCATCGTCGCGACCGGCATCGACAAGTTCCCGCGCATGCTCGACTACGTGTCGCCCGACCGCGTCCGCATCGCCGACGCCTCGCGCGTCCGTCTCGGCGCACACCTCGCCCCGGGCACCACGGTCATGCACGAAGGGTTCGTCAACTTCAACGCGGGCACGCTGGGGTCGTCGATGGTCGAGGGGCGCATCTCGCAGGGCGTCGTCGTGGGCGACGGCTCCGACATCGGCGGCGGCGCCTCGATCATGGGCACCCTGTCGGGCGGCGGCACCCAGCGCGTCACCATCGGCGCCCGCGCCCTGCTCGGGGCGAACGCCGGCATCGGCATCGCGATCGGCGACGACACGGTCGTCGAGGCCGGCCTCTACGTCACGGCCGGCACCAAGGTCGTCGTCGTCGGCGGCACCCCGACCAACGACGGCTCGCCGCAGACGGTCAAGGCCGTCGAGCTCTCGGGCCAGCCGGGCCTGCTCTTCCGCCGCAACTCGCTGACCGGCGCCGTCGAGGTGCTCCCCCGCAAGGGCCACGGCATCACGCTCAACTCGCAGCTGCACGCGTAGCGGCTGCACGCGTGGCCGCTGCCCGTCTCGGGGCGGCCCGTGTCGGCTGGACCGGAGTTCGCGGCCACAACACCACGAGATGGGCACGACACCAGGCCTAGACCTGGCGTCGTGCCCATCTCGTGGCGTCTTGGCCAGACGAACCGGCGGGCTAGCGCTGCGGCCAGTCGCGCTCGGTGGCGCCCAGGTACAACTGCTGGGGGCGGCCGATCTTGGTGGTCGGGTCGGTGTTCATCTCGCGCCAGTGGGCGATCCAGCCGGGCAGCCGGCCGATGGCGAACAGCACCGTGAACATGCGCGGCGGGAACCCCATCGCCTTGTAGATGACGCCGGTGTAGAAGTCGACGTTCGGGTAGAGCTTGCGCTCGACGAAGTAGTCGTCGGCCAGGGCGATGCCCTCGAGCTCCATCGCGATGTCGAGCAGGTCGTCTTTCACGCCGAGCGACTCGAGCACCTCGGTGGCGCTCTCTTTCACCAGCTTGGCGCGCGGGTCGTAGTTCTTGTAGACCCGGTGGCCGAACCCCATCAGCTTGACGCCGGCCTCTTTGTTCTTGACCCGCTCGACGAAGCGCTCGACGCCCTGGCCGCTGTCGCGGATCTCGGCGAGCATCTTCAGCACGGCCTCGTTGGCCCCGCCGTGCAGCGGCCCGTAGAGGGCGCTGATGCCGGCGGAGATCGAGGAGAACATGTTGGCCTGCGTCGAGCCGACCAGGCGCACGGTCGAGGTCGAGGCGTTCTGTTCGTGGTCCTCGTGCAAGATCAGGAGGCGCTCGAGGGCCTTCGAGAGCACGGGGTTGACCTCGTACGGCTCGGCCATCGTGCCGAAGTTCAGCTTGAGGAAGTTGTCGACGAAGCTGAGCGAGTTGTCGGGGTAGAGGAAGGCCTGGCCGAGGCTCTTCTTGTGGGCGTACGCCGCGATGACCGGCAGCTTCGCGAGCAGTCGCACCGTCTGCAGTTCGACCTGCTCGGGGTCGTGCACACTCATGCTGTCTTCGTAGAACGTCGACAGGGCGCCGACGGCGCTCGAGAGCACCGACATCGGGTGCGCGTTGTGCGGCAGCGCGTCGAAGAAGCGGCGCAGGTCTTCGTGCAGCAGCGTGTGCCGCCGGATGCGCGCGTCGAAGTCGGCGAGCTGGTCAGGTGTGGGCAGTTCGCCGTAGATCAACAGCCAGGCGGTCTCGAGGTAGGTCGAGTTCGCGGCGACTTGTTCGATCGGGTAGCCCCGGTAGCGCAGGATGCCCTGGTCACCATCGATGTAGGTGATGGTGCTGCGGGCGTTGGAGGTGTTCACGAAACCCGTGTCGAGCGTCGTGTAACCGGTCTGCTTGGTGAACGTCGAGATGTCGATCGACGAGGCACCCTCGGTGCTCGCGACGATCGGGAACTCGGCTGTTCCCCCCGGGAACTGCAGCGTGGCCTTCTGGGCGTCGTTGGCAGTGTCAGTCACCCGATCAGCCTAGCGGTCAGGTGCGGAGTCGCCCCACGGCGGCGTCGATGCGCTCGTCGGTCGTCGTGAGCGCGACGCGCACGTGGCGGTCGCCCGCCGGCCCGTAGAACGACCCCGGCGCGACGAGCACCCCGCGGTCGGCCAGCCAGGCCACGGTCGACCAGGCGTCCTCGTCGCGCGTGGCCCAGAGGTAGAGCCCGGCCTCGCTGCGGTCGACGCGGAACCCGGCGCCCTCGAGGGCGGTCAGGAGGCGCGCTCGGCGGGCCGCGTAGCGCGCCTTCTGCTCGACCACGTGGGCCTCGTCGGCCAGGGCGACCACCATCGCCTGTTGCACCGGCGCCGGCGGCATGAGGCCGGCGTGCTTGCGCACGGCGAGGAGCTGACCGAGGACGTGGTCGCAGCCGGCCACGAAGCCCGCGCGGTACCCGGCGAGGTTCGACTGCTTGCTGAGCGAGTAGACCGAGACGACGTCACGGAGGTCGTCGCCGACCACCCGCGGGTCGAGGATGCACGGCGTCGGCCGGTCGGCCCATTCGCCCGACCAGCCGAGCTCGGCGTAGCACTCGTCGCCGGCGATCACGGCGCCCAGCTCGCGGGCCCGGGCGACGGCGACCCGCAGGGCCTCGACGCCGAGGACGGCCCCGTCGGGGTTGCCCGGGCTGTTCAGCCAGACGAGCTTCGTCGAGGTCGGCCACTCGGCCGGGTCGTCGGACGCGAGCGCGGTCGCACCGACGAGGGCGGCACCGAGGGCGTACGTCGGGTATGCGTTCGTCGGGTACACGACCGTGTCGCCCGGGCCGATGCCGAGCCAGAGCGCCATGCCCGCGATGAGCTCTTTCGAGCCGATGGTCGGCAGGACGTTGTCGTCGCCGAGGCCCGTCACGCCCCGTCGGCGCGCGTACCACTCGGCGATCGCCGACCGGAGTGCCGGGGTGCCGGCCACCTGCGGGTACGAGTGCGCGTCGGTCGCGACGGCGAGGGCCTCGCGCACGACGTCGGGCGTCGGGTCGACCGGCGAACCGACGCTGAGGTCGACGAGGCCGCCCGGGTGGCGCCGAGCCGTCGCCGCGTACGGCACGAGGGCGTCCCAGGGGAACTCGGGCAGGTCGAGCGCCACGGAGGTCGACCTAGGCGCCGGCGCCCTGAGGGGGCAGCGCCGAGATCACGGGGTGGTCCTTCGCGATGACGCCGACCTTGGCCGCGCCACCGGGCGAGCCGATCTCGTCGAAGAACTCGACGTTCGCCTTGTAGTACTCGGCCCACTTGTCGGGCAGGTCGTCTTCGTAGTAGATGGCCTCGACCGGGCACACGGGCTCGCACGCACCGCAGTCGACGCATTCGTCGGGGTGGATGTAGAGCGAGCGTTCGCCCTCGTAGATACAGTCGACGGGGCACTCGTCGATGCAGGCACGGTCTTTGACATCGACACAGGGCAGTGCGATCACGTACGTCACGTCTGGGGGGTTCCCTTCGCGTCGGGCAGGGCGTCCAGCCTATCGCCTGTCGGCTGCGCCCCGACCGAGGAGGCGCGAGCCGCGTCGCCGGGCGGCGTCGCGTCCCCGGCGGTGCCACCCCGGAGGCGCGGCCAGCCGAGCACGAGGGTGACGACCACGACGACCCCGACGAGCCAGACGTAGGCGGGCGTGTTGGCGGGCAGCAGCACCGAGCCGCCCGGGCTCGCCTGCCAGAGGACCACGAGCGCGCCGACGAGCCCGACGGCGGCGACGCCGGCCACGGCGCGCGAGCCGAACAGGGACCGGAGCCCGGCGAGCAACGCCAGGCTCATCAGGAGGGCGAGCACGAGCCCCGACCAGATCGGCGCGCCGCCGATCGTGATCGTCGACTGGTGCATCACCGTGCCGATGGCGCCGAACACGGCGCCGGCGGCGAGGGCCAGGACCAGCGCCGTGACCCGGCCGCCCGTCGTCATCCGGGCCATCTCGGAGACGCCCTCGGGGGCGGTCGGCTCGCTGACGAAACGGAAGGACTCGCGGACGGTCACGGGTTCGACGGCCCCGTGGGGGAAGCGGATGCCGGCCCTGCCGCCCGGCAGGTCCACCACCTCGACCTGGCTGCGGTGGTCGCGCAACGCGGCGAGCTTGCGCGGGGCGACGTGCCGGGCATCCATCGTGAACACGGTGTCGTCAGCGGCCAGCGCCTCGGCCTCGGGCCCTTCGGCCGACTCGGCACCGGCCACGATCGCGAAGTACGGCACGCCGACGAGGCGCGCGGCGCGCACGGCGACCCGGTTCGCGCGCACGTGGTCGGGGTGGTGGTAGCCGCCGTCCTCGTCGTAGCTGACGATCGCCGTCGGCCGGACGGACTGCACGACGGCCGACAGGTCGCTGACGACCTCGCCGAACTCGGCGGCGCAGAACGCGGCGGGGTGCAGGTCGGGCGTGGGCCCGGCGACGCCGTCGGACCGCCAGACCATGCCGCTGTCGCGGTAGGCGCGCTCGGGCAGGCCCGCCGTCCGGGCGCCGGGCGACCCGAGGAACCGGTGGTCGTCGACGCCGAGGTCGCGCATCGCGGCGGCGATCTCGCCCTCGCGGTGCACGGCGAGGGCGGCCGGGTCGTCGCGGAGGGCCGCGAGGTCGTCGGGGATCACCTCGCCCAGCTCGCCGCGCGTGCAGGTCACGACCGTGACGGCGGCACCCGCCTCGACCAGGGCGGCGATCGTGCCACCCGTGGTGATGGTCTCGTCGTCGGGGTGGGCGTGGACGAAGAGCACGCGCTCGAACCGCGGGTCGCCGACGGTCGAGGGCGACGCGGGCGTCGGCGAGGCGGAGGAGTTCATCACTGGACAGGATATGCCGCGCCGCACTACTGTCGTCCTGGCTGAGGGTGACCTAAGTGAGGTTAGCCTAACCATACCGACCCGTTCGGTCCGACCACCGCCTGCGCGCCCTGGTCGTGCCGCGCCTCCCGTTCCTGCTCGACGACGAGCTCCGCTCCCCCTTCTCGAGAAAGTCGTCCCCGTGCTCGCGAACTACCTCATCGGACTCCGAGAGGGCCTCGAGGCCGCCCTCGTGGTCGGCATCCTCGTCGCCTACGTCGTCAAGGTCGGTCGGCGCGACGTCCTGCCCCGCCTCTGGCTCGGCGTGGGCGCCGCCGTCCTGCTCTCGCTCGGCATCGGCGCCGTCCTGACCTTCGGCACGTACGGCCTGACCTTCCAGGCGCAGGAGATCATCGGCGGCGGCCTGTCGATCGTCGCGGTCGTGTTCGTCACGTGGATGGTCTTCTGGATGGCCCGCACCGCCCGTGGCCTCCGCGGCGAACTCGAGTCGGGCCTCGAGCGCGCCCTCGTCGGCGGCGCCTGGGCCGTGGTCGCCCTGGCGTTCCTCTCGGTCGGGCGCGAGGGCATCGAGACCGCCCTCTTCGTCTGGGCGACGGTGCAGTCGACCGGCGGCGGAACGGCACCCCTGGTCGGCGCCGTGCTGGGCATCCTCACGGCGGTCGCGATCCAGCTCGCGATCTACGGCGGCGTCGTGCGCCTCGACGTCGCGCGGTTCTTCCGCGTGACCGGGTACTTCTTGATCGTCGTCGCCGCCGGGGTCCTCGCCTACGGGGTCGGTGACCTGCAGGAGGCGTCCGTGCTGCCGGGCCGCGCCTCCCTGGCCTTCGACGTCAGCGCGGCCGTGCCGCCGACCAGCTGGTACGGCACCCTGCTGCAGGGGCTCGTCAACTTCACGCCGACGCCGAGCCGGCTGCAGGTCGTCGTCTGGCTCGCCTACCTCGCCGTCGTCGTGCCGCTCTTCGTGCGGGCGACCCGTCGACGGCACCCCCGTCCGTCGGACGCGTCGAGTGCGTCGACCGCCTCGGGCGCGTCCTCGACGCACGCCCCGGCGATGACGGACCACCGCACGGCCACCCCGTCCCCCCGCACCACAGGAGCACCTCGATGATCGCCAGCCCCGTCCGCCCCCTCGCCGTCGCCTCGGGCGTCGCCGCCCTCGCGCTGGCCCTGACCGGCTGCGTCGCGAACTCCCCCGCCGGGTCGTCCGCGGCCACCGCCGTGACCGTCGACGGCTCCGACGACACGTGTTCGCTCTCGACCACCTCGGTGCCGAGCGGCCCGGTCACCTTCACCATGACCAACACGGGCAGCGACAACAGCGAGTTCGAGCTGCTCGCCGAGGACGGCCTGCGAATCGTCAGCGAGAAGGAGAACATCGGCCCCGGCACGTCGGGCTCGATGACCGTCTCGATTCCGGCCGGCGACTACTACACCGCCTGCGTGCCGGGGCTCGTCGGCGAAGGCGTGCGCGCCTCCTTCACGGTGACCGACTCGGGCACCGCCGTCGAGCCGACCGGCAGCGAGAAGGAACAGGTCGACGCCGCGGCGACCGCCTACGTGGGCTACGTAAAGGACCAGACCGGGCAGCTCGTCACGGCCACCGACGAGTTCCTCGCCGCGTACACCGCCGGCGACGACGAGAAGGCCCGCTCGCTCTACCCGTCGGCCCGGGCCCACTACGAGCGCATCGAGCCGGTGGCCGAGTCGTTCGGCGACCTCGACCCGAAGATCGACTTCCGCGAGGCCGACGTCGAGCCCGGCACCGAGTGGACCGGCTGGCACCGCATCGAGAAGGACCTCTGGCAGCCCGCCCCGGCCGAGAACGGAGGCGTGGCGTACGTCCCCCTGACGGCCGACGAGCGTGCCCACTACGCCGACCTGCTGACGAGCGACACGAAGGACCTCTACGACGAGGTCACGGCGAGCGACTTCACCGTCGGCATCGACACGATCGCCAACGGCGCGGTCGGCCTGATGGACGAGGTCGCCACCGGCAAGATCACGGGAGAAGAGGAGATCTGGTCGCACACCGACCTCTACGACTTCCAGGGCAACCTCGAGGGCGCCCGGGTGGCGTTCGACGGGGTGCGCGACGTCGTCGACCAGAAGGACCCCGAGCTGGCCACCTCGATCGACACCCAGTTGACGAAGGTCGAGACGCTGCTCGCCGGCTACGGCAGCCTCGACGCGGGCTACCCCTCGTACACCGAGCTGACCGACGCCGACAAGAAGAAGCTGTCGGACGCCGTCAACGCCCTCAGCGAGCCGCTGAGCAGGCTCACCTCGGCGCTGGTCGCCTGACGGTGACGGACGGAGGCGGCCTCTCGCGCCGCGGTCTGCTGGGGCTCGTCGGCACGGGCGTCGGGGCGGGCGTGCTCGGACTCGGCGTCGGGGTCGGCACCGACCGCGCGGTGCAGGCGCACGCCGACGGGTCGTCCGGCGCGTCCTCCTCGTACCCGTTCTTCGGCGGCCACCAGTCGGGCATCGTCACCGCGGCCCAGGACCGCCTGCACTTCGCGTCGTTCGACGTCGCGGACGGCGTCACGCGCACCGAGCTCGTCGAGCTGCTGAAGGACTGGAGCTACGCGGCCTCACGCCTGACCGCCGGGCTCGACGTGAGCCCCACCGGTGCCACGGGCGGCGAGCTGCTCGCCCCACCCGACGACACGGGCGAGGCCACGGGCCTGCCCGCCGCCGGGCTGACCGTCACGATCGGCTTCGGGGCGACCCTGTTCACGGCCGCCGACGGCACGGACCGTTTCGGACTCGCCTCGCAGCGGCCTCCGGCCCTCGTCGACCTGCCGCACTTCTCGGGCGACCAGCTCGTGGCGGCCGCGAGCGGCGGCGACCTCTGCGTCCAGGCCTGCAGCGACGACCCGCAGGTCGCGGTGCACGCGATCCGCAACCTCTCGCGGATCGCCTTCGGCCGCGCCTCCCTGCGGTGGTCGCAACTGGGCTTCGGCCGCACCTCGTCGACGACCCGCGGCCAGACGACGCCGCGCAACCTGTTCGGGTTCAAGGACGGCACCGCCAACCTCAAGGCCGAGGACGTCACCGCGGTCGACGACGGCGTCTGGGCGACCGCGTCGGACGGAGCGGCCTGGATGGACGGCGGCTCGTACCTCGTCGCCCGGAAGATCCGCATGACGATCGAGACCTGGGACCGCGCCTCGCTCGGCGAGCAGCAGACGGTCGTCGGCCGCGACAAGGGCGAGGGCGCCCCGCTCTCGGGCGGCACCGAGTTCACGGCACCCGACTTCGCCGCCGCCGCCTCGACCGGCACCGGGCCGGCCATCGCCCCCGATTCGCACGTCGCCCTGGCACACCCCCAGAACAACGACGGGGCCACGCTGCTGCGCCGCGGTTACAACTTCGTCGACGGCAACGACGAACTCGGTCGTCTCGCCGCCGGGCTGTTCTTCATCGCGTTCAACCGCGACCCGCGGCGGCAGTACGTGCCGATCCAGCAGGCGCTCTCGCGGAACGACCGGATGAACGAGTACGTCACGCACGTCGGATCGGCGATCTTCGCCGTGCCGCCGGGGGCGTCGCAGGGCGGATGGGTGGGCGAGACGCTCTTCGCCTGAGCCGCGGCCGTCGGTCGACGGTGCGGCGTCAGACGGGGGTGACGACGTAGGTGGCCAGCACCTGGCCGTCGCCGTCGGTCGAGACCGTGAGCACGACGCGGTACGTGGCACCGGTGAACGTGCCGAACCCGCTGTCGGCATCGGTGTCGACCCCGGACGCGGTGTAACCGGCGGCCTCGAGCTGCTGCTGGGCGACGGCGAACTGGTCCGCGCCCGAGACGGCGATCTGAGCCACCCAGCCGGTGCCGTCGGGGCCTGCTCCGCCGCCACGGGCGGTGCCCTCGACGAGCGGCACGTCGGCCGGGAAGCTCGCGGGCAGGGTGCCGTCGGTGGTGATGCCGGCGCCGTTCAGCGCCTCGCCCGCGGCGTCTTCGACGGCCTTCTGGGCCGTGCCCTTCAGGCTCTCGATGCCGCTGTCGACCGCACCGCCGACGATGTTGTCGACGGGCGAGCCCTCGCCACACGCGGTGAGTCCGGCGACGAGGCCGACGGCCAGCGCGAGGGTGGCGGCGGAGCGGGTGAGGGTCTTCTTCTGGGTCGGCACGTCGCGAGATTAGCCGGGGACGCTGTGGGCAGACGCAGAACGTGCGGGGGATGCACGAAGGAGGCGGCCCGCGGTGGTGCGGACCGCCTCCTCGGCGTGTGGTGCGGTGGGGCTGTGGTGCTTACGCGTTCTGCTTCTTCAGGCGAGCCGTGCTGCGCTGGCGGGCCGACGCGTCGAGCTCGACCTTGCGGATGCGGATGGCGTCGGGGGTGACCTCGACGCACTCGTCGTCACCGGCGAACTCGAGGGCCTCTTCGAGCGACAGCACCTTCGAGGGCGTCATCGACTCGAAGTTGTCGGCCGTCGACTGACGCATGTTGGTCAGCTTCTTCTCTTTGGTGATGTTGACGTCCATGTCGTCGGCGCGCGAGTTCTCGCCCACGACCATGCCCTCGTAGACCTCTTCGGTCGGCTGCACGAAGAACGACATGCGCTCTTGCAGGTTGATGATCGCGAAGGGGGTGACGACGCCCGAACGGTCGGCGATGATCGAACCGTTGGTGCGGGTCGAGATCTCGCCGGCCCAGGGGCCGTACCCGTGGCTGATGCCGTTGGCGATGCCGGTGCCGCGCGTGTCGGTGAGGAACTGCGTGCGGAAGCCGATCAGGCCGCGCGAGGGGACGATGAACTCCATGCGCACCCAGCCCGAGCCGTGGTTCGCCATGTTCTCCATGCGGCCCTTGCGGGCGGCCATGAGCTGCGTGACGGCACCGAGGTACTCGTCGGGCACGTCGATGGTCATGTGCTCGAACGGCTCTTGCAGCTTGCCGTTCTCGTCGCGACGCGTGACGACCTGCGGCTTGCCGACCGTGAGCTCGAAGCCCTCGCGGCGCATCTGCTCGACGAGGATGGCCAGCGCGAGCTCGCCGCGGCCCTGGACCTCCCACGCGTCGGGGCGTCCGACGTCGAGGACCTTGAGCGAGACGTTGCCGACCAGTTCGCGGTCGAGGCGGTCCTTGACCATGCGGGCGGTCAGCTTGTGGCCCTTGACCTTGCCGATGATCGGCGAGGTGTTCGTGCCGATGGTCATCGAGATGGCGGGGTCGTCGACCGTGATGGTCGGCAGCGGCCGCACGTCGTCGGGGTCGGACAGCGTCTCGCCGATGGTGATGGTGTCGAAGCCGGCGACGGCGACGATGTCGCCGGGGCCCGCGCTCTCGGCCGGGTAGCGGCTGAGGGCCTTCGTGATCAGCAGCTCGGTGATGCGTGCGTTTTGCACCGAGCCGTCGGACTTGACCCAGGCGACCGTCTGGCCCTTCTGCAGGGTGCCGTGGAAGACGCGGAGGAGCGCGAGACGACCGAGGAACGGCGAGGCGTCGAGGTTCGTGACGTGCGCCTGCAGGGGGTGCTCGTCGTCGTAGCGCGGTGCCGGCACGTGGGTGAGGATCGCCTCGAAGAGGGGCTCGAGGTCGGGGTTGTCGGGCAGCGAGCCGTCGTCGGGCTTATTCGTCGACGCGGCGCCGTTGCGACCCGAGGCGTAGACGACGGGCACGTTGAGGATGGCGTCGAGGTCGAGGTCGTCGACCTCTTCGCTCAGGTCGCTGGCGAGACCGAGCAGGAGGTCCTGGCTCTCGGCGACGACCTCGTCGATGCGCGCGTCGGGGCGGTCGGTCTTGTTGACCAGCAGGATGACGGGCAGCTTGGCCGCGAGGGCCTTGCGCAGCACGAAGCGCGTCTGGGGCAGGGGGCCCTCGGACGCGTCGACGAGCAGCACGACGCCGTCGACCATCGACAGGCCGCGCTCGACCTCACCGCCGAAGTCGGCGTGGCCGGGGGTGTCGATCACGTTGATGGTGATAGGGCCGTCGGTCGCGTGGGCACCGTTGTAGAGCACCGAGGTGTTCTTCGCGAGGATCGTGATGCCCTTCTCGCGCTCGAGCTCGTTGCCGTCCATCATGCGGTCTTCGGTGTCGAAGTGCGCGTCGAACGAGTTGGTCTGCTTGAGCATGGCGTCGACGAGGGTCGTCTTGCCGTGGTCGACGTGGGCCACGATCGCCACGTTGCGCAGGTCGCTGCGGATGGCAGTCGCCATGGATGTGTTCCTTACGAGAAGTGAGAGGGGGAAGTGGTCGGGTCAGAGCCCGGCGAAGTCAGTCTACGGCACGTGGTAAAGGGGCCCCTCCGCCGTGCTCGCCGCACGGCCGAGGGGCCCCTTCGACACCAGGAGGCGCGGGTCGACTACCGGCCGAACTCGAAGTTCGCGCCGGGGATCGCCTCGAGCAGCTCCCGCGTGTACTGCTGTGCGGGGTTGGCGAAGATCTCGTCGGTCGTGCCCGCCTCGACGACGCGCCCCTTCTGCATGACGCTGACGTTGTCGGCGATGAGCCGGACCACCGCCAGGTCGTGCGTGATGAAGAGGTAGGTCAGGCCGAGCTCGGTCTGCAGGTCGGTCAGCAGGTCGAGCACCTGGCCCTGGACGAGCACGTCGAGCGCCGAGACGGCCTCGTCGAGCACGATCACGTCGGGCTTCAGCGCGAGCGCCCTGGCCACGGCGATGCGTTGCCGCTGACCGCCCGAGAGCTCGTTCGGGTAGCGGTTGACCGTCGAGGCCGGCAGCGAGACCTGGTCGAGCAGCTCGCGCACGCGGGCCTGGCGACTCGAGCGGTCGCCGATGCCGTGTGTGACGAGCGGTTCGGCGATCGTGTTGCCGACGCTGTACATCGGGTCGAGCGAACCGTAGGGGTCCTGGAAGACCGGCTGCACGCGACGACGGAAGTCGAAGAGGTCCTTGCCCGTCAACGCACCGACGCTCTGGCCGTCGATCGCCACGGTGCCCGAGGTGATCGACTCGAGCTGCAGCACGAGCTTGGCAACCGTCGACTTGCCCGAGCCGGACTCGCCGACGAGGGCCATCGTCGTGCCCCGCGGGATGGCGAACGACACGTCGTCCACGGCCCGCAGCTCGGTCGTCTTGAACCCACCCTGGCGGATCTTGTAGACCTTCGACAGGTTCTCGACCTTGATGTACTCGGCGTTCTTCTTGCCGGCCTCTTCACGCTGACGTGCACGAGAGATCATCTCGGCGTCGTCGGCCCCCTCGTCGGAGATCGCGAGGCCGTGGGCGTGAGTCGGGGCGATGCTCGACTGGATGCGCTGGCTCGCGAGGCTGGGCGCCGCGGCGACGAGTCGCTGCGTGTACGGGTGCTGCGGGTCGGCCAGGATCTCTTTCGAGGGACCCGACTCGACGACCTGGCCCTTGTACATGACCACGAGCTTCTCGGCCCGCTCGGCGGCGAGGCCGAGGTCGTGCGTGATGAAGAGCACCGAGGTGCCGTAGTCGCGCGTCAGGGTCTCGAGGTGGTCGAGGATGCGGCGCTGGACGGTGACGTCGAGGGCCGAGGTCGGTTCGTCGGCGATCAGCAGCTTCGGCCTCGACGAGAGGCCGATGCCGATCAGCACGCGCTGGCGCATGCCACCCGAGAACTGGTGCGGGAACTGCTTGAGTCGGTCGCCCGCGTCGGACAGCCCTGCTTCTTTCAGCACCTCGATCGCCCGCTCGCGGACCTCGCGCTTGCCGGTGGCGATGCCGTTGGCGCGGATCGCCTCCTCGACCTGGAAGCCGATGCTCCAGACCGGGTTGAGGTTCGACATGGGGTCTTGCGGCACGTAGCCGATCTCGCGGCCACGGATCGACTGCATCTCGGCGGCGCTGGCCTTGACGAGGTCGCGACCCTCGAACAGGATCTCGCCCCCGGTGACCTTGCCGGTGCCCGGCAGCAGGTCGATGATCGACGTGGCCGAGGTGGACTTGCCCGACCCGGACTCGCCGACGATGGCCAGGGTCTCGCCCTGGTTCATCGTGATGTCGACTCCGCGGACGGCGTCGACGTAGCCCGCCTGGGTCTTGAAGCCGATCTGCAGGTTCTTGATCTGCAGGAGGGGAACGGCCGAGGAGGCGCTGGCCGCCTGCTCGGGACGCGTGGAGGTGGACGTCATCGACGGGCCCTCGCCTTCGGGTCGAGGGCGTCGCGCACGACGTCGCCCATCATGAGGAACGACAGCACCGTGATGGACAGCGCGGCCGCGGGCCAGAACAGGGTCATCGGCGCGGTGCGGATCGACACGCTCGCCTGGCTGATGTCGTTGCCCCACGACATCGTGCCGCTCGGCAGGCCGATGCCGAGGAACGACAGGGTCGCCTCGGCGACGATGAACGTGCCCAGCGAGACCGTGGCGACCACGATGACCGGGGTGATCGCGTTGGGGACGACGTGACGGATGAGGATGCGGAACCGCGAGACGCCGAGCGCGAGGCTCGCCGTGACGTAGTCGCTGTTCTTGGCACCGAGCACCGAACCTCGCATGATGCGCGCGATCTGCGGCCAGGCGAAGAGCGAGAGCACGAGGGCCACGGTCAGCGGCGTGCGCGAGGGCAGCACCGACATCAGCACGATGGCACCGAGCACGGTGGGGATCGCGAAGAAGATGTCGCCGATGCGCGAGACGACGGCGTCGAGCCAGCCGCCGTAGAAGCCGGCGAGCGAACCGATGATCAGGCCGATCAGGGTGACCAGCACCGTGGCCAGGAGGCCGACGGTCAGGGAGGCGCGGGTGCCGTAGACGACGCGCGAGAACACGTCGGTGCCCTGGCGCGTGAAGCCCATGATGTGGCCGCTCTGCGACCCCTGGTTGCTCTTCGAGAGGTCGGCGGCCGTCGGCACGACGCTCGTGAAGAGCCCGGGTGCGAGTGCGACGACGATGACCAGGACGATGAGCGCAGCCGAGATCCAGAACAACGGCCGGGTCTTCATCGAGTCCCAGGCGTCGTTCCAGCTCGAACGGGGCTTCTCGGACTCGTCGACGGCGTCGACCGCCTTGATGGGCGTCTCGTCGAGGTCGGCGACGAAGTGGCCGCTCGACAGACGGGGGTTGTCGTTACTTGGCATAGCGGATCCTCGGGTCGAGAACGGCGTAGAGCAGGTCGACGAGCAGGTTGGCGAGCATGAAGATGATCACCATGACGGCCACGAACGACACGACCGTCGGGCCCTCGCCGAGCTGGATGGCGCGGTACACCGTGCCACCCACTCCCTGGATGTTGAAGATGCCCTCGGTGACGATCGCGCCCACCATCAGCGAGCCGATGTCGACGCCGAGGTAGGTGACGACCGGGACGAGGGAGTTGCGCAGGATGTGCACCGTGACGACGCGGTTGCGGGTCAGGCCCTTGGCCGTCGCGGTGCGCACGAAGTCGGCGCTCATGTTCTCGGAGACCGAAGCCCGCGTGAGACGCACGATGTAGGCGAACGAGACGCTGGCCAGCACGATGGCCGGCAGGATCAGCTCGCCCCAGGGGGCCTGCGAGCTGACCGTGGTGCGGAAGATGCCGAGGTTGATCGCGAAGACGTACTGCAGCACGAAGCCGACGACGAAGATGGGCACCGAGATGAGCAGGAGGCTCACCACGAGGGCGCTGGTGTCGAAGAGCTTGCCCTTGCGGAGGCCGGCCACGAGGCCGACGACGATGCCGGCCACGGCCTCGAAGACGAGGGCGAGCATCGCCAGACGGAAGGTGATGGGGAAGGCCCGGACGAGTTCGTCGATGACGGGCCGACCCGAGAACGTGGTGCCCAGGTCGCCCGTGAACAGGCCGCCGATGTAGAGCAGGTACTGCACGATGAACGGCTTGTCGAGGTTGTACTGCGCCCGGATCTGCTCGAGGACCTGGGGGCTCGGCTGCTTGTCGCCGAACAGTGCCGCCACAGGGTCGCCCGGCACGGCGAAGACCATGAAGTAGATCAAGAAGGTGGCCCCGAAGAACACGGGGATCAGTTGGAGGAGTCGTCGACCGGTGTACCAGAGCATCAGTCCTCCTCGGTGTGGTGCGGGAGCATCGCGGTTCGCAATCGTGTCGGGAAGTGGCGGACGCCCGTCGAGGGGGCCCGGACCAGATCGTGTCTGCTCCGAGCCCCCTCTCGAGCGCTGATCGAGGCTAGTGCCTCGTCGCTGGTGCAGCTAGTTCTTGGTGACCTCGTAGTAGAGGGGCACCGAGTTCCAGCCGAACTCGACGTTGTCGACCGTGTCGGCCCAGACACCGGTCACGTTCGAGTACCACAGCGGGATCGCCGGGAGGTCCTCGAAGAGGACTTCCTGGGCGTCCTGGAACTTCGCGTTGGCGTCCTCGACCGAACCGGCCTGGCTGCCTTCCTTGACGAGCGTGTCGAACTGGTCACTGCTGTAGCGGCCGTAGTTCGACCCGGCACCGGTCTGGTAGAGCGGCGCGAGGAAGTTGTACAGCGACGGGTAGTCCGCCTGCCAACCCGAGCGGAACGCTCCGGTCATGGCGTCGTTGGACTCCTCGTCGAGCAGACCCTTGAAGTCGGGGTACGACTTGCCCTCGGCCTTGATGCCGAGCGTGCTCGAGATGCTGTTCGCCGCGGCGTCGACCCAGGCCTGGTGGCCACCGTCGGCGTTGTAGGCGATGCTGAAGGTGGTGTCACCGTACGGCGAGATGGCGTCGGCCTCGGCCCACAGCTTCTTCGCCTCGCTCTCGTTGTACGTCAGGACGTCCGAACCCTCGAGGTCTTCGGAGTAGCCGTCGATGACAGGCGACGTGAAGTCCTTGGCGGGGGTGCGGGTGTCCTGGAAGATCACCTTGGTGATCTCGTCGCGGTTGACGGCCATCGAGATGGCCTGACGACGCAGCTTGCCCTCGTCCGTCGTGCCGTCGAAGTGCTCGAGGTACTGCGGGATCGTGAACGACTGGAAGATCGCGGCCGGCTGGTTGACGTTGCGGTCGGGGAAGTCGTCCGTGTAGGTCTCGAACGCGCTGTCGGGGACGGCGTCGAGGATATCGAGGTTGCCCGACTGGGCGTCGGCGTAGGCCGCGTCCTGCGTCGTGTAGAACTTGATGGTCAGGCCACCGTTCTTGGGCGTGCGGGGGCCGTCGTAGTCCGCGTTGGTGACGAGCTTGATGTCCTGGTTGTGGGTCCAGGCGCCTTCGCCGTCGAGCTTGTACGGGCCGTTGCCGATCGGGTTCTCACCGAAGGCCGCCGTGTCGTCGTAGAACGCCTCGGGCAGCGGCGAGAAGGCCGAGTAGCCCAGGCGCAGCGGCCAGTCGGCCTCGGGCGCCGTCAGCTGGACGGTGAACTCGGTGGGGCTGACGACCTCGAGGGCGAGGTCGCTGTCGGCGTCGTAGCTGAAGCCCTCGATGTCGTCGAAGAAGTAGCTGCCACCCTGGGCGTTGCTGAGCTGGGCGGCCCAGTTCCAGGCCTTGGTGAACGACTCGGCGGTCACGTCGGTGCCGTCGGTGAACTTCAGACCCTCGCGGATCTTGACGTCCCAGTTCTGGTTGTCGTCCGACGTGATGCTGTCGGCGACGTCGTTGACCGACGCACCCTTCGCGTCGTAGCTGATCAGGCCGGCGAAGATCGAGTCGATGATCTTGCCACCGCCGACCTCGGTGGTGTTCGAGGGGATCAGCGGGTTCTGCGGCTCGTTGCCGTTCGTCGTGATCACCGCGGTGGCGTCACCGGACGACGAGTCGTCCCCGCTGCCACTGGCGCAACCGGTGAGGACGAGTGCTGCCGTCCCCACGACGGCGACGGCCGACAGGCCCATGCGCGTCTTCTTCAATGTTCCTCCTGATGCGGGAAAGGACGCAGCACTGTGCCCAGGGGCCGTGCCGCGTTGGATGCAGTGAGCCTAAGCACCGGCTTCGGGCATCACCAAACCACCGCGACAACGGTTACACGACGGAAACCAAGTCGCCGGATCATTGCGCGGGCATGCAGTTCGTTGCGCGGACGACCTGAAGTTCGCAGGAATCGGCTGCGAGAAATCCGCCACCTGGCAGGTATTGTTCGCTGTCGCCCAGGAGGCACGGGTCGGCCCACTCACGCACGTCCCGTACGATCACCCCCGTGAGCCGCCCCGACGCCCCTGCTTCCGACGCGACACCACCCGTGGTCCTCGCACCGTACCCGGCCCCGATGACGCGCGCGCGCCTCCGGGTCGAGATCGCGATCGTGCTCGGGCTGTCGCTCGGCGCGTCGGCGGTGTACTCGGTGCTCTCGATCGTGAACCGGCTCACGCAGCAGACCGCCCTCTCGCAGCAGACGGCGACGCTCAACTCGCCGCTGAGCAGCCGGGAGTTCTTCGACCTGGCCTACCAGGTGCTCGGCGTCGCGGTCGACCTCGTGCCGGTGCTGCTCGTGGCCTTCCTGCTGTGGCGACAGGAGCGGCCGCACCTCGACCGCCTCGGCGTCGACTTCTCGCGGGCCGGTCGCGACACCCTCGGCGGCGTCGGGCTCGCGCTCGCCATCGGCATCCCGGGCATCGGGCTGTACCTCGTCGGCAAGGCGCTCGACCTCACCGTCACGGTGGTGCCGACGAACCTCGGCGAGCACTGGTGGACGGTGCCGGTGCTGCTGCTGTCGGCCCTGCGGGCCGGCGTCACCGAAGAGGTGATCGTCGTCGCCTACCTGTTCGCGCGCCTCCGCGATCTCGGCTGGCGGACGTGGTCGATCATCGTCACCGCGGCCCTGCTGCGCGGCAGCTACCACCTCTACCAGGGGTTCGGGGCCTTCGTCGGCAACGTCGTGATGGGGGTCGCCTTCGGCTGGCTCTACGTGCGCTTCGGCCGGGTGCTGCCCCTGGTGATCGCGCACTTCTTGATGGACGCCGCCGTCTTCGTCGGCTATCCGTGGGCCGCGACGGCGTTCCCGAGCCTCTTCGGCCTGCCGTCCTGAGTCGTCCCCCGCCGACCTGGTCCGCCGTGCGACGTCGCGGCGCCGTACGACGGCGTCGGTGACGATTTCACTGCGAGGCCTTGACACCCGTTCGGGGGGCGAGTCTGATGTACCCACGGGTCGTCGCGATCCGCGCAAGCCGCACAGCGTGAGCTGTCCCCCGGGCGTCGATCGGGACGGTCGCCGCTACGTGAACGCCCTCCGCGACACTCGGCGGCCGACGTCCGAGGGACCAAGAGGGAACCGCCAGCACTCGACGGGATCGGGTGCTGGCGGTTTCCCGTCCGAGGCGCGGCCGGCGCTGGACGCGACCTAGGCGAACGCCTCGGCCGGCGGGCAGTTGCAGAACAGGTTGCGGTCGCCGTAGGCCTGGTCGATGCGACGCACCGGCGGCCAGTACTTGCCGCGGACGAGGGAGCGCACCGGGTACACGGCCTCCTCGCGGCCGTACTCGGCCGTCCACTCGCCGACCACGACCGACTCGGCCGTGTGCGGAGCACCGCGCAGGGGGCTCGACTCGGCCGTGTACCGGCCCGCCGCGACCTGGTCGGCCTCGCCCTTGATGGCGATCATCGCGTCGACGAAGCGGTCGATCTCGGCGAGGTCCTCGCTCTCGGTCGGCTCGACCATGAGCGTGCCCGCGACGGGGAACGACATCGTCGGGGCGTGGAAGCCGTAGTCGATGAGGCGCTTGGCCACGTCGTCGACGGTCACGCCGGTCGCGTCGCGCAGCGGACGCAGGTCGAGGATGCACTCGTGCGCCACGAGGCCGTTGTCGCCGGCGTAGAGCACCGGGAAGTGCTCGCGCAGGCGGGCGGCCACGTAGTTCGCCGACAGGACGGCCGCGCCGGTCGCGCGGGTGAGGCCCTCGGTGCCCATCATGCGGACGTAGGCCCAGCTGATCGGCAGGATGCTCGGCGACCCGTACGGGGCACTCGAGACCGGCACGCCGGCGTGGGCGAGGCGACCACCGTCGGCCGCGGCGACGGCACCCGTGCGGCGGTCGGCCTGCTGCGCCATCGGGTGACCGGGCAGGAAGGGCGCGAGGTGCGCCTTCGCCGCCACCGGGCCGACGCCCGGACCACCACCACCGTGGGGGATGCAGAAGGTCTTGTGCAGGTTGAGGTGCGAGACGTCGCCCCCGAAGTCGCCGAAGCGCGCGACCCCGAGCAGGGCGTTGAGGTTCGCCCCGTCGACGTAGACCTGGCCGCCCGCGGCGTGCACCGCGTCGGTGAGGGCGACGATGTCGTGCTCGTACACGCCGTGCGTCGACGGGTAGGTGATCATGAGCGCCGCGAGCTGCGCCGCGTGCTGCTCGACCTTCGCGCGCAGGTCGTCGAGGTCGACGTTGCCGCCCTCGTCGCAGGCCACCACCACGACGCGCATGCCGGCGAGCACGGCGCTGGCCGCGTTCGTGCCGTGCGCGCTCTGCGGGATCAGGCAGACCGTGCGGTCGGCGTCGCCGTTCGCCCGGTGGTAGCCGCGGATCGCCAGCAGGCCGGCGAGCTCGCCCTGGCTGCCCGCGTTCGGCTGCAACGAGACGGTGTCGTACCCGGTGACCTCGGCCAGCCAGCCCTCGAGCTGACCGATCAGGTCGAGGTAGCCCGCGACGTCGTCGGCCGGGGCGAACGGGTGCACTCCCGCGAACTCGGGCCAGGTGACCGCAGCCATCTCGGTCGCCGCGTTGAGCTTCATCGTGCAGCTGCCGAGCGGGATCATGCCTCGGTCGAGCGCGTAGTCCTTGTCGGCGAGGTGCTTGAGGTAGCGCATCATGCTGGTCTCGCTGCGGTGGGTGCGGAAGACCGGGTGCGTGAGGTAGTCGCTCGTCCGCAGCAGCGCCTCCTCGAGGCCCGTGACGGGTGCGGCGTCGAGCAGGTCGACTCCGAGCACCTCGGCGACGACGCGCACGTCGTCGCGCGTGGTGGTCTCGTCGAACGAGAGCCGGATGCAGTCGCCGTCGACGGCGTGCACCAGGTAGCCGCGGTCGTGGGCCGCGCCGACGATCTCGGCCGCGCGACCGGGGACGAAGACCTGCAGCGTGTCGAAGAACGAGTCGTTCTCGAGCTCGAGCTCGCTGGCACCGATCGCCGCCGCGAGGTCGGACGCGTGGCCGTGCACGCGCGTCGCGATGTGCCGGAGGCCCCAGGGGCCGTGGTAGACCGCGTACATCGACGCCATGACGGCGAGCAGCACCTGGGCGGTGCAGATGTTCGACGTGGCCTTCTCGCGGCGGATGTGCTGCTCGCGGGTCTGCAGGCTGAGCCGGTAGGCGGGCTGGCCCGTCGCGTCTTGCGAGACGCCGACCAGGCGGCCGGGCAGCTGGCGCTCGAGGCCCGTGCGCACGGCCATGTAGCCCGCGTGCGGCCCGCCGAAGCCCATCGGCACGCCGAAGCGCTGGCTGGTGCCGACGGCGACGTCGGCCCCGAACTCGCCGGGCGCCTCGACCAGGGTCAGCGCCAGCAGGTCGGCGGCGACGACGGCCAGCCCACCGTGGGCGTGGGCGGCCTCGACGACGGCACGGGGGCTCCAGACGGAACCCGAGGCCGAGGGGTACTGCACGAAGACGCCGAACGACTCGGGCAGCTCGGCGGGGTCGAGCACCGACAGGTCGAGCTCGACGAGCTCGATGCCGACGGCCTCGGCACGGCCGGCGAGCAGGGCCTTGGTCTGCGGGAAGGTGTCGCTGTCGACGACGAAGACGTCGGTCTTCGCCTTCGACGCCCGGCGGGCCAGCAGCATGCCCTCGACGACGGCGGTGCCCTCGTCGAGCATCGAGGCGTTGGCCGTCGTCAGCCCGGTGAGCTCGGCCACCATGGTCTGGAAGTTGATCAGGGCCTCGAGCCGGCCCTGCGAGATCTCGGGCTGGTAGGGCGTGTAGGCCGTGTACCAGCTCGGGTTCTCGAGCACGTTGCGCTGGATGACCGCCGGCGTGACCGTGTCGTAGTACCCCAGGCCGAGCAGGGTGCGCGAGACGCGGTTGCGCCCGGCGAGGGCCCGCAGCTCGGCGAGCGCCTCTTCTTCGCCGATCGGTTCGGGCAGCACGCTGTGCTCGAGCGCGGTGGCGTGGATCGCGTCGGGCACGGCGGCCGCGACGAGCGACTCGACGCTGTCGTGGCCGACGGCGGCGAGCATGGTCGCCTGGTCGCCGGGGGTGGTGCCGACGTGGCGGTCGACGAAGCCGGTGGCGACCTGGTCGGACCAGCCGCCGAAGACCGACCCGCCGGTCTGCCCGGTGCTCATTCGGCGGTCAGCGCGACGTACTCGTCGCGCGAGAGCAGGCCCTGGCCGTCGGTCGACGACAGGGTGATCTTGATGAGCCAGCCCTCGCCGAACGGGTCGCTGTTGACCAGGTCGGGGCTGTCGACGACGGCCTGGTTGGCCTCGAGCACCGTGCCGAGCGCCGGGGCGAAGAGCTCGCCGACCGACTTCGTCGACTCGATCTCGCCGACGACCGTGCCGGTCTCGACCTCGGTGCCCTCGGCGGGCAGGTCGACGTAGACGACGTCGCCGAGCTTGTCGGCCGCGTAGTCGGTGATGCCCACGGTCGCGGTGTCGCCGTCGATCAGGAGCCACTCGTGCTCGGCGGTGTACTTCAGTGCGGTGAGATCGGTCATGGCCGGTCCTTTCGAGGGTGGGGTGCCTAGGAGCGCTTGTAGAAGGGCAGCGGGACGACGGTCGCGGCGACCGCGGTGCCCCGGACGTCGACGGCGAGCGCCGGGCCCCGGTCGACCACGTCGGGGTCGACGAAGGCCATGGCGACCGGGTGGCCGAGGGTCGGCGAGAGGGCGCCGCTCGTGACCTCGCCGACGACGGTGCCGTCGTCGGTGACCACCGGGTAGCCGGCCCGGGCGGCCCGGCGCCCGGTCAGGGTCAGGCCGACGAGGACGCGCGCGCCGGCGGCCGGCTCGACGCCCTGACGCCCGACGAACTCTTTCGAGGTGTCGACGACTCGGCCGAGGCCCGCCTGGTCGGGGCGCACGTCGAGGCCGAGCTCGTGGCCGTAGAGGGGCATGCCGGCCTCGAGGCGCAGCGTGTCGCGACTGGCGAGGCCCGCGGGCACGAGCCCCCGGGGTTCGCCGGCCTCGGCGATCGCGGCCCAGAGCACGGGGGCGGTCTCGGGGTCGACGTAGAGCTCGAAGCCGTCCTCGCCCGTGTAGCCGGTGCGGGCGATCAGCACGGGGGCGTCGTCGAAGGTGCCCTGCAGCACGCGGTAGTACCGCAACGTCGACAGCGGGGCGTCGGGCTGCAGCCGGTCGGCCGTGACGAGCTCGTCGAGCACGCCCTCGCTCTCGGGGCCCTGCACGGCGATCAACGCGGTGTCGTCGCTCTCGTCGTCGATCGTGACGTCGAACCCGGAGGCGCGGGTCGCCAGGGCCGCGAAGGCCGCCTCGCGGTTTCCCGCGTTGGCCACCACCAGGTAGTCGTGCTCGTCGAGGCGGTAGACGACGAGGTCGTCGACGATGCCCCCCTCGGCGGCGAGCAGCAGGGAGTACTTGGCCCGCCCGACCGCGATGGTCGACAGCGTGCCGGCCAGGGCGTGGTCGAGGAACACCCCGGCGTCGGGCCCGACGACCGCGATCTCGGCCATGTGCGAGAGGTCGAAGAGGCCGGCGGCCGTGCGGACGGCGTGGTGCTCGGCGAGGTCGGAGTCGTAGCGGACCGGCATCTGCCAGCCGGCGAAGTCGGTGAAGACGGCCCCGGCGGCGACGTGCACCTCGTGCAACGGGCTGAAGCGCTCGTCGGGCTCGTCGGAGACGGCCAGGTCGTCGGCGTCGCCGGGCCCCGTCGCGATGCCCTCGGTGCCGTCGTCGGACAGCACCACGTCACCGGCGGGTTCGACGGTCGCGTCGACGCCCGAGAGGTCGTCGCCGTCGGGCCCGGGGGCGGCGGGCAGGTTCGAGGCTGCGTCGGACATCGTGCTCCTGGAGGGACGGACCGGCCGCCAGGTGTCTCGGCCGGTAACGGTGTCGTGCCGATGGGCACGACGGGGCAGTGCGCGCCGGCGGTCGCCGGTGCGGACTCCCCCTCTGTCATGGGCCTGAGAGCTTCACCGGCCGGGGCCGGTTTTCACCGTGGGCGAGGACCGGCGAGGGATCTGTCGACCGCCTCGCGCCTCCTGCTTTTCAGAGTGGCCAGTCCGTCGCGGTACGCGTACCTGAGAGATTGGCGGGGAGCTTGCTCCTTCGGTGCCCGGTCGGCGCAGTCTCTGCGCACCGGAGCTCTCCCGCGACGTGTTCGTGGCCCGATGTTCGGTTGTGGCGTCAGCCTAGCGCCGTCGTGTGACACGCAGGTTTCGAGATCCGGCCGGATCGGACGGGATCGCGGCGACGACGGCCCGCACGACGGACGCCCCGACCGGGTGGCGGTCGGGGCGTCGGGTGGTGCGGGTGCGTCGGGGCGGGCCTAGACGGCGCGCGACGGCTCGCCGGGCTCGGGCGAGCCGGCTGCCTCGTGGGCGGCGACGAGCTTGCGCACGTCGTCGGCGAGCTGGCTGACGCCCTCGGGCAGCATCTCGAAGCCCTCGTGGTTGCCCGGGTTCACGACGAGGCCGGTCTCGGCCGGGATCGCCTGCACGAGCTCGGCGGCCGGCAGCGTGGCCGAGTACTGCGCGACGCCCTTGACCTGCTCGCCGATCATGTCGACGTGGGTGAAGGCGGCGAGCATCGGCACGCCCTCCCGGTCGAACAGCACGGGCTGCAGGTCGTTCAGGGACTCCTGCGCGTCGGTGGCCGTCGCGACGACGACGTGGGCGTTGACGAACTCGGCGAGCACGCTGTTCATGTCGCCCTCACCCGCCTGCCCCTTGCTGATGGCCTGCTCGAGTGCGGTCTTTTCGCGGTTGTCCGTGTCGGTCATCCGACCAGGGTGCCGGGCGAACCTCCGTGTCGGCTCCGTGTCGGCGTGGTGCGCGGCCGTGCCGCTCGCTACCCTGTGCAACACCCCGTCGCGCTGCACCGTCCCGAGGAGCCCCCGTGCCCCGCACCCCCCGACCGTCCCGTCGAGCGGGCTCGCCCGCAGCCCTGACCGTCGTCGGCCTCGCCGTCGCCCTGCTCGTCACGGGCTGCGCGGGCGGAGCCCCGGCCGCGAGCTCGAGCCCCGGCCCGACGACCACGCAGCAGGCGGAGCCCTCGCCGACGGCGTCCGACATCGCGACGGCCCTGCCCGACGCCACCGCACTGCCCGAGACCGAACCGCCCGCCCCCGCCACGGCCGAGGCCCAGGAGGCGCCCCCCGCGTGGCACGCGTGCGTCACGGCGGTCGGCGAGCAGAACCCCGACCTGCCGTTCCTCGGCGACGTCTGGGCCTACGAGGCCGACGACGTCCAAGACAGCGACACGGGCGCGGTGGCCACCGTCACGATGGGCCACCTCTCCGACGGCCGCCCGGCCACCGAGTGGACCTGCCGGATCTCGGGCACCCCCGAGTCCCCCGTCGTCGACTCGGTCACGCCGGCCGACGTCTGACCCGACGGCCGCAGTCGTCCGGCCGGTGCCCGGCGGCGGACGCCGACTGCGACGGCCGACGACGACCGCGACGGCGACGGCCGACGACGCAGCCCGGCTACGGCGCGACGGCGACGATGACCGTGCCGTCGACCTCGTCGTCGCGGACGACCCGGGCCCGGAGGCCCTCGGTGACCAGCGCCTCCCGGGTGTCGTCCGCCTGACCGACGCTCGTCTCGACGACGAGCGTGCCGCCCGGCGCCAGCCACGCGCCGGTCTCGGCGGCGATCCGCCGGTGCAGGTCGAGCCCGTCGGCGCCGCCGTCGAGGGCGAGCGACGACTCGTGGAGGCGCGCCTCGGGCGGCAGGGACGCGATCGCGTCGGTCGGCACGTACGGCGCGTTCGCCGCGACGACGCGCAGGCGGCCGCGGAGCGACGCGGGCAGGCCGTCGAAGAGGTCGCCCTCGACGACCGCGCCCTGGTCGGCGAGGTTGCGACGGGCGCAGTGGACGGCCGCCGGGTCGAGGTCGGTCGCCCACAGGTCGAGGCCCGGGTGCTCGACGGCCAGGGCCGTGGCCACCGCGGCGGCTCCGCAGCAGAGTTCGAGCACGGGGCCGCGACGAGTGGTCGGACCGCCGATCGGTTCCGCTGCCGCGAGCGCCGCGGAGGCCTGGCGGAGGACCAGTTCGGTGCGGCGTCGGGGCACGAAGACGCCCGGCTCGACGACGATCCGGAGTCCGGCGAACGCCGCCCAGCCGACGACCTGTTCGAGCGGTCGACCCGCGACCCGCTCGGCCACCATCGACTCGAGCGCGTCGTCGTCGGCGGCCTCGGCGAGCAGCACCCGTGCCTCGTCCTCGGCGAAGACACAGCCCGCGGCCCGCAGGCGACGCGTGACGAGCTGCTCACGCTCGGCCTCGGGGATCGTCACGCGCCCACGCTAGACCGACGCGTAGGCTGACGAGACCCGACGGCACGAGGGAGAACATGAAGCCGCTGACCGAGACCGACATCCGCGAGTCCTTCGTCAACGCCCTGCCGGGCGACCTCGACCGCCTGCCGATCCCCGGGTTGCACGAGATGCTCTGGGACGACCGCGAGTTCTTGGGCTGGCGTGACCCGCAGGCCCACCACCGCGGGTACATCGTGCACTGGATGGACGACCGGCCGGTCGGCCTCGTCGTGCGGTCGTCGAGCAGTTCGCTCCGGCCCGGCATCGCCGCGATGTGCTCGCTCTGCCACTCGCCGCAGCCGGCGACGCAGGTGCGCCTCTTCACCGCGCCGAAGGCCGGCGAGGCCGGACTGAACGGCAACACGCTCGGCACCTACATCTGCGAGGACCTCGCCTGCTCGCTGCTGATCCGCGTCGCGCCGCCGCACCTCAACCCGCCCGAGCAGATCGAGCGCCGCTCGATCGGACTGACCGAGCGCGTCCAGGGGTTCACGGCGAACGTCATGAAGACCGCCTGACGCGGGCGTCCCGCCTGCCTGCACCGCACCTCCCGGGGGTCCGCTCCCCCACCCCCTGCCTCCACCCCACCGAAAGGCCACGCCGTGTCCGTCGTCAAGATCAACGCCATCCACGTCCCCGAGGGGTCCGGCCCCGAACTCGAGAAGCGCTTCGCGGCGCGCAAGCACTCGGTCGACGGGGCCGAGGGGTTCGAGGGCTTCCAGCTGCTGCGTCCTGTGGCGGGCGAGGACCGCTACTTCGTCGTGACCACCTGGCGCAGTGAAGAGGACTTCACGGCCTGGTCGGCCGACGGGGCGAAGGCCGCCCACGCCCGCCCGACCGGTGCCGGCGACGCCCCGCGCGGGCCCGTCGCGACCGGTGCCGACCTGCTCGAGTTCGAGGTCGTCGAGCTCTGACGCCCGCCGTCGCCGGGGTGCGCCGGGCGTCCCTCGGCGACGCTCTGTCGACGTCGAGCGACCGACCGTCCGGGTGACAGCGATCTCCAGGCTTCGCGCGTAGTCTCCGGCTCTGTCGTCGACCCGCTCGGGGCCCGGCGTGAGAGGTCTCGATCGTCATGAAGAAGTCCACCCGCTGGGCTACCGCCGCCGCCGTCCCCGTGGCCGTCATCGCCGCGAGCATCGTGGTCCCCGCCGTCTCGGCCACCGCCGACGTCGACCTGCCCGACAAAACGCCGCAGCAGGTGCTGGCACTCGCCGCGTCGAGTTCGGACGCGTCGTACTCGGGCACGGTCGAGCAGACGTCCGACCTCGGGCTGCCCGACGTGTCGGCCCAGCACTCCGGCGGCTCGGACTCGTCCGGCGTCGCGGGCGCCCTCGAGCTGCTGACCGGCAGTCACACGGCCAAGGTCTACGCCGACGGGGCCTCGAAGCAGCGGGTGCAGGTCATCGACGACCTGGCCGAGCGCAACGTGATCCGCGACGGCTCGAGCGTCTGGGCCTACGACTCGAAGACGAAGGAGGCCACGCACGCCACGCTGCCCGACGCGAGCGGCGCCGAACGCCCCTCCGTCCTTCCCGACGGCACGGCCGTGCCGCAGACGCCCGCCGAGCTGGCCGCCCTCGTCCTGGCGAACGTCGAGCCGACGACCACGGTGACCGCCGAGTCCGACGTCAGCGTCGCCGGACGCGACGCTTACCAGGTCGTCCTCACGCCGAAGGACGCCTCGACCCTCGTCGCCCGCGCCACCCTGACCGTCGACGCCGAGACCGGCGTCCCGCTCAAGGTGGTCGTCGACGCCAAGGGTCAGGCCGACCCCGCGCTCTCGGCCGGGTTCACGTCGGTCGACTTCGGCGCCCCTGCGGCGTCCGTCTTCGCCTTCACTCCCCCGGCGGACGCGACCGTGACCGAGGCGACGGCGCCGGACCGCGCCTCCGGCCAGGCGAAGGCCGAGGGCACGCACGCGGAGAAGACCGTCGTCGGTTCGGGCTGGAGCACCGTCGTCGGCGTGACCCCCGCCGCCGGCTCGACCGACCGTGCGTCGTCGTCCGAGACGACCGACCTGCTCGACCAGCTGACCACGAAGGTCGACGGCGGACGTGTGCTCGAGACCTCGCTCGTCTCGGTGCTGCTCACCGACGACGGCCGGGTGTTCGCCGGTGCCGTCGACGCCGAGGCCGTCCAGGCCGCCGCGGCCGGTCAGTGACCCCCGGCCGGTGAGCCACGACACCACCGCGGTCCGGTCGTCGCACGACGTCGCCGGGCCGCGCGGGGCGTTCGCCGTCGAGACGACCGGCCTGACGAAGCAGTTCGGGCGCCAGCGGGCCGTCGACGGCGTCGACCTCGCGGTGCCGCACGGCAGCGTCTACGGGTTCCTCGGCCCGAACGGTTCGGGCAAGACCAGCACGATCCGCATGCTGCTGGGGCTCACCTCGGCGACGAGCGGCGACATCCGCGTGCTGGGTGGCTCGATGCCCGACGACCTCCGGCGCGTCCTGCCCCGGGTGGGCGCCCTGGTCGAGGGCCCGGCCTTCTACCCCTTCCTCTCGGGGCGGGCCAACCTGCACCGCCTCGACTCGGGCGACCGCAGGGCACCCGCCGCCACGCGCCGCGCCCGCGTCGACGCGGCACTCGACCGCGTCGGCCTCGGGCACGCCGCTTCGAAGAAGGCGCACGCCTACTCGCTCGGCATGAAGCAGCGCCTGGGCATCGCGAACGCCCTGCTGATGCCCCGCGACCTGCTCGTGCTCGACGAGCCGAGCAACGGCCTCGACCCGCAGGGCACGCGCGAGGTGCGTGGCCTGATCCGCTCGCTGGCCGACGAGGGCACGACGGTCTTCGTCTCGAGCCACCTGCTGAGCGAGGTCGAGCAGATGTGCACGCACATCGGCGTGATGAGCGCCGGGCGGCTGCTCACCCAGGGCACGCTCGACGACCTCCGGGCCCTCGGCGCGCACCGCGTCCGACTGCTCACCCCCGACCCCGACGTCGCGCGAGACGTCCTGACCCGCCTCGGGCTCGCCCCGGAGGCGCCGGCCCGGTCGGACGCGACGCCCGCCACCGCGGGCGGCTCCGTGCGCGTCGAGGCCGACCTCGCCGTCGAGGGGCTCTCGCCCGAGTCGATCGTCGCGGCCCTCGTCGCCGCCGACGTGCGCGTGCGGGGCTTCGAGGTGGCGGGCGCGACCCTCGAGGACCGCTTCGTCGACCTGACCGGGGAGGGCTTCGATGTCGCCGGCTGAGCCCGTGGGCGCGCGTCCCGACGCGGACCGCACCGCCGACGAGCCCGGCGACGGCCCCCGCGGCGGACTCGGCCTCGCCCTGCTCGGCAGCGAGCTCGCCGTGCTCTTCCACCGCGTGCGAACCATCGCCCTGCTCGGCGCCCTGGCGCTCATCCCCGTGCTGCTCGCCGTCGCCGTCCGCGTCACGACGGCCGACGGAGGCAGCGGCCGCGGGCCGGCCTTCCTGGGCGACATCACCCAGAACGGCCTCTTCGTCTCGCTCACCGCACTGACGGTGGCCATCCCGCTCTTCCTCCCCCTCACGGTGGGCGTCGTCGCCGGTGACACGATCGCCGGTGAAGCGAGCCTGGGCACCCTGCGGTACCTGCTGGTGACCCCGGTGGGCCGGGTGCGCCTCCTGCTCGTCAAGTACGTCGCCGCGGCGGCGTTCTGCCTCGCAGCGACCCTGGTCGTGGTCGTGTTCGGGGCGATCGCCGGGGCCGCGCTGTTCCCGATCGGGCCGGTGACCCTGCTCTCGGGCCAGACGATCGGCCTCGGCGACTACGCCCTGAGGCTGCTGCTGATGGCGCTCTACGTCACGCTGTCACTGCTCGGCCTGAGCGCGATCGGCCTGTTCGCCTCGACGCTGACGAGCGTGCCCGTCGGGGCCATGGCGGCGACGATCGTGCTCTCGACCGTCGCCCAGATCGTCGACGCGCTGCCGCAGCTGGACGCCCTCGACCCGTGGCTGTTCACCCACCACTGGCTGGGCTTCGCCGACCTGATGCGCGATCCGATCTCGTGGGACTCGTTCGCCGCCAACGCCCTGCTGCAGGCGGGCTACGTCGCCGTGTTCGGCGCCCTGGCGCTCGGCCGCTTCACGACGAAGGACGTCCTGAGCTGACCTGACGGTGAGCCGACGTCGGCGGTCGCGGTTACCGTGGATCGGTGTCGTCCCGAACCCGCTCCGCCCGAAACCGCCCTGCCCGAACCCGTTCCGACCGCCTCCGCTCGGCCCGCACCGGCCTGGTCCAGGCCCCCGCCAGCCGCGTCCGCGTCGCGGCCGTCGCCTCACTCGCGGCCGCCGCCCTCGTCCTGACGGCCGGCTGCACGGCGAGCTCGGTCGACCGCGCAGACGACCGGACGGCCCTCGTCACCCGACAGCAGGAGGCGCCGGTCACCGTCGTCGGCGCGGCCGGCGCACCCGAGAGGGCCGTCGAGGCGAGCCGGGTGTTGTTCGCCTCGAGCCCCGTCGCGGTCGTCGCCCCGGACGGCGACACCGCGGCTCAGGCGGAGGCCTCGGACGAGGCCCGGCGGCTGCGGGTGCCGATGCTGCTGACGCCCGCGGCGGGGTCGTCGGGCGGCACGTCGTCACCGTCCCCCTCCGCCACCGGCTCGACGACCGACTCGGCCGAGGCCGAGCCGACCGCCGACGCGACCGCCGACGGCTCGTCGCCGGAGCTGGCGGCCGAGCTCGACCGGCTCGGCGTCGACACCGTGCTCGGCGTGGGCGACGTGGGCGCGCTCGACGCGACGGGCGTCGAGGTCGTGACCAGCGCCTCCTCGGTCGACGTCCCCGAGGCGGGCACGGCGCGCAGCGACGTCCTCGCCGTCGTGGCCGGTGGCGACGACGCCGCGGCGACGGCCACGGCACACGCGGCGGGTGCCGAGGTCGAGGCCCTGCCCGACGGGGTCGTCGACCTGCAGGCGTCCGGCGAGGCGATCGACGCGCTGCACGCCTCGACGACGACCGCCACGGTGCTGATCGGCGCCTCGTTCGCGTCCGTCCCCGACCCCGACTGGTCGGTCGCGGCCGCCCGCTCGGGCGAACAGCTGCCGGGTGGTGGCCAGCGGTTCTTCCCCGACCGGCGGTTCGTGGCACTGTACGGCGCGCCCGGCACGGGGGCGCTCGGCGTGCTCGGCGAGCAGGACGTCGCCGCCACCGTGCAGCGGGCCGACGCCGTCGCGGCGAGCTACGACGCGGTGAGCGACCGACCCGTCGTCCCCCTGCTCGAGATCATCGCCACGGTGGCCGCCGGTGCGGCCGGGGCCGACGGCGACTACTCGAACGAACTCTCGGCCGAGAGCATCGCGCCCTACGTCGACGCCGCCGCCGCGGCCGGCCAGTACGTCGTGATCGACCTGCAGCCGGGGCGCGCGGACTTCGTCAGCCAGGCGAAGCGCTACGAGTCGCTGCTGTCGCGACCCAACGTCGGCCTCGCCCTCGACCCCGAGTGGCGCCTCGAGGCCGACCAGGTGCCCCTGCGGCAGATCGGAGGGGTCGAGGCGAGCGAGGTGAACGCCGTGTCGAGCTGGCTGGCCGACCTGGTCGCGTCGAAGGGCCTGCCGCCGAAGATGTTCGTGCTGCACCAGTTCCGGCTCGACATGCTGCGCGACCGGTCGTCGATCGACACCTCGCACCCCCAACTCGAGACGCTGATCCACGTCGACGGTCAGGGCTCGCAGCCCGACAAGCAGGCCACCTGGCGCACCCTGCACGACGGGGCGCCGGCAGGCGTGGCCTGGGGCTGGAAGAACTTCTACGACGAGGACGCGCCGATGCTCAGCCCCGAGCAGACCATGGCCGACGTCTCGCCCACGCCCGACCTGGTGACGTACCAGTAGCCGAGCCTGGCCGCCGAGGCGACCGCGCCCGTGCTGCCGCCCGTGGGCCCGTGTGGCCGATTCCCCGGCGGGTGGACGAAGATGAGAGGCACGACCCGACCGATTGGAACGCAGCACCGTGGCCACGAACGACGAAGTCGACCTGATCATCGACGCCTGGGCCCGTGAGCGCCCCGACATCGACTTCGCACCCCTCGACGTCTTCTCGCGGCTGCGTCGGTTGTCGCGTCGGCTCGACCGCATCCGCAGCGAGGCCTTCGCCCACGCCGGCCTCGAGAACTGGGAGTTCGACGTCCTGTCGGCCCTCCGCCGGGCCGGCGACCCGTTCCAGCTCAGCCCGAAGCACCTCGTCACGGCGACGATGGTCACGAGCGGCACGATGACGAACCGGCTCGACCGTCTCGTCGAACGTGGGCTGGTCGAGCGTCGCGGCGACCCGAGCGACGGTCGCGGCGTCCTCGTGAGGGTGACCGCCGACGGCATCGCCCGGGTCGACGCCGCCATGCTCAGCCTGGTCGATGCCGAGAGCGCCCGCCTGCACTCGCTCTCACCCGCCCAGCAGGCCCAGCTCGCCGACCTGCTGCGTCTCGTCGGCGACGAGTTCAGCTAGGGCCGTCGGCCGGTCCCGGCGTCAGCGTCAGCGTCAGCGTCAGCGTCAGGCGGTGAACGCCGAGCTCGGCAGGTCCTTCTCGCCGTCGGCGATCGCCCGGACGATCCGCTCGGCCACCTCATCGGGGTCGAGGGCCGAGCCGAACGCCGGGGCCGCGCCCGCCACCGCGCGGGTGGCGAGACCGGTGTCGGTGTGCCCGGGGCGGGCGTCGAGCACCCGGATGCCGTCGCGCCGGTACTCCCGGCCCGCCGCGGTGACGAACCCGGCGAGCGCGGCCTTCGACGCCGAGTAGGCGGCCATGCCGATGGTCGGCGCCTCGGACACCACGCCGCTCAGGGTGACGACGAACGGTTCGCGGCCGGCGGCGGCGCTCTCGGCGAGCGCGGGGTGCGCGGCGCGCAGCAACCGGATGGGACCGAGCGCGTTCGTCTCGACGAGTTCGTCGAGCGTGTCGTCGTCGAGGTCCTTCGCCGCACCGAAGGCGACGACGCCGGCGGCGACCACGACGCCGTCGAGCCGGCCGTGCTCGTCGAGCGCTGAACGGACGAGCGCCGCGCCTCCGGACCGCTCCCGCAGGTCGGCGAGGTACGCGCCGGGCCCCGACAACGACTCGGGTCGTCGGGCGGCGCGCACGACGACGGCCCCCTCGTCTTCGAGCATCGCGGCGATCCGCTGCCCCAGTCCGCCGGACGCACCGGCCACGAGCACCACGGCTCCGTCGAGATCGGTCATGGGGCCGACCCTACGCGCGCGGCCCGGTGCCTTGCGGTACTCGGAGACCACGAAGGCGAGCGGCCCCTCTCACGGAGGGACTACCCGCCGATGCCGCAGACGGCGGTCTCGCCGTCAGCGATTGAACCCGGAGATCGTCGTGTAGGTCCGGTTGACGTGGGACGTGACGCGGAACAGTTCACCGGTGCTGCCCTTGGTGAAGGTCCGGTTGATCGCCCACGTCTGGCACCCCGTCGACGGGACGGTCTTGTACTGGTACTGGACGATCTGGCCGTTCTGGTTGCCGATCGCGGGTGACAACTCGATGGCACCTCCCCCGGGCAGGATGCCCGAGCAGATGCGCACGGACGACGCGTAGACGGTGTTGGCCGTGTGGCCCGACAGGGCGACGGTCACCGAGAGCGTGTTCCGCTCGGGAAGGACAGGGCTGATCCTCGGATAGTCCGTGGTCAAGGACACGGAAGTCCTCGATCCCACACTGGTGGACGCCGTGCCTGCAGCGCTCGCGGGCACACTCGATCCGACGGCGAACAGCCCCGCCAACGATGCCACGACAACGGCCTTCACCACGTTCTTCTTCTTCATCGTTCCCCCTTTTCGATGGTTGCCGACGATCCTCGGCGGTGACCCGACGATAGAAGTTCAGGGCAAAGTCCACAACCCTTTCTGTAGTTTTATTTGCCGTCCTTCCTCCTGTCGAGAGCCGCGACGAACGCGAGACCTGGTCACGACACACGGGCGACCGCCGGGTGATCCGGGCCCCGGGCGTCGCGCCCCGGGCCCGGCGACCCCCAAGATTGAGCCATGCCCCCCGCCCCGTCGTCCCGGCCCCGCGTGTCCCGCCGCACCGTGCTGCTCGGCGCGGGCGGACTCGCCGTCCTCGGCACCCTCGGTGCGGGCGTCGCCCTCCGGGCCGACCGCGTCACCGGGGAGGCGCAGGTCACGCCGACCGCGCCTCCTCGGCCCGTCGACCGGTTGCGGGCCGCGAGCCCGGCCACCGTCGCGCACCGCGGCGGGTCGCTCGACTGGCCCGAGATGTCGCTGTTCGCGTACCGGCAGTCGGTCGAGGCGGGAGTCGACGCGCTCGAGATGTCGCTCGCCCGCACCTCGGACGGCATCTGGTTCGGCCTGCACGACGAGACCCTCGACCGCACCTCGGGCACGACCGGTTTCGTCGCCGCCGAGCACACCTGGGCCGAGGTGCAGCGGCACCGCATCTCGGCGGCGGGGACGAGCGACCCCGACCAGTCCGACCAGCCCTACGCGCGCTTCGACGAGATCGTCCTCGAGTTCGGCCACGACCACGCGCTCTTCGTCGACCCGAAGTACGTCGGCGCGGACTTCTACCCCGAGCTGTTCGAGATCGCCCGGACGCAGCTCGGCACGGCCGACCTGACGCAGACCCTCGTCGCCAAGGGCTACTGCACGCAGACCGAGTGGGGCGACCTCGCGACCGCCCGGGGGTGCGAGACCTGGGGGTACTACTACGCGGACGAGCTCGCGGAGGACCCCGGTCTGCTGAGCCGGACCGCGTCGAGCTGGAGCATGCTGGGCCTCGACTGGCAGGCACCCGCCGCGACCTGGGCCACGCTCGCCGCGACCGGCAAGCCGGTCTACGGCCACATCGTGCCCGACCTCGACGCGGCGTACGCCGCCCTCGACCACGACGCCGACGGGCTGGTCGTCTCGGGCGTCGCCGAGGTCGTGGGGCCCCTGACCACCGAGGGCTGACCAGCGAGGGCTGACGCGATGCCCGCGCTCAGGCCGCGGCGGCCGCCACGCCCGCACTCAGGCGGCGGTGACCGCCACGCGCTCGGGCCGCTCGGTGTCCGCCCCGAACACCAGCCGCCGGGTGGCGACCTTGTCGGCGAAGAACCGGTCGTGGCTGACCACGACGACGGCGCCGGGGAAGTGCTGCAGCGCCCGCTCCATCACCTGGGCGCTCGGCACGTCGAGGTGGTTGGTCGGTTCGTCGAGCAGCAGCACCGAGGCCCCCGAGAGCAGGCACTGCGCCATCGCCACGCGGGCCCGCTGACCACCCGAGAGCGAGCCGATGCGCTTCTTGAGGTCGGCCTCGCTGAACTGGAACATGGCCAGGAACCGACCGACCGACTTGCGGGTCGCGGTGAGCGCGAGGCTGTCGGGCATCGCGTTGACCGAGTGCGTCACGGTGTCGTCGTCGTCGAGCTCGGCGAGCACCTGGTCGTACGAGACCACCTTGACGCCACCGGCCCAGGCCGCCCGACCCGCGTCGGCGCGCTCCTCGCCCGTGAGCACCCGCAGCAAGGTGCTCTTGCCGCTGCCGTTCGCGCCGGTGATGACGAGACGGTCGCCGCGGCGCAGCTCGAAGGTCAGGTCGTCGAAGAGCGTGCGGTCGTCGTGCGCCTTGCCGAGGCCGTCGACGCGGCAGAGGACGTCCTTGACGTGAAGGCCCGAGTAGATCTCGGTGATGATCTGGTCGACCGGGCGTGGGGCCCGCGACTTCTTGACCTTGGCGAGCTGCTTGAGCAGGTCGCCGCCGTCCTGCCGCTTGGCGGCCTTGGCCGCGTCGCGGCGGTCCGAGATGCCCTCGGCCTCGAACGCGAGCAGTTCGGACTCGTGCACGTACTGCTGCTCGAGGCTCTTCAGCCGGAACTGCTTCTGCACCACGTACTCGGCGAAGTCGCCCGGGTAGTCGTGCAGGTGGAAGTTCTCGACCTCGACGATGCGCGTGACGACCGCGTCGAGGAAGCTCCGGTCGTGCGACACGACCACCGCGGCCCCGTGGAAGTCGCGGAACCACGCCTCGAGCCATTCGACGCCCGCCACGTCGAGGAAGTTCGTGGGCTCGTCGAGCAGCAGCACGTCGGGGTCCTCGAGGACGATCTTCGCGAGGGCCGCGCGGTTGCGCCAGCCGCCGCTGAGGTCGTCGATCGGGCTGCTGCGGTGCGCGTCGCTGAAGCCGAGCACGCTGAGGGCGGTGTCGATGCGGCGCGGGTACTCCCACCCGTCGACCCGGTCCATCTCGGCGAACAGCTCGGACTGCCGGTGGATCAGCTGGTCGAGGGCGTCCCCGCCGTCGGGGTCCACGGCCACGACCGCGATGTCGGCGTCGATCTGCGCCAGGTCGGCCTCGATCGCCCGCTCGTGGGCGAAGAGCCCGGTCAGCACCTCGACGATCGTCTGCGTGCCGTCGAGCTCGGAGAACTGCGAGAAGTAGCCGACCCGCACGCCCTGCTCGAGCGTGACCGTGCCCTCGTCGGGCTGCACCTGGTCGAGCATCAGCTTGAGCAGGGTCGACTTGCCGCTGCCGTTGCGACCGATCAGCCCGACGCGCTCCTTCTCGTCGAGGCGGAAGAACGCCTCGCGCACCACCGGGGTGCCGTCGAAGCGGACGGTCACGTCGTTCAGTCGGATCAGGCTCATGCGTCGATCCTCGCAGGCCTTCGGAACACCCGGCACCGCTCCGGTGTTGTCACGAGAGGCACCGAGGCGACCGCGGGCACCCGACCCCATCCGATCGCACCGGCGCCGACGAACAGGAGGCATCATGTCGAACCAGTACCGGAAAGACCCCGAGGCGGTCGCCCGTCTCACCTCGACCCAGCGCCGCGTGACCCAGGGCGGCGGCACCGAACCGGCGTTCCGCAACGAGTTCTGGGACTCGAAGGACGCCGGCATCTACGTCGACGTCGTCTCGGGTGAGCCCCTGTTCGCCTCGGTCGACAAGTTCGACAGCCGCACCGGTTGGCCGAGCTTCACCCGTCCGATCGACGCCGAACACGTCGTCGAGAAGCGCGAGGGGCTGTTCTTCAAGCGCACCGAGGTGCGGTCGTCCGCGGGCGACAGCCACCTCGGGCACGTCTTCGGTGACGGCCCCACCGCCACCGGCGGGCTGCGCTACTGCATCAACTCGGCGGCCCTCCGCTTCGTCCCCTACGCCTCACTCGAAACCGAAGGATACGGTGCCTACATGACGCTCTTCTCCCCCGAATCCACCCCTGCCCCCAGCGGCACGACCGAGACCGCGATCCTCGCCGGAGGCTGCTTCTGGGGCGCCCAGCAGCTGCTGCGCCGTCGGCCGGGCATCGTCTCGACGCGCGTCGGCTACTCGGGCGGCAGCGTGCCGAACGCGACGTACCGCAACCACCGCGGCCACGCCGAGGCCGTCGAGATCGTCTTCGACCCGGGCCTGACCTCGTACCGCGAGATCCTCGAGTTCTTCTTCCAGATCCACGACCCGTCGACGAAGGACCGCCAGGGCAACGACGTCGGCGACAGCTACCGCTCGGCGATCTTCTACACGAACGACGAGCAGCGGGCGACGGCGCTCGACACCATCGCCGACGTCGACGCCTCCGGCCTCTGGCCCGGCGAGGTCGTCACCGAGGTCACGCCGGCCGGCGACTTCTGGCAGGCAGAAGAAGAGCACCAGGACTACCTCGAGAAGGACCCCTACGGCTACACCTGCCACTTCGTCCGCCCGGGCTGGGTGCTGCCGAAGCGCGACCAGCAGGTCGCCGCGGGCTGACGCCCCGCGAGAGCCCGCAGGAGGCGCGGTGCCGGTCCGACCGGCACCGCGCCT